>NZ_AXAL01000012.1 GCF_000472785.1 Mesorhizobium loti CJ3sym
CTTCGACCTTATAACGCTCGACCCAGCGCGCCACGATCTTGGCCGTCACGCCGTAGACGCGCGCCGCATGGGCTTGGGAAAGAGCGCCTTCTATCACCGACAGCGCCATCTCCTCTCGACGCAGCGGCGTGAGACGGGCATTCTTGTGGATGTTCATTCGGACCCTCCGGTGGATGCTGAAGCCTGGTAACTCCAGTCTCCTCGATCCGGTCCGAATGGACAACCTCCCGAAAGCTCACACCTAGAGCACTTTACCGTTTCACGGAAACGGCGAATTGCTCTAACTCTTCTTCTTGACGCAATTCCAGACGCAAAACCGCCCACACTTTTCCTGGAATTGCTTTGCCGGCTTGTGCCGTCCAGAAGCGTTTGGCGCAAATCTTAGAATGCGCTCGGCACGATCCACGGGTTGATGCTGATGCCAAGGCGCGGGCCCTTGCTGTCAACGGTGTTTTCCGTGGCGCTCTTCTTCTCGACCGAGCCGGTCGAAGCGCAATCGAGCTTCACATTGGTCTTGGTGTCGACGCAGGTCGCAGCCGGCACCTGCTTGACCGGGTGGGTGGTGTTGGCGGCGAAAGCCGAGCCCGAAAGAGCCAGCACGGCGGCGAGGGTGAGGACGATCTTTTTCATGGTCAGTCTCCAGTTTAGCGTTTGAATCTTTTCCGTACATGTACGATACAACGTACAGATACGTCTGGAGGCGCCGATCTTCAAGTCAGAAAACGTACACGTACGACAAATTTTTTTGAATGACCAAAATAGCGACGCACTGACACAGCAGCGCCTTACGATCCGATCGGGTCAGATGTCAGAATTGCCGGCTCAGCAGTTGACCGGTGTTTCGGTCAGCGGCGGCACGTTTTGCGTGCTGAGCGAGGCAAGGGTGGAATCGCACATCCGCTTCACGAAAGCCTGCGGGTCGCCGAAGGGATAGAACGGAAAAGTGATCAGCAGCGATATGGTACCGTGGCCCACCGCCCACAGCATGGTGGCGATGGCGCGCGCATCACCGTGCAATTTGCCCGCGGCGATGCAGGCCTCGACCCGCTTGATGAGCGCTTTCATCGCAGGGTTGCCCTCTTCCATATCTTCATAGCTCCTGCCTTCCGGCAGCTTGGTCTTTTCGGTCATGAAGACGGTGCGGTATTCGTTGGGATTGCCGAGCCCGAAGGCGGCATATTCGGTCATGACGACCTTCAAGGCCTCGATCGGATCGTCGGACGGATGCTCCTCGATGCGGCGGGCAAGCGTTTCGAAGGCATCTTCGGCAAGCGCGAACAGGATGTCCTGCTTGTCGGCGAAATAGGAATAGACCGACATCGGCGCGTAGCCGACCCGCTTGGCCAGCTTGCGGATAGTCAAGCCATCATAGCCCTCTTCCTGAACGAGCTTGTGCGCGGCTTCGACCAGTTCGGAGCGCAGTTCGGCCTTTTGTTTCTCGCGGCGTGTCTGGACGCTTTGCGGCACGTCTGGTGCCTTTCCTCGGTGTCTGGGGTTGGTGCCTGGCTAAGTTATATACGCTGTACGGAAACGGACAAGGGCGCGGGAAGTTCCCACACGGCATCTGGCTGGATCGCCAGGGATCAGATTGCGCCGACGCCGCCGTCGATGGCCAGCGCATGGCCGGTCATGAAGGAATTGGCCGGGTCGGCGGCGAACAGGATCGCGGTGATGATCTCGTCGACTTCCGCCACCCGCTTCATCGGCACGCCACGTGTCAGTTCCGCCAGCGCTTCAGCCTCCGGCGCGCCGGAAACGCGGACAAACCCGTCCACCATGGCGGTTCTCGTGTGAGCGGGGCAGATGGCGTTGATCCGCACACCCTTGGTCGCATATTCGGCGGCGGCCGATTTGGTCAACCCGACAACGCCATGTTTGGCTGCGGCATAGACCGAAAGTTTTGGCGCGCCAACCAGACCTGCAACCGAGGCGATGTTGACGATGACGCCGCCCCTGGCCGTAGCCTTGAACTGCCGCTCCATCTGCGGGATCTGGTGCTTCATGGCATAGAAGACGCCGAGCAGGTCGATCTCCAGCACGCGGCGGGCTTCGTCCGACGGCACTTGCGGCAGGCGCACGAAACTCTGGACGATGCCGGCATTGTTGATGGCGACATCCAAGCGGCCGAACTTTTCGACAGCCAGCCTGACCAGATCCTCGGAGAGTTTCTCATCCGCTATGTTGCCGGCAAGGATCGCTGTCTCGGCCGGCAAGGAAGCAGCAAGATCGGCGAGCGCCTTTTCGTCGATGTCCGACAGCACCAGCCGCGCGCCCTCGGTGGCAAAGCCCTTCGCGGCACCCCGGCCGAGCCCGCCGGCGGCACCGCTGATCAGCACCGTTGCTCCGTCAAAACGGGCCATCACGTCTCCCCCTGCTTGTCGATCAGCTTGGCGGCAAGATGCGAAAGCAGCTTCACCGCCTCGCCATAGGTTTTCGCCTTTTCGGGATTGGAGGCATTGCCGTCCAGCGCGCGCTTGTAGACGCCCTGGCAGATCGCCGCCAACCGGAAGAAGGAGAAAGCGAGGAAGAAGGTCCAGTTGCCGATGCCGGTGAGCCCGCGCCGCCGGCAATAGGCGGCGACATACTCTTCTTCGGAGGGCAGACCGAGTGCGCCACGGTCGACGCCGCCCAGGCCGCGAAAGCCCGATGCGTGCGGCAGGCGCCATTGCATGCATTGATAGGCGATGTCGGCGAACGGATGGCCAAGCGTCGACAGCTCCCAGTCGAGCACCGCGATGACCTTTGGCTGGTCCGGCGCAAAGATCAGATTGTCCAGCCGGTAGTCGCCATGGACCAACGATATCAGGCCGTCATCGGCTGGTATGTGCGTCTCCAGCCAGGCAATCAGCCGGTCCATGTCGGCAATGGTGCCGGTCTCCGAGGCGCGATACTGGCTGGTCCAGCGCGCCAGTTGCCGTTCGAAATAACTGCCTGGCCGGCCGAAGTCAGAGAGACCCACGGCCTCGACGTCGACATCGTGCAGGGCCGCGAGCGTGCCGTTCATAGCGTCGTAGATGGCGGCGCGCTCGTCATTGTCGCGCGCTTCAGGCAATCCCGGATCCCAGAAGATGCGGCCGTCGAGGAAATCCATGACATAGAACATGCGGCCGATCGGCGAATCCTCGGCCGACAGATGCAGCATTTCGGGCACCGGCACGGCGGTGCCGGCAAGTGCCTTCATCACGGTGAATTCGCGGTCGACCTGATGCGCCGATTTCAGCAACTGGCCCGGCGGCTTGGCGCGCAGCACATAGCGGCCGCTGGTCGCCGTGATGAGATAGGTCGGGTTCGACTGGCCGGATTTGAATTTTTCGATGGCAGCGAGCCCGGAAAAGCCCGGGATTTCCGCCTTGAGATAAGGCGCAAGCGCTGCCTGGTCGAGCGCGTTCGGGTCGCTCATGCGGTCTCGGGCTGGCGTTCGATCAGGGTGAGCGTCAGCCAGCGGGCGGTCAGCGCCGGCTTCTTCGAGCCCTCGATCTCGATCGTCACGTCATGCGCCGTCTGCACCCAGCCCGACGGCCTGACCTTGACGTCGGCCAGCACGAAATGGGTGCGGATGCGCGCGCCGGTCTTTACCGGCGCCAGGAAGCGCAGCGAATCGAAACCATGGTTGACGCCCATCTTGCCGTTTTCCAGCGGCGGCATGGTCTCGAACGTCATTGCCGAGAGCAGCGACAACGACAGGAAACCATGCGCGATGGTGCCGCCGAACGGCGTCTCGCGCTTGGCCCGCTCGGGGTCACAGTGGATGAACTGGTGGTCGTCGGTGGCGTCGGCGAACTGGTCGATCATGCGCTGCGTCACCACCCGCCATGGCGAGATGCCAACCTCCTTGCCGACACTGGCCAGAAGCACATCGAGACTGATTGGTTCCACGCGCATGTCCTCCAGTTCACCTCCGGCTTCTACGGCCGGAAAATGTCATTCCTTGAACAAGGTCAACCCATGCTGCACCGACTGCCCGCCGTCGATCGGCAGGATGGCGCCGGTGACATAGCTGCCCGCACGGCTGCACAAATAGAGCGTTGCGCCGGCAATGTCATCCGCTGTGCCGATACGGCCGATCGGAACATGGCTGCCGACATGCTTGGCCTGTTCATCCGTACCGGTGGCAAACGCCGTCATGCGGCTCTGGAAGGGCCCGGGAGCAAAGGCGTTGACGGTGATGCGGCGGGCGGCGAATTCAAGTGCGAGCGTGCGCGTCAGGTGATGCACGGCGGCCTTCGAGGCGGTGTAGGAATAGGCGTCGTCGGCCAGCGGCTGCGTGCCCATCACTGAACCCAGATTGATCACACGGGCCGGATCGGCATCGCTGGCGGCGGCTTCGAGCAGCGGCAGCAATTCGCGCGTCAGATGGAAGACTGCGGTGACATTGACGCCGAACACCTTGGCCCATGCCGAATAAGGGAAACTCTCCAGCGGCGCACCCCAGGAAACGCCGGCATTGTTGACCAGAATATCGAGCCTGTCGGTCCGCGCCTTGACCTCGGCGACGAGGGCGGCGATGCCGGCCTCACTGGCGACATCGCCGGCGAAGCCATCGGCCCGTCCTGACGCGCCGAGCCCGTTCAGCTCATTGGCGACCTTGACACAGTCCTCGCCCTTGCGCGAGGCGATCATCACGGTGGCGCCGGCCCTGACCAGTGCGGTCGCCGCCATGCGGCCGATGCCGGTCGCCGCGCCCGTCACCAGCGCGGTCTTGCCGGCCACCGAAAACAACTCGTCGAGATAGGCCATCAATCCTCCGCACTTCGCCTCGGTATTTGGGCAAAGAGTTCGCGTTGACAAGGCTATCCGAAGTACGGTCATCCTTGCCACTGACAAAATGCCTGGCCTCTATGAAGGGTTAGCGACCGATGACAGAGATGAATCTCGGCATGACCGAGCGGCTGAAGCCGATCCACGCCCGCGTCGCGGCCATGGTGCGCGACGAGATCATGCCGCTCGACCATGAATTCCTGAGCGAAGTCGGCAAGGCAGGCGACCGCTGGATCTACAGCGTGCGGCAGAGCGAGATCCTCGAAGGGCTGAAGAAGACCGCAAGGGAACGCGGGCTGTGGAATTTCTGGCTGACCGGCTCGGAACGCGGCTATGGCCTGTCCACCGTCGAATACGCCTATCTCGCCGAGGAGATGGGCAAGGCGCATCTCGGCGCCGAAACCTTCAACTGCTCGGCGCCCGACACCGGCAATATGGAAGTGCTGGAGCGCTATGGCTCGGCCGAGCACAAGAAGAAATGGCTTGAACCGCTTTTGGATGGGAAAATCCGCTCGGCCTATCTGATGACCGAGCCCGATGTCGCGTCATCCGACGCCACCAACATTGTGATGTGCTGCGAGCGCCAGGGCGACGACTATGTGCTCAATGGCGAGAAATGGTGGGCGTCGGGCGCCGGCGATCCGCGCTGCGCCATCTACATCGTCATGGTGCGGACCGGCGGCGATCAGGAACCGCAGCACCGCCGCCATTCGATGATCCTGGTGCCGTCGGACACAAAAGGCGTCACCAAGGTCCGCGCCATGCAGGTCTATGGCGACGACGACGCGCCGCATGGCCATATGCACCTTCGCTTCGACAATGTCCGGGTACCCGCGTCGAACCTGATCCTTGGCGAGGGCAGGGGATTCGAGATCGCCCAAGGGCGGCTTGGCCCAGGCCGCATCCATCACTGCATGCGCGCCATCGGCCAGGCCGAAATGGCGCTGGAGTTGCTGTGCCAGCGTTCGGTGCGCCGCGAAGCCTTCGGCAAGAAGCTGGCAAAGCTCGGCGCCAATTTCGACATCATCGCCGAATGCCGCATGGAGATCGAGATGGCCCGGCTGCTCTGCCTCAAGGCGGCGTGGATGATCGACCAGGGCGATGCGCGCGCTGCGGCCCCTTGGATCAGCCAGATCAAGGTCATCGCGCCGCGCGTTGCGCTGAAGGTCACCGACGAGGCGGTGCAGATGTTCGGCGCGCAAGGCATCAGCCAGGACACGCCGCTGGCGCGCTCGTGGACGCATCTGAGGACATTGCGCCTAGCCGACGGGCCTGACGCGGTGCATCGTCGGCAGGTGGCACGCACGGAGCTGAAGAAATACACGCAGGAGAAGATTTGAGCGGCAGATCGGGCTGCGGCCGCGGTTTTCCGCCGACAACCAAGGAGTGTCACCAATGACGATCCCCTCCGAAATGAAGGCGCTGCTGCTTGTCGGCGACGGCTACACCAGAACGCCGAGCGGCAGCGCGCTGGAAGCGATGGAGCCTTATCTGCAGCCGGGCAGCATCGCGGTGCCGGCGCCCGGACCGAGCCAGGTGCTGATCAAGGTCAGCCTGGCTTCGATCAATCCGTCCGATGTCGCCTTCATTAAGGGTCAGTATGGCCAGCCGCGCGCCAAGGGCCAGCCGGCCGGCTTCGAGGGGGTCGGCACCGTCGTCGCCAGCGGTGATGAGCCCTATCCCAAAAGCCTCGTCGGCAAGCGCGTCGCCTTTGCCACCGGCGTCAGCAACTGGGGTTCATGGGCCGATTATGCCGTTGCCGAGGCGGCGGCCTGCATTCCGCTGCTTGATACCGTGCGCGACGAGGATGGCGCGGCAATGATCGTCAATCCGCTCACTGCCATCGCCATGTTCGACATCGTCAAACAGGAGGGCGAAAAGGCCTTCGTCATGACCGCCGGCGCCAGCCAGCTGTGCAAGCTGATCATCGGCCTGGCCAGGGAGGAGGGGTTCCGGCCTGTTGTCACCGTGCGCCGCGATGAGCAGATCGCGCTTCTGAAGGATCTCGGCGCGGCGCATGTGCTCAACGAGAAAGCGCCGGATTTCGAGGCCACGCTGCGCGAGGTGATGAAGGCCGAACAGCCGCGCATCTTCCTCGATGCGGTCACCGGGCCGCTGGCCTCGGCGATCTTCCATGCGATGCCGAAACGGGCGCGCTGGATCATCTATGGGCGGCTCGACACGGACGCCACCATCATCCGCGAGCCCGGCCAGCTGATCTTCCAGCACAAGCACATCGAAGGCTTCTGGCTGAGCGAATGGATGCGGCAATCTAGAGATCGGCGTGGTCCGGCGATCATGGAAGCGCAAAAGCGTTTCTCTGACGGGCGCTGGTCGACCGACGTGACGGCGGTGGTGCCGCTCGCCGAGGCCATTGCGCGGGTGCCGGCGGAACTGGCCAAGCCCAACGGCAAGGTGTTCATCAAACCTTAGTCTCATTTGAAAAACTCAAGATACGTAGCTTTCAGTAGGCTCGTGACTGTCAACAGAAGGGCGGTGCTGCGTGGCCGTCAGGGCCAAGGCAAAGGTATAGGCGTCTTTTAGCCCCCTATGCCACGCCGCTTTGTCCGTGATATGCCGCCGCCATCGAATGCCGGGACAGTGCTGGACTGAGCCTGTTCCGGGTGTTGTGGGGTGTCTTGATGACGATGTCCAAGCCGGTTTTCGACCGTTTGGGACTTGGCCTGTGGATCGCAGCGTTCCTGGTCGTTCTTGTGCTTGTCCTGCTGGCACCCGACACACGCACCGTGCTGCTGGCTTACAGATATGGCAGCCAGGAATTCCTGGCCGGCCAGCCGCTCTACAATATCCGGTCCGAGATGGGGTATCTGTATGCGCCGGCCTTTGCCGCGCTTTATGTTCCGATACTCAAGCTCGGGCCGCAACTGGGCGGCCTGGTCTGGCATGCGATTGGCTTCGCGGTGCTGACCTTTGCCGCGATGCGGCAGGTGCGCAAGCTCGGCGGCGGTGAATTGCCATGGCTGCTGTCCTTCGGCCTGTTTCTTGCCTTGTCGATGGCCGCCGGGGCGATCCGCAACGGCCAGGCGACGATCCTCCTGACCGGGGCCTGCTGGCTTCTCACTTTGTCGGCGCTCGAAGGGCGGCGCGCCGAAACCTTCTTCTGGGCTTCGGTAGCCATTATCGCCAAGCCGACCGCGATCATCATGCTCTTGTTGGTCGGAGCCTTGCGTTTGCGGCTGATACCGGTGCTCGTGCTGGCGGTGCTGTTCGTGCTCGCTCTGCCCTATGCTTTCGCCCCAGCCAGCTATCTGAACGACCAGTATCGTGTTTTTGGCCAGATGCTGACCTCGATGGCTGTCGACAACAACAGCCATTTTGTCCCCACCGACTTCACGGCACCCTTTACCAGGGTGGGGCTGCCCATCCCTGAATTCGGGGCCACGATCGTGCGCATCGTCATGGCCCTGTTCACGCTTTCCATGGTGCTCTGGCTCGACCGCAAGCTCGAACGCGGAACGGCCGGGCTCGCCATCTTCCTGACGGCGACGTTCTACATGTGCGTCTTCAACCCGCGCGTCGAGCCCAACACCTATGCCATGATAGCCGTGCCCGCCGGTCTCGCTATTGCCTTGTTGTGGCGCGAGGAACGAGGTGGTGTTCTGGCCTCGGTGTTGTCCGTGATGCTGTTTTTGACCGGGCTGACGGGCGTCGAGCGCCATATCCAGGATTTGACATACCCCTGGTTCCGGCCAGTCGCGGTCACCATCATCGCCGGTTTCCTGACCTGGTGGTTCTGGGCCAGGCCGAGAGACAAGATGGCGAGAGACAAGGTGATGAATGAAAGGCCCGTCGCAAATGGCTGAGTCGCGACCTGTTCTCGACATCGTGGCGCCGTTCTTCAATGAGGCGCAATCGGCATCGGCTTTTGCCGCATTGCTCGACAAGCTCGAGGCTGCGGTGGCGCAGCGTTTCGGCATGGAAGTCCACAAGATCCTGGTCGACGACGGCAGCCGCGACGATGGCGCGGAGCGGTTTTCGCGGGCGCTGTCGGGATCCTGGGAAATCGTGCGGCTCAGCCGCAATTTCGGCAAGGAGGTTGCGGTGCTCGCCGGCCTCGACCAGTCGCGCGGCGACATGGCGCTGATCATGGACGCCGACCTTCAGCATTCGATGGACACCAGCCTGAAGATGATCGCCGAGCTGGTGGAACATCCGGATATCGATGTCGTTTACGCGCAGAACGACCGCCGCGAGGCCAGTTGGCGGCGCAGCCAGCTGGCGCGGCTTTTCTACAGCCTGATCAACAGCAGCCAGCGTTTCGACATTCCGGAGAACGCGGGCGATTTTCGCGTCATGCGCGGTGCCGTGGTGCGCGCACTGACCAGCCTGCGCGACAAGCGGCGCTTCAACAAGGGCCTGTTCGCCTGGGCCGGCTTTCGCCAGAAGGCGATAGAATATTCGCCGGAAAACCGTGTCACCGGCACGTCGAAATGGAGCCGGCTCAACCTGATCGCCTTCTCGCTGGAGGGTTTTACCTCCTTCTCCGTGATCCCGCTGCGCATCATCAGCCTGAGCGGAATGCTGGCGGCGATGGCAGGCCTCGTTTATGGAGCCAAAGTGTTCTTCGAGGTGATGTTCTACGGCATCGCCGTTCCGGGCTATCCCAGCCTTATGGTCGCCGTCGTCCTGCTTGGCGGTCTCAACCTTACTCTGCTCGGCCTGATCGGCGAATATGTCTGGGTCACGCTCTCGGAGAGCAAGGACCGGCCGGTCTATATCGTGCGCGATGTCCTGCGCGGCAACGTTTCGGACAGGCCGCCAGGCGTGTCGGAGACATGACGCGGCGCATCCGCCTGATCGCCGATGATTACGGCCTCGCGCCCGGCGTCTCCGCCGCGATCCTGGATCTGCTCGGTCGCGGACGTCTGACCGGCACCAGCTGCATGACGGGCTTTCCGGAATGGGCTGACGAGGCGAAGCGCATCAAGCCGTTGTGCGGCCGCGCCGCGATGGGGCTGCATCTTACCTTGACTGACCAGCCGGCCCTCACCGGCCGGTCGAGCCTGGCGCCGGAAGGCCGGCTGCCGCCGCTGCGTTCGCTGGCACTGCCGGTCCTGCGCGGTCAGATCGAGGCTCGCGATATCGATGCCGAGCTCGACGCGCAGCACAGCCGCTTCGTCGAGGCGCTTGGTCGCCAGCCTGACTTCATCGATGGGCACCAGCATGTGCATTTCCTGCCTGTCGTGCGCAGTTGGCTACGCACGCGTTTCACGGAAGCGACCGGCAAGCCGGTGCTGCGCGGTGCTCCGTCGCTGGGCAATGCCGCCGTGGCGCCGAAGGTCGCGGCAATCGCGGCCGTGGCCGCCGGCTTCAACCGGTCGATGGCGCGCGCCGGCTTCAGCATTTTCGAGCCGCTCGCCGGCATCTACGACTGGCGGCAACCCGAGCGATTTGCTCCGGTTCTCCAGGCCGCTGTCGAAGCACTGCCGGAACGAGGCCTGTTCATGTGCCATCCCGGCCATGTCGACGAGACGCTGCGGGCGCGCGACCCGATGCAAGGCGTGCGCGAGGTGGAATTCGCGGTCCTGGCCTCGGACGCGTTCAGCGCGAGCCTAGTTCGCGCCGGTGCCGAGATCATGGACGGCAAGGGATGAGCGGCGAGCCCAAGCGTTCGACCGGCAGCAAGATCGTGCGCTTTGCCATGGTCGGGCTGGTGAATACGGCCATCGACCTTGCCGGCTTTTTCCTGCTGCTCAAGCTGCATGTCCCGCCGCTGCCGGCCAACATCATCTCCTGGTCGATCGCCGTCATCTTCTCTTTCGTGGCCAACGGCTTCTGGTCGTTCGAGCGAAACCAGACCATCCCGCTGCATCAGGCCTTCCTGCGTTTCGTCTCGCTTGGGGTGCTGATTTCGCTCGGCGTCTCCACGCTGTCGATCGCACTCTTCGCCGGCATCGCCGGCGTTTGGCCGGCAAAGATCGGCGGCGTCGCGGCGGCGGCGGCGCTCAATTTCATCGCCGCGCGCTGGTCGATCGAAGGCCGGCTGCTGAAGTAAGCTTATCGCGGAATTTCTCTCTACTCCGCCGGCTCCACATTGGTGTAGGCGGCTTCCTCCAGCTCGCGCTTCAGGCGTGCTTCCTCATGCGTCTTCGGGGTGACGAAGCGGCCGAGCAGGAGATAGGCGACCGGCGTCAGGAACAGTGTCGAGATGGTGGCCAGCCCCAACCCGCCGACGATCACCCAGCCGAGCGCCACGCGTGCTTCGGCGCCGGCGCCGGCAGCCAGCACCAATGGCAGGCCGCCGAGCACGGTGCAGATCATCGTCATCATCACAGGCCGCACGCGGATGATCGAGCCCTGCTCGATCGCCTCGCGCACGCCGAGCCCGCGATCGCGCAGCTGGTTGGCGAATTCGACGATCAGGATGCCGTTCTTGGCCATGACGCCGACCAGCAGCACCAGGCCGATCTGGCTGTAGGCGTTGAGGCTGGTGCCTGAGAGCAGCAAGGCGAAGATGGCGCAGGCTAGGCCGAGCGGCACCGTCGCCATGATGATGACGGCACTGACGAAGCTTTCGAACTGGGCGGCCAGCACCAGCAGGATGATGACCAGAGCGAAGCCGAAGATGGTGACCATGGCGCTGTTGGTTTCGCCCAGCGTCGCTGCCTCGGCCAGCGGCAGGATGCGGCTGCCCGGCGGCAGCAGAGGCGTGGCGATTTGCTCGGCTTGGTTCAGCGCGTCGCCAAGCGCGAAATTGCCCGAGAGGTTGGAGGTGATGGCCACCGATGGCTGCTGCTGTTCGCGCGACAGTGATGGCGGCACGGCGCGTTCGGTCAGCGTGGCAATGGTCGACATCGGCACAAAGCGACCATCGGCTGTCTTGAGGAAGACGTTTTCCAGATCGGTCGGATCGTTGATCGGGTTGGTGGTCGAGACCAGCTTCACGCCATAGCTGCGGTCGGCAATGTAGACATCGACGACATCATTGCCGTCGAGCATGGCCTGCATGGTATTGGCGAGGCCCGTAATGTCGATGCCGAGGTCGGAGGCACGCTCGCGGTTGATGGCGACGGCGAGCTGCGGCTGCGTCGGGTCAATCGATAGGCGCGGCGTCTGGAAGCGCGGGTCCTTCTGCATCTCGGCAATAATTTGCACCGCCGCGTCGCCAAGCGCCTTGCGGTTGTTGCCGACGAGCGCAAACTGCAGGCCATTGCCGGCGCCGCGGATACCGAGGCTGTTGGGCTGCACCGGGAAGATGCGCACGCTTGGCACCTGCTTGGTCAGCAGGCTGATCTCGGCCATGATCTCCTGCTGGCTGCGGCTGCGCTCGTTCCAAGGTGCGAGCGTCATCACCATGAATCCGGAATTGTAGGAGCCGTTCTGGCCGGCATTCTCGAAGGTTGAGCGGATCTCGCCGGAATCGCGCATCGGCTGGATCAGTTTCTCGATCTTCTGCATCTGCTGCGTCGTGTAGTCGAGACTGACGCCTTGCGGGGCGCTGATGCGCAACAGCACGGCGGCGCGGTCCTCGGTCGGCGTCAGTTCCTGGCGGATGGTGCTGAACAGCGCGAAGGCGGTGCCGGCAAACAGCACCGCGACCAGAACCACGATCCAGGGCGCATCGAGGCAAGCGTGCAAGGCTCGCTTGTAGGCGGCATTCAGCGCGCCGCCGATACGGGCACCGATGCCATGGCCGCCTTCATGGTGAAGCGAGGCGCTGGTCAGCATGCGCGAGGCCAGCATCGGGCAAAGTGTGAGCGCCACCACGCAGGACAGCAGCACCGACATGGCAAGCACGAAGCCGAATTCGCGAAACAGGCCGCCGGTCTGGCCGGGCAGGAACGAAATCGGCACGAAGACGGCGACCAGCGTCAGCGTCGTGGCAATGACGGCGAAGAACACTTCCTGCGCGCCAAGCACGGCGGCCGCACGCGGCCCCATGCCTTCATTGCGTCGTCGAACGATGTTTTCCAGCACCACGATGGCGTCATCGACGACGAGGCCTGTCGCCAGCACCAGGGCAAGCAAGGTGAGAATGTTGACGGAGAAGCCGGCCAGATAGATGGCGGCGATGGTGCCGATCATGGCGACCGGCATCGACAGGCCCGGGATGAGTGTCGCGCGCCAGTCGAGCAGGAAGACATAGATGACGATCAGCACCATGGTCACCGACAGGCCGAGCGCGATCTCGACCTCGTGAACCGCGCCCTTGACGAAGACGGCGTCGTCGCTGGTGATCTTGATCGCCATGCCCTTGGGCAGGTTCTCCTGCAGCTTGGCGACAGCGGCCTGAACGCCGGTCGAGATGTCCAGCGTGTTGGATTCGGCCTGGCGGATGATGCCGATACCGATGCCGGTCTTGCCATCCGAGCGCAGCGTGGTCTGGCCGACATCGGGGCCGAGCGTAACGGTGGCGACATCGCGGATGCGCGTCGTGCCGCCGATGATGATGTTTTCGAATTCCTCGGGCGTGGTCACGTCGGCTGTCGTGCGAACGATCAGATCCTGGTTGGTGGTGGTGATCGAACCGGCCGGTGAATCGAAAGCGACGGAGGCAAGGGCTGTCCTGAGGTCGGCCACCGTGAAGCCGAGGCTGGCGAGCTTGTTCTGGTCGACGTCGATGCGGAAGATCTTGTCGCGGTCGCCATAGACCTGGACGTCGGCAACGCCGGGCACGGCGGCCAGTTCATCCTCGATCTGGTCCTGGACCACGACCGTCATGTCCTGGATCGACATGTTGTCTGATGTCACCGCCAGCCGCATCACCGCGTCGGAATTGGCATCGGCCTTGACGATGCGCGGCGGATCGGCGGTGTCCGGCATCTGGTTGGCGACGCGGCCGACGGCATCGCGCACGTCGGAGGCGGCGACGTTGAGATCGACGCCGTCGTTGAATTCGATGGTGACGCGGCTCGAGCCGAAGGAGGAGGAAGACGAGATCGACTTGACGCCGGAGACGCGGGCGACGGCGCCCTCGATCGTGTCGGTCAGCTCGCGGTCGACGGTTTCGGCCGCCGCGCCTTCGAAAGCGGTCGAGACGGTGACCACTGCACGGTCGACATCTGGCAGTTCGCGGATCTCGACGCCGTAGAAGGCGGCGAGGCCAGCAACCGCAATGAGAACGTTGAGCACGAAGGCCATGACCGGCCTGCGGATGAAGAGCGCGGTGAAGCCGGTATCGCTGGCGGCGTTGACCGGTCCGGTCATGAGCCTTCGGCGGTGTTGGCGGCGCGCTGGTCCTGGCCGGCGATACGGACCTCGCCGCCTTCGCTGACACTCTGCGTGCCTTCGGTGACCACCATGTCGCCATTGTCGATCTCGGCGTCGATCAGCACGGTCTCGGTGTTGCGCTGGATGATGCGCACCTGCACCCGCTTTGCCTTGCCGTCCTCGATCTGCCAGACGTAGGCGCCGTCCGAGCCCCACAGGATCGCCAGCGGGCTGACGGCCGGATAGGTTTCGCCGGGGAATTTCATGGTGATGGAGAACGACATGCCGGCGCGCAGCGAATCTGCGGGATTGGCGATCTTGGCCTTGACCAGGAGCGTGCGGCTCTTCTCGTCGATGTGGTTGTCGATGGCCGATACCGTGCCTTTATAGGCGTTGCTCGGATTGGCGATAGGCGTCGCCGTCAGTTGCGAACCGACCTTGATGGCGGCGGCAACGCGCTCCGGCACCTGGAAATCGACCAGGATCGAGGAGCGGTCATCGAGCGTGGCGATCGCCGACTGGTTTGTCACGTAATTGCCGGCCGAGATCGGCAGGATGCCGACGGTGCCTGCGATCGGCGCCAGAATGGAGCGGCGCTGCAGCGCAAGCTCGGCATCCTGAAGCGCCAGCTTGGCGCTTGCCAGCACGACTTCGGCGTCGGCAACGGCGACAGGCGTGGCGGCATTTGAGGCGCGCAGCGACTTGACACGGTCAAGCTTGGATTGCGCATCCTGCAAGGCGAGCTTAGCCCGGTCCTGAGAGATGATCTCGGTCTCGGAATCGAGCGTGGCGATGATCTGTCCCTTGTCGACATGAGTGCCGGATTCGGCCAGCAGTTCGGCAAGGCGCCCGGAACTGTAGGGATTGACGGTCACTGAGGCGTTGGCGCGGCCGGTGCCGATCGCCTGCAAGCGGTCATTGATAACAGCGGACGCGACCGGCGATGCAACGATGGTGGCAATCTGGGCGCTGTTGCGCCCAGCCTGCCTGGAGCCCCCGGCCGCCGTTTCTTTCGTTGGAGGCGTCGCGCCATAGGCCCAGTCGATGCCCCAGCGCGCCAGCACCTGCGGAGCGCCGGGGTAGAAGCCAGCCCACGAGGCCGCCGCGGCGACCACGACGACAAGCGCAAGGACAATCTGTTTCCAACCCGACATCGATACTCCAGCAGCAAAAATCGTCTGCCGGTTCCAAGTGGAAGCGGATGCAGCGACGACAAGGGCTGGCGGCCAAAACCGGCCACCACAGCCCCGATATCATCGGTTTATGGCAATTATCACGCAATCGTGCACATTAAATCTCGGTAACGTGATCGCGAAGTGATCTTGGGGCGACTGCGGGAGACCTTGCGGGGCTGCTTACCGAAGGCCTTCCATCTCGCGAATGCGCCGGGCGCCGTCTGCCTCGAGTTGCCTGGTAACGGCGCCGATCAGCGTTTCGGCGACGACGAAAAGTGCCGCCGAGGAATCCCATGCCGACGGCACTGCGGTTCGCCCGGCGATGACATGGCGGGCAAAGCGGGCGATTGGCGACAGCCATTGGTCGGTGAAGAGTACGATCTGGACGCCGCGCTGGTGCGCCTTCTCGGCGAAGCGGATGAGACTGTCCTGGTAGCGCCTGATGTCGAAGATCACCAGCACGTCGCGCTTGCCCATGTCGATCAGCCGGTCGCGCCACATGCTCTCCTGGCCGGCGAGGTGAAAGACATCGGGCTGGATGACGGCGAGATGGGCGGCCATGTAACGCGCCAGCGGGTCGGTAAAACGGCCGCCGATCAGGAATGTCTTGCCGCGCCGCTCGGCAAGCCGTGCCGCGATGTCGGCAAGCTGCTTGTCGGACAGGTGACGGAAGGTCTCGCGCATATTGTCGAGCGTCGCTTCCAGCATCGGCGAGACCGTGCCGCCGCCGGGCGAGGGCGGGTTGAGCGTCCGTATCGCCGGCGACTGCAACTGTGCCGCCAGTTCGTCCTGCAGGCTCGACTGGAATTCCGGATAGTTCTGGAAGCCGAGCCGGGCCACGAAGCGCAGGATCGTCGGCGAAGAAACGCCGGCCGCGGTCGAGAATTCGGCGACCGTCTTCAGGCCGATCATCGGATAGCTGGCAATCAGCGTCTGCGCCGCGCGCCTTTCGCTGGCCGGCATCGTGCCGATGCGGTCGGCGATCAGTTCGGCAATGCTGGAAATCATCTTTTCCCCCACCCCTTGGCCCGCCCCATGAGATCGCATTTGACAAAGCCGGGTAAACTGTATGAAATCATCCATAGGGACGCAATGAGGCAAAATACGTAACATACGATACAGCGCTCCCCGGGGACCGCAGACTATGGAGAAAGCACGGCCCGCCAGCCTTGCATCGTCCGATACCGTGAGGGTGACCAACCCGGGCGGATCGAGCCCTTTCGTGCTGACCTGCGATCACGCTTCCAATTTTCTGCCCGCCGAATTCGGCACGCTCGGCCTTGCTGCCGAGGACCTGTTGCGTCACATCGCCTGGGATCCCGGCGCGCTGCCGGTGGCAACGCGCATGGCGCAGGCGCTCGATGCGACCTTGGTCGAAACCCGCATTTCGCGTCTCGTCATCGACTGCAACCGGCCTCTCGATGCGCCGGACCTGGTGCCGCCGGTCAGCGAAACGACAGCCATACCGGGCAATACCGGCCTGTCGGAAAAACAGCGCGCCGCACGGATCGCTTTGTCATGGCAGCCGTTTCACGGCGCCATCGAGCAAATTGTCGAAGACAGGCTGGCGCGGGGACAGGAGACCCGCCTGGTTTCCGTCCATTCCTTCACCCCGGTCTACAAGGGGCGCAACCGGCCCTGGCATATCGGCATCATTCATGACGATGACCACCGGCTGGCGTCACCCCTGATATCGGCGCTCAAGCGGCTTGCCGGCATCACCGTCGGCATCAACGAACCCTATTCGCCAGCCGACCGCGTCTATTTCACGCTGGAACGGCATGCGCGCTCGCGCGGGCTGCCCTGCGCGATGATCGAAATTCGCAACGATGAAATCTCCGGCGAGACCGGGCAGCGGAAATGGGCGGATCTGCTCACCGGCATTTTTTCGGATCTGGAGCCAGAGGAGGCCAGGGGCTCTCGATCAAGCGCAGTCGGAAAGTCAGCACAATCGGCCAGCTAAGAACCAACAGGGGAATTCTGAAATGACAACACCTGATCACTCCGACAAGTCGGAGGACACAAAAATCCTTCACAGTATGGGCTACGCCCAGGAATTGTCTCGCCGCATGAGCGGCTTCTCCAACTTCGCCATTTCCTTCTCGATCATCTGCATTCTGGCCGGCGGCATCACGTCATTCCCGCTGGCCATGGCCACCGGCAGCGGTTTCGAGGCGACCATCGGCTGGGTAATCGGCGGCGTCTTTGCGCTCGTGGTCGCGGCTTCTCTCGGCCAGATTGGATCAGCCTATCCGACAGCCGGCGGCCTCTATCACTGGTCGTCGATCCTCGGCGGACGCGGCTGGGGCTGGGCCACTGCCTGGATCAACTTGCTCGGCCTGATCTTCGTTGTCGCTTCGGTGAATGTCGGCGTCTACTTGCTGTTTCAGGGGCTCGTCGCGGGTCCTATCTTCGGTTGGGACACATCGGCATGGGGCTTCTGGCAGCAGACGGTGGCAGTCGTCCTGATTACCGTCACCCAAGGCCTCTTCAATCATCTCGGCATCAAGACGACGACGATGTTGACCGACTTTTCCGGCTACCTCATCCTCGTTGTTGCGGTCGTCCTGACGCTGACCTTCCTGATCTGGGGCGCGCATGGCTTTGATCTTGCGCGGCTGACGACTTTCGTTAACACGACCGGCGATGCCGGTGGTGCCTATGTCCCGACGGCCCGCACCGCACTTGTGGCCTTCCTCATCGGCCTTCTCTACCCGCTTTATACCATCACCGGCTTCGACGCCTCGGCGCATACCGCCGAGGAAACGCACAATGCCCGCGTCGCTGTGCCCAGAGGCATGATCCACGCGGTCCTGTGGTCTCTCGTCTTCGGTTTCATCATGGCGGTCTCCTTCGTCCTTGCCAGCCCCGATCTCGTGGCGACCGCCAAGGACGGCGGCAATGCCTGGTTCAACCTGTTCAACAATCTACCGGCGCCAACCTGGCTCAAGGCTCTGCTCGGCATCGCCATCGTGCTGTCGAACTATCTGTGCGCGCTGGCCGGGCTCACTTCGACCTCGCGCATGATCTTCGCCTTTTCGCGTGACGGAGGCCTGCCGGGGTCATCTCTGTGGAAGCAGGTTTCGCCGACCTGGCGCACGCCTGTCCCGGCCATCTGGCTGGGCGTCGTGCTGTCCATTGCCGCCACACTGTATTCGCCGGCTTTCGCGGCGCTCGCAGCCGGTTGCGCTCTCTTCCTCTATGTCTCCTATGCCATGCCGATCGCAGCCGGCCTTCTTGCGGAAGGAAAGAGCTGGACCGAATTCGGGCCGTTCCGGCTCGGCATCTGGTCAAAGCCGTTCGCCGTCATCACCGTGCTTGGTGTTCTGGTCTTGATGTATGCCGGCATCCAGCCGCCCTTCGACATCCTGATCAACTATGCGATCGGTTTGATCGTTCTGCTCGTCGTTTTGTGGTTCGCCGTTGAAAACCGGCGCTTCCAGGGGCCGCCCATTGGCGAGGCGGCAATCGCCAAGCGCAGGGCGACCATTGCTGAGGCCGAAAAGGCTGTCGGCGAATCTGCTTAAGCTACAAGCCGAAGCCGTGGCGGGCCCGCTCGCCACGGCTTTTTTGTTCCTGTTCAATTTGACAAGTCCGAAACGACTAGCGCTGGAGTGCCAAAGGAATGGCCGGAAATTTCTCATTCGATCAGTTGAAGAAAGCGGTCTCCAGCGGTGAGATCGACACGGTGCTGGCTTGCATCGTCGACATGCAGGGGCGGCTCGCGGGAAAACGCTTCCTGGCGCAGTATTTCGTCGATTCCGCGCATGACGAAACGCATGGCTGCAACTATCTGTTGGCTGCCGACATCGATATGGAGCCGGTGCCCGGCTATAAGGCGGCGAGCTGGTCGAAGGGCTATGGCGATTTCGTCATGAAGCCGGATCTGGCGACGCTGCGTCGTATTCCGTGGCTGGAGAAGACGGCGCTGGTGATCTGCGACGTGCTCGACCACCACACCCATGACGACCTGCCGCATTCGCCGCGCGCCATCCTGAAGAAACAGGTCAAGCGGCTGAGCGAGCGTGGCTATATCGGTTATTTCGCTTCCGAGCTCGAATTCTACCTGTTCAACGAGACCTACGATTCCGCCCGCAAAAAGCACTGGCAGGGCCTCGAAACCGCTTCGCCCTATATCGGCGACTACCAGATCGGTATCACCACCAAGGAAGAAGGCGTCATGCGCCGGCTTCGCAACGAGATGGAAGCGGCCGGTATTCCGATCGAGAACTCCAAGGGCGAATGGGGTCCAGGCCAGGAAGAGATCAATGTGCGCTATGCCGAAGCGCTCGACATGGCCGACCGCCACGTGATCCTGAAGAACGGCGCCAAGGAGATCGCCGAGTCCGAAGGCAAGGCGATCTCATTCATGTCGAAGTACAATTACGGGCTCGCCGGCAATTCCAGCCACATCCACAATTCGCTGTGGAGCGCCGACGGCAAGACGGCGCTGTTCTTCGACAAAAAGGCGGACTGGACGCTGTCGACGCTCGGCCAGCAATGGGGGGCGGGCCAGCTGAAATACGCCAAAGAGTTCACCTGGTTCCTGGCGCCCTACATCAATTCCTACAAGCGCTTCCAGGCCGGCACCTTCGCGCCGACCAAGATCATGTGGAGCGAGGACAACCGCACCGCCGGCTTCCGCCTGTGCGGTGAAGGCACCAAGGGCATCCGCATGGAATGCCGCATCGGCGGCGCCGACTTGAACCCCTACCTTGCCTTCGCCGCGCTGATCGCCGCCGGCCTTGCCGGCATCGATGAGAAGCTGGAACTGCAGAAACCCTTCGTCGGCGATGCCTATCAGGCATCTCGATTGCCGGAGATCCCGAAGACGCTGCGCGACGCCACCGAGACCCTGGCCAAGTCGAAGATGCTGAAAGAGGCACTCGGCGAGGACGTACTCGAACACTACGTCCACACCGCCAAGTGGGAGCAGTTCGAATACGACCGCCGCATTACGGATTGGGAACTGCACAGAGGTTTCGAGCGGTATTAAGCTATATCGGCGTTGCCCGCCTTGGCCATCGCCGGAATGGCGGGCGACGTCAAAATCAAGATTTCATGAAGTGCGAGGACTGAAGGAATGACCGAAACGGTCAAGTTGATAACTCCCATCGATGGTTCGATCTATGCCGAGCGGCCCGTGGCAACCGACCAGGCGATCAACGCCGCGGTCGAGCGCGCCAAGGCAGCGCAGGAAAAGTGGGCGCAGGTGCCGATCGTCGAGCGCGGCAAGTACATGCTGGCGATGCTCGAAGCGCTGGACGCCATATCAGACGAGATCGTGCCGGAGATCGCCTGGCAGATGGGGCGTCCGGTTCGCTATGGCGGCGAGTTCGGCGGCGTCAGGGAACGCACCACTTACATGGTCGAGATCGCTGAAGCTGCGCTGAAGTCCGTGCCGGCCTCCAATCCCAAGGATGGCTTCCGCCGCTATGTGAAGAAGGATCCGCTCGGCGTCGTCATGGTGATCGCGCCGTGGAACTATCCTTATCTGACTGCCGTCAACACCATCGTGCCGGCGCTGATGGCCGGCAATGCCGTCATCCTGAAACATGCGGCGCAGACGCTGCTGGTCGGCGAGCGGTTTCAACAGGCCTTCGACAAGGTCGGCCTGCCCAAGGGCGTGTTCCACAATGTCGTGCTCAACCATGCCCAGACCGAGAAGCTGCTCGGCTCGGGCAAGATCGACCATGTCAACTTCACCGGTTCGGTCGGCGGCGGCCGTGCCATTGAAAGGGCCGCGGCCGGCACCTTCATGACGCTCGGCCTCGAACTTGGCGGCAAGGATCCGGCCTATGTGCTGCCCGACGCCAAGCTGGATCACGCGGTTGCCAACCTGGTCGACGGCGCCTTCTACAATTCCGGCCAGTGCTGCTGCGGCATCGAGCGCGTCTATGTGCACGAGAAGGTCTATGACGAGTTCATCGAGGGCTTCATCGCCGAGACGAAGAATTATGTCGTTGGCAATCCGCTGGACCAGGCGACGACGATGGGACCGATGGCGCAGGCGCGCTTTGCCGACCTGATCCGCGAGCAGAAGGCCGAAGCGCTGCGCAAGGGTGCGGTGGCGCATATCAACATGAAGGTGGCTAACGACAAGGCCGGCTCGCCCTACCTGGCGCCTGAGGTGCTGACCAGCGTCGATCACCAGATGAGCGTCATGCGCGAGGAAAGCTTTGGCCCGATCGTCGGCATCATGAAGGTGCGCAATGACGAAGAGGCGATCGCGCTGATGAACGACAGCCAATACGGTCTGACGGCCTCGATCTGGACGCGCGATACCGAGCACGCGGTGGCGATCGGCAATCGCATCGAGACCGGCACGGTGTTCATGAACCGCTGCGACTATCTCGATCCGGCGCTGGTCTGGACCGGCGTCAAGGACACCGGCAAGGGCGCGGGGCTGTCGGCCATCGGCTACGACAATCTGACCCGGCCAAAATCCTTCCACCTGCGCGAAGCCATCTGATTTTTGAAAGACAACACATGTCCAAGCTGATCTCCAAATGGAACTACCCCACCACCGTCCGCTTCGGCGCCGGGCGCATCAAGGAATTGCCCGAGGTGCTGGCGGCGACCGGCATCAAGCGGCCTTTGTTCGTCACCGATCCGGGCCTGGCAAAACTGCCGGTCGTCGCCTCGACGCTGAAGATTCTTGACGATGCGAAGGTTCCCTACGGTGTCTTCTCCGAAGTCAGGCCGAACCCGGTCGAGTCCAACCTCACCGCCGGCATTGCCGTATTCAAGAAAGGTAAGCATGACGGTGTCATCGCCTTCGGCGGCGGCTCGGCGCTCGATCTCGGCAAGCTGATCGCCTTCCAGGCCGGACAGACGCGGCCGGTGTGGGATTTCGAGGATGTCGACGACTGGTGGACGCGCGCCAATTCCGATGTGATCGCGCCCATCATCGCCGTGCCGACCACGGCCGGCACCGGATCGGAAGTCGGCCGAGCCGGCGTCATTACGAATGAGGAGACGCATACCAAGAAGGTCATCTTCCATCCGAAGCTGCTGCCAGCGATCGTGATTGCCGACCCGGAGCTGTCGGTTGGCATGCCAAGCTTCATCACCGCCGGCACCGGCATGGATGCGCTCGCCCATTGCCTCGAAGCCTATTGCGCGCCGGGCTATCATCCGATGGCTGACGGTATCGCGGTCGAAGGTGTCCGCCTGGTGTTCGAAAACCTGCCCAAGGCCTATGCTAACGGCAAGGATCTTGTCGCGCGCGCCCATATGATGAGCGCGGCCGCCATGGGCGCCACCGCCTTCCAGAAGGGGCTGGGCGCCATCCACTCGCTGTCGCATCCGATAGGCGCGCTCTATGACACCCATCACGGCATGACCAACGCCGTGTTCATGCCCTATGTGCTCGCCTTCAACCGTGACTCCATCGAGGAGCGTATCGCCCGGCTCGCCGCCTATTGCGGCATCAAGGGTGGCTTCGACGGCTTCGCGAAGGCGATCATCAAGCTGCGCAAGGAATTGAAGGTGCCGCACGCGCTGCCGGGCCTGATCAAGGGGCTCGACATGGACAAGAAGCGCAAGGCGCTGATCGCCGACATGGCGGTGGTCGATCCGACCGCTGGCGGCAACCCGGTCAAGCTGACCAAGAAGGCGGCGCTGACCTTGCTCGAAAACGCCATCGCCGGCACGGTGTGAGGCGTTTTCGGCGCAGGAAATTGATTTGAAAAAGGGGTAGAAAACCAAGGGGGAGGGATGACGGGCAAGGCAGAAACTAGTTAGCCGGAAAAAGAATCGCGTGGCGATTGCTACAACCGGTTAAAAAGAGTTTACTTTTTCGTACTGCGAGCACCCGGTTTCATAAAGCTTTCATCTGGCTGTCACATGAAAACGATACCGGATCGCAGGCGTCCAACGGCGTCAGTTCAACGGAGAGAACACATGTTCAAATTCACGGGGAAAGTACTTTCCCTTTCGGCCGCGACCCTGATGGTGTCGTCGGTGATTTCGTCCGCGGCTTCGCTGGATGATCTCGTCAAGGCCGCCAAGGCCGAAGGCCAGCTCACGACCATCGCGCTTCCGCATGACTGGTGCGGCTACGGCGATGTCATCGCCGGCTTCAAGGCGAAGTATCCGGAAATCACTATCAACGAGCTCAACCCCGATGCCGGCTCCGGCGACGAGGTCGAGGCGATCAAGGCCAACAAGGACAACAAGGGCCCGCAGGCTCCCGACGTTATCGACGTCGGCCTGTCCTTCGGTCCGTCCGCAAAGAAGGACGGCCTGATCCAAGCTTACAAGGTGTCGACCTGGGACTCGATCCCCGACACCGCCAAGGATGCCGACGGCTTCTGGACGGGCGATTATTACGGTGTGCTTTCCTTCCAGGTGAACAAGGACCTGGTGAAGGTATCGCCGACGGACTGGGCCGACCTGCTGAAGCCGGAATTCGCCAACTCGGTCGCTCTTGCCGGGGATCCGCGCGCTTCGAACCAGGCCATCCAGGCGGTATATGCCGCTGGTCTGTCGTCGGGTGCGGCTGCTGGTGAAGCCGCCGGCACCGCTGGCCTCGACTTCTTCAAGAAGCTCAACGCCGCTGGCAATTTCGTGCCGGTCATCGGCAAGGCTGCGACGCTGGCGCAGGGCCAGACCCCGATCCTCGTTACCTGGGACTACAACGCGCTCGCCGGCCGCGACACGCTGAAGGGCAACCCGCCCGTCGACGTCGTCGTGCCGAAGACAGGTGTCGTTGCCGGTGTCTACGTGCAGGCAATCAGCGCCTACGCGCCGCACCCGAACGCAGCCAAGCTCTGGCTGGAATACCTCTATTCCGACGAAGGCCAGATCGCCTGGCTAAAGGGCTATTGTCACCCGATCCGCTTCAACGATCTCGCCAAGAACGGCAAGATCCCGGCGGACGTGCTGGCCAAGCTGCCGCCGGCTGAGTCCTATGCGGCCGCGGTGTTCCCGACGCTCGACGAGCAGGGCAAGGCCAAGGAAGCCATCACCAAGAACTGGGACGCCGTTGTCGGCGCCAACGTCAAGTAACAGTTGAAATTCACCGGGTGGCTTCACGGCCACCCGGTTTTTCTCTCGAAGTCGTTCTCTCGAAGACGGTAGCCGGCGCATGACCGATATCTCAATGTCCGACCACGCTGTTTCCGGGAAGACCGCTCCTCCCGCCGAGGCGCGCAGCATGAAGCTGCCGACCCAGTGGCTCGGCGTTGCGCCATTCTTCATCTTCGCCATCATGTTCCTGATCCTGCCCACGCTCTACCTGATGCTGGGCGCATTCCAGAACGATGCTGGCCAATTCACTTTCAACAACATCGTGGGCATCTTCGACCCGCCGAATTTGAAGAACTATATGCAGTGCCAGTACGACTCATGGACTTCCTGGGTTGATGGCAACTGCCAGCTGCCAAGCATTCTCGCGGCCTACTGGATATCGATCAAGATCAGCCTTGCTTCGTCGCTGATTGGCGCTTTCGCGGGGCTCGCGATTGCCATTGCCATCGTGCGTGGCGGCCTGCCAGACTGGATACGCTCTGCGACACTGACGTTCTCCGGCGTCGCCTCGAATTTTGCCGGTGTGCCGCTGGCCTTCGCCTTCCTCGCCACTCTTGGCCGACTCGGTCTTGCGACGGTCATTCTGAACACCCTGTTCGGCCTCAACATCTACGCACACGGCTTCAACATCCTGTCGTTCTGGGGCCTGACGCTGACCTATGTCTATTTCCAGATTCCGCTGATGGTGGTGATCATCGTTCCGGCCATCGATGGGCTGAAGAAGGAATGGGGCGAGGCTGCCGCAACGCTGGGTGCGACCATGTCTCAGTACTGGCGAATGGTGGTCATTCCGGTGATCTGGCCAAGCTTCCTCGGCACCGTGATCCTGTTGTTCGCCAATGCCTTTGGCGCCATCGCCACCGCCTATGCGCTGACCGGTTCGTCTCTCAACATCATTCCCATCGTGCTTTACGCCCAGATTCGTGGCGACGTGCTGCACAATGCCCACCTAGGCTATGCAATCGCCTTCGGCATGATCCTGATTACGGGTCTCGCCAATGTCTTCTACATCTGGTTCCGCACCCGTTCCGAGAGGTGGCTCAAATGAAGGCTGGAAGGTTCTGGGCCTGGTTCGTCTTCGCGCTGGGCGCGGCCTATTTCTTCATCCCGCTGATCGCGACGGTGGAGTTTTCTATGCGTATGCGGCGCGGTGCCTATTCCTTTGATGCCTACAAGGTCGTGCTGGGCGACGCACGCTTCCAGGCGACATTCGGCTATTCGGTGCTTGCAGCCGTTTTCACCATCATTCTCGGCGTGCTGATCGTGGTGCCCGCCGCCTACTGGATCCGGCTGCGCCTGCCGCAGCTGCGCCCCATCGTCGAGTTCATCACCTTGCTGCCGCTGGTCATCCCGGCCATCGTCATCGTCTTCGGATACATCAGAATGTATGGCTCGAACTCGCCATTGCCGTTCCTGGCAACCGACACGGGCACCAATGCCTTGTTGGTCATCGGCTACGCCACACTGTCGTTGCCCTATATGTACCGCGCGGTGGATACTGGACTTCGCACCATCGACGTGCGCACGCTGACGGAAGCAGCGCAGATTCTCGGCGCCGGCTGGGGGACGATCGTCACCCGTGTTATCCTGCCCAATGTGTTGATCGCGGTGTTGTCGGGTGCGTTCCTGACCTTCGCGATTGTCATTGGTGAATTCACCATGGCAAGCCTGCTCAACCGGCCGGCCTTCGGCCCGTATCTGCAGAACATCGGCGCCAACCGCGCCTATGAGCCGGCAGCGCTTGCCATCATTGCTTTCGCCATTACCTGGGGTTGCATGTCGCTCATACAGATCCTGTCCCGTTTCGCGCCGAAATCGGCGAACCGCCCGAACTGATCGAAAGAACAACACCATGGCAGACCCGTTCCTCTCCATCCAGCACGTTCGAAAGTCCTTCGGCACCACCACGGTGGTGGAGGATTTCAATCTCGACGTCGAACGTGGTGAATTCGTCTCTTTCCTCGGACCATCCGGCTGCGGCAAGACAACGGTGTTGCGCATGGTCGCGGGCTTTGAGGAGCCGAGCGCTGGCAAGATCGTCGTTGGTGGCAAGGACATCACACGGCTGAAGCCCAATCAGCGCAATGTCGGCATGGTGTTCCAGGCCTATGCGCTGTTTCCGAACCTGACCGTGGCGCAGAACATTGGTTTCGGCCTGAAGGTCGCCGGCATGCCCAAGGCGGACATCGACGCCCGCGTCGCCGAGATGCTGGGTATTATCAAGCTGCCGCAGATGGCTGACCGCTACCCCTACCAGCTCTCGGGCGGCCAGCAGCAGCGCATCGCGCTCGCCCGCGCCATTGCGCCGAAGCCGAAGCTGCTTCTGCTCGACGAACCGCTGTCGGCGCTCGATGCAAAGGTGCGCGTGTCTTTGCGTGAGGAAATCCGTTCGATCCAGAAGAAGCTCGGCATCACCACCATCTTCGTCACGCACGATCAGGAAGAAGCGCTGTCGATCTCCGACCGCATCGCCGTCATGTATGGCGGCAAGGCGGAGCAGGTTGGCACGCCGTTCGAGATCTACAACCGGCCGTCGACCAAATTCGTCGCCAATTTCGTCGGTACGCTGAATGTGCTGGAAGGCACTGTCACCGACGCGGCGGCGGGCACGGTGCGGGTCAATTCCGAACAGGTCTCGCTGAAGGGCAAGCTCAACGGTTCGAAGTCCGGCGATACTTTGTCGCTGGCGCTGCGTCCGGAAGCCATTTCGCTCGGTCGCCAGCCCGGTCGCGATTCCAGCCTGTCCGGCGAAATCTCGGAAGTGCATTTCCTCGGCTCGGTCATCCGCGTTCGCGTCGGCATCGGCGGCAACACGGTGTCGCTCGACACGTTCAACAGCCCAGCCACGCCGCCACCGGCTGTCGGCGAAAAGGCCGAGATTTCGTTCTCGTCGGACGACATGCTGGTACTACATTAGGCGTTGCCACAGGGCGTCACGTAACTGCTGATCATCGTGACTTTGGCACTGCCAATCGGCTTGTTCCATCGCTACGATGAGCCATGGCCCTTTTTGAACTTACCCTTGTCCTGCTTCTGGCTGCCGTCGCGCTGACGGCGCTGTCGCGGCGGCTTGAGATACCTTATCCGTCCCTGCTGGCCTTAGCCGGGGTGGCGATTGCCTTCGTGCCTGGCGCGCCGATGATCGAGATCGATCCGGAACTGGCGCTTGCCCTGTTCATCGCGCCGGTGCTTCTCGATGCCGCCTATGACACGTCGCTGCGCGATCTCAAGCGCTATCGGCTGGCGCTGCTGCTGCTGGCGCTTGGCGCCGTGGTCTTCACCACCGCGGTGGTTGCCTTCGTTGGCTGGAAGATGGGCGGTCTGCCGATCGCGGCGGCGATCGCGCTCGGCGCCATCGTCGCGCCGCCGGATGCGGTTGCGGCAAGTGCGGTGCTTGGGCAATTCAAGGTGCCGCACCGCATCACCGCCATCCTGCAGGGCGAGAGCCTGCTCAACGATGCCACCGCACTCCTGATCTACCGGCTGGCGGTTTCGGCGGCGCTCGGCACGATCATGCTGAGCAACGCCATTCCGACGATCCTGCTGGCTACGATAGGCAGCCTGGTCGCGGGTTATCTGTTTGGCCGCTTGTCGCTGCTGACGCTCACCCGGATCGAGGATGCGGCGAGCAGCACGGTGGTGCAGTTCGCGGGAACATTCGCGGTCTGGATCATCGCCGACAAGCTCGGCCTTTCGGCCATCATCACCATTGTCGTCTATGCCATGACGATCGCGCGCAGGGCGCCGCGCCGCATGTCGGCAAGACGCCGTGTCAGCACCTATTCGGTGTGGGAATCTGTGGTTTTCGTGCTCAACGTGCTGGCCTTCGTGCTGATGGGCCTGCAAGCGCGATCGATCGTCGGCCGGCTTGCCGGGGAAGGGCAAGGCCAGGCCTTTCTCTTCGCCGCGACAGTGCTGGTCGTCGTCATCGTGGCACGCCTTGTCTGGGTGGCAAGTTACGTTGCGATCATACGGTGGTTTGCCCGCTTCGGCAGCGAAGACAGAAGGCAGGACGTGCCGACGTTTGGCGGCGCCGTGCTCGTCGGCTGGTGCGGCATGCGGGGGCTGGTGACGCTGGTGGTGGCCATTGCCCTGCCGGCGGGCTTTCCCGGCCGCGATCCGATCGTGCTTGCCGCCTTCGCTGTGGTTCTGGGCACGCTGGTGCTGCAAGGGATGACGCTGAAGCCTTTGCTGCGGATACTCAACTTCCCGCGGGATACGACCATCGATCGCGAGGTGGCACAGGCGCGCGTGGCCATCATGCAGGCAGCACTCGACGTGCTGAGCCGCAAGACGTCCGCGGCGGCTTCTGTCGTGCGTGAGCAGTACGAGGCTCAGCGCGTGATTGCCGAAAACCCCGAGGACGCTCAAGCCGCAACCGAATACGACCGGCTGCGCCTCTACGCCATCAACCGCCAGCGCGACACGCTCGAGGAACTGCGCCGCAACGGCACGATCGGCGACGAGGCTTATCACCGGTTGGAGGAAGAGATCGATTGGTCAGAGCTGGCGGCGTCGCCGGCCGGGAGTTTTCAGCCGCTGACGACCTACTAGGACGGTTTATCGTCACAGCTGAGCCGCCAGCGCTCATGAGACGCCTCGCGGCGTTTCCCGGCGCGCGAAGGATACCGATGCGGTCCGGAATCGGTGCATGATCGCGCAGCAAGGCCGCTTCTGGCACAAGCCGCTTCCATTCTCCTGCACATTGCAACCAATCCACCGAACCGCTACTGCCATCACCGAAAGTGAGCCGGATAAGCAATGAAGCTGGTCAGCTACAACATCCAGTACGGGTTCGGCAGCGATGGCCGCTACGATCTTTCGCGCGCCGCGCGCATCGTTGACGGCGCCGATATCATTGCGCTGCAGGAAGTCGAGCGGAACTGGCAGCGCAGCAATTTCGACGACCAGCCGGAACAGCTTTCTCGCCTGCTGCCGGACTATCACTGGGTCTACGGTCCGGCCTTCGACATGGATGCCAGCGAGCGGCGGGACGGCTGCCTGGTCAACCGGCGCCGGCAGTTCGGCACCATGGTCTTGTCGAAATCACCGATCGTCTGGTCGCGGCTGCATGCGCTGCCAATGCGCCGCACGCTGCGGCCGCTCAACACCCGCAATGCGGCACTGGAATGCATGATCCGCACGCCGGCCGGCCCGGTGCGGATCGTCTCGCTGCATCTCGCCCACATCGCGGCCGAAGAGCGGCTGGAGCAGATCGACTATCTCCTGGCCGAGCATCGCCGGGCGCCCTCCGATGGCGGGCCGTGGAGCGGCACCGATGACGAGCCTTCGCGCAACTGGACCAGCGGCGAAGCCGAGCCGGAAAATCCGCTGGCGGCGATCTGGATGGGCGATTTCAACATGGAGCCGGGCAGCGCCGAATATCACCGCATCACCGGCAGCACGCCCTATCATCGGGGTGCCGCCTATCTCGACGGCTTCGTCGATGCCGCCGCCGTTGCCAGCGAACCGACTGATGACTTCCACACCCACGAGAAGATCATCGACGGCAGACTGGCAAAGCGCCGGCTCGACCATTGTTTCGTCGGCGGCATGTTTGCGGGCCGCGTGCGCTCGGTCGGATCTGATATAAGCGAGGTGGCGTCCGATCACTTCCCGGTCCGGGTCGACATCGATCTCGAAACGCCGCTTGGCTCGGGAGGTCGATAAGCCTGAAATGACGCTTTTCGTCTTCTTCGCGGTGCTTGCCGCCGCTGCCATGCACGCGATCTGGAACGCGCTGGTCAAGGTGCATCTCGACCGTTTCATGTCGATCACGCTGATGACGCTCGGCATGGGCGCGGCCGCGCTCCTGGCGCTGCCTTTCGTCGAAGTGCCCAGGTCGGGGGTGTGGCCTTACATCATCGCCTCGGTGATCTTCCATATCGGCTACAGGACATTCCTGATCGGCGCCTACAAGGCTGGCGATTTCGCGCAGACCTACCCGCTGGCGCGCGGCACCGCCCCGCTGCTTGCGGCATTGGGTGGCATATTCGTTGTTGCCGAGGTGCCTGGGCCGTTTGCCATCCTCGGCATTCTCCTGCTGTCCGCCGGCACGCTGGTGATGTCATTTCGCGGTGGCGCGCATCTGGAGAAGCTCAATCTGCGCGCGGTCGGCTTTGCCTTCGGCACCTCGGTGTTCATCGCCAGCTACACACTGTCGGACGGCAGCGGCGCCAGGCTTGCCGCCACCGCGCAGAGCTATGCGGCATGGCTGTTCGTCTGCGATGCCATGGGAGCCCTGGTGCTGTGCCTGATCTTCCGGGGACCAAAGGCCCTGCCGGTGCTGGCCAGCAGCTGGAAGACCGGCATATTCACCGGCGTGCTCAGCGGTGCGGCCTACTGGATCGTGATGTGGGCGATGACCAAGGCGCCGATCGCCTCGGTCGCCTCGCTGCGCGAGACCTCGATCCTGTTCGCCATGGTGATCTCGGTCTTCGCGCTTGGCGAGAAGATGACAGGCTGGCGCGGCGCGGCCGCGCTAAGCATTGTTGCCGGTGTTATCGCACTCCGGATGGGTTAGAGCAGTTCACCGTTTCACGGAAACGGCGAACCGCTCTAACTCTTTGTTCTGACGCAATTCCCAAGGGAAAGCGCCGCGCCTAACTCAGCACAGTCATCACTTGGCCGCGCCGTTCCGGACTGAAGCGGATGACGACGATGATGCAGACGGCGACCACGCCGGCAAAAAGCGCCAGCGCGTAGCCGTAGCTGCCCCCGGGTGCCTCCGCGATTCCCGCCTGATACGGACCGCCATAGGATGCGGCGAGATTGCCGGCCTGATAGATGAAGCCGGGCAAGGTCGCGCGCACCGAACCGGGCGAAAGTTCGTTGAGGTGCACGGGGATGACGCCCCAGGCGCCCTGCACCGCGACCTGCATGACGAAGGCGCCGATGGCGAGCATGAACGGCGTGGAACTGTAGGCCCACAGCGGAATCGCCGGCAGGGCGACAATGCACGCCAGGGTGATGGCGTTGACGCGGCCGATCTTCTCGGACAGTGCGCCAAAGGTCAGGCCGCCCGCGATGGCGCCGAGATTGGCAACGATGGTGATCCAGCTCACTGTGTGCGGATCGAAGCCATGCTGCTTCTTCAGGAAGGTCGGGTAGAGGTCCTGCGTGCCGTGGCTGAAGAAGTTGAAGAACATCATCAGCACGACCGCATAAAGCGCGACGCCCCAGTTCTTCTGAAGCGTTTCCAGCAGGCCAGGCCTGGGTGCCTTCTGCGCCTCGACGAAGGCGGGTGATTCCGGCACGTGCGAGCGGATGAAGAGCACGATCAGCGCCGGCACGAAGGAAAGCAGGAACATGGCGCGCCAGCCGATCGTGTAGCCGCCGATCGTCTGCTGATAGAGCAGGCCATAGACCACCGCCGCCAGGAGATAGCCGGCCGGATAGCCGCATTGCAGGATGCCCGAGACCAGGCCGCGCGCGCTGGGCGGGACGGACTCCATGGCGAGCGAACTGCCGAGCCCCCATTCGCCGCCCATGGCGATGCCGAACAGAGCGCGCAACGCCAGGAAGATGCCGAGATTGGGCGAGAAGGCGGCCAGCGCGCCGATCACCGAATAGCTGACGATGTTGAGCATGAGGATCGGCTTGCGCCCATATTTGTCGGCGAGCATGCCAAAGAAGAACGCGCCGATAAAGCGTGTCGCCAAGGTCAGGAACAGTGCCTTGGAGACTGCCGGAACATCTGTCTGGAACTCACTCGCAATATCGGTGAGCAGGAATGTCAGAAGGAAGAAATCAAAAGCATCGAGTGTCCAGCCCAGGAATGAGGCCAGAACGGTTTTCTTCTGCTCGGCAGTGAGATTCAAGGCGTCCTCCTTTGGTTCCCCCAAAGGAACGATATGTCGCCCTATTGGCAAAAGAGAACAGTTATCAGTCGGCTTTCGAAAGACCGGCGGTCACTTTTTCGTAAGATCGAGGTCGAAGACCATCAATCCGTCGGTGCCGCCTTCAAGCGCGGCGACCAGCCGGGCGCCGGCACGCTGATGCGCCTCGTGCACCAGATAGGCATCGCGGGCGGCGGCGTCGCGGAAATCGATGGTGAAGCCACATGTGAAGCCGCGTGCGAAGGGTTCGGGGCTGACATTGGTGCTGAAGTGGACGGTGTCCATGCCGTCGATCACCTGCCGCAGCGCCTCGAGGTCGGCGTGTATCGCCTTGCGTTCTCCGGTGCCGACATCGTTTCGGAATTTCACGAACACACAGTGCCTGATCATCTTCATATTCCCTTCAAGCGGCCCGGTTTCCTGAGAACACCGCCGGCGGCAGCGGCTCGCGGCCGAGGATGATGTCAGCACCCTTTTCGCCAACCATGATGGTCGGCGCATTGGTGTTGGAGGAAGGCACGCGCGGCATCACCGAGGCGTCGCAGACCCGCAGCCCCTCGATGCCGCGCAGCCGCAGATCCGGCGTCACCACGGCCATGGCGTCATGGCCCATGCGGCAGGTGCCGACCGGGTGATGATCGGTCTTGGAACTGTGGCAGGCGTAGTCGAACAGCTCGTCATCGCTGGCAAGCGGCGGGCCAGGCAGGACTTCGCGCAGCACGTAGGGGGCAAGCGCCTTCTGCCGCATGATCTCGCGCGCCAGCCGCAGGCCCTTGATCGACATGGCGCGGTCATAAGGGTCGGACCAGTAGTTGGGATCGATCAGCGGATGGTCGGCGGGGTCGGCGCTTCTCAGTCGCACAGTGCCGCGCGAGCGCGGGCGCAGGAAGGCCGAGTTCAAGGTGACGCCCGGATTGTTCAGCTTCTCGACGCCGGCCTCGATGCCGGAACCGAGGCCGAGATGGAACTGGATGTCGGGCGAGGCGGCAGTCGGGTCGGCGTACCAGAAGCCACCGGTTTCGAACAGGCTTGAGGCCACCGGCCCCTTCTTGAGCAGCAGATATTGCAGGCCCGCCCACGCCGTGCGGTGCAGCTTGGCGTAATTGTCATAGGTGTGGTCGCCAGTGCATTCGGCGATGACGAACAGATCGAGATGGTCCTGCATGTTGGAGCCGACGCCGGGCAGGTCATGCACCGGCGTGACGCCGACCGATTTCAGATGATCGGCCGGGCCGATGCCCGACTGCATCAAAAGCTTAGGTGAGCCGATGGCGCCGGACGAGACAATCACCTCGCGCTCGGCGCGCAGGATTTTTGTCTGACCGCCTGGCCTGTCGGCGATCTCGACGCCGATCGCGCGGCCCTTCTCGACGACGATGCGGGTCACCAGCACATCGGTCCTGACGGTCAGGTTCTTGCGCGCACGGATCGGCTTGAGATAGGCGACCGAAGCCGAGGAGCGCCGGGCATCCTTTTGCGTCAACTGGTAGTAGCCGACGCCTTCCTGGGCAGCGCCGTTGAAGTCCGGATTGAAGGGAATGCCCATCTCCTGGCCGGCGCGGAAATAGGCTTCGCAGATCGGCAACGGCGCGATCGGGTTGGAGACGCCGAGCGGGCCCTGGTCGCCGTGGAAATCGTTGGCGTAGCGCTGGTTGTTTTCGGCGCGCTTGAAATAGGGCAGCACGTCGCGATAGCCCCAGCCGGCGAGGCCCTCTTCCTTCTCCCAGGCGTCATAGTCGCGGGCATTGCCGCGCGTGTAGATCTGGGCGTTGATGGAGGAGCCGCCGCCGACAACCTTGGCCTGCGTGTACCAGAAGACGCGGTCCTTCATGTTTCTCTGCGGCACGGTCGACCAGCCCCAGGACGCAATGCCCTTGGTCATCTTGGCGAAGCCCGCCGGCATGTGGATGTAGGGATGCCAGTCCTTGCCGCCGGCTTCGAGCAGCAGCACCGAATTACCGGGGTCCTCGCTCAGCCGGTTGGCCAGAACACAGCCGGCCGGGCCGGCGCCAACGATGATGTAGTCGGTCATGTCGTTTCCACTTACAGCCGCGGCACGGAGAGCGCGCCGTCGACATTGATGATCGAGCCGGTCGAAAAGGCGAGCTTGCCGGCTGCGAGCGTCGCCACCACGGCGCCGATGTCCGATGCCTCGCCCCAGCGTTTGGCCGGCACCAGGCCGTTGCCGATCAATGCATCGTATTTGGCGGTTACGCCCGCCGTCATGTCGGTGCGGATGATGCCCGGCCGAAGCTCGAACACGCCGATGTTTTCCGGGGCGAGCCTGAGCGCCAGGTTCTTCACCCACATGGAGAGCCCGGCCTTCGAGATGCAGTATTCGGAGCGCTCCGGCGAGGCCATCTCGGCGCTGACCGAAGTGACAGCGATGATCGATTTCGGGTGACCACCCGGTGTGGCCAGCATCGCCTTGGCGACGGCCTGGCTGAGAAACACCGTTCCGCGCAGGTTGATGCCCAGCGTGCGGTCGAAGTTTTCGGGCGTGAGTTCCAGCAGGTCGCCGCGCACGACGGCGCCGACGCCGGCATTGTTGACGAGACAGTCGATGCGGCCGAAGGCGCGCATGGCGGTGTCGACAAGCGCGGCGTGGCTGTCGAGGTTGGCAATGTCACAGGTGATATAGGCGAATTTCGCGCCACGAGTGCTGAGGTTGGTGGAAAGCCCATCCGGCGCTTGTTCGGCAAGGTCGGCGACCAGAATGTCGAAGCCGGCATCGGCCAGCGCCTCGGCACAGGCAAGCCCGATGCCGCGGGCGCCGCCAGTTACTATGGCGGAGGGGCGGGTCATGCGGTTAGATCCGTCCGGCGGATATGCTCGGCGACACGAAGCGCCTGGGCCGCGATCGAGAGTGCCGGGTTCACAGCAGCCGAATTCGGCAAAAAGCTGCCGTCGACGACGAACAGGTTCGGGTGGTCGAAGGCGCGGCAGAACGGATCGAGCGGCGCGATCGCGGGATCGTCGCCCATCTTGACCGTGCCACACTGATGCGAGGGCGTGCGCTTGTCGAAGGGGCGCGACAATACGATGGGATAACCGCAGGCGCGGAAGTTTTCGCGCATCACCTTGGTCAGGCCGTCGAGCGACTGCATGTTGGAGCGCCGCCACTGCATGACGATGTCCTTGCCGTCGACCATGATGCGGCTTTCGGGATCTGGCAGATCCTCGCACATCAGATACCAGTCGACGGCGTGGCCGGCCATGTAATCGAGCGCGAATTTCGGCATCGTCTTCACATTGGCCTTGAGCATGTTGCCGTCGACCTTACCGAGCAGCTGGACATTGCCCAGCGGTTTGCCGCCCTTGCCGTCGGTGAGGTAATAGTCGTTTAGCATCAGCGTCTTCTGGTAGACGGATGTGTTCCTGCGGCGCGGATCGATCGCCAGCATGGCGCTCGAATTGTGGTTCATGAAATTGCGGCCGACCTGGTCGGAGCGGTTGGCGAGGCCCTTGCCATCCGCTGAAGGCGAACGCAGCAGGATGACGGCGGAATTGACCGCGCCGGCGGACAGGATGACCAGCTTCGGCGCGACTGTCTTTGCCTCGCCATTCTGGCGGTAGTGGATGGCTGATATGGTTTTGCCGTCTGGCGATGTTTCGAGATACTCGACGTAGCAGCCGGTCTCAAGCCGGATGTTGGGGTCCTTGAGCGCCACCGCCAGCGGTGCCGTCTGGGCGTCCATCTTTCCCTGGCCGGTGTTCGGGAAAGCGTCCCAACCGGTCTTGCCCTCCTTCAGCCAGGTGTCGATGTCGACGCCGAGCGGCAGCGAGGCCGGATGCAGGCCGAGGCCTTTGAGTTCGGCACGGGCACGCGCGATCGGCGCCTCGTCGGGCACCGGCTTATAGGCATAGGGAATCGAGTGGAAGGGTTCGGTCGGGTCCTCGCCCAGTGTGCCGCGCACGCGAAACAACTGCTCGGCCCGGGAATACCAGGGCTCGAATTCGTCGTAGGAAAACGGCCATGCCGGCGAGACGCCGCCGAAGTGCTCCATGGCGGCAAAATCTTCCTTGCGGTAGCGGATCAGCACCGCGCCGTAGAATTTCGAATTGCCGCCGACATAGTAGTAATTGCCGGGATTAAAGGCAGCCCCCCCGGCCTCGCGCCACATCTCCTTTGGCCGGTAGTGGCCGTCGACAAAGATGGAGCGCGTGTCGCGCGCATGCGGTGTTGCCGGCAAGGGCTCGCCGCGCTCTAGCATCAGGATCGAGGCGCCGCTGCCGGCCAGACCGGAGGCGATTGTCGAGCCGCCGATGCCGGAGCCGATGATAACGATGTCCGGATTTGTCATGGCCTAAATCGCGTCCTGACGCGCTTTAGGTTTTTGTTTTGATGCATGTCGTTGCCCCAAAACCGGATCCATTTTTGGGCGACATACATTAGCGGATGCGGTTTTCAGTCGCCGGATCGAAGAACACCGCCTTGGTCAGGTTGAAGGCGAGCGGCGTGTTGGTGCCCGGCTGGATGTTGGCATCGGCGCGCAGCCGCGCCACCACACCCTTGCCGCCGAGATTGGTGACAGCGAAAGTATCGGAGCCGGCCGGCTCGACGACTTCGATGTGCAGCTCGGCGGTGGCGATGTTGGATGCGTTGCGTTCAGCACCTTCCGGATCGGTCAGCGCTTCCGGGCGTACGCCGAAGATGATCGGCTTGCCCTGGAATGCCGAGAGGCCCGCCGGCGCGTTTGCCATCGGCAGCGTGATCGGCTCGCGTGCCTCACGCTGCAGCACGACGGACAGCGCATTGCCCGATGTGGCGATGGTCGCCGGGATCAGGTTCATGGCCGGCGAGCCCATGAAGTCGGCGACGAACAGGTTGGTCGGGTTGTTGTAGATCTCGGCCGGCGTGCCGAACTGCTGCACCTCGCCGTCACGCATGACGGCGATCTTGGTCGCCAGCGTCATCGCCTCGATCTGGTCGTGGGTGACGTAGACGATGGTGGTGCCTGTCGTGGCATGCAGGCGCTTGATCTCGATGCGCATGTCGACACGCAACTTGGCGTCGAGGTTGGACAAAGGCTCGTCGAACAGGAACAGTTTGGGGTCGCGCACCAGCGCCCGGCCCATTGCGACGCGCTGGCGCTGGCCGCCGGAGAGCTGGCTCGGCTTGCGCTTCAGCAAGTGGCCGATCTGCAGTACCTTGGCCACCTTGTCGATCGCCTTCTGGCGCTCGTCGGCCGGCACGCCGCGCATCTCCATGCCGAAAGAAATGTTACCGGCCACCGTCATGTTCGGATAGAGCGCATAGCTCTGGAACACCATGGCGATGTCGCGCTTGGAAGGGTGCAGATCGTTGATGGCGCGACCGTCGACGCGGATCTCGCCCTCGGTGATCTGCTCCAGGCCGGCGATGGTGTTGAGCAAGGTGGACTTGCCGCAGCCGGAGGGGCCGACCAGCACCAGGAAGCCGCCCTTTTCGAGCTCGACATCGATGCCCTTCAGGATCTCGACATTCCCGAAGCGCTTCTTCAGCCCATCAATTTCCAGAAAAGCCATGGTCGTTCCTTCTGAATTGGTCAGCCCTTGACCGCGCCCGCCATCAGCCCGCGCACGAAATAGCGGCCGGCGACGACATAGACGATCAGGGTGGGCAGAGCCGCGATCATCGCGGCCGCCATGTTGACGTTGTATTCGACGACGCCAGTCGAGGTGTTGACGACGTTGTTGAGCGCCACCGTCATCGGCATCGCGTCGCCGGTGCCGGCATAGGCCGAGGCGAACAGGAAGTCGTTCCAGATGTTGGTGAACTGGTAGATGACGGTGACCACGAAGATCGGCATCGAGTTCGGCAGCATGATGCGGCGGAATATCTGGAAGAAGGAGGCACCGTCGACCTGGGCGGCCTTGATCAGCTCGGTAGGGAACGCTTCGTAATAGTTGCGGAAGAACAAAGTGGTGAAGCCGAGGCCATAGACGACGTGGACGAAGACGAGATTGACCGTCGGATTGCCTAGGCCGAAGCTGGTTCCCACGTCATTCTGCAGGGTCACGCCGAAACGGCCAAGGCTGCCAAGGATGGTGGCCATCGGCAGCAGCACCGACTGGAACGGAATGAAGCAGGCAAACAGCATCAGGCCGAACACCAGCGTTGCACCGCGAAAGCGCCATTTGGTCAGCACGTAGCCGTTGAGCGCGCCGAGCATGGTGGAGATCAGTACCGCCGGAACCACCATCTTGATGGAGTTCCAGAAATAGCCCTTGATGCCGGCGCAGGTGAGGCCGACGCAGGTCTCGCCCCAGGCCTTCAGCCACGGGTCGAAGGTAGGCGCCTTGGGCAGGGAGAGCATGTTGCCATTCTGGATCTCGTCCATGGTCTTGAACGAGGTGACCAGCATGACGAACAGCGGCATCAGGTAGAACACCGCAAACAGCGCCAGCAACCCGTAGATGACGATGCGGTTGACGATCCTGGTGTTGATGCCGCTTGAGTTTTGCCGGGAAGCAGTGGGGCGGGCAGGGGTGGCGACAGCGCTCATCGCGGCTTCTCCCGCAGTTCCGAATAGAGATAGGGCACGATGATGGCGACGATGGTCATCAGCATGATCACCGCACTAGCCGAGCCGACGGCCATTTCGTTGCGCTTGAAGGTGTACTCATACATGAAGTTGGACGGCAGCCAGGCTGAGCCGCCGGGGCCGCCGGAGGTCAACGCAACCACCAGATCGTAGGACTTGATGGCGAGGTGCGCGAGCACGATGAAGGCTGACAGGAAGATTGGCCGCAGCAGCGGGATGACGATGCGGCGATAGAGCTGGAAGGTGGTGGCGCCATCGATCTGCGCCGCCTTCATGATCTCGCCGTCAATGCCGCGCAGGCCGGCCAGGAACATCGCCATGATGAAGCCGGAGGCTTGCCAGACGCCGGCGATGACAACCGTGTAGATGACGAAATCCTTGTTCTTGATCCAGTCGAAATGGAAGCTCGTCCAACCCCACTGATGCAAGGTCTGCTCGAGGCCGAGGCCGGGATCGAGGAACCATTTCCAGGCGACGCCGGTGACGATGAAGGACAGCGCCATCGGGTAGAGATAGATCGGCCGCAGCACGCCTTCGCCGCGGATCTTCTGGTCGAGCAGGATGGCCAGGAAAAGGCCTAGCGCCAGGCAGATGCCGATGTAGAGAAAGCCGAATATGCCCATGTTGGTGATCGACGTGTACCAGCTCGATGGTGGGTCGCTGTCGAAGGTCCAGCCCCACAGCCGCTGATAGGCGCGCGAGCCGGTGATGACATAGGACGGGAAGGTCTTGGAATTGGTGAAGGACAGATAGATCGTCCACAGGATGAAGCCGTAGACGAAGACGATGGTGATGGCGAAGCTCGGCGCCAGCACGATCTTAGGCAAGGCATCCTGCAGGCGCGCGCGCGTCGAAGCGCGCGGCCGCTCCGGCGTCAGCTTGATCTGTGTTGTCGCTACACTGCTCATGAGGCTCCTCCCGTTTCGGGTCGTCCGTGCTCTGCCGTCAGGCGGCAAGGCGGCCCGTGCATACGGGGCTTCGGTCGGCATAGTGTTCAAGCCGGCCAATCGTGGGGTGAGAACCTTCCCCGCCGAAGCGGGGAAGGCGTTTTTGGGACGTGGCGCTTACTTGGCGTCGTCGATTGCCTTGACCAGCTCGGTCACGGCTTCGTCCGAGGTCTTGATCTGACCATGGACAAACTTGGTCACGACATCCTTGTAGGCGTTGGCGACCGCTGGAGGCGCGCCGTAACCCTGAGCCAGCGAGCCGAACAGCGTGCCGCCGTCGTTGGCTGCCTTCAGGTCGGCCATGCCCTTCTTGCCGCAAGCATCGAAGTCGGTGTCCGGAACGTCGGTACGGGCCGGAACCGAGCCTTTGACGACGTTGAAGGCCGACTGGAAGCTCTTCGACAGGGTGGCGGTCGCCAGCGCGATCTGGGCGGCCTTGCGGTCGTCCGGAACGTTGAACATGGCGAACATGTCGGAGTTGTAGATCACCGAGCCGTCGGTGCCGGGGAAGCGATAGCACAGGAAGTCCGTGCCCGCGGTCTTCTTGGCGGCGTGGAACTCGCCCTTGGCCCAGTCGCCCATGACCTGCACCAGGGCATCGCCCTTGATGACCATGGCGGTGGCCAGGTTCCAGTCGCGGCCCGAGAAGTTCGGGTCGACATAGGTGACGAGCTTGGCGAGGTTGTCGAACGACTTCTTCATCGTGTCGGACTTGAGCGAAGCGTCATCGAGGTCGTTGAAGGCCTTCTTGTAGAACTCAGGTCCGCCGGTCGACAGCACGACCGAATCGAACATGGTGGCTTCCTGCCAGTTCTGACCGCCGAGAGCGAGCGGGATCACGCCTGCCGCCTTGGCCTTGTCGAGCAGGGCGATGAAGTCGTCGAAGGTCTTCGGCTCGGTGCCGCCGATCTTGTCCATCACGGCCTTGTTGATCCACAGCCAGTTGACCGAGTGGACGTTGACGGGAACCGCGACCCATTTGCCGTCATAGACGGAGAACTTCTGCAGGGCCGCCGGAACCGCCTTGTCCCAGCCTTCCTTCTTGGCCGTCTCGGTCAGGTCGCCCATGACGCCGGCCGCCGCATAGTCGAGCACGGTGTAGCCGAGCATCTGCGAGGCGGTCGGATAATTGCCGGCCGCGACCATCGCCTTCAGCGCGGTCATGGCAGCGTCGCCGCCACCGCCGGCCACCGGGACGTCCTTCCAGGCATAGCCTTCCTTGGCCAGATCGCCCTTGAGGACGTTGAGAGCAGCCGCTTCGCCGCCCGACGTCCACCAATGCAGCATCTGCACTTCCTTGACGTCCGCGGCATGCGCCGAGAACACAAAGCTCGTCGCAAGAGCCGTTCCGATAAGCAGTTTGCGCAACATGTACTACCTCCCTTGTTGCATTACACGACCGGTGGAAGCCCACCGGGTTCTTCCCAACTCAGCCGACCCACCAACCGGTACGCTGGCCGCGATGAAACTGGATTGTCTTTTCCTCGGTATAGTCTTCGACGGCGCGCTTTCCGAGTTCGCGTCCGAGACCGGACTGCTTGTAGCCTCCGAAAGGCAGTTCGGGATAACCTTCCATGAATGTGTTCACCCAGACCGTCCCAGAACGCACCCCACGCGCCACCGACATGCACGTGTCGATGCTGGCGCTCCACACGCCTGCAGACAGACCATAGGGCGTGTTGTTGGCGATGTGCAACGCCTTTTCAATCGTTTCAAAAGTCAGCACGGAGAGCACCGGTCCGAACACTTCCTCGCGCGCTATGGCCATATCCTCGGTGACGCCGCGGATGATGGTCGGATCGAGATATTGACCGGCATTGGAGGCCAACTGCTTGCCACCGCTGTAGACATTATTGCCGCCGCTTGCGGCTGCCGTAACGTAATCTGTCACTTTCGCCAAATGGTCGGAGGAAATCATCGCGCCGACCTTGGTACGGTCATCGAGCGGATCTCCGACCGTCACCTTGCCAGTAAGTGCCTTTACGGCGGCCAGAAAATCGTCGGCGATTGCCGCGTGCACAATCAGCCGGCTGCCGGCATTGCAGCACTCGCCGGCATTGAAGAAGCCGCCGAACACGGCCGCGTCGGCGGCGGCTTCGAGGTCGGCATCGGGAAAGACGATCTGGCCGTTCTTGCCGCCGAGTTCCATCGAGACTTTCTTGAGCGAATTCGAGGCCGCCGCCATGGTTATCTTGCCGACGCGGGTCGAGCCGGTGAACGACACCATCTCGACCAGGGGATGGCTGACCATCGGCGCGCCGACATCGGCGCCAAGACCGGCAAGGATGTTGACGACGCCGGCGGGCAGGCCGGCCTGCATCAGGATGTCGCCCAGCACGAAGGTCGATGCCGAAGTCATTTCGCTCGGCTTGACCACCGCCGTGCAGCCGGCGGCGAGCGCGAAAGGCAGTTTCTGGCTGACGATCAGGAACGGGAAATTCCATGGCGTGATGATCGAGACGACGCCGATCGGTTCGCGCACCACTACGCCCAGCATGGCGTCGCCGAGATTGGCGTAGCTCTCGCCATGCAGCGTGCGGGCAAGTGCCGCGGCATAGCGCCAGATGTCGACGGCGCCGCCGATCTCGCCGCGCGCCTGGGCGATCGGCTTGCCCGATTCCAGCGCGTCGAGCCGGGCGATGTCTTCCAGCCGGGCCTCGATCAGGTCGGCCGTCTTGAGCAGGATGGCGGCGCGTTCGGAGGCCTTCATGCGTGGCCAGGGGCCGGTCTCGAATGCCTTGTGCGCGGCCTGCACCGCAGCTTCCACCTCGGTCTCGCCGGCTTGCGCATAGCGCGAAACCGTGAAGCCATGGCCAGGGCTCTTGCGCTCCAGCGTGCGGCCGTCGCGGGCATCGACATGCTTGCCGTCGATCAGCAACCGATAGGTTTTCGGCGCGGCGGATGCCTCGGCGGGCATGGCTATGTTAAGGGGAGCGTTCATCAGGGCTGTTTTCTCTAGCTTCTTGAAAATGCTGGTTTCTGCTTGGTCTTGAAGGCGCTCACGCCAGCCTTGAGATCGCCGGTCAAAGCGATGAAGCCGCTGGCCAATGCTTCGACGGCGGCAGCACTTTCTTCGCCTTCGGCCACGGCGATCATCAGCTTGGCGGCTTCCGTCGCCAGCGGGCCACGCTCGGCGATCTTTTCTCCCCAGGCCTTGGCCTCGTCGAACGCCTTGCCGGTCTCGACAACCCTATCGACAACGCCCAGAGCGAGCGCATCGGCCGCAACAAAAACCTCGCCACCCAAAGCCAGGCGGCGCACGGTCTGCGCGCCGAAGCGGCGCACCGCGCGCTGGGTACCGGACCAGCCGGGCACGACGCCGATCGAGGTTTCCGGGAAGCCGAGTTTCACTTGCGCTTCGGCGACGCGGAAGTCGCAGGCAACCGCCAGTTCCAGCCCGCCGCCCAGCGCATGGCCTGATAGCACGGCGATGGTCGGCTGCCGGAGCCGCGCCAGCCGGTCGAAGACGCGGTGGCCGTAGCGCACCCATTGCACCTGGAAATCGGCGGCGCTCATCTCACCCCACGCCTCGACATCGCCACCGGCGCAGAAACCCTTGCCTTCGCCGCGCAGCAACACGACGCGGACGTTTTGAGCCGCCTCCGCCTCGTCGAGTGCTGCCTCCAGCGCGCGCAGCATCGGAATGTCGAGCGCGTTGAATTTTTCCGGCCGACGCAAGGTGATGGTGCCGATGGCGCCATCCCTTTCGAACGTAACAAGGCGTTCAGCCATGCGCGCCTCCAAGCGAGGCACCGCCATTGAGCGACAGGCCGATCGGCTGGTCCTGATAGAGCGCCGCCGGCGTCACCTTGAGGTCGTTGGCGACGCCGAGTGGAGTTTCGGACTGCGCCAGCACATCGCGCTCGAGGTCGATGCCCGGCGCTAGTTCCGTCACCATCAACCCGTCCGGTGTCAGCTTCATCACGCAGCGCTCGGTGACATAGGTGATGTCCTGCCCCTGCATGACGGCGCGCTTGCCGGAGAAGGAAATGTGCTCGACCTCGTTGACCACCTTCTTGACCTTGCCTTCCGCGTCGATGCGGATGCCGCCATCGGCCAGCGAAAGCTTGGCGCCCGCATTGAAGAAGCCGGAGAAGACGATCTTCTTGGCCCGCGCGGTGATGTCGACAAAACCGCCGGCGCCGGCGGTGACATGCGGCCGCGCAGAAAGCTTCGAGACATTGACCGAGCCGTGGCGGTCGATCTGCAGGAAGGACAAAAGCGAGGCGTCGAAGCCGCCGGCTTGAAAATAGATGAACTGGTGCGGCGAGGGCATGATCGCCTCGGCGTTGGAGGCACAGCCGAATTTGAAATCGAGCAGCGGCACGCCGCCGACCGCCCCCTGTTCGATCACCCAGGTGACCTTGCCGTGTTGGCCTTCTTCCAGAAGAATGCGCGGCACATTGGCCGAGATGCCGAAGCCGATGTTGACGGCCATGCCGTCGCGAAGCTCCATGGCGACGCGGCGGGCAATCACCTTCTGGACGTTCATCTCGGCATTGCGGAAGGTCGATAGCGGCCGGAAGATTTCACCCGAAATCGCCGGATCGTAAGGCGTCAGCGTCGTCTGCAACTGGTCGGGCGCGACCACGATGTGGTCGACCAGCACGCCGGGAACCCGTACATCATGCGGCTTCAGCGTGCCGTTCTCGACGACGCGCTTGACCTGCGCGATAACGACGCCGCCATTGTTGCGGGCGGCGAGCGCCTGTTCGAGACCGCCGAGATAGGCGCCTTCATGCTCATACGTAAGGTTGCCGCGCTCGTCCGCCGTGGTGGCGCGGATGATCGAGACGTGAGGCACGATCGAGCGGAAATAGAGCCATTCCTCGCCATCGAACAGCTGCACCGAGACGATCGGCTCGTTTGCCGCCGCGTTCATGGCGCAGCCCTGGTGGCGCGGGTCGGCGAAGGTGTCGAGGCCGACCTTGGTCAGCACGCCCGGCCGCTTGGCCGCGGCCTCGCGGTGCATGTCGAACAGGATGCCGGACGGCACATTGTAGGCGGCGACCGAATTGTCGCCGATCATCTTCCAGATCTGCGGCGGTTCGGAAGAAGAGGGGCCGGATGGATAGGAGCCGCACAGCGTGCGCTTCAAAAGGCCGGGCTTGGCCAGATGATCGATGCCCTTGATGCCATACATATCGCCGGCGGCAATCGGGTGCAGCGTGGTGATGTTCTTTGGATGGCCTTCCGTATCGAAGCGTTCGCCGATGGCGGCCAGCACAGCGTCCGGGCAGCCGAGGCCGCTCGACGACGACACGGACACGGTCATGCCGTCCTTGATCAGGCTGGCAGCCTGGGCTGCGGAAACGACCTTACTCACTTCATGCTCCCGAGTTTCGGGTCGATCTTGACGGCCCTGCCGGAGCCGGCCGATTGCAATGCCGCCTCGGCTGAGGTCAGCGACCAGATGCCGTCCTCGCCGGTGGCGGAAGGCTGGCCGTCGCCACGGATCGCGGCGTGGAACTGGCGCAGCGACCTGGCATAGAGATCCTCGCGGTCGAAGCTCAATTCCTCTTCCCCCTTGGCGGTGCGCAGAATGACCGAGCCGACAGGCTTTTGCGTCATCACATTCCGGCCGATCAGTGACCCTTCCGAGCCGTGCACCTCGAAGCCGGTGTCGGCGAACCGGGTGGTGAAGCCTTCATGCGACTGGGCAATGACGCCGGACTTGAAGCGCCAGATGCACATCGCTCCATCTTCCAGCCCGCTGCCGGCCATGCCGGCCGACTGCGTGAAGGCCGAGACCTCGACCGGATCGTCACCGAGGACGAAGCGCAGCGTGTCGGCGTCATGCACGGTGATGTCGAGCACCACGCCGCCGCCCGCCTCGGGTTTGGTGATGCGCCAGCCCTGTAGGTTCTCGGGCAGGTAGACGGCGTGGAAGACGCGCGCGGCGATCGGCTTGCCGATGCGACCGGCGGCGATCGCGTCGCGCATGGCGCGATGCGCGCCGGCGTTGCGCAGGTGATGGTTGGTGCCAAGCACGATACCCGCGGCCCTGGCCGCGGCGACCATCGTGCGCGCGTCGGCGCTGGTCAGCGCCAGCGGCTTTTCGCACAGCACATGCTTTCCCGCCTTGATGGCGGCAAGCGCCTGTTCGAGATGCAGTTCGTTGGTGGTCGAGATGTAGACGGCGTCGATGTCCGCTCCTAGGAGGCCGTCGAGCGTCGAGACCGCAAGCGCAATGTCGTGTTCCCCAGCATAGGCTTTAGCGCGTTCGGCGCTGGAACTCATCACCGCCGCGATCTCGCCGCCCTCTTGCGCACGAATGGCATTGATCATGAATTGCCCGGCGATCGTGCTGGCGCCGATCAGTCCCCATCTGACGCTCATGCAGCACCTCCCGTTGCCGCAGGCCTGCCTTGCGTGCGGCGATCGGGACCGCAGCTTTCCCGGACCACGAGATTGACGGCGCCGATATGGTCTTCGGCACGCGTGGTGCGCGACTGGATCATCTTGAGCATGACGTGGGCGGCGCGCTCGCCAAGACCGGCGGTGTCCACGGAAACGCTGGTCAGCGCCGGCATGTAGTGCTCGGCCTCGACCACGTCGTCGAAACCGACGACGGCGAAATCCGCGCCCGGTTCAAGCCCACGCTTGCGCAGCGCCAGCATAACGCCGAAGGCGACGGCATCGTTGAAGCAAAGTGCAGCGGTCGGCGGCTCGACCATGGTGAGGGCGGTTTCCAGGCAGGCAATGCCGCCCCTGCGGCTGGTCTCGCCCTCGACCACAAGCACGTCGCTGGCGGCTATTCCCAGGACCTCGCAGGCTTCGCGAAAGCCGCCAAGTCGTTCCTGATAGACCACCAGATCCGAAGAGCCGCCGAAGAAGGCGAGCCGGCGATGGCCTTTGCCGATCAGGTGGGCAGCGGCAAGATAGGCGCCGCGATGATTGTCGGGTGCGATGACCGGGATGCGGCTCTCAGGCAAGCGGCGCATGGCGAAGACGACCGGCACGCCCGCCATCTCCAGGCGGCGGAAGGCGCCTGGCGTGGTGCCGCGCGCCGGCGAGACGATGAGGCCGGCAACGCATTGCTCCATCAGCGACTTCAGCACCTCTTCCTGACGCACCGGATTCTCCGCCGTGTTGGCGATGAACGGCACGATGCCGGCCGACTGGAAGACGCGCTCCATGCCGACCGCCAGTTCGGCGAAAAAGGGATTAGTGAGATCGTTGATGACCATGCCGATGACGTTGGAATGGGCCTTGCGCAGATTGGCGGCGCCGCGGTTGTAGACATAGCCGACATCCTCGATCGCCTTGCGCACCTTGACCGCCGTCTCAGGCCGGATCAGCCCGCTGCCCTGGAGCACGAGCGACACCGTCGATTTGGACACGCCTGCCTCGCGGGCGATGTCGAAGATCGTCGCCTTGGCCCGGCTGGCCATCCAGATATCTCCTCCCTGGTTTTGGTCAAAGTTATTGGAACGTTCTAATCATTGCTCCAATCGAGAGTCAATCGGGATTTTTTATCGGCCTGGAGAATTGATAATTCGACGCCACAAGCCATACAGCGGAACGGATTTTTTGCTGCGGCGCAGCATTTTCTCGGGAATCGCCTGCGAATCTTAAAGGTTCTTGATTTATTGGAACGTTCCATTTATAGGCGCGATAAAGGGAGAGATCGATGGATATAGCCTTGCCTGGTGAGGGTGGCCGCAGCACCCGCTACGCGCTTGTCGGACAGCCGGTGCAGCCTGACATCGGCGCGCGGTTTTCGCGCATCGCCTATGCCGCCGCGCATGTCGTTGCCGATCCCCTTGGAATGACCGATCCGTGGTCGCGACCCGTGGTCGACTGGGAAAGCACGATGGCGTTCCGCCATCATCTGTGGCGGCTCGGCTTCCGCATCGCCGAGGCGATGGACACTTCGCAGCGCGGAATGGGCTTCGACTGGGCAAGCGCGAAGGAATTGATCCGCCGCTCAATCGCCGAGGCGCGCTCCGTTGCTGGCGCCGATCTTGCCTCGGGTGCGGGAACCGACCATCTGGCGCCGATGTCGGCCAGGACACTGCATGACGTGGTTGCCGCCTATGAGGAGCAGTTCGCTTTCATCGAAGGACAGGGCGGCAAGGCCATCATGATGGCCAGCCGCGCTCTGGCGGCGGTGGCAAAGGGGCCGGACGACTACGCCGCCGTCTATGACCGGATTCTGGGGCAGGCCTCCAGCAAGGTCATCCTGCATTGGTTGGGTGACATGTTCGACCCGGCCCTGAAGGGCTATTGGGGCAGCAGCAATTTCGAGACCGCGCTCGATACGGTGGTTGCCGTCATCGAACGCCACGCAAACAAGGTCGAAGGCATAAAGATGTCGCTGCTGGATGCCGACAAGGAGGTCGCGCTCCGCAACCGGTTGCCGGATGGCGTCGGCATGTTCACCGGTGACGATTTCAACTATCCCGAACTGATCGCCGGAGACGGCAACAGGCATTCGCATGCTCTGCTTGGCATTTTCGACGCCATTGCGCCGGTAGCCAACGCCGCCCTGGCAAGGCTCGCTGCGGGCGATCAGGCGGGCTATGACGCGCTGATGGCGCCGACGGTGCCGTTATCGCGAAAGATATTCGAGGCGCCGACCGAGTATTACAAGGCCGGCATCGTCTTCATGGCCTGGCTGAACGGTCACCAGGACCATTTCACCATGGTCGGCGGCATGCAGTCGGCACGCGGCATCCGCCACTATGCCGAGGTCTTTCGCCTTGCCGACCAGGCAGGATTGCTGGCCGATCCCGACCTTGCCGTATCAAGGATGAAGAGCCTGTGCGCCGTCGCGGGCGGCTGAGGCGAACGAAATTTGGGCTGAAATGTCCCACGCGCGGGGAATTTGCGGTATTGGTTTCAGTCTGCGAGAGGATCAAAGGACCAGTGGGCAATGGCAGACAAAGTGGCCCTCATCACCGGGATAACCGGTCAGGATGGGGCTTATCTGGCGCGGCTGCTCTTGCAGAAGGGCTATGTTGTCCATGGCATCAAACGCCGTTCATCCTCATTCAACACCGAGCGCATCGACGATATTTATGTCGATCCGCATGAAGGCGATGTCAGGTTCTTCTTGCACTATGGCGATCTCACGGACGCCACCAACCTGATCCGTCTGGTGCAGGAGACGCAGCCCAGCGAAATCTACAATCTCGGCGCCCAGAGCCATGTTCAGGTAAGCTTCGAGACACCGGAATACACGGCAAATGCCGATGCACTGGGAACGCTCAGGCTGCTTGAGGCGATCCGCATCCTGCGCCTGGAACAAAAGGTACGCTTCTACCAGGCCTCGACTTCGGAACTTTACGGCAAGGCATTCGAAGTTCCGCAGCGCGAGACAACGCCCTTCCGTCCGCGCTCGCCCTATGCTGTGGCCAAGCTCTATGCCTACTGGACGACGGTCAACTATCGCGAGGCCTATGGCATCTTCGCGTCCAACGGCATCCTGTTCAACCATGAGAGCCCGCTGCGCGGCGAGACTTTCGTGACCCGCAAGATCACGCGGGCGGTTGCTTCCATTCATCGCGGCAAGCAGGACACGCTCTATCTCGGCAACATCGACGCCAAGCGCGACTGGGGCCATGCGCTCGATTATGTCGAGGGCATGTGGCGTATCCTACAGCATCAGGAAGCGGATGATTTCGTTCTGGCGACAGGCGAGGCGCATTCGGTGCGCGAATTTGTCGAGCTGGCCTTTGCTCAGACCGGGCGGACCATTCACTGGCAAGGGCAAGGTGTCGACGAAGTCGGCGCCGACGCCGGCTCGGGCGCCGTTCTGGTACGAATCGATCCGCGCTATTTCAGGCCGACCGAGGTCGATCTGCTTGTCGGAGACGCGTCCAAGGCAAAAGCCAAGCTCGGCTGGTCGCCTATAACTGGTTTCAAGGAACTGGTGGCCGAGATGGTGCGGGCCGATCTGGAAGATATTGACGCCGATGCCAGGCCTGGCGGCCGTTCTTGAGAGGCTGTGCGATGAACGAAACCTTCGACCTCAGGGGCAAACGGGTATTCGTGGCAGGGCATCGCGGCATGGTCGGGTCTGCCGTCGTGCGCAGGTTGGCAGCCGAGGACTGCGAGATCCTGACCGCGACGCGTGCTGAACTCGATCTCCTGGATCAGGCCGGTGTGCGGCGCTGGATGGCCGATCGTCGGCCGGATGCCGTGGTGATGGCTGCGGCCAAGGTCGGCGGCATCCTGGCCAATGACCGGTTTCCGGCCGATTTCCTGTATGACAATATCGCTGTGCAAACCAATCTCATCGAGGGCGCTTTCCGCAGCGACGTGGGCAAGTTTCTGTTCCTCGGTTCGTCCTGCATCTATCCGAAACTCGCGCCGCAGCCGATTTCCGAGGACGCCTTGCTGACCGGTCCGCTCGAACCAACCAATGAATGGTATGCGATCGCCAAGATTGCCGGGCTGAAACTCTGCCAGGCCTATCGGCGCCAATACGGCGTCGACTATATCTCGGCGATGCCAACCAATCTCTACGGTCCAGGGGACAATTTTCACCTTGAATCAGGCCACGTCATACCCGCGTTGATGCGCAAGGCACATGAAGCAAAGCAGGCCGGTCGCAAGACCCTGCAAGTGTGGGGATCGGGCAAGCCGATGCGCGAATTCCTCTATGTCGACGATGCGGCCGATGCGCTGGTCTCGCTCCTGAAAACATACAGCGGCGAAAGCCATGTCAATGTAGGCTCGGGTCAGGATATCACCATTGCCGAATTGGCCAGGACGGTTGCCTCGATCGTTGGCGGAGACGTGGAGATTACGTTCGATACGACCAAGCCGGACGGAACACCGCGCAAACTGCTGGACGTATCGCGGCTGTTTGCCATCGGCTGGCGCCCCCGATATTCGCTGCGCAGCGGATTGGAACAGACATATGAATGGTTTCTCCGCCACGTTGAAAAGGGCGATGTCCGGCTCGGAGCCGCGTGACGACAGATCGATGTTGATTGTCGCCAACCGGATCGACGGGCTGGGCGGCCGCCTGTTGGCCATGGCCAACGCCAAGTCCCTTGCCGACCGGCTTGGCTACCGGTTTGGCTTCACCTGGAACAGCAGGGATATCACCGACGAGGACTCCCATACCGTCGACGTGGTCGGGAAGATATTCTCCGGCGACTTCATCGAGAAGCACTGGCTGGGCGACAGGATCAAGCCTGCTGATTTCGGCGTTCTTGGCGGCTCTGTATTCGCGCCGTCGGACCTTGAGGCGGTTGCAAGATCGGGAAAGCTGCGCGGCTGGATCTGCGACGATTTCGGCGTTCTCGATATCTTCCGCGACGAGGGGGTCCGACCAAACCCATCCGAAGCGCTGCGGGCCTTCGGCTTCGCGCCCGCCGTGCGGCAGGCACTGGATGCCGCCGGCAAATGCCGCTTTCCCGGTCCGATGGCCGCCTTGCACCTTCGCAGTGGTGACATCGTCTATGGTCAATATCGCAAAAGGCTGGTTTTCGCCGACAAGGTCATCCCTTCGACCTTGGCCAAGGCTGTCGTGGCGGAACTCTCGTCGAAGGGCCTGACGACGCTTCTTGTCGGCCAGGATCGCGCGACGGTCGATTATGTCAGCGCGCAAACCGGAGCGTTGCGGACAGACGACTTCGGCGCTGCGGCCTTCGAGGGGGAGGAGGCCCTCAGCGCGTTCTTCGAGATGGCGCTGATGGCAAGGTGCCAGCAGATTCATGCCGGCAACAGCATCTACGCGGTGGTGGCGTCCGTCATGGGCGAGGTGCCATGCCTGGGCATCAGTGCGTTGTTCGACAAGCAGCGCGCGGCGGAACTCATCATGGAGGAATTGCAGGCGCATCAAGCCGATTACCATCCTCTCGAGGCAGCCTTTGGCTACCAATGGGCATTTCTGTCGCTGGAAGGCGAGATCGCTCCGGCGCAAGCGAGGGCATTGCTGGGAAAAGCAGGGGCATTGGATCCGGAAAACGACGTCTATGATCTGAAGATGGCGGCGTCCCATTTCCACGAAGGCAACTATCCAGCCGGCGAGGCCATCCTGAAATCGCTGATGATCGGCCAATCCCGACGGCGCTCCAAAATTCCACTGCAGATGATGGGCGCCCTAGCCGGCCAGGTTGGTGGTGGTCTTACCATGGCCAGGGACCTGGAGGTCTTCTTCGCGGCGGCAAGGGCGGGCCATCCCTACGCCATGGCTTGCGCGGCCTACATTCTGCTTGAAGTGCTGGAGGACGGGAAGTCGGCGGTGGAGATGGCGGCAAGGCTGGTAAAGGTCGAGCCGGAAAATCCGATCTTCAGGAGGGTCAGACGGCGAATTCTTCTGGGCAAGAAGCCGAAATCCGGCCGGCTGGCAAAGGCAAGATGGCGGCTTGGCCGGTTGAGGTTCTGGGTCTGAGTCCTGATCGAGCATATCAGGGCGATCGGTGCGCCGCGAGGCTGGCTTGTGCGCCGGCAATCATATTGAGGGGAGTAGAGACCTGGCACATTGATATAAATAGATCTGGATGGTGAGTGTGACAGGGATTGAACCTGTGACCATGCGATGTCAATGCAGTGCTTTGTTCGTTTTCATTGGCTGATATGCGCCAACAGAGCGTGAAACAGAGTGGTCGAACACCCGACGACGTTTGTAGAGAGAGCCAATAGAATGCGCGAGGAAGTCAGGCCGGCCTTTCCAAACGAGGGAATCGCCGTTGTTCTTTCGTTTGATGAACGTTATTCGCCCTATGCCGCAGCCCTTCTTGCTTCGATTGTTGCCCATGCGGATGTATGCCGGTCGTATGACATCCTGGTTTTCCACCAGGATATTTCGCTTACAACGCAGCGGCGGCTGGGGGCGGCCGTCACCCGACGGAGTAATATCTCGCTGCGCTTCATAGAGATCTCGGAGGAGGACATTGGCATAATTTTGCCTGTTCATCTCCATTTCTCGCGCGAAACATACTTCAGATTGTGGATTCCACTAATCCTCAAGCATTTTTCGAAGGTCATATACCTTGATTCCGATGTTGTAGTACTCCGGGATATTGCCGGATTGCACGAGATCGAGCTTGGCGGGAAGCCGATTGGCGCCGTGCGCGATTTCTTAATGCTATCGTTCCGCCGAACAAACGTGCTGTCGCCGCAGGCTTGGGGTTCTGCAACTGCTGAAAACTATGTTTCGAACTATTTGTGCCTGAAGGATCCGGATGGGTATTTTCAAGCCGGCGTCCTGCTATTCGATTTGGCTCGCATAGATCGTCCAGCCTACGATCACTGCGTGCGGTCGATTCTGGCGGAGAGGGCCTATTGGTTTGTCGACCAGGATGTCTTGAACATTCTGTTCAATGGCCGGGTTGCCGTCATCGATCCTCGTTGGAACGTTGTCTCAGCGGTCGCGCTGGAGACGCAACTCGCGACCGAGGACGCGCAAGTTTACGGAGCGTCGGTAGAAGACCCTTTCATTGTGCACTACCCGGGCCCTCTGAAGCCTTGGCATTCCATCAACCGTCCTTTGGGGCACCATTTCTGGATCTGGAGCCGAATCACCTCGTGGTATGAACAGGTGCTGTCGGAAGCCATCGCGCCACCGCGAAAGGTGGGCCGGGCCAGGCGCACCGTTGCAACGTTTGTGCGGCGGCTGCGCAATATCGGCTATCTTCTATTCCCGTTCGGCGATCGGCGGCGTCAGAAGCGTCGTCTGATCCTGCAGGCAAGACGCGACCGGGCCTGAATATCTGAAAAAACCAGCCCGCTGCCTTGGGCGGCGGTTGGGGCAGCGGGCTCTCAAATACCGCCGTTGGCGGGGAGGAGCGAGCCGCTAGAAGTGCAGACCCGCACCGGTCCGCGAATACACGTTAGCCGCCAGTGCGCCTTGGAAGCGACTAAGCGCCCATCTGAAGCGATGGAAGCTCATTGACGACAGGGCCCGAGACGAGGCAGCCGGTGAGCCCGGTGCGGTCTATCAAGATGTTAGCTAAGTTATTGAAAGGATGGTGGGCGTGACAGGGATTGAACCTGTGACCCCTGCAATGTCAATGCAGTGCTCTCCCGCTGAGCTACACGCCCATCCGAAGCCGCGCATACACCATTTTTGGTCCGGCGCGTCAATAGCGAGAAAAAGGAAAGAAGGCGTCGTCTCGCCGCAGCGATGATGCCTTTGCGGAAGGCGGCTCAGGCCGCCTGCAGCATCTTCTCGACCTCGTTGACGAGGTCGCGCAGGTGGAAGGGCTTCGACAGCACCTTGGCGTCTTTCGGCGCCTTGGAATCCGGGTTCAGCGCAACGGCGGCGAAACCGGTGATGAACATGACCTTGAGGTCGGGATCGATCTCGGTGGCACGGCGCGCCAGCTCGATGCCATCCATCTCCGGCATGACGATGTCGGTCAACAGCAGCGAGAACGGTTCCTCGCGCAGCCGCTCATAGGCGCTGGCGCCATTGTCGAAATCGGTGACCTGGTAGCCGGCGCGTTCCAGCGCCTTGACGAGGAACCGACGCATATCGTCGTCGTCTTCAGCCAGAAGAATGCGTGCCATGATATCCCGTCCGAATCACCCGCCCGAGCCTGCCGCTGGGGCAGCCCGTTAACCATCCTGTATATGAGGAGGTGACGGTAAACATCAAGTGAACGCGGCGAAGCATTATCCGCATTTGGCAAGGCAATGTGCGTGGCGAAATGCTGGACATGCGGCCAGCAAGGTGGCACTTTCATATGATGACGCATTGGTGTTTTCGGGTTCGTGCAAATTGAAGACGGCAGCCGAGGATTTTTCGGTCGTTCCACCCTTCGAAATCCGATCGGGCGCCGAGCAGCGCGTACCCTTCCTGTTCAACTCACCGCATAGCGGCCGTTATTATCCAGAGCGCTTCCTTGCCATGGCAAGGCTCGACCGCAACGCAATCCGCCGCTCGGAAGACTGTTATGTCGATGAGCTGTTCGGCGGTGCCGTGGCGCTGGGAGCGCCGATGCTGGCGGCGAATTTCCCGCGCGCCTATCTCGACGTCAATCGCGAACCGTGGGAACTCGACCCACGCATGTTCGCCGAACCGGTGCCGTCCTTCTGCAACATCCGGTCGGCGCGGGTGGCCGGCGGCCTCGGCACCGTGCCGAAGCTCGTCGGCGAGGGGCTCGACATCTATTCCGGCCGCTTGCCGCTGGCCGAAGCGGTCGCCCGCATCGAAGCCGTCTACAAGCCGTATCACGAGACGCTGAAGCGGCTTTTGACCAGGACGCATGCCCGCTTCGGCTTTGCCGTGCTGATCGATTGCCATTCGATGCCGGCCAGCATCCGTGTCGGCGACAGCGGCCTGCGGCCGGACTTCATCATCGGCGACCGTTTTGGCATTTCCGCCACCGCGGCCCTGACCGAGACCGCGATCGGCCTGCTCTCGGCGATGGGCTATACGGTCGCCCACAACAAGCCCTATGCCGGCGGCTTCATCACCGAGCACTATGGTCGCCCGGCGCGTCATCTGCATGCGCTGCAGATCGAGGTCAATCGCGGGCTCTACATGAATGAGCGGACATTCGAGAAGGCCGCCGGCTTCGACGCGCTGGCCGACGATTTGACGCGATTTTCGGCGGATTTGATGGCGATGCCCGACCATCATTTCATCGACCTGCCGCTGGCGGCGGAGTGAAATGGGCTGCCCAAAGTGCAAGGCGTAAAAAAAGACCGCATCGCTTTCACGATACGGTCGAAGTCTAGGGAGGAAACGCCCAAGGAGGGCATGGACAGGAAAACCTGTCCGAGGTCGAGGGTATTGTGCGGTGCACAAATGTCAAGCGACGTTCAGGCATTTTTAATTCAGAGTGATGTGGAAATTGCGTTTCGGGGACGCTTTTGTGACATTTTGGCAACGCAAAACGCGACGGATAAATCGATAAACACCCTTATTTTGGCAGGAAATTCGCGACAGAGCCAGTTGGGCATGTCGTAAGGCGGGAGACTCAGTTGGACATCAGCATAGATTTCATGCGCCGTATCGCGCAGGCGGCAGCGGCGGAAACCTTGCCGCGCTTCCGTGCCCAGGGCGCGGTCGCCAACAAGGAAAAGGGCAGCTTCGATCCGGTCACGGAAGCCGACCGAGAGACGGAGCGTGCCATTCGGGCGCTGATATCGGCTGAGTATCCCGATCATGGCATCCTGGGCGAGGAGCATGGCAGCGAAAACATCTCCAGCAAGCATGTCTGGGTGATCGATCCGATCGACGGGACGCGCGCCTTCATTTCCGGCCTGCCGGTGTGGGGGACGCTGGTCGGGTTGACGGTCGATGGCGACGCCGTCGCCGGCATGATGGCGCAGCCCTTCACCGGCGAATTGTTCTACGCCAACGCCTCGGGCTCGCATTATGAGGGGCCGGGCGGCCCGCGAAAACTGACGACCCGCAAGACGACAAAGCTCGACGAGGCGACGCTGTTCACCACGACGCCGGCGCTGTTCAAGGGCGAGGCGCGCACCCGCTATGACGCGTTCGAGAAGCGGGTCCAGCTCGCCCGCTACGGCGCGGATTGCTATGCCTTCGCCATGATTGCGTCTGGTAGCGTCGATATCGTCGCCGATCCCGGGCTGAAGCCCTACGACATCGTGGCGCTGATCCCGATCATCGAGAAGGCGGGCGGGATCGTCACCACTTTCGACGGCGGGCCGGCGGAAAAGGGCGGCGATATCCTGGCCGCCGCGACACCGGAGCTGCACGCAGCCGCCATGGCTGCTCTGCGCGGCTAACTGCTTTCAGCGCAATCGGATCGAGCGCTGGAACTCCGCCGGCGTGCGCCCATAGACCTGCCTGAAGGCCGAGCTGAAATGGCTGTGGCTGGAGAAGCCGAGATCCATGCCGAGCGTCGTCAGATTGTCGTAGCTTCCGAGCAGGTCGAGCGCACGCGCCAGCCGCAGGCGCAGATGATAGCGATAGAGCGGCATCGCCTCGACCTGCTGGAACATTTGCGTCAGATAAACCGGAGAGACGCCGACCTCCGCGGCGATCTCGGCCAGCGTCCAGCGCCGTGACAGGTCCGATGACAGAACGAGCTTGGCGCGGTCGACCAGCTTCTGTCGTCCCGGACTGGCGCCCGCGACATGCGAGGTACGTTCGCCGAGAGACCGCCGCACCAATGTCAGGGCAAGCGTTTCGGCCTCCAGCGTTTCCGCGACATTGCGGCTCAGGCTGTGGCGCAGCAATGCCACCAGCGCCTGCGCTCGCGGATCGATGCGGCGGCGCTGGCGACGAAATGCCAGGACACCACCGAAGCGCAGCTGTTCCTTCGGCGCCAGTTCCCGCAGCTGAGCCTCGTCGATGACGAGGTCGAGGCAGGAATCGCCGCCTTCGATCGGGTGGCTGATCCGGTAGAGTTCCGCCTCGTTGAAGAACAGCAGTTGGTTGGCTTCGGCGACGGCGTCATTGCGACCGACATGGCGCACGAAGACGCCGCGATAGGGAAACACCAGATGTGTGGCGGCCGTGCATTCCTCTTCGCTTTTATGCCGGCATTCGCCGCTGCAGACGACATCACGCACCTTGACGGTGCCGGTGTCGAGGAGCGGGTGAACCGTGAATTGCGACATGATGTTTGGGTTCTTTCATAGCACCGGGAGTTGATCCAGGTGCTATGGGCACTTTACGCGAACGGCCTGCCCAATCCTGTCAGGAGACTTCTCGACAGGTGGCTCTCAATCTCACAAGCGCCGCCTGAATTCCGAATAGGCCTGGCCGCGTGACAGACCGATATCCTTGAGCTGGTCGTCGGTCATTTCCTGCAAGGCCATCCGGCTTCGGCGTTTCTCCATCTGCCGGCCGATCCAGTTGGCGACCGCGACGCTACGTGCGCGCAAGGACCCGCGAAAGGTCGAGGCGCCGATTGCTGGCGTCTCTGCTCGACCGTTGCAGGCCAGATAGGGCGCCGCCGCTGTATGGTTCGGACGCATCGCTCACTCCTCCCCGGCGCCGGCCGCCGAGGCGCCGGCTTCGTTCAGCGCGAAGGCGCATTCTTCGCAGCAGACCTCGACGGTCTTGCCGCCGACCTTGACGCGGATCGGGTTGGCATCGAGTTGGCAATCGCAGGCGGCACAGGTTTTCTCGGTCATGATCTCATCTCCATGGCGTTCAGTTCGACGCATGCAGATGAGCATTCTGGAACGGGTATGGGCTGTCAGAATCTTTAGCAGTTTGTGTGCCGTGGGGGTGCGGCCCCCCGGCCATACTGACAACGGTGTGTCAGCTATGGCGCCGATCAGGCCGTCGGGTCGTCGGAGCCGGGAATGAAGGCGTCGAAGGCGGCGAGGAATTGTTCGCGGTAGAGGTCGACTTCCTGCAGGATTTCGTGCTTGGCGCCGTCGATCATCAGCATCGAACCGAGTCTCAGCCTTCTGGCGTATCCCTCCACCGCCTTGGTCGAGACGACCTGGTCGGCGCCGGCGGCGATGATCAGCAAGGGAACCTGAATCCGGGCCATGAAGTCAGGATCGCTGACGGCCTCCGAAGCCTTGGCCGCTGCCTGCAGCCAGCGGATCGTCGGACCACCAAGCGCCATTTGCGGATATTCTTCGTAGATGCGCGTGTTGCGGCGGTAGCGCTGCGGGTCAGAAGTCACCTTGTTGGCCTCGAACGGAAGCGTGTGTCTGGGACGCGGACCCCAGGCAGCATAGAGCCGGCCAAGGCCCAAAGCACAGAAAAACGAACAGATGCGGCGGACGGTCGTGATCGAAACCGGCAGGTCGGGCAGCGTCAGGAACGGCGCGATCAAAACCATGCGCCGCACGCGGTTGACCATGGATGGCGCGGCGAGCAGCGTGATCACCGCCCCAGCGGAATGGGCGAGGATGTAGTACGGCCCGCGGCAATCGGGCAGCACGATCTCCTCGAAGAACTGTTCGAGGTCCGCGGTATAATCGCGAAAGCTTTTGACATAACCGCGCTGGCGATCGCGGATCAGCCGGTCGGAATCGCCTTGGCCGCGCCAATCGAGGGTAGCGACGCCAAAGCCCCGCGCGGCAAGGTCGCGGATGGTTTCAAAATATTTCTCGATGCACTCGTTGCGGCCGGGCAGCAGCACCACCGTGCCCCGCATGGGACGCGCCACCGCCGCGAACAGGCCATAGCGGATCTTCTTGCGATCACGCGTGACGAAGAAGCCGCCGGTGGCGTTTTCCGGTCGCGGATTGCCCTCGGTTTCGTGGAAAAGCGGCGTGTCTTGGAAAAGGTCCGTCATTCGGCGCTTTGTGCTTGGCGTCTTCACGTGCCAGCCTGTCGCGGCTGGCCCCGCCCGAGTTGATAGACGTCAACACATCAAAAGCAAAGCAAATCCGGGTTTGCCGGGTTGCAACGGGGAAGGCCGGAAGCCGCTCGAGAGCGTGCTTCCGGCCTTGTCGATCCGGGAGGAAGGGACGTTAACACCCGGTCGGCCTCGTTGCGGCACCTCAGCAAGATCCGGCGCCGCCAATCCTTGATCTTGGTTGGACTTTAGCGCCGGCTGTCTGAACGGGCGCCGAAGCGCCGGTTCATCTGCCGTTCATCAAGGGCAGGTCACTCCGCTTTCACCATCCAGCAAAAAATCTTGAAATGCTTTCGAGCGCTCCCCAGATGTGGGTTGCGGTCGCCAATGTCGGGGCCGCTGGTCCTCCCGAAACGCCGCTTATGGGTTTCGCACCGGCCATACGCAAACCATGTTGCTCAACAGGAGAACACCTCATGCGTCATGTTGATTTTTCCCCGCTTTACCGCTCGACCGTCGGCTTCGACCGTCTCTTCACCATGCTGGATTCGCTTGCGCAGCCGGATGGCGCGCAGACCTATCCGCCCTACAACATCGAGCGCACCGGTGAGGATTCCTACCGGATTTCGATGGCGGTTGCGGGCTTCTCCGACGAGGAAATCTCGATCGAAGCCCACCGCAACGTGCTGACCGTGAAGGGTGAGCGCAAGGACGAGGGTACCGGCGAAGGCTCCGAGCTGCTCTATCGCGGCATTGCCTCCAGGGCCTTTGAGCGCCGCTTCCAGCTTGCCGATCACGTTGAAGTCGTCGGCGCCGCGCTGAAGAACGGCCTGCTCTTCGTCGACCTCAAGCGCAACATTCCCGAGGAGCTGAAGCCGCGCAAGATCGCGATCACCTCGGCTCCGGCCAAGGCCAAGCAGATCGAGGCCAAGACGGCTGCAGCCGCGTAATATCTGTCATACGCAATTCCGGACGGAAAACCGCTTCAGACTTTTCCTGGAATTGCTTTGAAGTCTCCTCCCGAGACGGAAGCGGCGCCGAAAGGCGCCGCTTTTTTGTTGGCTATAACAGCGACCTGTTATCCGGCGATCAGCTGGCCAAAACGGTCGACGTCCTCTGATGTCGTGGCAAAGCTGGTGACGAAGCGATAGAGCAACTCATCCTCGCCGACATGGCCGTCGAAGCCATGCGGCTTGTGCCAGTCGTAGAAGGCAGCGCCCGCTGCCTGCAGCCTGTCGGCTTCGCTCTTCTTGATCACCGCAAACACTTCGTTGGCCTGCGGCAGCCAGGCGAGCTTCGCGTTGGCCGAATCCTCGATCGCCGCCGCCAGCCGCGCAGCCATGGCGTTGGCGTGGCGCGCGGTGTCGAGCCATTGGCCGTCCTTGAAATAGGCTTCGAATTGCGCCGCGACGAAGCGCGACTTCGAAAACAGCTGGGCGGCGCGCTTGCGCAGGAAGGCCAGTTCCTTGGCACGGTCGAGGTCGAACAACACGATCGCCTCGGCGCACCAGCAGCCATTCTTGGTGCCACCGAAGGACAGGATGTCGACACCGCGCTTCCAGGTCATCTCGGCCGGCGTCGTATCGAGCGCGACCAGTGCATTGGCAAAGCGGGCGCCATCCATGTGCAGCGGTACGGAATGCTTCTTGGCGATGGCCGAGATCGTCTCGATCTCTTCCAGGCCGTAGATGGTGCCGACCTCGGTCGACTGGGTGATGGAGACGGCCATCGGCCGGCCCCAATGGACGATTTCTGGTGCGAAACGGCCGATTGTCCGTTCCAGATTGTGCGGGTCGATCTTGCCCAGTGCGCCATCCACGGCGTGCAGCCGCGAGCCGCCCGAGAAATATTCCGGCGCGCCGCATTCGTCTTCAATGACATGCGATTCGCGATGGGCGAAGGAAATGCCACCGGGCTTGTTGAAGGTGGTCAGCGACAGCGAATTGGCGGCGGTGCCGGTCGCCACGAAGAACACGGCAACCTCACGTTCGAAAATCTCGCTGAAGCGCTGATAGACCGCCTGGTCGAGTGCGCTGTCACCATAAGCGGTGGCAAAGCCGCCGGCCGCGGCCGACAGGCCGGCAACGATATTGGGATGGGCGCCTGCCCAATTGTCGGAAGCGAAGAACATGCATCTGCCTATGTCTTGGGGAAACCGGGGCGAACTTGACCGGTTTCGCGGGCCAATCGCAAGGGGCCAGATGCCGGAAAACCGTTAAAGCCAATCAACTCAGAGCTAAAAGGTTGGCGACTTAAGCTTACGTTTTTCGTCAACTTCACGAAATTTTATGTCGCGGAACGCCCAAGTTTTTTGTGAATCGGTCTTGTGTGTCTTGGGGAATTCTGCCATAAAAATTTAGGACAGTAGTGCTGTCTTATTTTGTCGCACAAAACAGGCTGGATTGGCGTAACATATTGGCCTCTCCGGCTGTTGCTGCGAGCGACAGGTGGACGGCCAGGAGCTGGCCTGTACGATGGAGCCATGCGGGAGGCCGCCTGGTTTCGCAAGGATTTCGCAAGACGTGCCACAGGGATCAGGGCGAGCCAAGCGCTTGCCAAGGCAAACCGGCGCCTGAAGGGCTGGGATGGAGGACAGGACAATGACGGACATGACGCTCTCTGCGACGAACGGCCAGGCCGCGCAGACGAAAGCGGCTGCCGTCAAAAATACGTCTCGAACCGCCATTGGCCGAACCGACATTGGCCGAACCGGTTTTGCCTCTCAGGGCCTCTACGATCCACGCAACGAGCATGATGCCTGCGGCGTCGGCTTCATCGTCAATATGAAGGGCGTGAAGTCGCATCAGATCGTCCAGGACGGGCTTGCCGTGCTTGAAAACCTGACGCATCGCGGCGCCGTCGGCGCCGACCCGCTGGTCGGCGATGGCGCCGGCGTTCTGGTGCAGCTTCCCGACCAATTTTTCCGCGAGGAAATGGCAGCCCAGGGCATTGAACTGCCGTCCGCCGGTCAATACGGCGTCGGACACTGGTTCATGCCACAGGACGCGGAGTTGCGTGCCCATATCGAAGAAATCATCGCCGAATCGGCGCAGTCCGAGGGGCTGCCGCTGCTCGGATTCCGTGACGTGCCGGTCGACAATTCGTCGCTGTCCAAGGCGCCCGACATCGTCGCGTCCGAGCCGTTCCATCGCCAGGTCTTCATCGGCCGCACGGCTGACATTCCCGATGACGAGGAATACGAGGCGAGGCTCTATCTGCTGCGCAAGGTCATCTCCGGCCGCATCTACGCCGAGAACGACAACAAGGATATCGGCGCCTATTGCGTGTCGCTGTCGGCGCGCACCATCGTCTACAAGGGCATGTTCCTGGCCTACCAGGTCGGCGCCTATTACAAGGACCTCAAGGACCCGCGTTTCGAGACTGCGCTGATCCTCGTCCACCAGCGTTTCTCGACCAACACCTTCCCGTCGTGGAAGCTCGCGCATCCCTATCGCATGGTCGCGCATAATGGCGAGATCAACACCGTGCGCGGCAACAACAACTGGATGGCGGCCAGGCAGGCGTCGGTCGATTCCGAACTGTTCGGCAACAACATCTCGAAGCTCTGGCCGATCTCCTATGACGGCCAGTCCGACACGGCGTGTTTCGACAATGCGCTCGAGTTCCTGTTCCAGGGCGGCTACAGCCTCAGCCACGCCATGATGATGCTGATCCCGGAAGCATGGGCCGGCAACAAGCTCATGGGTGCCGACCGCAAGGCTTTCTACGAATACCATGCAGCCCTTATGGAGCCGTGGGACGGGCCGGCGGCGGTCGCCTTCACCGATGGCCGCCAGATCGGCGCCACGCTCGACCGCAACGGCCTGCGCCCGGCGCGCTACATCGTCACCGATGACGACCGCGTCATCATGGCCTCGGAGGCCGGCGTGCTGCCGGTGCCGGAGGAGAAGATCGTCAAGAAGTGGCGGCTGCAGCCTGGCCGCATGCTTCTGATCGACCTTGCCAAGGGCCGCATCGTTCCCGACGAGGAGATCAAGTCGGAGATCGCCACCAAGCATCCTTACAAGACCTGGCTCGCCAACACGCAGCTTATCCTGGAAGATCTGAAGCCGGTCGAACCACGCGAACTGCGCAGGGACGTGAGCCTGCTCGATCGCCAGCAGGCGTTCGGCTACACCCAGGAAGACACCAAGCTGTTGATGTCGCCGATGGCGACCACCGGCCAGGAAGCCGTGGGTTCGATGGGCACCGACACGCCGATCTCGGCGATGTCGGACAAGTCGAAGCTGCTCTACACCTATTTCAAGCAGAACTTCGCCCAGGTCACCAACCCGCCGATCGACCCGATCCGCGAGGAACTGGTGATGAGCCTGGTGTCCTTTATCGGCCCCAGGCCGAACATCTTCGACCTGGTCGGCAATTCGCGCCGCAAGCGGCTCGAGGTGCGACAGCCGATCCTGACCAATGGCGATCTGGAAAAGATCCGCTCGATTGGTCATACGGAGGACCGTTTCGACACCAAGACGATCGACATTACCTATGGGTCGAGCGAGGGCGCTGCCGGCATGCAGGGCGCCATCGACCGCCTGTGTGAACGCGCCGAGGCAGCCGTCGCCGGCGGCTACAACATCATCATCCTATCCGACCGCCAGCTCGGCCCGGACCGCATCGCCATTCCAGCACTGCTGGCGACAGCCGCGGTCCATCATCACCTGATCCGCAAGGGTCTGCGAACCTCGGTCGGCCTCGTCGTCGAATCCGGCGAGCCGCGCGAAGTGCATCATTTCTGCTGCCTTGCCGGTTACGGCGCGGAAGCGATCAACCCCTATCTCGCCTTCGACACGCTGCTCGACATGCACAAGCGCGGCGAGCTGCCGGAAGAGGTCGACGCCTACGAAGTCGTGTCGCGCTACATCAAGTCGATCGGCAAGGGCATCCTCAAGGTGATGTCCAAGATGGGCATCTCGACCTATCAGTCCTATTGCGGCGCGCAGATCTTCGACGCGATCGGGCTGAAGACCGATTTCGTGCAGCAATACTTCACCGGTACCGCGACGCTGATCGAAGGCGTCGGGCTGGACGAGGTCGCGGGCGAGACGGTCAGCCGTCACACGGACGGGTTCGGCAACGATCCGGTGCTGCGCAACAGCCTGGAAGTCGGTGGCGAATATCTGTTCCGCATGCGCGGCGAGGCCCATATGTGGTCGCCCGATGCGGTCGCTACCTTGCAGCATGCCGTGCGCCAGGGTTCGTGGGAGACGTTCAAGGACTATTCCGCGCAGATCGACAGCGAGACGGCTCGCGCCCAGGCCATTCGCGGCCTGTTCAAGATCAAGCTGGCCGAGGAGACCGGTCGCAAGAAGGTCGCGCTCGACGACGTGATGTCGGCGGCCGATATCGTCAAGCGCTTCTCGACCGGGGCGATGTCGTTCGGCTCGATCTCGCGTGAAGCGCACACGACGCTGGCGCGTGCCATGAACCAGATCGGCGGCAAGTCGAACACCGGCGAGGGCGGCGAAGAAGCGGACCGTTACTTGCCGCTGCCTGGCGGCGGCAAGAATCCCGAACGTTCGGCGATCAAGCAGGTTGCCTCGGGTCGTTTCGGCGTGACGGCCGAGTACCTCGTCAACTCCGACATGATGCAGATCAAGGTGGCGCAGGGCGCGAAGCCCGGCGAAGGCGGTCAGCTGCCTGGCCACAAGGTTGACGCGACTATCGCAAAGGTCAGGCACTCGACGCCGGGCGTCGGCCTGATCTCGCCGCCGCCGCATCACGACATCTATTCGATCGAGGATCTGGCGCAGCTGATCTACGATCTGAAGAACGTCAATCCGGCGGCCGACGTGTCGGTCAAGCTGGTGTCGGAAGTCGGTGTCGGCACGGTCGCGGCCGGTGTCGCCAAGGCGCGCGCCGACCACATCACCATCTCGGGCTATGATGGCGGCACCGGCGCTTCGCCGCTGACCTCGCTCAAGCATGCCGGCAGCCCGTGGGAAATGGGCCTTGCCGAGACGCACCAGACGCTGGTGCTGAACGGCCTGCGCTCTCGCGTGGCGCTGCAGGTCGATGGTGGCCTGCGCACCGGCCGTGACGTCATCATCGGCGCGCTGCTCGGTGCCGACGAGTTCGGCTTCTCGACCGCGCCGCTGATCGCGGCCGGCTGCATCATGATGCGCAAGTGCCATCTCAACACCTGCCCGGTCGGCGTCGCGACGCAGGATCCGGTGCTGCGCAAGCGCTTCAAGGGCACGCCCGAGCATGTCATCAACTTCTTCTTCTATGTCGCGGAAGAGGTGAGGGAACTGCTTGCCGAGATGGGCTACGCCCATATCGACCAGATCATCGGCGACACCGACCTTCTGGAAAAGCGCGAGCTGATCGTGCACTGGAAGGCGCGGGGCCTCGACTTCTCGAAGATGTTCCACAAGCCCGATGCGCCACATGAAGCGGTGCACTGGACCGAGCGGCAGAAGCATCCGATCGCCGATGTGCTCGATCGCAAGCTGATCGAATTGGCCAAGCCCGCACTCGAGAGCAAGCTGCCGGTGAAGATCGAGGTCGACATCCGCAATGTCGACCGTTCGACGGGCGCGATGCTGTCGGGCGAAGTCGCCAGGCGCTTCAAGCACAAGGGCCTGCGCGAGGACACGATTCAGGTCAAGCTCACCGGTACCGCCGGCCAGTCCTTCGGCGCCTTCCTGGCGCGCGGCGTCTCGTTCGAGCTCGTCGGCGCTGCCAACGACTATGTCGGCAAGGGCCTGTCGGGCGGGCGCATCGTCATCCGGCCGCCGGAAGAGTCCAAGATCGTCGCGGCGGAATCGATCATCGTCGGCAATACGGTGCTCTATGGCGCGACCGAGGGCGAGGCCTATTTCGCCGGTGTTGCCGGCGAGCGGTTCGCGGTGCGCAATTCGGGTGTGGCTGCCGTCGTCGAAGGCGTCGGCGACCATGGCTGCGAATACATGACCGGCGGCATCGTCGTCGTCATCGGCAAGACCGGCCGCAACTTCGCTGCCGGCATGTCGGGCGGCGTTGCCTATGTGCTGGACGAGGCAGGCGACTTCGCCGAGCGCTGCAACATGGCGATGGTCGAGCTGGAACCGGTGCCGGAAGAAGACGATCTGATGGAAAGGCTGCTGCACCATGGCGGCGATCTCGACCACAAGGGTCGCGTCGATGTCTCCGGCGACATGACCAGCCATGACGAGGAACGGCTCTACCAGCTGATCTCGAACCACGTGCACTTCACAGGTTCGGTGCGCGGCCGCGAGATTCTCGACGACTGGACGACTTTCCGGCCGAAATTCCGCAAGATCATGCCGGTCGAATACCGCCGGGCGCTGATCGAGATGGAACGCATGCGCATGGGCGTCGCGGCCGAATAGATTTCGCAATTGCCGGGAGGTCCAGGCTTCCCGGCCCACCTTCATCGACGGTTTGACCTCGGGTGCACGCTTGCCATGGCTGCCTCAAGAGGTTAACGGGTGCGGCGAACCCCGCACCATCTGGACAGCAGGAACTGGACCATGGGCAAGGTAACAGGCTTTCTCGAAATCGACCGGCAGGTGCACAAGTACCAGCCAGCTTCAGACCGCATCCGGCATTTCCGCGAATTCACGCTGCCGATGTCGGACAAGGAGGTCGAGAAACAGGCCGCGCGCTGCATGGATTGCGGCATTCCGTTCTGTCACGGACCGACGGGTTGTCCGATCCACAACCAGATCCCTGACTGGAACGACCTCGTCTATGCCGGCGACTGGGACAACGCGATCCGCAACCTGCATTCGACCAACAATTTCCCCGAATTCACCGGCCGCATTTGCCCCGCGCCCTGCGAGGAAGCCTGCACGCTGAACCTCGAGGACATTCCGGTCGCTATCAAGACGGTCGAGCAGGCGATCGCCGACAAGGCTTACGAGACCGGCCATATCAGGCCCTATCCCCCGGAGAAGAAGACGGGAAAGCGGGTCGCCATCATCGGTTCCGGCCCTGCCGGCATGGCCGCCGCCCAGCAGCTCGGACGCGCCGGCCACGATGTTCATGTCTATGAGCGCGAAAGCCGACCGGGCGGGCTGATGCGCTACGGCATTCCCGACTTCAAGATCGAGAAGCACTATATCGACCGGCGCATTGAACAGATGCAGGGCGAGGGCGTGACGTTTTATTGCGGCGTCAATGTCGGCGTCGACAAGCCTGTGGCCGAACTGCTCGCTGAATATGATGCCGTGCTCTATTGCGGCGGTTCGGAAGCGCCGCGCGCGGCAGGCATTCCCGGCGATGATCTCGGCGGCGTGCATGATGCCATGCCGTATCTGGTGCAGCAGAACCGCCGTGTCGGCGGCGAACCGATCCAGTCGGTGGCGTGGCCCTCGCATCCGATCATTGCCGGCGGACAGCATGTCGTCGTCGTCGGGGGTGGTGATACCGCTTCCGACTGCGTCGGTACCGCTTTCCGCCAGGGCGCGGTGCGCGTCACCCAGCTCGACATCCGCCCGCAGCCGCCGGAGAAGGAAGACAAGCTCGCGGTATGGCCCTACTGGGCGACCAAGATGCGCACCTCGTCCTCGCAGGCCGAGGGTGCCGAGCGCGAGTTCCAGGTGGCGACGCTCGAGTTCATCGGCGAAGAAGGCCAGCTGACTGGCGTCAAGTGCTGCGAGGTCGACGAGAAGCGTCAGCCGATCGCCGGCTCCGAATTCGTCATCCGTGCCGATCTCGCCTTCATCGCCATCGGCTTTGCCGGTCCGGCGAAGGCCGGCGTGGCAGCGGAATTGGAGGGAGCGATGAAAATCACCACCGATAGCCGTCGCTCCAGGAACGTCACGGCCAATGACCGTGACTACAAGACCAGCGTCGACAAGCTCTATGCCGCCGGCGACGTGCGCCGTGGCCAGTCGCTTGTTGTCTGGGCGATCCGCGAGGGACGCCAAGCCGCGCGCTCCATCGACGAGGCGCTGATGGGGACGAGCGTCCTGCCGCGCTGAGGCTTCTGCTTCGAATGGAAAAGGCGCCGATCAGGCGCCTTTTTTGTTTTCCACGAAACCCGGATCGCTTAGCGATTGACGGTAGTCGTCGTATCGGCCGCCGCAGTGGCTGCCGGGCTTGCCTTCGGCGGCCAGGAGAAATCGTCGGCGCGGCCGGGTGAAGCCTCCGGCGCCTTGCCCTCGATCACCAGTTTTTCTCCGGGAAGGGCTGGATTGGCCTTGGCCGGCGGTTCGGCGCCGAGCAATTCGGTGCCGCCGTCGAGTGCCGGATCACTGAGCAGCATGGGCGCGGTGCGGTCGATGACGATTGGTGCTGCGGCCGGTGCCGGCGCTTCGACGGGCGCGCCGGCTGGGGCGGTCGCCGGGGCCAGGCTTCCGGGAGCGGCCAGGCCCAGGATCTTCGCCAGCGGCTTTTCGGTATAGAAGGCAAGCTTGCGCTTGCCTGCTGTCGACACGTTGATGCCGTCATCGGCGCGCAGCCGCACCGGCTGGCCGTTCATGTCGGGGCCGCTGGTAATGAAGGCGCCGTTCTCGTCGACAAAGCCGTCCCAGACATCGACGAATTCGCCGCCATGGCTTTCGGCGGCCTTGTGGTAGATGTCGTTGAAGGCCAGCATGTCGGATGTCATCTTCGGCACCCTGAAGGCTGGCATGCCGACCCACAGGAACGGCACCTTGGCGGTGGCGATCGCCTTGCCGAATTCGTCGGTGCGGCGCTCATATTCCTTGGTCCAGTTCTCGGATCGAGGCTGCTCGCGCACATCCCCCACCTTCATCTGCTGGCGATCGTTGGAGCCCAGCATGACGACGACGGCGGCTGGTTTTTCGGTCTCGATCAACGATTTGATCTGTTCTGGCCAGTTGTAGAAATCATCGCGCACGAAGCCCGACGAGCCATTGGAGCGAACAACGATCCTGACGGCTGGGTTGTCGGCAAAGGCGGTGTCCAGGCCCTCGGCGAGACCGGACGCCATGAAGTCGCCGACGACCAGAACAGTGTGGGCGTCCGGTGCCTTCTCAACGATTGGCGTCTGTGGCTCGGCGGGCGCGCGTGGGGCCTTGGGTTTGCGCGGCTTCGGCTTTGCCTTCAGGACGTCGGCTGGCGGCTCGACGCGCTCGCTGCGGCGCGGAAACAGAAGGTCGCGCAACGACCAGCCACGATTTTGCTGCGGCTGTTCCTGCGCCATGGCCGGCACATGGACGGTACCCGCCACGGCAATGGCCAGCACAGCGATGGCCAGGACAAGCACCGGCATGCGACGAACGAGCGTCCCAATGCGCTTAGCCCAGACCAAACATTTCCTCCCTAGTCCGTAACAGGCTCTATTTCTTCCTGAGCCATTTGAGCACTTCCATGCTCGGATACCCGTCCTGGGTCAAGCCGACCTTCGCCTGATAGGTCATGATGGCTGTTTTCGTGCCGTCACCAATCTTGCCGTCGAACTTGCCGTCATAAAGGCCGTGCTGCGAAAGCCGCTGCTGCAGCTCCTGCCTTTCCTCGAAGGAGAGCTTGGTGAACGGCCGCTGCCAATCCTGCACGAGGCCGCTGCCGCCGGCGATCTCGTCGGCGAGAAGGCCAACGGCGAGGGCATATTTGTCGGCGTTGTTGTAAGCCTTGATGACGGAGAAATTCCTGACCATCAGGAAGGCTGGCCCGCCACGGCCATCCGGCACCTTCAGCGTTGCCTTGTCGGTGAGGTTCTTGAACGGCTTGCCGCTTGCCCTTGCGACGCCGAGTGCCTGCCATTGCGCGATCGTCTTCGATCCAGCGGGCAACTTGCCGGCCGGCAAGGTGACTTCATAACCCCAAGTCTTGCCGGCCTGCCAGCCATTCTTCTTCAACAGATTGGCTGATGTCGCCAGCGCGTCGGGGATGGAATTCCAGATGTCGCGCTTGCCGTTGCCGTCCATGTCGACGGCATAATGCTGGTAGCTGGTGGGGATGAACTGGGTCTGGCCCATGGCGCCGGCCCAGGAGCCCATGAGGTGGCTTTCGTCGATGTCACCGGTCTGCAGGATCTTCAGCGCCGCGACCAGCTGGGTGCGGGCATATTTCGACCGCTTGGGGTCGCCATAGGCCAGCGTCGCCAGCGAACGCACGACATTGCGCATGATGTCGTCGCGCTTGAGGATTTCGCCATAGTTCGATTCCATCGACCAGATCGCCAGCAGGATGTAGCGGTCGACGCCGAACCTAGCCTCGATCTTGTCCAGCCACGGCTTCCATTTCTTGGCCATCTGCTGGCCGACGGCGATGGACTGGTCGTGGACGCGGTTGTCGAAATAATCCCAGGCGGGCGCTGTGAATTCAGGCTGCGTGCGCGCCTTGTCGAGCACCACGGGGTCGGGGTCCTTGATGTCCCTGAAAGCCTGGTCGTAGACGGCGCCGGAAACGCCGCCCGCCACCGCGGTGGCACGGAAACCGGCGACCCATTGCCGGAAACCGGCGTCGGCGAAAGCCGGCCCGGCAGGCATCAGCAGAGCGAGCGAGAGGCTGGCTGCCGTCATGACGCTGGTAAAAATTTTTGCGGCATTGCGAACGGACATCTTTTCCTCCTTCTCTGTCTCAGGAAAGACCATTCATCGCCGAACCGGGTTAGGAATTAGTTTACCATAGGTGTCGCCTGGAACGAAAAGACACCTCGATGCTTTAACCGGTGGAAGTTTCCCACACCCGCTTCAGTAATCTTCAATTCCGGCGTGAAAATGTCGCGAGACAGGGATTGCGGAGCCGGCCTGCAAACGGATAATTGAAAGCATGAAGAGAGTTCGCAAGGCAGTTTTCCCGGTCGCCGGTCTCGGCACGCGGTTCCTCCCAGCCACCAAGGCTGTTCCCAAGGAGATGCTGACCGTCGTCGACCGGCCGGTCATCCAGTATGTGGTGGATGAGGCACGCGAGGCCGGCATCGAGCATTTCATCTTCGTGACCGGCCGCAACAAGGCGGTCATCGAGGACCATTTCGATATCCAGTTCGAGCTTTATGACACGCTGGCCCAACGCGGCAAGGACGAGCAGCTTGCCCGCCTGCAGCGGCTGCAGCCGGCGCCCGGGCAGACCAGCTTCACCCGCCAGCAGGTACCGATGGGGCTTGGCCATGCCGTCTGGTGCGCACGCGAACTGGTTGGCGACGAGCCGTTCGCGCTGTTGTTGCCCGACATGATTATGCAGTCCGAAAAGAGCTGCATGAAGTCGATGGTCGAGCTCTACGAGGAAACCGGCAACAACATCATCGCCGTGCAAGAATGCGACCCGGTCGAGGCCCACAAATACGGCATCGTCGGCCGTGGCGAGGACACGCATCACGGCTTCCGCATCACCGAGATGGTGGAGAAGCCGAAGACCGGCATGGCGCCGTCCAATCTCTACATCAACGGCCGCTACATCCTGCAGCCCGAGATCTTCAAGATCCTCGAAGGCCAGGAAAAGGGCGCCGGTAACGAAATCCAGCTCACCGACGCCATGCTGAAGCTGGAAAAGCAGCAGGCCTTCTACGGCTATCACTATCAGGGCCGCACCTTCGACTGCGGCTCGCCGGAAGGGTTTGTCGAGGCCAATGTCGCCTTCGCGCTGTGGCGCAGCGACATGAACGAGAACATGGCTGGCGTCATCCGCACGCTGCTCGACGAGATGAAGCCATCAGAGCGCCGTGGGGCAGCGTTTTAGGACCCCGCCCCGCTCAGACGTCCTCAGCGCTGAACCTTCAAGCCGAGATAGATGCTGTTGGCGGTGTAGTCGCGGCCGGGCAGGTTGCTGGTCAGCTTTTCGGTTCTCACCCGCGTGGTGAGGCCGGCATAGCGGTTCAGCCACCAGGTCAGCCCGGCCTCAGCGCTCAAGATTTGGTCATGGCCGTCGATGCCGACATAGTGGCGCCAGTCGAGGCCGAGAGCCGCATTCGCGGTCAGATTGGCTCGGATTATCCGCTCGCCCGTCAGTCGACCGGAATAGAGAATGTCGCCGCTTTCACCTGCCGTGGTCGTTGTCTCGACGGTGGTCTTGCCGGTGAGGCCGATCGTGGTGCCGCGCTCCGGCGACCATTTGAGGTCGGCGTTGACGGTGGCGCCTGAAATCGCCTCCAGGCTGTTGTCGTCGATGGCTTCCCTCAGCCAGCCGGCCGAGAATTCGCCCGACAGCTTCTCACCCATGTCGAGTTGCAGGCCGGCGCGAGCGCCGAGGCGTGTCGAGGAGCGTTCGAAGCCTTCATTGTCGATGCGCTGATCATAGGCTCGGCGGCCGACCTCGATTTCGCTGAACGGGGTCAGGGCCGGCGAAATTTCGTAACCGGCGCGCAAGGTCGCCGTGTAGAGCGTGTTGTCCTGGTCCTTCTGCGACAGCGTGGTGCCGTCCGAAAGCTTGGCGTCGCTATAGAAGTCGTGCGAGACCGCGCCGGTCAACGTGTACTGCATTTTGCCGACCGCCTTTTCGACGCCGAGGCTGCCGTCGATTGTCTGCCGCAGCGGCTGCGTGCTGACACCGGAGATGGCATCGGGTGAAGACGCGGATTCCGGCACGGCTTCGTAGCCGAGCTTGGCGATGGCGCGCAGTTCATTGTCGAGATCGACATTGTACTGGCCTTCGATGCGGCCTTGCGCATCGTGGACCGGGTAGCCCGACACGGTCTCGCGGAAAATGCCATAACCGTCGATGGTGGCGGAGTTTTCGCGCCAGTCGGAAATGGCGGTAAAACGCAATGCCGTCTCGGACAGCAGGGCCGACGTGCCGGCACTGCTTGAATCGCCGTTCGTCGTGGCGGTCAGGCCCTGTTCGATCGTCGGCCGGATGACAAAGGAACCCCATTTGACGCCGGGGGCGGCGAACGGATCTTCCTCGGCTTTCTTGTTTTGGCCTTCGATGGCGGCGGTGCGCTCGGCGCCGGGGTCGAGTTTCTGCCTGTCGGCGCTGTCGACGGTCAGCGCACGGCGGTTGGCCGTCTCCTCATCCGTGTCGGTCGTACCGGTAGCGTCCGTCGTGGAGGCGGTCGTTGAAGCGGTGGTATCGGTGGTTGCAGCCGTCGTCTTTTTCTTCTTTTTCGACTTGTCGGCCGCCTTGGTGCCAGCCTTAGTCTTGTCCTGATCCGCTGCGTTCTGCCCGGTCGTCGAAGGGCGGCGGCGGGGTTTGGGCGGCGTCGGATTGTCGGTGGCGGTGTCGTCGGTCGCCTGCGGCGGATCGAAGATGCTGCCGGCGGCGGTCGCGGCATCAGTGTTCGTGTCGTCAGGGACAGCGCCGGCGCTGGCCGGCAAATAGGTGCGCGGCGGCGTGTTGTCGGTCGCGGCATCGGCCGGTGCCTGCTGGCCCTGGGCGGCAAGGGCGAGCTGCCTTGCCTTGCGCTGCTGGTCGGACAGGATCGCCGATTCTGAAACCTCGCCACGCAGCTCCGTTTCCTGGGCATGAAGGGCGCCCGGGCGCAGCAAGGCAAGCATGCTGGTCGCCAGCAACAAGGCGCATACCGCCTTGCCCTGTCGTCCTGTTGATTTTTCTGGCTGGGCCCCGGACATCGCCACCACTGCTTGCGCGGCGCTATGCGCGCCATACTTACCGAACCGTAAATGGGGATGGTTAACGGAGGGTTGAGGCGGCGGCCGTTCAGTCGGTTAAAGCGCCGCTGTTTTACAGGATCGCGCGGCGCCCCGGGGCTCTGCTCCCCGGCGTCAATACCATTTCTGTTGGACAGGCGGGCGGCAAAGCGTTAATCGCATCATCCATGCAGGCGAGACCCCTCGATAAGAAGCCCCTGGACAGGCAAGCGTCGATTGATTCGGCACTGAGAACTGTGGCAACCGAGCAGGCCGGGATCGCAGCCCTTGCCGAAGCGCTCGAGAACGGACTGGCCGCGCCGTTTGCCCAGGCCGTCGATATGATCTCGAAGATCGAAGGCCGGCTGATCGTCACCGGTGTCGGCAAAAGCGGCCATATCGGCTCGAAGATCGCCGCGACGCTCGCTTCGACCGGCACACCGGCCTTTTTCGTCCATCCCGTCGAGGCCAACCATGGCGATCTCGGCATGATCGCCAAGGACGATGCCATCATCGCCATGTCGTGGTCGGGCGAAAGCCTCGAGCTCAAGGGTATCATCGCCTATTCCAGGCGTTTCTCCATTCCGCTTATCGCCATCACAGCTGGGGAGACATCGGCCCTGGCGCGTGCGGCCGACGTGGTGCTGCTTTTGCCGCGCACCCCGGAGGCCTGCCCGCACGGCCTGGCGCCGACGACATCGACGCTGCTGCAACTGGTCATCGGCGATGCGCTGGCGATCGCGCTGCTCGAGGCGCGCGGCTTCACGCCGGACCATTTCCGCACCTTCCATCCCGGCGGCCAGCTCGGCGCCAACCTGACGCTGGTCTCCGAGATCATGCGGGTCGGCGACCAGATTCCGCTAGCGCTTCTCGGCACCAAGATGCCGGAAGCGGTCATGACGCTATCGCAGAAGAAGGTCGGCTGCGTCCTGATCGTGGACACCAATGGCGAATTGGCCGGGATCATCACCGACGGCGATGTCGCGCGCAATTTGCACCGCCACCTGGCCGACGTGACCGTCGACGAGGTGATGACCCGCACGCCCAAGACGGTCGACCCACAAACGCTTGCGGGCACGGCCATCGCGCTGCTCAACGAGCACAATATCGGTGCGCTGGTGGTGACCAAGAACAATATGCCGCTAGGCGTGGTGCATTTCCACGACCTGCTGCGCATCGGCGCCGCTTAGACCCGTTCGACCGTCAGCTCCAGGTCCGTATCGGCCGCCCCGATCACTCGCACCTGTGTGCCGGCTGGCAGGTCCGGACCGGCGACGCGCCATAGCGTGTCGCCGAGCTTGATGCGGCCGCGGCCGTCCTTGATCGGTTCGGCGAGCGTCGCCATCCTGCCGACCATCTGAGCGCCGCGCCGGTTGAGCAGCGGCTGGTCCGTCGGATCATTGCGACTGCCGACTACCCTCTTGCCGACATAGGCCGAGACCAGCGAGAGAACCAGAAAGGCAAGGACCTGAACCTGCCAGGTCCAGATCGCCGCATCCCAGATCAGCAGCGACACAGCGCCGATGATCAGCGCCGCGATGCCGATCCAGAGCATGAAGATGCCGGGTGCTATGACTTCCATCACCAGCAGGACAAAGCCCAGAACCATCCAGTTCCAGGGGCCGAGTTCGGAAACGATGCGGTCGAGCATGGGAATGTACCCCTATGATCTCAGTTTTCGCTCGGACGTACGACCGGCGGGCGGGCGGTCTGGCGCTGCGCGCCGGTCGTGCCTTCGCTGCGGAAGACCTCCTTGGCGATCTCGCCGATGCCGCCAAGCGAGCCGATCAGCGACGACGCCTCGAAGGGCATCAGCACGATCTTGCTGTTGGTGGCGGTGCCGATCCTGCCAAGCGCTTCGGTGTATTTGAGCGCCACGAAGTAATTCAGCGCCTGCACGTCGCCCTTGGAAATCGCTTCCGACACCACCTGCGTGGCGCGGGCTTCCGCCTCGGCCGAGCGCTCGCGTGCCTCGGCGTCGCGGAAGGCGGCTTCCTTGCGGCCTTCGGCTTCGAGGATCTGCGACTGCTTTAGACCCTCGGCAGCCAGGATCTGCGCGCGCTTGTTGCGCTCGGCTGTCATCTGGCGGCCCATCGATTCGATGAGGTTGGCCGGCGGGTTGATGTCCTTGATCTCGACGCGTGTGATCTTGATGCCCCACGGATGCGCTGCCTCATCGACAACGCGCAGCAGGCGCTCGTTGATGGCGTCGCGGTTAGACAGGAGTTCGTCGAGGTCCATCGAGCCCATCACGGTACGAATGTTGGTCATCGTCAGGTTGAGGATGGCGTTCTGCAGTCCGGCAACCTGGTACGCCGCCTGTGCCGCGTTGAGGATCTGATAGAACGCGATGCCGTCGACACCGACGATGGCGTTGTCGCGGGTGATGATCTCCTGGCTCGGAACGTCGAGCACCTGTTCCATCATGTTCATCTTGGCGCCGATGCGGTCGACGAACGGTGTGATGATGTTGAGGCCCGGGCTCAGTGTCTTGGTGTAACGGCCAAAGCGTTCGACGGTATAGTTGTAGCCTTGCGGAATTGTCTTGATGCCCTTGAACAGCACCAACACGACAAGGGCCACCAGAACGACAACCGCAATATCGAAACCACTGAAACCCATTTGGCTCTCCCTCAGATGCAAGCCGCGCGACATATTTCAGTGCCGCCGACTTCACCAAAGACTTAAGTGTGTTTCAGCAGCGTTACAATCAGGTGATGAGGGATTGTTTGCAGGATTGCAATCAGCGATTGAATGCGAACAGCTCTGCATCCATGTCGGCAAGCCCTTTGATCGAAGCCGGAATGATTTCGGAAGCGATCTGGGAGAAGGTGATGCCGTTGCCGCCATAGCCCATGACGGCATGGATGCGTGGATGCCTGGGAACCGCACCGATATAGGGCAGGCCCGTGGTGGTTGTACCGAAGGAGCCGGTCCAGGCGAATTCGGGCCTGACGTCGAGATGAGGAAACAGCCGGCCCAGTTTTTCGGCAATGCGCGCACTCTTGTCGGCGATGAGTGCATCGCGCCTTGCCTCGTCGACAAAATCCTCGTCCTCGCCGCCGCAGATGACACGGCCATCGGCTGTCGCGCGCATGTAAAGATAGGGATCCGATGCTTCCCAGATGAACGCGGCTTCCGGCCAGATCTTTCGCAATTGCGGGTGTGTCGCGATCGCCCATGTCGAGATGACCTGATGCGCCGCCGCCGGCACGATGTCGACCAGCTCATAGCCCGTGGCCAGGGCAACATGCCGTGCCGTGATGGTGGGGCCGTCCTTTGTGGAGACGATAATCTCGTCGGCACTGTCCTTGATCGCCGTCGCTTCGACACGGGCGTAGAAGCGCGCCTTGCGCTCCAGGGCCTTGAGCAGCAGCCCGGCCGTCAGCTTGCGCGGGTCGAGCGCGATGTTGTCGTGGCTAAGAATGGCGCCGTCGCGATCGATGCCGTATCGCTCAGCCAGCGGGGCCGGTGTGAGATAGGTCGCCTTTATGCCAGCTTGCCGTCGTGCGTCGGCTTCCTCCCGCAGTTCCGAAGGACCCAGCACAGTGCCGGCGAGATAGAGTGACTGGGTGCGACTTGGACTGCAGTTGATGCCAAGTTCTGCGATGCGGCCAGCAAGATTGGTCACGGCGAGCCGCGAGCGCCGCCAGGCCTGTTGCGCAGAGGTCTTGCCGATCATCTTCGAGAGCGTCGAAAGCGGCTGGTCGATTTCGAACTGCACAAGCGCGGTGGTCGCGGGGGTGGAGCCCTTGAGCGGTCCGCGCCGATCGATGCAGATCACCTGATGGCCTTCCGCCGTCAGCGCCTCTGCCATCATGGCGCCGCTGATGCCCATGCCGATAATCAGCACATCTGTCTTGACGTCTCGGGTCAGCGCTGAAGTCGGCACCGCCGGTGCGCGATAGGCGGACCAGACGGGCCGGCCAGTTCTGAGATCAAGTTTGCGGGACATCCATTTCTCCGGAAAGCGCGCCTCAACGCCCCGAAGCGAGCGTTGTTCCGGTTAGACCCAGCCTGACAATTCCCGCCGCACCATGGCCTCGATCACGGCCATGCCCTCGGTACTGTCGTTGAGGCAAGGGATATGGGCGAAATTCTTGCCGCCGGCGTGATGGAAGGTCTCGGCTGCTTCCCGGCCAATCTCGTCGAGCGTCTCGATGCAGTCGACGGAAAAGCCGGGGTTGACGATGGCGATCGACTTCACGCCGTCCTTGCCCAGTTTCTCCACGGTCTTGTCGGTGTAGGGCTGCAGCCATTCCTGGGCGCCGAAACGCGACTGGAAGGTGATGATCAGTTTCTTGTCATCCCACCCTAGCCGTTCACGCAACAGCCGGGTCGTCTTTTGGCAGTGGCAATGATAGGGATCACCCTTCTCGAAATACGGTTTCGGGATGCCGTGATAGGAGGTGATGACCACCTCCGGCTCGAAATCCAACGTCGCCAGATGCTGCTCGATCGAACGTGCCAGCGCCTCGATGTAGACGGGCTCGTCATAGTAGGGCGGCACGCTGCGCACGGCAGGCGCGCGGCGCATCTTCATCAGCGCCCGAAACAGCTGGTCGTTGGCTGTCGCGGTGGTGGTCGCCGAATATTGCGGATAGAGCGGGAACGAGAGGATGCGGTCGCAGCCTTGCGCGACCAAGCTCTCAGTGACGCTCGCCGTCGATGGATTGCCGTAGCGCATCGCCCAGTCGACGACGACATTGGGCAGGTCGCGCAGCGCCTCGGCAAGCTTTTCGCCCTGGGCGCGGGTGTAGGTGCGCAGAGGGGACTCGTTCTTCTCCCGGTTCCAGATCCGGGCGTAGTTGGCGCCCGACTTTTTCGGCCGCGTCGTCAGCACAAGGCCGTAGAGGATCGGATACCAGATTGCCCTGTTGAGTTCGATGACACGCGGATCGGAGAGGAATTCCCTGAGATAGCGCCACATCGGCTTGAAGTCGGTGCCGTCAGGCGTGCCGAGATTGACCAGCATGACGCCGACCTTGCCGGCCTTGACCGGCGGATGGCCGGTCGGCAAGGGGCCGACGGCCTTCGCGGCTGTGGCATCGACAGGGGTGGAAAGCGTCATACGGGTTCTCCAGAAGACGCGAACCTAACCATCTTGCGTCCGCTTTCAATGCAGCGTCTGGCCGCACCTTAGCTTGAAAACGCAAAACTCGCCCGGTTTCCCAGGCGGGTTTGTCGTTGGAAGAGGCGAAGCGGCGCTACTTCGCCGGGATGGTCAGCGTCGCGCCAAGCTTGAGCTGGTGGGGTCTTTGACCCTTGTTGGCCTCATAGATCAGTTTCCACTTGGTCGCATCGCCATAGGCCTTCTTTGCCAGATCCCAGTAGGTGTCGCCGGCAACGACGACATGGCTGCCCGTGGCTGGAGCGGCTTCAGCGGGCTTTGCTGGCTCTGCAGGCTTCGCGGGTTCTGCTGGCGCAGGGGCCGGAGCAGCTTCGGCCGGCTTTGCCGGTTCGGCTGGTGCAGGCGCCGCTGGTGCGGGAGCCGGCGGAGCGGGTGGTGGCGGTGCTGCCTCCGTCGATATGGCCGGTGGCGTGTTGGCGATATCGCCTGAGTTGGCGGGCAGTTCCGGCATGGCCGGTGCTGCGTCGGCGGGCTTGGCTGGCTTGGCGGCTTCGGCCGGTGCTGGCGCTGCCGGCGCGGTCTCCGCCGGCTTTGCGGGTTCGGCAGGTTTGGCCGGCTCGGCAGCAGGCGCCGCCGCGACGGTCGCGGCGATTTCGGTGATGCGGCCGTCGAGCTTCGGCGTGTAGGGCCGGTGCGCTGCGAGATAGTCGGCGACGACCTGTTCGAGGCCCGGACCGTAATCATAGGCGTTCTTGGCCTTTTCAGCGAAGACCTTGTAGCCGTCGCCGCCTTGGCGGACATAGTTGTTGGTGGCGACGAGATAATCCTTGTCGGGGTTGATCGGCGTCCAGGCGCCGTTCTCCATCACCTCCACCGACTTGACGCGGCCGGCATTGGGCGCAACCGACTTGTCGAAGGAATATTTGAGACCCGCGACCTGCGGGAAGCGGCCGGCGCCGTCCTCGATCTGGCTGAGACCGCCTTCGAGACCCGCGACCAGATCCTTGCCGGAAATCTGGAAGGTCGCCAGCGTGTTCTGGAACGGCAGCACGGTCAGCACCTCACCCATGGTGACGGTACCCTTGTCGATCGAGGCGCGCAGGCCGCCGCCATTGGAGATAACGATCTCGACGCCCTGTCCCTTGACGCGGTCGAGGATGGCGTCGGAGACGAGGTTGCCCATCGCGCATTCCTTGGCGCGGCAATTCTCGCGGCTGCCGTCGATCACGTCGGTGGTTTCGGCCACTTCCTTGTTCTTCAGGGCCTCGATCGGCGCGCCGAGTTCCTTGATGCGGGCAAGCACGGCGTGATCCGGCGTGATCGACTTGTCGAGATAGATCGGATCACCGCTCGCCGATTTGACGACGCCATTGTCGTCGAACACCACCTTGAACTCGCCGAGATATTTCGAATAGGAGGCCGCCTGCACGACCGGCACCTTGTAGCCGTCGGGGTTGTCGACCATCGTCGGGTAGGGGCCCGCAGCCTTCGGATCGGTGTTCGACAACAGCGTGTGGCTGTGGCCGCCGACGACCACGTCGATGCCGGGGATCTTGGCAATGACATCGCGCTCCCTGTTGTAGCCGATATGGGTCACGGCGATGATCTTGTTGACGCCCTGCGCCTTGAGCTTCTCGACTTCCGCGGTGATCGACTTGACGTCGTCCGCAATGGCGATATTGGGGCCGGGGGATGCGAGTTCGGGCGTGTCGTTGGTGACGGCGCCGATGATGCCGATCTTCTGGCCACCGACGTCGACGACGATCGACGGCTTGATCTTGCCCGCTGCGCCAGACTTGTGGTTGGGCACCACATTGGCGCTGACGATCGGGAACTTCGCCTTGTCGAGGTAAGGCACCAGCGCGCTCTCGCCGTCGTCGAATTCGTGGTTGCCCAGCGTCACCGCGTCGGGCTTGATCTGATTGAGGAATTCCTCTTCCACAGCGCCCTTGTAGGTGGTGTAGAACAGCGATCCCTGGAAGCTGTCGCCTGCATTGAGCAGCAGCACGTTCTGCCCTTCAAGCTTCTTGCGCTCCTGGGCGATCGCCGTGATCAACCGGCCGGCGCCGCCGATGCATTCGCCCTTGGTCTCTTCGTCGGCCGAACAGGTCGACTCGTATTTGTTGTTGCCTTCGATGCGGCTGTGCCAATCGTTGAAATGCAAAATGTTCAATGTGTAGTCGGCAAAGGACGCGCCGACCGACAAGCCGAGCGCGGAGGCGGAAAGTGCGGCAATGGCGACAATCTTCTTCATCTTCGTCTCCTGGAAAGCTGATCAGCGGCGTTTAACGCTCTTGCTTGACTGGGATATAACAGCCAGCGCCTGGGTCATGTTCCCATCGTGTTCGGGTCGACGCAAGCAGAAATCCGGTGACATTTGCCGGCATAAAAAAGGACGGCGGCCAGTGGCCGCCGTCCTTTTTTTGAAGTCCGACCGGTGTTGGTTCAACTCCGGCGCGTAAACACGAAGTTCTTGCCGGCCGCGTCCGTGCAGTTGAGCTGATTGATGGACACCATCAGGCAGTTGGTGTTGATCTGCGTCTGACGGATCAAGGAGGTACCGGTGATCTCGAGGGACGTAGCGCCAGTCATGGTGTAGGTGCCCTCGGCGAATGGCTCGCCGGTTTCGGCCGAAACAGTCTTGTATTTTCCGCCGTTGAATGTCGACAAGGCCTTGCCGGTGCCATCGATCCACGAGCCCTCGACCCCCTTCGGCGCGGCCGCCATCGGCGGTTGGTCAGGACCGCTGGTGGTGCAGGCAGCGAGCATCGTGGCAAGGGCACCCGCCACGCCCACAGAAAGAACTTTGCGCGCAATAGTCATGTGAAATCCTCTCCAAACGCATCGGCCGAGAAAATCGGATTCGATTTCTGGAAGGCCCGATACGAACGTCCCAAGTGTTATAGCGGTAAGCATCCTATGGGATGCACACCGCTTCAAGCCGCATTCCTTCAATCGCCCGATTTCCGGGCGATTGCAAGGCAATGAGGCATGGTGCCCAGGGTGCTATCGGACGAGGATGTTGCGGAATTGCCACGGGTCGCTACGGTCAAGGTCTTCGGGGAACAGGCCCGGGCGCCTGTCGAGCGGTGTCCAGTCGGTGTAGTGGCCCTCGACCGGGCCGAGATATTGCGCCTGCACGTCCAGGCAGCGCTTGTAGTCCATCTCGTCGGCCTCGACGATGCCGGCGTCAGGGTTTTCCAGGGCCCAGACCATGCCGGCCAGAACCGCCGACGTGACCTGCATGCCGGTGGCGTTCTGATAGGGCGCCAGCTTGCGCGCCTCGGCGAGCGAGAGATGCGAACCGTACCAGTAGGCATTCTTGTCGTGGCCGTAGAGCAAGACGCCGAGCTCATCGACACCGTCGACCAGTTCGTTCTCGTCAAGCACGTGGTGCACCGGCTGAGGCTTGCCGGCGGCGCCGAACATCTCATCCAGCGACAGCATCGCGTCGTTGCAGGGATGGTAGGCATAGTGGCAGGTCGGCCGGTACTGAACCTTGCCCTTCTTGGAGCGGACGGTGAAGAAATCCGCGATCGAGATCGCCTCGTTGTGCGTCACCAGCAGGCCGTATTGCGGGCCTGGCGTCGGGCACCAGGAGCGCACGCGCGTGTTGGCGCCGGGCTGTTCCAGGTAGATTGCGGCCTTGGAGCCGTGTTTGTGCTTCTTGGCGTTCTTCGGCATCCAGTTCTCATGCGTGCCCCAGCCGAGCTCGGCCGGCTGCAAGCCCTCGGAGATGAAGCCCTCGACCGACCAGGTGTTCCAGAACACATTCATCGGCTTCGGCTTCTTGGCGCGCTGGGTGTCGCGCTCGGCGATGTGGATGCCCTTGACGCCGGCCTTCTTCATCAGCTTGGCCCAGCCCTCGCGGTCTTCGTGCCCAGGCTCCGAGAACTCCAAGCCGAGATCGGTAGCGAGATTGACCAGTGCCTGCTTGACGAACCACGAGACCATGCCGGGGTTGGCGCCGCAGGTGGAGACGGCGGTGGCGCCGCCGGGCTTGTCGTGCTTTTCCTTGATCAGCGCTTCGCGCAGCGCATAGTTGGTGCGGCTGGCATTGTCGGCCTTGGCGTCGAAATAGAAGCCGAGCCACGGCTCGACGACGGTGTCGATGTAGAGCACGCCGAGCTTGCGGCAAAGCCGCATCAGGTCCACCGAGCCGGTATCGACCGACAAATTGACGCAAAAGCCCTGGCCGCCGCCATTGGTCAGCAGCGGCGTCAACAGCTTCTTGTAGTTCTTCTCGGTCACCGCATCCTGGACGAAGGCGATGCCGCGCTCGTCGAGCAGCTTGCGGTCGGTGTCGCGCGGATCGAGGACCGTCATGCGCGACTTGTCGAACTTGAAATGGCGTTCGAGGAGAGGCAGCGTTCCCCGGCCGATCGAACCGAAGCCGATCATCACCACGGGGCCGGTGATCTCACCGTAAACGGGCCAGTTTTCATTCGCCATTTTATCGAGCACTCCTTCAGAAAACGCTTTGCCGCAGCCGTCTGGCCGCGGCGCGACAAACCATAGATCATTGTCACAATAAAGGGAAAAGCAGGGACAGGGTTAGCCCGGGACCATCCAGATCCGCCTACGGTTCCAGCAATTTCGCGAATTCCGGCTTGAACAGCGCCTGTGCCTCGGAGACCGGCATTTCAAGCAGGTCGTCGCCGCAAGCCTGGATGACGTTGGGCAAATCCTGGAACCCGAAGACCAGAATCTGCTTGTCACCATCGCGTTTGAGGCTGGCGGCCAGATAGTCGTTGATCAGATCGTCGGTGCCGCATTCGGCCTCGGACTCCACCTCTGTCTGGTCGCTCGGCTTCTTGCGTTTTTCCCTGACGAAGGCGAGCAGCGAAGGGCCGGGTTTACCGTCGACTGTATCGGAAAACATGTCCTGAAGGCCAAGCAGTGCGCCCCGGCGCACATCCATGACATAGCCGTTGGAATAATTGTCCGGATGCGCCCCGCCGCAGAACAGGCTGCCGGATTCCCGCCAGCTCATCAGCTTTGACGTCAGCGACGTCACTTGCGAATGCGAATCCTCGTAGCCGCCAAGGGAGCCGTCATCCATGCCTTCGATGGGCGGACCTTCGTGGAAACCGGCATAACGCAGGGCCGCGCAACTCAGGGCGCTGAGGCTGTCATGCCAGTGCCGGCTCTGCAGCAAGGCATTGGCGGCCTCGATCGGCGTGCCGCCGGCGAGATCGACAATGCGCGGCCGGGCGAATTTGGTGCGCGGATCGGTGACGTAATCATAGGCCGCGTCTGGCCAGCCGGCCTTGGCATCCGCCTTTGGCGCGAAATCGAGCTTGAGATAATCATAGGGTGAAGCGGCCATGGTGATTGGCGCATTGTCGGCCGAGAACGTCATGTCGGTGAAATCATAGAGATCGCGTGGCGTCGTCGCCGGCGTCTCGGTCTGCGCCCGGCTCGCGATCCGGGTCAGCTTCAACGGCAAGGCTTTCTTGGCGGTCCAGGTGCCCTCCAGCGTCTTGCCCTTGTCGGAGGAACTCAGCCGCCAGACAGCGGCAATTGGCGGGGCCTGACCTTCGCCGCACTTCTTGGCATCGCAGGCTTCTTCCTCGGCCAACTGGAAGGCGGTGCCCTTGTTCGACTTCGCCTGCAACGGGATATCCACGCCCTTGGAGCGATAGAAATAGCGGCCCGCCAGTGCCGCGCCGGCCGTTGCCGGATCGCCGGTGAATTCGACGACGATGTCGATGTTGCCGAGCTTGCCGGCATAGGTCACCGGTTCGGCGCGCGCCGTTAGCGGCAACGCCAGCAAGGCACCGAGCAGCGCGGCCCGCCTCACGACAGTCCAGATCATTGTCACCCCCGCGCCATGGCTTCCAGGCTTTGCACCATCCGGTCACGGTCCGATGTCAGCCCCTTGTAGTCAAGTTGAGCCTCGTCCAGTGCCAGCAATTGTCCGGCAAAGGAGGATGCCAGTGCGGCCCGGTCCGGGTGCCGCGCCAGCACGGCGAGCGGGTCGAGATGGATGCGGATGGTGAACAGGATGTCGCGCGAGGACGGCAATTTGCGCAGCGTCTGACGTTCGACGCGGATGAAGGCGTGCGCGTTGACGTCACCGTCCGGGAAGCGTGTCGGCCGGTTGGTGGCGCGGTCGATGCGCTCGACATTGGACAGCGGATGGTAGAGCGCATTGTCGGCCTGGATCGACCAGTTGAAGCGCTCGACCGCCTGACCCTGCAGGCCGTCGAACATGCGGTTGATCAATTCGGCCGGACGCGTGCCCGGGCCGAAGCCCGGCACAGGCTCGTGGATCTGCTGCAGCGGCTTGCCGAATTTTTCGGTGAGCGACCAGGACGAGGGAAAGCACAGCGAACCGGCTGCAAGCCGCCAGCCGCTGTCGTCGCGGCGCATCAGGATCAGGTCTTCCTGGACCAGCAGCGAGGCTGTGACCAGTGGCGCATCGGCGAGACCAGAAGGCAGGGGAAGGTGGTTCGCGGTCTCCGTCACCTCGATGCCCGCATCGGTGCGGCGATGGGTGCTCGGAAATCTCTCTGGCAGATGCGCGCCGAGCAATTCGAGCACTTCCTGCTGGGCGTCGCGCGTGCCGTCCTCCTCGACGAAAACCCGCTCCGGGATTTCTGCATAGAGCCGGCGCTTCTCGGCGAGATAGGGTAGAAGATAGCCGTCGACCTCGATCCAGTATGCCGGGTCGAGCGGCTTCAGCCCGATGGTGAACAGCTTCGACGAGCCATCATAGGGAGTGTGGGTGGGCAAGGACGTCATGCTTCAGGTCAGTCTCGCAGGGATCAGTCCGCGCAGCGAATTGCCGACGAACAAGGCCTTGGCGGATTTCAGATCGTCGTAGCTGTAGATTGCTTCCTTCGCCCGGCCTTCATCCAGAAGCTCGGCGCGCAATACACCAGGCAGCAGGCCGCAGTCGAGCCGGGGCGTCGCCAGCACGCCGTCGCCGAAATCGGCGAAGACATTGGTAATGGTGCCTTCGCAGAGTTCGCCGCGCTCATTGGCCAGTAGCACCTCGTCGGCCTGGGTGATGAGATATTCGGAGCGGGCATGCGTGTAGAGTTGCCGCCGGCTGGTCTTGTGGCGCAGCAGCGTGTTGCCTGAATCGAGCCTCGTCCGCGCCAGCCGCAGCACCCAGACCTTGTCGGCGGCGAGCGGCTCATAGGGTTGCGCCGAGGCCGTCGCGTCGCCATTGCGCGCCAAAGCGAGCCGTGTGCGCATGGCTGTGCGGGCGCCATCGAGGGCGTCGCCCAGCACCTCGGCGATCCTTTGCGGGTCGCAGGCAAAACCCAGTTCCGCCGCCGAGCCGTAAAGGCGCGCAAGGTGGCGATCGAAGCGCAGGAAGCCCGGACCGGGCTCCCAGCGCATGGTCTCGATCAGTTCGAAGTCGGCGGTGTCCCCGTCGCGAAGCGGGCTTTGAGCAGACACTCCTGATACTCCTCCTCGGGCGTCGAATCGAAGACGATGCCGCCACCGACATTGTAGACGGCCTCGCCACTGGCAAAGAGCGAGATGGTGCGGATTGCTACGGAAAAGCGCATGGTGCCGCCGGGCGCGATCCACCCGATCGCACCGCAATACACGTCGCGCGGCTTACCCTCCAGATCGTGCAGGATCTCCATGGCGCGGATCTTTGGCGCGCCGGTGATCGAGCCGCAGGGAAACAACGCCGCAAAGACCTGGCGGATCGAGAGGCCGGGCAGCAGCCTTGCCCTGACGTCGCTGACCATCTGGTGGACGGTCGGGTAGCTTTCGATGCGGAACAGCGCCGGCACCTCCAGTGTACCCACCTCGCTGATGAGCGAGATGTCGTTGCGCAGGAGGTCGACGATCATCCGGTTCTCGGCCTGGTTCTTCTCGTCGTTGCGCAGGAAGGTCTTCTGCCGTTCGTCTTCGTCCCTGGTCGCGCCGCGCGGTGCGGTACCCTTCATCGGGTGGGTCTCGATCATGCCTTGTGCGTTGATCTCGAAGAAGAGTTCGGGCGAGCGCGACAGCACGATAGGGTCACCCAGCGCGACCAGCGCGCCATACTTCACCGGCTGGCGTTCGGTCAGCGCGTCAAAGGCGGCGAGCGGGTCGCCCGACCATTGCGCCTGCACCGGAAAGGTCAGATTGCCCTGGTAGCAATCGCCTTGCCTGATGTGCTGGTGCAGCCGCGAGAAGCGCTTCTCGTAGTCCGCGAATGACCACGTCGCCCTTGCGTCGAAGATCGGGCCGTTCGGGGTCGCCACGTCGCGCGGCGGCACCGCTTCTTCTTCCGGAGCATCGAAGACGCCGAGGCAGATCAGCGGTGCGCGGCGCCCGTCCGGCAGCAACGGAACGAGCTTCGGTTCGAGCAGGTAACCCGCTTCGTAGGAGAAATAGCCGGCCAGCCATTTGCCGGCGTCGTGCGCTGCCTGTGCGGCCTCCAGCGCCGGCAAGAAGTCCCGTGCCTCATGCGCCACGATGATGTCGGCCGGCCGCTCGAAAACGAGCTGGCGCGCGCTTTCGTCGTTGCGGAAAATGGCGGCGGGCAGGGACATGGGAACCGGGATCGATGAAGCCGACGATCGCTCTATATGGGGGGCTGCTCGCGTGCAATCGAGGGAACGGCACCTTGCCCCTCAAAGCCGACCTATGACCGGCCTTGCCTGCCAAAAACAAAACCGGCGGGCCTTTGGCGCCGCCGGCTTAATAATCCGCCTCCAGCGTTCAGGTGTTGCTAGAGGTTCCCGCGCTCGGAAATTGTTTCGCGAACTCCGCCTCATTGCCGGCGGCCAGCAGCTTGGCCTGTTCAACCCAGCGCTCACGCTCGACGCGGCCACCGAACTGCAGGGCATGCTCGATCCGTTCGATGTCGGCGGTTGTCCAGGCAGCGATCTGGGCGAAAGTGGTCACGCCTTGTCCCTTGAGCAGCTTCTCGTTGACCGGGCCGATGCCGATCAGCCGGCGCAGATTGTCCGGCTTGGCCGCCGCTGGTTTGGCCGCTGCCGGTGCGGCTGCCTTGGGAGCGGCTGCCTTGGCCGCGGCGGCTGCCGCAGCCTTGGGAGCGGCCCCGCTCTTGGTCGCCGAGCCGGCGGCTGCGGGTTTGCTCGCCGCGGGTTTGGCTGGAGCCGCAGGTTTGGCCACGACGGGTTTTGTTGCTGCGGGCTTTGGTGCGGCTGGTTTGGCCGGTGCAGCCTTGGCCGGTGCCGAAGCGGATTTGGCCACGGCCGGCGTCGACACCAGGGCGGCCGGCGGCTGACTGGCGGCCTTTGCGCCGCCGCTGCCTGCAGCCTGCGCGTCGCGCAACTGGCGCTCAAGGTCGGCCCTGGTCTTGCCGCATGCATTGAGTTCGCCCGTCAGGCGGTCGCTGTCGGCGCGCAGCCTGTCACGCTCGCTGCGGGTGCGGTCGAGGTCGCCGCGCAAACTGTCGAGCTCACCGCGCAGGCGGCCCCAGATGAACCAGCCGACCAACACGCCTACCAAGAACGCCAGGACCACGTAGAAAAAAGTGCCCATTGTCTCTCTCCAGTCAAATCCGTCTGCCGTGGGGTCATGACCTCAGGCGATGGACTACTCGGTGATGGTTCCGCGGGTTCGCGGAACAGCCGGCCTCGGTTCGAGCAGTCGGCGATCGGCTTTGCTTGCCCATGGCCAACGGCCGTTGTCGCATTCGCCTGAGCGTCACGGCCGGCTGAGACTTTCCCTCGCCGATCCGCATGCGCTCCGGCTGAGCTTGGAGTGAAGGCTATCATAGAGCTTGTGGAAAGCTATGGGAAAAACTTCTGTCTAGAGTCCTTCAAGAACAAATATTTAGCATAGGAATAGTGCGATCCCGATATGCATTCCGGCTAAACTGTTCTGCGCGGGCGAGAGGGGTCAGCCGTCGAGTGCTTCCAGTTCGTCGATCAGGCCGCTGATCACCCCCAGGCCGATCTGCCAGAAGGCGGGGTCGGTGGCGTCGAGGCCGAAAGGCGCCAGAAGCTCGGAGTGATGCTTGGTGCCGCCGGCGCGCAGCATCTCGAAATACTTGTCCTGGAAGCCGCGCTCGGCGTTCTGATAGACGGCGTAGAGCGAGTTCACCAGGCAGTCGCCGAACGCATAGGCGTAGACGTAGAACGGCGAATGGATGAAGTGCGGGATGTAGGTCCAGAACACTTCGTAGCCCTCACGCAACTTGATCGCCGGCCCCAGGCTTTCCGCCTGCACTTCCAGCCAGAACTGGCCGAGCTTGTCGGATGTCAGTTCACCGTTGCGGCGCTCGGCATGCACCTTGCGCTCGAATTCGTAGAAGGCGATCTGGCGCACCACTGTGTTGATCATGTCCTCGACCTTCTGGGCGAGCATGGCCTTGCGTTCGCGCCTGTCGGTGGTCTGCTCGAGCAGCGAGCGGAAGGTCAGCATCTCGCCGAAGACGGAAGCCGTCTCGGCCAGCGTCAGCGGCGTCGAGGCCATCAACGCGCCCTGGCCGGCGGCCAGCACCTGATGAACGCCGTGGCCGAGTTCATGCGCCAGCGTCATCACATCGCGCGGCTTGCCCATGTAGTTGAGCAGCACATAGGGGTGGGCCGATGGCACGGTCGGATGGGCAAAGGCGCCGGGCGACTTGCCGGGGCGCACCGGCGCGTCGATCCAGTTGCGGTCGAAGAAGGTGCGGGCGATCTCGGCCATCTCCGGCGAGAAGCGCTGATAGGCCGACAGCACGGTATTCCTGGCCTCGTCCCAGCCGATCACCGCCTGCGGCGTCTCCGGCAGCGGCGCGTTGCGGTCCCAATGGTTCATCACCTCCATGCCGAGCCAGCGCGCCTTCATCGCGTAATAGCGATGCGACAGGCGCGGATAGGCCTCGCGCACCGCGGTGGCGAGCGCATCGACCACGCTGCGCTCGACGCGGTTGGCGAGATGACGTGAATCGGCGATGTCCTCGAAGCCGCGCCAGCGGTCGGAAATTTCCTTGTCCTTGGCCAGGGTGTTGGTGATCAGCGTGAAGGTGCGCAAATTCTTGCGGAAGGTCGCGGCCAGCGCCTCGGAGGCACGGCGGCGCACATCACTGTCGGCATCCTGCAGGCGGTTGAGTGCCGGCTCCAGCGTCAATTCCTCGCCATCAATGTCGAAGCGCAGGTCGGTCATCGTCTCGTCGAACAGGCGGTTCCAAGCGCCGCGCCCGGTGATCGACTTCTCGTGGAAAAGCTGCTCGACGCGGTCCTCGAGCTGGTAGGGCTTGTCCATTCTGAGGTCGAGCACCCACGGCCGGTAATGGCCGAATGCGGAATCGGCGGCAAGTGCGCTTTCGATCGCGGCGTCCTCGATCAGGTTCAGTTCGAGGGCGAAGAACAGGAGATGTGCGCTGGCATCGGTCATCTTCTCCTGGATATCGCCATAGAGCTTGGCGCGCTGCGGGTCGGCGGTGTTGCCGGCATAGATGAGACCGGCATAAGAGACGATGCGGCCGATCAGTTCCTCCAGCGCCTCGTAGGCGACCAGCGCCTCGCCGAGCTTGCCGGCGTCGCCGCGCCCGGCCTCGGCGGCGAGCGTGCCTTTCCAGCGGGTCTCGAAGGCGATCGCGTCGGCGGCGGCCCTGGCGATGTCACGCTTCAGTTCCGGCGCTTCCATCCCGGCATAGAGGTCGGCAAGGTTCCATTCCGGCAGATCGCCAAGCTCGGCCGCGCCCTGACCGGACGCTGGTGCCGCAAGCCGCCGATCAAACATCATGCGCATGGACAATACCTTCTTTAAACCACGGAGCCAGAATCGAGGGGAATGAGGAAGCCGGTCAAATCCTAAGCAATTCGTTCACCGGGTTTTTTGAAAGCTTATTTAGAACCCTGTGCCAAGATGATCCATCGGGATTTCGAGCGGGCAACTCATAAAGTCATGACAGGTTCCATACTCATAGTCGATGACGATCCGGTACAGCGCCGGCTGCTCGAGGCGGCGGTGACGCGGTTCGGCCACACGGCAATCGTCACCGACGGCGGCGCCGCTGGTCTCGACGTGCTCGACGGGCCAAGCGCCCGCGACGTCTCGGTCGTCATACTCGACCTTGTCATGCCCGGTCTCGACGGCATCGGCGTGCTGAAGGCGATGCGCGAACGCGGCATCACCGTCCCGGTCATCGTCCAGACCGCCCAGGGCGGCATCGAGACCGTGGTGTCGGCGATGCGTCACGGCGCCTTCGATTTCGTCGTCAAGCCGGCCTCTCCCGACAGGCTGCAGGCGTCGATCGCCAATGCGCTCAAGGTCGAGGCGGTCGAGGGCGAGGTCAAGCGCACATCACGCAAGCGCGGCGGGCTTTTGACCTTCAGGGACATGATCACCCACAGTCCGGCGATGGACAGGGTGATCCGCCTTGGCCAGAAGGCGGCTGCCTCCAACATACCGATCCTGATCGAAGGCGAATCCGGCGTCGGCAAGGAACTGGTGGCTCGCGCCATCCAGGGCACCGGCGATCGCCGCTCAAAACCCTTCGTTACCGTCAATTGCGGTGCCATCCCCGACAATCTGGTCGAATCGATCCTCTTCGGTCACGAGAAGGGCTCATTTACCGGCGCCACCGACAAGCACACCGGCAAGTTCGTTGAAGCGCATTCCGGCACGCTGTTCCTGGACGAGATCGGCGACCTGCCGCTCGACGTGCAGGTCAAGCTGTTGCGCGCCGTGCAGGACGGTGAGGTCGATCCGGTCGGCGGCCGCGCCACCGTCAGGGTCGACATCAGGCTGATTTCGGCAACGCACCGCAACCTGCTGCAGCAGGTCAAGGACGGCAAGTTCCGCGAGGATTTGTTCTACCGGCTGAACGTCTACCCGATCTTCGTGCCGCCGTTGCGCGACCGGCGCGACGACATTCCCCATCTGGTCACGCATTTCATGGAGAAGGTGGCGCCCGCCGACCCGCGCCGCCGCCTGCAAGGCATTTCGGCGCCAGCACTTGCCGTGCTGCAGGCCTATGACTGGCCCGGCAACATAAGGCAGCTCGAAAACGCCGTCTTCCGCGCCTCGGTGCTGTGTGAAGGCGATGTGCTTGATGTCGATGATTTTCCGCAGATCCGGGCGCAGGTCGAAGGCACTGTCGATCTCAAGACAGATGGCAATCTCGCGGGGGATGGCAATCTCGAAACGGAAATCGTTGCGCCGCCATCGCTGGAACCACGCGATGATGATCTTCTGGCTGGCGAAGCAGGACCAACGGCCACGCCCGAGCAGCCATCAAGGCTTCAGCCTCGCTTCGGGATGCTGCGCGCGCTCGACGAGCGCGGCAATGTACGGGCGCTGGCCGATGTCGAGCTTGAAATGATCAAGCTCGCCATCGACCACTATAACGGCCAGATGAGCGAAGTCGCCCGCCGCCTCGGCATCGGCCGCTCGACGCTCTATCGCAAGCTCAAGGAATACGGCATCGACCCTGAGACCGGCCGCGTGGAACGGCTCGCGTCCTAGACTCTTTGTTTTTACGCAATTCCCATGGGGATGCGCTATGCGCTTCTCCCGGGAAAACCGTTTCACACTTTTCCTGGAATTGCTCTAAATCGCGTCACGCCGAAACGGATTTCCCGCGACGCGCTTCAGGCGTCTGCTTCATGCATCTTGTCTTGCAACCTTTGGGCGACATGCCTGGACGCAAGGCCGGGACCAGCTTGCAATGCCAGGATTGGCCCTGTATCGGGGGTTTCGGATGGAATATGGCAAGCCTGTGGACAGCTCTGTTCACGCATTAAGGCTAACGGTAACAGATCGTGTTCGGTCAAAGCCGGAATCCTGATCTAAACCAGCGGTTTACCAAGAAACCTTGTGAACAATTTTTGACGGGATATCGCCACGGTGTTACCGCATTTCGGCTTCAATAAGCGATGATTAACCATTAGGATCGATATTCGGATGTGAAAACCACACATCCGTTTGGGCAAATCCGGGGACAAACGGCAGCCTGCAAGGCCTTTTGATTTGAACAGAATCGAACGATTCAAAAACGGGCGTCACGATCACTTGAGCGTCTGGCCGAGATGGCTGGCAGCGTTGATTGTCGCTTTTGGTTTTGTTGCCGCGGCCGCCACCGGCGCCCAGGCCGAAGTTCGTTCGCTGAAGCTCTACCACCTCCATACGCATGAGAAGGCCGAGATCGTCTACAAGCGCAATGGCCGCTACGATCCCGAGGGCCTGCGCAAGATCAACATCATCCTGCGCGACTGGCGCCGCAACGAGCCGACCAAGATGGACCCGCGCCTGCTGGACCTGGTCTGGGAAGCGTATCGGGAAAGCGGCGCCACCGACTATATCCAGGTCGTATGCGGCTACCGCTCGCCGTCGACCAATTCTATGCTGCGCAGCCGCGGCCGGGGTGTCGCCGAGAAGAGCCAGCACATGCTCGGCAAGGCGATGGATTTCTACATTCCCGGCGTGCCGCTGAAGAAGCTGCGCAACATCGGCCTCAAGATGCAGGGTGGTGGCGTCGGCTACTACCCGACCTCGGGTTCGCCATTCGTTCATATGGATGTCGGCAATGTGCGCCACTGGCCCGGCATCAGCCGCCAGGAACTGGTCAGCCTGTTCCCCAATGGCAAGACGCTGCATGTGCCGAGCGACGGCCGGCCGCTGCCCGGCTATGAGCAGGCAATGGCTTCCTACAAGGCGCGCAAGGGTTCGGGCACGCCGAATGTCGAGATGGCTAGTATCGGCGGCGGCAGCAAGAAGTCGGGCGGGTTCCTCTCCGCCTTCTTTGGTGGCGGTGGCGACGACGAGGCCGATGACAGCGCCGACGTCGAGACCGCTTCCGCAGCCCCCGCGCCCAGGGCCAAGAGCCTGAAGCCGGCAGCGACGGCCAAGAGCAGCAACCTGCCGGGCATCGCCATAGTCGCGCCCGAGAATGCGCAGCGTGCCGAAATTCCGCAGGTCGCCGAAGATCAGGCTCCCGAGCCTGAGAAGGATACACCGGAGACGATCATCGCGGCGCTGCCTGCCAAGGAGATTCCGCTGCCCGATTTCGCGCCGCGGCCGAAGGCTGACGTCGGCGCGCAACAGCCTGAGAATGTTCCGTTCGCCACGGCGGATGCGACGGCCACGACCGAACGGGCCGTTGCGATCGCGCAGGCGCCGGCGAACATGCCTTTCGGCAAGGCTGACCCCGTCGCGGTAACAGCGGCTGCAACCGCCGCCGCCGATCCGGCGCAGGTCGCCGTCAACAACATTCCCTTGCCGACATGGCGTCCGACGCTGCCGGCCGAGCTTGCACCGCCGCCCAGCAAGGATGTGCTGATGGCGCTGGCGGAGACGGCCGAACAGGGCAAGACCGCCACCGATGCGTTCGCGGTGCTGCCTTCGGCACGGCCGGAGCCGGCTAAGCCGGACGCCGTCAAGGCGGTGCTCGACGAGGCCAATGCTCAGGTTGGGGCCCAAGTCGGGACCCAGGTCGGCAACGCCGACGAATATCAGGTTGCCTCCCTAGCCGAAGAACCGCGCTCGGCCTTCAACGATCCGTCCTATGTCGATGTTGCGACGCCGCGCCAGGCCGTCGCCGCTCGTCCGGCCGGTTCCGATCCGGCCGCCGCGATCGGCGCCGGCGTGAAGACGACCCGCAAGGAAGCCAGGGCCACCGCGCGCGACCAGAAACCCGGCCCGAGGGCCGTGGTGGTCGCTGCGGCACCTCAGGCCGCCCGCTGGGCGCTGACCAGCGGCGAGGCTGTTGCCACCGTCGCGAGCCCTACAACGGCGCCGGGCTATGCCTATAACATCGTGCATACCGCTCCGAGCGAGGTTTACACGGCCGGCTTCCAGCCGGGCAACCAGATGGCTGACGCCAACCGCTTCACCGGCAACGCCGTCAAGTTCATGTCGGTCGCTCGCTTCCAGACGAAGTAACGAACAGACCAGAAGATTGCTGAAGCCGCGCTGGGCGACCTGTGCGGCTTTTTGCTGTCCTGGCCAAGGGTGGACTCTGCGCCGATCACGCCGGCCTGACATTGCTGTGATCGTGGAACTCGTTGCTGCTGCAAGAGTTTCTCCCCCGTACCTTCAAACCCCGGGGATATCCATGAAGAACACTCTATTGGCATCGGTCATTGCGCTGGCAACCGCTTCGGCGGCCATTGCGCCCTCACAGGCAGAGACCGTTGTCGTCAAGACCGACAATCATATGCATATGCACATGATGAGGAAGCACTGCCACACCAGGGTGGTCACGACCTGGAAGCACCATCACAAGGTGACCAAAGAGGTCAAGGTCTGCAACTGATCAGTCAAAGTCGATTTTGAAAAACCCGGTCGGCGGAAGCTGGCCGGGTTTTTTGTGTGCGCGTGGCAACGCTATTTCTTAAGCTGGCTGGCAGCGCGTGCGAGGGCTTCGATCTCATCCCATTTGCCGGCCTTGACGAGGTCATCGGGCGCCACCCAGGAGCCGCCGACGCAGATGACGTTGGACAGGCTGAGGTAATCGGCGGCGTTCTTGCCGGTGATGCCGCCGGTCGGGCAGAATTTCACGTCGGCGAGCGGTGAGGCGAAAGCCTTCAGCGAAGCGATGCCGCCGGACTGCTCGGCCGGGAAGAATTTCAGGAAGCGCAGGCCGGCCTCGCGCGCGGCCATGATCTCGCCGGGCGTGATGGCGCCGGGCAGCAGCGGAACCTCGCTGTCGGCGGCTGCCGCCAGAAGCTCGCGCGTGATGCCGGGGCTGACGATGAAGCGCGAACCGGCGCTGGCTGCCTCGTCGAACTGCTTGCTGTCCAGAATGGTGCCCGCGCCGATGATGGCTTCCTCGACTTCGGCCGCCACGCGCCGGATCGCTTCCAGCGCGTCGGCGGTCCTCAGCGTGATCTCGATCGCCGGCAGGCCACCACGCGCCAGGGCGCGGGCCAGCGGCACGGCGTTGGCGACATCAGAGATCTTCAGCACCGGGATGACCGGCTGGCCGTTGAGAAGCGACAGGAGTTTTTCGGTCTTGCTGGGCATCTGTCTCTCTCCGTGTCGAGCCATATCGAAGGCGATTTCAACCGATTAGCAGACGCGTGTTTGCCTGTCCACGAAACCGGTCGCGTCGCGATGTCACGCGCCGTCGGACAGTTTACCGGCTCTTCTCCGACAGGGCCATGACAGGCTGCCAAACCCGTTTTGCCTTGAATCGGCTTTTACGAGCGTCTAGTTGCTCTGGCAATGACACCGTCCGCTCCATCCCAGCCCGTCCGCGTCGCCGCGCTCTACCGGTTTGCCCGGCTCGATGCCTTTGACGAACTGCGCGCGCCGCTCGCTGCCTTCTGTTGCGGACGCGGCATCAAGGGCACGCTGCTGCTGGCGCATGAGGGCATCAACGGCACGGTCGCCGGCAGCGAGGCCGCAATCGCCGAGCTGATCGCCTATATCGAAGCCATCGACGGATTGGAGGGCCTCGAGGTCAAGTTCAGCGGTGCCGCGGACATGCCGTTCCACCGCATGAAGGTGCGGCTGAAGCGCGAGATCGTCACCATGGGCGTCGAGGACATCGATCCGGCGACGAGCGCCGGCACCTATGTCGTGCCCGCCGACTGGAACGCGCTGATTTCGCAGCCCGACACGATCGTCATCGACACGCGCAACGCCTACGAGGTTTCGATCGGCACTTTCAAGGGCGCGGTCGATCCGGCGACCGCAAGCTTTCGCGAATTCCCGGCCTGGGTGGAAGCGCATCGGACGGAGCTCGAAGGCCGCAAGGTGGCGATGTTCTGCACCGGCGGCATTCGCTGCGAGAAGGCGACGGCCTACGTAAAATCGCTCGGCTTCGAGGACGTATTCCACCTCAAGGGCGGCATCCTCAAATATCTCGAAGAGGTGCCGGCCGAGCAGAGCCTGTGGCAAGGCGAGTGCTTCGTCTTCGACGAGCGGGTCTCGGTGTCGCACGGCCTCGCCGAGGGCGATGCGGAGCTCTGCCGAGCCTGCCGCCATCCGCTGACGGCAAGCGATCTGATATCGCCCAAATTTGCCGCCGGCATCTCTTGCCCGCATTGTTTTGACGCCCGTACCGACGAGGACCGCCAGCGCTATGCCGAGCGCCAGCGGCAGGTTGAACTTGCGCAAGCCCGGGGCAAGGGGCCGCATATCGGATCCTGATCGAGGGCTAAGGCGCGCGGCAAAGCGGCGCCTGTCATTGCAATGTCAAGTTTTGGGACCTACGTCTTCGGCGTTCGAAACCTGCCCGTTCGGCCGGGCACATGCTGGAGGCACTGAATGTTCGATCCCAAGAAGCTTCTCGACGATCTGCTCGGCTCGCAAATTCCCGGCACCAGCGGCACTGTCCGCGACAAGGCGGGCCAGGCCGTGCAGATGGCCAAGGACAATCCGCTGGCCGCCGGTGCCCTGGCGGCAGTGCTGCTTGGAACAGGTGCTGGCCGCGAAGTGACCGGTGCCGCGGTGAAGCTTGGTGGGTTGGCCGCGATCGGCGGCCTCGCCTACAAGGCCTACCAGAACTACAAGGCCGGCAACGCGCCGGAGCAGGCGTCCGCCGCCGGCGAACCGGAATTGCTGCCGCCGCCCAAGGACACCGCCTTCCACCCGTCGCAGGCCCCGCAGGGCGAGGATGAGTTCACACTGACGCTGGTGCGGGCGATGATCTCGGCGGCCAAGGCTGACGGCCATGTCGACGACGAGGAACGCAAGAAGATTGCCGGCAAGCTCAGCCTGTCGGGGATCGGGTTCGATGCCGAGAAATTCCTGATGGCAGAGCTGGAAAGCCCGCTCGACCTCGACACGCTGGTGGCGGGTGCCCACACCGACGCGCAGAAGCTCGAACTCTATACGGCATCGCGCCTTACCATCGATCCCGACACGCGCGCCGAGCGCGGCTATCTCGACCTGCTCGCCGGCCGGCTTGGCCTGCCGGACGCGCTGGTCGACCATGTCGAGGCGACGGTTTCGGCGGCCAAGGTGCCGGCAACAACGACGGGTACTTCGCCCAATCCGCGCTGGTAGCCTCAGATCGGGACAGCCAGTACTCCCGGCGTTAACCTTTCGTTAACTCAGGAAGCGCATGATTCTACACAGTCGGATCGGCTTTCCTCCTCCCAAGCCCGGTTCAGATCAGGGCGGTCGCCAATGACCGCCCTTTTTGTCGACCCCCTGTCAGAGCTTCCGAAAAACCGATCTGGCTTTTCGAGATCGCGCCCCGGCCGGCCGCTTGCCATCGCTACCGTCATTTGCGATGCCTTCTTCCTGAGCCAAATCCCGAGAAATAAGTCAGGCGCGCGGCGCTGCCGGAGGACAATCATGACAGATCAGAAAACGGCCATCGTCACCGGCGCCGGCACGGGCATCGGCAAGAGTGTTGCCACGGCGCTGCTCAAGGCCGGCTGGAACACAGTGTTCTGCGGCCGCCGCAAGCCGGTGCTGGATGCGGCGATCGCCGAGGCCGGACCGACCGAAGCCAGGGCATTGGCGGTTGCCTGCGACATCAGCAAGGCCGGTGAGGTCGATCATCTGTTCAAGGCGGTGACGGAGGCTTTCGGCCGCGTCGACCTGCTCTTCAACAATGCCGGCATGGGCTACAAGTCGACGCCGATCGACGAGATCCCGGTCGAGGTCTGGAACGATATTGTCGGCGTCAATCTTACCGGTTCGTTCCTGTGTGCGCGTGCCGCCTTCGGCGCCATGCGCAAGCAGCGGCCGATGGGTGGCCGCATCATCAACAACGGCTCGGTGTCGGCCTATGCGCCGCGCCCCGGCTCGGTGCCCTATACGGCGACCAAGCATGCCATTACGGGGCTGACCAAGACGCTGGCGCTCGACGGCCGCCCCTATGATATCGCCTGCGGCCAGATCGATATTGGCAACGCGCTGACCGACATGGCGCAGCCGATGACCGTCGGCGTGCCGCAGGCCAACGGCTCGATATCAGCTGAAGCGGTGATGGACGTCCAGCGCGTTGCCGATGCCGTCGTCCACATGGCCAGCCTGCCGCTCGATGCCAACGTGCTGTTCATGACCGTGATGGCGACCAAGATGCCGTTTGTCGGGCGTGGGTGAGCGGCCGGGACCGGCAGGGCTTTCGTCGACGGCTCATTTGCCTGTCAGCGGCACGCCGGGCTTGAAGAGCAGAATAGGCCTGATCTCGTAGACGGCGGTAGGATTGACGCGGCGAAGGTCGCGGGCGATCGTGATTGCCTCGTCTCTCGTGGCGCAGTCGACAACATAGAGGCCGAGCAACTGCTCCTTGGTCTCGGCGAAGGGCCCGTCGATGATCGTGCCATCGCCCGGGCCGCGCAGCGTGAAGGCATCCTGTGTCGCCCCCAGACGCGCGGACGGTCCAAGCGCGCCTTCCTCATGAAGCCGGATGTTGATCTTCAGCAACTCGGCCATCAGTGCCGCGTCTTCCCGCGGGGTCAGCGCCTTGATCGCATCTTCCACGTGATAGGCAAGGATTGCATAGAACATCTAAGGCACCTGCTTCGATCCTGATCCAGGAAGCGTAGCCGTTCCCGACGTGCACGCCCAGCCCGGGCCATGCGTCCTCCGGACGGCTCATGACACCATTATTGCCGCCAGCCGCGACCATCAGGAAAGAGATGGCCGGACCGTTCCGAGCCTCACTTGGCCAGGAACGCCCCGATCCGCTCCAGCGCTCGCAAAATGTTCTCTTCGGAGTTGGCGTAGGAGAGCCTGATATAGCCTTCGCCGAGAATGCCGAAATCGGGGCCGCCGATCAGCGCCACGCCGGCCTCGTCGAGCAAAGCGGAGGCAAGCTTCTTTGCCTTCCAGCCGGTCTTCGAGACATTGGGGAAGGCGTAGAATGCGCCCTTGGGCGTGATGCAGGAAATGTTGGGCAGAGCGTTCAATCCTTCGACGACGATCTTCCGGCGGCGGTCGAAGGCGCGCATCATTGTGTCGACGTCGTCCTGCGGGCCGTCGATGGCGGCGATGCCGGCGAACTGGCTCGGCGCGTTGACGCAGGACCAGCAATTGACCGCCAGCTTGCGCACCTTGTCGTAGAGATGGGCGCCCTTGTCACCATTCGGCCAGATCGACCAGCCCATGCGCCAGCCGGTCATCGCCCAGGTCTTCGACCAGCCGTTGAGCACGATCAGCCGGTCGCGGATTTCAGGGTAGGCGAGCAGCGAGCAATGCGTCTCGCCGTCATAGGTCATGACGTCATAGATCTCGTCGGAGAGGATGGCGACATCAGGGTGCTTCTCCAGCCCCTTGACCAGCTTTTCGATCTCGGCGCGCGGCGTCACGCCGCCGGTCGGATTGGCTGGCGAGTTGAGGATCAGCAGCCTGGTCTTGGAGGTGATCAGCGCCAGTGTTTCCTCGGCAGAGAAGGCAAAGCCGTTTTCCTCGCGCATCGGCACTGGGATGGGCGCCGCACCGGTGAATTCGATCATCGAGCGGTAGATGGGAAAGCCGGGATCCGGATAGAGGATCTCGGCGCCGGGTTCGCCGAACATCAGGATGGCGGCAAACATGGTCGGCTTGCCACCGGGCAGGATCATCACGGTCTCGGGTGAGACTTCGACGCCGGTGGTCGTCAGCGTGCGGCGCACCACCGCCTCGCGCGTCGCCAGAAGGCCGTTGGCCGGCGTGTAGCCGTGATGGCCGTCACGCAGCGCCTTGATCGCGGCTTCCACGATGTGTTGAGGCGTTTTGAAGTCGGGCTGGCCGATGCCGAGATTGACGATGTCGCGGCCTTGGCTCGCCAATGCGGTCGCCCGCGCCAGCACCGCGAACGCATTTTCCTCGCCGAGACGATCGAAGGCCGAAATCGTGTGGAGCATTTTTCCCGTCCGTGTGGTTCTTACTGTTGGGTCATGTTTTTGTGAGCTTCGGCCCGCAAAAGTCAAACGGATTGGAGTTTTTGGTGTCCGAAAATCTCAAGGATTGGCAACCGCGTCCGCGACCCGAGCGCAAGGCGATCGACGGCCGATATGTCCGGCTTGAACCGCTGAGCGCCACAAAGCACGGCGATGGCCTCTATGAAGCGTCTTCAGTGTCCGATGTCGACGGCCGCTTCGCCTGGCTGCCAGACTATCCGCCGGAAACCCGTGCAGCCTTCCAGCCATGGCTGGACAAGGTCGAGGCCAGCGAGGATCCGCTGTTCTTCGCCACCATCGACAAGGCAAGCGGCAAGGTCGCCGGACGCCAGACGCTGATGCGCATCGACCCCGCCTACGGCGTCATCGAGATCGGCAACATCTATTGGGGGCCGCTGATCTCGCGCAAGCCGGCGGCGACGGAAGCGCAGTTCCTGTTCATGAGATACATCTTCGATGAGCTCGGCTACCGTCGCTACGAATGGAAGTGCAACAACCGTAACGAGCCGTCGAAGCGGGCGGCGGAACGCTTCGGTTTCAAGTCCGAGGGCATTTTCCGCCAGCACCTCATCGTCAAGGGTGAAAACCGCGACACCGCATGGTATTCGATCATTGACAAGGAATGGCCGGCTCTGCGCAAGGCCTATGAGGCGTGGCTCGATCCGGCCAATTTCGACGGTGCCGGCCAGCAGAAGCGACGGCTCGAGGATTGTCGCGCGGAATTCGGCGCTTAAGTCCGGCTTGAGGCGCATAACAGGAGTTGCCATTGGCCGACACCCACGATCATAGCGCGCATGACCATGATGGCGCCGGCCATGTGCATGGCTCGACCGACAAGAAGCGCGTGCTGATCGCGGCCTGCCTGACGGCGGGCTTCATGGTGGCGGAGGCGCTTGGCGGTCTCTTCACCGGGTCGCTGGCGCTGCTGGCCGATGCCGGTCACATGCTTGCCGACGCGATCGCGCTCGGCCTTGCCTGGTATGCTTTCCATCTTGCGGGACGGCCGGCGACCGGCCGCCTCACCTATGGCTTTGGCCGGGTCAAGACCTTGGTGGCCTATACCAACGGCGTTGCGATCTTCATCATCGCGCTGTGGATCGTCTATGAAGCCTGGGGACGTCTTGAAGCGCCGGCGCCGGTGCTGGGCGGACCGATGCTGGTGGTGGCGATCCTCGGCCTGCTGGTCAATATCGGCTCGTTCCTGGTGCTGCATGGCGGCGACCACGAAAGCCTGAACATGCGCGGCGCCATCCTGCATGTGCTTGGCGACCTGCTTGGCTCGGCGGCGGCAATCGTGGCCGCACTGGTGATCCTTGCCACCGGCTGGACGCCAATCGACCCGATCCTGTCGGTGCTGGTCTCGCTGCTGATCCTGTCGACGGCCTGGTCGCTGATGCGCGCCGCGGCCCATGTCCTGCTCGAGGGCGTGCCGCCAAGCCTCGACCGCGACCTGGTCGCCAAGGACCTGGAAACGACGGTTACTGGCGTGCGCGAGATACACCACATGCATGTCTGGTCGATTGACGGCTCAAGCAACATGGCGACGCTGCATGCCTGCCTCGACGAGGGCGTCGATGCGCATCAGGCAGTCAGCGCCATCAAGAAGCGGCTTGCCAGCGAGCACGGCATCAGCCATGCCACCGTGGAACCGGAATTCGACCAATGCGCCGATGACGGCGACGACCATGAGCATGAGCATGATGCGGCTGCGCATCACGGCCACCATCATTAGGCCCGATCGATGACCATTGATCGGACCTGCCTCAGGAGTTCTCCAGCTTTGAAACCCAACCCGATGAACGACCGCCGCCCCGGTGCGGCATGATGGACCGCGAGACGCGCAATGCGGCCATCGCGGCGGTCTGGATCATGCTGCTGTTCGGCATTGCCGCATTCTACCTGCCGACCGTGATGCTGGCACTCGGCAGTTTTTCGACCGTGCTGGCGGGTATCTTCGGCATTGTCTTCGTGCTGGCGTTTTTCCTCGTGTTCTGGCTGCGCGCGCGCACCCAGCGCAAAAATCAGGGCAAGTAAGGAATATCTGACATGCGCATTCTGATCACTGGCGCCGCAGGCATGGTCGGCCGCAAACTCATCGCCCGGCTGGCCAAGGACGGCACGCTGCGTGGGGCGAAGATCACCGCGCTCGATTTGCATGACATCGTGCCGCCGCAGGCGCCGGCCATGGACGGCGTCAGCGTCAGCATTCACACCGGCGACCTCGCCGAGGCAAATGCGGCTGAAAGCCTGGTCGCGTCACGCCCCGATGTCGTCTTCCATCTCGCCGGCATCGTGTCGGGCGAGGCGGAAGCGAATTTCGATCTCGGCTACCGCGTCAATCTCGACAGCACGCGCGCCCTGTTCGATGCCATAAGGCTGGCCGGCTTTGCGCCGCGCGTGGTCTTCACCTCGTCGATCGCGGTGTTCGGCGCGCCGTTCCCGGATGTCATCCCGGATGAATTCCATCCGACACCGCTGACCTCCTATGGCACGCAGAAGCAGATGAGCGAGGCGCTGCTGGCCGACTATTCCAGGCGCGGCTTCTTCGACGGCATCGGCATCCGGCTGCCGACGATCTGCGTGCGGCCCGGCAAGCCAAACAAGGCGGCCTCCGGCTTCTTCTCCGGCATCATCCGCGAACCGTTGAGCGGCCATGAGGCGATCCTGCCGGTGTCGCGCTCGGTCGTGCACACCCATGCCAGCCCGCGCTCGGCGGTGAATTTTCTGATCCATGCAGCCGGGATCGACGGCGCCGCCGTCGGGCCGCGCCGCAATCTGACTATGCCGGGTGTCGCCGTCACCGTCGGCGAGCAGATCGAGGCGCTGGAGCGCATTGCCGGGCCGAATGCGGTAAGCCTGATCCGCGAGGAGCCGGACGAGACGATCTGGGCAATCGTCAAAGGCTGGCCGACCCGGTTCGAAGCGCGACGGTCAAGGGATCTTGGCTTCAGCGCCGAGAAAAGCTTTGACGAGATCATCCGCGCGCATATCGAGGATGAGCTGGGTGGCAAGATTCCCAGTTAGAGGTCTGTGGAGCCCACCCGTTTGATCGGGATGGGCCAGGCCTAGACGCTGCCCGTCAGGCTCGCCGACAGCAGCAACAATCCGAACAGGAAGACGAAGGCGGCGCCGCCGATCTCGACGATCGAGTGGATGCGATTGCCCATGCGGCCGTCGCCGGCGAAATACACGGCCCAGTTCTTGGCTGTTACGGCAAGCGTTGCCAGCGCCGAGACGGTGATGGCGGTGCCCAGCGACATCGCCAGCACCGACAGCAGGCCGCCGAGCCAGAGCCCGTTGAGCAGCGCGAAGCTGAGCACGATCAACGCGCCGGAGCAGGGGCGGATGCCGACGGCTGCGACCGCCGACCAGGCGGTGCGCCAGTCGAAGCGATCGCCCGACAGCAGCGCCGGATCCGGCGCATGCGAATGGCCGCAGGTTTCGCAGACCTCGCCATCTGCATGATCGTGATGCGCATGGTCATGTGCGCCGTGATCATGGGGGGCATGATCATGTGCAGCATGATCGTGGTGGTGATCATGTGCGCCATGGTCGTGATGATCGTGCGAATGGTCATGCACATGGTCGTCATGAACCTGCAGCGCATGCGAATGGGCATGCGCCGAATGGTTGTGGGCTGCGTGCGAATGGCCAGCGTGGGAATGACCCGCATGAGAATGACCGGCATGGGCCGCCGACAGGCTGTAGGCGGGAGCCCTGCCAAACAGGCGCAGAACGGACGGGCCGAGTTTGCGCCATAAGAGCCAGGCGCCGAACAGCGTGACGAGGGCAAAGCTCATGATCTCCATGAACCAGGCCGCGTCGGTCATCGAGATGGTGGTGCCGCGCAGGACGAAATAGGCGAGCAGCATGACAACGATCGCCGTCAGGCCCTGCAGCAGGGCCGAGACGAAGGACAACAGGATGCCGCGCCGCAGCGCCACTTCATTGGCGACCATGTAGGACGAGATCACCGCCTTGCCGTGGCCGGGGCCGGCGGCATGGAAAATGCCGTAAGCGAAGGACAGGCCGATGAGGATCCAGATCTTGCCGCCATCCTGGCGCATCGCCTTCATGGCGCCGGCAAGGGCGCGGTAGAATTCCTGCTGCCGCAGGTTGATCCACATCAGGATGTGGGCGAACGGACCGGTGGTTGGCGCCATGCCGTCATTGACGCCGATGCCGAGCGAGGATTGGGCGTGCGCGGCGTTGGCGAAATGCATCGCGGCAAAGGTGAGGGCCAACAGGCCGAGTGCCAAACGCAGGGACGGTTTCGTCACCGGGGTCATCCTTCTGGCTGACAGGTCAGTTCGAGCTTGGTGGCAAAGATCTTGCTCATGTCTGTGCCCGTCGGGTCGTTGAAGAAGGCATCCGTCAGGGTCTTCTGGTTTTCCTTGATGGCCTCATCCGGGTCCGGACGGATGACCTTGCTGGTGCAATTCGATGGCAGGCCTTCGACCGTGATGTTGGAATCCTCGGTGAAGTCGATCGCCGTGTAGAAGGTCGGGTCATAGACGCCGATGTCGATCGTGCCGGTCAGCTTGATCGGCACCTTGGGTTCGGATTCGAACAGAATGATCAACTGGTCGTTGTCGAAATTGGCCATCAAATGCGGCGGAGGCGTCATCGTCACGTCCTTGCCGTTTTGCGTGACGAGCTGGAAATAGTTGAACTCGGCCAGCGAGGCATGAACGGTGTCGGCGACATCCTTCAGCTCCTTGTCGTCAAGCTTCAGGTCGGAGTTCTTGTCGAACTCCATCATCACCGTACTCGAAAACAGGTCGTCGAAGCGCCAGAGATGGCGCAGCGCTTTCACACTTTGGTGATCCGGGGAGAGGATCACGTCGAGGCGGGCCTCGGCGAAGACGTGTGGATGCACGTAAGCAGGTTCCGTGGCGGCGAAAACCGCCGCCAGGGCCGAAGCCAGCATGATTGCGTGCCGTTTCAGGTGCATTCCCGGTCGCGATTCCCTTGGGCCTCGGAGAGATATCGAGAGGAACCAGAAAGGGGGCGAAATTGGGACCGGGACATGGCTGGAACAGGTCAAGCGACCTCGCGCGTCCTGAACCATTGCACCAGGAAGTCGACGAAAACACGGACCTTGGCCGGCAGATAGCGGCGGTGCGGGTAGACGGCGAAGATGCCGCCGCCGGACAGGATGCGGTCGTCGAGCACCGTCACCAGCGCACCACTCTTGAGATCGGGCGCCGCGATGAAATCCGGCAGGATGCAAAATCCAAGGCCCGCCACGGAAGCAGCGCGTGCCGCCATCGGGCTGTTGACCTCGATCGGACCCGACACGGCGACGCTCAGCTGATCGTTGTTGTCGCCCTTGAACGCCCAGTTGTTCAGCCCGCGGCCATTGGTGTCGACGATACAGGGCATGTGGCCGAGGTCCTGCGGCCGTGTCGGCATGCCGTGCTTGGCGATCAGTTCAGGAGAAGCGCAAAGCTTGATCGAGAATGGCGCCAGCCGCCTGGCGATCAGCGACGAATTCTCCAGCCGCGAGATGCGCACCGCGAGGTCGAAACCTTCCTCGACTAGGTCGACGAAGCGGTCGTCGAGCTGGATGTCGAGCACGATGTCGGGATGCTGCTTGGCGAAGTCGATCAGCGACTGGCCGATCGGTGCGTCGGCGAAGGTGCGCGGCGCCGACAGCTTGATCCGGCCGCGCACGTCGCCGGAGGATTCGCGCACCGCATCGGCCAGGCTGTCGACCTCACGCACGATCTCCGAGGCGCGCCGGTAATAGGTGTGGCCGGCCTCGGTCATCGAGAACTGGCGCGTGGTGCGGTTGAGCAGCAGCGCGCCGAGCTCATCTTCCAGTTCGCGCACATACTTTGACAGCAACGCCTTGGAGCGGCCGATCTTGCGCGCTGCCGCCGAAAAGCCCTCGGCCTCGACGACGTCGATGAAGGCGCGCATGCGGGTCAGTGTGTCCATGGTTCAGGCCTTTGCTGCGTCGAGAAGTCTTCGGCCGAGCCGTATCAGGGCAATGTCGCTGCCGGAAGGGCCAAGCAGCGACAGGCCGAACGGTGCGCCGGCGACCGAACCGATGGGCAAGGTGATCTGTGGAAAACCGGAGAGCCCGGCCAGGCACAGAAGATGCAGGGCCCGCTCGCGATAGGCCTGGAACTGTTCCGGCGTACTGTCGAGATAGGGTGCTGGGCCCGGCACCGTCGGCAGGACAAGGACGCCGTCCCTGCCGAGCAAGGCGCTCAGTTCGCCGCGAAAGGTCAGGCGACGAACCTTTTCGGCTTGCACTGTGCGGTCATCGACGGCACGGCCAAAGCCGAAACGCTCCTCGACGCCGGGGCCAAGGTCGCGCTCGCCGCTGGTGATCCATTCGCCGTGCACGCCCCAGGCCTCCCTGGCCTGCAACCGGCGAAAGCACCAGTAGAGTTCATCAGGAGAAGAGCTGAAGCGTGTCGTTGGTGTTGCCAGTGCGCCGCAAACCCTACCTGCCAGCGCCTTCATCCCGGCATATTCGGCAAGGGCGGGGCGAGCGACCATCTCGTCCAGCCAGGTGATCGACAGGGGGCGGTCGAGGGCGTGCTGGTGCGGGTCGCGGCCAAGCAGCAGCTTGCCGACGGTCTCGTAGGTCTCGATGTCGTCGGCGAACCAGCCGAACGTGTCGAAGCTCGGCGCCAGCTTCATGGCTCCATCAAGCGAAATGCGGCCATGCGTGGTGCGCAGGCCAATCAGCCCGCAAAAGCTCGCCGGCGCGCGGATCGAGCCGCCCGTGTCGGAGCCGGTAGCAATGTCTGCCAGCCTGCCCGCGACCGCCGCCGCAGATCCGGAAGACGAGCCGCCGGTGACGCGGTCTGGTGCCGCCGGGTTCAGCGGAAACGGAAAATGCGCGTTCTGGCCATACAGCGCAAAGGCAAGCTCGTCGGTCTGTGTCTTGCCGACAAAGCGCGCGCCGGCATCGAGAATCATCTGCACGGCGGGTGCGGTGCGCGAGGCGGCATGGCTTTCGGCGAATTTCACAGGATTGCCGCAACCGGTGCGGTAGCCGGCAACGTCATAGATGTCCTTGACTGCGAGGCGCAGGCCGGCGAGCGGGCCGAGCTCGGCATGTGCCACCGGCATCTGGCGAAGATCGAGAAAGGCGTTGAAGGGGCCGTGCGTGCCTGTCATCGTTCGATATCCGAATACGGTTGTGCCTACATTGTTCGATGCCAGAAATTTTACAACCGGAGATACGATTTTTATTGATTGTGACGGCAACCAGCCATATATCGCGCTTGCCCAAAGTCGCACGTGCCTGTGGGTGTCCGCCGATCCTCGAATGGTGAGGGAAATCGGTAAGGTAACTGGAGCCAACCCCTCCAGTCGGTCTAGCGGCCAACCGCCAGCCCGAGGACACCTTGAAGCAACGACGGTGCGGGCCTTTCTGGTTCTCTTCCGGTTGTCCAAAGACCGGGGTTACTAAAGAGGCACACCTTCATTGCCGGCAGTGCGGAACGGGGTTCTCCCAATCCAAGCCAAGGCAGACAAAGCGAACCGAAGCCGGGCAAGGCCAAGGTTCATCGCCGCGAGACGGCGCTTCATGGTTCCGGGGTCTCCACCGGCTGGTTCCATGGATTTCCGTCCCGCCTTTGTTTGACCGCGTGTTCGCGAGGCCGACAGCCCGCGTACGCACCCTTGTGCGCGCCGAAAGGCGTGTTGGAGAATTCCGATGGCTACACAGCGCATCCTCGACTTCCTCGCCACCCGACGTCCGTCCGGCCCCTGCCTCGTCGTCGACCTCGATGTCGTGCGCGACAATTTCCGCGCCTTCGAGAAGGCGCTGCCCGATTCCAAGATCTACTATGCGGTGAAAGCAAACCCGGCGCCGGAAATCCTGCGCCTGCTTGCTGCGATGGGCTCGTCCTTCGACACCGCTTCCGTTGCCGAAGTCGAGATGGCGATGGACGCCGGTGCGCCCGCGGACCGCATCTCCTTCGGCAACACCATCAAGAAGGAGCGTGACATTGCACGCGCCTACCAGCTCGGCATCCGGCTGTTCGCGGTCGATTGCGTCGAAGAGGTCGACAAGATCGCCCGCGTCGCTCCCGGGGCGCGTGTGTTCTGCCGCGTGCTGACCGACGGTGAAGGTGCCGAATGGCCGCTGTCGCGCAAGTTCGGCTGCGTGCCTGATATGGCTGTCGACGTGCTGCGCCATGCCAAAGGCCTCGGCCTCGACGCCTATGGCGTGTCGTTCCATGTCGGCTCGCAGCAGACCGACCTGACCGCCTGGGACCGTGCGCTGGCCGACGCCAAGAAGGTGTTTTCGACGCTGGCCGAGGAAGGCATCGTCTTGAAGATGGTCAATATGGGCGGCGGTTTCCCGACGCGATACCTGCGTGACGTGCCGGCGGCCCAGGCCTATGGCCAGGCGATCTTCTCGGCGCTGCGCAAGCATTTCGGCAATGCCATTCCGGAAACCATCATCGAGCCGGGTCGTGGCATGGTCGGCAATGCCGGCGTCATCAAGTCGGAAGTCGTGCTGATCTCGAAGAAGGCCGCCAACGACAATGTGCGCTGGGTGTTCCTCGACATCGGCAAGTTCGGCGGCCTGGCCGAGACGATGGACGAGGCGATCCGCTATCCCCTCGTCACCCGCCATGACGGCACCGAGACCGCGCCTTGCGTGCTCGCCGGCCCGACCTGCGATTCGGCCGACGTGATGTACGAGAAGACGCCATATCCGCTGCCCTTGTCGCTGACCATCGGCGACGAGGTGCTGATCGAAGGCACCGGCGCCTACACGACCACCTACTCGGCGGTCGCGTTCAACGGCTTCGAGCCTCTCCGATCCTACGTGATCTGACGGTTCGAAAGAACCGATCAGATCATCCCAGGTGGGCGCCTGTCGCCCGCTTGGGCTCGCCTGTGGAACAAGCTCCGCTCGTGAAGGATCGCGGAAATGGAAATGTCAGTTGAAATCGTAGCTCATGCGCCGGCCTTCACAATGGTCGCCGAAACCGTTGCCGACGTCGCGGCGCGCGAAGCCTTGCTCGATCGTGCCATGGGGCCGAAGCGCAAGACCAAATCGTCGGAGAAGTTGCGGCGTGGCCGCCGGCCCTCGGAAGGCCTGGCCTTTGTCGCGCGCGACGCATCGGGCGGCGTCGCCGGCACGGTGCGGCTGTGGGACGTCAGGCTGGGCGAGGGCGGTCCGGCAGCGCTGCTGCTTGGCCCTCTCGCAGTCGATCCGTCGCTCAAGAATGCCGGCATCGGCTCGGCGCTGATGCGCCATGCCATCGCGGAAGCCGCGCGTCTCGGTCACGCGGCCATCCTGCTGGTTGGCGATGCGCCCTATTACGGACGCTTCGGATTCTCGGCCGCCAAAACTGGTTCGCTGGCGATGCCGGGGCCTTATGAGCGCCACCGCCTGCTGGCGCTGGAACTGGCGGACGGCGCGCTTGATGGCGTGCACGGCACGTTGAAGGCTTCAGGCCGCAAGCTGAAGACACAGGCGCGGACGCTGGCCGCCTGAAACCCCTATTGCCGTTCAAATGAAAACGCCGCCCCGAAAAGGCGGCGTTTTTTGTAACATCTAGGCGGGTTGCTCAGCCGATCAACTGGCTGAGCGCCATGGCGACCGTCATGTCGCCTTCGACCTTTATCTTGCCGGTCATGAACGCCATGGTCGGGTTCAAGTCGCCAGCGATCAGCGAATCGAGATCGTCGAGCGAAAGCTTGATGGTGCAGTCGGTGGGGGCGTCTGATGTCGAGACGCTTGCGCCGTCGATGACGATGACGCCGTCGCTGCCGGTGTCGAACTTCACGGAACGATCGAACCCGCTGCTGGCCACACGCGACTTGATCTTCTCGGCAATCTCCTGAACGCTCACGCTGTTCTCCTGGTTTGTTGCATCTTCTGGTTTATTATATCTGGCGCGCTACGGCACCCCGATCCTGTCGAAGTCCATGCCGCATGGCGATCACGGTCGCTGCCGCATATAGCTTTGGGTTGACGTTTACGTCAACGCGAATCCTGGAAGCTGGTTCCTATCGTCGCACCGGGGCAACCTGCGGGATCACCGGTGCCGGGTGGGTGCGGGTTGGTTCAATGCGCGCTGACCGGCGTTGCAGCCTCAGGCGTCTCAGGCTTCTCGGGCGCCTTCGGGCTGGAATCCTGCCGGCGGCGCAGCCAGTTGTCGCGGATCTCGTCCTTGCTCAGGAAATTGATCTGGTCGACCAGAACCTCATGCACAAGGGTTGCGCCGACGCGGGCATTGATGGTGTCGCGGATCGCGGCGCGAAAGGCATCGAGGTCGATCGAGCCCTTCTTGCTGAAGTCGATCTGGGGATTGGAATAAAGATAGGTGTAGACCTGATCGGTGATCAGCGCCTCGGCCGGGATCGACAGTTTCTTTATCTGCTCCGGCTCGACGGTGTAGACCAGCTTGGCCAGGAAGTAGCCGTTGATCCCGGAATCGCGGATCAGAGGCACCGAAATGATGTCGGTCTTGACGTAATCGAGCCCGCCCAGCATCGGTTTGGGTTTCTCACCAACGCCGCGATCGCCGGCGGCCTGGAACGAATAGAAGACCGCGCCGAGCGTGGCGGCGCAGACCCAGACCGCGATGGCGATGACCTTGATCACAGAGATATCGAGCGTGAGATCATTTGCGTCTAGCCTTGCGCCCGGCCGAACTCGCCGGCGGAGTAGGTGCCGTCGGTCTCGGCGCGCTGGATGGCGCTGCGCAGCAGATTGGCGACCTCGTTGACGGCGCTCAGATGCGCCAGGATGGCGGCCTCGTTCTTCGCCAGCTTCTGGCGCAGCCGGGTCAGGCCTTCGCGGTGCTGCTCGACGAACTCGGCCTCGGCGCCGCCCTTCATGGCGCGGTTCAATTCATAGAGATAGCGGCTCTTGCGGGCGTTCGACGCCTTGAGGTCGTAGCTGGTGTCGTTGCGGATCCCGGCGGTCTCTTCCTCGACCACCTCCTCGATGCGGCCGATGATGGCGGCGAGGTTGCCCGGCCGCGCGAACTGGATCGGTGTTTCCGATTCCGTCGTGCGTGCCGGCAGGTTGGGTGTGAATTCCGAATTGTCGGCCATGGCGTTTCCCAGTTTAGATCTTGATGTCTGTTTTTATCGTTGTCTCGTCGCCGGTCATCGACCTGGCGGCCTTGCGCTGCAGCTCCTGGACGAGCGAGGTGGACAGACGGGTCTGCTGATCGACCTCGGTCTTTTCCGGTCCGTTTGAAATCGGACCGATCGGCACCTTGCGCTTACCGTCCATATAGTGGTCGGCGAGCATCGATTTGGCGATGCCGATGCCGCCGCGCTCGGCCATGACGTCGGCAACGCGCTCGGCGAGCTGCGATTTCCACATGTCGCCGGCAAGCCCGGTGCCATAGACACCCTCGGTGTCCTTAGGCAGCATGTTCTGGATGAAGGTCTGCAAGACCATCGCCTCGAACTTCTTGAATTTCTTGGCCGGATCGGCTGTCGCCGCCGCTTTGTCAGCCGTGGCGCGCGAGAGGATCGAGCCGGCATCGACGGACGCCGCGGTGTCGACCGAGAATGTCCCGGCGGCACCACCCGCGCGCTTTGTCAGCGCGGCGCGGGCAGCCTCTATATCCATAGGATCGGCAGCTTGGGCGACATCCATAACGATGTCGCTGGGTGGAGAAATCGCCAAGAAAGTCCGCCTTTTGCCGGGGTTCCTTGGCCAGACCATGCCTCAACAAGCTTGTGGCAGGCTTGCGGGGGAGAGAAAGCTCGAGACGGTAGCCTGTTCATGGCTATGTCTCATTGGCTGCTACCGGGCTTGGCAGTCGAACGACGACCTTCAGTCCGCCTAGCGCAGCTTTGCCAAGATTGAGATCTCCGCCGTACAGCTCTGCGAGTTCCCTGGTGATCGACATTCCAAACCCGTGACCGACGACGGTCTCGTCGAGCTTCTTGCCGGCCTGCAGAACGTCCTCGATTTTCTCCACGCTTATGCCAGGTCCGTCATCGGCGACTTCTATCGAGACCTGGGTGCCGTCATTGCGACCTCTGATGGAGATCGTGCTCGCAGCCCATTTGAAGGCATTGTCCAGTATGTTGCCCAGCATCTCATCGAGATCCTGCGGTTCGCAGGCGGCGGCAAGGGTCTCGGGCACATCGACCGCCACGCTCAACCCGCGCTCAGCGTTGATTTTTGAAAGAACAATATTCAAGTCCAGAACGCGCGGCCTGATCGCGGTGCTGACGTGGGCGGGTCCATTCAGGGCCGCAGCGCGCGCTCGCCCAAGGTGATGTCGAATGCGCTCCTGCATCTCGCCAACAAGCCTCAGACGCTCGGTATCGCGTCCGTTCCTGCTGCCGGCGAGAGACAACGATAAAGCCGCGAGTGGCGTGTTAAGCGCGTGGCCAAGGTTCGAGACGTGACCGCGGGCACGCCTCATGCCTTCGGCGTTTTGCTTGATCAGTGAGTTCAGCTCGTTCACCAACCCACTCAATTCCCTGGGTTGATTGCCTTCGATGTGGGTGGCGCGGCCTGCGCGAACATCCTCCAGGCCTTTCGTCACGCGCTTGAGGGGCCGAAGACCCAGTCGCATCTGCAAGACGCTTGCAGCCGCGAGCAGCATCCCCAGTGCCAGCATCGCCAAAATGACGGGTGCCAGCGCATCGCGAAGTGGCCGAACCAGCGCATGCGCGGGTGCGGAAGCCGTAATTGTTATCCATGTACCGTTCATCGGCACGACCTGAACGCGCAGATAAAGCGGCTCGCCTCGTGGGCCGACCCCGTTGAACGGGCGAGGGCGCTCATTGGCGTCCAGCGGCCCGTCATGCCATCCACCCCACCAGTGGTCTGAACCACCATTGATGATATCGCCGCCATTAAGCGAAGCCGAACGATAGGTGTGGCCATCGACCGTCGCCGTCCAGTACCAGCCGGCACCGGGCCGGTCGAATGGCGGCGGATCGTTCAGCGCCAGGAGATCGGGCAATGATGGCTTGTTTTCCAGCGCACTCGTTACGGCACCGATTTGCGTATCGAGGCGCTGGTCGATCTGGTCGCGGATGAACCGCGAAAGAACGATCCCTGTGCTGATGCCCGTGGCGATCAAAGCCGCCATAACCAGGACGGCGGATCCCAACGCCAGCCGCGCCGCAATGGATTTCGGTGCCAATCGCCGAAAGCGACCAAGCGGGTTCATGGCGCCGATACCAGACGATAGCCCCGGCCACGCTCCGTCGCGATCATGTCATGCCCGATCTTTCGGCGAAGCCTGGCAATGATCACTTCGATCGAGTTCGAATCGACGTCGGCATCACCTTCATAGACACGTTCGACAAGGTTGGACCGATCGATTGTCGTATCCTTGCGCAGGATGAGACATTGCAGGACACGCCATTCCAGCGCCGTGAGCTTGAGCGGCAGCCCGTCCTTTTCAAACGTCCCGAGCTGCGCGTCAAAGCTCAATGGGCCGCAGCTGATTTGCGGGGCTGCATGGCCTGCCGCGCGCCGTACAAGAGCTCGCAACCGAATGACAAGTTCCTCGATCCGGAATGGTTTGGTCATGTAGTCGTCGGCACCGGCCTTGAAGCCCTCGACCTTTTGCGACCATCCATCGCGCGCGGTGAGGATCAGGACCGGCATCGTCCGGTTCGCCTTGCGCCATGAGGTGAGCACGCTGATTCCGTCGACTTTGGGCAGACCAAGGTCGAGCACAGCCGCGTCATAGGCTTCCGTGTCACCAAGATGCATGCCGTCTTCACCGTTACGCGCCACATCGACAGCAAAGTTCTCCGATCGGAGCGCCTTGGCGATACCGTCGGAAAGCGTCTTGTCGTCTTCTATGAGCAGGATGCGCATGTGTTGGACCGTATCCCTTCTGGCGTGCCGGATAGGCGCTCCAGCTTAACTCAACCTGAACGGCTCGGTTCAGTTTCGGTTCGACCTGCTCGGCTAGAAATGCGGTGTCTACAACGCACAAAAGGATTTTTAGGAATGTCGAACCAAGACAATATTGGACCCGCAAGCCCGACGGAAACCAGCGGTGTTGAAACCACCCGACCGTCCAAGCGCCGGCTCGGCGCTAGAATCATCGGCGGCTCGGCGCTGGTGGGCATGCTGCTGGTTGGCGCGGTGGCGGGTGCCGTCGCCATGAAGGTATCGCACCACGATGAACGTCAGGCACTGCTCCCGCCCGTCGCCATCAACGCCATGGCCGATGACAGCCTCGTCGCGGTAAAGGGCAAAGTCGCCGAGATATTCGGCAACAAGTTCATCATTTCCGACAGCACAGGCCGAACACTGGTCGACGTTGGGCCTGGAGGTAGCAATGCAGCACTTGTGGCGCAAAACGAGGAGGTGACGGTGCAAGGCCGCTTCGACGACGGCTTCGTTCATGCCGGGATGGTGATCCATGGCGACGGCCGCGTCGATGAGCTACGGCCGCCACATCCGCACGGCCCGCGTCATGGCTGGCGTGATTTCGGACCGGACGCGCGTGGGCCCGGCCCGGGCGATGACGCACCGCCTCCACCTAAGGCTTGAGCGCAATCACGGTCAGATCGACAAGGCTGCTCCGGATGAAGCCGGGGCTGCCTTGCCGCACGGCGCCGATATCTGAACAGATAGAGGTGCTGGTTCCGCAAAACTCTGAGCATGCCGGAAACTTGCCGCCATGCCGAAGCGTAACTCACGCAACAGATCACAGTGATCGTGCAGGGCTACGTCGTGACGTTTGCAATCTTGTTTGTCGGTGTGGGCATTTGCCTGTCTCTCGTCATGTCGATCGCCTGGGCGATTGCCCTTCGAAGCGGCAAGTCCGGCTGGGTGGATGCGATCTGGTCGTTCGCGGTGGGCGCCGCCGGCATCGCCATGGCGCTGGTTCCATTGTCCGGCTGGCAGCACGCGGGGACGAGGGCTGTCGTCGTCGCCCTGCTCGCGGCGATCTGGGCGATCAGGCTTGGACTGCATATCGTTGGCAGAACCCTGCACGGCGGTGACGATCCGCGTTATGCGCAATTGCGCAGCGAATGGGGCGAGGATTTTCCGCGCCGGCTGTTCTGGTTTCTGCAGATCCAGGCCGGCGCTGCCTGGCTGCTTTCACTTTCCATCTTCGCGGCAGCCCGCAATCCGGTCCCACAACTGCAAATCGGCGACTGGCTGGGCATCGCCATTCTGGTGATTGCCATCCTTGGCGAAGGCCTGGCCGACCGCCAGCTTGCGCGGTTTCGCGAAAATCCGGCCAACAAAGGAAAAGTCTGCGACGTCGGGCTTTGGGGACTTTCGCGTCATCCCAACTACTTCTTCGAGTGGTTCGGCTGGCTGGCCTATGTGGCGATCGCGCTGGATCTTACCGGCGCCTATGCATGGGGCTGGGTCGCGGTGTCCGGTCCGCTCTTCATGTACTGGCTTCTGGTTCATGTGTCCGGCATTCCGCCGCTCGAAGCGTACATGCTGAAATCGCGTGGCGAAACGTTCCGGGCCTACCAGGCGCGCGTCAATGCGTTCTGGCCGGGGGCGCCCCGCCATACCCCTGCACAAACCTCGAAAGGTCGGGCATCATGAGCCTCATCGCATCCGCCATACGCACCGTCGAACGCAGCCCGTTTCCCGATCCAGTAACCCGGACAGGGATCGACTTCCTTGTCGGACGCACCCGCCGAAATCTGCTCGAAAGCCCCGCCGTCCAGGAACAGGCCTTCGTCCACGCGATGGCCGATCATCCGATTGCCGAGCACACGCAGGCCGCCAACGAACAGCACTATGAATTGCCGCCGGCTTTCTTCGGGCTGGTGCTCGGGCCGCGGCGCAAATACTCCTCTTGCCTTTACCGGCGCGGCGATGAAACCCTGGCGCAGGCCGAGGTGCTTGCGTTGGAGGAAACCGTTGCGCACGCCGATCTCAGTGATGGCCAGGACATCCTCGAACTCGGCTGCGGCTGGGGTTCGCTGACGCTGTTTATGGCTGAGCGTTTTCCCGCCGCTGGGATTACCGCGGTCTCCAACTCGGCGCCTCAAAGGGCATACATCGAAGCACAGGCGCGGGAGAAGGGCCTCGCAAACATCCGCGTCATCACCGCCGACATGAACAGTTTTCATCCGAACGGCATGTTCGACCGGATCGTGTCGGTCGAGATGTTCGAGCATATGTCGAACTGGCAAAAGCTGCTCGAACGCGTGCACTCATGGCTGACGCCGGAAGGCCGGCTTTTCATCCATGTCTTCGCCCACAAGAGCCGGTCCTACCGTTTCGACCATCGCGACAAGTCCGACTGGATCGCCCAGCACTTCTTCACCGGCGGCATCATGCCGAGCCACGGTCTGATCCGGCAGTTCCCGGCCCTGTTCGATGTCGAGCAGGAATGGCGATGGAATGGCCGCAACTACCAGCGCACCGCAAACCAGTGGCTGGCCAACATGGACGCCAACCTGCCCGAGGTCGACCGCATCCTCGCTGAGGTCTGCGGCAAGGACGCCCTGATCTGGCGCCGGCGCTGGCGCCTGTTTTTCCTCGCTACCGCCGGGCTGTTCGGACATGCCAATGGCGAGGAATGGGGTGTCAGCCACTATCGCCTGCGTGCGGCCGCATAGATTGGAAACGCCGACCCGATCGGGACTGTTGGCAGCGTCCTGGAGTGCGGCGAAGGCCTACTTCGCGCATGACGATCCCCTCGTGGCCACCGCCAATCTGGTGGCTCTTGTCGTTTTGTGGAACCAGCCCTTCTATCCGCTCTATGTCTACTGGTACGTGGGCCAAGATATCGCGCCGTCCTTCTACACATTCCTCTCGACGCCGTTCTTCCTCGTGGTTCCGGCGGTTGGCCGTATCAATGGCCGTGCCGGGCGTGCTTTGCTGCCGCTGGTCGGAATCGGCAACACGGTGCTCAGCGCCAAAGTGTTCGGCGTCGCCTCCGGCGTCGAGATCTTTCTGTTGCCCTGCGTGCTGCTCGGCTTCGTGCTGTTCCGACCGAGCGAACGCATCATTGCGATCGCCATAGCAATTGTCGGCATGCTGGCCTTCACGGTCCTGCATGGGTGCTACGGCGCCCCCGTCCACCTCTATTCGGCCGAGGAGTATGCAGGGTTCCTGAAGATGAACGCACTAAGCGCCGGCACGCTCACGGCCTTCATCGGTCTTCTCGTGATGAACCTGATTGGCCCCCCGGCCAAACGCTGACGGCCACTACGCAGTTCGAGACAGGGCGCTGGAGACGAGAAAACCCGCTGTGGCCGCGATCGCGGTTAGCACGGTTCCCCAGCAGATATCGGCGATGGTCACCGTGACAGGCCAGTTCTTCAGCGTCGCCTGGTTGGTCAGATCGTAGGTGGCGTAGGCGCAGAAGCCGAACACAGCACCGTTCACCGCCGCTGTTGTCCACGATCCACTCTGGAAAGCGGGCTGCACCGCGAAATAGACGGCACCGGCGATATAGATCGCGTAGAACAGCACTGCCGCCTTGACGTTGAAACTGTCGAGGAGGATCGGCCCCAGCAGCGGCTTGTAGAGCCGGCTGCTCATCACCGTCAGCCAGACGGCATCGATGCACAGGAACACAACCGCCGTCGTCAGATAGGCGATGCCGTAGCTCTTGATCATGTCCGGTCCCAAACTCCCATTGGCTGTTGTTCCCAGAAACGGTTTTTATCGGCGATAGTTTCGGCCGGTCGAAACTCGCTCTCCCCATCGTCCGTAGCTTCTAAAAACGGATGATAGGGCGACTGATGAACCGACTGGCAGTGGCGACAGGCCTCGTATTTTTTGTCTCGTTCTGCGGATCGGCGTTTGCCGCATCGGCACCTGACCCGAGCGGCACATGGAACCGTGGTGACGGCAATGCGAAGGTCCGGATCGCCCCATGCGGTTCGCACATCTGCGCCACAAATGTCTGGATCAAGGACACCAGCGGCGGTGAAGCCGTCGGCGACAAGCTTGTGATGACGCTGAAGCCGAAGTCGGCCGACACGCTGAGCGGCAAAGCCTTCGATGCGAAGCGTTCGATGACCTATGCGATCCAGCTCAAGGTGGCCGGCCAGAGTCTGGTCACGCGCGGGTGCGTCGTTGGCGGGCTGGTTTGCAAGTCAGTCAACTGGTCCCGCGCCCGCTGACGGTGCGAGCGAGGGGTTCGATCCAACGCCTTTTCCTGTCGCGACGAAATACCCTGGCGGCACCGTGAAACTCACACCGCATCCTCCCGTATCTACAAATGCTCCCAAGCGCTTTCAGCGCCTTACCGACTTGATTTCCAACAAGGATTCTTGATGAACCTCGTGCCCATCAGCCGTGGCCGCTCGGACGGCAGGAAGAAAGTCGCTGTCATCGGTTCAGGCATTTCCGGCGCTGCCGCCGCATGGGCTTTGCGTCCGGATGCCGATGTGACCCTTTATGAGGCGTCGCACCGTGCGGGCGGCCATACCGCAACCGTCGACATCGACTATGACGGCACGCCGATTTCGGTCGACACCGGCTTCATCGTCTACAACGAGCTGGCCTATCCGGATCTGACCGCTTTGTTCTCGCATCTTGGCGTGGCCACGCATGAGAGCGACATGGGCTTTTCGCTTTCGCTCGACGGCGGCAAGCTCGAATGGTGCGGCTCGACGCTGCGCACCATATTCGCCCAGAAGCGCAATGTCTTTTCGCCAGGCTTCCTGTGGATGCTGCGGGAAATCCTGCGCTTCAACAAGGCGTGTATCGCCGAGCGCGACAGCGGCACGCTGGGCAATGTCTCGATCGGAGATTATCTTCGAACCCGCGGTTTCTCCGTAGGCTTTCGCGACAATTATCTCATCCCTATGGCGGCTGCGATCTGGTCGACGCCGCGCGCCAAAATGCTGGACTATCCGGCCGCAAGCTTCATCAGCTTCTTCGAGAACCATCGGCTGATCGACAATGATACGCGGCCGGTGTGGCGCACGGTGAGCGGCGGTTCGCGCAACTATCTGCAGAAGCTCTTGGCGCCGCTTGGATCGGCGCTACGCTTGTCGTCGCCGGTCAAGACAATGGTGCGCGATGCCTTCGGCATTACCGTGTGGGCCGGCGATGATGCGCCGGAGCGCTTCGACAATGTCATCATCGCTGGCCATAGCGACCAGGCGCTGGCCATGCTTGGCGACGCATCGAGCGTCGAGGAAGCGATCCTGTCAGCCATACCGTATCGCCCCAATCGGGTTGTCCTGCACCGGGATCCCCACCTGATGCCGAAGCGGCGGGCCGCCTGGGCGGCGTGGAATTATCTGCGCTGCTCCTGTGATCGCGACGAACCGGAGGTGTCGGTGACCTACTGGATGAACCGCCTGCAAGGGATCGATGCCGCAAAGCCGCTGTTTGTGTCGCTCAATCCGGTCGTCGAGCCGCGCCCGGAACTGGTCTTCGGTGAATGGATGTTCGACCATCCCCAGTACGATGCGCGCGCCTTGTCGGCGCAAGCCCGCCTCGACGACATACAGGGCGTGCGCGGCACCTATTTCGCCGGCGCGTGGACCGGCCACGGTTTTCATGAGGATGGCTTGCGCTCGGGCCTGAACGCGGCGATTGCGCTGGGTGCTGCAGTGCCTTGGCGGCGGGCGGCGGAAGCTTTGCCCAATGCGCTCCTGGCTGCGGAATAAGGGCCCTGCGGGCTATGGAGGAACGTGTCACCACACTCGAGCAAAACGGCCCGCCATCATCGGCGGCGGGCGTGCTCTATCCAGGTGAGGTCATGCATGCGCGGCTGAAGCCGTTCGGCCATCGCTTTGTCTATCGCGTTTTCTCGCTGCTCGTCGACATAGACAGGCTTGCCGAGCTCGGCCGCATGACATGGCTGTTGGGGGTCAATCGGCCCGGCCTGGCATCCTTCCATGAGAGCGACCATGTCGGCACCCCGGCCGAAACCCTGCGGGCCTTCGCCGACAGGCTGCTTGCCGATGCCGGCCTCGAGAAGCCGGCGGCGCGCGTGCTGCTGCTCGCCTACCCCCGCATCTTCGGTTATGTCTTCAATCCGATCTCGGTCTATTTCTGCTACGACGACGCCGGCGCGCTCATCGCCTTGATCTATGCTGTGCGCAATACGTTCGGTGGCCAGCATATTTACGTGTCGCCGATCCGGCCAGGCGAACTCGGCCCCGCCGGGGTACGGCAGACACAGCCAAAGCTTTTCCACGTCTCGCCCTTTATCGGCATGGAAGCACGCTACCAATTTCGTATTCTGCCACCGGGCAAGACCGTCAGGCTTCGCATCCACGAGACGGAAAATGGCGAGCCGCTGCTGGCGGCAACCTTTGCCGGGAGTGCACGCCCGCTTGCCACGCCGGAGCTTGGAGCGTGCCTGGTCAAGTTTCCGTTTCTGACGTTGAAGATCGTCGCCGGCATTCACTGGGAAGCGCTGAAACTCTGGCTCAAAGGCGCACGCTTCCATGCGAGCCCGAAGGTTCAAGGTCGTACCCAATACAGCCTGCCGCCGGATGCCGTTCGAAAGTGAGCCCGTCGCAGCTACTCTTCGTTCCGCTTCTGCGCGATCAGGTCGAGCCGCTCGCGGTCTGAACTCGCGCGTTCGTCGCGGTTGCGCAAATCCTTGTAGGCGCGTTCGACCATGTTGGTGCGCGCGTTCGCGGTGGCGATGAGGCCGACCTCCTGCCTGGCGCTTGCCAAGTTTTCTTCCTGGCGCACCACCGCCTGGGCGATGCGGCGATGATAGAGATCGGGGAAAAGGCCGGAGAGGGAATTGTCCAGGTCGAAATGGCCGATCAGTTCCCTGGCCTCCGCCTCGGCCGCGTTTGCGGCTGCCAGGAAGGTGGCGTGGCGGGTTTCGTGCAGCGCCTTCAACTGTTCCTGCACCTTGATCAGTTTCTTCAGACGGTGCTTGCGCGTGCTCATGTCACCTCGCCAATGTCAGGTCGACGAACCCGTCGACGAACAGCGACAGCATGGTGCCGATGGCGAAATAGAAGATGATCATGCCGCCGGCGATGACGAAGGGCTGGGAGATGAAGTAGATCGGGATCTGCGGGGTCAGCTTGTTGACGAAGCCGATCGTCAGATTGACCAGAATGGCATAGGCGACAAACGGGCTGCCGAGGCGAATGACCAGGAAGAACGTGTCCGACACGGTGTCGGTGATGTCGACGAGTGCGGCCTGCGGGTTGAAGAAGACGTTGACCGGCGCGACCGTATAGGACGCCACCAAAGCGCGGATGATCTCGTGGTCGAAATCGAAGACGAACAGCATCAACAGCGCCGAAAACGAGATGATGGCGGCAAGGGCTGCCTGCGGCTCCGGCTCTTCGATTGCCGGTCCGCCCGATCCGCCATAGCCGATCAGCATGGCGATGGCCGAGCCCATGAAGCGCAGCGCTTCCATGTAGAGCCTGGTCATGGCGCCGATCAGTCCGCCGATCAGAAGTTCCGAAATGATCATCGGCACCAGGATCTGCGGGCGCGGATCGACGAAGGGAATGATCTTGTCCCACAGGAAAGCGAGCAGGCCGCCGGTGGCGGCGAGTGCCACGAACAGCCTGACCTGCGCCGGCACGCGGGCGCTGGACAGGCCCGGCATCAGCATGAAGCAGGCGCCGATGCGGCAGAAGGCGAGGAACGCCGCGATGACGACGCTCTGCGAGAGAACGCTCACGATATGGTCCCGAGCACCCGGATCTCGACGCCCTTGGCGATTTCGACATGGGAGAGCACCGGCAGCGTGGTGAACAGGCGCTCGATGATCATGCGCACATAGGGGCGGGCGTCGGGTGCTGTGACGAGAACGAAGCGCTCGCCGGCCTCGAGATGTTTCTTGATCGCCTTGGTGGCGTCCTGGCCGAATTCCTCCAACTGGCGCGGATCGATGTCGAACTCGCGTACCTCGCCCTTGGCGTCGCGCTTGAGGCTCTGGTGGAAGGCGAGGTCCCAGCGGTTGCCGAGGCGCAGCACTTTCAGCACGCCGCCTTCCGAGAGGTCGCCGCAGATCTGCTGGGCCATGCGGATGCGGACATGCTCGACGATCTGCTCGGTGCGGCGCACATGCGGCGCGATCTCGGCGATCGCTTCGATGATCAGATGCAGATTGCGGATCGAGACGCGCTCCGCGAGCAGCAGCTTTAGCACCGCCTGCAGGCCGGGGTAGGAGATGTGCGTGGTGCAGATCTCGTCGGCGAGCTTGCGGTATTCCTGGTCCTGGCGTTCGAGCAGCGCCTTCATGTCCTTGTAGGACAGAAGCTGTGGCAGGTTGTTGCGGATCACCTCGGAAAGATGGGTGAGCAGCACCGACATGTTGTCGGCGAAGGTGTAGTTCTCGCGCTTCAGATCCTCGGCGAAGGTTTCAATGACGGAATAGGCGCGCATGCCGAAGGCCGGCTCGCGGATTTCCTCGCCGGGTATCTGAGGGATGTCGCGGCTGCCGAGCAGCACCATGATCTCGCCGACACGCATCTGGTACTCGGCTACCACGGTGCCGTGCACCTTGATCTGGTAGCTCTTGGGCGGGATGGCGAAATCGTCGGCGACGCGCACTTCCGGTACGACGAAGCCGTATTGCTGGGCGAATTTCTTGCGCATCTTGCCCATGCGGAAGACCAGCTCCTGATGCGACACCAGGAGCCGGGTCGAAAGCTGCTTGCCGATCAGCAGTTCGATCTCGGCGGTGGCGAGCGAGGCCTTGACAGAGTTTTTTTCCTCTTCGACCTTGGTTGCCTTCTCCTGGTTCTTGAGCGCTTCCGCCTCGGCGATCACGCGGTTGGCACGCAGCGGAATGATGTAACCGAGGCCGGCCATGCCGGCGGCGAGCGCGAAGAACGGGAAGAGGGGCAGGCCGGGCATCAGGCCGAGCAGCACCAGCAACGAGGCAGCGACATAAAGCGCGCGTGGATGGGCGCCGAGCTGGCCGAACACGGCCTGGTTGGTCGAGCCGCGGGTGCCACCCTTGGAAACCAGCAGGCCGGCGGCGAGTGAAACAATGAGCGCCGGGATCTGGGTGACGAGACCGTCGCCGACCGACAGCTTGATGAACACATCGGCGGCTTCGCCCATGCCCATGCCGTGCCTGATATAGCCGATGGCAATGCCACCGACGATGTTGATGGCGGTGATGATGAGGCCGGCGATGGCGTCGCCGCGCACGAATTTCGAGGCACCGTCCATCGAGCCGAAGAAGGAGGATTCTTCTTCGAGTTCGCGGCGGCGCAACTGCGCGGTCTTGTCGTCGATCATGCCGGCGGAGAGATCGGCGTCGATGGACATCTGCTTGCCGGGGATGGCGTCGAGGGTGAAACGCGCGCCGACTTCGGCGATACGGGTGGCGCCCTTGGTGATGACGATGAAGTTCACCACGATCAGGATCATGAAGACGATCAGGCCGATGACGAAGTCGCTGGCCATCACCAGCTTGGAGAAGCCGGCAATGACATAGCCGGCGGCATGCGTGCCCTCATTGCCATGCGACAGGATCATGCGCGTGGTGGCGATGTTGAGCGACAGCCGCAGCATGGTGGCGATGAGCAGCACCGTCGGGAACGACGAGAAGTCGAGCGGCCGCTGGATCCACAGCGCCACCATCAGGATCAGCACCGAAAGCGCGATCGAGAAGGCGAGGCCGATGTCGATGAGGAAGGCCGGGATCGGCAGGAACAGTACGGCCAGGATGATGATGATGCCGAGCGCGAAGAAGACGTCGCGGCCGTTCTTGGCCACCGCGCCGGGCTGGATGCTTTCGCTGATCGCCATTCAAGTCCTCGAACCATAGACTGCCGCGCGCATAGGACAGCCCGGCGAGGGTAGCTGGCCAAGCTTGCGCGAGGGTGGGAGAGTGGCCGTTCCGAATCTTCGCAAGAAGGAAAATCCATGCTCCTGATCGTTGGCACCATCCGTCTGCCTGTCGGAAAGTTGGAGGAGGCAAGGCCGGCGATGCAGCGCATGATTTCCGGCAGCCGCGCGGAACCCGGTTGCCTGGAATATTCATATGCGCAGGATGTGCTTGATGCCGGGCTGATCCGGGTCACCGAGGTGTGGCGCGACAGGGCGGCGCTCGATGCGCATTTCCGCTCGCCGCACATTGCCGAGTGGCGCTCGAGCTGGCCGGCGCTTGGCATCGGCGAGCGCAATCTTGTGCTCTATGAGGCCGGCGAGCCCAAGCCGACCTGAGCGGCCGCTGTCCGACTGGCCAGCAATCGGCAAACAATCAGGACTCGACCGTGGCGGCCGTGGCGACGCCGACCAGCCAGCGCCGGACAGCGCGTTCTTCCGCATCCGACAGCCCCGCCGTCAGCTCGCTCTCGATTGCTTGCACGCGCTCGCGGCAGGCGCGCAGCAGTGTGCGACCACTGTCGCTGAGATCGATGTGCTGGATGCGGCCATGGATGGCATGCGGCTTGCGCACCAGCGAACCGGCGCGCTCCAGATTGGCGACGATGACGCTGAGCGTTTGCGGTGTGAGCAGCGCCAGCCGGGCAAGATCGGCATTGGAGAGGCCGGGATAGGCCGCAAGCATGGTCAGCGTGACAAATTGCGGTTGCGTCACACCGAGATCACCCAGTGCCCTGTCCATTCTGAGCCGATGCGCGCCGGCGGCCTGCCGCAGGAGATAGCCGAGATAGCCTCCCTCGCCGCGCTTGCCTTCGCCGGGAGCGGGAATCGATGGATGTGGATTGGGCTTGCGCATGATGTAAGAGCTCTTATATGTTGTTCGTGCACTGATACTACGACGATGTGGAGTCCGTGACGATGGGTCATCGAATTTTTCTCGCCGGCGCTTCGGGCGCTATCGGCCAGCGGCTGATCCCACAGCTTCTGGCTGCTGGCCATGAAGTCATGGGAACCACGCGCAGTGTGGAGAAGGCCGAGAAACTCCTCGCCCTGGGCGTCGAACCGTTTGTGGTGGATGTCTTTAATGCCGACGCGCTGTCGCGGGCGATGGTTGCCGTCCGGCCCGATATTGTCGTCCACCAGCTGACCGACCTGCCGGCAGGCCTCGATCCGAGCCGGATGGGTGAGGCAATCGTGCGCAATGCCCGCATCCGCAACGAGGGCACATGCAATCTGGTCGCGGCCGCCGTCGCGTCCAGTGTCCGGCGCATGGTCGCGCAAAGCATCGCCTGGGCCTATGCGCCAGGCCCCGAGCCGCATGGCGAAGGTGACCCGCTGGATGGTGGCGCGAGCGGCAATCGCGGCATCAGCGTCGGGGGTGTCATCGCGCTCGAAAATTCTGTTCTCAACGCGCCATTGGCCGGCATCGTGTTGCGCTATGGCCAGCTCTATGGCCCGGGAACGAGAACCCACGCGCCTGCCGGCGCGTCGCCGGTGCATGTCGATGCGGCCGCCTATGCCGCGCTGCTCGCGCTCGACAAGGGTGCGCCCGGCATCTTCAACGTGGCCGAATCCAACCAGGCTGTCTCAACGCAAAAGGCGGTCGGGGAACTGGGCTGGCGCGCCGATTTCCGGCTGTCCGCCTGAGACAATCCGTCTGGAGATATCGTCATGAACGGCAATCAAGCACGTTTGCATACCGGCCAAGCTCTTATCGCCGTCAGCGCTGTCGGGGTTCTGTTCGCGCTGGCCGCCAAGTGGGCCGGCCCAGGTTTTATTCGCACCGTGCCTGATGGCATGGAAATGCACATGCAGATGGCGAATGCCGATGCGGACGGCGCTGCCGGAGCGCGGCCGAAGACGGTCGTCACGCCGATCTCCTGCGAAAAGCTGCCCAACGTGCCGGGCAAGTCCATCACCACCGCGATCGTGGCATTTCCGCCCAATGGCTACACGCCTCGTCATCGCCATCCAGGCTCGGTCAGCGCCTTCGTCGTGAAGGGCACGCTACGCTCGCAGCTCGAAGGCGGCCCTGCCGGCACGTACACGCAAGGACAGACATGGTTCGAGCCGCCCGGCACGGTTCATCTGTTCGCCGAGAATGCCAGCACCACGGAGCCCGCCGAACTCCTGGCGACCTTCATCGCCGACGACGATTGCGGGCCGCTGACCATACCCGACTGACGGTTGGCCTATCGCTCAAGCCGGCCGTTAGGCGGCATCGGAAAGCCTAGCAGGCGTTGACCTGTCTGCAGGACCACCCTCCGCCATCGGTATCGTGGCAATCTTCATAGCTGCCGTAACATGTGTTTGTTGAATTACGGTACCAGGGATAGCCGCCAGGACAGCAGACATCCTGCTGCGCAAGCTGGAGAAACTCTTCTGTCGGCCGGCTCTGCCTTTCCGTATTGCCGCCGAGCAGAAGAGACATGGAGTGTGAAATATTCTGCTTAACCGGCATATCGACGCTTGAGCTGCTCATTGCAGACGAACTCAGAAAAATCGTGCAAGCAGCCAGTGAAAAAAAACCCCGCGCACTCATGTTCTCCTCCTTGAGGAAAATAAGGACAAGCTAAAATACCACTTTTCTGGTGGTGCGTCGATTGCGCAAGCGAACTGGGGAGGGGGCATCGCTGCGAATCCGTTGTCCGATTTCGGATGACCGACTGCCTTATGCCGCTTGGGTTCAGGGATTGATTGGAAGAAGCCTCTGAACCGTTCGAAACCGATCCTCGCATCGGGGCGCGGGCATCGCGGTTGCCATGCGGTATCGCTGAGCGTATCAGCCTTCCACGTCCCTTTTGATATCGGCGAGCCGCCCCGGTGCTTTCCAGAAACCAGCCACAAGTCTACGCCCGCCGGCTCCGCGCCGTGCTGTTGAGGTCAATTCCTCTGCTCGAGGCGCGCGGCATCGCCGTGGTCATTCTTGCAGGCTTTGTCGGCGTCATGGCGGGTATATTGGTCACCGCGATGAGCCAGATCGTGCAGGATTTGCACGGGCTGTTGTTTGGCGTCCAGCCCGGCGGCCGGCTTTCCGGCATGTTCTCGCTCGCCAATCCACTGCAGGCGCTGATACCAGCGATCGGCGGCGCCCTGCTTGGGCTGAGCGTGATCTGGCTCAGAATTCGGAAATTCCGCACGCCGGTCGACCCGATCGAAGCCAATGCGCTCTATGGCGGGCGCATGTCGCTGACCGATACTTTCGTCATCGTCTGCCAGACGATGATCTCCAGCGGTTTCGGGGCTTCGGTCGGCCTGGAAGCCGGCTACACGCAGGTCGGATCCGGCCTGGCATCGCGGCTGGCGCGGATCTTCAAGTTGCGCCGCAACGATGTCCGCCTCCTGGTCGGCTGTGGGGCGGCCGGCGCCATCGCCGCCGCCTTCGACGCGCCGCTGACCGGCGCCTTCTATGGTTTCGAACTGGTCATCGGTATCTACTCGGTCGCCAATGTGGCGCCTGTCATGACGGCCGCGATCTCAGCCTCGCTGACAGCGGAAATGTTCGGCGGCGTGCCGTTTCCCTTGGAGCTTTCAGGGCTGCCGCAACTCACCCCCAGCCAGTATGTGCCGTTCCTGCTGCTCGGGCTGCTTGGCGGCGCGGCTTCGATCGCCATCATGCAACTGGTGACGCTGATCGAACGCGGCTTTAACAGATTGTCGGTCGATGCCTCGCTGCGCCCCGTCATCGGCGGCGTGATCGTCGGCTTGCTGGGACTGATCACGCCGCAGGTCCTGTCCAGCGGCCATGGCGCGCTGCACCGCGAATTCGCCATGAACTATGGGCTGACCGTGGTCGCCAGCATCTTCGTGCTCAAGCTGGCCGCGTCGGCCATCTCGCTGGGCTCGGGCTTTCGCGGCGGCTTGTTCTTCGCCTCATTGTTCCTTGGCGCGCTGCTTGGCAAGGCATTCGCTGGCGTGATGGCGCTCGTCTCGCCGGCGACCGGCATCGACCCTTCCGTCGCCGCCGTCGTCGGCATGACGTCGCTGGCCGTCGGCGTCGTCGGCGGTCCGCTGACGATGACTTTCCTGGCGCTGGAATCGACGCGCGACCTGACGCTCACCGGCGTGGTTCTGGCGGCCTCCATCATGGCGGCGATCCTGGTGCGCGAAACCTTCGGCTACTCGTTCTCGACCTGGCGCTTCCATCTGCGCGGCGAGACCATCCGCAGCGCCCACGATGTCGGGTGGATGCGCAGCCTGACCGTAGGCTCGATGATGCGTGAGGACATCAGGACCATCGATGCCTCGACGACGCTGGCCGCTTTCCGCAAGGAAATTCCGCTCGGATCCGCCCAGCGCGTCATCGCCGTCGATCCGGGGGATCAGTATGTCGGCGTGCTGATCGTCGCCGAACTGCACAGCGATCCCGCCGACGGCGAGGTGCCGGTGCGCGATCTTGCCCAGTACAAGAATGCCGTCCTGGTGCCCAGCATGAACGTGCAGACCGCCGCCGAGACGTTCCAGCGCGCCGGCGCCGAGGAACTGGCCGTGGTCGAGGATTTCACCGACCACATCGTGCTCGGGCTTTTGACCGAGGGCCATCTGATGCGGCGCTATGCCGAGGAGCTCGAAAAGGCGCGCCGGGACCTGTCTGGCGAGGGCTAGCCGGCAGCCGCCCGCGTTTTTCTGCTCCGCCAGCGGATGACCATGACGGCGACGAGAAGCGCGACATAGGGCCAATAGTAGACGTCGTGCGGCGCACGTTTGCCCTCGGCAATCAGGAAGGTCAGCCATATGTCGTAGCTGCCGACGCTATGAAGGATGCGCCATGCGCGTGGGCCAAGCCATGCAGCCGTGCGGTCGAAGGACGTTGCGACCATGGCTATGATGAACAGATAGGCGAGGCCGCCGAAGACGAACATCGGCGTATCGGTGGCGTTGCTGAATTCGCCCGGATCGATGCGGGAGAAGATGACGAGAGCGACCGCATGCACGCCGTGCGAAAATGCGAAGGCCAGCCCGATCTGGCGTCGATGGCGGCGCAGGAACAGCGTCGACGCGCTTGGCCAGCGCTGCGAGAGCGCCGATGCCGAAAAGGCCGTGCAGAACAGCAGGAGCGACATTTGCGCAGTGAGCCGCACCACCTCGCGGACGGCTTCGACGGAAAAATCGCCGCGAAAAGCGACAAGCACGGACAGGGCGAGAATGATCGCGGCCAAAAGCCAGAACAGCCGCCAGCGGCTCGTTGCCCGGGTTGCAAGGGGTGGTGCGATAATGTCCATGAGCCCTCCAGTGTAATATGTAATCAATGCTTACATCGATGGCGTATCCATTGCAATCGGGAAGTAAGTCGTGCTTGCATCGATCGCAGGATTGTGATGATCGGCAGGAGACAAAGGGCATGGCGACGCAGCGCAAGACCTACCATCACGGCAGCCTGCGGCAGGCGCTGATCGACGCCGCCCTGGCCATCGCCAAAGAGGATGGCGTCGACCAGGTGACGGTGCGCGAAGCCGGCAAACGCGCCGGCGTGTCGTCAGGAGCGCCGTTCCGGCATTTTCCGACCAAGACCGCGCTGATGACGGCCGTGGCCGAGGAGGCGATGCGCCGGTTTCGCGCCGAGATAACGGTTGAGCTGGACAGAACGGGGAAGCTCGATCCGCTGGCGCGCTTTCGGGCGCTCGGCATCGCCTATCTGCGCTGGGTCATCGACAATCCGACGCATTTCGAGATCATCTCGATGCGTCGGACGATCGATTTCGACGCCTCCGAGACGCTTGTTCAACTCAACGAAGAAATCCGCGGTCTGATGGTGCGTATCCTCGAGGACGCGCGCGCCGCCGGCCAACTGCGAACAATGGATATGGAAGGTGTCCCCCTACAGGCGCGAGCCCTGGTCTACGGGCTTGCCCGCATGTGGATCGACGGCCAGTTTGCGCAATGGGGCGGCGCCGAGAAGGCCGAGTTGCTGATGCGGCAAAGCCTCGATAATTTTCTCGCGTTGTTGGCAAAGTAGAACAGCGGACTTTCCACTGATCGCCGTGCGACACGCATCAATGTTCGATCGGCCCCTTGGCCGGTATCAGCGTCGTGCCGGCGGTTGTCGGGCGCTCGATGACGCGGCGCACGCGTGGCGGTTCCTCGCCGCTGTGCAGCGCCCGCAGGCGGTCGCCGACCATGGCGTCGGCATGGGTAATGCGGCCATTGTGCCTGATGTATTCGAGCCAGGTCGGCGTGTGGTAGTGCTCGATCCATATTGTGGGATTTTCGAGATCGCGTGCCAGCGTCCAGTTGCGGGCGCCGTCGCGACGGCGGATGCGGCCGCGTTCAGCCATGGTGGCGAGGAATTCCGCCTCGTCCTCGTGGCGGATCACATATTCGATCATGATGGCGATGGGACCGCTGCGCGGCTTCAGGTCGAGCGCCAGATGCGGTTCCTTGAAGCGGTTTAGCGGGTCGAGGTTCAGCACCTGCTGCTGCGGCAGCGGCAGTAGAAGGCCGATGGCGCCGCCCGCCAGCATGGTGATGCTGGCGGCGATCAGCGCTGTCTCGGCGCCATGCGCATCGGCGACGACACCCCAGATCCAGCTGCCGAGCGCGATGCCGCCGAAGGTCGCCGTCTGGTAGACCGACAGCACCCGGCCGACCACCCAGCGCGGTGTCGCCATCTGCACGGTGACGTTGAAGTGCGAGAGCGCGATCACCCAGCAGGCACCGCCGACCAGCAAGCCGAGCGACGTCTGCCAGGCGTGATGGCTGATCGCGGCATTGAAGGCGCAAAGCGCGAAGCCGGCGAAGGCGCAGCGCACCATCGTCTCGCTGGACAGCAATTGCCGCAACCGCACGCTGATCAGCGCGCCGCCAACGGCACCTATGCCGAAGGCGCCAAGCATGATGCCGTAGGTCAGGGCGTCGCCCTTGACGACGTCGCGCGCCACCAGCGGCAAGAGCGCCAGCACGGCGCCGGCGCTGAAGCCGAAGGCGGCGCCCCTGACCAGCACCTTGCCGATGTTGGGCGACATGGCGACGTAGCGCAGGCCGGCTCCCATCGCGGCACCAAGCGACTCGCGCGGCAAGGTCGACACCGGCACGTCACGCTTCCAGCGCGCCATCACGATGATGAGGCCGATATAGCTTACCGCGTTCGCCGCGAAGGCGGCCGCGGCACCGGCGGCCGCGACGATGATGCCGCCGATCGCCGGGCCGACGCTGCGCGTCAGGTTGAAGCCCATGGAGTTCAGCGCCACGGCGGCCGGCACCTTGTTGCGGGGCACCATGTCGCCGACCGAAGCCTGCCATGAAGGGCTGTTGAGCGCCGTGCCGCTGTCGATCAGGAAGGTGAAGGCCAGCAGCGTCCAGGGCGTGAGCAGATTGTAATAGGTGAACACGGTCAGAAGCACCGAAACGACCAGCATGAAGGTCTGCGCGACCAGCATCACCTTGCGCCGGTCGAAGCTGTCGGCGATGGCGCCGGCGACAAGCGCAAACAGCATGATCGGCAGAGTGGTGGAGGCCTGGACCAGCGCGACCTGATAGGGCGAGGTGGCGATCGTCGTCATCATCCAGGCGGCGCCGACGCCCTGGATCAGGCCGCCAAAATTGGAGACGAGACTTGCGGCCCAGACGGCGCGGAAAATGCCATGCCGGAACGGCGCCAGCGCAGAGGCGCCCTCGCTTTCCGGCTTCTCGTCAATCATGGGTGGGTTCCTGCAACAGCGTGCTGATCCTTGCGGTTTCGCCGCATCATTTGCCGAAACTATGGCATTGCGCCGCAAAGGGCGAACCTCATGCGCGAAAGATCATGGTCCAACAAGGGGATAGCGGAGGGCCACGCTGTGCTGACCCCTCAGGGGATGGTTTAACCCGCGTCCCGGGCGGCGGCATGCAGCGCTTCGGTGAGGTGGCCCGTTGTTTGGCCGCCGGCATGCAGGCGAAGGAAAAGCTCCATGCCGACCAGCCGCAGCCGCGACGGCTGGTCCCGCCTTGCCAGATCGACCAGGTCTTCGACCGAAGCTGCCGGCCATTTCATGACGTCGCGCAGCAAGCCACCGCGCAGCAGGCCCTCGGTACCCGTGGTGAAATTAGCGGATACCTGGAAGCCGTTCTTGCGAGCGTTCACGTTCTGAAGCGGAATGTGCTTTTCGGCGACTCTCTTCAGCAGCCATTTTCCTTGCTTCTGGCGGTATTTGTGACGTCTCGGCAGATGAATGGCGAAGTCGATCAACCGGTTTTCGAGGAATGGCACCCTGAGTTCCACCGATGCCGCCATACTGAGCCGGTCATGCCTGTTCAACAGATCCTGCAGGTGCCCGTACATGTCATGAAGGCAGCATCCCAGGAAGGCGCGGTCGCTGAGTGACGCGACCGGCTCGAGCCGGTCGAAGATTTTCGTCTGAAGGAAATTCAGTTCCGGCGACAACGCCCTGAGAACGATGTTGCGGTCCCAGTCGTGGGCACCCGCGACCGATGTCCGGAAGGGGGCATGGCGCTGGCGCTCGAACCTGCGGGCAAGCCGAGCCCTCGAGCGAAACAGGCGTTCCGGCCATGACCAGGGCCGCCATGGCCGCATGCTGGCTGCCTGCCAGTTGTAGCCGCCAAAGAGCTCGTCGGCGCCTTCACCGGTCAACAGCACCTTAATGCCATCGGCGCGGCACTGCTCGGCAAGCGCCAGCAGGCAGACATGGCTTGCATGCCAGCCGTCGCTTTCCAGATGCCAGATGGTTCTTGGCCACAATTCCAGGAACCGGTCCTTGTCTATGTGCACTCTGTTCAGCGGCACGCCGGCATGGCGCGCGGTGCGTTCGGCGTCTTCGGCCTCGCTGTGGCCGATGCGCGGATCAACGACATAGGCTGATATCTCCGGCCTGAACCGTTTCGCCAGCGTTGTGACGAGACCGGAATCGACGCCGCCGCTGCAAGCCGCCGCCAGCCTTGTATCGGCAATGCAATGCAGCGCGACGCTGTCCTGGATCAACGCCTCCAGTGTCGCCATGTGCTCGGCGTCGGTGGCGGTGTCGCCGGCAATGCGGGACGCGTCGAGCACATCGAGTACATGCCAGAAGCAGCGCTTCTCGATGCCGGCGTCGGAGATCTTCCACAGACCCGCCGGCGGCAGCCGCTCCATGCCCTGGAACAGGCTGGAACTGGAGTCGCGGCTCTGCCAGGCAAGACGCAAGGTGATCTCGCGCGCATCGATGGTGCGCGCCGAACCGTCGCAGGCCAGGATCGCCTTATCCTCGGAGGCGAAGAGGATCCGCTCAGCTGTCTCGGCCACCGACATCGGCTTGATGCCGAGGCGATCGCGCGCGAGCCAGAGCGCGCCGGCCCGTGCATCGAAATAGGCCAGGGAAAACATGCCGTCGAACAGCGGGATGGCCTTGTCCGGCCCCCAATGGTGCAAGGCTTCGAGGACCACTTCGGCATCCGAGACCGTTCGGAACCGCCGGCCCTCGGCCTCAAGTGTCACGCGCAGTGCCCGGTAGTTATAGACCTCGCCATTGTAGACCAGCACGCCCTGGCCACAGGCGGTGAGCATCGGCTCGCGCGCCTGCGTCGAGAGATCGATGATCGAGAGCCGCCGGTGACCGAGCGCCAGCCGGTTGTCGTTCCATGTCGCATGATCATCGGGGCCACGATGCGCCAGTGCCTGCATCATGCGGTCGACGTCGGCGAGATCACCGCCCGCGATCGGGTTCCGCTTGCGCCAGACGCCGGCTATGCCGCACATGGCGCGCCGGTCGATCCGGGATGGTTCAGGGGTTTGCGGGAAGCCATTGGGACTGAATGATCACCGGGCCGGAGTGGCTGATACGGCAATGTAGCCGGAACCGGGCAAGCCGCAAGCGGATGGCTGCTTTCAGGCAATTGCGGAGCCCCGGACCTTTCCCCTCGAAGGGTTCAGAAGCCGTTCTGGATGCGCTCGAAGATGACGTTGGTGAAGGCCGATATCTGGCCACCGATGAACGGGCCGGTGAGCGCCACCACCAACATGATGGCGACAATCTTCGGCACGAAGGTCAAGGTGATTTCCTGGACCTGGGTCAGCGCCTGGATGAGGGCGATGCCGATGCCGACCGCCATGGCGACCAGCACCACCGGAGCGGACGCGGTCAGCACCGTCCACACCGCGTACTGGACGATGTCGAGTGCGTCGGCCTCGTTCATGTCAGAGATTGGCCTAGCTTGCCGGCTTGATAGACACGCCTGCGCCGACGGGGACCTGGGTGCCATCCTGCAGCACGGCGATCAGCCCGCTGCTGGCGAGCGTCACCGAAGCCACTGTTCCGCTGGTCTTGCCGTCAGCCGACGTGATGTTGCGGCCGATAATCGCGTCGGCCTGCGACAGCGCCGACGACGACATGATCTGGTCGAGCTTGGTGTTGGTCTGCACCGATTGCTCGACCTGCGAGAAGGTGGCGAGCTGGGCCACATAGGCCGTCGAATCCATCGGCTTGGTCGGATCCTGGTTCTTCATCTCGGCGATCAGAAGCTTCAGGAAGGACTGGTAGTCCACGGCGGTCTTGGAGGTCGACGTGGTCGTCGAATTGGCGCCAACCGGTATCGTCGTCGTCATGTCCACGGTCATTAGTAGCGTGCTCCCACGGCCAGCGAGCGCGCGGCGCCCGGAACATCGTCATTGCCGCCAAGCGCGCGGCGTTCGAGAGGATAGAGCGAACGGATCGCCTTCAATGCCTCGTAGATATGATCCTCGCCGACCATGCGGTCGATCTGCTTCAGTGCGCTGCAGATATTAGGGTCCTCGAAACTTGCAATAAGCAGCGGCAGCGAGCGGCGGAACATCTCGCGCGCCTCGCCAGCACCGGCCGGGTTGACCAGCATGACCTGCAGGATGAAATACAGCTGCCTGAGCGGTGTCGAGGCGTCGTCGGCCTGGATCACATGGCTCTCGAGCAGGAACTGCACGTCGTTCATCAGTTCAACGGTGACCTTGCGGTCGACGCGGATGACGGCGCCGTTGATGTAGATCTTCTCGTTGGGCTTCAGCGATATCTTCAGCGTGTTGGTCATTGAATGCCGTCGCGGATGATCTGGGACACTTCGATCAGCCCTTCGAAATTGTTGGTGCGACCCTGGCGGATATCCTCTGTCTCGCGCAGCAGCCACAGGCCGATGGAAATCAAATTGGCGCGCAGTTCCTTGGGAAGCGCATTGTCGCTCGAGCCGAGATCCTCGACGAAGGCTGTCCAGACCCGCATGGTGAAATGCAGCGCTTCCACCGCCTCCATCGAACTATGACCGGCCGCTGCTGCAGCCGACAGCATGTCGATGGAACGGGTCAGGAGTTCACGCTCACGATCCTTAGCGTCGGAGACCGAAGTGCTCTGGATGTCGGCGTAGGAGTATTGGTACATCGTTAGCTCTACCGATCCGGTTCAGAGTGTTCTCAGGTCAGGTAATTCAGCAGGCTAAGCTGCTGGAGGCGTGCCGTCAGCGCAAAGGAGTTTTCAATCTGCTGCGTCAGATTGGCGACGCGGGTGGCGGCTTCCGCCGGATCGACCGATTCGAGATCGAGTATGTGGCGCTCGAACAGGTCGGTCTGCGTCTTCATGCGGTCGCTGGCATCGGACACCCGCTTCTGCACGATGCCGGTCTGCGACTGGACCTGGGCGATGCCGCTCAGGGCTTCGCCAACCATGTTCTGCGTGCGGCTGACGATGGTGTCCTTCGCCGCCTGGCTGATGTTGGTGGACATCAGGCTGGTGACGATGGCCGCCGCCATGGCGAGCTTCTTGATACCGTCGCTGTTGGCGCCAGTGGAGGTCTCGGTGGTTTCGTTGAGCGCGATGCGGCTGACGATCTGCTGGTCGGTGGCATTCGACATGTTGGCCTGCCAGCCCGCGCCCATGAACTGCGGTGTGACATCGTTGGTGATGAAATCGTCCATCTGGGCCGCGGTGATGTTGGCGGCGGCCGGATCATCGGGGGTGAAGCCGAACTTGGTGACGAAGGAGGCGTCGAAGGCCGCCTTGGCGGGAGACCCAGCGGCCGTGAAATCGTTGATCGGCTTGACGTCGGTGTTGGTGCCGGCGAACAGATATTCGCCGTTGATGCTGGTATTGAGGATCGAGCCGAGCTGCTGGATGGCGGTCTTGCCGGCAGATTGGGTCAGGCTCTGCGAGGAATCTCCAGATGTCGCCGATGTCAGGCTGGACAGGAAGTTCTGCGCCACTCCCGAGAGTTGGCTGAGCGAGGTCTGCGTCGATGACAACCGGGCGGCGACCAGTCCGTTGGAATCGACGATGACGTTGAGCCGGTCGAGATCGCGCGAGAAGGTGACGGACTGGGCGGTGCGGCCGCCAAGCGCCAGTCCAACGTCGGCGACCTTGCCGGTCGAAGATTCCTTCGTGGCTTTGACCAGGTCGGACTGCATGCGCATCTGCTGATAACGCATGGCATTGGTAAGGGCAGCAGTAGAGACTGAAGTCATGGCTTATCCCACCGCGCTGAACAGCGCCGTCATCATGTCGTCAACGGTTTTCATCATCCGGGCTGATGCCTGGTAAGTGTGCTCGAGGTCCAGCATCAGCGACATTTCCTGGTCGACATTGACGCCGGTTGCGTTGGACAAGGCATCGGCGCTGCGCTGCGCCAGGGCTTCCTTGGCATCGGCGGCCGTCGAAGCCTGCTGACGCACGCCCTGCAGCCAGCCGATCGAATTGGCGGCGTAGTCGGAGACGCTGGACGTTGCCGAAATTCCGGCCGCCGGATCGAAAGCCATCGGCTTGTCGAGCTGGTCGCCATAGGCAACCAGAAGATTGGAGTATGAAGCTCCGCCAGTGGTGTTGGCGACATAGGCCGCGCCGTTGGCGCCACCGTCACGCAGCAATGTCGGGTTGCCGCCAGTGCTGGGATCCATGGCCGCATTGATCTTGATCGTACCAGCAAGCCCGTTGACGAGCGTGCCCGCGGCCGGAACTGCCGGCGCGCCCGACCAGGTGAACAGGCCGGCGGCGTTTGGCAGTGAAGGTGCGGTTTCGGCAAAGGCGGTGATCAGGCCGCGCGCGGTTTCGTCGAGCTGGCTCTGCACGGTCGAGGCCACGCCGTCGCGCAATTGCAGCAGGCCGGCAATCGTGCCGCTGGCGGTGGTGTTGCCGCCGGTGCCAGCCGAGACCGGTACATTGTCGATATAAACAGTGTTGCCGGGCGCGCCCGCGGTATAGCCCGACGATGGGGCGAAGCTGACGGCGCGCGGGATGGTCTCGAACAATGTCGTGCCGTCACCCGTGGTGATGACCATGTCATTGTCGCCACGCGTAAAGGTCGAGACCGGAATGTAGTTGCCGATCTTCTTCAGCAAGGCGTCGCGCTGGTCGAGCGCATCGGAAACGTCGGTGCCGGAACGTGTTCCGGACATGACCGCCGTGTTGGCATCCTGGAACTGGTTGAGCAGCGAGTTGAGGTCTTTGACGGCCGTATCGATCTGGCCGTCGGTCTGGGTGCGAAAATCCTGAATGGCCTTGGAGCCATCATTCAGGGAGCGCACGACCTGTTTGGCTGCATCGATGACGCTCGAGCCGAGATTCTGGTTGGACGGCGAGGTGGCGTAAAGCTGCAGCGCCTGCTGCAGATTACCGATTGCGGTCGAGGGCGAGGACGCATTGTCGACGCCATTCACCGAAACGTCGAGCTGATCCATGCCGCTGTAGAGCGCGCTCTGGCCGGCGTAGGCGGACAGAGCGCCGAGGTTCTGGCGAAACAGCAGGTCGTTGGTTGCGCGCTGAATATCAACCGAACGCGCGCCGGGTGTCGTGCTGGTGACCAGCGCGATGCGGCGCGAATAGTCCGGATTGTTGGCGTCTGCCACGTTGCGGGTGACAACGCTGGTCTGCCGTGAGGTGGCCAGAAGCGCCGATTGGGCGATGCTCAGTGCGGAAGAAAGCGACATGCTGGTCTTTCACGGGCGAAGCCCGGTTTATCTCTTCAGGTTGACAAGGACGTCCATCAGGTCGGAACCGGTCTGAAAGACTTTGGAGTTGGCGGTGTAGCTGCGCTGCGCCGCGATCATGTCGGTCAGCTCTTCGGCGATATCGACGTTGGAATTTTCGAGCGCGCCGGAGATGATCGAGCCGGCCTTGCCTTCATTGGCAAAGCCGACACGGATCGCGCCGGAGTCGGTGCCCTGCGCGTAGACATTGCCGGGAAGCGCCTTGAGCTGGTCGGGGCTCTGCACATCGGCCAGCGGAATCTTGTAGAGCGGCTTTGAGGTGCCGTCCTTGTACTGGGCGTAGATGGTACCGTCCTTGCTGATCTGGATCTTGTCGATGGTGCTCGGCGCGTTGCCATTGACCTGGGCATCGGAGACCGTGAAGCCGGTCCCGAGCTGGGTCAGTGTCGACAGGTCGAGATTGAGGCTGGCGCCGCCCGGCACGGTGAACGTGATGCCTGTGGGCGTGCCGGTCAGCTTGCCGTTCGTGGTGTCGAAGGTCAGGTTGGCCGAGCCGAGCGCGCCGCCGGCGGCGTAGGGGAACCCGGTTCCAGCCGTCGCCTTCGACTGATCGAAGACCGCCACTTCCCAGGTGCCGGCACCGGTGTTGGTGAAATAGACATCGAGCAGCTTCTTGTTGCCGAGGTTGTCATAGGCGACCATGGAGGACTTCGAGGTGTATTGCGCGCCTGCCGAGTTGGTGGAGGGCAGACTGCCGCTCGCCACCGGTGTCGCGCCCGCCGGCAGATTTCCGCTGTAGGTTCCCGTAGTGCTCGGCGTTGCGGTCAATCCCTGATCAGAGATGACGACCGGCTCCAGACCTTCAAAGCCATTCACCGTCGCTGCCGGCGTGCCATTGGCGTAGCTGTAGGCCATCAGCTGGAAGCCGGCCGCGTTGACCAGCCTGCCCTGTGCGTCGGGAACGAATGCGCCGGCGCGGGTCAGGAAAGGTGTGCCGCTCGGGTCCTGGACGACGAAGAAGCCATCGCCGCTGACGGCAAGGTCGGAGACAGAGGTCGTGTATTGGAGCACGCCCGGATCGCTGACCGCCTGCCGGATCGTGGTGGTGACGCCGCCGGAATTGTAGGCGCCGCCGGTGGTCGGCATGACCAGCGTCGAGAATTCAGCGGAGGATCGCTTGTAGCCGGTGGTGTCGGAATTGGCGATGTTGTCGGCTGTCGTCGACAGGCGATTGGCCTGTGCGTTCATGCCGGAAACGCCGGTCCGCATCATTCCGTAGAGGCTCATCGAAGTGTCTCCGCTATATCCATGCCACTGGCTTCGAGGCTACGCGTCCTGTCTTGCGCGAAGCTGGCGCGGCAGCGCATCAGAACACCAGCCGGTAGCCGAGGAAGCGTTTGGAATCGATCGGGTCGCTACCCAGCTTCTCGCGCAGTTTCTTGCGCAATTTGCTGATGTGGCTTTCCACCACGTTCTCCTCGACCTCTTCGTCGAAGATGCCGTAGATGGCGTTGAAGACTTGGGTCTTGGTGACCCGGCGGCCGCGGTTGCTCGCCAGATATTCGAGGATGCGGCGTTCGCGGCGCGGCAAGGGCAGCGGCTGGCCGTCGATCTCGGGATCGCGGCCGTCCATGAAGATGCGCATGGCGCCGATCTCGGTGTAGGCGACGTCCTCCTGGGCACGGCGGCGGATGGCGGTGATGCGGGCCAGGATCTCGCGGATATGAACGGGCTTGCGGATGACGTCGTCGACGCCGCTCTCGAACAACCGCAGCGTGTTCTCCAGTGAATGCTGCTCGCTCAGCGCAATGACCGGAGCTCCGGTGCGATCGCGGATCTGGCGTGGAGAGATCGAGCCTTCGCGGCAGTCACCGATGAGGAAGGCGCGGACCGAGCGCAGATCGGTATCGGCAGCCGAGTTCACCCACTCGCCGAATTCGCCAGGCGCGAAGCCCGCGCAGGCGACGCCCTCTCGATCAAAAAGTGAATTGTATCCGTCTGTCACGAGCTCTCGCTCGTCCACGATAACAATCATCGGCCCCACCTTCCGAATCAGCACATCTGCCCCGTGGGAAGAGGCGTAACCGCTGGCGGGAAACCTGAACAAGCGTCATTTCTTGTAACTAGTTTCTTGGGAGTCTGGAATCGCACCGGTTGCATTAGCGTGCAGCCAGATATGCTTGGGGTGGCAAGTCTTGATCAAGTCAAAACAGACAATCGCAAAGTGCCTGAATCGGTGTATTAGAAGCAGAAGATACGCTTACGGGTTGCAGAAGGCGCGAGCGTTGGTGGTCCACTTGCCAAAACCGGTGGCAACCATGTTGGCGATCACCCTGCAGACATAGACCTTCTGTGCCGGGTCGTTGTCAGGACCCGCATGATAGCGCGCGACAGCCATCGACCAGGTTTCGTGGCGGGCATGCAGATCGGCCAGGAAACGCGCCGCGTAGTCAACGTTCTGGCGCGGGTCAAGCATGTCCTCGACGCTGCGGAAATGCGTGGAATGATAGTGGTGGTTGATCTGCATGCAGCCGAGATCGATCAGCGTCTTGCCCTCGCGCTGCGCATTGGCGAAGATGGCAAGGGCTTCGGCCCGGCTGCTTGGGAAGACCGCTTTCCCTTCTATATTCAAGGCGTTAGGCTGAAGGCTGCCTTTCTTTCCGGTTTCGGTCAAGCCGACGGCATAGAGGATGCCGGCGGGCACGCCATAGCGGTCGGCGGCGCGCAGGATCTCGGGCTCGCAGGGATTGGTGGCGGCAGCGGCGTTGCTCGCGAGGCTAGATAAAGATATCGCCGCCAGTGCGCTCGCGAGAAGGCGAAGCGGCGCGGCCGTGTGCTTGCGCGTCATCATGGTTACCCCTTGCGGACTGCTGGCCCGGTTGCTGGCCGCCGGCTCCACTGTTGCCGCCGCTGGAGTTTCCGGGTTGAAAGGATGACTGGTCGCGGCCAGGCGCGGCGGTCAGCGAAGCGGTTGCATCCGTCCGGGTTGTAGACGGAACGGCCACTGACGGTTGCAGGATGGTGACCTTGTCAACCTCGAAGCCCAGCCCGCGCAGCGACTTGACGATCGCCTCGCTGTCGCTGGAAAGGCGGCGGTAGGCGTCGTGCGTTTCGGGCTTCAGTTCAATCGAGAGTTGTTCTCCGGAGAGGCGAAGATGGGCCGTGACCACGCCCAATTCGGCCGGATGAAGTTCGATCTTCAACACATGTGTCGGAACGGCAACAGAGTTGGCCAGCTGGGTGGTCGCGGAGGCCGTCGAAACCGCTTGCTTTGTGCCAACATCGGCCGCTACGGCATTGATTACGTTAAGCGCTGCCTGGCTCATCGGCGCCTGTGGCGGGGCCGGGAAGCTGCGCTCGGAAATCACGTCGATGCGCGCCTTCGCCGAGAGCTGTTTTCCTGGCTCCGAACGCAAGGAGAATTGGACGTCGGCGATGGACTTCAGCTGCGTTGCCGCCTGCTTATCTTCCACGCCCGGCACCTCGGCTGGCGGCGTCTCGGGCAGGGGGCCAGCAGCGATTGCATTGTCACGCCGCGGCGCGCCGGCGGCGGCATCACGGAGGGACTGGCCGTCGAGCTTCGTCAACGGGCCATCGACGAGCGACGCCAGCTCAGGCTTCGACATGGGTTCGAGGTCGTCGTGCCCGGTGACGGATTTCGGCTGATAGGCCTTGGGCAGGACCTTCCCGTCGGGTGCCGGGTCCTGTCCGGCTTCGCCCGCAGCTGCCGACTTGGCCGATGTCGAGAAATGGCGCAAATCATGGAACGCCATCAGCAGCGGCAGATGGTCTTCAAGTGGCGTTGCGCCGGCGTCTGTCGCCGATTTTTCGGTGTCGGCGTCCTTGTCCGTCCCAAGGTCCTTGTCGTCCTTCATGGATTTCGCAGCCGTCAATCCGCTCGGCGTGGTCCTTGCCTTGCCGGCCGGCATCGGCTCATCCTCGCCGCCTTGAGCCGCAAGGCCAGCAGCAAGCTTGCTCCAGCGCGGATCGCGCGGCCCGGCTTCTGTCGCCGACTGTTTTTCCGAATGGGCAGGGCTTGCACCGCCATCCACCATCTTGCCGAAACCAGCATCATTCTTTCCGGGCGCGGCCGGCTGTTCCGCCGTTGTGCGTGCGGCGGTATATCCTGGCAAGGCTGGGCCGAGGCTGGGGGTCATTTGGGGGCGGCTCCAAGCATCTGGTCGATCAGGTCGAGCTGTCGACGGGTTTTCATCATGGCGGCGTCGGTCGGGTCAGTCGTGTCGGCGGTGGCTGAAGCCGTCGGCGCTGATGCCGGCAGGACGGTCGCCGCATCGGCTGAAGGCGAAGGCGCGCTCGGCGCAGCGACCGCTTTGGCTCCGGATGGCGCAACAGCAGGCTGTTCGGAGGCAGCACCCTCGACAGGTGGCAATCCGGCCTCGTCGGCGGCCTGTGCGGCCTCAGGTTCGGGCTGCGGTGTAACGGCCGCGGGCGACGGGGCTGGAAGGGAAGCTGGCGGCGCCACGACTTCACCGGCGATCGCCTGGGCCGCGTCGAGCAAGGCACGGTCACCGTCCGACAGCTTGCTGCGGTCGATCTTGCCGAGCTTGGTGCGCACATCCTCGATCGTGCCGGAGGTCACGGTGGACAGGCTGGAGTAGAGCAGCGCGCGCGGATCGCCCTGATTGGTGTTGCCGTCGCGACCCTTAACGGCGCGTGCCGAGGCGAAGGCCGACAAGTCGCTCAGCCCGTCGATCGCGGCACGGCGGGCGATGCGCAGATAAATCACCGTTTCGCGCTCGGGATCCATCATCGAGGTGATATCGGCCAGCTTGTCCTGGCTGATCGACATGTGCAGCGCGATGACGCCGGAGACGAAGGAGTCGGCGAACTGGCTGGCATAGGGGGAATAGAGATAGCGCTCGACATACTGGGTGGAGGCAAGCGCGAACCGCGCCGCATCGCCTTGCGCCACGGCAATGCCGACCGAGCGCCGCAAGGCCGCTTCCTCGACGAGGGTGCCGGGGCTGAGCAACCTGGCCTCGTCGAGCAGCGTGAGCGCGGTAGCCGGCTCATCCGTCGCCAGCAGCGACCCTTTGACCAAGGCAAGGAAGGCGCCGAGATCGCTAGGCAGCGCCATCGGGTCGATCGGCTTCAGAACGTCGATGGCGCCGGCAGGCCGGCCGACCAGATAATTTATAATGCCCTTCGCGATCGCAAGGTCCTGGGCATCTATCGACGTGGCGCGAGACACTGCCCCTTCGACGGTCGCCGGGTTGCCGCCGCTCATGCCGTAGACCAGCAGCGCGCGAAAATTCCTGGGGTCCTTGAAGTCCTCGGCATCTGCTTGGCGCAGCCGCGCATCGGTCATTTCGAGCAGCTTGGCCTGCATCGGCATCGCGGCGTGATCGCCGGCGGCGATACGGTCCTGGATGAGCTGCAGCGAGCGCACCAGCTGATACGGCTGCAGCGTGTCCTGGGCAAAGCCGGCCGACGGATATCCGGCGGCCAGCAGCAACAGGCCCATCAGCCGGCTGGTGATGGCCGCCCGCTTCATCCGCCGCTCGTCATCAGTATTTCGATGCGGCGGTTGGCCGCCGACATCGGATCGGCTGCGTCCTTCGGCTGGCGGTCGGCGAAGCCGGCGACCTCGGTGATGCGGCGTTCGTCAACGCCGCCGCGCACGAGCATGTAGTAGGCGGAATGCGCGCGCGCCGTCGACAGCCGCCAATTGTCGTAGGTGGCGCTGCGGAAAGGCCGGGCATCGGTATGGCCGTTGATGCTGATGGTGCCCTTCTGGCTGTTGACGATGCGGCCGATCTTTTCCATCGCCAGCACCAGCTCGCGGCTGGGAACCGCCGAGCCGACTTCGAACATGCCGAAGTCGAGCTGATCGGTGATCGAAATGACGACACCCTTGTCTGTGGCTTCGACCGAGACGCCGTCGTGCAGCTTGTCGCCGGGCTTGAAGGCATCGGCCAGCTGCTGCTTGACGTCGGCCGCCGCCTTCAGCGCTGCGGCGGTCGGCGCCTTTTCCGTGGCTTCGGCCTTTGCGGCTTCCTGTGCTGCGGCAGCTTCCGCCTTGGTCGTGGCCTTGGTGTCCGCGCGTTTGGTGTCGTTGGCCGTGGCATCGCCAGACTTGGCATCGCCAGACTTGGCCGAGGCCATCGCAACCTTGCCATCCTTCGCCAGCGGCTCGAGAGGCGCGTCCTCGATGGGCGGTGCCGGCGGCACGGCCTTGACCTTGGCGACCTGCGCCTCCGCGGCCTTGTCGCCGGGCTTCAGCGGATCGCCCTCGATCTTGGGGCGCTGCGCACTTGCCTCGGCGATGGGCGTGGCGACCTGCTGGGACCAGAAGTCCGGCTCGAAGGGATCACGGTAGGACGCGCCGCCGGAGGCGCCCGTCGCTGGACCGGCGCTCTGCGCGCCGCCATCACCCTTCTGGCTGACATTCTGCATGGTGCCGGTATCGGTGGCGATTTCCGAAAGCACCGCGTAAGGGTCGGCGAAGAGATGATCGTCGGATTGTTGCGGCTGCTGTGGCTCCTGCTTGTCCTGCTTGCGGTCGGATGAACCGGCCTCACCATTGCCGCCCTGGCCTGCCTTGGCTGTCGCCTGTTGCGGGTTTGGGGCCGTCGTGCCGATCGCGCTTGGGCCGTCGCCCAGGTCTTCCAGGCCCTTGCGGCTCGAATTGCGGTCGACCAGCTTCACAGGATTGAAGTAGCTGGCGACGGCGGCCTTGGTCTGTTCGTTGGCGGCATTGATCAGCCACATGACCAGGAAGAAGCACATCATCGCGGTCATGAAGTCGGCGAAGGCGATCTTCCAGACACCACCATGATGGCCTTCATCGTGGTCGCCATGGGCGCGCCGCACGATGATGATCTCGTGCCTGCCATGATCGGCATCGGCAACACTCACGACAAGACCTCCGAAAGGGTTGCCGACCATTCGGCCATGCGTGTCTCGAAGACGGCCTCGTCAATGGTCACGGTCAGGTCGAAGCCGGGCGCCTCGACGAAGTCGAGATTTGCAGCGCGTGGCCCAAGCGATGCCTTCAGCGTTTCGAACAGCGAGAGCGGCCCGCGCACGGCGATGCGCACCGCTTCGGCATCGCCGGCGGCTTCGCGAACCGCGCCAGCGAGCGCTTCAAGCGAGCGCTTCTGCAGATCGTCACTGACAACGCCGCCGATGATGCGGGCGACCGTGGCCGCGACAAGGTCCGTCACGCGCGCCTCCATGGCGTCGATGCGCGACGCGACCGCCGCGCCGACATCGCCGCCGAAGCTGTCGAGAAAGACCCTTGCTTCCTCGGCATTCGCCTGGCGTTCGGCTTCCAGCGCTGCGTCATGGGCAGCGACCAGTCGTTCCCCGAGTGTTGCCTCCGCCTGGGCAACCGCCTCGGCGATCAGTGTGCCGATATCGGCCCGTGGAGCCGCCGGCTCCGACTTGTGCTGAGGATCGGTTGCTGCCTGAGGCTGGCTGACGCGCTGCGCGCGCGTGCCGAAGTCAGGGAGAAGATCGAAGAGGGCTGCGGAGGCCATGATTTATGCCGCGACTTCCTGGGCTGCCCATTTGCGCAGGATCTGCGCGGTGCGCTCCTCGTTGAGGTCGACCATGCGGGCGAGCCGCTCCTGTGGTGCCGGTCTGATCTTCTGGCGAAGGTCGTCGAGCGGCGTGGGGCCGGACCGCGAACCGGGCAAGGCGCCGCTATTGGTCGCCGCGTCGGCGGAAGCGGCTGCCTCCGGTGTCGGCAGCGAACGCTGGACCTCATCGAAATTTGGCCCCGCTAAGGCGGGTGTCGCCTTTGCCGTCAGTGCCGCCGCCATCGGCCGCAAGCCAAAGAAGGCGACCAGGAACACGACGATGATGAAGGCGCCGGCATTGATCATCGTGCCGGCATGCTGGCCGATGGAATCAAGCATTCCAGCCTGCGGGATGGCCTCGCCATCCAGCCCGTCGATGAACTCGACCGCCGAGACGTCGATGACGTCGCCGCGCTTGTCGTCGAAACCGGTGGCGGAGCTCACCATCTTCTGGATTTCGGCGACGCGCTTGGCGATCTGTTCGGGCGTCGCGTCCTTGCCCAGGATCGCCTTCAGCCGCTCCTGGTTGACGACGACGGCAATCGACATCTTGGTGACAGTGTAGCCGTTGGAGACGGTGGCGACCTTCTTGGAGTTGATCTCGTAATTGGTGATCTCTTCCTTGCGGTCGTTCGCCGAAGTGGTCTGCGGGCCATCGGTGCTGGTTGCCTGGGTCTCCGGCAGGTTTTGCTCGACACTGGCCGGGGTGGAGGCCTGTTTCTGGTTGCTGTTCTCATTGGCACGCACCGACTGCACCGAGCGCTCGACGCGAGAATTCGGATCGAAGATCGTCTCCTCGGTCTGGCGAGTGTCGGTGTTGACGTCGGCCTTGACGCTGGCGCGGAAATTATCGGGCCCGAGATAGGGGCTGAGCGCCCGGCGGATGTTGTCGCCGATCTGGGCTTCCACGGTCTGCTCGACGCCGAGGGTGCGGGCGGCACTGGTGTTGGAGGGATCATCGCCAGCGGCCAGCAGATTGCCGTTGGAATCCAGCACCGTCACCTTGTCGGCCGACAGGCCGGGAACGGCGGCGGCGACGAGATGGCGGATCGACATGGCGCTTTTCTCAGCGTCGGTGCCGGCGTAGCGGATGACAACCGATGCGGACGGCTGCTGCTCGTCGCGACGGAAATTGGCGCGTTCCGACATGACGATGTGGACGCGCGCGGCCTTGATGCCTGAGATCGACTGGATGGTGCGGGCGATCTCGCCTTCAAGCGCGCGCACGCGGGTGATCTGCTGCATGAAGGAGGTGAGGCCCATCGCGCCGACATTGTCGAACAGCTCATAGCCGGCATTGGCGCTGGTCGGCAGGCCCTTTTCGGCAAGCAGCATGCGCGCTTGCGCCGTGGTGCCGGCCGGCACCAGCACGGAGGTCCCGTCGGCGCCGACGTCGAAGCCGATGCCGGCCTCGCCCAGCACCAGGCCGATCTGGTTCACGTCGGCGCGGTCGAGCCCGACATAGAGCGTGTCGTAGGCCGGGCGGTTGAGATAGACCGAAGCGATGCCGATGACACCCATCACCAGCACGGCGATGCCGGCCAGCATGGCAAGGCGCCTGACGCCAAAGCCACGGAGATTCGAAATGATGCTCTGGATCTGTTCCGGCACGATTGAGCGACTCCCAGCATGACTGTCCGCCGGAACACTAGCCCTCGAAGCTTGTGCGAAAATGAAATGGGCCGCGCTTGCGGCGCGGCCCATCGATTTGAGGAGGAGATCCCTCAGCTAAGTGGAGATTAGCCGTTCTTGAACAGCGACAGGATCGACTGCGAGGAACTGTTGGCGATCGACAGCGACTGGATGCCGAGCTGCTGCTGGACCTGCAGCGCCTGAAGGCGGGTCGATTCCTTGTTCATGTCGGCATCGACGAGCTGGCCGACGCCGCGGTCGATGGAATCCATCAGGCTCTGGGTGAAGGTCTTCTGCAGGTCGATCGAGCTCTTGGCCGAACCGAGGATGGTGGCGGAGTCGGTCAACTGGCTCATGACATTGTCGATCTTATTGACCATCTGCGTGATGATGTCGTCGGTGACGCCCGGGGCAGTGATGTCAAGATTGAAGGCCGAGACATTGTCGATCTTGGCAACCGTCGTTCCCGCGGCGGTCTGGCCGGCGGTATTGGCCGCGATGTCGGTGCTGCCGCTGGCGATCGAGGCGGCATAGGCGGTATCGTAAAGGTTCTGGGCCGCGGCCGTGGCGTAGACCGAGGTTGTACGGTCGATAATGCCCTGGTTCTTGACGGCGGTGGTAAGCCCGCTGTCGAAAAGCTTGGTGCTCTCGACATCGATATCGATCGTGCCGAGCGAGATCGCGCCCGACGAAGAGCGATTGAATGAGGAGACGATCTGGGAGTTAGGTTGGACGCCGTCATTGGCGGCGGCGACTTGCTTGGACGCCACCGACAGATAGTTCGAGCCGGAGAAAGTGGCCGCGTCGGCAAATGACTTCATCTGCGCCTGAAGCGAGGTGATTTCGGTCTGCGTTTTTGCCTTGTTGGCATCCGTCTGGCCGATAGTCGAAAGCAGCTTGGTCTTGAGGTTGCCGATCGTCGTCAGGACATTGTTCATGCCGGTATAGGCGGTGTCGACCTTCGAGGCGCCGAGGCCGAGTGCATCCTGCACCGTCGAGAGCGCTTGGTTGTCCGAGCGCATCGTCGTGGCGATCGACCAGTAGGCGGCGTTGTCGGAGGCCTCGGAGACCCTGTAGCCCGTCGAGATTCGGGCCTGCGTCTGCTCAAGCGATTTGTTGGTGGCGTTCAGGCTTTGAAGTGCGGTCAACGCCGCCGTGTTAGTCATGATGCTCGCCAAGAAACTCGTTCCTTTTCCAAGGCCGGCCCTCACCGGCATAACCCTCACGGACCGGATCGGCCCGCCTATGGATTGCGACCGTGCCAAAAAGGCCGATTCGCCAATCCGATGTAAGCTTTTGGTTAACCATATCTAACGCGCTATGGTTAATGGTCTGTTAAAGACCAGCTTTCGAGAATTAAGGAACGAGCGTTGCGCGGGGCTGGAGCAAACGCGAAACGGGCCGCGCTTTTGGCGCGGCCCGTTCAGTTGGCGTAGTCGTTTGAAAGCGAGAGATCAGCCGCGGAAGAGCGACAGGATCGACTGCGACGAACCGTTGGCGATCGACAGCGCCTGGACGCCGAGCTGCTGCTGGACCTGCAGCGCCTGGAGGCGGGTCGATTCCTTGTTCATGTCGGCATCGACGAGCTGGCCGACGCCGCGATCGATGGAGTCCATCAGGCTCGAGGTGAAGGTCTTCTGCAGGTCAATGGAGCTCTTGGCGGCGCCGAGCGTGGTTGCGGCGTTGGTCATGTCCTTCAGCGCGGCGTCGACGACCTTCATCTGGTCGGCGATCTGCGAGTCGCTGAAGCCCTTGCCGCTGGTCGAGTCGTAGACCTTCAGCGTGGCGACCGAATAGGTATCGAGGGCCACTGAAGCGGCACCCGCCGTCGGGTTCTGTGCGGTGGTGGTAATGGCACCGGTGCTGCCGAGGCGGTCGGCGTCGAGGATGCCCTTGGCCGTGCCTGCGGTGGTGCCGGCTTCATAAAGCTTTGTGCTTTCCACATTGACGTCGATCGTGCTGATCGAAGAGCTGCCGGAAGCGTCGCGATTGAAGGCCGAAACGATCTTGACGTCGGCTGCAGCCGTAGCCGTGCCGCTGTTGACGGACAGCATGTTGGTGCCGGAGAAGGTGGCGCCATCGGCGTAGGCCTTCAACTGCTTCTGAAGGGCAGCGATTTCGGTCTGGGTCTTTTCCTTGTCGGCATCCGTCTGGCCGTAGGAAGCGACCAGCTTGGTCTTGATCTGGTTGAGGGTGTCGATCGAGCTGTTCATGCCGGTGTAGGCGGTGTCGACCTTCGAGGCGCCGAGGCCGAGCGCGTCCGAAACGGTGGACATGGCCTGGTTGTCGGAGCGCATCGTGGTGGCGATCGACCAGTAAGCAGCGTTGTCCGATGCCTGGGAAACGCGATAGCCCGTCGAGATGCGGGCCTGGGTAATGTCGAGGTTCTTCTGGGTGGCGCTCAAGCTCTGCAGAGCGGTCAACGCCGAAGCGTTGGTCATGATACTGGCCATGGCTACTCGTACCTTGTTTTTACAGGTGTTTTTGGCATACCGGATTGTCCGGTATGACGGAGCGGCATCATGCCAATGACCGTTGCGTTTGGGTCACCCGCCATCTGCGAGCGACTATGGCGGCGAGTCCCTACCAAAGGGCTAAATCGGACGGTTAATCGAAAATAATTTGAGAAAAATTCGACACCGTCCAGGCCACCGCACGGTTCTTCCGGGCAGTCCCGGCTGCAAGCTGGGAGCGCGGGATCAGTTGAAGGAACGCACCAGGCTGCCGACGAGCAGGTTCCAGCCGTCGATCAGGACAAAGAACAGGATCTTGAACGGCAGCGACACCACTGTGGGCGGCAGCATCATCATGCCCATCGCCATGGTGATAGTGGCGACGATCAGGTCGATGACCAGGAATGGCAGCACGATCAGGAAGCCGATCTCGAAACCGCGCCGGATCTCGGAGATCATGAAGGCTGGCACCAGGATGCGCAGGTCAACCGTCTCCTTGGCCACGACCTGGCCGCGCTCGCGGGCAAGGTCCGCGAAGAGGTCGAAGTCCTTGTCGCGCACATTGTGGAGCATGAAGGTGCGGAACGGATCCGAGATCTTCTCGAAGGCCTCGGTCTGGCTGATCTGGTTGTCCATCAGCGGCTTGACGCCGGTGTTCCAGGCCTGATCGAAGGTCGGCGCCATGACATAGAAGGTCATGAACAGCGACAGCGAAATCAGGATCAGGTTTGCCGGCGTCGACTGCAGGCCGATGCCGGCACGCAGGATCGAGAAGGCGATGACGAAACGGGTGAAGCTCGTCACCATGATCAGCAGCCCGGGCGCCACCGACAGCACGGTCAGCAGGCCGAACATCTGAATGATGTAGCCGACGGTGGTGCCGTCGGCCTTGCCGATACCACCGAGGTCCAGCTGCTGCGCCGCCGCGACGGAGGTGGCGGCGCCAATCAGTGCGATAGTGAGAAGGAATTTTCTCATTCGAGCAGCAATGTCCTGATGAGAACCTGTTTGGCGTGGCCCTGGCTGCGGATCGAGGCGCGTTCCTCGAGATCTGCCTTCAGGTGTTGGTAACCGCTGGCGCCCTCGATCTGATGCATCTTCAGGGTGCGCACGTATGCCAGAAGGTCCTGTTGGATGTCTTCAGCCATCGCTGGCAGCTGCGGCGCGTCATAGACCACCGAGACTTCCATCCTGATCCAGGTGTCGGCGGGGGAGGCGATGTTGGTGGTGATCGGCGCCAGCGCGACGAGCGTCGGTCCCGTGCCCGGCTCGTGTGCGGTGGGGGGCTGATCGACCTTGCCCTCATTTTCAGGCGCAACCGGTACCGATGACGGTGCGCCGACGCCCTTGAGATAGCCGCCCGACATCCAGCCCATGCCGATGGCGGCGGCCGTCACCACGAGCAGCATGGCCAGCTGGACGACAAGGGAAGAACCCTTGCGCGGCTGCACCTGTTCGACATTGGCCACGGTGTTGTTCTCCAATCCCTAGAACGGAAGAACCTGATCGAGAACCTGCTGGCCGTAAGCGGGCTGCTGGATCTCGGTGATGCGTCCACGTCCGCCGTAGGAGATGCGCGCCTCGGCGATGCGTTCATAGGGGATCGTGTTTTCCGCACCGATATCGGCCGGCCGCACGATGCCAGCGATGGTCAGCACCCTGAGTTCGGCGTTGACGCGCACTTCCTGCGAGCCGCTGATCATCAGGTTGCCGTTGGGCAGCACGTCGGTGACGATGGCGGCGACATTGAGCTCAAGCGTTTCGGATCGCTTGATCTCGCCGTCGGCAGTTGTGTCCGTGCCGGACGAGAGAGCGCCTGAGCCTTTGCCAGCGGTGCTCAGCTTGTCCCATTGCGCGCTGATGTCGTAACCAAGTTTGCGGTTGGCGGTTCGGCTTCGGTCGTTCTGGTTCTTGAAGTTGGCCCTGTCGTTGATGGAAATCTTGACCGTGAGAATGTCGCCCTGCGACAGCGCGCGAGGATCGGTGAACAGTCGGCTCTGGCGGTCGTCCCACAGCGAGAACTTCTTCACAGGGCCCCGAGGTGGCTGGGGGTATTTGTAGAGGGAAGAGGTGTTGCCGCCGTCGATGCCGGAACCCACCGGAGACATCGCCGGATCCCTGCCGACCTCCTTGAGGTTGGTGCCGCAGCCGGACAGCGCCGCTACCGCGCACAGGATGAGCATTCTGCGGATCATGACGGGTCTACCCTTCGGGCTGCGCTGGCCATGATGCCGGTGAGCGTCGCCGCCGCCTTCTGGTCCATTTCGTTGAGAATGACGCTGGCCTTGCGTGAATCGAGCTTCATCAGGATGGCTGCGGCGAGGTCCGCATTGACGATTGCCAGGCGTTCGGCCGCGGCATCCGGCTTCATGCCGGCATAGATCTTGACGACACCGTCCTCGGCCCGGGCCAGGAAGACCTCGCGCCGCTTCAGCCAGGTTTCGTATTCGGCCTTCTTTGCGTCCAGAGCCTTCATGCGTTCGTCGATGCCGGCCTGGAGCTGCTTCAGTTCTTCAGCCTGCAACTGATAGCGGCGGTCGCGGGCCGCGTCGGCGATGTTGGAGCAGAAGCGCTCGATCTCGCTCTGGTCCGGCGCCTTTTCCCGCGCCAATTGCTGCGGCGCCACCGCAGGCTGCGCTCCGGGCAGAACCTGGCGAACGACATCCTCGCCATGCGCGCCGCCGCCGGCAGCGGATACGGCAGCGAGAGCCGTGACCGCAAACAGGATTGCGCGGGAGGGGCGTCTTTGATTGGGGGAGAGGGAAGGGATCATCGGCATGGCCTATTGGAGAACCAGATCGGCTTGCAGGGCGCCGGCCGACTTGATGCCTTGCAGGATGGCAATGATGCCGTCCGGCTTGACGCCGAGACGGTTGAGGCCGGAAACGAGGGTTTGCAGGTCAGGCCCGTCAAGCACCGCGACGCGGCCATTGGGCCGGCTGGCGTCAATGGCGGTGAACGGTTCGACGGCAGTTTCGCCCTTGGAGAAGGGTTCGGGCTGCACGACGCGCGGCGCTTCGGTGATGCGTACCGTCAGCGTGCCGTGGCTGATGGCGACGCGCGAGATCTTGACGTCGTTGCCGATGACGATCGTTCCGGTGCGCTCGTCGATGACGACGCGGGCCGGGGTGTCGGATTCGACCACCAGATTCTCGATCTCGGCATAGAAGCGGGCCGCCGAAACGTTCTTCGGCCGCCTGATCTGGACGGTGCGGGAATCGCGCTCGCCCGCCACGCGCATGCCGAAACGCTGGCTGGTGTAGTCGTTGATGGCATCAGCGATGCGGATTGCGGTCGAAAAATCGGGATTGCGCAATTGCAGCGTCAGCGTCGACTGGTCGTCGAACTCGGCTTTCACCGAACGCTCGACGATGGCGCCGTTCGGCACCCGGCCGGCGGTCGGCACGCCTTGCGTCAATTGCTGGGCCTGACCCGTGGCAACGAAGCCGGAAACGATGACCGCGCCCTGGCCGACGGCATAGATCTCGCCGTCCGCCGCCTTCAGCGGCGTCATGATCAGCGTGCCGCCGGCAAGCGAGGTGGCGTCGCCCATCGAGGATACGTCGATGTCGATGCGGGCTCCCGACTGCACGTAGGGCGGCATGTTGGCGGTGACGATGACGGCGGCGACGTTCTTGGCGCGCGCGCTGCCGCCTTCGGTGGCGATACCGAGATTTTCGAGCATGGCGCGGATCGACTGTTCGGTGAAAGGCGAATTGCGCAGGCTGTCGCCCGAGCCGGCGAGGCCGATGACAAGGCCGTAGCCGACGAGCTGGTTGTCGCGCGAACTCTGCAGCTGGGCAATATCCTTGATGCGCGAGGCGACCTGGCCAGGCGGCAGCGAGCTTGGCCCCGGTGAAACGCGGAACATGCGGGTGGTGGTGGCCGGATCATATTCGGGGTCGTCGTAGACGCCGCCATTCTTGGCGGCGAGGTCGCGCTTGGCCTTGGGCGTCAGGCCGTCGGCCAGCGCCGGCTGCAGGCCGAGCGCGGCCGCGAGCAAAAGGGCAAGCGGGCGCATCATGAAGAGCTGACCTGGATGGTTCCATCGGCCATCACGGTGCCGGAAAGGATCTTGCCGCTGTCGCTGTTGCGAACTTTGATCAGGTCGCCGGCCGAACCCGGCTGCAATGTCACCGCGGTGGCGGATATCGTCAGACCGCCGGCGATGAAGAAGACCTGCACGGCAGCGCCCTGGTCGACCAGCCAGGCCTCGCGGATAGCGGCGGTAGGAATGTAGCGGCCAGGCAGCAGCGTGCGCTTGGCGACCTTTCCCTGGAGTTCCTCGGCCAGCGTCGCCATCGCATCGGGCTTGTGCTTGCCAGGAATGAGCGTCACCTGTTTCAGGGCGGCAAGCTCGATGGTTTCGCCGGGATAGATGACCCGGTTGGGGATCAGCACGACTTCGCCGGCAGGCTGGTTGCTGGCGATCTGCGTTGCAGATTGGCCTGTCGATTGGTTTGTCGATTGCGTCGCCGATTCCTGGGCAAAAGCCGGCATACCGCTGGCCACCAGCGCAAGGGCGAGCGCGGTGCGGCGGAATGCGGAGCAGGAGATCGGCATGGCCATCATCCGTTACCTCAGGTTCTTCGAGACGACCGAGGCCATGTCGTCGGCGGCCTGGATCACCTTGGAATTCATCTCATAGGCACGCTGCGCCGAGATCAGCTCGGTGATTTCCTTGACCGGATCGACATTGGAAGCCTCGAGATAGCCTTGCTGGATGGTGGCAAAGCCGGGGTCGCCGGGCACGCCGACATTGGCCGGGCCGGAGGCCGCCGTTTCCTGGAACAGATTGTCGCCGAGCGGTGCGAGACCCGCCTCGTTGGCGAAGTTGGCGATCTGGAGCTGGCCGAGGCTCTGAAGAGCGGTCTGGCCGTCGATGCGGGCAAAGACCTGGCCGGTCTTGTTGACGATGACCTCGACCGCATCGGTCGGCACGGTGATGGCTGGAATGACGCTGGCGCCGTCCACCGTCACCAACTGGCCGGTAGCGTTGGTGTTGAAGGCACCGGCGCGGCTGTAGAGCGTGCCGCCGTCAGCCCCCTCGATCTGGAACCAGCCCCGGCCGGTCAGCGCCATGTCGAAACTGTTGCCGGTGCTGGTCAGCTCACCCTGGGTGTGGACGTTGCGCACGGCCGTCGTCTTGACGCCGAGGCCGATCGAGACGCCTTCCGGCACCAGCGAGGCGTTGGAGCGGTTGGGTACGCCTTGCGTGCGGTCGACCTGATAGAGCAGGTCGGAGAATTCGGCTCGCGCCCGCTTGTAGCCGGTGGTGTTGATGTTGGCGATGTTGTTGGCGATGACTTCCAGATTTGTCTGCTGGGCATTCATGCCGGTGGCGGCGATGGCGAGTGCTTTCATGCCCTAACTCCTCAAATGCCCATTCGACTGACTTCGAGATAGGCGGAAACAACTTTGTCGCGGATGGCGACGGCGGTCTGCAGCGCCTGCTGCGCGCTCATCACCGCGTCGACGACCTGACGGGTATCGGCATCGCCCTTGAGCGCCTGGAGCGATACCTGTTCGGCATTCTGCATCGTGTTGACGGTCTTGGCGGCCGCCTGGCTCACCGCTTCGGCGAAGGAGGTGCCAAGATTGCCTGCAGTCGCGGGCGCGACACCGCCCTGAAGCAGGTCGGTCGCCGTATCGCCCAGCCCTGGCTTCAGGTTAAGCGCGCCGATGCCGTTGACGATCATTGGTTCCTCATCAGGTCGATGGTCATGGAAATGAGGTCGCGCGCCTGCTTCACGACTTGCAGGTTGGCCTCGTAGGAGCGGTTGGCCTCGGTCATGTCGGCCATTTCGATCAGCACGTTGACGTTGGGCATCTTGACGTAGCCCTTTTCGTCGGCGGCTTCGTTGCCGGGCTGGAACTCCACCGGAAAGTCGCTCGGATCGCGATCGATCGAGTTCACTTCAACCGTCGAACTGCCGGAGGCCCGGTCGAGCTCGGAGACGAAGCTGATGGTCTTGCGGCGATAGGGGTCGGCGCCGGGGGTGGTGCCGGTCGACTGGGCGTTGGCGAGGTTTTCCGAAACCACGCGCAGGCGCTCGGACTGGGCGCCGAGGCCGGATGCTGCGACTTTCAGGGCTGCTGTCAGTGCGTCCATGGTCAGCTCTTCACCGCCATCATCATCATCGAGTGGAATGCCTTGACGATGGCTGTGTTGAGTTCGAAGGAACGGCGTACCTCGCCGGCCTTGAGAAGCTGGTCTTCAAGCACGACCGAGTTCTTGGACGGCAAGACCACGCCATCGTCTTCCTGCGGCTTGATGGTGAAGCCGGCATTGGTCGCCGCGCTGCCGAGATGGCCGGCCTCGGTGGTCTGCAGCGACACCGCCGTGCGGTCGAGCACCTTTTCGAAAGGCTCGACATCATTGGCCGTGTAGCCCGGCGTGTTGGCGTTGGCGATGTTGCCGGCGATTGCCGACTGGCGCACGGAAAGCCACTGCGCTTGCTTGGCGGCGAGATCGAAAAGGGAAACGGGCTCCATGAGAATCTCCGGGCATGTGCCGAGGAGACTAGGCCGCCAGTCTTGCGTGGACCTTGCGCAGGGCCGCAAAGCGCGATTGCAAGGTCTTACTTCTCTAGAGGGATCACCTGGTCGGAGCTGGTCAGCATGACCCATTTGCCGTTGCGCTGTTCGATCGACGAGACCTTGCTTGAATCCGGCAGCGTCGAGCCGCGCTGGACCATCCACAGGCCGGTGTCGTCCTCGATCATGGCGCGGCCATTGGCGACGTGGACCATGCGGAATTTTCCGACGTCGGCCGGGAAGGGCTGGTCGCCAGGAGGCGTTTGATGGGCATCATCCCGCACCGTTCCTGTGGCCAACAGATCAAGATCCGTGCTCGGGACATCCTTCGCCGTCAGCGGCGCGCTGCGTTCGGCGACCACGCCGCCGCCCGCGCGCCCCGAATTGGTGCCGGTGCCGCCGAACTTGATTGCCTGCACGCCGAACTGTTCCTGGTTGAAGAAGATGTACCAGGGAAACAGGGCGCAGGTCAGGCCGAGCGTGATGCCGAGCGCGGCGAAGACGAAGTCGCTGCGCCGGTCTGCCTTCTTGCGCAATTTGGGAAATTGCGCCTTTGGCGGCTGGGGCCATTCGGTAACCGCAAACAGGCCATCGATCAGCGATTCGCGGCTGGCTTGCGTCATTTCGGCAGGCTCTACGCGGGGAACCTCATGCATGGCGGTGGGCCGAGCCAGAACAGGCTCGGACCTGGGCAGCGCCGGCTTGGCGGCTCTGGTCAGAACAGCCGCGGTCTTGGCTGCTATGGCGTTGGCGGCCCTTGCCTTTGCAATCCTGGCCTCCTGCGCCCGAGCTTCCTCAGCCGCGTTCGCCTCCGCGATCATCTCTTTCAGGATGCGCTCGGTATACTGGCGTTCAGTCTCCTGATTCGGCATTCAGCTTTCCCTTGAGATGGCGGGCGAGATCGGAGAACGGATCGGATGATGGACGGTCCCTCGGCGATTGCGTCAGCGCCTCGTAGATCAGCGGCACCTGGCGCACGGCGATATCCAGCTCGGCATCGGCGCCGCCCTGATAGGCACCGAGCAGGCGAATGTCGCGCGTGTCCTCGAAGCGTGAGATCATCGACTTCAGCCGCGTCACCAAAGCGCGCTGTTCGACACTCCAGGCCTTGCCGGCGAGACGCGATATGGACGACAACGGATTGACCGGCGGATAGCGGCCCTGTTCGGCGATCGCGCGGTCGAGCACGACATGGCCGTCGAGGATGCCGCGCACGGAATCGGCGACCGGATCGTTGTGGTCGTCGCCGTCGACCAGCACGGAAATGATGGCAGTGATCGAGCCCTTGCCTTCGGCTCCGGGTCCGGCGCGCTCGAGCAGCTTGGGCAGTTCGGTGAAGACCGAGGCGGGATAGCCGCGGGCGACCGGCGGCTCGCCGGTTCCCGTCGCCACCTCACGCAGTGCGTGGGCGAAGCGGGTAATCGAGTCCAGCACCAGCAGCACGCGGTGGCCCTGGTCGCGAAAGTGCTCGGCGACGCGCATGGCGGTGTCGGGAGCGCGCCGCCGCATCATGGCGCTTTCGTCGCTGGTGGCGACGATGGCCACAGTCTTTGCCATGCTGTCGCCGATCGTGTCCTCGAGGAATTCGCGGACCTCGCGGCCGCGTTCGCCGATCAGCGCCACGACGACTGTATCGAAGGCGTCGGCGCCGGCGAGCATGGCGAGCAGCGTCGACTTGCCGACGCCGGAACCGGCAAAGACGCCCATGCGCTGGCCGAAGCAGAGCGGCGTGAAGATGTCGATGACCTTGACGCCGGTCATGAAGGCGGTGCCGACGCGCTGCCGCGCCATGGCGCTGGGCGTCGTGGCGTGGGCCGACATGTCGTCGCCCCTGACTAGTGGCGAGCCGCCATCGATCGCCCGGGTCAGCGCGTCGATGGTGCGGCCGCGCCACGAGGCGTGCGGCGCCACGGCGAGCGGGCCGCGGCGAAACACAGCATCGCCGATGCCGGCATCGGCGCTGCGCTCGAAGGGCGCGACGACAATCTCGTCGCGGCTGATCTTGACGATTTCACCGCGGCGCGTTCCGGCTTGGCCACGCTGCTCAACAATGTCGCCCAGCCTGGCGAAATCGGAAAGGCCACGCACCTTGTAGTGCGTCGGTGTGACTTCGGTGACGAGACCGCCACGCTTGACCAGTCCATCGGCTCCGTTGAAACGCCGCCATATCCGTTCCAAGGCGGCCAGCCGGTCTTCCGGCGCCGGCTGGCCCTGCCTTTCGGGTGCGCGGAGCAATGTCTGGCCTGATGACATGCTACGACTTCGAGCCGAGCGTCTTGATCGCCTCGTCGGTGGAGGAATCCGTCTGCCGCATCAGCGCGGCGGTGTTCTCGAAGGCGCGCTGGACCATGATCAGCCGCGTCATCTCCATCACCGGATTGACGTTGGATTCCTCGACGAACCCCTGGGCGATGCCGACATCGGAGCGATCGGTGACCGGTTCGGGGGTGCGGGCGGGCACGATGCCGGAATTACCGTAGCGCACGAAATTCTCGCCCGGATCGAAATCATAAAGGCCGATCGAGCCGACAAGCTGGTCGTTCTGGCGCAGCGAGCCATCGGCGCCGGCCTTTGGCGGGCCGTTGCGGGGGTCGAGCTGGATCGGCGCGCCGCCGGCGTCGAGCACCGGATGGCCTTCAAGCGACATCAGCTCGCCATTCTCGTTCATCGAGAAGCGGCCGTCGCGGGTCATGACCGTGCCGGCCGGCGTGTCGATGGCGAACCAGGCGTCGCCCTGGATGGCGAAATCGAACGGATTGCCGGTCTCGGTCAGCGAGCCGTGAGCGCCGGAAAGATAGGTCTTGCCGGTCGAGGCGAAGGACACCGACTTCTGCCCGGCGCCCGTCACCACGTCCTCGAATTTCACGCCGGTAGCGCGAAAGCCGACCGTGTTGGCGTTGGCGACATTGTCGGCGATCGTGTCGAGCCGGCGCTCGAGCGCCATCTGCGCGGAAAGGGCAACGTAGAGACTGTCTCGCATGGTCAGAACTTCATCTTTTGCATGGCCATCATCAGGTCGGTGGAGATGCCCGACGTGACCGGCTTGGCGAAAAGCACGCTGATCGAAGACACAGCGGTCGAGGTCGGGTTGTTGATCTCGTACATGCTGGTGAAGCGGGTCAGAAACTTGCTGAGCTTCGCGGGGTCGGTGAAATCCGAGATGTCGAGCTTCTGCTCGAACAGCTGCGCCTGCTTGTCGATGTCGGCGGTGGCGAAGGAATCGGGCAATCCGAGCGCGGTGCGCACGACGCTGGCAAGGGCGGTGTCGGCCAGTACGTCGTACCAGTTGCTGATGTCGGGCGCCTTGCGCTGGAAGTAAAGCGCCAGCCGTACGCCTTCATTGGTCTTGCCAGCATCCTCTTCAAGCGACTGGCGCAGATACATGTCGACAGTCGGCTGCTGAGCGGCATTGATGGTGGTGGCGTTCTCGCCATTGGCTTCGAAATTGAAGGCCAAGGCCAGTCCCGCGTAAGCTGGGTTCGTCTGCTTGTTGGCGATGCTGTCGGGGTCGCTCACCTTACTTTGCAGGACCGACTTGATCAGGTCCTTGTCCTCGGTCGCCGAGTCGAGACCGTATGCGGCGAGCGCATAGGTGTAGAGTCGGCTGTTCGACATCAGGTCGTCGACGGACTTCACCTTGGTGATGTTGGCGAGGTAGTAGGTCGTCTCGCCCTTCACGTAGTCCGAGTTCGGATCGAGGCCAGCGATCTGCGCCTGCGTGGCGTAATTTTTCGTCACCAGTTGCTGGGCGCTGTTATAGATGGTCGCATCGGGGCCGTTGGCGGCGAAATTGAAGGCGGTGACAAACGCGGCATAGCGCTTGTCGGTCAGCTTGTTGGCAAAGCTGTTTGGGTCGGTGACACCTTCCTTGAGCGCCTTGACCATGAAGGCCTTGGCATAGTCCATGTCCTCCAGCCCGAAGGCCTTCATGGCATATTTGAACAGGCGATCATTTTTGACGAAATCGTCGATCGATTTCACCTTGGTGATGTTGGCGAGATAATATTGTGTATCTCGATCAACAACCGGCTGTTTTTCGATCCGATCGATCGATTTGTTGATGTCTTTGGCGATCAATTGGTAGCTGGTAAAGGTATTGAGCAAGGACGTGCCTCCGGCCGGAGCAATGCCAGCACAATAGCCTCACTTCCTTGCGCGAAACTGAATCGCCGACATTCGGCTCCATGGCGGCTCCGATTCAAGCCTCACACAAGGCACGGGGACTATCCCTTGCTTCTGACTTGAAATGCGGAAGGACCTCTCGTGGGCATTCTGATTGGACTTGTGGTGACGCTTGGCTGCGTCCTTGGCGGCTTCATGGCCATGGGCGGGCATCTGCACGTGCTGGTCCAGCCATGGGAAGCCGTGGTCATCTGCGGCGCCGCACTTGGCACCTTCCTGGTCGCCAACCCGATGAAGACGGTCAAGGATACCGGCAGGGGCATTCTTGAGGCCTTCAAGCAAGCGGTGCCGAAGGAGCAGGACTATCTGGAAACGCTGGGCGTGCTGCACAGCCTGATGCGCGAGCTGCGCTCGAAGTCGCGCAGCGAGGTCGAGGCACATATCGACAATCCGGAAGAATCGGCCATCTTCCAGGCCTTTCCGACGGTGCTCAAGAATCACGATCTGATGGCCTTCATCTGCGACTACTGCCGCATCATCATCATCGGCAATGCCCGCTCGCATGAGATCGAGGCGCTGATGGATGAAGAAATCCAGACCATCAAGACGGACAAGATGAAGGCCTATCACGCGCTGGTCGCCGTCGGCGACGGCCTGCCGGCGCTCGGCATCGTCGCCGCCGTGCTCGGCGTGGTCAAGGCGATGGGTGCTCTTGATCAATCACCGGAAATCCTCGGCGGCCTGATCGGCGCCGCACTGGTCGGCACCTTCCTCGGCATCTTCCTGTCCTATGCCGTGGTCGGGCCTGTCGCCACCAAGATCAAGACGGTGCGCGAGAAGAAGAACCGCCTCTACATCATCGTCAAGCAGACGCTGCTCGCCTACATGAACGGTGCGCTGCCGCAGGTGGCGATCGAGTTCGGCCGCAAGACCATCTCATCCTATGAGCGGCCGACCATCGACGCTGTCGAGCAGAGCACGATGAACACCAGCAGCGCCGAAAAGAAGGCCGCTTGAGCGATGCACGACAGATCGGTGCCGACACGGTCATGACCAGTCCAGGCAGCCCCGCGCAAGCGCGCTCGCTGATCATCGAGCGCCTGGTCGGCGACAGCGGCGAGGCCGATCAGGTCATCGACGCCGGCCGCGCCATGGCCGAACGCGCCGTGCCGCTGCTGCAGAAGGGGCTGTCGGGCGAGCTTGGGGTTCCCGTGATCGTCGACCTCAAGGCGGTCGAGGTCAGCCGCGTGCCCGAGGCGCGCTCGCGCGCTGGCGACAATTTCGCCATGACCGTCATCGGTTCGACGGCGTCGTCGGACGCGATGACACTTGTCATCGATGCTGCCGCGATCGCCATCATGATTTCCACGCTGTTCGGCGGTGACCCGGATATGCCGGTGTCGCCGATCGAGCGCGACCTGTCGCCGATCGAGGCCGATGTCTCGACCATGGTGTTCCAGGAGGTGGCGCAGGCGCTGAACGGATCAGGGCGGCGCTCGCTCGAGCTGCGGCTGCCCGTGCCGCGGGCCATGTCCGGCATCGAGGCCAGGCACCATCTGCTGCGCGATGGTGCTGCCATCCGCATCGTCCTTGGCATCTCGACGCCGGTCGACAGCGGTTCGATCACGGTGACGATGCCGCAGCGTGTCGTGCTGACCGGTCGCGACGGCACCGCGAGTGTCAGCGAGGACGATCAGGGCACGAGCTGGCGCGCACGCTTCTCGGAAGAGGTGATGCGCTCGACGGTGGCGCTCGAAGCCGCCATGCCATTGGCGCGGCTGACGCTTGGCGACCTCGCCAATCTCGAAGTGGGCCAGGTCATCGACTTCGACGAGACGGCGCAATCCCGGGCACGCCTCAGCGCGCGCGGCCGGACGCTGTTCGTATGCGAGTTCGGCAAACTGGGGCAGAATTACACCGTCCGAATCAGGCATCCTTTCGATGCCGGGCAGGATTTCATCGATGGGCTCATGCCGGCCGGTGCCGGGCGCGCCTGAGCTTTTGGAGACGACGAATGGCCAAGACCAAAGTGGAAGCAGAGCTCGACCAGCCGGACGAGCAGCTCGATCGCGCCATCGAGGAATTGCGCGGCGTCCTGCATGAAGAGGAGCAACGCCCCGACGCGGCGTTCAGGGCCGCTGCGGGCGCCAATTCAAGCGTCATCATGAACATCCCCGTCGATGTCCAGATCATCCTCGGCAGCACCGAGATGGCGGTGTCCGACCTGATGGCGCTGCAGAAGGGCTCGACGGTGGCGCTCAACCGCCGTATCGGCGAGCCGGTCGACGTCGTGGTCAACGGCCGCAAGATCGCGCGCGGCGAGATCACGGTGCTCGAAAGCGACCCTTCGCGCTTCGGCATCAGGCTGACCGAAATCATCGCCGGCACGAAGGGCGCCTAGACATGAGGCACGGGGCTTGCCGGTGGCAGCGGAGGCGAAAGGCATGACGACGCCGCTGGCGACCCTGACCCGTGCGCAGAAGGCAGCCGCCATATTGGTGGCAATGGGCAAGCCGTCCGCCAGCCGCCTCTTGAAATTCTTCAAGCAGGAAGAACTGAAGGCGCTGATCGAGGGTGCGCGGCTGCTCAGGACCATTCCGCAGAGCGATCTCGAGCGCATCGTCGCTGAATTCGAGGCCGAGTTCACCGAGGGTGCGGGCCTGCTCGATTCCGCCGACAGGATGGACACCATCCTCAATGAATCGCTCTCGCCCGAAGAGATGAGCGCGATCATGGGCGACAAGAAATTCGAAGTCGCGCCGGAAGGACCGCCACCCATCTGGCCGGAGCTCGAGAAGCTCGAACCGGCACGGCTTGGCGCCTTCCTGGCCGGCGAACATCCACAGACGGCGGCCATGGTGCTGTCGAAGCTGGCGCCGCAGGCGGCGGCGAGCGTGCTTTTGACTTTGACCAAGCCGATGCGCGGCGAAATCATCAAGCGCATGGTGACGATGGCCAATGTGCCGGCCGCCGCCACCAGGATCGTCGAGAACCGGTTGCGCACCAGCGTGCTGTCGGAAACCTCGATCAAGGACACGTCGGCAGGGCAGGCGCGCGTCGCCAGCGTGCTCAACGAGCTGGACAAGCCGCTGCTCGATGAGGTGATGCAGGATCTGGAGGCCGCTGGCACGCCCGACCTCGACGGTGTGCGGGCAAGGCTTTTCGCTTTCGACGACCTGCCGCTGCTCACCCAGAAGGCGCGCGTGCTGCTGTTCGACGGACTGTCGACCGAGCTTGTCACGCTGGCGCTGCGCGGCACGTCGGCGGCACTCGCCGAAGCGGTGCTGTCGGCGATCGGCGCGAGGTCGCGGCGCATGATCGAAGCCGAACTCGGCCAGGGGTCCGAAGGCGTTCCTGCCGCTGATATCGTGGCGGCGCGCAAGACGATTGTGACGACGACGATCCGGCTGTCGCGCGAAGGCGCGTTCGAACTGCCTTCGACGCAGAACGCCGCCTAGAGCCGGATGACTTCAGGTCGAATTGGCCTGAAGTCATCGGCTCTAAATCAAAGGATTAGAGCATGATGTCATCCGAAAACCGCTTCACACTTTTCGGCATCATGCTCTAGGCATGTCCGACGCCACCGACAAGGACTCGAAAACCGAAGACGCGACGGAAAAGAAAATCCGCGACACCGTCGAACAGGGCAAGCTGCCCCATTCGAGGGAAACCGCGATCCTCGCCTCCTTCGTCGCCATACTGGTGTTCACCGTCTTCTATGCCAAGGATGCCGTCATCGACCTCGGCACGTTCCTGTCGATGTTTCTGGAGAAGCCGGAAGCCTGGCCGATGGACACCGAAACCGACGTCATCGCGCTCTACAAGATCGTCATGTTCGAGATCGGCCGCGCCGTGCTCAGCCTGCTGGTGCTACTGAGCGTCGCCGGCATTGGCGCCTCGGTGCTCCAGAACATGCCGCAATTCGTCGGCGAGCGGATCAGGCCGCAGATGTCGCGCATCTCGATTACCAAGGGCTGGAGCCGGATGTTCGGTGCTCAGGGCTGGGTCGAATTTCTGAAATCCCTGGCAAAGGTCGGCTTTGCCATCGCCGTGCTCACTTTCACGCTGTCGGAGGATCACCGCAAGCTGCTCTCCGGCATGATCACCAATCCAATGGCCTTCGGTCTCGTCATCCGCGGCATCGCGGTCGACATATTGGTGGCGATCGTTTTCGTCATGGGACTGATCGCGGCGGTCGACATCGTCTGGTCGCGCTTCCACTGGAAGCAGGACCTGCGCATGAGCAAGCAGGAGGTCAAGGACGAGTTCAAGCAGTCCGAGGGCGACCCGATCGTCAAGTCGCGGCTGCGCTCGCTGGCGCGCGACCGGGCGCGCAAGCGGATGATGACGGCGGTGCCGCGCGCGACGCTGATCATCGCCAACCCGACCCACTTCTCGATCGCGCTGAAATATGTGCGCGACGAAGATTCTGCACCGCTCGTGGTGGCCAAGGGGCAGGATCTGGTGGCGCTGAAAATCCGTGAGATCGCCAAGGAGCACAACATCCCGATCTTCGAGGACGTGGCGCTCGCCCGCTCCATGTACAAGCAAGTTTCGGTCGATAATGTGATCCCGTCACAATTCTACCAGGCCGTCGCCGAACTGGTGCGGATCGTCTACTCGAAAAAGGCTGAGCGCAGACAGATTTCATGAACCGCCAACCGCACGCAAAATCCCGCGAGATCATCGTCGCCAGCGCCATCGAGCAAGTGGTTGGCGAACTGAGGCTGATCGATGTCGCCGACTATATCGCCTTCATCCGGCTGGAGCACTTCGCCTGCCTGTCGGACCTGGTCGATTCGGCGGTGGAACTGTTTTTCATGCCGGGCACGCTCAGGCTCGGCCATGGCGGCGAGGCGCATGTCGACTGGAGCGGCAGCCCGCGCATCGTACTCGACCTGGAGCTGCGGCCGCCAGGCGTGACCGTCTATTTCCAGCTGACGCTGAGCGATGCCGGCAACTCGGTCGCGGTCAACTACGTGTCATTCGAAAAGCCGGGAGAAGACCCCGAGCACAATACGACGCTGCTGGAGGCGGTGATCGAACAGGCCCGTATCCGCAGGGTCGAGCCGCTGGCGTTCTAAAGCCCGCTCATCAGGCGACAAGAACTATTCGATCAAACCAAGCCGCAGCGCCTTGGCGACCGCCTGGTTGCGGTTGACGGCGTTGAGCTTCTGGGTCGACTGGGTGAGATACTGGTTGGCGGTGTGCACCGACAGCTTCAGGAGCCGTGCGATTTCCTCGCTGGTGTTGCCATTGGCGGTCAGCTTTAGGCATTCGAGTTCGCGCTTGGAAATCGCGCGCATCCTGCCGGCATCGCCGGGACGGATACGCGCGACGGCGGCGAACAGGGAAAAGCAGCGGGCGTGGATTTCGTAGAGCGCATCCTGCGGCAGCGCGATCTCCGATCCCAGGAAGACGACGAGGCCGCACTGGCCGCGATCGGCATGGACGGGAAAGGCAATGCCGCTGGTGCCGGGTGCCAGCGGTGCCATCTGCTCGGTCCAGGCGAGGCTGCCGAACGTCTCGGCCATCGCGGCGATGCCGTCATCCGTCCACCAGCGCGGCTCCGTCGACGAGTGGGTGTGGCGCACGATCTCCTCGCCATTGGCGCCCGAGATGAACTTCGTCGCCACCGCAATGCCGGGATAGTCGGAATCGAAGCACGGGACCAGCCGCGCCCGTTCCGGCGACGGGCTGACGAAGTACAGGCCGAAGGCCGAGGCGTTGATGTCGACCGATATCCAGCGGCAGCGGCGCACAGCATCGGGAATGGTGACGGCATGATGCGTTTCGGAGCCGAGCGAGAAGGCGCCGAACGGGTTGCGCTGCTCGTTGAAAAGGGCTTCGGCGGCGTCCTTGATATCGGCGTGTTTCAAATGATGCCACTCCTGATCGCCGTGGCGATGGCCATCGCGCGGTTCGAGGCCGCGAATTTCTGGATGGCGTGGGTGATGTAGCTGTTGACGGTGTTGGAGGAGACACCAAGGATGACGGCCACCTCATCGGTGGTCTTGCCCTCGGAGACCCAGAACAGGCATTCGCGCTCGCGGTCCGACAGTGGATCCTGCATCGCCGCCGCTGCGATCAGCTGCGGCATATGCGAGAGCGCGTAGCAGCATTTCAGCTGCGCCTTCATCAGCGCCGGCTGGTCGATCTGGCCTGATGTCGTCGCCGAGAACAGGGCGAACAGACGCTGGCGGCCGACATTCAGCCGCAGCGAATAGACCTCGGCATGGCCGAGCACGTCGAGGAGGCGGGCCTCTTCGCCGGAAACCAGCCCGTCGCTATCGGGCGCGTCTGCCGCCACCAGCGGTCGCGGGCGGATGCCGGGCGCGACGGTGAGCGCACCCTGGGCAAGGCTGGCGATCAGCCGCTTGCCGGTCAGTTCGATGGCGTCGAAGATCCAGTTCGAGGAAACGATGCGCGCGTCGTTGCGATCCTGGTCGTGGACGATGGCGACCAGCATGTAGCTGTCGGCGCCAATCTCGGCGATCAACTCCATGAAGAAACTCGTCAGATCACCGCGCGACGTCAGGCGCGAGCCTAATGTGTCGGATTGAAGAAGCGCGGCGGGACTGCTCATTTTTTGCTTTTGGCCGGAATCGTTTCTGCTGTCCGGATGCTGGGAGCCAGCCGCCGAAACCGAAAACGCGTTACTTTCACGAGACGCACACGAGGCGCGGGGCCGCGCCAACCAGACGGAATCCATTCAGGGAACGCGAAGCCGTCCGCGTCTGGCGCCGGAAAATTCCGGAACGTGAGACTTTGGGTGGTCGCCGCGCCCCCCAGGACCGGCTGATTCGGTTCTAATCTACCCGCAGATGAATCCGACATCAAACGCGATTTGACAAAATTGAATCCGATGGACTCGCGTGCGACTCAGAGTAACGCCAAAGACCCTTTCGCTGCATCGTGGGTCGCCTGAAACGTTGACACGAAAAAGCCAGAGGTTGTTGCGAAGCTGCCGTATCGAGGACCGATCGATTCCGATAGGTTCTCGGCGATCGGCAGGAGGGTGGGCTTCCCTTCGATCGGGCTGGGCTAGGTTGGTCGCGCTTGTTTGCGGCCATATCGATTGGGGGGTGATCATGAAGCAGGTTTTCCTGGCGTTCACGGTGGTGCTTGCGGTTTTTGCCGGCGCGGCAGCGCCCGCCAAGGCCGAGCCGATCGTTAGCTATGCGCTCGACAACGGGCTGCAGGTGGTGCTGGTGCCGGACCATCGTGCGCCGAAGGTGGTGATGAACCTGCGCTACCGCGTCGGGTCGATGAATGAACCGGCTGGCCGCTCCGGCTTCGCCCATCTGTTCGAGCATCTGATGTTTTCCGGCACGCCGGCCTGGCCGAACGTGTTCGGCGCGCATGCCGCACTCGGCAACGAGATCAATGCCTGGACCACCGAGGACGGCACCGTGTTCTATGTCGACGGCCTGTCGTCGTCGCTGCCGATGATCCTGTCGCTGGAAGCCGACCGCATGGCTAATCTCGGCCGTTCGGTGACGCAGGCCAAGCTCGACCTGCAGCGTTCGGTGGTCAAGAACGAGATGCGCCAGAACGTGCTCGACAAGGCCGGCGCGTCGGGCTGGGAGGCCTTCTGGTCCGGGCTGTTCCCGAAGCCGCATCCCTATAGCCGCATGGTCATCGGTTCGGTCGCCGACCTCGATGCGGCAACGCTCGACGATGTCAGGGGTTTCTTCAACACCTACTATCTGCCCAACAATGCCGTGCTGGTGCTGGTCGGCGACCTCAAGGTCGATGACACCAAGGCGTTGATTGCCGACACGTTCGGCCGGGTACCGCGCGGCGCTGACGTGGCGCGGCCTAAAGTGCCGGAGCCGACGCAGGCCAAGCTGAAGCTGGTGCTGGAAGACCGCGTGCCGAGCCCCGTCGTCGTGGTCGGCTTCAGCGGCCCGGCGGCGCAGTCGCCTGACAATGGCGCGCTTAGCATCGCCGCCGAACTGCTCGGCAATGGCGACTATGGATTTCTGCGCAACCGGCTGGTCTCGCAACAGGGCATCGCCACCTACGCCAGCGCGAGCTGGACGGGCGGCCTGCTCGGCGGTCGCTTCACGTTCGAGGCGGGTGCGGCGGCTGGTGTTACGCCGGAAGCGCTGGAAAGCGCGATGAAATCGGCGTTCGCGGATTTCCAGAAGACGCCGCTTGATCCGGCTGATGTCGAACGCGCGCGCAACGGCATCTTGCAGGCGGCGCGGCTGGGCAACGAGGCGCTGAAGGATCGCGCCGGCACCGTCTCCTACAATGCCGATATTCTTGGCGATGCGCAGAGCGCGCTCGTCGACGATCCGCGCGTCAAGAATGCCAGTGCCGCCGATATCGAAGCGACGATGAAGAGGCTGCTTAAACCCGAAGACGCCAGCGTGCTGGTGCTGAAGCCAGGCCCGCGTGGCGGCTATCCCGACGCGCTGATCGGATCGTCCGGCACGCCGCGGCCGTTCACAGCGCCGGAGCGGGTGGCAATCGACATTCCGAAGCATCCGGCCGGGCAAGCGCCTTCGGCGGTGTTGCCGGTCATGGAAACGGCGACGCTCTCCAACGGCATCAAGCTCGTCCACTACACAATGCCGCAAGCGCCGATGGCCTATATCGCGGCGAGTGCCGAAGGCGGCTGGAACAGCGTGCCGGAAGGCAAGGAGGGGCTGCTGGAGCTTGCCGCCAGCATGGCGACCCGCGGCGCTGGTGAGCGTGGCTCGGCTGACTTCGCCAAGGCGACCAGCGATATCGGCGCCGGGATCGGCTACCAGGCCGGTGCGCTGACCACGACGATGACGCTTGGCGTGCCGCCCGAAAAACTGGATCAAGGTCTGGGCCTGCTTGCCGACGCGGTGCTGAAGCCGCGTTTCGACAAGACCGAATGGGCCGTGCTGATGGCGCAGACGGTCGACTGGCTGAATGGGCGCGAGGCGGACCTGCCGGGCGTTGCCGGCCGCGTCGCGAAGGCAGCACTTATTCCGCAAGTGCCGGGCAAGGCCGCGGTCGACTGGTCGGCAAAGGCGCTGGCCTCGATCTCGCTCGACGAGGCGAAAGTCGCATTCAAGGCGGAGTTCACGCCGAAGACGGTGACCTTCTACAGCGTCGGCCCGCTGCCGGTCGCGACCGTCGCTGCCGGCCTCGAAAAAGCATTCGGCACATGGAAAAGCGACGCCGCCGGCTATGCCGCCGAGCCGTCGCCGGCAGCGCATTTCGGCGATGGCCAGAAGGTGCTGCTGGTGCCCGAACCCGGCGCCAGCCAGTCGGCTCTGTTCGTGGCGCGACCGGCGCCCGGCACCGACGAAGGCGAGCGCGCGGAATCGACCGCTGTCGCCAATCTGCTCGGCGATGATTTCTCCAGCCGGTTGAATTCGGTGATCCGCGAGGAGAAGGGCTATTCCTACGGCGTGTCGAGCTATTTGCTCAGCCCGATGAAGGCCGGTTCGGGCCTTGTCGTGGCAACGACCGTTGAGCGCGCCAACACCGGTCCTGCGATCACCGAAATCCTGAAAGGCTTTGCCGGACTGACCACCTTGCCGGTGGCGCAAGATGAGGTCGATCGCACGGTGACGGTCTATCGCCGGGCGCTGGCCGGATCGGCGGAAACATCGGCCGGCCTGTTCGGCTCGCTGATTTCAGCGGTCGGCAGCGGTTCGACGCTGGAGGATCAGCAAAGCCGCATGACGGCGCGCACCCAGCTGACGCTCGATGCCGTGCAGAAACAGGGGCTGGCATTGTCGTCGCTGGAGCCGTCGCTGATCGTGGTTGCGGGTGATCCCGACGTGGTGATGCCGCAGCTTGCCGCGATCGGCCTCAAGCAGGTCGAGATCGTCAAGCGTGACGATGAAGGCGAGCAGACGGCCATGCGGGCGCTCGACCTTCTCGGCGCCAACAGCCAGGCGCCGTTGTCTGCTTCACCATGGCGGGTCGGCGATGGCGGCACGACGCGGGCGGTGCACTCTTGCGCCGGCGCCAAGGACTGCGGCGCACAGATCCACGCCGATTGACGGCCCTAGGCGCGGCCGCCGGCCGTGCTTTATTTTTGTTATCTTTGGTTTCGGGGGAAACGATGAGCGATTCATTTCGGGAAGTTACATCTGTCTCGTGGTTCGGGCGGATCAAGCGCGCGGTCGGTGGGGTCATCTTCGGCTTGCTGTTGATCGTGCTGATGGTGATTGGGCTGTTCTGGAACGAGGGCCGCGCGGTGCAGACAGCGCGTTCGCTGGCCGAAGGGTCGGGCGCGGTCATTTCGGCCGGCGCCGACAGCGTCGATGCAGCCAATGACGGCAAGCTGGTGCATGTCAGCGGGCCGGTGACGGCGGATAGCGGCCTGTCGGATCCGGATTTCGGCATCGCGGCGCAGGGGCTGCGGCTGTCGCGCAGCGTCGAGATGTACCAGTGGAAGGAAGAATCCAAATCCGAGACCACCAAGAAGCTTGGCGGCGGCGAGGAGACGGAAACCACCTACAGCTATTCCAGGGTGTGGGACGACAAGCAGATCGACTCGTCGGATTTCAAGAAGCCGGACGGTCATCAGAATCCGCCAATGGCGATCCACAGCCGCGCCTTCCAGATCCCGCAAGGCAAGCTCGTTGCCTTCGATCTCGACACGCCGGTGCTCGATCGCATCGAAGGCGACAAGGACTACTCGCTGTCGGCCAATCAATCGGCGGCGATCAAGGCCGCCTATACCGGGACGAAGCCGCTCAGCATCGTCGATGGCAAAATCTATCTCGGCAGCGACAACACAACACCCGCATTGGGTGACTATCGCATCGGCTATGAATTGGCGCCGCTCGGCGTGGTCAGCATTGTCGCGCGCCAGGCCGGCAGTCGGTTCGAGCCCTACCAGACGCAAGCCGGCGATGCGCTGCTTATGGCCGATACCGGCCAGGTGCCGGCCGACAAGATGTTCGCCGAGGCGGTCAGCGCCAACACGCTGATCACCTGGCTGCTGCGCGCCGCCGGCCTGTTACTGCTGACCATTGGCTTTGCCCTGTTCCTCAGCCCGATTGGCGTGATCCTCGACGTCATTCCGTTCCTCGGCAGCATGGCGCGGATGGGAACCGGCATCATCGCCTTCATCATGGCGATCCTGGTCGGCATGACGACGATCGCGATTGCCTGGTTTTGGTATAGGCCGGTTCTGGCGGCAGGCATCCTGGCCGCCGGTGTCATCGCCGCGGCGGCGGTCTATTATCTCGGCCGGTCACGCAAGGCGGCCGCACCAATGGCCGCGCCGAGCCCCGGCGCTGCAACGTAGCTTGCAAAAAAGGGCGGCCATGTGCCGCCCTTTTTCGTTCATACCTGTCGTGCCAGCCTGTACTCGCGGGCAGGCTTACCGATCCTCGAAACCGGTCAGCACGCCGACGGCGTTGACGCCGATCTCCTCGACGGCATAGCCGCCTTCCATGACGAACAGCGTCGGTAGGCCGAGCCTGGCGATGCGACGGCCGATCTTGGGGTAGTCCGCGCTCTTCAGCTTGAACTGGCTGATCGGGTCCTTCTCGAACGTGTCGACGCCGAGCGAGATAACGACGATGTCGGGTGCGTAGGCGGCGAGCTTGCCGCAGGCGTCCTCAAGCGAGGCATTCCAGGCGTCCCAGCCGGTGCCGAACGGCATGGGATAATTGATGTTGAAACCTTCGCCGGCACCTGCGCCGCGTTCATCGGCATGGCCGAGGAAGAACGGATATTCGACCATGGGATCGCCATGCAGGTTGAGGACCTGCACGTCGGCGCGGTCGTAGAAGATCTCCTGCGTGCCGTTGCCATGGTGGTAGTCGACATCGAGGATCGAGACTTTGTTGGCACCCTGGTCGAGGAACCACTGCGCGGCCACTGCGGCGTTGTTGATATAGCAATAGCCGCCCATGAAGCCGGCCCCGGCATGGTGTCCCGGCGGACGGCAGAGCGCGAAGGCCGATCTTTCGCCGCCCTTGACCAGGCCGGCGGCGGTCAGCGCGACGTCATAAGAGGACTTGATCGCGGCCCAGGTGCCTTCGACGAAGGTGGCGCCGCCGTCGAAGGAATAGTATCCGAGCAAGGCGTCGATGCGCTTGGGCGGCACGTCGCCGCGCAGGCCGCGCGTCGGCCAGGTGAACGGCATGGCCGTGCCGCTGAGGCCCGCGTCCACCCATTGCGGCCAGACCGTCGGCAGGAAGTCGATGTAGTCTGATTTGTGGATACGCTTGGCGGCGGCAAGGTCATGCTCGAGCGGCAGAACGATCGGACCGAGCTTCTCGCTTTCGACCCGCGCCTTGATGAATTCGGCCCGCGAAGGCTTTTCAAAACCCGGCACGATGGCTGATGTGACCAATTCCATCTGGCCGGCATGGCCAGCATGAAGCGGCGAATAGACAGTCTTCATAAGGGTCCTCTCAAGGTGCGAAATCAGTCAAGGTTGAGATAGGGGCTCACCAGAGCCAGCCACATGGATTCGACATCGTCCTCGATGAGGTCGAATGTCTTGCGATCTCTTTTCATGCCGACAAGCCGGCAGGCGTGCCCGACCTCCATCATCACCAGGCCGAGCCGTTTGGCGATCTTGTCTTCCAGCGCAGGGTTCACGTGTCGCAGCCAGGCGGCGTAAAGCGCGATGATCTGCTCGTCATATTCGTCCTGGATAGGCCTGAGGTCGGCATTGCCTGAAATGGCCTCGATCACCGGCATCAGGGTGGCGTTCTCGAGATATATCCTGGAGGTATCGATGAAGAGCTTGCGCACTTCCTGCCGGAACTCTTCGCGGTTGGTGGGCCGGGCGACCTTGATGCGCTTCGCGATCACCTCGGGAAAGGAGGACAGCCAGCGCCGGGCGAGGTCTAGAAGAATGGCTTCCTTGTTTGGAAAGTATTGGTAGATCGAACCGACCGACAGGCCCGCGCGCTGCGCAATGGCGAGCGTCGTCGGCGTCCTGGTTCCTTGCTCGCGCGTCAAGATCAGCGCCGCGTCGAGAATCCGGTCGACCACCTTGCTCGACCGTTGCTGGCGCGGCTGCTTGCGCGGTTCGAGCGCTATTTTGGTTTTGCGATCGAGACTGCGCTTCACTGCTTGATGTCCTCGTTCCCCGCCCGGTCTCACCACAGGCGAAGGGTGCTGTCCACAATACATTCTAAATTCCGCATGTTGACAAACGCGAATAATCAGTCGCATTCTTTATCCACGCTGTCTCTTGGGATCACAAGGGGAATTTCGAAGGCAGCGGACTGGCATCGTTTTTGTTCCGTGGCGCTGCTCCGGTGGAGTGCAGGTCGTTGAGCGCAGGACTGTCGGTCTCAATCGGTCATCAAAAGCGCGGAGTCGCGATGTCTGTCACGGGTGCTGGTCGTAGTGCGGATCTGATCGTCATCAACGGTCGTGTGTTGACCATGGACGGTGACAATCCCACCGCCGAGGCCGTTGCCGTCAAGGACGGCACCATCATCGCCATCGGCAGCCGCGCTGCAATCGAAGAGCTCAAGGGAACGGCCACACAGGTAATCGATGCCAGGGGCGGTTCAGTCCTGCCCGGTTTCATCGAAGCCCATATGCATCTGTTCGGCGGCGCGGCTGAACTCGACAATCTGCATCTGGCTGGCGTGCATGGCTTCGACGCCTTGCGCGATGCTATCCAGTCTTTTGCCGCGGCGCGGCCCAACGCCAGGCTTCTGATCGGCGCTGGCGTCGATTATGCGATCCTGCCCGAGCCGGTCACGCGCCACCATCTCGACCAAATCATCCCCGATCGCCCGTTCGCCATGTCGGCCTCCGACCATCATACGATGTGGGCGAACACCAAGGCGCTGGAAGAGGCGGGCCTACTGCATGGCAGGGAATTGGGACCGGGCAATGAGATCGTGATGGGTGCCGATGGCCTCGCGGCGGGCGAATTGCGCGAGGGCGAGGCTTTCGGTCCGATCCTGGAGCACTTCGGGCAGAACCGCACACGGCTCGGTCTTACGGGCGGTGAGCCGGAACCCTATCCGTCCGCCGAAGAGCTTGCCGCCGATCGGGATCTGATGCATCGCGGCCTGGAATGGTGCGCCCGCCACGGCATCACATCGATCCAGAACATGGATGGCAACCTCTACCAGCTCGAGCTGCTTGCCGGCCTGGAGCAAGAGGGGCGGCTCTTATGCCGTACAAAAATCCCGTTCCATTTCAAGAACTTCATGGAGCTGGGGATGCTTGAAAAAGCGTCTGCCATGGCCGCGACCTACAAGTCCGAATGGCTGTCCTCGGGCATGGTCAAGGTGTTTTATGACGGCGTGCTCGATTCCTGGACCGCCGTGATGGTCGACGACTATGCCGACCGTCCCGGCTGGCGCGGCGAGCCATTGTTCACGCCCGAGCACTTCGCGGAGGTGGCGGTGGAGGCCGACCGCAGAGGTCTGCAGATCGCCGTTCACTCGATCGGTGACGGCGCGGTCCGCGCAGTGCTCGACGGTTATCAGGCGGCCCAAAAGGCAAATGGCAAGCGGGACAGACGTCACCGCGTCGAGCATATCGAGGTCACCACCCCGACGGATGTGCCGCGGTTCGCCGAACTTGGCGTCATCGCTTCGATGCAACCGCCGCATCCGCCCGGCGCCATGAACTTTCCGCTGGAGCCGACGATTTCGCGCATCGGCCGCGACAGGTGGCCGCTGAGCTATGCCTGGCGCACGCTGAAGGACGCTGGCGCCCGGGTCGTGTTCGCCTCCGACTGGCCAGTCTCGCCGGTTGATCCGATCCTGGGCATCCAAGCAGCGGTCATGCGCAAACCTTGGGCAGAAGGCCTGCCGGACCAGAGTTTCTCGCTGCATGAAGCGCTTGCCGGCTATACGGTCGAGGGCGCCTACAGCGAATTCATGGAAGACCGCAAGGGCGTGCTGAAGCTGGGTTATCTGGCGGATCTCGTCGTTTTGTCGGCCGATATCGAGAGGACTGCCCCGGAAGCGTTGCATACGGTGCGGCCGGTGACGACCATCTGTGGCGGCAAAATCACCTACCAAGCCTGACTGTGGCATGGGGCTTGCTAAGCCAAGACCACTAACTGAACTGTGATTCAATGCCGGGCTTGCCAACATACCGGGCGTATGATCACATCCAACAGGGGAACAGCTCCGCCAGCAAGAGCGGGGTCAACGATGAGGCGTAATCGTGCCGGACAAACCGGATCGGAATGCGATTGAAGTAGTAAACGTCAGCAAAATTTTCGGATCGGGTGAGGGGCAGGTCGCTGCCCTCGACACGGTCTCGGTATCGATCCGCGAGAATGAGTTCTTCACACTGCTGGGACCATCCGGCTGCGGAAAAACGACTTTGTTGCGGCTAATAGCCGGCTTTGATTTTCCGAGTGCCGGCGAAATCCTGCTCTACGGACAGGACATCGCGCCGCTGCCGCCGTTCAAGCGGCCAGTCAACACCGTCTTCCAATCCTATGCGCTGTTTCCCCACATGACGGTGGCCGACAATATCGGCTTCGGCCTGGAAATGCTGGGCAAGCCGAAGGCGGAGATTGCGGCGCGCGTCGCCCAGATGCTGAAACTGGTCAAGATGGAAGCGCTGAGCAATCGCCGCACCAGCCAGATCTCCGGCGGCCAGCAACAGCGCGTGGCGCTGGCGCGGGCGCTCGCACCACAGCCGAAGGTGCTCTTGCTCGACGAGCCGCTCTCCGCGCTCGATTACAAGCTGCGCAAGGAAATGCAGATCGAGCTGAAGAGGCTGCAGCACGAGACCGGGATCACCTTCATCTTCGTCACCCACGACCAGGAAGAAGCGCTGACCATGTCGGACCGCATCGCTGTCATGTCGGCGGGCAAGATCCTGCAGGTAGGCGCGCCGCGCGACATCTACGACCGGCCGGCCGAACGCTTCGTCGCCGACTTCATCGGCGAGACCAATTTCCTCAAGGGTACCGTGGTGTCGAAGAAATCCGGCGTCGCCACCGTAAAGCTCGCCTCCGGCGCAACCGTGGCGGCAGGGTTCCCGGAGAACTTCGATCCCTCTGGCGCAGTCACGGTCGTGGTGCGGCCGGAGCATGCGGATCTGATCGCCGATGTGTCCAAGGGCACGGTCTCAGGAACCCTGGCGAATGTCGTCTATTTCGGCACCGACACGCACTACCACGTCAAGCTCGATGGCGGTGACAACTTCATCGTGCGTTACCAGAACAGCCGGTCCGGCGCAGTGACATTCGAGACGGGCGCCAAGGTGGGCATCGTCTTCGAGGACGACGGCGCGCGGATACTGAAGGACTGATGACAATGGCGCTTTCCCAAGCCGCGTTGTTCGAAGCCAAGGCCGAGAAAGCAAGCGCCAGGCGCAACCGCCTGCTTTCCTTGCCGGCGCTGATCGTCATCGGCGTTTTCGGCGTGCTGCCGCTGCTGATCATCCTGGTCTATTCGTTTCTCCAGGCCGCGCCCTACGGCGGCGTGCAATGGAAGTTTTCGACGGACGCCTATCTGAACTTCCTGTTTCAGCAGGATATTTTTGACGACACGCTGCAGTTCACGCCGGATTTCCTGATCATCTATCTGCGCTCGTTTCTGTTCGCCGTGGTGACGACGGTCATCTGCCTGTTGCTGGGTTTCCCGACCGCCTACTTCATGGCCACGCGCACGCCGGCGCAGCGCAACTGGTGGGTGCTGCTGATCACCATCCCGTTCTGGTCGAACCTTCTGGTGCGCACGCTGGCCATCATGTTCATCATCCGCGACGAAGGTCTCATCAACAACCTACTGATCGGGCTTGGCGTGATCGATAAGCCGATCACCATGCTTTACACCAACTTTGCTATCCAGCTCGGCCTGCTCTACTCGTTCCTGCCGTTCATGATCCTGCCGCTCTATGCCAGCCTGGAAAAACTGGATTTCCGGCTGGTCGAGGCGGCCAACGACCTTTACGCGACACGCCGGCAAGTTCTTTGGCGGATAATCATTCCGCTGTCGCTGCCCGGCATCATCGCCGGCTGTCTGCTCGTCTTCATCCCAGCGCTCGGCGCTTATGTGACGCCGCTGATCCTTGGCGGCGGCATCCATCTGATGATCGGCGATCTCATCGCCCAGCAATTCGGTTCCGGGCGCAACTGGCCGCTCGGCTGCGCTCAAGCGCTGATCCTGATGGCCGCGGTGCTGGTCGCCCTCTACTTCTATGTTCGCACCACGTCGGGGAAGATCCAGCATGGCTGATCCCCGCAACGTCGATATCAAGGACCAGCCCGGGTTCCGCACGATCGCCATCATCTGCGTTGCCGTGCTTTACGTCCCGATCCTGATCCTGATGATCTTTTCGTTCAATACGGGTTCGCTCGTCACCCATTGGGAGGGCGTCGGCCTGACCTGGTACGGCACCGCACTGCTCAATGAGGAATTCCACAACGCCGCCGAGAACACGCTGATCATCTCGGTGAGCGCGACGATCGTTTCGACGATCTGCGCCACGCTGGCGGCGATCGGTATGACCCGGGTGAAGCCGTGGCGTGGCCTGCCGGCCGCCTTCATGGTCATCAACCTGCCGCTGATGGTTCCCGAGATCATCACGGCAGTGGCGACCTTGTCCTTCTTCGCCTTGATCGCCGGGGCTTTCGGTCTGAATTTCGGTATCGGCAATCTGATCCTCGCCCATACCGTGTTCTGCATTCCCTTTGCCTACATGCCGATCCGGGCGCGTCTCGAGGACATGGATCTGACGCTCGAATCCGCCGCAGCCGATCTCTACGCCACGCCGTGGCACGCGTTCCGGCGCATAACGCTGCCGTTGCTTGTCCCCGGCATCATGTCGGGTGCGGCACTCGCCTTCATCGTCTCCTTCGACGATTTCACCATCACGCAGCTCGTCGCCGGCCCCGGCCAGACGACCCTGCCTCTCTACATCTGGAACCAGATCAGGCGGCCGATGACGCCGGAGATCAATGCCATCTCCACCATCCTGCTCCTGGTCTCGATCCTCTTCGTCTCGGTATCGTTCCTGATCGCGCGCCGGCGCGCCAAGTGAATCAATGGGAAGGCAAAGGAGAACAAAAAATGTCTAGGAAACTGATGGCTGCCGTTTCGACGGCAGTGCTGTTGTGGGCGGTGCCCGCACTCGCCGACGGCGAGCTGCATATCTACAATTGGGGTGACTACACCAATCCCAAGCTGATCGAAAAGTTCGAGAAACAGTACAACATCAAGGTCACGCTGGACGATTATGATTCCAACGAAACCATGCTGTCGAAGGTGCGCGCCGGCAATTCCGGCTACGACATCGTGGTGCCGTCCGACTACACGGTGAAGATCATGGTCGACGAGGGCCTGCTCGAAAAGACCGAGCCCAACGCGATGCCGAACGGCAAGAACATCGACCCGCGCTTCCTCAACATCTATTGGGACAGCGGCCGCCATTATACCGTGCCGTGGCAGTTCGGCACCACCGCGTTCGCGGTCAACACGGACAAGTTCAAGGGCGACATCGACACGCTGGCGATCCTTTTCGACCCGCCGGCTGAGCTGAAGGGCCAGATCAACATCCTCGACGACGTCAACACCGTCATGCATGCGGCCGAGCGTTACGCCGGCGTGCCGCGCTGCGGCGCCGACAAGGCCAATCTGAAAAAGGTCAACGACATCCTGACGGCCGCCAAGCCGTCATGGAAAACCTTCAGCTACGACACCATCACCAAGATCACTTCCGGCGATGTGATCGTGACGGAGCAGTGGAACGGCGCGACCTATCGCTCGCGGCAGAAAATTCCGGCCATCAAATATGCCTATCCGAAGGAAGGCATCGAAGGTTGGATGGACAATGTGGCGGTGCTGAAAGGCGCCAAGAACCTCGACAACGCCAAGCTGTTCCAGGACTTCATCATGGCCCCGGAAAATGCGGCGCTGATTTCTGAATTCGCCGGCTACGATAATGGCATTGCCGGCAGCCATAAGTTCCTGCAGGCGGATTTCGCCAATTCGCCGGAGATCAATCCGCCGGCAGGCGCGCCGACGCCGGAATTCGTCCCGCCCTGTCCGCCGGATGTGGTGGAAATCTACAACAAAATCTGGACCAATTTGCGCAAATAGGTTCGGTCTAAAGTCCAGCGGAAGGGAGGCTTCGGCCTCCCTTCTTTGCGACGCGTCGCATGTGGAGGGCTCACGCGACGCTGCAAATTCTTGTTTTCATGCATGTCGTTGTCCCAAAACCGCTACGCACTTTTGGGTGGCATGCATCGTGGGAGGGTTCCATGACATCTTACCGCAACAGCGATCCGCGGCCGCCGATCATGCAGGGCTCTCCGCCCCAGATGGTGCCGCCGAAGCTCAACTGGGACCGGCCGCCATGGAACCGCTGGGCGTTCCAGCACATCCGCGAAATCCTGCCAACCGCCGAAGTCTGGCGCGGCAACGGCCATCGACACCGTCTCGAACGCGCCGAGGTCGATCTCGACGGGCTGGCGGTCGAGGACAGCGAGGGCAAGCCGACAACGCTCGCCGGGCTGCTCGACGAGACCTACACGGACGGCTTCCTGGTGCTCAAGCACGGCAAGGTCGCCTATGAGCGCTATTTCAACGGCATGGATGAGCGCACGCTGCATCTGTCGCAATCAATGGCCAAGTCGATCACCGGTTCGGTGTTCGGCATACTGGCCGGACGCGGCCTGATCGATCCGGCGAAGCCGGTGACCGACTATCTGCCGGAACTCACCGCCACGGGTTGGGCCGGCGCCAGTGTCCAGCATGTGCTCGACATGACCACGGGCGTGCGGTTCTCCGAGGAATACACTGACCGCTATTCCGATATCGGCCAGGTCGATGTCGCCACCGGCTGGAAGCCGGTGCCGCCGGACAGCGATCCGGAGTTTCGCTGGCCCTCGCATATGTATGAGCTGATCCTGGGCTTGAAGGACACGGTCCGTCCGCATGGCGCCCAGTTCGAGTATCGCTCGATCGAGACGGACGTGCTCGCCTTCATCATGGAGCGAGTGACGGGCAAGCGTCTGCCGCAGCTGGTTTCCGAAGAGCTCTGGCAAAAGCTCGGCGTCGATGAAAGCGCCTGCTTCACCGTCGACAGCGCCGGCTATGCCGTGGCCGATGGCGGCTTCAACGCCACGCTGCGCGACTATGGCCGCTTCGGCCAGGTGATCCTCGACAATGGCGGCGGCATCGTGCCGGCCGACTGGATCGAGGCGACGCGTAACGGTAAGCATGGGGCGGACTTCGGCCCCAGCCTGCCTGAAGGCAGCTACCGGAACCAGTTCTGGATCGAGAATCCCTGCTCGCGCGCGCTGATGTGCCGGGGCGTATTCGGACAGATGATCCATATCGATTGGAACACGGGAATGGTCGTGGTGAAGCTTTCGACCTGGCCGGATTTCAGCAATCTCGCCTACGGCATGGCGACGCTGAAGGCGGTGCACGCCATCGCCGCCGCGCTCGCCTGAATCTCAAGACGAAAAGACCCTGAAGGAAACGCCATGACTGGCAAGACCGCGTTCGAGACCCGCTACGGCTTCCGCCGCAACGAAGTGCTGCTCGCCAATTGGCGGGAAAACCCGTTCAACCGATGGTCGTTCCAGAACCTCGGCGAACTGGTGCCGACGGCGCGCGTGACGGCAACCCCGGGTGGGACCGACTCCCCCATACAAGACATGGGTGGCCTGCTTGGCGAAAAGGTTTCGGTCGCCGGCGCGCCGGAGACGGTGGCCGAGTTCCTCGCGCGCTCCAGCACCGATGCGCTGGCGGTGATGAAGGGCGGCAAGATCATTGGCGACTGGTTCGCGCCGCATATGGATTTCGGCGCCCGCCACATCATCTTCTCGATCAGCAAGTCGGTGACATCAATCATCGCCGGCATATTGGAAGGCGAGGGGGTGTTCAATCCGGAAGCGCCGGTAACGCAGTACATTCCCGAAGCCGTTGGCTCGGCCTATGGCGATGCCACCGCGCGGCATGTGCTCGACATGAGCGTCAGCCTCGATTTCGAGGAGGCCTATCTCGATCCCGAAAGCGCCTTTGCCCGCTACCGCCGCGCCACGCTGTGGAACCCGGGCGGTGGCTCCGAAAGCCTGCGCCAATTCATCCTGACCTTGCAGCGGCTTGCGGAGCCGCATGGCCAGACCTTCCGCTACCGCTCGCCCAATTCCGACCTGCTCGGCCTGCTGCTCGAACGCGCTTCCAGCCAGCGTTTCACCGACCTGATGCGCGAGAAGCTGTGGCTGCCGCTTGGCGCCGTCAGTGAAGCCTCGATCGGCGTCGACATGGAAGGCACGGCGCGCACCGCTGGCGGCATTTCGGTAACGCCGCGCGACCTGGCGCGCATCGGCGAGATGATGCGGCAAGGTGGAACCGCCAATGGCCGCCGCATCGTTTCGGAAGCCTGGGTGCGCGACACGGTCAGCACCGGCGGCAGCGCCGACGCCTGGCAGCGCGGCGCGATGCTGCCGCTGTTTCCCAAAGGCCGGTACCGCAACAAATGGTACCAGACTGGGCACGAGAATGGCGCCTATTGCGGCATCGGCATCCATGGCCAGTGGCTCTATGTCGATCCCAGGGCCGAAGTCGTCATTGCCAAGATGTCGTCACAGCCGGAGCCGGTCGACGATCCGCTGGATCTTGAGCTTGTCGCGTTCTTCGAGGCGCTGAGCCGGATGATCTGAACCATCTGGCGCGGTTTTGTTGCCGCGTGCTTTCCTGTGGACCGCCTGCGACGGTTGAAAACGTCGCGGTTGGCGAGGCGGGTATCTACGCCTATGGTCGCCGCTCTTTTCGATCAGAGTGGTTTGACGCAATTCCGGACGGAAAACCGTTTCACACTTTTCCTGGAATTGCTTGGAGTGGGAATGACATGGCCTCCGACATAAAGCGCATCGCAGCCATCATCGCGGCGGAGATCAAGGCGCGGCCAGAACAGGCGGCGGCGGCGATCGAACTGCTCGACGAAGGCGCGACGGTGCCGTTCGTTGCGCGTTACCGCAAGGAAGTGACCGGCGGGTTGGATGACACGCAGCTGCGCGACCTTGCGGAACGGCTCGCCTATTTGCGTGAGCTCGACGCCCGCCGTGACACCATCCTTGGCTCGATCCGCGAGCAGGGCAAGCTGACGCAGGAGCTCGAGGGCAAGATCGTCGCCGCCGCCACCAAGGCGGAGCTGGAAGACATCTATCTGCCTTACAAGCCGAAGCGCCGCACCAAGGCCGAGATCGCCCGCGAGCGCGGGCTGGGACCCTTGGCGGAAGCCATTCTTGCCAACCGTTCGCTGGTGCCCGCCGATTTGGCTCTCGCCTATGTCACCGAAGAGGTGGCCGATGCCAAAGCGGCACTGGACGGCGCGCGCGACATCCTGTCGGAACAGTTCGCCGAGAATGCCGATCTGGTCGGCAAATTGCGCACCTATATGAAGGATCGCGCCTTCATGCGTGCCCGGGTGGTCGACGGCAAGCAGGAGGCCGGCGCGAAATTCTCCGACTATTTCGACCATGTCGAGCGCTGGGCCAATGTGCCGAGCCATCGCGCTCTGGCCATGCTGCGCGGCCGCAACGAAGAGGTGCTGTCGCTCGACATCGAGGTCGATGCCGACGACACGTCGGCGGTGAAGCCGGTCGAGCGGATGATCGCCAATGCCTATGCCATTGGCGGCACTCTGCCGGGCGACCGCTGGCTGATGGATGTCGCCGGCTGGACCTGGCGCATAAAACTGTCGCTGCACCTGACGCTCGACCTCATGCGCGACCTGCGTGAGCGCGCCGAGGAAGAGGCGATCCACGTCTTTGCCCGCAACCTCAAGGATTTGCTGCTTGCAGCGCCCGCCGGCTCGCGGGCCACGATGGGGCTCGACCCCGGCATCCGCACCGGGGTCAAGGTGGCGGTGGTCGACGGCACCGGCAAGGTGCTGACGACGACGACGGTCTATCCGTTTCCACCCAGGAACGATGTGCGCGGCACGCAGGCGGAACTCGCTAAGCTCATCCGCCTGCACAAGGTCGAACTGATCTCGATCGGCAACGGCACCGGCAGCCGCGAAACCGAGAAGCTGGTGGCGGACATGCTGTCCGATATGCCTTCCGATGGCGGGCCGAAGCCGCTGAAGGTGATCGTCAGCGAGGCGGGCGCCTCGGTCTATTCGGCATCGGCAACGGCGGCGGCGGAATTCCCCGGCCTCGACGTGTCGCTGCGCGGTGCGGTGTCGATCGCGCGGCGGCTGCAGGATCCGCTGGCCGAACTGGTCAAGATCGAACCCAAGTCGATCGGCGTCGGCCAGTACCAGCACGATGTCGACCAGTATCGGCTCGGCCGCTCGCTGGAAGCGGTGGTCGAGGATGCGGTCAACGCTGTCGGTGTCGACCTCAACACCGCTTCGGCGCCATTGCTGGCCCGTGTTTCAGGGCTGGGCGCGTCGCTCGCCGACGCCATTGTCGCGCATCGCGATGCGACCGGGCCTTTCGCCAGCCGCAAGGATTTACTCAAGGTGCCACGGCTTGGGCCACGCGCGTTCGAACAATCCGCCGGTTTTCTGCGCATCGCCAATGGCAGCGAGCCGCTCGATGCCTCGTCGGTGCATCCGGAAGCCTATGGCGTGGCCAAGAAGATCGTCGCCGCCTGCGGCCGCGATGTGCGTTCGCTGATGGGCGACAGCGCCGCGCTCAAGGCGCTCGACCCACGCGTCTTCGTTGACGAGCGTTTCGGGCTGCCGACGGTGCGCGACATTCTTGCCGAGTTGGAAAAGCCCGGCCGCGACCCGCGCCCCGGCTTTAAGACGGCGACCTTTGCCGACGGCGTCGACGACATCAAGGATCTGAAGCCCGGCATGCTCTTGGAAGGCACGGTCACCAATGTCGCGGCCTTCGGCGCTTTCGTCGACATTGGCGTCCACCAGGACGGGCTGGTGCATGTCTCGCAACTGGCCGACCGTTTCATCAAGGATGCGCATGAGGTGGTCAAGGCCGGCGACGTGGTCAAGGTGCGCGTCGTCGACGTCGACATCAAGCGCAAGCGCATCGCGCTGTCCATGCGCAAGGATGGCGGCGAGGGCGGTGCATCCAAAGGCGGGCCGCGCGACAATGGTGGCGGCAGGTCGGCGCCACGTTCACCGGCGCCACAACGCCAGCCGGAGCGACCGGCACAGCAAGGCGCGTTCGGTGCGGCGCTGGCCGATGCGCTGAAGCGGAAGTAGCTGCTTACGACGGCGCCCAGCACGCCTGCGTCAGATGAGATTCATACGACGCACATTGGGTTTTCCGGTCGAAGCGACAAGCTGGGATATGTTCAGGGCTCATTGCTCGGCTCCCCGCCCTCAAGAATTGTCGGGATGTCACGGGTGCCATGCAAAATGCGCTCGATACGGACGTCGTCGCCGTCGGCGGTGTAGAATATCACATAGCGCTGAAATGCGATGGAGCGCAGGCCGGGCCAAAGTGTGGGGCGGAGAACACCGCCACCCGGCACGTCTGCAATACGGCCACAACGTTCCCTGAGCGCAGCTATGAAGCGGTGAGCCGCGGCTGGGTTTTCAGCATGGATGTAGTCGCCGATCTCTTGGACATCCTGCGCGGCGGCTGGCGCAAATATGACCGCCATCGGTCACGGCTTTCCGCCGCTGTATTTTGCTTCCAGCCGCTTGAACACTTGGTCGGCTGGGATGCCCGGACCGCTTTCCACGCCCTTGCGAATGGCCTCCCGCAGCGACGCAAGCTTTGCCTCGCGCTGTTCTTCGCGCTCTTCCAGCAGGCGCAAGCTATCGCGCACGACTTCGCTGGCACTGGCATATCGGCCGCTCTCTACCAATTCGCGGACCAATGTCTCATAGCGGGGGCCGATACTGTAACTTGCAGGCATGGGTTATCCTTTCATTTTATCCAAAATTATCAAATTTTGATAAATCGGCCAAATCAAATCTGCCGGTGGACACGTGTTAGCAGCCAATCGCGAAAACTGGCGACGGGCGGATGGCCGCGCTTGTCGTGGGGGACGACGAGATAGTACGCGCTGCGGCTTTGCATGGGCTCACCGGGCGCAGGTACAAGCTGGCCGCGTTGCAATTCGCCCGCGATGAGAAGCAGGGGCAACAGCGCCACGCCGAGCCCCGCCATGCAGGCCTGGGCGGCGGTGCCGAACTGTTCGAACTGCATGCCGGGTCCGGTCGGCGCGCTCAGGCCCTGATGTTCGAACCACTCGGTCCAGGCGCCAGGCCGCGTTGCCATGTGCAGCAGCGGCAGGCGGCCGATGTCGGACGGCGTGGCGACGGCGCGGCCGGCGAGGAATTCGGGTGATACCACCGGCGCCACGGTTTCGCGCACCAGCAGCGTGGAGTCCGCTTCCGGCCAGTCCGGCAGGCCGTAGTGGATGGCCGCATCCAGCCTCTCCCTGGCAAAATCGAAGCGGCCGACGCGGGTAACGAAGTTGATGGTGATATCAGGGTTGTTTTCGACAAAGTCGGGGATCATCGGCATCAGCCAGCGCGTGCCGAAGGTCGGCAATATGGCCAGGTTCAGGATGCCACTATGCCGATTGCTCATCAATCCCAAGGCTGCATCGCGCAACTGGCCAAGCGCTGAACGCACGGCTTCGGCGTAGATTTCGCCTGCTGTCGACAGCCGGACATTGCGGCTGTCGCGCTCGAACAGACGGCGCCCGAACTGATCCTCCAGCAGCCTGATCTGCCGACTAACCGCCCCTTGAGTCAAATCCAGCTCCTGGGCGGCGGCGGTGAAACTGCCAAGACGGGCGACCGCCTCGAAGGCGGCGAGGGCGCTGATGTTGGGCAGGAGGCGGCGCTGGACACTCATGATCCATTCCTAACGCTCATTGATCGGTGAAGCAATTTCGTTTGATTTTTTAGGGCCACGGGCCGATAAGCCGGGCTTCACCCGTTTCAAGGACCGAGAAGCCATGGCCGCCGACAAGAATGCATTCGTCTGGGAAGATCCATTCCTGATCGAGGACCAGCTTTCGGAAGAGGAGCGCATGGTGCGCGACGGCGCGGCGGCCTTTGCCGCCGACAAGCTCGCGCCACGCATCGAGGACGCCTACCTCAACGAGACCTTCGACACGGCGATTTTTCGCGAGATGGGCGATGCCGGCTTGCTCGGCATCAACATCCCGGAAGAATTCGGCGGGCTCGGCGCCAACTACGTCACCTACGGGCTGGTGGCGCGGGAAGTCGAACGTGTCGATTCCGGTTATCGCTCGATGATGTCGGTGCAGTCGTCGCTGGTGATGTATCCGATCTATGCCTATGGCTCGGACGAACAGCGCAAGAAATATCTGCCCAAGCTCGCCAGCGGCGAATGGATCGGCTGCTTTGGCCTGACCGAGCCGGATGCCGGTTCCGACCCGGGCGGCATGAAGACACGCGCCGAAAAGACCGCCAACGGCTACAAGCTCTCCGGCTCCAAGATGTGGATTTCCAACGCGCCGGTCGCCGACGTGTTCGTCGTCTGGGCGAAGCTGAAGGGCGAGAACGGCAAGGACGAGATACGCGGCTTCGTGCTGGAAAAGGGCATGAAGGGCCTTTCGGCACCGAAGATCGGGGGAAAGCTCAGCCTCCGTGCGTCGATCACCGGCGAAGTGGTGATGGAAGGTGTCGAGGTCGGCGAAGACGCGCTGCTGCCTAACGCCAAGGGCCTTGGCGGCCCGTTCGGCTGCCTCAACCGGGCCCGTTATGGCATTTCCTGGGGCTCGATGGGTGCGGCGGAAGATTGTTGGCACCGCGCCCGCCAGTATGGTCTCGACCGCAAGCAGTTCGGCAAGCCGCTGGCCGGCACGCAGCTTTACCAGAAGAAGCTCGCCGACATGCAGACCGAGATCGCGCTGGCCCTGCAGGCTTCGTTGCGCGTCGGGCGCCTGCTCGATGAAGGCAAGATGGCGCCGGAGATGATCTCGATCGTCAAGCGCAACAATTGCGGCAAGGCGCTCGACATCGCCCGTCAGGCGCGCGACATGCATGGCGGCAACGGCATCCAGATCGGCTACCACGTCATGCGCCACGCGCAGAACCTGGAAACCGTCAACACCTATGAAGGCACGCATGACGTGCACGCGCTGATCCTCGGCAGGGCGCAGACGGGCATTCAGGCGTTTTTCTAAAGCTGTGCTCAACCGGCAGCGCCTGCTTAAATTAGGTGCACCGCAACATCTCTGCTTGGAGAATGGCCAGCAGATGTGTCAGGGTTCAGCGACTTCGTTTGAAACGCTGAAATCCGGGGCCCCATGGCAATTCTGGCAGCCGTCTACCACCTGACCCACTACAAATACGACCGGCCGGTGGTTCTCGGGCCTCAGATCATCAGGCTGCAGCCGGCGCCGCATTCCCGCACCAAGGTGTTGAGCCATTCGCTCAAGGTCGAGCCGGCAAACCATTTCGTCAATTTGCAGCAGGACCCTTACGGCAACTTCCTCGCCCGCTTCGTCTTCCCGGAGCCGGTGACGGAACTGAAGATCGAGGTCGATCTAGTCGCCGACATGACGGTCTACAATCCGTTCGACTTCTTCGTCGAACCGTCGGCCGAGGCGTTTCCGTTCGAATACCCGGAAGAGATACGCGACGATCTCGCCATCTACCGGACACCTGAGCCAGCAGGCCCGCTGCTCCAGGCCTTCCTCAGGACTGTCGACCGCAGCGCCCCCAACACCGTTAATTTCCTCGTCGATCTCAATGCCAGGCTGCAGCGCGAGATCGCCTATATCGTGCGCATGGAGACCGGCGTGTTCTCGCCGGAGGAAACGCTGGCCGCCGGCAAGGGCTCCTGCCGGGATTCGAGCTGGCTGCTGGTGCAGATCCTGCGCAATCTCGGCATCGCCGCGCGCTTCGTATCCGGCTACCTGATCCAGCTCAAGCCCGACCTTGTCGCGCTCGACGGGCCGGCTGGGACATCAGTCGATTTTACCGATCTGCATGCCTGGTGCGAGGTGTATCTTCCCGGCGCCGGCTGGATCGGCTTCGATCCGACTTCCGGCCTGCTGACCGGCGAAAGCCATGTGCCGCTTGCCGCGACACCGCATTTCCGCAACGCAGCCCCGATTTCGGGCATGGCGAGCTTTGCCAACGTCGAATTCGGCTTCGAGATGCGCGTTGACCGCATCGCCGAACATCCGCGCATCACCAAGCCGTTCTCCGATGAAAGCTGGCGGGCGCTCGACGCGCTGGGCAACAAGGTCGACGCCGCACTGTCGGCCGGGGATGTGCGGCTGACGATGGGCGGCGAACCGACTTTCGTGTCGATCGACGACTTCGAATCCGCCGAATGGAACACTGCCGCCGTTGGCCCGACCAAGCGTGAAAAGGCCGATGCGCTGATCCGCAAGCTGCGCGAGCGCTTCGCGCCGGGCGGCTTTCTCCACTACGGCCAGGGCAAATGGTACCCGGGCGAGAGCCTGCCGCGCTGGACCTTCTCGCTCTACTGGCGTGCTGATGGCCAGCCGGTGTGGAGCGACCCGTCGCTGATCGCGCGGGAAAAGAGCTCGGCCGATATCGGCCCGAAACAGGCCGAAAGCCTGCTCACGGCGATCGCCGGCGAGCTTGGCATCGAAAAAACCATGGTCAGCGAAGCCTATGAGGATCCGGCCGAGTGGCTGCTCAAGGAAGGCAAGCTGCCGGAGAATGTCGACCCATCCAACTCCAAGCTGGAGGACCCGGAAGAACGCAGCCGCATGGCGAAAGTGTTTGAGCGCGGCCTGACCAAGCCGTCCGGCTATGTGCTGCCGGTGCAGCGCTGGAACAGCCAGGCGTCTGGACCGCGCTGGCGCTCGGAAAAATGGAAGACGCGGCGTGGCCGGCTGTTCCTGGTGCCTGGCGATTCGCCGGTCGGCTACCGCTTGCCGCTCGGCACGCTGCCCTATGTGCCGCCGGCACAATTCCCCTACATCGTGCCGGTCGATCCATCGCTGCCGCGCGGGGCGCTGCCGGCACGTGAGGCCATCCTGCCCCCCGCCGCTCCGGCCGAACTCGAAGGCGCCGACGAAATGGCGCGGCGCCAGCAGGCGGCGTCCTTCACCGCAGCGACTGGCCAGCAGGACCGAGTCGAACAGGAGATCACCGAGATCGGTGGCGCTGTGCGCACGGCGCTCTCCGTCGAGCCGCGCGACGGAAGGCTCTGCGTTTTCATGCCGCCGGTCGAGGCACTGGAGGATTATCTCGAACTGGTCGCCGCCGCCGAGAACGCCGCCAAGGCGATTGGCCTTCCCGTGCATATCGAGGGCTATGGCCCGCCGCACGATCCGCGCCTCAACGTCATCCGCGTGGCGCCCGATCCCGGCGTCATCGAGGTCAACATCCATCCGGCTTCCAACTGGCAGGATTGCGTGGCGACAACCACGGCGATCTATGACGAGGCGCGGCAGACGCGGCTGGGCGCCGACAAGTTCATGATCGACGGCCGTCATACCGGCACTGGCGGCGGCAACCATGTCGTCGTCGGTGGCGCGACACCCAATGACAGCCCGTTCCTGCGCAGGCCCGACCTGTTGAAGAGCCTGGTGCTGCAATGGCAACGGCGTCCCTCGCTGTCCTATCTGTTCTCCGGCCTGTTCATAGGTCCGACCAGCCAGGCGCCGCGCTTCGACGAGGCGCGTCACGATTCGCTCTACGAGCTCGAAATCGCCATGGCGCAGGTGCCGCATCCGGACCAGGGCGCGGCGCCCTTGCCGTGGCTGGTCGACCGGCTGTTCCGCAATCTGTTGACCGACGTCACAGGCAACACGCACCGCTCGGAAATCTGCATCGACAAGCTGTTCTCGCCGGACGGCCCGACCGGCCGGCTCGGACTGGTCGAGTTCCGCGGTTTCGAGATGCCGCCCAATGCGCGCATGTCGCTGGCGCAGCAATTGCTTGTCAGGGCGATCATTGCCCGTGCGTGGAAAAACCCGCTCGATGGTCGCTTCGTGCGGTGGGGCACCTCGTTGCATGATCGTTTCATGCTGCCGCACTATGTCTGGGCTGACTTCCTCGACGTGCTCGACGACCTCAAGCTAAATGGCTTCGAATTCCGCCCCGAATGGTTCGACGCTCAGCTCGAATTCCGCTTCCCGTTCTGCGGCGAGGTCCAGCATGCCGGCATCAAGCTGGAATTGCGGCAGGCGCTGGAGCCCTGGCATGTGATGGGCGAGCAGGGCGCGATTGGCGGCACAGTGCGCTTCGTCGATTCCTCGGTCGAGCGGCTGCAGGTCAGGACCGAAGGCCTCAACCCGGAGCGCCACGCGATCGTCTGCAACGGCCGCGTCGTGCCGATGAAGGTGACGGACAACCGCGAGGTCGCGGTGGCGGGTGTGCGCTTCAAGGCCTGGCAGCCGGCTTCGGGCCTGCATCCCGCGCTGCCGGTCAACACACCGCTGGTGTTCGACATCTATGACCGGTGGTCGGGACGGGCGGTCGGCGGCTGTGTCTACCATGTCGCCCATCCCGGCGGCCGCAGTTATGACACCTTCCCGGTCAACGGCAACGAGGCGGAAGCGCGACGGCTCGCGCGCTTCGAGCCGCGCGGCCATACGCCGTCAGGCTATATGCTGCGCGAAGAACAACCCACGGAAGATTTCCCCATGACCCTTGACCTTCGGCGTCCACCCAGACTGTGATCGGACATGGCAAAGGGGAATCACAAGCGGGTACGCGGCAAGCCGCAGATCCACAGCCTGCTGGAGCACTACCAGCCGATTGACGGCGTCGTCGACGAGATGGTCGATGCGTCGGGCAATCCGCGTCCGGTCTGGAAGCGTTTCATCGAGGCGCTCGATGATCTCGGTGCCGAAAAGCTCGGCCAGCGATTTGCCCGCGCAGACCAGTATCTGCGCGATGCCGGCGTCTACTACCGTGTCTACGACAAGGCGGGCGCCAATGAGCGCGAATGGCCGCTGGCGCATGTACCCCTGCTCATCGAAGACGCCGAATGGGCCGCGATCAGCGCCGGGCTCGTACAGCGGGCCGAGTTGTTCGAGGAAACCGTCGCCGACATCTATGGGCGTAACCGGCTGGTCGAGAAAGGCATCCTGCCGGCGGGGCTGATCGCCGCCAGTCCCGAGTATTTACGGCCTGTCGTGGGCACCATCCCGGCTAATGGCCATTTCCTGCATTTCTGCGCCTTCGAACTCGGCCGCGGGCCTGACGGCCAGTGGTGGGTGCTTGGCGACCGCACGCAGGCGCCGTCCGGCGCCGGCTTTGCGCTGGAAAACCGCGTCGCCACCACCCGCGCGCTGTCCGACATCTATGGGGAGATGCATGTGCACCGGCTTGCCGGCTTCTTCCGCCGCTTTCGCGATGCGCTGATCGGCATGGCCACCGACGGCCGGGTCGCCATACTGACGCCGGGGCCGCTCAACGAGACCTATTACGAACACGCCTACATCGCCCGCTATCTCGGCATCATGCTGCTCGAAGGCGAGGATTTGACCGTTTCCGGCGGCAGGCTGATGGTGCGCACCGTCTCCGGCCTGATGCCGATCAGCGTTTTGTGGCGGCGGCTCGATGCCGCTTTCGCCGACCCGCTTGAACTGCGCTCGGATTCGCAGATCGGCACGCCGGGCCTGGTCGAGGCGATCCGCCAGGGTGCGGTCGCGACCGTCAATGCGCTGGGCTCGGGCCTTATGGAAACGCGGGCGCTGCTCGCCTTCCTGCCCAAAATCGTACGCGAATTGCGCGGCGAGGAGTTGCTGTTGCCAAGCGTCGCGACGTGGTGGTGCGGGCAGGAGGCCGAACGGGCCCATGTGCTTGCCAATATCGACCGCATGGTGATCGGGCCGGCGCTGTCGACGCGGCTTGCCTTCGAGGATGATGGCCAGACCACGCTCGGCTCGGCGTTGTCGGCCGGGGAGCGGGCCGAGCTGCTGGCGCGCATCGAACGCGACGGCGGTGCCTTTGTCGGCCAGGAAGCGGTGACGCTGTCGACGACGCCCGTCTTTGTCGGTGGCTGGCTGGAGCCGCGGCCGGCCAGCCTGCGCGTCTATCTGGCGCGAACCCCGGAGGGCTGGACAGTCATGCCGGGCGGGTTTGCTCGGGTTGGCCTGTCGCTTGACCCAACCGCGATCGCCATGCAGCGCGGCGGCCAGGCGGCCGATGTATGGGTGGTCAGCGATCGGCCGGTGGAGCGCGAAACGCTGCTGCCACAGGAGGGCGACAGTTTCAGCCGCACCAGGCCGGGCAGCCTGCCCAGCCGCGCGGCGGAGAACCTGACCTGGCTTGGCCGTTATATCGAACGCTCGGAAGACACGGTGCGCATCTTGCGCGCCTATCATGTGCGGCTGGCCGAGACCTCCGACCCGGACATGCCGCTGCTGGCCGACATCAGGGACTATCTCGCACCGTTCGGCATCGACGTCGAAACGGCGATCCCGTCTGGACTGATCGGCACGCTGGACAGCGCGGTCTACAGTGCCGGGCAGATCCGAGACCGTTTCTCGCCCGATGGCTGGCTGGCGCTCAAGGACCTGTCGAAGACCATCCATCAGTTCGCCACGACAGTGGCGCCCGGCGACGATGCGACACGGGCCATGACCGTGATCCTGCGAAAGCTCGCCGGCTTCTCCGGCCTGCTGCACGAGAACATGTACCGCTTCGCTGGCTGGCGGTTCCTCGAAATCGGCCGGCGGCTGGAGCGCGGCATCCAGATTGCCCGCACGCTGTCCCGGCTGACCCGCGCCAAAGCGCCGGATGGAGCGCTCGACATGATGCTGGAGATCGGCGACAGCGTGATGACCCATCGCCGGCAATATCCGGTGCAGTCTGGCCGGCGCACGGTGATCGATCTCCTGGCGCTCGACCCGCTCAACCCGCGCTCCATCCTTTTCCAGCTCGAAAGGCTGAAGGCCGAGATCGGCCTGTTGCCATCGGTTGGCGGCGAGGGGCACATGTCGCCGGCGGCGAAAGAGATCCTGCAGCTCAACACCGCCATCGCCATCAAGGAGCCTTCGGACATGACGGCAAAGGCGCTGGACGATCTCGCGTATGAAATAGGCGGTCTCTACAACATCCTCGCCAAGGCCTATTTCGGATAAGCAGCTTCGGCACGGTTTTGCGACAAGGACCCGTGCCAAAACAACCTGTGGCAGGACAAGAAAAGCAGAACATGCTCTACGACATCAGGCTTCATCTTCATTACGACTACGCGGCCGCTGCCGGTGGCGGCCGCCATCAGATACGCGTGCTGCCATCGACGATATCAGGGGTGCAGCGTGTTATCGCCGCCTCGCTCTCCTTTTCGCCTGCGCCCAATGAACGTTCTGATTTCTCGGACTTTTTCGGCAACAACGTCACCTCGATCGCTTTTCGCGACGCCCATGATGCGCTCGACATAAGGATGAGCGCACGCATATCGGTGTCACGGCCCGAGCCGGGGCTCGACGTGTCGCCCGATATCGGGCGGCTCAAGCAGGAGCTGGCTGCGACGCGGTCTTTGGGGCCGGCCTCGCCGCATCATTTTCTGGTCGCCAGCGGCCATGTGAGCATCGATGCGGCGATCACCGCCTATGCGCGAGACAGCGTCGGCAACTCGGCCATCGGCACTGCGATGAATTTCTGCAACCGCATCCATCGCGATTTCACCTATGACGGCGAGGCGACCACGGTGCGGACCCGGGCCAGCGATGCCTTCAAATTGAAGCGTGGTGTCTGCCAGGACTTTTCGCACATCATGATCGCCGGCCTGCGCGGTCTCGGCATTCCCGCAGGCTATGTCAGCGGCTTCCTGCGCACCATTCCACCGAAGGGCAAACCCCGGCTGGAGGGCGCCGATGCCATGCATGCCTGGGTTAAGGTATGGTGTGGGCGCGATGCCGGCTGGCAGGAGTTCGACCCGACCAACGGCATGCGGGCCAGCAACGACCACATCACCGTCGGCTTTGGCCGCGACTATTCCGATGTCGCGCCGATCGTCGGCGTGCTGAAAACCACCGGCGGACAGGTCGGTGAGCAGGCTGTCGACGTCATTCCGGTCGCGCTCGAAAAGGCGTGAAAGCGGACGGGTCCGCACCAGGTGACCCTTGGGTACAATTCAGCACCAACAAAGGTGACTTCTCAAATGGTGAAGTGGCAGCTACCTTAGGTTGGTTTCGAGGCGACCAATAGTTGCAGTATTGATGCGCGGGCGCGGGGTTTGGTATTGAAAGCGGTCAGCGTCGTCATTCCTGCCCACAATGCGGCGAAGACCATCGCTTCGACGCTGGCGTCGCTCGCCAGCGAGGTCGGGGTTATCGGCGAGATACTTCTCGTCGATGATGCATCTTCAGACGGTACAGCTGCCGTGGCGATGCAGGCCGCTGCGAAATTGTCCCTGCCGCTGCGCGTGCTGCCGGCCAATTGTCGCGATGCTGGTGGCGCGCGCAACGTTGCACTGGCGCAGGTGCTGCATCCCTGGGTGTACCTGATCGATGCTGACGATTTGCATCTTGAGAACGGCTTGCGGGCGCTGCTCCAGCAGGCCGAACGCCGGCCAAAAGCCGACATGATCGTTGGCGCTTACCGGCGTCGGGTGAATGGCCAGGACCGGCAGATCAAGGTGCCGAACGGATATCAGACCGGCTGTCTGGCAAACGCCGCGGCCTATGTGAAAGGTGATATCAGGTCGGTCGCGGTGGGCAGTGTGCTTGCATCGCGGCACCTGATCGGCCAAACGCGGTTTCCTGTCGGGCTGGCCTATGATGAGGACACGTTGTTTTGGGCGCGGCTGATGAGCACGGCGTCGCTGGCCATGATCGAGCGGCCTGTTATGGTCTATGAGGTCTCGCCGATGCGCTCCGACGATCGTTTTACGATCAAGCCGGTGAAGCGCTTCCTGGATTGGCGCCGGGAGCTGCGCACACTCACCGATTGCAACATCCCCGTCTCGGCGCTGAAGACAAGGGAGGGGCTGGTCGCCCTCAAGATCGCCCGCGTCCACTATGCGCGCGGTGACCTGGACACGGCCGCGCGTTTCCTAGCGGTGGCCGTGGCCGCGCCGAAGCGACGGTCGGATGCCTGGCGCTGTGTGCGCTACAAGGTGAAGATCGGGTCCCGACGCTGGTTTTCGCGGTCAGGAATTCACTTGCAAAGTGCTTTATGACAGCCGAGCCAGAATTGGCGGTTGTTGTAATCGGGTGTCGAGCCCCGGCAAGTATCGTCGGTTCAGTCAAATCTCTTATCGATCAGGGCATGCCCCTCGAGATCCTTGTAGTCAACTCTGGTGGAGGGGATGCGAAATCGCTTCTGCACGATGCCGGCATCGATGTGCCGGTGATTGAAATCGCAAAGCGGGTATTCGTTGGGACCGCGCGCAATGTCGGGATTGTTGCCACGCAGGCGCCCTTCGTTGCATTCCTTGCCGACGATTGCCTGGCTTGCCCGGGTTGGGCGGCGGCACGGCTTCGCCGGCACCTTGCGGGGACTGCCACGGTTTCGAGCGCGATTTCTAACAGCCATCCTCGCAATCCCTATGCCTGCGCCGCATATCTCGCGCTGTTCGCGCGCCGTCTTCCAGGCCTTCCCGCGGAACTGGCGCTGCGCTACGGCGTCTCCTTCGACCGGCGGCTGTTCGAGGAATACGGCCTGTTCGACGAATCGATGCGGGTTGCCGAGGACACCGAGTTTCTCGCACGGCTGCCCCCGGAGCTTGAGCCGGCCTGGGGACCGGAGATAAGAACGATCCATCGCAACGAAACGCGATTGCGTGGTTTGCTCTTCGACCAGTACAGGCGCGGCTATCGCAGTGGCGCCTGTTACATCGGGACGACCGGGGCCAAGCCCTTTCGACTTGCCCGCAACAATTTCAGGGATCGGCGGCAGATTCGAAAACTGGCGAGGATCGGGCTGTCTGGACCGGAGTTGAGCTTCGCCATGCGTTCGATGCCGATTGTCGTGTTGGCCTTGTTTGCGAAGTCTCTTGGCATCTATTTGGGCGCTCGCGATCGCTTGAAAAATGACCTGAAAAAGACAGGATGATTAACTGCCATAGCAAGCCGAGGCGGTGGCGGCGCGACAGGTTTTTCTGGACGCGCACGAGAACGCTAGCGGCGTTCAGCTACCGCTACGATGCGCATTGAGCCCAGGCGACGCTCAGGCCGACAAGCCTCTACCGGTATTTCGATCCCGAACATGAGATGCAGGACATTGGATACGACTATTTGACAGACGAGAGGCATGCTCGCTTGGAGACAATCGCGCCTGGTCGCGACTATCAGCCACCGCATATCGATGATGGCGGGATGTGGATGGCGATATAACGGCCGAGTCCCAAGGATAGCTTTTTCGGCCCCGCCCCGGAACCAGCAGCCCATCCGTTGCTTATCTTCCGATAAATCCGGTGGAGTACACATGCTGGACAAATCACAGCCGCACGTTGGTCGATCGACCGGGCAGGAAAACACCATACAGGGACGGGCGCAGATTTCCGCCAGGGACGCTTCCCTGACCTATGTCAGCGACGCCGAGCCAGGCATACGCCGGCTGAAGGCAAGCAAGGGATTTTCCTACAAGAAGCCGGACGGGCGACCGGTCTCGGTTGCTGTCAAGGCGCGTATCGACGCGATCGTCATCCCACCGGCATGGACGGATGTCTGGATCTCGCCTGACGCGGATGGCCACATCCAGGCGACCGGAAGGGATCAACGGGGGCGCAAGCAGTATCGCTATCATCCGCAATGGGCCGAACAATGCGACGGCGTCAAATATTCGAGCCTCGTGGCTTTTGCCGAAAGCCTGGCCGAGCTGCGGCACACGATAGACAGCGATTTGCGCCGTCACGGCCTGCCGTTCGAGCGGGTTGTCGCCGCGGTCGTCTGGCTGCTGGACAACACGATGATCCGTGTCGGCAATGCGGCCTACGCCAGGGACAACAAGAGTTTTGGCCTGACGACACTGCGCGACCGCCATGTCGACATCAAGGGATCGAGCCTGCGCTTTGCCTTCAAGGGCAAGTCAGGCAAGGAATGGAAACTGAAGCTGGTCGATCGCCGCATCGCCGGGATCGTTCGGGGCGCGCAGGACCTGCCGGGGCAGAAACTGTTCCAGTATCTCGACGAGGATGGCAACAGGCGCCCGGTCCGCTCTGACGACGTCAACCGCTATATCCGCGAGGCGGTTGGCGACAAGTTCAGTTCGAAGCATTTCCGCACCTGGGGCGGCACCATCCATGCCGCGTCGCTGTTTGCGCAGACGGAACTGCCGGAAAGCCAGGCACAGCAGAAGCGGGTGATGAACAGCGTCATCGACAAGGTGGCCGAGCGGCTGGGCAACACACGCGCCGTCTGCCGTAAATGCTACATCCACCCACAGGTTTTCGAGGCCTGGTCGCAAGGGCGGCTGCTCGGCGAGATGAGCGAGGCCAACAAACGAAAACGCTCGATAGACGGTCTCGACGAGGAAGAGGCGCTAGTGCTTCGGTGGCTGAAAACGCACGAAAGCTGACTCGCGGCGACTGACGACTGTCAAAGCCACAGCGGTCAGATTTTTTTATCGACGTCGTGTCGGGATCGGTCCTACTGTTTCGTCCTTTGATACGGAAAAGGACCTGACATGCTCTACGCCATCCTCTGCTATGCCTCCGAAGACGTCGTCAGCTCGTGGAGCAAGGCGCAGGACGACGAAGTCATGGCCAATCTCCTCAATGTCCAGGACAAGTACGCCAAAGCCGGCCGGCTTGGCCCCGTGGCACGGCTTTTGCCGACCACGGCGGCGACGACGCTTAGGAAGGTCAAGGGCGAATCGGTCGTCATCGATGGGCCGTTCGCCGAGACCAAGGAGCAGTTCCTCGGCTTCTACACGCTCGAATGTGCCGATCTCGACGAGGCCGTCGAATTCGCCCGTGAGCTCTCCGAGGTCAACCCGAGCGGCGGTTCCTACGAAATCCGGCCGGTCTCGATCTTCAATCCCACCAAGGTAGCGGTATGACCGAACTTGCCTGGATCAGCTCGGCGATCAGTGCTGCCCGTCCGCAGGCGATGGGTGCGCTGCTGCGCTATTTCCGCAATCTCGATACGGCGGAGGAAGCTTTCCAGGACGCGTGCCTGAGGGCGCTGAAGAACTGGCCGCAGAACGGGCCGCCGCGCGATCCGGCGGCCTGGCTGATCTTTGTCGGCCGCAACAGCGGCATCGATGCGGTGCGCAAGCGCGCCAAGCAGGCACCGATGCCGGAAGAAGACCAGATCTCCGATCTGGAAGATGCCGAGAGCGACATCGCCGAACGGCTGGATGGCGCGCATTACCGCGACGACATCTTGCGGCTGTTGTTCATCTGCTGCCATCCGGATCTGCCGGCAACGCAGCAGATCGCTGTCGCGCTGCGCATCGTCTCCGGTCTTACCGTCAAGCAGATCGCGCGTGCCTTCCTGGTTGGCGAGAGCGCCATGGAACAGCGCATCACCCGCGCCAAGGCGCGCATTGCTGACGCCGGTGTGCCATTCGAAACGCCAGGCTCTGTCGAGCGCTCGGAGCGGCTCGCGGCGGTTGCGGCCATGGTCTACCTGATCTTCAACGAAGGCTATTCGACCAACAGCGGCGAGGCGCCGGCTCGCGCGCCGCTATGCGAGGAGGCGATCCGGCTTGCCCGCCTGCTGCTGCGGCTGTTCCAGACCGAACCGGAAATCATGGGGCTGACGGCGTTGCTTTTGCTGCAGCACGCGCGCGCCCCGGCGCGTTTTGACGAAGACGGCGAGATCGTGCTGCTCGAGGACCAGGACCGTGGCCTGTGGAGCCGCAAGATGATCGACGAGGGACTGGCACTGGTCGACAAGGCCTTGCGTCATCGCAAGCCCGGCCCCTATCAGGTGCAGGCGGCGATTGCCGCGCTGCATGCGCGGGCCGAAAGGGCCGAGGATACCGACTGGGTGGAGATCGACCTGCTCTACCGCTTGCTCGAGCAGATGCAGCCCTCGCCGGTCATCACGCTCAACCGGGCGGTTGCGGTCTCCAAGGTGCGCGGACCGGCAGAGGCGCTCGCCATGATCGAGCCGTTGGAAGAAAGGCTTGCCGGCTATTTCCACTTCTTCGGCCTCAAGGGCGGGCTGCTGATGCAGCTCGACCGGGGCGAGGAGGCGCGTATCGCCTTCGACCGCGCCATCGCGCTGGCCAATACGGCGGCTGAGGCAGCTCATATCCGCATGCATATCGACCGGCTGATGAAGGACGGCGCCGTACGCGCGCCGGCGAAAAAGGCGAACTGAGCGTCTTCTGGCTCAATCGTGTAACTTGGCCTTGGACCATGCCGGGGTGGCGATTTTCCCTTGAAACGAGTAATGCCACGCCATGACTGTGCCTGAAGTGCCATTCGGCACGCGGGCGGCATGGCGCGGGGCTTTGACCCGACGCCATATGATCGGATCTGAAAGGGACAAACATGACCATAGCGAAGGAAACGGCCGAGCTGCTTGCGAAACTGGGCGTAGCCAAGGACGGGCTGACCGGCGGCGATCTGATCGTGCGCAGCCCGGTGACGGGCGAGCAGATCGCGGCGCTGAAGACAATCTCGCCGGCCGATGCGGCCAAGACCATCGATGCCGCCCATAAGGCGTTCCAGTCCTGGCGGATGGTGCCGGGTCCACGGCGCGGCGAGCTGGTGCGCCTGCTCGGCGAGGAACTGCGCCTCCACAAGGCCGAGCTTGGCCGGCTGGTATCGATCGAGGTCGGCAAGATCCCGTCCGAGGGACTGGGCGAAGTGCAGGAAATGATCGACATCTGCGACTTTGCCGTCGGTCTCTCCCGGCAATTGTACGGCTTGACCATTGCCACCGAGCGTCCGGGCCATCGCATGATGGAAACCTGGCATCCGCTGGGCGTGGTCGGCGTCATCTCGGCCTTCAACTTCCCGGTCGCGGTGTGGTCGTGGAACGCGGCGTTGGCGCTGGTCTGCGGCGACGCCGTGGTGTGGAAGCCGTCGGAAAAGACGCCGCTGACGGCGCTTGCCTGCGAGGCGATTTTTGCCCGCGCAGTGAAGCGTTTCGGTGCCGACGCGCCGCAGGGCCTCGCGCCCGTGCTGATCGGCGACCGCGCCGTCGGCGAGATCCTGGTCGACCATCCCAAGGTGCCGCTGGTCTCGGCCACCGGCTCGACCCGCATGGGCAGGGATGTCGGGCCGCGCCTGGCCAAGCGCTTTGCCCGCGCCGTACTGGAGCTCGGCGGCAACAATGCCGGCATCGTCTGCCCGACCGCCGACCTTGATATGGCTTTGCGCGCCATCGCTTTTGGCGCCATGGGCACGGCAGGCCAGCGCTGCACGACACTACGCCGCCTGTTCGTGCATGACGGCGTCTATGACGCCTTGGTTCCCCGTCTCAAGAAGGCTTACGAAAGCGTCTCGGTCGGCAACCCGCTGGAGACTTCCTCGCTGGTCGGGCCGCTGATCGACAAGGTCGCCTTCGATGCCATGCAGAAGGCATTGAAGGAGGCCACCGCCCATGGCGGCAAGGTGACCGGCGGCACGCGGGTCGAGAACGGCCATCCCGATGCCTACTATGTGCATCCGGCGTTGGTCGAAATGCCGAAGCAGGTCTCGCCGGTGACGGAAGAGACCTTCGCGCCGATCCTCTATGTGATGAAATATTCTGATTTCGACGCCGTGCTCGACGAGCACAATGCGGTGGGTGCCGGCCTGTCGTCGTCGATCTTCACCCGCGACCTGCAGGAATCCGAGCGGTTCCTCGGTGTCGATGGTTCAGACTGCGGCATCGCCAACGTCAATATCGGCACATCCGGAGCCGAGATCGGCGGTGCCTTTGGCGGCGAGAAGGAAACCGGCGGTGGCCGCGAGAGCGGCTCCGATGCGTGGAAGGCCTATATGCGCCGCGCCACCAACACGGTGAACTATTCCAAGGCGCTGCCGCTTGCCCAGGGCGTCTCATTCGACATCGATTGAGAACGCCGGGGCCTGTTTCTCGCAGGTGCGCGTGTTACCGGCGATCAGTCTATGTACATGACGGGCCGCAGACGGCTGTGACGCTGGACAGCTTCTGACGCTTGTCCAGCGTAGGCTTTTCGTAACGTTTTTTCATTCAGGTCCCTCTCCAATCATAGCGCCGTGCATGGCGGCAATTGGAGTGCTAGCGGGCATAACGGATTCGTGCATCCCCCCCACGGGGGACGTCGTACCGTCTAGCGGCCTGCCGTCGAACCAAAGGCTTCGAAGAAGGCGGCATCGATGATGGCCAGTTTCACGGCCTGGGCGGTCATGTATTCCCCGTAGAAATCGCGTGACACCCACATCACCGAATTGCCTCGTTGGCCGAGCCAGCCGATGCTGCCGAGGTCTTCGGCATCGCGCAGCTTGCGCGCCAGATGGGTTCGCGACAGCTTGAGCCATTTGGCGAAGTCGCCGATCGACAGGATACCCGTCTGGATACGGTCGAGGCCGGCATGGTCCGGATCGACGCCCGCTATCAGCCAGTCCATGACGACGCCGCCATTGTTGAGCCAGGTGAACAGGGAAAACGTCTGCTTGGGCTCACGCACCGGATTGGACGAGAGCAAGCCATCGGCAATCCCCGGCTGCACCATGGCCAGCGCGTCCGGCCGTGCCAGGAACATGGCCAGGCGGTTCGCACCGTCGAGACTGTCCAGCGTATGCAGATGTGCCATCAGCCAGCGGGTAACCGGCTCCAGCGAGGCCACCGACGGGTGCAGAGGGCGGATGCGGCCGTCCTGTGTCGCGGGCGCATATTCGATGAAACCGTAGTGCAGCATTTCCTTGATGAAAGCGTCGGCGGTGTTGCGGCTGGCCACATCATTCTGGCGGATGACGTCGATGAAACGTGCCGCCGTCAGTTCCTTGCGATAGTCGTCGGGCTCGCGCCTGAAATACAAAGCGAGACCGATATGCGCCATCAGCCAGCGTTGCTGCGTGGCGAACACCGAGGAAAGCCGCGGGTTCGTCTCATAGGTCTGGTTCATCGCCTGCGCCTGGACGCGGACACAGCGATGCAGTGCCGGATGGCCGGCAATTTCCTCCAACGTCAGCGCCATTCTCCCCCGCTGCGATAAGCCCCCTTGCCGCGAAGACGCAAAAATACATTTTCAGCCTTCGCTGCCTGTGTCCAGACGCTGGCTGCGAATAGTGGTTGAATGTGTACAGTGAGCGTAAGTTGCCGAAGTGGCGCTGCTCAGCAGCCGCCCGGCAATGGCGGAAAACAGGCTTCGAAGGCGCTGTCGACAACGGCCAGCTTGGCGGCCTGGACGGTCATGTATTCCTCGTAGAACCCGTGCGACACCCACATCACCGAATGGCCGCGCTGGCCAAGCCAGCCAATGCTGCCGAGTTCCTCTGCGGTGCGCAGTTTGCGGCCAAGATGGGTCCGCGACAGCTTGAGCCATTTGGCGAAGTCGCCGATCGAAACCACGCTGGTCGGAATCCGCTCCAGGCCGGCATGGTCGGGATCGATGCCCGACATCAGCCAGTCCATGACGATACCGCCATTGTTGAGCCAGATGAAAAGCGAAAAGGTCTGGTTGGGTTCGCGCACCGGCTTTGAGGCAAGCAGGCCGTCGGCCACCAGGGGCTGCAGCGTGGCCAGCATGTCAGGCCGGCCCAGATATCTGGCCAGCCGGTCGCCGCCATCGATATGGTCGAGCGTGCGCAGATGGGCAACCACCCAGCCGGTGAATCTCTCAATGGTGGCCGCCGTTGGCTGCAGGGGATGCGTGCGACCATCCCCGCCCGCGACATACTCGGCGATGTTGTAGTGCAGCATCTCCTTGATGAAGGCGTCCGCTGTGTTGCGGCTGGCGACCGCGTTCTTGTGCACGACCTCGATGAAACGCGATACGGTCAATTCCTTGCGGCGGTCGTTCGGGTCGCGCCTGAAGTGCATGGCAAGGCCGACGTGACCCATCAGCCAGCGCTGCTGTGTGGCAAAAATGGAAGCCAGACGCGGGCTCTCCTCATAGATCCGGATCAACGCCAGCGACTGCTCCTGAACGAAGCGATGCAACGCCGGATGGCCGGCAATATCTTCCAAATTCAGCGCCATCCTCCTGCTCTTCCGAGTCAACTCCGACAGCAGAGTTTCGTTGCCCATTTTTCAACCTTCAACACCTGTGTCCAGAGGTACCAAATGCCGAGGACAGGACCGGTCAAAGTGCGACAGGTTGGCGGCGCAACTTGCTAACTGATTGCTATAGCTTGGAAAACCCCTCCCAATAATAGTCAGCCGAACCGCCGCCCGTTGAATTGACCTTCATAAGGGCCAGGCATAGTTTCCGCCTCATCCGACCGGCGGGGGCACGCCTTTCGGACAAGAGTGCAGACCAACCGTGGTTTTGACGAGCGATGAGACATCGCGCGGCGGCGAAGCTTTGCCGCGTTCTACTTCGAAATGCGAGTGATTGAGTGAACTATCGAAAGAAGATCGCGATTGGCAAAAATGCCGACGGTCCGCCTGTTTTCGGCGGGTCGTCGGCGCGTCGAACATGGCTGGCCGTGTTGGCCGCCTCGGCATGCCTGTCGGTTCAGTCGGGTGCATTCGCCCAGACCGCCAGCCAGATCACGCCGCCAAGCTTCCGGCCGCCGTCGCAAGCCAGCACGGCAGGCGTCTCCATCCCAGAGGGTTCGGGCCTCGAGGCGCCGGCGGGTGCCGAAAAGCTCAAGGTCAAGCTCAGGGATGTCAGTGTCGAAGGTGGCCTGCCCGAGATGGCCGAGGCGACGCGCAAGATCGTCGCTGGCCTTGCCCATCGCACGGTGACGGCGGCGGAGATATTTGCCGCGGCGCGGGCGCTGGAGACCGCATATGGCCGCGCCGGCTACGCGCTGGTTCGGGTCGTGCTGCCAGCGCAGAAGCTCAACGATGGCGCACGGCTCAGGCTCGTCGTCATCGACGGTTATCTGGAGCGGATCGACACCAGCAACCTGCCCGTGCGCATACGCGGACGGGTCGAGGCAACGCTTTCGCCGCTGGTCGGGCAAAAAAGCATCAAGCTGTCGGCGATCGAGCGCAAGCTGCTTTTGGCCGGCGACACACCAGGCGCCAGGTTGCGCTCGACCTTGCAGGCCGGCACCGTGAAGGGCGCCAGCGTGCTGGTCATCGACGGAAAATACCGTCCGATAGGTGGCCAGGTGACCGTGGATAACTCGCTGTCGCCGTCGCTGCAGCGCTGGTCGACAGGTGTCGGCGTCGACTTCAACTCACTGCTTGGCCTGGGCGAACTCATCTATGTGCGCGCTGGGGGCTATCCCAATGGTGGCGAAAATGGCGTCTTCACCGACGGTCCACGCAACCGCAACTATGCCGCCGGCATCGTCCTGCCGATCGGCTATGACGGGCTGACCCTCAATCTGGAAGCGACCCGCACACGCGCCAACCCGACCGCCGAACCCGGCACGCTCGGCTTCGGCAGTGAATTCGAGCGTTATTCGGCCAGGCTTCGCTATCCCTGGATCCGCAGCCGCGAACTGACCATCAGCAGCGAGCTCTCTTTCGACGCGCAGAACGATTTTCTTAATGCGGTGACGCCGATCTCGCTGCCGATCGCCGAGGATCGGCTCAGGATCGTCAGGTTCGGCACGGACGCGACCTGGTTCACGCCGCTCGGCGGGGTCTTCACCGGCAATGTCGTGGCCTCGTTCGGTATTGACGGGCTCGGTGCGCGCTCCGCCGCCGACGCCACACCGTTGCTGCCGCTGTCGCGGCAGGGGGCGGACGCCGCCTTCCAGAAGCTGGAGGTCCAGGCCAGCTACAGCCAGCCGCTGGCCGCCCATCTCGGTCTCGATCTCTATGCCCGCGCGCAGACCTCGTTCGGCAAGCCGCTGCTGCAGTCGGAGCAGATCGGCCTGGTCGGCGCCAACGGCCTGTCGAGCTTCGACGCCGGCGCCCTGCAAGGTGATTCCGGCTATGTGGTGCGCGGCGAGGTGTCCTCGCCATGGTACGTGCCGTTCACCGGCGGCATCGTCTGGCTGTCGCCCTATGTCTTCGGCGCCGTTGGCCAGGTCCATCTCGAAATGCCGACCGCGCTGGAAAGCGCCAGCATTGTCGGTGCGTCCTATGGCCTTGGTCTCAAGATCGGCACCGCACTGGCCGCCGATGCCACCAATGCCAGCCTGACGCTGGAATGGGGCCGCCAGCATCGCGATGACCATGTCCCGATCAGCGACCGCTTTTCGCTCTCCGGCGCTATCCAGTTCTAGGTATGAGCATGCAACGCCAGCCTCTCTCACCGCGCAATCTCAACCGCACCAGCGCACCGCTGATGGCGCTGCTGCTGGCGTCGACGGCGCTTGTCGGGTTCACGTCGGCGCGGGCGCAGGAACTGCCGACCGGCGGCAGTGTTGCGTCCGGCGGCGTCACCATCTCCAATCCGTCGTCATCGCAGCTCAGCATCAAGCAGTCGACCAGCTCGGCCATCGTCAACTGGCAGAGTTTTTCGATCGGCGCCGGCGCGACCGTCAACATCGACCAGCCGACGTCGACCTCGACTATGCTCAACCGCGTCACTGGTGGCACCAGGTCGACCATCGCTGGCCAACTCAACGCCAATGGCCAAGTGTTCCTGGTCAATCCCAATGGCATTGCCATCTCCAAGACCGGCAAGGTCAGCGCCGCCGGCTTTGTCGGCTCCTCGCTCGACATCAGCGATGATGACTTCAAGGCGGGCAAGCTGCAGTTCCAGGGCAAGGGCGCTTCGGCGGCCGTCTCCAACGAAGGCTCCATTTCGATCGGCCGCGGCGGCTATGCGGCGCTGATCGGCGGCAGCGTCGACAATGCGGGATCGATCAGCGTGCCGCTCGGCAAGGTCGGACTGGGCTCCGGCGAGAAGGCGACGCTCGATCTCTCCGGCGACGGCTTTTTGCAGGTTTCTGTGCCGACCAAGGCCGATGGCAGCAGCGCGCTGGTTGGCAATTCCGGCTTGATCAGCGCCGATGGCGGGACGGTCGAACTCAAGGCCGCGGCGGTGCGCGATGCCGCACGCCAGGCGGTCAAGATGTCTGGTGTCATCGAAGCCCGCACCGTGTCGGGTCAATCGGGCGCCATTGTGCTCGGCGGCGATGAAGGGCCTGTCGAAATCACAGGCACGCTCGATGCCTCAGCGAAGAGCGGCGGCAAGGGCGGCAAGATCACGGTCACCGGCCGCAAGCTGAAACTCAAGCATGCCGTCATCGATGCCTCGGGCAAGCACGGCGGCGGCACCGTCAAGATCGGCGGCGACAAGCAAGGTTCCGGCAGCTTGCAGCGCGCGGCAACGACCGAGGTCGATGCAGCCACGACAATCAACGCCGACGCCACCGGCACCGGCGATGGCGGCATCGTGATCGTCTGGTCCGACGAGCAGACGAATTTCGCCGGCAAGATTTCGGCTCGCGGTGGCGAGGATGGCGGCAATGGCGGCTTCACGGAAGTGTCGGGCAAGCAGCACCTCGATTACACCGGTGAGGTCGACCTGCGCGCCCGCTTCGGCGACACCGGCGATCTTCTGCTCGATCCCTACAACGTCACCATCTCGAACGCTGTCGGCAACACTGGCGGCAGTTTCTCGGCCAACACCAATGACAGCGTCATCAACGTCACCACGTTGCAGAACCAGCTGGCGCTGGCCAATGTCACCATCTCGACGGGCAGCGGCGGTTCGCAGGCCGGCGACATCACCATCGCCGCGCCGATCAGCTGGAACACCAACACGCTGACGCTCAACGCCTATCATTCGATCGTCTTCAATGTGAACGCCATGATCGGCGGTGTCGGCGGACTTTCGCTGGTCACCAACAATGGCGGTAGCGGCGGCACGATCTCCTATGCGCTCGGCGCGGAGATCACTTTCACGGGCACGCAAGGGGCCCAGGCGCTGTCGATTAACGGCCTGGGCTACACGCTGATCTACGACGTCAACCAGCTGCAGGCGATCAACAGCGGCCTCACTGGAAGCTATGCGCTGGCGAAGAACATCGATGCCAGCGCCACGTCGGGCTGGAACAGCGGTCTCGGCTTCATATCGTTGGGCACCGACGGCAACAGCAATATTCTGAACACCAATGGCTTCACCGGAACCTTCGACGGGCTTGGCCATGCCGTCGACAAACTGTCGGTGACGCAGCCAACCGCCCAATATGTCGGCCTGTTCGGCTTTGTCGGCGCCGGCGGGCTTGTCCAGAATATCGGCGTCACCAATGCAACGGTCCGCGGGTTCAGGACGCTCGGCGGGATCGTGGGCTATAATGCGGGCACGTTGACCCAGAGTTATTCGAGCGGCCAGATATACGTAACGCAATATGGCAGCACATCCGGCGGCCTCATCGGCGAAAATGATGGCGCACTTTCGGACAGCTTCTCCACCGTTGTTGTCAATGCGCGTGACAGTAACAGCGCTGGCGGAGCGGTGGGCTTCAACAATTTCGGAACCATCGATCGCGTCTATGCCATGGGCGCCGTCGATGGCGGCAGCGCGGGCGCCAATGCCGGCGGTCTCGTCGGGGTGAACTATGGCTACTCGTTCGTCGGCCAGGGTGGCAGGATCACCGACAGCTACTCGACCGGTGCAGTCAGTGGCGGGTGGAATGTCGGAGCATTCATAGGCAACAATCTCTATGACGGCACGATCACCGGCGCCTATGACACGTCGACATCCGGTCCCTACAACACCTCATCGTCAGCCAAGCCTGCCATCGGCGGCGGCACCACGGGTCCCAATGTCAATATCGTAGGATTGTCGACCGCCAGCTTCCAGAATGGCGGCCTGAGCGGCCTCAGCGCCGCCTATGGCGGTGGTGCGGGTGGCCTCTACCCCTATCTCAAGGCATTCTACCCGAACGGCGCACAGGCGGTCTCCGGCATTGCCTACAGGGACGCCGGCAACACACCGCTGATTTCCGGCACCGGCCAACCCTTTTATACAAAGAATCCCGGCCTCGTTAGCGCCGTCTCCAACGGCGTCTCCCTCGGCACTGTGTCCACCGGCGTTAATGGCTATTATTACATCGTGGTGCCGACCGGTCAGATTTCCGGCAGCGTGCTCGCCTTTACGACTGCCGACATCGATCCGGACAACAGCTCAGGCGCCAGGAACGGCGTCACGTTCCGAACCGGCGTTTCCGGAAATGCTGCCAACCTGAACGTGTATGGCGACTGGCGCGTCGATGAAGCGGATAGCTCGATCGCCTCGCTCTCGACGTTGAACAGCGCCTACGCTTCCGCCGTCGGGTCGACCTCTGTCGCCAGCCTGTCCTTCGCCAATCGCCAGATCGAAACCGCGGCCACCACCTTCGCCCTCAATCAGGCGCTCACGGTCGGTACCGGTACGCTCGCGCTGTCATTAAATGGCACGCTGACGCAAGGGGCGACCGGCAACGCCATCACCGCCGGTTCCCTATGGCTCGGCGGCACGGGCTCGTTCGCGGTCAATGGCGCCGGCAACCAGATCAGCAGCGTCGCCGGCAATATCGGTTCCGTCGATCTGCGCGACGGCGCAAACCTGACGGTCGCAAGCGCCTCCAATGCCCGCGGCGTCGGCACAAGCGGGGTCAACGCTACGGGTTCCGTCAAGCTGCAGACAACGGGCGACCTGACCATCGCGGCGAACGCGCCGGTCAGCGGAGCGAACCCCGTGCTTGCCGCTGGCGGCCAATTCATCAACAACCGCGGCAGCGATGCCGTCACCGCTTCCAGCGGACGCTGGCTGGTCTATGCGGCGAGCCCGACCGGCAACACATTCGGCAATCTGGACAGCGGCAGCACGGCGATCTGGAACACGACGGCTGGTGCAGCGGTGAGCGCGGCCGGCAACCGCTACGTCTTTGCCTATCAGCCGACACTGACCTTCACGTCCAACAATGCGACGAAGACCTATGGCGACACCGCCCTGCCGCCGCTGACTTATTCGGTGGCGGGCTACCAGACCGGCGTGATCGGCGCTTATCTCGGCGATACCGCCACCACGGCCTTCAGCGGCGGCCCAAGCGTGACGTCCGTCAATCCACCGAGCAACACACAGGCCGGCGCCGGGTCCTATGCAATCACAGTCAGCGCCGGGAGCCTCGCGGCATTAAGCGGCTATGGCTTCGCCTACAACAGCGCGGGCCTGCTTACCATCGGCAAGCGCGCGGTGACGGTGACGGTGACGCCGGGCCAGGGCAAGACCTATGGCGATGCCAATCCGTCGTCCTATGCGTACACCGTTTCGGATCTGGGCGCCGGTGTGGCTCTGGTCGGCAGTCTTAGCCGCACGGGCGGGAACAATGCCGGGACTTACGCCATCACCCAGAATACCATTACCAATGCCAACAATTCGAACTACGACATCACCTATGTCGGCGCCAATTTCACCATAGGCCAGCGGGCGATCACCGTGACTGCCGCCGGCAAAAGCCGCACTTACGGAAGCAGCAATCCGACGTTCACCTATCAGCTCACATCGGGTAGTCTTGTCGGCAGCGACAGCCTGACCGGCGCCCTGACGACATCGGCGACAACAGCGTCCGACGTTGGCAGCTACGCCATCACGCAAGGCACCCTCAACAACAACAACTATGCGATCACCTATGTCGGCGCCAACCTGGGGGTGACGCCCCGCGCCATCACGGTGACAGCCGATGCCAAGACCCGCATCTATGGCGATGCCAACCCCGCGCTGACTTATCACCTGACCTCAGGCAGCTACGTCAATGGCGACAGCCTGAGCGGTGCGCTGGCGACAACGGCGACGACGGCATCCGGTGTCGGCAGCTACGGCATCACGCAAGGCACGCTCGCCAACGGCAACTATGCCATCACCTATGTCGGCGCCAACCTGTCGGTCACGAAGCGTGCCATCACGGTGACAGCCGACGCCAAGAGCCATGCCTATGGCGACGCCAATCCGGCGCTGACCTATCAGCTGACCTCGGGCAACCTGGTTAACAGCGACAGCCTTGGCGGTTCGTTGGCGACAACAGCGACGACGGCATCCGGTGTCGGCAGCTACGGCATCACCCAGGGCACGCTTGCCAACAGCAACTATACGATCAGCTACGTCGGCGCCAACCTGTCGGTGACGAAGCGCGCCATCACAGTGACAGCCGATGCCAAGAGCCGTGCCTATGGCGACGCCAATCCTGCACTGACCTACCAGCTGACCTCAGGCAATCTGGTTAACAGCGACACCTTGACGGGTGCGCTGGCCACAACGGCGACGGTGACATCCGGTGTCGGCAGTTACGGCATCACGCAGGGCACGCTCGCCAACAGCAACTATACGATCACCTATGTCGGCGGCAATCTGGCGGTGACGCAGCGTGCCATCACGGTGACGGCCGATGCCAAGAGCCGGACCTATGGCGACAGCAATCCGGCACTGACCTATCAGCTGACCTCGGGCAATTTCGTCACTGGCGACAGCCTCACGGGATCGCTCGCAACAACAGCGACGACCACATCTGGTGTCGGCGGCTACGGCATCACACAGGGCACGCTCGCCAACAGCAATTATGCGATCAACTATGTCGGCGCGAACCTTTCCGTGACGCCGCGCGCGGTCACGGTCACGGCCAATGCCGGGCAAGGCAAGACCTACGGTGATGCCGACCCGTCGTCCTATGGCTACAGTTACACCGACCTTGGCGATGGTGCTGCGCTGGTGGGCGCCCTTGATCGGGCGAACGGGGAGGATGCCGGGACTTACCTCATCGGCCAAGGCTCGCTGACCAACGGCAACAATTCGAACTACGACATCACCTATGTCGGCGCCGGTTTCAGCATCGGCAAGCGCGCCATTACGGTGACGGCCAATTCCGGCCAGGGCAAGACCTATGGCGAGGCCGATCCGTCGTCCTACGGCTACAGCGTTTCCGACCTCGGCAGCGGTGCGGCACTGGTTGGCGCGCTCGATCGGGTGGCGGGCGAGGATGCCAACACCTATGCCATCGGCCGCGGCACCCTGACGGATGTGACCAACTCCAACTACAACATCAGCTATGTCGGTTCGAACTTCACCATCGGCAAGCGGTCGGTGACGGTCACGGCAACTGCCGGGCAAGGGAAGACTTACGGCGATGCCGATCCGTCCCTGGGCTATTCGGTTTCCGACCTTGGCAGCGGGGCGGCGCTTGTCGGTGCGCTCGATCGGGCAACCGGCGAGGATGTCGACACCTATGCGATCGGCCAGGGCACGATCACCAACGCCGCCAACTCCAACTATGACATCACCTATGTCGGGGCGGATTTCAGCATCGGCAAGCGGTCAGTGACGGTCACGGCCAATTCCGGGCAAGGCAAGACCTACGGCAATGCCGATCCGTCGTCCTATTTCTATACGGTCTCCGACCTTGGCAACGGCGCGGCCCTCGTCGGCACGCTTGATCGCGCGGCAGGCGAAGCTGTCGGGACCTATGCGATCGGGCAGGGTACGCTGACCGACGCCAACAACTCCAACTACGACATCAGCTATGTCGGTTCGGATTTTACCATCGGCAAACGCGCCATAACGGTGACGGCCAATTCGGGTCAGGGCAAGACCTATGGCGACAGCGATCCGCTATACTATGGCTACACCGTTTCGGATCTCGGCAATGGTGTTGACCTGGTTGGTTCTCTCGACCGTGTGGCGGGCGAAAGCGCGGGAACCTACGCCATAGGCCAAGGCACTCTCGCGAGCTCGAATGCCGACTACGACATCACCTATGTCGGCGCCGACTTCACCATCGGCAAACGCGCCGTTACGGTCACGGCCAATGCCGGCCAGGGCAAGATTTATGGCGATGCGGATCCGTCGTCCTACGGCTACAGCTACTCCGATCTCGGCAATGGCGTGGCACTGGTCGGAGCGCTTGACCGTGCTTCGGGCGAGAATGCCGGCACCTATGGAATCGGCCAGGGCACACTGACCAACGCTGACAATTCGAACTATGACATCACCTATGTCGGTGCCGACTTCAGCATCGCCAAGCGGGCGGTGACGGTGACGGCGACTGCCGGGCAAGGCAAGACCTATGGCGATATCGATCCGTCCTCGTACAGCTATACGTCCACCAGCCTCGGCACCGGCGTGGCGCTGGTTGGCGCTCTCGACCGCACTGCCGGAGAGACGGTCGGCAACTATGCGATCGGCCAGGGCGGTATCACCAACGAGGCCAATCCAAACTACGACATCAGCTATGCAGGAGCCGACTTCAGAATCGCCAAACGAGCGGTGACGGTCACGGCGAATGCCGGTCAGGGCAAGACCTATGGCGATGCAGATCCGTCGTCCTATGGCTACAGCTATTCCTATCTTGGCAATGGCGTCGCCCTGGTCGGCGCGCTGGACAGGGCCGCCGGTGAGAATGCAGGCAGCTATGAAATCGGCCAGGGTACGCTGACGAACATGGCAAACTCGAACTACGACATCACCTATGTCAGCTCGGATTTCACCATCGGCAAGCGCGCCATCACGGTCGTGGCGGATGCGCAAAGCCGGCCGCAAGGCACGCCCAATCCCGCGTTCACCTACACGATCGGCGGACTGGGACTGGTCGGCAGCGATACGCTCACCGGCGCGCTCTCGACCGATGCTACGCCTGCCGGCATCCCGGGCAACTACGCGATCGAACAGGGAAGCCTCACTGCTTCGGCCAATTATGAGCTGACCTATATCGGCGCCGATCTGGTCGTCACGCCGCCCAACACCGTCCCGGCACCGGATGCAGCCAGCACCGTCGCCTACAGCGCGGCCGGCCATGGTGGCGGCCAGCCGGGTCCCGTGTTCTTCACCGGGCAGCCCGCCAGTGGCGACGCCCGGGCGCTGGTCGAGGATCCGCGCCTCGATGGTCCCGCCTTCTGCCAGAATATGGCGCAGACCGCGTCGGTCTGTGTTGCATCCATCCAGTAAGGAGCGCGTTGCCGGTCAATGCCCCGGCGCGTCATCGTCCTTTGCGTCGGCTTCGGTATCCTGGTCGTGAACCTTTGCCAGCCGGGCATGGCCTGGCTGAGCGTGGCACCGCGAATATGGTCGGCCAGCCGCAGCTGCTGGCGCAACGCCAGGCGCATGGCGGCGCGGGCGAAGCCCAGGAAAGTTGACAGTTTGTGATCGAAGCGGTGAGCCGGCTTCCCATGCCCACCTCACTCGCCGGGCTGCACACCTGGCTGCCAGGGGTACCGGGTCCGCGAGCGCAACTGCCGGCCCCAGCGACCGAGGCGGTCGACATAGATGTAGATCACCGGCGTCGTGTAGAGGGTCAGGATCTGGCTCAGGATCAGGCCGCCGACGATGGCGATGCCGAGCGGCTGGCGCAGTTCGGCACCCTCGCCAAGGCCGATGGCCAACGGCACGGCGCCGAACAGTGCTGCCATGGTCGTCATCATGATCGGACGGAAGCGCAGCAGGCACGCCTGATAGATGGCCTCATGCGCCGGCTTGCCTTCGTTGCGTTCGGCAGCCAGCGCGAAGTCGATCATCATGATCGCGTTTTTCTTGACGATGCCGATCAGGAGGATGATGCCGATCAGCGCCATGATCGAGAACTCGATGTTGAACAGGGTCAGCGCCAGCAAGGCGCCGACGCCGGCCGAGGGCAAGGTCGAGAGTATGGTCAGCGGGTGCGCGTAGCTTTCGTAGAGAATGCCGAGCACGACATAGACGGCAATCAGCGCGGCAAGGATCAGCAATGGCTGATCGGAGAGCGAGTCCTGGAAGACGCGCGCCGTGCCCTGGAAACTGCCATGGATGGTGGCCGGCATGCCGATACGGTCGGCGGCCGCGTTGATGGCCGCGACGCCGTCGCTGAGGGCTACGCCCGGCGCCAGATTGAACGACAGCGTGGTGGCGACGAACAGGCCCTGGTGGTTGACCGAAAGCGGCGTGCTGCCGGGGCCGTAATGCGCGACGGCCGACAGCGGTACCATCGTCTCTTGTCCGGTGCTGACCGCCGAACCGGTCGAAGCCGCCGTCCTGCCGGTGCTGGTGATGGAATTGTTGGCCTGGTTGCGCGCGGCGTCGGCGGCGACCGACTGAGCCGAGGTGGACTGGCCTGATACAGCGAATGTACCGGCGACCGCATTGCTCGCCTGCGAACCATGCACCGAGCCGCCCGATGTGCTGACATAGACCTTGTTCAGCGCGTCCGGATTCTGCCAGTACTGCGGCGCCACCTCCATGATGACATGATACTGGTTGCGCTGGACATAGATGGTGGAGACCTGGCGCTGTCCGAAGGCGTCGTAGAGCGTGTTGTCGATCTGGCTGGCGGTTATGCCGAGTCGCGTTGCCGTATCGCGGTCGATGGTGACGTCCGCTTCCAGGCCCTTGTTCTGCTGGTCTGAGTTGACGTCGGTGAGCCTGGGTTCCGTCTGCAGAGCGGCGGCGAGCTTTGGCGCCCATTCCGCAAGCTCGTCGAAACTGTCGCCCTGCAAGGTGTACTGGTACTGCGCGTTCGACTGCCGCCCGCCGACGCGGATATCCTGCACCGCCTGCAGGAAAAGTGTGGCGCCCGGCACCACTGCCAGCTCGGGCCGCAGCCTGGCGATGACCTGGTCGGCGGAGATCTTGCGCACGGCCAGCGGCTTCAGCGACACGAACATGAAGCCGGAATTGGTCTGGCCGCCGCCGGTGAAGCCGACCGCGGTGTCGACGGCCGGATCCTTGCTGACGATGTCGGCGAACTGGCTGAGCTTCTGCGACATCGATTGGAAGGAGGTCGCCTGGTCGGCCTGGATCGAGCCGGTCAGCCGTCCGGTATCCTGCTGCGGGAAGAAGCCTTTTGGGATGGTGACATAGAGGTAGCCATTGAGGCAAAGCGTGGCCGCCAGCACCGCCATGATCAGCAGCGGGTTGTCCAGTGCCCAGGACAGCGACCGGCGATAACCACTCAGCATGCCCTCGAAGATACTCTCGCTCAAGCGGTAGAGCCGGCCGTGTTCACGTTCTCGCTCGGGTCGCAGCAGGATCGAGCACATCATCGGGGTGGTGGTCAGCGATATGACGAGCGAGACCAGGATCGCCGCCGAGAGTGTTATGGCGAATTCGCGAAACAACCGTCCGACAATGCCGCCCATCAGCAGGATCGGGATGAAGACGGCGATCAGCGACAGGCTCATCGACAGCACGGTGAAGCCGACTTCCTGGGAGCCCTTGATCGCCGCCTCCATGCGGCCCATGCCGGAAGCGGTGTGACGGGCGATGTTTTCGAGCACGACGATGGCGTCGTCGACGACGAAGCCGGTGGCCACCGTCATCGCCATCAGCGACAGATTGTCTATGCTGAAGCCCATCAGGTACATGGCGCCCAGCGTGCCGACCAGGGATACGGGCACCGCCACGATCGGCACCAGCGCCGAGCGCACGTCGCGCAGGAAGGCGAAGACGACGAGGATCACCAGGCCGATGGCGATCATCAGCGTCTGCGCGACCTCGCTCAGCGAGGCGCGGATGGTGGTCGAGCGGTCGACCGCCAACGACAGGTCGATGGCCGGCGAGATTGAGGCGCGCAACGTCGGCAACAGCGCCTTCACCCGGTCCACCGTCGCGATGATGTTGGCGTTGGGCGACCGGTTGAGGATGATCAGCACGCCCGGCTTGCCGTTGGCGAGACCGGCATTGCGGATGTTCTCGACGGAATCGTTGACCTGGCCGACATCGGAAAGCCTGACCGGCGCGCCGTTGCGGTAGGCAACGATCAGCGAGCGGTAGGCGTCGGCCTGGTTGGCCTGGTCGTTGGCGTAGATCTGATAACGCTGCTGGCCGACGTCGATGGCGCCCTTGGGGCTGTGGGCGTTGGCCGAGGCAAGGGCGGCACGCACATCCTCCAGGCCGATGCCGTAATCATAGAGCACCTGCGGGTTGAGCTCGACGCGCACCGCCGGCAGCGAGCTGCCGCCCACCGACACCTCGCCAATGCCGTCGACCTGCGAGAGTTTCTGCGCCAGAACAGTGCTGGCTTCATCGAAGAGCTGGCCCTTGGACAAAGTGTCCGATGTCATCGACAGGATGAGGATCGGGGCGTCGGCGGGATTGACCTTGCGATAGGTCGGGTTGGAGCGAAGGCTTGACGGCAGATCGGCACGCGCGGCGTTGATCGCTGCCTGGACATCACGCGCGGCGCCGTCGATGTCGCGGTCGAGGCCAAACTGCAAGGTGATGCGCGCGCTGCCGACGCTGCTCGATGAGGTCATCTCGTTGACATCGGCGATTTCGCCGAGATGCCGCTCGAGCGGGCTGGCGACGGTGTTTGCCACCACCTGGGGGCTCGCACCAGGAAGCGAGGCCGACACCGAGATGACGGGGTAGTCGACCGCCGGCAGCGGCGCCACCGGCAATTGCGGAAACGCCACCAGTCCGGCAGCCAGCAGACCGATGGTCAGCAGCGTCGTCGCCACCGGCCGCCGGATGAAGGGAACCGACAGGTTCATGGCCTGGCGTCCGCGCCATGTCCGTGGGGAAGATCGGGGGCACGGGGCAGGTTGGGCTCAACGCCTCGCAGGCGGGCGGCAATGCGGTCGAACCAGAGATAGATGACCGGCGTGGTGAACAGCGTCAGCAACTGGCTGAGCAGCAAGCCGCCGACGATGGAGACGCCCAGGGGATGGCGCAGTTCCGAGCCGACGCCGGTGCCCAGCATCAGCGGCAGCGCGCCCAGCATCGCCGCCAGCGTCGTCATCAGGATCGGGCGGAAGCGTAGCAGGCAGGCCTGGTAGATCGCCTCGCGCGGTGTCTTGCCTTCATGGCGCTGCGCGTCGAGCGCGAAGTCGATCATCATGATGGCGTTCTTCTTGACCACGCCGATCAACAGGATGATGCCGATGATCGAGATGATGGTCAGATCCTGGCCGGCGATCATCAGCGCCAACAGCGCGCCGATGCCGGCCGAGGGCAGCGTCGACAGGATGGTGATCGGGTGAATGAAGCTTTCGTAGAGCACGCCGAGCACGATATAGACCGTCACCACCGCCGCCAGGATTAGGAACAGAGTGTTGTCGAGCGAGGCCTGGAAGGCGCGCGCGGCACCCTGGAAGCTGGTGATGATGCTGAGCGGCATGCCGATGTCGGCCTGCGCCTTGTCGATCGCGGTGACCGCTTCGCCCAGCGACGCGCCGGACGCCAGGTTGAACGAGACGGTGGTGGCCGGGAATTGACCCATATGGGTGATCTGCAGCGGCGTGGTGGCGATATGGGTGGTTGCCACCACCGACAGCGGCACCGGCGCACCGCCCGTCGATGACGGCAGGTAGACCGAGGAGAGCGCCTTGAGCGAATCCTGCTCGGACGGGGCGGCCTCGAGAATGACGCGGTACTGGCTTGATGTGGTGTAGATGGTCGAGACCATGCGCTGGCCGAAAGCATCGTAGAGCGCGTTGTCGACGGTCGCCGGTGTGATGCCGAAGCGGGCGGCCTGGTCGCGGTCGATGTCGACGAAGACGGCAAGGCCGCTGTTCGACAGGTCGCTGGCGACATCGGCGAGCTGCGGCAGCGTGTTCAGCTTTGCGAGCAGCTTCGGCGTCCATTCTCCCAGTTCGTCGGCATTGGCGTCCTGGAGCACGAATTGGTACTGAGTGCGGCTGACCTGGCCGTCGATGGTCAGGTCCTGAATCGGCTGCAGGTAGAGCGTGACACCGGCCACCGAAGCGGCTTCCTGTTTCAGGCGCGCGATGACCTGCGTGATATCGGCGGTGCGCTGTTCATGCGGCTTGAGGTTGATCAGGATGCGGCCGACATTCATCGTGGTGTTGGTGCCGTCGACGCCGATGAAGGACGACAGGCTGTCGACATCGGGATCCCTGAGGATGATGGCGGCCAGCTGCTGCTGGCGCTCAGCCATGGCGGCATAGGAGATCGACTGCGGCGCCTCTGATATGGCCTGGATGACGCCGGTGTCCTGCACCGGGAAGAACCCCTTGGGGATGACCACGTAGAGCGCCGCCGTCAGCACCAGCGTCGCCGCCGCCACCACCAGCATCAGCGTCTGCCGGTCTAGCACCCAGGTCAGCGCCCGGCCGTAACCCCGGATCACCCAGTCGAAGAAGTCGCGGCTGGCGCGCTGCAAGGCGTTTTCGCGCACCGCCGCCACCGGCTTGAGCAGCTTGGCGCAGGCCATCGGCACCAGCGTCAGCGACACCACGGCCGAGATCAGGATGGTGGTGGCGAGCGTGATGGAGAATTCGCGGAACAGCCTGCCGACGACATCGCCCATGAACAGAAGCGGGATCAGCACCGCGATCAGCGACACGGTCAGCGAGATGATGGTGAAGCCGATCTGTTGCGAGCCCTTCAGCGCCGCCTGCAGTGGCGTGGCACCCTCCTCGACATAGCGCGCGACGTTCTCGATGACGACGATGGCATCATCGACGACGAAGCCGGTGGCGATGGTCAGCGCCATCAGCGACAGATTGTCGAGGCTGAAGCCGAACAGGTACATGACGCCCAGCGTGCCGACCAGCGACAGGGGAACCGAAAGGCTAGGGATCAGCGTGGCGCGCGCGCTGCGCAGGAAGACGAAAATCACAAGCACGACCAGGATGATCGACAGCGTCAGCTCATATTCGACGTCGCGCACCGAGGCTCGGATGGTCGTGGTGCGATCGGTCAAAACTTTCACGTCGACGGCGTTCGGCAGCGAGGCCTGGAGCTGCGGCAGCAGTGCCTTGATGCGATCGACGACGTCGATGACGTTGGCGCCGGGCTGGCGCTGGATGTTGAGGATGATTGCCGGCGTGCTGTTCATCCAGGCGGCGAGCCGGTTGTTCTCGGTGGCGTCGACCACATCGGCCACATCGCTTAAGCGCACCGGCGCGCCGTCCTTGTAGGAGACGATCAGCGAACGGTACTCGTCGGCGCTCTTCAACTGGTCGTTGGCGTTGATGGTATAGGCGCGTGACGGTCCGTCGAAATTGCCCTTCGGCGTGTTGACATTGGCGCTGCCCAAAGTGGTGCGCAGATCGTCGAGGTTGAGACCGTAGGCGGCGAGCTTGCGCGGATCGGCCTGGACGCGAACAGCAGGCCGCTGGCCGCCGCTGAGGCTGACCAGGCCGACGCCGGGCAACTGCGATATCTTTTGCGCCAGCCTAGTGTCGGCAAGCTGCTGCACATCGCGCAGTGGCATCGTCGCCGAGGTCAGGCCCAGCGTCAGCACCGGCGCGTCGGCCGGATTGACCTTGGCGTAGATCGGCGGCGCCGGCAGGTCGGCCGGCAAAAGATTGCCGGCGGCGTTGATGGCGGCCTGCACCTCCTGTTCGGCGACATCGAGCGAGATCGCCAGGCTGAACTGCAGCGTGATGACCGAGGACCCGGCCGAACTCACCGAGTTCATCTGGTTGAGGTTGGCGATCTGGCCGAGCTGGACTTCCAGCGGTGCGGTGACCGAGGACGTCATGACATCAGGGCTGGCGCCGGGATAGAAGGTCTGCACCTGGATGGTGGGATAGTCGACCTCGGGCAGCGCCGAGACCGGCAAATAGCGGTAGGCCAGCAGGCCAGACAGCATGATGGCGACCATGAACAGCGATGTCGCCACCGGTCGCAGGATGAAGGCTCGCGACGGGCTCATTGCTGCTGCCCGGACTCCGCGTGACGGTGCTTGTGGCCCTGATGCTTGTGTGCCGTGCCATCCGGCGCCTGTCCGTCTGACGTCTCCCCACTTGACGTCTGCCCATTTGGCGTCTGTCCATCCGATGGCGCTGCTGCCTGGGGTGAGGTCTGGGCTGATGTCTGTGCCGGCCCTGTGGCCTGGTTCGCCGCTGGGGTTGGCGCCGTCGCCTGAGGCTGTGCCGGAGCCTGGCCGTCCTGCTGAAGGTTGATATGGGCACCGTCACGGAGCTTGTCGGCGCCGTCGACGACGACGCGGTCGCCGGGGTTCAGGCCGGCGAGGATCTCGACACGCTCGCCATTGGTGACGCCCAGCGTGATCTTGCGCACGGAGACGGTGCTGTCTGGGTTGACCAGGTAGACGAAGGTGCCGGGCAGGCCGCGCTGGATCGCGGCGATCGGGGCGATCGCCACGTCCTTGTGCTCGTCGACCAGCAGCGCGACGTTGACGAACTGGTTGGGATAGAGGACGCGTGTTTCGTTGGCAAAGCTCGCTCGCAGCTTGATCGTGCCGGTGCTTGGGTCGATCTGACTGTCGAAGGTCTCGAGCTTGCCGTCGGCAAGCTTCTTGGCGCCAGCGCGGTCGAAGGCGGATGTGGGCAGCGTGGCGCCCTGCTGCATGCGTTGCGCGATTGTCGGCAATTCATCTTCGGGCACGGTGAACAGCACGCTGATCGGCTGCACCTGGGTGATGATGACGATGCCGTTGGCGTCGCCAGGGGTGACATAGTTGCCCTGGTCGACCTGGCGCAGGCCGGCGCGTCCGTCGACTGGAGAGAGGATGCGGCAATAGTCGAGATTGAGAGTGGCGGTCTGTATCATCGCCTGGTCGACCTGAACCGAGCCCTGGTCCTGCGCGACAAGGGCGACCTGCGCGTCAAGGGTCTGGGGCGTCGCCGCACCTTGGGCCACCAGCTTCTGGTCGCGAACGAGGTCGAGCCCAGCATCCTTGAGCATAGCCTGGTCACGCACCAGCTGGCCCTGGGCCTGGGCCAGCGCTGCCTGGAAGGGGCGGGGATCGATCTCAGCCAGCAGGTCGCCCTTCTTGACGTCCTGGCCCTCCTTGAAATTCACCTGGATGAGCGGGCCGGTGACTTGCGACTTGACGGTGACGGTGGAGAGCGAGGTCACCGTGCCGAGAGCGTTGAGGGTGACGTCTATCGTGCCCTTTTCGATGGCTGCGGCGCCGATCGTCGTCGGCTGCGCGCCGCGCCGGCCGCCGGGCTGCCTGGCCTCGACATGCGGACGCTGATAGAGATAGGCGCCAGTGGCGGCGACAATGGCAATGAAGATCAGCCACGGGATCCAGCCACGCGAACGGCGTGGCGTGACGGTCGTGTGCAGGGGCATTTCCAGTTGCTGGTCCATGGCGGCATCTCTCACCCCTGGCGCAACCAATATGACCGAACCCTGACGAAGTCGAATTAACAGTTGGACAGGTTTGGCGCGGTGTCGCGGACTGGTTAATCGCCCCGGATGCCGCTTACTCGGCGGCCTGAACCCGGTTTGCCTCGATGATCGCGCGGATCTCGGACCGGCAGGAACCGCAATTGGTGCCGGCCTTCAGCGCGTTGCCGATGGCTTCGACGGTCGTGCAGCCGGCCGCCACCGCGGCCACGATCTGGTTGACCCCGACGTTGAAGCAGGAACAGACGGTGGCACCGGCATCGGGCCGTTCGGCGCCGGCGCGGCCGGCGACGATCCTGAAGCGCTCGCGCTGGCTGGCGTGGATCTCTTCGAGCTGTTGTGCTGCCCAGCCGCGCGACACCGCGACGGGGCCGGGTGCGATGAACAGGGCGCCAGACAATTGGTTGCCGTCGAAGGCGGCGATGCGGTGCTGGCCGGCGTCGCCGTCGTGATAGGCGAGCATTTCGGCCAGGGGCGCATCGAAGAGCGAGCCGGCGAAGGCTGTCCAGTCGGTAGTGTCGTCGGCAAAGGCAAGCTCGACCCGCCATCCGCCCCGGCATTTGGCAATCGCCCAGTAGCTTGTGTCAACCAGTCCCGGCTTCTCTCGCATCACGGCGAAACCAAAGGCCTTTGCGGCGAATCTTTCGATGCGAGCCGCAACATGTTTCAATGCAGGCTGGCCGGAGACTGGATCGGTCAGCGGCGTGGTCAGCGCGTCGAGCCGGCCTTTTGCCGCGAACTGGTCGGTCCAGTGCATTGGCGCGAAGACACTGCCTTGGCGTTGACGCGGCGTGATCAGGGCGCGGACCAGCACGTCGCCGCGCGGGCTGGAGATGCACACGATGTCGGCGTCGCCGATGCCGTGCTGCCGCGCGTCCACCGGGTGGATTTCGACGAAGGGCTCGGCGATGTGCTGGGACAGGCGCGGGCTTTTGCCGGTGCGCGTCATGGTGTGCCAGTGGTCGCGGATCCGGCCGGTGTTGAGGATGAGCGGGAAATCGGGGCTGGTGCGGGTTTCCGTGGTGGCGCGGATGGCGATGAAGCGGGCTTTGCCGTCGGGGGTGTAGAAATTGCCGTCGGCGAAGAAGCGAACAGGTTGGCGCCCAGTCGCGCCTCCTCCTGGCCTCGGCGCTGGCCATTGGAATGGTTCAAGGGATGCGTAGCTTTCGGCATCGACCCCAGCATAAAACCCAATATCGAAATCCCGCGCGCCATCATTCTCAAACCCAGACAGCGCCGCGTGCTCGCCAAAAATCTCGGCTGGCGTCTCATGCGCAAACGCCTCGCCAAAACCCATCCGCCGCGCTACTTCGGCAATGATCCACCAGTCGGGTCGCGCCTCGCCGGGTGCCGTCAAAAACGACCGCTGGCGCGAGATGCGGCGCTCGGAATTGGTGACGGTGCCATCCTTCTCACCCCAGGCGGCGGCGGGCAGGCGGACATGGGCGTGGCGCACGGTGTCCGTTCTGGCAAGCACATCCGACACGACGACGAACGGACAAGATTTGATTGCCGTTTCGACGGCATCGGCATCCGGCATCGAATCGACCGGGTTGGTGGCCATGATCCATAGCGCCTTGATGCGCCCGTCGGCCACGGCTTGAAACATCTCGACCGCCTTCAGACCGGGTTTTTCGGCGACCGCAGACGCATTCCAGAAGCGCCGCACACGGTCACGGTGCACGGGGTTTTCGATCTCCATATGGGCGGCGAGCATGTTGGCCATGCCGCCGACCTCGCGGCCACCCATGGCGTTGGGCTGGCCGGTCACCGAGAATGGCCCTGCGCCTGGCTTGCCGATGCGGCCGGTGGCGAGATGGCAGTTGATGATGGCGTTGACCTTGTCGGTGCCGGACGACGACTGGTTCACGCCCTGGCTGTAGACCGTCACCGTCTTCGCGGTCGCGGCAAACAGGCTGTAGAAACGGACAAGCTCGTCTTCGCCGAGGCCCGTGGCCGCGGCAACGCCGGCAAGATCGAGGGCCGAGGCGGCGAAAAGCGCTTGCCCGAAACCGGTCGTGTGCGCGGTGATATAGGCACGGTCGAGCGCGTTGTGCCGGCCAAGCCAGGCGAGCAGACCGGTGAACAGGGCGTCGTCGCCATCCGGCGCGATCGCCAGATGCATGTCGGCGATATCTGCGGTCATGGTGCGACGTGGATCGACCAGCACGATCTTCATCTCCGGGCGCTTTTCCCGGGCAGCCGCGATGCGTTGGTAGAGCACTGGGTGGCACCAGGCGAGGTTGGAGCCGACCAGCACGATGAGTTCGGCGAGTTCCAAGTCGTCGTAAGTGCCCGGCACCGTGTCGGAGCCGAAGGCGCGGCGGTGCCCGGCAACCGACGAGGCCATGCAGAGGCGCGAATTGGTGTCGATGTTGGCCGAGCCGACAAAGCCCTTCATCAGCTTGTTGGCGAGGTAATAATCCTCGGTCAGCAACTGGCCGGAGACATAGAAGGCGACCGCGTCCGGGCCATGCTCGGCAACGGTTCTTGAAAAGGTCGAGGCGACGAGGTCGAGCGCCTCGTCCCAGTCAGTACGACGACCGTGGATCTCCGGATGGAGCAGCCTGCCGTCGAGATCGATGGTCTCGGCCAGTGCCGACCCCTTGGAGCAGAGCCGGCCGAAATTCGCCGGATGATCGGGGTCGCCACGGACGGTGACTTGCCCGTCCGCGGCGACCTTCGCCAGCACGCCGCAGCCCACCCCACAATAGGGGCAAGTGGTCCTCACCTCGCGTGCCTCGTCAATCTCCATCTGTTCAGGCGGCGCGGCTGGCCAGCGCTTCCAGCGCCAGGAACAGGCGCTCGCCCTCGACCTTGACCGGTATGGTGCGCACCACGCCCTCGTCGGCGCCGAGCGCCTTGCCTGTCTCCAGCGAGATCACCCAATTGTGCAAGGGACAGGTCACCGCCGTGCCATGCACGATGCCCTGGCTGAGCGGCCCGCCTTTGTGTGGGCAATGATCGTCGATGGCATAGACCTGATCGTCCTGGGTGCGGAAGACGGCCACCTTGCCTTGCGGCGTGGTGACACAGCGCGCGCCACGGCGGGGGATGTCGGAGAGGGCGCCGATGGCGATCCAGTTCATGTGGGCACCCGTGCTTCTGCTTGATAGAAATGCGCCCAGGCACCCCCCTCTGTCCTGCCGGACATCTCCCCCGCAAGGGGGGAGATTGGCAGCTTCGCGGACGGCGCCCATCTTGCCAGGTTGGAGATTGGCGAAAGCCAGGATGACATCCGATCTCCCTCCTTGCGGGGGAGATGGCCGGCAGGCGAGAGGGGGGTGCCTCGCGCTGACATTTCCATCACTCCGCCGCCTGCGCAAACCCGACGGAAGCCATCGGCTGGAATTCGTGCTTGTCCTTGCCGGAGACACGTTCCGACCATGGATCGACCTGGGCGAATTTCTGGGAGAAAACAAAGCGCTCGTAATAGGCCTTGCGCTTTTCGCCATCTTCCATGATCTGGCGCTTGATCTCGGGGATGCCGATGCGCTTGGCCCATTTGTAGATGCGTTCGAGGTAGCGGCCCTGCTCGCGGTACATCTGCGTCAGCGCCACGATATGCTCCAGCGCCTCGTCCTCGGTCCTGACCAGGCCGAGCACTTCGGTACCCTTGATGTCGAGGCCGGCGGCGCCGGCGAAATGGATCTCGTAGCCGCTGTCGACGCAGATGACGCCGACATCCTTGCAGGTCGCCTCGGCGCAGTTCCTCGGGCAGCCCGATACCGCCATCTTGACCTTGGCCGGGGTCCACGAGCCCCACATGAATTTCTCGATGCGGACGCCAAACCCCGTCGAATCCTGCGTGCCGAAGCGGCACCAGTCAGAGCCGACGCAGGTCTTCACCGTGCGCAGGCCCTTGGCATAGGCATGGCCGGAAACGAAGCCGGCCTGGCCGAGATCGGCCCACACCGCCGGCAGGTCCTCCTTGCGGATGCCGAGCATGTCGATGCGCTGGCCGCCGGTGACCTTGACCATCGGGATTTCGAACTTGTCGACGACGTCGGCGATGGCGCGCAGTTCGGCGGCATTGGTCACCCCGCCCCACATGCGCGGCACCACCGAATAGGTGCCGTCCTTCTGGATGTTGGCGTGGACACGCTCATTGATGAAGCGCGACTGGTAGTCGTCGGCATAGCCATCCGGCCAGTCGCAGACGAGGTAATAGTTGAGCGCCGGCCGGCATTTGGCGCAGCCGCAGGAGGTCGTCCATTCCAGCTCCTGCATGACGGAGGGAATGGTCTTCAGCCGCTTGGCGATGATCAGCCGGCGCACCTCGTCATGGCCGAGCGTCGTGCAGCCGCACATCGGCTGGACGGCGGCCGGATTGTATTTGTCGCCGATGGACATCACCATTAGCTTCTCGACCAGCCCGGTGCAGGAACCGCAGGAGGCCGAGGCCTTGGTGTGGGCGCGCACATCGTCGAGCGAGGTAAGTCCCTTGGCCGCGATCGCACCCGTGATCTTGCCCTTGCAGACGCCGTTGCAGCCGCAGATTTCCGCATCATCCGGCAAGGCTGCAACGGCCGCCATAGGGTCCAGCGGGGCACCCCCCTGGTAGGACTGACCGAAGATCAACGTATCGCGCATCTGCGATATGTCGGTCTGCTTCTTCTTCAGATCGTTGAACCAGGCGCCGTCCGCCGTCTCGCCATAGAGCACGGTGCCGATGATGCGGTCGTCCTTCAGAACCAGGCGCTTGTAGACGCCGGCCGAGGCATCGCGCAGCACGATCTCCTGGCGGTCCTCGCCCTCGGCAAAGTCGCCAAGCGAGAACAGGTCGATGCCGGTGACCTTGAGCTTGGTCGGTGTGTCCATATGGGCGAACGCGGCTGCTTCGTTGCCTGCCAGCTGGCTGGCGGCAACGCGCGCCATTTCGTAGAGCGGCGCCACCAGCCCGTAGACCATGCCGTTGACCTCGGCGCACTCGCCGAGCGCGTAGATGCCGGGGTCGTTGCTGCGCATGCCGGCGTCGACGACGATGCCTCTGTTAACGGCGATGCCGGCCTCCTTGGCCAGAGCGGCGTTCGGCCGGATGCCAACCGCCATGACAACGAGCGTCGCTGGAATGATGGTGCCGTCGGCAAGCTCGACCTGCTCGACCTTGCCATTGCCTGATATCGCCTTTGTGTTGGCCTTGGTGATGACCTTGATGCCGCGCTCCTCGATGGCGCGCTGCAGGAGATAGCCAGCGGCCGGGTCAAGCTGACGCTCCATCAAGGTTGGATTGACGTGCAGCACGGTGACCTCCATGCCTTGCAGGTTCAAGCCGGCCGCGGCCTCGAGACCCAGCAGGCCGCCGCCGATGACCACTGCCTTGGCTCTGGACTGCGCGGCGAGCATCATCGCCTGTACGTCGTCGAGATCGCGATAGGTGAGCACGCCCGGCAGATCATGGCCGGGCACCGGAATGATGAACGGCACCGAGCCGGTGGCGATGACGAGCTTGTCATAGGGCTCGGTGACGCCGTGATCGGAGGTGACCGTCCTGGCCGTCCGGTCGATGGCTGTTATCTTGTGGCCCTTGTAGAGCGTGATGTTGTTGGCGATGTACCAGCCATCGCCATGGATGATGATCTCCTCATACGCCTTTTCGCCCGACAACACCGGCGACAGCATGATGCGGTCGTAATTGACGCGCGGTTCGGCGTTGAAGATGGTGACGGCGTAGCGGCCCGGCGCCTGCTCCAGAAGGTGCTCCAGCATGCGCCCGGGCGCCATGCCGTTGCCGATGATGACAAGTCTTTCGCTCATGGCGTTACTCCGCGGCTTCAACGAAGCGGTGGCGCTCGTAGAGGAACTTCAGCACCGCCTCGCGGCAGCGCAGGAAGGTCCGGTCGGAAGAGAGCTCGACGCGGCGGCGCGGCCGCGCCAGCGGCACGGCAAGCACCTCGCCGATGGTCGCTGCCGGGCCGTTGGTCATCATGACGATGCGGTCGGAGAGCAGCACCGCCTCGTCGACATCATGGGTGATCATGATCGTCGTCGAGCCGAGCCTGGAATGGATATCCATAACCGCGTCCTGCAGATGAGCGCGCGTCAGCGCATCGAGCGCGCCGAACGGCTCATCGAGCAGCAGGATCTTCGGCTCCATGGCGAGCGCCCGGGCAATGCCGACGCGCTGCTTCATGCCGCCGGATATCTCAGCCGGGCGCTTGTCCCGGGCGTGCGCCATCTGCACGAGGTCGAGATTGCGCATGATCCAGTCATGCCGCTCGGCTTTGCTCTTCGTGCGGCCGAAGACTTTCGACACCGCCAGGTTGATGTTTTCGTAGACGGTCAACCAAGGCAGCAGGCTGTGGTTCTGGAACACCACGGCGCGTTCGGGGCCGGGGCTGTCGACTTCCTTGTCCTCGAGCAGCACGGCGCCGGCGGACACTTTGGTCAGTCCGGCGATCAGGTTGAGCAAAGTCGACTTGCCGCAGCCGGAATGGCCGATGATGGAGACGAATTCGCCCTTGTCGATGGTCAGCCTGATGTCCTTCAACACCTCGCTGACCTGGCTGCCACGGGCAAAGGATTTGTCGATATGGTCGAGTTTCAGATAGGCCGTCATGGCGCTTTCCTCACTTTGCCGTTGCGCCGCGGGTGACGAAGGCGCCGAGGCCAGCGACCAGGCGATCGAGGCAGAAGCCGGTGACGCCGATATAGGCGAGCGCGACGATGATGTCGGGCAGCCGCGACGAGTTCCACGCGTCCCAGATGAAGAAGCCGATGCCGACCCCGCCGGTCAGCATTTCGGCGGCGACGATGGCGAGCCAGGACAGGCCGATGCCGATCCTCAGGCCGGTGAAGATGTAGGGCGCGGCGGCCGGCACCATGATCTTGACGAAGAATTCGAACTGGTTGAGCCGCAGGATGCGCGCGACGTTGCGGTAATCCTGCGGGATGTTGCGGACACCGACGGCGGTGTTGATGATAATAGGCCAGATCGAGGTTATGAAGATAACGAACAGTGCCGAAGGGCTGGAATCGCGGAACGCCGCCAGCGACAGCGGCAGCCATGCCAGCGGCGGCACGGTGCGCAGGATCTGGAACACCGGATCGAGGCCGCGCATCGCCCAGATCGACTGGCCGACCAGCGCGCCGAGCGCCACGCCGGCGATCGCCGCGAGGCCAAAGCCGATGGCGACGCGCTGCAGGGAGATCAGCACCCGCCAGGCGAGGCCAATATCCTGCGGGCCATTGTTGAAGAACGGATGCGCGATCAAATCATAGGCCTCGTTCCACACCTGGCTGGGCGGCGGCAGGCTTGATGTGGGCGACGAGCAGGCGACCTGCCAGACGATGAGCATCAGGGTGATAACGATAACTGGCGGCACCAGTGCGCTCGCCAGTCTGCCGGCGATCACGAGCGGATCGAAGCGGCGCCGCGCCCTGGCGGTGAAGGCGATCACTTCAGCCGGTTTGGCCGGCGTAGGAAACGCCTTCACTTTTGTGTCCTCGATAGTCTGGATCGACATGTCTGGGGAAAACTCCGTGAGGGCAGGTAGTGATGGCAAGCGGCACAGGGCACCGCTTGCGCCTGGGCTACGCCGATGCCTTGATCTTCAGGCTGTCGAGATAGGCGGATGGGTTGGCCGGATCGAAGACCTTGCCGTCGAAGAAGGTTTCCGTGCCGCGCGACGAAGAAGCCGGTATATCGGCGGCCGCAACACCAAGATCCTTGGCCGCCTCGCGCCACAGATCCTCGCGGTTGACCTGATCGACCAGCGCCTTGATGTCGGTGGTCGGCGCGAATTTGCCCCAGCGGATGTTTTCGGCGAGGAACCAACTGTCGTGGCTCTTGAACGGGTAGGAGACGCCGCCCTTCCAGAACTTCATGTAGAGATCGGTGCCAGTGGCGACGCGGCCATTGCCGTAGTTGATGTCGCCCTTGAGGCGACCGATGATGTCGGCGGCCGGCACGTTCATCCATTGCCGCTTGCCGATGATGGCGGCCATCTCGTCCTTGTTCTCCTTGGCCTCGCACCATTGCTGGGCTTCCATGACGGCCATCAGGATCGCCTTGGTGGCGTTAGGGTATTTGTCGATAAATTCGGCGCGCAGGCCGAGCGCTTTTTCTGGATGCCCCTTCCACAATTCGCCTGTCGTGGCGGCGGTGAAGCCGACGCCCTGGTGGACGAGCTGCTCGTTCCATGGCTCGCCGACGCAGAACACATCCATGTTGCCGACCTTCATGTTGGCCACCATCTGCGGCGGCGGCACGACGATGGTCGAGACGTCCTTATCGGGATCGATGCCGCCGGCGGCCAGCCAGTAGCGCAGCCAGAGATCATGCGTGCCGCCTGGGAAAGTCATGGCGGCCTTGATGTCCTTGCCCGCCGCCCTCTTGGCGGCGAAGACGTCCTTCAGCTTCGAGGCGTCGAGGCCGACACCGGTGCCGGCATATTCCTGCGCCACCGAAATGCCCTGGCAGTCGTAGTTGAGCCGCGCCACGATCGCCATCGGCATCGGCTGGTTGTTCTGCGTCACCTTGCCAGTGTGCATGAGGTAGGGCAGTGGCGTCAGTATGTGGGCGCCGTCAATGCCGTTGGCCGCGCCGCCGAGCATCAGATTGTCGCGCGTCGCGCCCCAGGATGCCTGCTTGAGCACCTCGACATCGGGCATGCCGAACTTGGCGAACAGCCCCTTCTCCTTGGCGATCATCAGTGGCGCGGCATCGGTCAGCGCGATGAAGCCGAGCTTGGCGCCGGTGACTTCAGGAGCGGCGGTGGCAGCATAGGCGCCGGAGGGGAAGAGCTTGCGGGCCGCCACGAACAGGCCTGCTGTCATAGCACTGCTGACCAGAAAATCGCGGCGCGTCATATCTCCGAACGATGTTCCCGTCCCGATCCATTTCTTCATCGTCTTCTTCATCGTCGTCTCCGGTTGAACGCGATCCGCGCCGTCGATTGTTGGCCAAAACAAAAAAGCCGCCGGCCAGGTCGTCGCGCGTCCGTACATCCGGGATCGCGTGTCGACCTGAGCGGCAGCTTTGCCTGTGGCGCCCGCCATTGGACGCCTGTTCCGTGACCCACGAAGGGCCTGCCTATTGCAAAGCAGGAACCGTGCCAGTTTTGGGAACGACGAAAAAAATAAATGGAATCATCGGTATGGGGCAGTCACGGCCGCGCCGGGCTATAGGGCGAGCAGGCCAAAGATTGTTCACGGAAGCAATCGTGCGCATAATTTTTGTGCAATGCACAAGAATGGCGCGGAAATAATCAACCCTGGATTTCGGCAGATTTCTGGCCTGCGATATAGGTATCGACCTCGTCGGGGTCGAAAATCTGGCCGTCGAAGAAACCATCTGGGCCGAGCACGAGGCCGGCGCCCGTCGCGCCGACCGGAGTTGCGGTCTTGAGAGCGCCCTCGACCTTCGAATTGGCGCCGGGAAGCGCCACACCGAGCGGCCTAAGTGCTGAGCGGTAGAGGTCGGGACGGTAGCAATCCCGGGCGACGGCGAGATTCTCTGGTGTGTGCGCTACATGCCCCCAGCGCACCATCTGCGTGTAGAACCACAGCGCATGGCTCTTCCACGGAAAGTTGGCCGCCTTGTCGAAGGGCAGGAAGAAGTCGTCGATGGTCCGTTCCGCCCCGCCGCCCAGCTGGAGATGGCCGGTCAGGATCGGCATCTGCACGGCCGGCGGCAGGCCGAGAAAGCCGGGCTGCGCCATCACCGCTGCCAATTCGCCGCGGTTGGCGGGATCCTGGCACCAGCGCGCCGAATGATGCAGCGCGCGCAGCAGTGCCGCCAGTGCCTCTGGGTTTTCGTTAGCCCAGGCCTTGCGCGCGCCAATCACCTTCTCCGGGCTGTTGCGCCATATCTGCGCCTTGACGGTGACGATATGGCCGGTGCCGGCGGCGACCGAGGCGCTGTTCCATGGCTCGCCGACGCAGTAGCCATCGATGCGCCCTGTGGCCAGAGCATCGGCCATGAAAGGCGGCGGCACGATGACGATCTCGATCTCCCGCTCTGGATCGATGCCGCAGGCGGCAAGCCAGTAGCGCAGTTCGTAATTGTGCCCTGAATGCGGGTGCGTGACCGCGAAGCGAAGTGGATCGCGGCCGGTCGCGACACGCTCGCGAATGAGCGCGAGAAGGGCAGCACCGGCGCGCGCCGGATCGAGATCGGGTTCGGCACCATGCGCTGCCATGCCGGCCCAGACGGCGTTGGAGATGGTGACGCAATTGCCGCCGAGCCCGAGCGAGAACGGCACGATCGTCTCGGAAGCGAGCGGCGTCAGCCCCAGATTGCAGGCGAGCGGCATGGGTCCCAGCATATGCGCGAGATCGAAGTGGCCGATGGCGATGCGGTCGCGGATGTTGGCCCAGGACGTCTCGCGGTGCAGCGTGAGATCGATGCCTTCGCGTGCTGCGAAGCCAAGCTCACTTGCGGCGACCAGCACGGCGCTGTCGAAGAGTGGCATGAAGCCGGCGTTGATCTGGTGCGCAGCAGTCATGCTCATTCGTCCTCCGCCGGTCCCAGCAGCCCGGCGGTAGTCACCAGACTCTGGGCGATATCGCTGATTTTGCGGTTCTGGTTCATCGCTGTCTTGCGCAGCAGCGTGTAGGCGGCCTCTTCGGAGAGGCCACGCGACTTCATCAATATGCCCTTGGCGCGGTCGATCACCTTGCGGCTCTCGAGTTCGCCGCGAACCTCTTCCAGTTCGCGCGCCATCCGCGAGAAGGCGTTGAAGCGGCTGACGGCCATGTCGAGGATCGGCTTGACGCGCTCTTGCCGAAGCCCGTCGACGACATAGGCCGACACACCTGCGTCGACCGCGGCCTCGATCGAGGCCTGGTCGGAACGGTCGACGAACATGGCGATCGGGCGCTTTACGGCTCGCGACAGCTGGAACATGTTTTCCAGCATGTCGCGGTTCGGGTTCTCGAGATCGATGACGATGACGTCAGGCTCGATCTCGGCGATACGCCGCGCGATCCCTGACACGTCATGGATGACGGTGACTTGCTGATGACCGGCCTCGCGCAGGCCGGCCTCGATGATCGAGGCGCGGATGCGATTTTCATCGATCACCAGGACGGCTAGGGAGGATCGGACCATGCCGGCATTGTGGGCAAGGCCGCGAAATTGTGCAATGCGGCATAGCCGCGTCCGTTTAAAGGGCGTGACTATGCGGCATCATCGTTCAGCGCCATGGATCGCTTCCTGTCGGAAGCGGATCATGTCGTCTTGCTGCAAAGACAGGATGCGGGTTCAGCCGCAGACGCGCACGTCCTCGACCACCTTGTGATGATGGCGCCAATGCACGACTGTCTCCATATGGCAGCGGTGATGGCGATGGTGGCGACGATACTCGCCATCATTGTTGTTATCATATTGCACGTTCTGGTCGTCGCCGTACTGGTTGTCGTTGTTCTGCCTGTGATGGCGGCGAACGACGACCTGGTCGTTGTTATCCGGTGAATACTGGTTGCTGTCGTCGGATTGAATAATCACGCTTGCGGCTTGCGTCGGCGCAATGACTGCGGCTGTGGCGGCCAATGCCACCATGGAAGCCAACAATAACTTCTTCATGTTTCGTCCTCCTGCGGTTCAATGCGTATCAACTCGCAGAAAGAATTAGCGTTCCAAAATGAATCCCGATCTTTTCAAGGCCATGCACGACAGACCAAGCCTACAGACGAACAAACGCCGTCAGCGGCAGATGGTCGGAGGCCACGCGCGAAAGCGGCGTATCATGCGCTTCCACCGCTGCGATCATTCCGTGCCGATTGGTCATGATCCGGTCGAGCGCCAGCAGCGGCAGGTTCGAGGGGAAGGTGGGGACTGCCGGCGGCTGCGGCCCGAACGTTGCGTGCAGCGTGTTGAGCGCGGAGCGGTTGCCGAGCCGCCATTCGTTGAGGTCGCCAAGCAGCAATGTCGGCTTTTCATCGGCACTGCTCATGATGTCGAGCACGACGCGGGCCTGCTGGGAGCGCGAGTGGCGCAGCAGGCCGAGATGGGCGGCGATGACGCGCAATGTCCGGTTTCCGTCGAGGTCGATCTCCGCCACCACCGCGCCGCGCGGTTCCAGGCCCGGAAGCCTGATCTGATGCACGTCACGGACAACGCCCTTCTTGAACAGCAGGACATTGCCGTGCCAGCCATGGCCTTTGCCGGTGGCTGAAATCGGCACCGGCACCAGGCCGGTTTCCCGCTCGAGGCGGGGCAGATCCAGGAGGCCGTCACGGTCGCCGAAACGATTGTCCGCCTCCTGCAGGGCGATGACATCCGGATCGATTTCACGAATGACGCGGCTGGTCCGCTCAGGATCGAACTTGCGATCGACGCCGATGCATTTGTGGACGTTGTAGGAAGCGACCAGCGTGCCGGTGGTGGCGGTCGCCTTGTGAGCGGCGGCGTTTGCCTTCTGCATCCGCCTGTCGCGGATGGACAAAAGCATGCTTGCCGAAAAGCTGCGACCGTTCATGCGCACCGCGTGCCTGCCATGCCTGCTGCTCTCACCATGCACCTCAAATAGAGTCTTAGCGCTTATGTTCCATGACCGGCATCAAACTATCTGGCAAATACGTCTCTTTGTTAAAGATAGGGCGAGCCCAGCCAAAGCACCCGGTCGAACAGCCTGGCAAGGAATGGCCGGGCGCGCAGGGCTTCGAGTGTCACCGGTATGGCGCTGGTCATCGCGGATCCGATCCGCGCCTCGATCTCGCTGGCAAAACCGGCATCGAGGACCTCCAGGTCGATCTCGAAATTCAGCCGCAGCGAGCGGGCATCAAGATTGGACGAACCGACATAGGCCCACACGCCGTCGATCGACAGCAGCTTTGAATGATCGAACGGCCCCTCGGCGCGCCAGACGCGGCAATAGTGCTTCAGCACCTGGTCGAATTGCGCCGTCATCGCCCGGTCGACAAGGAAAAGGTTGTTCACCGCCGGCACGACGATGTCGATCTCGACGCCGCGGCGTGCAGAGGTGATCAGCGCGCTGATCAACTCCCGGTCCGGCAGGAAATAGGGCGACATCAGGCGGATCGATTTGCGGGCGACGGAGAAGGCGCCGATCAGCAGCTTGTGGTTGGTTTCGTTGCTGGCATCGGGACCGGACGCGACAGCCCGCACCAGCATCGGCACGCCGGGCGAGGGCGACAAAGGCGCGATGCGCCAGGCATCGCTCTTCAGCGCCTCCTTGGTGGCAAAGCGCCAGTCTTCCGCCGCGATCGAGAACAGGTCGGCGACAACAGGGCCGGTCACCTTGAAATGCGTGTCCCTGGCGCTGTTCGAACCGGCGAACTCGGCGGAAAAACCCTTGCGGATGTTCATGCCGCCAGTGAAGGCGACGGCGCCATCGACCACCACGATCTTCCGGTGCGTCCTCAGATTGGCATAGGGCAAGCGCAGGCCCATGACGATGTTGCCGTTGAAGACGTCGGCTGGAATGTTGGCGCGGCGCAGATGCCCCAGGATGCTGGGGACGGAATAGCGGGCGCCGACGGCATCGATCAGCACGCGGACGGTGACGCCGCGCTGGACAGCGCCGGCCAGCGCTTGGACGAAAAGCAGGCCAACGGCATCATTGTCGAAAATATAGGTCTCGAGCAGGACGCTGCGTTGCGCACCATCGATCGCCGCACACATGGCAGCATAGGCCTCGTCGCCGGTCTCCAGCACGTCGATAGCATTGCCCGGGTTGAGCGTGCGCCGCGCTACGCGGTCGCCCAGTGTCCGCAGGCCGGTGAACCGCTGCCCGTAGCGCTCGATAATCAAGGCTTCCTCGGCAGCGATGTCGCGCTCATGTTTGGCGGACACCGCGTCGCCGGTAAGCGGGCGCTGTGCGGTGATGGTGGCGCGGCGGATGCGGTTGATGCCGGCAACACCATAGATCAGCACGCCAAGGATCGGCGATAGCAGCATGATGCCGACCCAGCCGGTGGCGGCGCGGACATCCTCCTTGGTCATGACGGCATGGGCAATACCAATGGTCGCCATGATCACCGAGATGATCGCTAGGATATGGGGCCAGTGAGTCGCAATAGTCTCGAACATTGCCGGGACTATCCAGCGAGCGGTTGCAGAAGGCAATGCGGCCGGTCGTTGGGCCTGTGTGATCCGGGGTCGTACTACGGGAACCATGGAACGTTGGTGAGCCGAAGGTCGTTTAGGCCCGGTGCCATCGCCATCGGAGCGTGAGACTGAGCGAGCGCACGGCGCAAATCATGGCATCCGGGATCATTTTAGGTGAGTGATCGTAGGAATTCTGGCGCCGGAGGCGTTCGCTGCAGAGCTGGGATGCGTACCATACGTTCCTGCTATCGCAAGGCTTGCGTGGCTCACTAAATGAGGGGGCCGCCGGAGTGCGGCCATTACGTGCGACAGTGGGTGAGCGACCCGAGACATAGGTGACGGAACGTACCGGACACATAGGTAACACTTTTCGCGATGCGGGAGGTGTTGATGCCGTGGATGGAGTGTTCGGTAATGGACGAACGTGTTCGTTTTGTCGGCCGTCTTCTGGATGGCGAGGCGATGAGCGATGTGTGCCGGTCTTTCGGCATTTCACGCAAGACGGGCTACAAGATATTCAATCGCTACAGGGATGAGGGCCTTGAGGCGCTCACCGACCGTTCCCGGCGGCCGGTTCGGTATGCGAACCAGCTGCCCGAGCCGATCGAGCGTTTAATCGTGACAGCCAAGAAGGACAAGCCGCACTGGGGCGCCAGGAAAATCCGCGAGCTTCTGGTGAGGAGGCTCAACGGTGATGTCCGCATTCCGGCCAAAAGCACGGTGCATGCCGTGCTCGACCGTCATGGTCTTGTCGCCCACGGCCGCCGCCGACGGCAGGGCTGCAAAGCCGAGGGCACCGAACTGTCACAGGCGGTGAAGCCTAACGATCTTTGGTGCGCCGACTTCAAGGGCGAGTTCAAGCTGGGGACCGGCCGCTATTGTTACCCTTTGACCGTCACCGACCAGGCCTCGCGCTACCTGCTCGCCTGCGAAGCCCTTGAATCGACGAAAGAAGCCCCCGTCATCGAAGCCTTCGCGCGGCTGTTTCGCGAACGCGGCCTGCCCACAGCCATCCGAAGCGACAACGGCCTGCCATTCGCCTCGCCTAACGGCCTCTACAATCTGTCCAGGCTGTCGGTCTTCTGGTTGAGATTGGGCATCGACATCGAGCGCATCAAGCCCGGTCATCCGCAGCAGAATGGACGTCATGAACGCATGCACAGAACCCTGAAAGCACAAACCACCCGGCCAGCCGGCGCAAACAGCCTCCAGCAGCAAGCTACGTTCGATGCCTTCAAAGCCGAATTCAACACCCAACGCCCCCACGAGGCACTCGCCATGAGGACACCGGCCGAACGCTATGCGCCTTCTTCAAAAGCCTATCAGGGCCTACCCGACCTCAGCTACCCCTTGCACGACCGCGACGTCATCGTCACCAATTGCGGCCGTATCTGCATGCACAGAAAGAAGATCAACATCAGCCACGTGCTGGCCGGACAAAAGCTCGGCATCAAGGAAGTCGACGACGGCATTTGGCTCGTCTCCTTCATGCGCTATGATCTCGGGTATATCGACTTGGAACAGAGAACCTTGCAGACAATCGACAATCCGTTCGGCACGAGATTGTCACCCATGTCTTAGGTACAGACTGTTACCCATGTCTCCGGGCCGTACAAGGGTTTGTAGTGGTAGCGGGAGAGCGCTACCGCCTTTCCCCCTACTCAGAAGACTTGCGGTATTTTCTACGGTGTTGGGCCTGATGGACCTGTCTTGGTGCTGCAAAGACCGGCGGGGAACGGCAAGGTCTAGCCCGAAGCAACGACGCGAACGACAGCTTCGCGCCTCAAGTCCGTCATTGAGATCGGTCTTCCATCCCCCAAAGCAGACATTCCAATCGCGCTATAGCTTGCGGCCGCGCAGTAAAATAGGCGCCACACCTAGATAGGGTCCCCAGGCTCCACGGCAGCTCAGATTGCCTGCGCCAAGAGCAGCATTTGCGCCGCAAGTTGTTTCGGCGCGATGAGAACGATTGATCGCCACAGTTCTCAAGGACGCTCCGATTTGCGCGGGGACGCCGGTTGGGCCTGTACACTTAAATTGCAAGCGCCACGTTAGCCGTTAGCGCTGTGGCACCGCAGGCTGCAAGTCAGGGCGGGGCTGGGAAGGTGTGTTCCTTGCAAACGACATCAAGGACGACCTTCGCCGGCGGCTTCTGGTCTTGGCCGGGCGGCTTATCTGGACACAACCAGACAGATAGTGCGGGCGTGAACGTATGCAGCGTGCCCAACATCTCCTCGGTCTTGGTCGCCCAATCCGGATTGTCGAATCCTGTCAGAATGAGGCCCGGGGTCCGGGGTGCCGTTCCGGCCGTCGCCTGCCGAAAATCGCTGGCCTGCCGCAACACCCGCTGCAGCGCGCCTTCCCATAGGTAGACGGGTTCGATTGCAAGAATCTGCTTGTCGGACAGGCAGTCGATGGGGCCGCTGCCCAGATCGAGGCCACGCACAATGTCGGGGCAATAAAGCTCCCTCAGCCCGATTCTTCGATCATCAACACCTCCCAACAGCAGCGGGTTAATGCTCAAGGCCTTCTTCGGCATTTCCTTCTTCGGCTGCCCGTCGTCAAACGGCATAACCAGCTTCTTAAACCCATATTTGTCGGCATACGCCATCTCACAGGTGAAAGGCTTCTCGGTGGGTGGGTACCCATCTTTGGTAGTTCCGGATTCAGACAACACGATGTTCACGAAAACTGATTCAGCAGGTAACAACTTGAAATCACTTAACTGCCTCTTGGTCGTTGCTATATCGATCAGATTAAAGTGGCCATTCAGCTTATCCGTCGAACAGGTCATCTGCGGCCTGACGGTCGCCGCTGTCGGTCCTGCATTGGTCAGGGTGTAGTGGTACACCGGGACGCTGACGAAGACCTCGTTGGCTTGTAGCGCAATGGCAGTGTCGTCCAGGCCAAGGTTGAGGTAATCGACATATTGATAGTCCAAGGACAGTGTTGGCGCGTCTAAGCGCAGGAGGGCGAGGGCGTTGTTTTTGGCCGGCACGAACAGTGCGGTGATCGCCGTGATCACCGCGGCTGGGAACCCAATCCAGTCGCGGACGAACTTCGCATAGTCGCCAAAGGTTTTGGTCTCGGGTTTGACCGTCGGCACGGGATTCGATGTCATGGCCTATCTCCCGCCAAGAGGCGCTGGTTTCGCTCTGGAAAGCCCAGCGTCGGTCGCTTCGGAAAGAGTCAGCAGCCAGATGCTGTCGTAGTCCGCGTCGTCCCACATAGCTGGGGCGATCCCGGCCGATGCGACGATTGCAGCTGCCAGGCGCGGAATCGCCTCATGTTGCCAGCACACGAGGACGGGGGAGGGCTGCTGCAGGATCTGAGGTCCCGCCTGTTCCTCTTGACCCTTGGAAAAGGTGGTGTCGGGTTCGAGTTGCAGCCGGCGCGCGAGAGGCGCGACGGTTTGTGTTGGCCGGAGGCTTCGTATGCCGCTGCCGTCTTTCTTGATCGGCGCCGAGGCAACGATTGCGACCGGCACCTGCAGCGGGGGCGGAGGATAGAAAAACAGGTGGGCAAGAGCGCCGGCGCGTTGCCAGCCGCGCACGGTCAACGACTTGTCGTCGGCCTGGCCAAGTTCATCGACACCGAGTTCCGGCTGTTCCGGAACCGGTTTTTCGGCGTGTCGGATAATCATAACCAGCCTGTCGGCCATGGTGGCAAACCTTGGTGACTCTCGTTTGCTGAACGATCCTGCTGGCCTTCGCGGACGATTGATTGCCGCGAAAACCTATTCCGCGAAATACGCCGATATGCGCCTGTCGGCCATATCCTGCCAGCTGGCATTCGTCTTCAGGAACCCCTCTGTCGGGTCCGCCGACGCGGAACCGCCTTTCCGCTTGAGGGCGGCCGACTCCTCGGCTTCGGCGGCGCGGAAGCGATAATGGTCGAACACATCAAGCACATGCGTTGCATAAGCCTTGGCGAGCGCCGGGTCGCGCTGAATGATGGTCAGGTTCTCGTCGTTCGAATACGATGCCTTGTAACCCAGATTGTGGCTGCCGAACGCGACAAGGCAGTTCTCCGGGTCGAGGGGGTCGATCACCAAGATCTTGTCGTGAATGATCGCCTTGCCGGCGCTTAGGATCTCATCATTCACGAAGTTACCGAGCTGACGCCCGATGTCCTTGTCGGTCAGCGCTGTGGCGCGGACCACGTTCACGCCACCCTGCTGGATGATGTAGGGAGATGCCGGCACCAGAGGGTTGCCGTTGGCGTCTTTGCCGGACGGCTGGTAGCCCCAGGCTAACGGGTCGGACACCGCGCCAACAACCTCCAGCTTGGCGTCGGCCAGGCCGAGGTCGATGGCTTGCGAGATGATCGAATGCACGCCGGCCTTCGAGGGAAGAAACACGGCGAACAGGATGATCTTGTGGGCCTTGCGCATCAGCGAAAACAACCGGCTCAGGTCCGGCGGGGGCGGGGGCTGGATCTTGGCCGTCGCCGAAGGCGGTTGCTGCTTCTTTGGCACATTGGGCGAATACCAGCATTCGAAGCTTGCGCCGTTGACCAGATTGCCCGTGACAGGGTTGAGATTGCTTTCCTTGAGAGTGTCGCCCTGGTCCGCACCGGGGTTCGGGTCGGAGGGGTTGGCGGGCTGGGGCAAAGGGTTGTCGAAGAGACGCTGCCAGTACTTCAGATAGGCGTCTGCGACACCGGCATCCTCGATGACGATGCAGTTGTTGCTCTGGCCGCAGATGCCGCTCCAGGTCCAGTTCGTTGATCCGGTGAGCACCGCCTTCGGTCCTTGGTCATCGGACCAGACCACGAACTTGTTGTGGCCGATATGACCAGAGCCGTTGAAGAGCCGGTCCTGCATGATGAACTTGGCACCTGGCTTGCTGGCAATGGCACGCAAGGCCGCACGGGCATCGGCGTTTCGGGTGTCGTAGGTGTGGGTCGCTTTGCCGGTGGCTTCATCCTTGCCGTCGCGATTGCCGGCATCGGAAAGGATCAGCTGCATCCGCGGCGCTGCGGCCTCCAGCAAGGCGACAAGTTGTCGGTCCTCGAGTTCGTATAGCGCTGCATGGAAGTGCCCGCCCGGCCGGCTCAGAAACTCAGTCATCGTGGTCGGCACGTCGCCTGCGAGGTAGCGTCGCAGCTTGTCGGCGGGGTCACGGAGACGGACTTCCAGCTCGCCGGCGCCGATTTTGCCGTCATCCTCCTCGAGGACCCGGATCAGGAATTGCGTCGACAGGATGCCGTTGGTGAACGTCGAGATGAAGGGACCGACGCGGCGCGTAGCCACAACGATGTTGGTGAGCACTGCCGGCCCTAAATAGCCCAGCCGGACGGGCTTACCCTCGTAGTGATGCTCGACGACCTGCCCGGTCTTGGCGTCCTTGTGGCTGCTCGGCACGGGTACTACTTCGTCCAGTCCTGCCCGAAAGCGTCCCACCGGGCGGATACTGTAGCGCAGCCGCTCATTTTCCTGCCGCAGCCCTGCCTGATCACGGCGGCGTCGCAACGTGAGATCGCGCCAGTTGAACTTCTGCACCGGCCAGATAGTGGTGTTCTGCGCCTGCCAATCGGGATTGGATTGGCCGTCAAAGGCAACATATGCAGCAAGAGGCCGCTCTTCGACAATGTCGTCGCTATCATCCTTCAGGATTTGGCGAACAATGTGGAAGCCAAGGCAGTCCGGAATCGGATCAGGGTCGGTTCGCCACGCCAGGAAGGCGACTTCGTTATTGACGATTGCAGTAGCCTTGACGATCTGCACCATCTTGCCCTCTCATAAGAAAGACGCGCGCCACCATAGAACCTAGGCCGACATCGACCTCGTTCGCCTAAAATACGGGACAGAATGTTTTACACAGCCGCTCTGTTGAGCAAATACCGTGAGTTCTATTTTCATATTATACTCCAGAAGCAAGCGCTAAAGTAAAGGTCCCCTCCAATATTTATTTTACACAGGCGTCCTGAAGGCTAGCTAGGGATGTTCGATTTCACGGCCACGTGGAGCCCTTCCCATATGTGGGATCCGCCAGCCTCGCTACCGTTCGATAGCTGTGGGATGTTTTTGAGAGGAGTGCTGCCACAGGTGTGCATTGTGCTAACCAGAGGCTAGGTTTCGTTGATAAGGGCCCAAGAATGGCCAGCAGGTATAGCCGCGACGCGCTCCATGATGCGATCAGGCGCAACATAGTCACCCCGGACCCAAGTCCGGGGTGTTTTCATTTCCGACGCAAGCTGGAATGCCATGACGGAGGCCCGGCGTCGCCGTGCCTCCGGTTGCGCTAGTTGCGGATGCTCCCGTGGCGGGATGCCTCGGCGACGTATTCCGGGAGCATCTTATTGCGACGGAAGTGCAGGTCGCGTTAACCTCGCATCCTCAAATTTGCTATATGTCGACAACCACTTTCTCTCCCTCATGAGCTGGGAAGACGCAATCATATAGATATTTTGACTTTAGCTTGGGATCGTCCCAAGGGGTTGTCCGGTCGCTTGCATAGTTGAAGTAAAGCGTCTTAGGGCGCGGCTGCCCGAATTTGAGGATACGGCTAATCGCTTCCGGATCAGGGTGGCCAAACACCGCGCCGTTGGTTGATATCGCGAAACGATCGCAGTCAATTTTCTCGACCACCTCGCGGGTCAGATTGGCTCGGCTGCCATGGTGGGGAACCTTGACGAGGTCGATCTTGTAGGTGCCGGCATCGCCTGCCAGCGAAGCGAGGCTGGCAAGCACGATGTCGGGATGCGCGTCCGCACCGAGCAACACCCGCCGACCGCGATACTCGGCGATCATAGCGATGCTCGAGCCGTTGGGCGCGGTCTTGTCGATCACGCTAGGTTCGCTCAGTATTTCGACGTCGAGCTTGGCCGGCATTGCGCGCTTGCCGAACGCCTCAAGTCCGGGACGGCCGGCAATCGGTGGCGGCGGCGCCGCGGGCTTGAGCACGTTCTGCCAGTCGCTGCGCAGCTTGTCGAGCTTGGCGCGATTAGGCGAGATAAGTGTCAGTTTAAGGTCCGCGAAGGCAAACGGCTCCGACACCGCCTCGGTATAGATCGCATGGCCCGAAAATGCCGTGTTGATCGGCCATCCCTTTGCAGCAAGCGCCTTGCTGTAGGCGTCAGCGGCGTTGAACCCGAATGGCTTGAGTTCGCTGCCATTGGCCATTGCCATCAACTGATCAAATCCGTTGTACCAGACGGCCGCGGGCATCAATGGCAGATGCGGATCCTCGGCTAATTCCAGCAGGCCGTCGATATGATCGGCGTCGATATGACTTAGAAGCAGCAACTCCACCGTCTCGCCACGCCCGGCGATCGTCGCCAGCTCAGTCTTCAGTCGTGGCCATGTCGCCTTGCGGCCACCATCAATAACAATATGGCGCAGTTTGTCGTTTGTGGCACCGTAGCTGAGGATCAAACTGTCTCCCTCGCTTGCCGGTAACATCGTGAGGCGGAAGATGCTTTTAGTTGAGGTTGCTTTCGCGGAGCTTTGCGCAGAACGCAGAACCGCTGGCTGGCGCGGAGCGTAGCGGAGAACCGTGAACGCCTGACTGGCGTCAACCCGACCGGCCAACATGCCGGCTTCCCTGGCGAGCGCTTTGAGATCGGCGTGATCAGCTGAAAGCAGGATCGACATTTCGCGTAGCAGCAGCACCCCGGCACTGAAATAGGGCGTTCCGGCGGCAAACGCCCGCCGCAACGCTTCGGCGGCGCGCGCATTGTCGCTTGGTCCTGTTGGTCTCAGGATCAGCCGGCGGGCGTGGACAATTGCCGCGTCCGGGATGGTTGGGAAGCGCGTCATGCAGTTGCCCAGCCAGGCGTCCCAGCGCTCGTGCTCGTTTGGGGCATAGACTGCGAGTCCGACATAGGCTGCCGCGCACGCGGCTAGCGGATTGCGCAGCTTATCCCCGATCGTCTCCTCGATCAGGTTCTCGCGTTCGAGTTCGGCGAGTAGCGGACGCGCCGCGATGGCTTGGCCACGATCGAGGAAAGCGAGAAGTCCCGCAAGTCGTCGATCTTTGACCGCGACCGTGGTCGCTGTGCCGGCCGTTCGAGCAGGGTCGACCAGCACCTCCGCCGGGCTGAAGTCACCGCTGTCGGTGCAGAACCATGGTAGTGGCAGACTGGCGATTTCGAATCCGCCGTTGGGCAATTCTTTCCGCGCCCACTGGCGGTTCGCCGGTTCGGGAGGGGCCTCTTGTAGGTGTGGGACACGCCATAGAGCCGTGTCGCCGTGCTGACTTTTAGGCTCCAGCAATGCCCAATCCGGCATTGCACCGGCAACCTGATCAAGAGGCCCGATACCCTGCATAAGCCGGGCGCGCTGCGGAGGGGTTGGCTCACCGATCGACGAGGCATTGTCGGGCTGTATTATGTATTTGAGGTGGTCATGTCGCGGATCTGTCGCCGCCATGTCGCTAACCCTTCGCAGCGCCGCAGTGTAATCGTCGCTGCTGGTGTTGCCCGACGCCACCGCTGCATTGGCGAGAATCTCTCCGTCCGACCGGTTAACCGATTCCTGCAGGCTGAATCCGGCCCCGGGTGCAAAATCATCTGCGAACCGGCATAGCTCGTTCGAATCCTTGTCGATCGTCACATTTCGCTGAATGATACGTCCTGACGGCAAGGTCAGTTGGACGTTGTAAAGTCCCTCAGGCAACAATTGCTGGACACTCTGCCCAGCCGGAACAACCATCTCGTGGTTGATCAGCCCGCTGCCCTCGGCCGGGAAGCCAACGATGCGTGCGACGACGGCCCGGCTGTCGTCGCTCCCTTCGGCGCCGCCAAAGCTGATCGTGATCCCGCTGGGACTCACCATCATGGCCGTTTACTCACGGACAGATCGCAGGAAAGTTCAGGCGGGTATGCGACGATCTTTTTGGCGCAATCTTGATACAGCGAGTCCGGCGCGAAGAACATTCCGACATCGTAGGTCACATTATCCGGATCCTGCGTCGGATTGACCACACGCAGTGCGCAATTCTTGACCTCGGCGCTCCCTGCCACGGCGGGATCATGAACAACGACTTCCTCAAAATTGTCCCGGCGAGCCTTAATGCTGACCTTTTCCTTCCAAATCGCAGGCTCGGCGCTGCCGACATAGACATCAACCGCGATCGGGCCCGGTTTGGATATGGGGAAGTCTTGCAACTGAGCCGCCGGCCACTGGACCACACCCTCGGCAGAACTCGCGCGCCGCAGATAGGTGCTGAGCACGGTATGAAGCCGGCTGTGTTGATTGCCACTGAGAACTGACCCGGCAACCCAGGATATTTCCACCGAGAATTGACCCATGTTTGACCCTTACCCTGCGTTTTTTCAGCGGGGATTACGGAGTGATCGACATGGCATTATTGAGCGTGATCCGACGCTGGCATTATCGAGAACATTTATCGATCCGAGAGATTAGCCGTAGGACCGGCCTGTCTCGGAATACGGTGCGCAAATACCTGCGGGTGGGCGAGGTAGAGCCGAAGTTCAAGGTTCCAGAGCGGCCGAGCAGGCTTGACGCATTTGCCGACCG
>NZ_AXAL01000013.1 GCF_000472785.1 Mesorhizobium loti CJ3sym
CGAAGGCCTTCGCCAGAGCCTGCCGCAAGCTCGGGCTCAAGCACGTGCGCACAAAGCCATATACGCCAAAAACCAACGGCAAGGCCGAACGCTTCATTCAGACCGCCCTGCGGGAGTGGGCTTATGCCGTCGCCTATCCGACCTCAGATAGCCGTGCAGCCGAGCTTCCAGTCTGGCTTCACAGATACAATTGGCATCGTCCGCACGGCAGCCTAAAGTCACTAACACCAATCAGCCGCCTCGGCTGGACCGAGGACAACCTGTTGAGGCTCCACATCTAGGTGAGTATGTCAGCCGATCGAGATCGGCAGCTTGGCCGCTGAACTCTCGAAGGCTGCATCGATCAACTTCTGCATGTCGGCGGCGCGCCGGAAGGATGGGTCGCCGTTCTCCCCGGCATCCAGCGCGTCGACAAAACGCTGGGCGTTGCGCTTGGCATCCGGCAGGCCCAGCTCTCGCCAGAGCTGAACATCGACGTCCTCTCCCAGGCACGCCGACAGCCGCGCAGCCTTGCCATCGGTCTCGACCTTGAGCGCTCCTTTGGTGCCGTGCAAAGCCAGCGAAAGGTCATTGCCATGGCCGGTTGTGTAGCGGCTCGCCATGATTGTCGCCAGCGCGCCGGATGTCAGCCGTGCCGTCATCGCCACACTGTCATTGGCGTCGAGCACATAGTCGCCGATCCGTTCACCCTCGGCCTTCGGAAACGTCACCAGATCAGCGTGCAGGCTGACAATATCCTGGGCCGCCCCATAGGTGGCGAAGTCCAGAATATGGATGCCGACATCACCCAGAACCCCGGTCGAACCATGCTGGGTCGACAGGCGCCACAGCCACTTGTCCTCGACGCGCCAGTCGCCCCAGGATTTGCTGACCAGCCAGCTCTGCTTGTAGCTCGCCTCGACATGGCGCAGTTCGCCGATCGCGCCGGCCAACACCAGACGCCGTGCTTCCTGGATCGCCGGTGAATTGCGGTAGGTGAGATTGACCATGTTGACGAGGCCGGCTGCCTCGGCCGCTTCGGTCATGGCAAGCGCGTCGGCCTGGTTCGGCGCCAGTGGCTTTTCGCAAAAGACATGTTTTCCCGCGGCAAGCAGCGCCAGTGTCGTCGCCTTGTGCACACCGTCCGGCGTCGCGTTGATGGCCGCGTCGAAATCGCCCCAGGCGATCGCCGCTTCGAGGCTCTCGAAAGAAACGCCGATCTTGTTGGCAGCGGCAAACGCCGCCGCGCGGCCAGGCAGCTGATCGACACAGGCGACAATGCCGCAGCCAGGAACCTTTGCAAACTCTTCGATATGATGTCCGGCGATCCAGCCGGTGCCGAGCAAGAGCAGGCGATGCATCAGATCAGGTCCCCCATCAACTCAAGCCCCTCATCACTCAAGCCCCACCATCAACTCAAGCCCTTGTCGCCGTCGGCATGCAAGCGCAAGCCCTTCTGCACGATCTTCTCCTTGGCCTTGTCCGTCGGCACGTTCGGCGCATTGGTGATGCCGGACCATGCGGGCGCCGGGTTGTGCGCCCAGTGGACGGCATTGCGCAGCACCTGTTGCACGCCCTCATTGTGGTAGATCGGATAGGTCTCGTGGCCGGGCGAGAAATAGAAGATGCGGCCGGCGCCGCGCTGGTAGGTCAGCCCGGAGCGGAACACCTCGCCGCCCTCATACCAGGAGACGAACACCGTCTCCAGCGGCTCCGGCACCGCGAACGGCTCGCCATACATTTCCGTCTCGCCGATCTCCAGGCATTCGCCGATGCCTTGCGCGATCGGATGGTTGCGATTGATCGCCCAGACACGCTCGCGCTCGCCTGCCTCGCGCCATTTCAGCGAACAGGGCGTGCCCATCAGCCGCTTGAAGATCTTCGAATAATGGCCGGAATGGAGCACGATCAGTCCCATGCCTTCCCAGACGCGCTTCTGCACGCGCTCGACGATCTCGTCCTTGACCTCGCCATGCGCAGCATGGCCCCACCACAGAAGCACATCGGTGCCTGCCAGGCGCTTCTCGCTCAGGCCGTGCTCGGGTTCCTGCAAGGTGGCGGTGGTCGCCTCGATGCCCTTGTCCTGGTTGAGGGCAGCGGCAATCGTGCCATGCATGGTCAGGGGATAGAGGTCGCGCACGGCGGCATTGGTCTGCTCATGGACGTTCTCGCCCCAGACAACGGCTTTAACAGGCATTTTTTCCTCTCCAAAGCGCTTTGAATATCGCATCTGCTGAGGTCTTGGGAAGATACCTTCGACCAGAATTGCGGGAAATCAGGGCTTGCGGGTTTTCTGGCCTGCCACGGTCTTGGCCTTGCCCGGCTTGGCGGGCGCGCCCGGAATGGCCGAGCCAGTGATCGACACTGGATCGCTGGCCGGGAAGGTATCCTCGAGGCCTTCCTCGAGTTCCTCTTCGGCGCTTGGCGCTTCGCGTTGCTCATGTTCGAGCGAGCGGACGGCGGGCGTCTTTTTCACCGGCGACTTCGGCGCGGATTTTGACGGCATCGACACTTCTCCCTCGACTTGTTGCCGCACAACGGACGCGCGCGGCAAAACGTTCCTGGATCAGACCGCCGCGTCGCGCGCTCCCTCGGAGAGGAAAGTAAAGACATAGTCCGAGAAGGAACGCCAGCACTCGACCCGGAAGGCGTTATCGGCCGTGCGCAACAACACGATCTCGGTCTTGCCGAGGATGGTGCGGGAGGCCGCGCCCACCGGGAAGGTTTCGAGCGACAGATCCTGCGGGCACCCTGAATTGATCGTTGCGGCCGCCCCCGTGCCAGCAACTGATATCGCGATGTTGCGATGCGAGATGCCAACGGCCGAATGCAGGGCGGAAACCCCTGTGCAATCGGCGAGCGGATCGTTGCCAGCCTCATCGATGACAAGCCATTCATCGGGGCCGAGCCACAACGCAGTGCGCCCTGCCTTTAACGCCGAGGTTTTCGGCTTCTTCGGCAAGGTCAGCCCAAGCGCCTTCGAAAGCGCTGCGACCGAAGCTTCCGGCGCGCGCAGCGAGATGCGCTCCGCCGGCGGCAGGATCTCGACCTTGACGCTCGGCGCCGTGGTGCTGCGCCCAATCAGAGCCGGACGGCGCTCGACCGACGGTGTTGCGACGGTTGTTGCTTTTTTCGCAGCAGCCTTAGCCATTGAGGCGCCCTCCCGTCTCGTCGAAGAACACCATGCCGGTAACCTCCACTTCGATCACCCCGTTCGGCATCGGCACGTAGAGCGTGTCGCCCATCCGGTCACGGCCGCCGGCGACCAGCGCCAGCGCGATCGAGCGGCCGCAATTTTCCGACCAGTAGCTTGAGGTGACATGGCCGATCATCTTCATCGGGATCGCCTGCTGGGGATTCTCGACGATCTGCGCGCCCTCTTCCAGCACCACTTTCGGGTCCTTGGTCTTGAGACCAACCAGTTGCTTGCGGCCCTTGGCGACCAGATCCGGCCGCGCCATGCCGCGGATGCCGACGAAATCGGTCTTCTTTTTGCCGACCGCCCAGTCCAGTCCGGCATCGTTCGGCGTCACCGTGCCGTCCGTGTCCTGGCCGACGATGATATAACCCTTTTCGGCGCGCAGCACGTGCATCGCCTCGGTGCCATAGGCAACAGCACCGTGCTTCTGGCCCTCCGCCCACAGCGCTTCCCAGACGGCTCGGCCATAGTCGGCCGGCACGTTGACTTCGAAGCCGCGCTCGCCGGTAAACGACATACGGAACAGCCGTGTCGGCACGCCGCAGATCTTGCCTTCGCGCACCGACATGTGCGGCAGCCCCTCATCGGACATATCGATGCCTTCGACCAGCGGCGCGATGATGTCGCGCGACTTTGGCCCCTGCACCGCGATGACAGCCCATTGCTCGGTGATCGAGGTCAGCCAGACATTGAGATGCGGGAACTCGGTCTGGAGATAGTCCTCCATGTGGTTCATGACGCGCGGCGCACCGCCTGTCGTCGTCGTCACATGGAAACGGTCCGGCGTCAGCCTGCCGACGACGCCATCATCATAGATGAAGCCGTCCTCGCGCAGCATGATGCCATAGCGGCAACGGCCCGGCTCCAGCTTCTCCCACGGGTTGGTGTAGAGCAGTTCCATAAACTTGGCCGCGTCCGGCCCGACCACTTCGATCTTGCCCAGCGTCGAAGCATCGAACAGGCCGGCCTTGGTGCGAACCGCGACGCATTCGCGGTCGACCGCGGCATGCATGTCTTCGCCGCCCTTGGGGAAATACCAGGCTCGCTTCCACTGGCCGACATCCTCGAATACGGCACCTTGTGCCGCGGCCCAGGGATGGATCGCCGTCTTGCGTGTCGGATCGAACAGCGGCCCGCGCGCATGGCTGACGATCGCGCCAAAGGTGACCGGCGTATAGGGCGCGCGGAAAGTGGTGAGGCCGACCTCGGGGATCGGCTTGCCCAGCGTCTCGGCGGCAATCGCCAGACCGTGCATGTTGGACGTCTTGCCCTGGTCGGTCGCCATGCCGTTGGTGGTGAAGCGCTTGACATGCTCGATCGAGCGCATGCCTTCATGCACCGCCTGGCGGATGTCCTTGGCGGTGACGTCGTTCTGGAAATCGACGAACGCCTTGACCGTCTTGTCCGGCCCGGCGCCGGGAGCCGCGCCCAGCATGCCGCGCGACCAGCTCTCCGAGGCATCGACCTTCGGCTTCGTACCCTTGGCGATCTTGGCGCCTGCATCCTTGGCCGCCTTGGCGCCAGCCGCATAGGCCTCGTCGACCGATGCCGACAGCCCGTCGGTGCCGTTGCAGGCGCCGACGGAAACACAATCCTGCGCATAGGTGCCCGGCACGAAGCGCTTGGTCTCGTCGTTGAAGGCGACCTTGCCGCGCGACTGCGAGAACAGATGCACCGATGGCGTCCAGCCGGCCGACATCAGGATCGCATCGACCGGGATGGTGCGTTCGCCGCCGCCATTCTTCGGCTGCACTGTCATCGACGACACCCGCAGCTTGCCACCGGCGCGGATCACCGCGCGGCCGAAATTGACCTCGATGCCGAGCGCCCTCGCCTCGTCGATCACCGGTCCGGTCGGATGGTCGCGCAGGTCGACGATTGCCGCCACATTGACACCGGCCTTCTTAAGGTCGATCGCTGCGGCATAGGCGGAATCATTGGCGGTGTAGACGCCGACATTCCTGCCGACCGCCACACCATAGTGGTTGAGGAAGGTGCGCGCTGCACCCGCCAGCATGATGCCCGGCCGGTCATTGTCGGCGAACACCATGTGGCGCTCGATGGCACCGGAAGCCAGCACCACGCGCTTGGCGCGGACCTGCCACAGCCGCTCACGCGGCAAGTCATGGCCGGGGGCCTTCAGATGATCGCTGACGCGCTCGACCAGGCCGACGAAATTCTGCGCATAGTAGCCAAACGCCGTCGTGCGCGACAGCACGCGAACATTGTCCATGGCGCTCAGCTTGGCGATCGCCGCCTGCGCCCAGCCAAAACCGTCCTGGCCATCGATTTTCGCGCCGCTCTCGAAACGCAGGCTGCCGCCGAATTCGGCCTGCTCGTCGGCCAGGATGACAAGCACGCCGGTCTCAGCCGCCGCCAGTGCCGCCGCGATGCCGGCGGCACCGCCGCCCAGCACCAGCACGTCGCAATGCGCGTAGCGGGAGGAATAATGGTCGGGATCAGGCTTGTCTGGAGAAACGCCAAGGCCGGCGGCTTCGCGGATCCTGGGCTCGTAAAGGCTCTTCCAGGCCGCCTTCGGCCACATGAAAGTCTTGTAGTAGAAGCCGGCCGAAAACATCGGCGACGCAATGTCGTTGACCGCGCCGACGTCGAAGGCCAGCGACGGCCAGCGGTTCTGCGAGTTGGCGGCTAGCCCGTCATAAAGCTCCTGCACGGTGGCGCGCACATTCGGCGTCTTACGCGCATCGTCGCGCACGATCTGCACCAGCGCGTTGGGCTCTTCAACGCCGGCCGACAGGAAGCCGCGCGGCCGGTGGTACTTGAACGAGCGGCCGACCAGATGCACGCCGTTGGCGAGCAGCGCCGAAGCCAGCGTGTCGCCCTCGATGCCGGTATAGGACCGGCCATCGAAGCTGAACCCTGCCGTCTTGGCCTGCTTCAGGCGACCGGCGCTCGGGATACGGAACGCGCCGCTCATTTTGCAGCTCCCGGCAGCTTGGAGGGTTTCGGCTCGCCGGCCTTGTAGGTCATCACGAACTTGTCGGTGACGGTGTCGCGCACGGCATTGAAGAACCGCGCGCAGCCATGCATGTGCCGCCAGCGCTCATAGATGATGCCCTTGGGATTCGAGCGGATGAAGAAGAACTTTTCGAAGTCATCGTCGCTCTCGCCCGCAATATTGGCCGAGCGCGCAATATGCGCTTCGCCGGCGTTGCGGAATTCGAGCTCCGGGCGCTCTTCCTCACAATAGGGGCAGCGGATCAGCAGCATGTTTTTCCCCTCAACGGACTATCGCAGCAGCAGCTGACAAGCTCTCGACTAGGCCGGTCGACACTGAGATGACCCAGCTGCACGGCTGATACGGAGTTTCGCATACAAGTCAATTTTCACTCCGCTCTTTCAATACAACCCTTGGGTTGTCGGTGACCAAAAACAAAAAGCGGAATAAGTCCCACGTATACATGTACCTATATCTAGGATCATCGAACACCCCCGCTAGATACATCATAGTTCCTGCCCTTGGCATTATGCCGAACCAGACCAATGAGATAAAAGCTGGAAACACTATAAATGGCATTGCTGCCTGCAGAACATTTTGAAAGACCGAATTGCCGTGCCCGGAGAAGAAAATCAGACCGTTGATTCCCGCTGCCCCAAAAAATGTTGCGAACCCTGCCGCACCGGCCCAGAGAAAGAAAACATTTTGTTTCCGGGTCATCTCGACCACAGCCATCAGTGCGCTACCGCCGCCGCTGCCGCCTCGTCGATGAGGCGGCCGGTGCGGAAGCGCTCGATGGTGAAGGGCGCGTTGATCGGATGCGGATCGTCCCTTGCAATGGTGTGGGCAAAGACATGGCCCGAGCCAGGTGTGGCCTTGAAGCCGCCCGTGCCCCAGCCGCAATTGACGTAGAGGCCGGGCACCGGCGTCTTGGCCAGGATCGGCGAACGATCCGGCGTGACGTCGACGATGCCGCCCCAGGACCGCAGCATTTTCATACGCGTGAAGATCGGGAACATCTCGCAGATGGCGTCCAGCGTATGCTGCAATATGTGCAGGCCGCCGGTCTGCGAATAGGAGACATACTGGTCAGTGCCAGCGCCGATCACCAGCTCGCCCTTGTCGGACTGCGAGATATAAGCGTGCACGGTGTTCGACATCACCACACAAGGCACGACCGGCTTGACCGGCTCCGACACCAGCGCCTGCAGCGGATAGCTTTCCAGCGGCATGCGCACACCGGCCATGTTCATGATGACCGAGGAATGCCCGGCGGCCACCACGCCGACCTTCTTGGCGCCGATGAAGCCACGCGTCGTATCGACGCCCATGACGGCGCCGTTCGGTGCGCGCTTGACGCCGGTGACCTCGCAATTCTGGATGATGTGGACGCCGCGCGCCGAAGCGCCACGCGCATAGCCCCAGGCCACCGCGTCATGGCGCGCCGTACCGCCGCGTCGCTGCAGGGCAGCACCGACGACCGGATAGCGCGCCTCTTTGGAAATGTTGAGCGGCGGGCAGAATTCCTTCGCCTGTTCCGGCGACAGCCATTCATTGTCGATGCCGTTCAACCGGTTGGCATGAACGTGGCGCTTCAGCACCTGGATGTCATGCACATTGTGCGCCAGCATCATGACGCCGCGCGCCGAATACATGACGTTGTAGTTGAGTTCCTGGGAGAGCCCATCCCACAGCTTCAGTGCGTGGTCGTAAATCCCGGCGCTCTCGTCATAGAGATAGTTGGAGCGGATGATTGTGGTGTTGCGGCCGGTGTTGCCGCCGCCGAGCCAGCCCTTTTCCAGCACCGCGACATTGGTGATGCCGTGCACGGTGGCGAGATAATAGGCGGTGGCCAGGCCATGGCCGCCGGCGCCGACGATGATGACGTCGTATTCTTTCTTGGGCTCAGGTGAGGACCATTGTTCCTCCCAGCCCTTGTGGCCGCGCATGGCCTCCCGGGCGATGGCGAATACCGAATATTTTTTCAACGTCCTGGCCTCCCGCCGAAAAGGTCTCGCAAATGGCATCGGGGCGTTCACTCGGCCCCGGCGCGCGAGGTGTATCACTAGCGAAACAGCGCTTCCACCCTTGCGCTGTTTGCGACGGCGCTTGCCGTTTTGCGCCGCGGTGGAAAAGGACGCACTTGGGCTGGCTCCCATGAGGGCCTTCAGCCACATTGCCTGTCGCGAAATTCTGGAGGACGGCTATGGACAATGCCTGGTGGAATCTGACGTTGCGCTTCCTGCTGGAACTTGCCGCCTTGCTCGGTCTCGGCGTCGCCGGCTGGAACCTCTCCGAGGGATGGTGGCGTTGGATCCTCGCTCTGTCCTTGCCGCTCATTGCAGCCGCGCTGTGGGGTACTTTTGCGGTGCTCAATGACCCGAGCCGGTCGGGCCGCGCACCGGTGCCTGTGCCGGGCACGGTAAGACTGGCGCTGGAACTGATCATCCTGTTCGGCGGCGCTGCCGGATTCTATGCCGCGGGTTACACAACCACGGGCCTCATCGTCGCCCTGCTCATCGCCATCAGCTACGCATTTTCGCTCGACCGGCTGGGTTGGCTGCTAAAGCAATAGTTCAGGGCGCCGACGCCTTCGCAGGTATCGGGTGGCTCCAACCCGCCCCACCTGCGACCAAACATCCCGATTGCCGGCGAGACCGGCGCGAAACAGGGATACAAGAGAGATGCTCGCACTCGCCAACAAGATCGCCATCGTCACCGGCGCCAGTTCCGGCATCGGCCGCGCCACGGCAAAGCTCTTTGCCGACGAAGGTGCCAGGATCGTCGTCGCCGCGCGGCGCCAGGCAGAGCTCGACACGCTGGTCGCTGAAATCAAAGACGCCGACGGCACGGCCATCGCTCTTGCCGGCGACGTCAGGGACGAGGCCTATGCGAAAGCCCTTGTCGATCTGGCGGTCGAAAGCTTCGGCGGCCTCGACATCGCCTTCAACAATGCCGGTGCCGTCGGCTTGATGGCGCAGCTGCCCGAGAGGATGCCGGCGACGTGGCACGAGACGATGGACATCAACCTGACCAGCGCCTTTCTCGGCGCGAAATACCAGATACCGGCCATGCTGGAACGCGGTGGCGGCTCGCTGATCTTCACCTCGAGCTTTGTTACACCGCCGGCATGCCGGGCATGGCCGCCTACGCCGCCGCCAAGGCCGGCCTGATAGGCCTGACGCAGGTGCTGGCCGCCGAGTACGGACCAAAAGGCCTGCGCGTCAATGCGCTGCTGCCTGGCGGCACCGACACCCCCGGCGCGACGACGACCACACCCGAAGCCCGCGCTTTCGTCGAAGGTATCCATGCCTTGAAGCGCATGGCGCAGCCGGAAGAGATCGCCCGCTCGGCGCTTTATCTCGCCTCCGACGCCTCGAGCTTCACCACCGGAACCGCGCTGTTTGCCGATGGCGGCGTCTCGATCAACCGGACGTGAAGGATTTTTGCGGCGAACAGGCTGGTTCGTCGCTTTGACGCAGCCTGCCGGACTTGCTTTTTCAACGCGATTTGGCGATTCCGTTTTGTCGAAACGGGTCTTCTTGCCAAAACAGGTCCTGGAACCATGATGCTGATCCGAACCTATGTCGCCCAGAGCGCAATCGAGGGCGTCGGCATGTTCGCCGCCGAGCCAATCCGGAAAGGCGCCTCGATCTGGCGGCTTGACCCGGATTTCGACCGGCTGATCCCGAAGGACAAATATGAGGCCGCACCCCAGCCTCTGAAGGAATTGCTCGACCGCTACGCCTATCCGAGCCCGGATCGGCCGGGTTTCATGGTCTATGAGGTCGACAATGGCCGCTTCATGAACCATTCGGCGACACCGAACACCGATTTTTCGCAGTATGGCGGCGCGACCGCGACCCGCGACATCGCCGCCGGCGAGGAGATCACTTGTGACTACGGCGAGTTCTTCGAGGATTTCGAACGGCTGCACCTGGCCACGGCCTAATTGGCGCCCTATGTCGGGGCGACCGTGGCAATTTGGCTGTTGTCCTGCATTTCGACTGTGGACAGCGCGGCCTGATTCTGCTATCAGCCGCCACAATTCGTGGTGTCGACCGCCGCGGAGGCTAGTGGCTATGGCCGCTTGCCTGTTGATATCAAACCCGAAAGACAGGATTGCCCGTGCAGGTACTCGTCCGCGACAATAACGTTGATCAGGCGCTTCGCGCGCTCAAGAAGAAGATGCAGCGCGAAGGCATTTTCCGCGAAATGAAGATGCGCGGTCACTACGAGAAGCCTTCCGAGAAGCGCGCCCGTGAAAAGGCCGAGGCCGTGCGGCGCGCCCGCAAGCTGGCCCGCAAGCGCGCCCAGCGCGAAGGTCTGCTGCCGATGACGCCGCGCCCGGTTGCTGCTGGCGCCGCCGGTGGTCCTGGTGGTGCTCCGCGCCCGCCGCGGTTCTAACGCCTATTTTTCGTCCTTTTCGAAGGATATCAGAGGTGGCGCGATGCGGAATCGCCGCCACCTTTTTGTTTTGACGTGACCCGGCCCGGAGGGGGGATCCGGACCTGACGACGGCACAAGTGAGGACAGGGCAGACATGAACGCAACGAGCGTGGAGCGCGGGACCGCATTGCGTGGTTTCGCCCTGGCAGCGGCCCTGCTTTCCGGACTGGTGCTTGCCGGTTGCCAGACATCGGGCCCGGCCGGCGAATTCAACAACATCGACAAGGCGCAAGGCTCGAGCGAGAACATCTCCTCGCTGTCGGCGGTGATCCAGCGCAATCCCCAGGACCCTGAAGGCTACAATGTGCGCGGCTCGGCCTATGGCCGTGGCGGCCAGTACCAGGCGGCGCTCAAGGATTTCAACCAGGCCATCCAGCTCAATCCGAATTTCTACCAGGCCTATTCGAACCGGGCGCTGATCCAGCGCTTCCTCGGCAATCAGCCCGCCGCGCTCGACGACTACAACAAGTCGATCCAGATCAACGGCAATTACGACGCCGCCTATATCGGCCGTGGTAATCTCTACCGCAAGGCAGGCCGCACCCAGGATGCTTTCAACGACTTCCAGAAGGCGATCCAGCTCGATACGACCGACGCCCGCGCCTATCACAATCGCGGCCTGATCTATCAGAGCCAGGGCCAGCACAAATTCGCCATCGAGGATTTCTCGACAGCCATCTCGCTGGCGCCGGACGCGGCCGAGCCCTACAACGGCCGTGGCCTCTCCTACCTGGCGACGGGCGACGAGGACAATGCCTTCTCCGACTTCAACATGGCCATCAAGCTCGACGGCCAGAACGCCGAGGCCTGGGCCAACCAGGCGCTGATCTACGAGCGGCGCGGCGACAAGGCCAAGGCGGCGAAATCCTATCGCGAAGCCGTGCGCCTCAACCCCAGCTACCAGCCGGCCAAGGACGGCCTCGCCCGCGTCAGCTGATCTCCGATTTCGCCAGCTGCCCTGCGCAAAAGCGCGGGGCATCCAAATGCACCGTCCTGTGCGTGTCCAAAAAGACGCAGTCCGGCTACCGCGCGTTAACCCCAGCAACAAGCTGTTAACGCTTGCCTTGTTCACGCCAAGTTTTCGACGGAACGGTCTGACCACTCAAGCCGTTAATCGAAGTTATTTGCGAAAGGACCCTCCCATGATCAAGAAACTCGCCTGTGCAGTTGCCCTCGCCACGACGGTATTCGCCGTCGCCCCGGCCAGCGCCGGCAAGCTGCAGCTCGGCACGCTCGACTGCACCATCGATGGCGGCACTGCTTACATCGTTGCCTCCAACAAGGGCGTGTCCTGCGTCTTCCGTCCGTATCACCATGGACCGTCTGAGGTTTACACCGGCGTCATCTCCAAGATCGGCCTCGATCTCGGCCAGACGCATCAGGGCCAGTTGATCTGGGCGGTTTTTGCCGCGACCCGCGACCGTGACGCAGGCGATCTCGCCGGCAGCTATTATGGCGTCAACGCCGAGGCGAGTGTCGTTACCGGCGGCGGCGCCAATCTGCTGGTCGGTGGCTTCAACAGCGCCTTCATGCTGGAGCCGCTCAGCGTCCAGGCGCAGACCGGCGTCAATCTCGCCGTGGCCGTGACCTCGCTTGAGCTGATCCACTCGTTCAAGTGATTGCATGGAGCCATGCGCTCCTCTCTACTCTGCGGCGCGGAACCGGATAGACTGGTTCCGCGCCGTTTGATTTTGAGGGGAACAGTATGCCGAAGACAGCCATTGCCGCTGCCGTGATCACAACCTTGCTCGCCGGCGTGGCGCAAGCACAGGACCGGGTGTCGAACTCGGCAGGCTTGAATGCGCCATAGCAGGCGGCACCGGCTATATCTTCGGCTCGAGCAAGGATTTGAGCTGCACCTTCACCCCGGCCGATAAGACCTTCGCGCCTGAAGCCTATTTTGGCGTCGTCAACAAATATGGCCTCGACATCGGCACCACCAAGCAGACGGTGATGCAGTGGCTGGTGCTGACACCATTGAAGAACATCTACGCACCGGGCGCACTGGCGGGCGATTATGTCGGCGCCAGCGCCGAGGTGACGGCGGCCGTAGGCGCCGGCGCCAATCTGCTGGTCGGCGGCTCCTCGCAGGCTTTTACCCTCCAGCCGCTCAGCCTGCAGACGCAGACCGGCATCAACCTCGCCATCGGCGTCAGCCAGTTCCAGCTGCGCAGCACCGAGAACTGATCGCGTTACGACGACGGGCAATCGCAGCAGTCGGCCGCAAAAAACTGTCAAAAACCGCTTGAGCTCAACTGCGGTTGAGGTCCTACAAGCCTGCTCCACTGAAGCAACATCTCGATCCCGATGCGCATGGTCCTGCCGGAAAGCCTTGCTGGCTTCTGGTGCCATGCGACGGCGTCGGGATATGCAAGGCAGGGGTGGACATGACTGAAATCGCTACAAACAGGGTCGACTGGCGCGCATTGTGGGCGAGCGGCGATCTGGCGCGATTCTGCTTCATCAGCCTGGGTATCCTGCTGCACGCGACCAATGAGACGATGGTGGCGACCGTCATGCCGGCCATGGTCGGTGAAATGGCCGGGGTACAGCTCGTCGGCTGGTCTCTGGCGGTCTATGAGCTCGGCGCCATCGTCGCTGGCGCCGCGGCCGGACGGCTGGTGAGCTACGTGGCGCTGCGCACCAACATGGTGGTCGCCGCCCTGCTCTATGCCACCGGGGCATTGATCTGCGCCACTTCGCCCTCCATGCAACTGTTCCTTGCCGGCCGCCTGGTCGAAGGGCTTGGCGGCGGCGCGCTGGTGTCGCTGGCCTACGTCTCGGTCGAGCGGCTGTTTTCGCGCGCCATCTGGCCGCAGCTTTTCGGCATCATGTCGGCGATCTGGGGTGTCGCCGCCTTCAGCGGCCCGCTGCTGGGGGCGGTCATGACCGAGCTTTTGTCATGGCGCTGGGCCTTCGGCGTCTTCACTTTCGGCGGCACGGCCATGGCGCTGGCCAGCTTCATCGTGCTCGACACCCCAGAGGCAACGCGACCCGTTCCCAGCGCCGCCAAGGTGCCGCCCTTCCCGTTTGCAGCCCTTGCCTGCCTCGCGGTCGCCGTGGTGCTGATCGCCTCGGCCGGCGTCGACATCGCGCCGCTGCGTTCCTCGCTGCTGATCGTGCTTGGCCTCGCCGGCCTGGCGCTGTTCTTCTTGATCGACGGGCTGAAGCCGCGCTCGCGGCTGTTCCCGTCGCGGCTGTTCTCGTGGCGCACGCCGGTTGGCGCCGGCATGACCATGGTTGCCGCCTTTTCGGTGGCGACCGTCTCCTTCGGCGTCTACGGGCCGCTGCTTTTAACCAGCCTGCACGACATTCCGCTTTTGACCACTGGCTACATCATCGCCGCCGAATCGATCGCCTGGTCGATCCTGTCGATCCTCGTCGCCAACGCCCCGCCGCGGCGCGAGCGGCTGATCATTGTCGTCGGCGCGCTGATGATCGCGGCGGGCATCGCCGGCTTCGCCTATACGATACCCCTTGGCTCGATCCCGCTGATCCTGGTCTGCGCCCTGTTGCAGGGCGGCGGCTTTGGCATTGCATGGCCGTTCCTGGCCCGCGTCATTGTCGCCTCCGCGCCCGACGACGAACAGACCATCGCCTCGGCCGCGGTGCCAACCATGCAGCGCATCGGCTATGCCGTGGGTGCCGCGCTTGCCGGCATCGTCGCCAATGCCAGCGGTTTCTCGCAAGGGCTGAACCACGACGCGGCTGCGAATGTCGCGAGTTGGCTGTTCCTTGCCTTCGTGCCACTTGGCCTTCTCGGCTGCCTGGCGGCCTTGCGGGCATCCGCGACTCCAAACCGGCCACTGGAAGCCATCGGCTGACGCAGGTTCAGTGGAGAGGTTGTCTCAGTCGACCCGCAGTCGATAGCCGACACCGGTCTCGGTGGTGATGTGGTGCGGCTGGTCGGGGGTCTTCTCGATCTTCTGCCTGAGCTGCCTGACATAGACCCTGAGATACTGGACGTCGGTCGAGTCGCCCCAGATCTGCTTCAAGATGAAATGGTGGGTCAGCACTTTGCCGGCATGCTGCACCAGGATGCGCAATATGTCGTATTCCTTCGGCGAGAGTTTTATCTCCTTGCCCTCGACCTTGACGATGCGCTTGACCAGGTCGACGCTGAGGTCACCGCTCTGGAAAACCGGCTTCTCGCCCTGCTGCTGGAACTTGTGCCGCAACGCCACGCGGATGCGCGCCACCAGCTCGTTCATGCCGAACGGCTTGGTGACATAGTCGTCGGCGCCGAGTTCGAGCGCGTTGACGATACCGGCCTCGTCGGTGCGGCTGGAGAGGATGACGACGGGAATGTCGAGGCCGTCGTCACGCCATTTGCGCAGCAGCTCATGGCCGCTCATACCGGGCAGGCCGAGATCAAGCAGCACCAGATCCGGCTTTTCCTCGTCCATCAGCTCGATCGCCGTCTTGGCGTTCGGCGCCTCGCTGACCGCATAGCCCTGGCTGCCGAGGCCGACCCGAAGCAGTTTGCGGATCGGTGGCTCGTCATCGACAACCAATATCCTGACATTCGCGTTCGTCATGCCAAATCACCCACATCATTGTCGTCCGTCGTGGTGACGCCGAGATCGGGCGGGTTCGTCGGCTTCGGCATCTTGATGGTGAAAACCGCGCCCGAACGGTCGGTTCGGTTTGCCGCCGTGATCGTGCCACCCATCGCATCGATAAAGCCGCGGCAGATAGACAGGCCGAGCCCGGTGCCGGCGCGAACCTGGTCGCCCTTGCGCACCCGGTAGAACGTGTCGAAAATCCGTTCCAGATCGCCGGGGGGGATGCCCGGCCCTTCATCCATGATCTGCAGGCTGACGGAACCATCGTCGGTCCAACCCTGCACGCGGATCGTCGAACCTGCCGGCGCGTATTTCGCTGCATTGTCGAGGAGATTGAACAGCGCCTGTTCGAACAGGACGGGATCGACTTTCAACATCGGCAGATTCGGGGGGATATCCACCTCCGTCTTGTGCTCGCCGATGATTTTCCTGGCCCTCTGCAGGGCGGAGCCGACGATATCGCCGACATAATGGTAAGCAAAATTCGGCTCCATCGCGCCGGACTCGATCTTGGTCATGTCGAGCAGGTTGGCGATGAAGCGGTTCAGCCGCTCGGATTCGTCAAGCACGGTCGTCAGCAGCTCCGCCCGGTCCTCTTCAGGAAGTGCCGGCGCGAATTCCCGCAGCGTGCCGGCCGCTCCCATGATGGCGGCGAGCGGTGTCTTCAGATCATGCGAAATGGAGGTCAGCAGCGCCGAGCGCAGCCTGTCCGCCTCGGCCAGGAGCTTGGCCCGGTCGACATCGGCGACCAGCTGGATGCGCTCGATGGCGACCGCTGCCTGGTCGGCCAGCGCGTCGAGCAGGCGCTGCTGCTCCGGCGTCAGCAGCGGGCCCTGCTTGTCATTGTCGAGGCCGACGACACCGATTGCCGTGCGCCCTGTGCGCAGCGGAAGATAGAGGCGCTTGGCGCCAGGCAGCGTGTCGGCGCCGCGCCCCGCGGCGCGGTTGTGCTCCCAGGCCCAGCGGGCGGCGGCGATGTCGGCCTCGGCCAGCGTGTCATCAGGCGGATAGCCGGCCTTGACGGTGATGGTGCCGTCTTCGGGCAAAAGCAGCACCACCCGCAGCTTCAGCATCGAGGCAATCTGGAAAGCGGTGGCCCAGAGAACGTCGTCGAGCGTGCCGGCACCGGCGAGCTTCTTGGAGAAGAGATAGATGTCCTCCGTCGCCCGTGCCCGTGAGCGGGCGGCGACTGCCTGGCGCTGCACGCGCACCGTCAGATTGCTGGCAATGACGGCGACAACCAGGAACACGCCGAGCGCGACGATGCTCTCAGGGTCCCGGATGGTCAGCGTGTAGCGCGGCTCCAAGAAGAAATAGTTGAAGGCAAGGGCGCTGACGAGGCAAGCGTACAGAGCCGGCCAGAGACCGCCGGTCACCGCCGACGCCAGGACCCCGATGAGGAAGATGATCGCGAGGTTGCGAACATCGAGAAACTGGTCGAGCAGGACGGCGAAGGCGAGCGAGCCGGCGACATAGGCGGTGGCCATGAGATAGGGCCAGATCTGGAATGGCGTCTGCTCGTCCGCTGTCCTGACGTTCCTCGACGGCGCCTCGGTGCTGCGCTCGGTTCCCGAAATGACATGGACGCTGATGTCGCCGGCGTTGCGGATCAGATCATAGGTCAGCGATCCCTCGATCAATTCGCGCCAGCGCGACCGGGTCGGCCGACCGACCACGATATGGGTGAAATTGTTCGCCGTCGCATAGCGCACGATGTCCTGCGCCACATTCTGACCCGGAATGGTCGTCACCTCGGCACCGAGCTGTTGGGCGAGGCGCAGATTGTTCGCGAGCCGGTCCTTGTCCTCCTCGGGCATGCTGGCCGAGCGAGGACTGTCGACATGCAGTGCCGTCCACGGGGCACGCAGCCGGTCGGCCAGCCTGCGCGCATAGCGGATACGGGCCGCGCCGCCCGGGCGCGCATCGAGGCAGACGAGAACCCTTTCCCCAGCCGCCCAGGGGCCCTGGATGGCATGAGACTGCATGTGATTGAGCAACTGCTCATCGACGCGCTGCGCGGTGCGGCGCAGCGCCAGTTCCCTGAGGGCCGTCAGGTTGCCGGGCGAAAAATAATTCTCGATGGCGCGCTGCGCGGTGTTGGGGAAGTAGACCTTGCCTTCCTCTAGCCGCTTGATCAGGTCGTCCGGGGTGAGATCGATGATCTCGACATCGTCGGCCTGGTCGATGATGGAATCTGGAACCGTCTCGCGGACCCTGACCTTGGTGATCTGGGCGACGACATCGTTCAGGCTTTCGACATGCTGGACGTTGAGCGTCGTGTAGACATCGATGCCTTGCGTCAGGATTTCCTGGACGTCGAGGTAGCGCTTGGGATGGCGGCTGCCGGGCGCGTTGGTGTGGGCGAGTTCGTCGACGAGGACCAGCGCCGGGCGCCGGGCAATGATGGCGTCGATATCCATCTCGTCGAGCATGCGCCCCTTGTAGTCGACCTTGCGGCGGGGAATGATCTCATAACCCTCGACCAAAGCCTGGGTTTCCTTGCGGCCATGCGTCTCGACGACGCCGATCACGACATCGACGCCATCAGCCAGCCTGGCGCGGCCCGACATCAGCATTTCGTAGGTCTTGCCGACACCGGGCGCCGCGCCAAGGAATATCCGCAGACGGCCGCGCCCTTCCCGCTCTGCATGCTCGAGCAGCGCGTCGGGGGAAGGCCTGTTTTCGTTGCTTCTGTCTTCCGGCATCAGAACCGATCATGAATGGCGCCGGGGATACTGTCGATCCCCGGCGCCCGCCATTCACTATTTCGCGGCGTCCAGCGCGATGTTGAGCGCCAGCACGTTGACCACCGGCTCTCCCATGAAGCCAAGCTCCCTGCCTTCGACCTGGCCGTCGACGAGCGCCTTGACCTTGGCTTCGTCGATGCCCCTGGCCTTGGCGACGCGCGGAACCTGGAAATAGGCGGCCTCCGGGCTGATCTGCGGATCGAGGCCGCTGCCCGACGTCGTCACCATGTCCATTGGCACCGGCGTGTTCGGATTCTCCGCCTTCAGCTTCTCGGCATCGCCCTTGATGCGGTCGATCAGCTTGGGGTTGGTCGGGCCGAGATTGGTACCGCCGGAGGCTGTAGCGTCATAACCATTGCCGGCGGCCGAAGGCCTGCCATGGAAATATTTGTCGCTGGCGAAGGCCTGGCCGATCAGCTCGGACCCGATGACGGTTTTGTCCTTCACGATCAGGCTGCCATTGGCCTGGTGCGGAAACAGCGCCTGGGCAATGCCGGTCATGCCGATCGGATAGATCAGGCCGGTCAGGACCGTGAAAAAGACGATCATGATGATCGCGGGTCTTATCTGGGTGAGCATGGACCTGTTCCTTAAGCGAGGCCGAGGGCGGTGACGATCATGTCGATCGCCTTGATGCCGACGAAGGGGACGATGATGCCGCCGAGGCCGTAGACCAGCAGGTTGCGGCTGAGCAGCGCGCCGGCGCCGATCGCACGATATTTGACGCCTTTCAGCGACAGCGGGATCAGCGCGATGATGATCAGCGCGTTGAAGATAATGGCGGACAGGATGGCGCTCTCCGGCGTCGCCAGATGCATGATGTTGAGCGCCTGCAGCGGGCCGGTGGTTTGTCCCGGCGCGACGTAGAAGACGGCGAACATGGCAGGGATGATAGCGAAGTACTTGGCCACGTCGTTGGCGATCGAGAAGGTCGTCAGCGAGCCGCGCGTCATCAGCAGGGCCTTGCCGATCTCGACGATCTCGATGAGCTTGGTCGGATCGCTGTCGAGATCGATCATGTTGCCGGCTTCGCGCGCGGCAACCGTGCCGGTGTTCATGGCGACGCCGACATCGGCTTGGGCAAGGGCGGGCGCATCGTTGGTGCCGTCGCCGCACATGGCGACCAGCTTGCCCTTGGCTTGTTCGTCGCGGATCAGCTTCAGCTTGTCCTCGGGCGTCGCCTGGGCGAGGAAGTCGTCAACGCCGGCTTCCGCCGCGATCGCGGCCGCCGTCAACGGATTGTCGCCGGTGATCATCACCGTGCGGATGCCCATGCGGCGCAGTTCCGTGAAGCGCTCGCTGATGCCGCCCTTGACGATGTCCTTGAGGTGGATGACGCCGAGCAGGCGCCCGTCACGCTCGACCGCCAGCGGCGTGCCGCCGGACTTGGCGATCTCGTCGGCGACCGCCTGGAGATCCTTGACGGACTCGCTGCTTGGGCGCGTGCCGTGGGCAGCGACCGTTGACTGATTGACATGGGCAAGAACGGAATCGACCGCGCCCTTGCGCACCGAAGAGCCGTCGACGTCGACGCCGCTCATGCGGGTCTGCGCGGTGAAGGGAACGAAGGTTGCATGCAGCGTTGCCATGTCACGGGCACGGATGCCGTATTTCTCCTTGGCCAGGACGACGATCGAGCGGCCTTCCGGCGTTTCGTCGGCGAGCGAGGCGAGCTGGGCCGCGTCAGCCAGTTCCTGTTCGGTGACGCCCTTGACCGGACGGAATTCGGTCGCCTGGCGGTTGCCGAGCGTGATCGTGCCGGTCTTGTCGAGCAGCAGCGTGTCGACGTCGCCGGCCGCCTCGACGGCACGGCCCGACATGGCCAGCACATTGAACCGCACCAGGCGGTCCATGCCGGCGATGCCGATCGCCGACAGCAGCGCGCCGATGGTGGTCGGGATCAGGGTGACGAACAGCGCGACCAGCACGGTGACCGAGATATAGCCGCCGGAATAGGAGGCAAAGCTCGGGATCGTCGCCGTGGCCAGCACGAAGATCAGCGTCATGCCGACCAGCAGGATATTGAGCGCGATCTCGTTCGGCGTCTTCTGGCGTTCCGCGCCTTCGACCAGCGAGATCATGCGGTCGAGGAAGGTGTGACCGGAGGCCGCGGTAATGCGCAAGCGGATCCAATCGGACAGCACCTGCGTACCGCCGGTGACGGCCGAGCGGTCGCCGCCGGATTCGCGGATGACGGGGGCCGATTCACCTGTTATCGCGGCCTCGTTAACCGAGGCGACGCCTTCGATCACTTCGCCGTCCGACGGGATGATGTCTCCGGCTTCGACGAGCACGATGTCACCAACCTTCAGGCTGGTGCCGGGAACCAGCTTGAACTTGGTCCTGTCCTCGCCGGCCAGAAGCTTGGCCTGGGTCTCGGTGCGCGCCTTGCGCAGCGAGTCGGCCTGGGCCTTGCCGCGGCCTTCAGCGACCGCCTCGGCGAAATTGGCGAACAGCACGGTGAACCACAGCCAGATGATGATCTGCAGCGTGAATTTGAAATCGCCACCGCCGGTGATCAGGTCTCTGACGAACAGAACTGTGGTCAGCGCCGAGACGACGGCGACGACGAACATCACCGGGTTCTTGATAAGAGTGCGTGGGTTCAATTTCTTGAAGGCGCCGCCGATGGCGGGCCACAAGATGCGGGAATCCATGATAACCGCGGATTTGGACTGGCTCATTTGTTGGCTCCAGTATCGATGTTGTTGGCAGGCACCGATCGATCGGATGCCGAAGGAAGATGCGGCGGCCCATAGACCAGCAGCCAGATCACGATCATGACTGCCGCGATGCCGAGGAAGGTGGACACGGTCGGGAAAGGAGGGGGGATTGTCTCCCCCTCCCTGTCGGTCCGATGCTCAACGTTGCGTCGCATGTTTTTGAACCAGGACATGATTTTGACCCAAGACGGGGCGCTCTCAGAAGGTCTGCCCATGGATGGAGGCCAGGTGCTCGACGATCGGGCCGATCGCCAGCGCCGGGAAGAAGGTCAGGCCGACGACGATCAGGATCACGCCGACCAGCAGGCCGACGAACAGCGGACCGTCGGTCGGGAAGGTACCGGCGGAGGCGGGCACCGTCTTCTTCGTCGCCAGCGAGCCGGCGATGGCAAGCGCTGGAATGATGACGAAGAAGCGACCCATCCACATGGTGATACCGAGCGTGATGTTGTACCAGGGCGTGTTGCCGGAAAGGCCGCCAAAGGCCGAGCCGTTGTTCGCGGCCGCCGAAGTGTAGGCATAGAGAACTTCGGAGAAGCCGTGCGGACCGCCATTGGCCATCGAGGCCACGGCGCTTGGCAGCACGACCGCGATGGCTGTGAAGGTCAGCATCGCCAGCGGCAGGCAGAGGATGGCGAGCATCGCCATCTTGACCTCCTTGGCCTCGATCTTCTTGCTGAGATATTCGGGCGTACGTCCGACCATCAGCCCGGCGACGAAGACGGCGACGACGATGAACATCAGGATGCCGTAGAAGCCTGCGCCAACGCCGCCGACGATGACTTCGCCGAGCTGCATGTTGACCATCGGGATCAGACCGCCAAGCGCGGTGAACGAGTCATGCATGGCGTTGACAGCGCCGCAGGATGCGGCCGTGGTGATGACCGCGAACAATGCCGACAGGGCGATGCCGAAGCGGCTCTCCTTGCCTTCCATGTTGCCGCCGTCGATGCCGAGCGCATGGACAAGCGGATTGCCCGAGGCTTCCGCCCAGTAACAGATGGCGACGCCGGCGATGAACAGCACGCCCATCGATGCCAGGATCGCCCAGCCCTGGCGCTGGTTGCCGACCATGCGACCGAAGACGTTGGTCAGCGCCGCACCGAGCGCGAAGATCGTAACCATCTGGATGAAGTTGGAGATCGCATCGGGGTTTTCGAAAGGATGCGCGGCATTGGCGTTGAAGAAGCCGCCGCCATTGGTACCGAGCATCTTGATGGCGACCTGCGAAGCGACCGGGCCGAGAGCGATGGTCTGCTTGGCGCCTTCGAGCGTGGTGGCGTCGACATAGGGCCCGAGCGTCTGCGGCATGCCCAGCCAGACATAGACAAGGGTGAGCACAATGCTGAGCGGCAGCAGGATGTAGAGCGTGCAGCGGGTCATATCGACCCAGAAATTGCCGATCGACTTGACCGAATGCCGGGCGAAGCCACGGATCAGCGCCACCGCGATGGCGATGCCGACCGCCGCCGACATGAAGTTCTGCACGGTCAGGCCGGCCATCTGCACGAGGTAGGACATCGTGCTTTCGCCGCCGTAATTCTGCCAGTTGGTATTGGTCACGAAACTGACGGCGGTGTTGAAGGAAAGGGTCTGCTCAACGGCGGGCACGCCTGCCGGATTGTAGGGCAGGACGCCTTGCAGGCGCTGCAAGGCATAAAGCGCCAGGAAGCTGGCCAGGCTGAAGAACATGATGCCTGCCGCATAAGCGGTCCAGTGCTGTTCCTCGCGCTCGCTGGTTCCCGAAATGCGGTAAAGGGCCCGTTCGACGGGCCCAAGGATTGGCGAGAGAAATGTGCGATCGCCGTTGAAAACGCGGTACATATAGCCGCCGAGCGGCTTCACCAGCAAAACGACGACCACGCAGTAGGCGAGGATTTGTATCCATCCGTTGAGTGTCATTGGAGTAGCTTTCCGTGCCTGGCTTCGGTTGTCGTCAGAAGCGTTCTGGGCGAACGAGGGCGTATGTCAGATAGGCGAGCAGGAACAGGGTCACACCGCCACCGAGGATATAGTCGAGAAGCATGTTGCGATCCTCCGGTTCAAAGAATGTCGCAGACCTTGATGTAGGCGATGGAGAGAGCGAAAAACAAAATCTCTAACCCGATAACGACGATATCCATCGTGCGTATTCCTTATCTTCGTTTTATTTGCGCTTTGCATTGCAGGACTGCAGTTCGCAGACCGAAATCCATATGGAACCACTCCGTTACGATAGATCATCGTAACCGAGCTGCGTGTTCCCTGGAGAATATGGACCCGATCGCCATAAAGGTTCGAGACGGCGCGGACAGAAAAGAAATAGGAATTTTATAAAGATTTTGCCGGTCCGCTCCTGGTGGTCGTTCATTGGCCGAACCACCGGAACAAATCCTTCGATGCGAGATTGTCGACCTGAGGGACCACCTGAAGGAGATGACGATGGCAAAACAGAAAATGCTCGACGACCTGTTTCATGACACGCTGAAGGACATTTATTTCGCCGAAAAGAAGATATTGGCGACGCTACCGAAAATGGCCAAGGCCGCGCAAAGCGCCGAGCTGAAGGCCGCCTTCGAAAAACACCGCACCGAAACCGAAGGCCACGTCGCCAGGCTGGAGAAGGTTTTTGGCGTCATCGGCAAGAAGCCGGTTGGCAAGACTTGTGCCGCCATCATGGGCATCACCGAGGAAGGTGCCGAGATCATGGAGGAGTACAAGGGATCCCCTGCCCTTGATGCCGGCCTGCTCGCCGCCGCGCAAGCGGTCGAACACTACGAGATCTCACGCTATGGCACGCTGCGGACGTGGGCTGGCGAGCTCGGCCTCAACGAAGCCGTGACGCTTCTCGAAGCGACGCTGAAGGAAGAAAAGGCTACCGACCAGGCGCTGACCACGATCGCGGAGTCGGCGGTCAATGTCGCGGCTGAAGCAGCCTAGGATTTCCCGCACATGATCAGAGGGCCGCGTTCAGAATGACCTAACGCGGCTCTCGCATCATGCTCAGATAGGTCGGATCGAACTCGGCGATTTCCTGCAGCCGGTGCCAGTCCAAAATGGTCACCGTGTGGTTTGCCCAGCTGACGACACCAACCTTGCGCAAGGCGCCGATGACCCGGTTCATGTGCACCACCGAAAGCCCGAGTACATCGGCCATCTCCGCTTGCGACAGCGGCAGATGGAAGCTCATGCCGTTGGTGCGCTGCACCACCTGCAGTCGCACGAAAAGCTCGCAGACGAGATGGGCCAGATGTGAGGTCTTGGAGCGCCGTCCCATGGCGACGATCCATTCGCGGTGGATGGCGCCGTCGACCAGCGTGTCCAGCCAAAGCAGCCGGGTCAGATGCGGCGCCTGCTCGGTCATCGTCCGAAGCCGGCCGTGATCGGCGAACATGACATGACAGGGCGACAAGGCGACGATGCCGTGATCCATAGTCTTCAAAAGAAAGGCATGGAGATCGACGAAGTCGCCGGGCACCTGCAGTGAGGTGAACTGCCGGCCGCCATCCTCCAGCACCTTGTAGCGCGCCGCCAGTCCGTCGAGAATCAATGTCGAGTAGGTCGGCCGCGATCCCGAAGCGACAATGTCCTGGCCGGTGGCGAAATGCCGCTCGAAGGTCATGGCGCCGGCCAGCAGCGCCTTCTCGGCGTCGGACAGCGCGTCGTGCTGGCCGAGATTCAGATAAAGGGATTCAAGCACCGCAACCTCCGGCGAAAGGGCTTCAGGGGCCGACGCCCAAGTGTTTCTGTCGGAAGCAAGGCGGCTTTGCATGAACTAGGCCCTTGGCTGCTCATGGGCATTAACATTTGTTGGACCCGCTTGTTCCACGGCAAATGCCACCATTGGTGGAACAACTGCCCGGCCCGCGAATTGTCGGTTGAATATCTCGCCATTTCATCCGTTTGAGGTCCAGCCCATCATGCCTCGATATTTTCTTGACCTCTACAATGGCGACGGTCTGACGGTCGATGATGACGGCCAGGTCTTCGAAACGCGCGAACGCATGCGGCGCGAAGCGATCCGCATCCTGCCCGACATCGTCCGCGACGAGATCATCGAAAACGACCACACCGCGATCACCGTCAAGGTACGCGACGAGGACGGGCGCCAGATCTTCGAAGCATCGCTCGTCGTGTCTTCGGGGTGGTGCGACTGACGATTCACTACGGGCATCGCGGATAAGATTTCCGAACCATCATTTGTAATAGCCGGCCTTGCTCCCCCGCTGCATCCTGCGCGGCGGTAGGAAGGCCAAAGCGGGCGCTGGTGAAAAACCGGCGCGACAAAAGATGGAGTGAAGGCCATGACCCGCGCGAAAGTCGATACGCATCGGGACGAACGCGCCAAGCGTGAATCGCAGATCGTGATTGATGCCGAGCGCAAGGCCCGCGAAGAAAAGACGGCGAGGCTGAGAGCCCTGCGCCTCGCCGCGCAGCCAAGCGATGAGACCGGGCCGGCGAACTCCAACAAGGAGGGCGGGAACCAACGTCCGACAAATCGAACCATCACGCAAAGCGGATGATCAGCCGATCAACGTGATCAGCCTTGGCTGGAACGTTGGGCATTTCGCAGGTGGGAGAAAAATGAAAGCCCGGCTCGGGAGAGCCAGGTCAGTTTTCCGTGGTGGCCGCTGGAGAGTTGGCCGCCACTATGGGAGATGGCATCAATTCTCAGGCGGCGTAGCCGCCGTAGCCACGGGCAACGGCGTGGACGCCGACGGCCGGCTCAAGGTCCGGCCACAGTATGCCCGAAGCCTGCGCGAATTCGGCCAGCGCCTGGCGCGCTTGCTCTGTCGTGACGTAGCCCGGAATAGCGAGATCACATGCCTTCACCGCATTGCGGTAGAGCGGACCACGCCGCGCGGTCGTCCAATTGGTCAGGAAATCGTGCATTTCGGCCAGCGAGGCAATCTCGCGCTTGAAGCCCAGGCCGACGGTGAGTGCGACCGGTGAATGAAACAGCTTGTCGTGCATGAAGCAGGCTCCTGATTAGCGCAGCGCCAGGAGAGATATCCGGGCTGGTCCACGGACGGGACGCCGTGAAACGCGCGGTGGGCCAGGAGGTTCCAGTCGGACGCTTTTATTCCTGCTATCGGCTATTCCCGACTACATCAAATGCCCGGTCCACCAGCCATGGCTGCTACTGACGCGGATCAGCAGCATTCCGATGCCGGAGACCATCGCCGCCCAGTCGAGCGGCGTGCCGACTTTCCAGCGATAGTCGGCGGGAGCCGCGCCCATAAGCGCCTTGCGGGCGTTGTAGAGGCCGAAGAGCAGGCCCAGATTGATGACGATGTCGAGCCAGGCGACAGCGCGGCTTGCATATTCACCACCGGTGCCCGGCGACGGGTATATTGTCCTGGCTGGACTGGCTTCCGGCCCAATCCTCTTGAACCAGATCCCGGTCATCCTTGCTGGTCTACACGCTGGGTTCGTTTGTGGCATCGCTCGGGCGTTTTCTTACCCTCCAGGTAAAGACTGACGTGGCAGCGTAGTTCCAAACGGCGCCTAGCAGGATACCGGCCAGACCTGCCGACCACCATCTATAGTGGTTGTTCGCGAACAGGTAGTTTGCAATGCCCACGTTTGCGAATGCACCTATGGAGCATACGAGCATAAAACTGAACAAGCCAAATATCACCGCCTTGACACCCCGCAAGCGTCTATCACGATAGGTTAGCGTGTTGTTTACAAAGAAATTGAATACCATCGCGGTGACTGTGGCGATGCCTTGAGCGACGACAAAATCGGCAAGGCCTGTGGCGAGAAGCACCGACAACACAATCATATGAACGAAAACGCCGAGGCCGCCTATCAGGGAAAAAGATATGAAGCGCGCTGGAACGATATGGCCGACCAGTTTGTCGGCCAGCAGCATCAGGTATTCCCATGTAACCAATGCATCCAACTTGCTCTCGCCAGCTTGCCTCGTCCGAAACTGGTAAGCGACCTCCCGGATTCTCAGCGGAGATTTTGAAGAAGCGCAGATATCCAACAGGATTTTGTAGCCTTGACCTGACAAATCCCTGACCGAATTATCGAAAGCAGATCTCGTAATAGCGAAGAAGCCGCTCATCGGGTCACTGAGATCGTTTTTGGTCACCATCTTGGCTAGCCATGTTGCAAGGGCACTAATTTGCACACGGCGCCTACCCCAAGAGCCAAGACCTCCACCTTCGATATACCTTGATCCAACCACAAGGTCGGCGGTTTTATTTTCGAGAAATGAAAGCATTTCCGGTATAATGCTCTCGTCATGTTGGAGATCGGCATCTATTACTACCATTAATGGAGCGGTCGTGCTGAGCATACCTTCGGTGACGGCAGTAGAAAGCCCACGCCTGCCGATGCGATGAATGAGTCGAATTCCGGGGACTGAGGCGGCCAATTTTGCAACTTCAGTTCTCGTTCCATCAAAGGAGTCGTCGTCTACAAAAACGATCTCGTGGTCTTTTCCCCTGAGCGCAATTCCAATAGCCGCAGCGATCTTGGAAACATTCGCGCATTCATTGAATGTCGGAATGATTACTGAAACCATTGGGGCAAAATGCGACTTCGCATTTTGATTGTCTCGGACATCGATGTTCAAAATCACTCCCGGCTATTTGAGCTTGGTCCCGCAGGGGTACCATGAAGGAAACTCACCAACGAAGAAGGGGGTCTGATTCCACGATCGTCAACTTTCCGCCGGCGACGAGTTGGGCGATGGCATCGGGAGGAAGACGGCCGGCGATAATCTGTTGGTGGGTATAGAAGGGATCAACGATGAAAGGTTTTCCCGACCTGTAGTTAGCCAGCGTGCTGGAACAAGTTGTGTCGCCGGGGGTGTTTTTGAGACGGGCGACCGTGGCGGACATTGCGGCTTCGCGCGCGGCTATTTCCGCGTGAAAGCCGTTGTCCATCAATAACTGCACGGGTTCCAGCCGTGCTGACGCCAGCAGGCGAAGACAGATGGCGATCAGAAGGATGAATTGCAGCTTCTCCGGTGACCAGCGCCGGGCGAGCGGCAAAAGCGGCGCTTGCGCGAATGCGAGGCCAGTGGCAATGGACACGCCGAAAACCAGTTCGAATTGCGCGTTATAGGCCACGCCATCGCCGGTTTTCTGGACAAAGAACATCACGAGGCCGAGCGTGTTCAAGAGATTGCAGAACCGGATATTGGGATCGGCCCTGCGCGTAATACCCACGTAAACCCAGGCCGCCAGGCCCACGGCAATCCATTGTAGATGCCCGATCGCGCCGAGGGCGTGTTTTAACATATAGGCGCGCGGCGACCTCAAATTGCTGAAAAAGTCTGGGCCGAAGGCGAGGTAACAAAAAGCAAATCCCAAGACGATGGCGAATGCCGCCAGCAGCGACGATTTCACGAACTGTCTCGGCCGATTGATGCCTAGCCAGATCATCGCCGTCAACGGCATCACCACGATGTTGTGTTTGATGAACCCCGCGCCCACCATCAGAAGGATGGGCAGGGCATAGCCGCGATCCTGCGACCTGGCCTGAAGGAAGGCAACGAAGCCAACCGTCATGACCGCTTGCGCCAGCAAATGCGGATCATCCATCCCGACATAGCGGTAAAAAAACGGCACATGGTGGCGCCAAAAAACAGCGCGCCGACGCTTGCGGAGGTGGCGTCGCCGCCCAGCAGGCGGACGGCGCGGAAAACGCCCAAGGCGATCACCAGGACGGCTGCGAGCGACAGCAACCGCCCGGCCAGAACAGGGTCGCCGATCAATCGTCCCAGGCCGCCGACGATATAAAAGGAAAGCGGCGGATAATTATTGGCGATCAGCTGATGGGCAGAAGCATAGAGCGGCATCCGCCCCATCGCCGCGTCGGCATAGTAAGCATTCCAGCCCTCGTTGGTATCGATCTCGATATTTAAAAACGCCCGATAAACTGGCCACAAGGCTGCCAGCGCAGTCAGCAAGGCGAGGCAGCCGATCATGATGGAGACTCGGCGGGTGACGAAACTCCCGACGGCCGGGTTCATGGTTGAATTCATTTGGTACCAGGTCCGAATCCGATTTTGCGGATGGAGCGGGTGAATCCACCGTCCGCAACAAGGATCGTCTCGGTGCTTTGACCGACACGCCACGGTTACGCATTTCCCACCCGGCCCCTGAGGTGGCACGCGCCACCCCGCCACTTTCCGCAGCCTGACGGTTACGCTACGTGACGCGGAGCTTCGGCTCAATCATCGAGTTCTAATAAAGCTGGGCTGTATCCAATTGGATACAATGTTAAATGACATCGTCGGCTCGTCGAGATCCAGTCTGGCCCCCTGACGACTTCGTCAATTCCGCTGTCGTGCAACCGGTTGAATGGCGGAGAGAGCGGGATTCGAACCCGCGTTACGGTCTCCCGTAAACACACTTTCCAGGCGTGCGCCTTCAACCACTCGGCCACCTCTCCGTCCTTGCATGGCGCGCTAGCCGGTTTCGCCGCGCGGGTTGGGGAGATGCATCTCCGTGGGGATTCGATGCGGAATGCCCGCACCATGGATGCCGCCCAACCAGCAGACATCCTTCCCCGGCACCTGAGCCGTCGAAGCAACAGGCGCGGGGCTCATCTAGTCGATCCCGCGCCGAATGCCAAGCCATAACGGCAGTCTATTCGCTTTGCCGGCGAGACAGCGTTTCGCGAGGCCGCCGTCGCACCCGTTTTCGAGGTGCCACCGCCCCGAATGGTGTGCACAGGCAAGGCCGCAAGGCGGGCCATGCTTGACTTCGCCGCCGGCCGCCTGTCGAGTGATAAAGAGGCTTTGCGGGGGCATCGTCCGGATATGACATCCAGCAGTGAACAACCAGGCAGTGGAATCCCGGGGGGACAGGCGCCGATCGGGCGTCTTGGCGGCGACTTGTCTTACGTCCCGGTGGGCTGGCTCATCTTCGTCATGGCGTGGTCGGTCTATGGCCTCGCGTCGGCCTGGTGGCTGGTCGGAAATTCCGGCCTGCCGGACAAGATCCTCTATTTCCTGCTGGGCGGGCTCATCGCCGATGTCGTCATCATCCTTTGGGGGCTTTACCTGCTCGGCCTTGCCTTTGGCCGCTCAGGGCGCTTCCCCCGCCATTTCACCATTTGGCAGATCGCCCTCATCGTCTGGGTGCTGGCAAGGCAGGCCTATGTGCTTGCTGTGCCCGATTTCGTCTTCTCCGCCAGGGGCCTCGGCATTGCCGCCATCGAGATCGGCGTCGGCCTGCTTTGCATCTACCTGCTGCGCCACGGCTCCGGCGCCGAGACCGTTTATGCGAAACCGGAAACCGAAGCGCCGCCGATCCTGGTTTCCATTGCCGCCGCCTTGCTCGGCATCGTCCTGGGTGCCGCCGTCGGCGCCGTGGGCGGCTTCCTGGCCGGTTCGGTGATCGCCGATGTCGCGCAGGTCAGCTGCTTCGAAGGCGGTTGCGGCTATTTCGCCGCTTTCTTCGGCCTGGGCGGGCTGGTGGTCGGCGCCATTGTCGGTGGCATCCTCGCCGTCTGGCTGGTTCACCGGCGCAAGCGCAAACCGGTGGCATAGGGAGACCTTCAAATTCGCGTATCGCGGTTGCGGGCAGGCGCTGCGCACTCTATTTCTCGCTGGTGCCGGAGATGATTTCTCGCTGGTGCCGGAGATGCCTGAAAAACGTATGGGATCGACCGGGGGAGAGCTTGATGTTTCGCTTCGTTTTCCGTCTTGCCGCCATGGTCGCGCTGTCGGTTTCCGTCATCATGGCGGTGCTTGACACGACGCGCACCGTAGCGGCCTCAGCCCTCGTTCTGACCCCGCTCAACGCCAGCTGGCTGGCCGTCTCGCCGGACACGCGGGCGGCTTTCGAAACCTTCGTCCGCGCCAAGGCCAGTCCGCTGGTGTGGGATGGCGCCATCGCCTGGGTGCTCAACCAGCCGGGCTTTGCCGTATTCGCGGTGCTCGCCTTCCTGCTTTACGCCATCGGCTACCGCCGGCAGCGGCGCACCAACCAATTCGCCACCAACTGACCTATTTCTTGAGTGCACCCCAGGGAAGGAAGGCCGCGCATGTTCTTTCTCAGCGACATGCTGAACAGGAAGCTCCATCTGCCGAAGCCGTCCGAGGCGCTGCCGGGCCGCGCCAAGACGGTTCCGACTGCATCAAAGCACCATGTCCTGAAACGGCCGCTGAAAGGCCCCTACCCCGATGGGCTTGAGACGGCAATGTTCGGGCTCGGCTGTTTCTGGGGCGCCGAGCGGCTATTCTGGCAGATCGAAGGCGTCTGGGTCACGGCCGTCGGCTATGCCGGCGGCATCACGCCCAATCCGACCTATCAGGAAACCTGCACCGGCCTCACCGGCCATGCCGAAGTGGTGCTGGTCGTCTTCGACCCCAAGACGATCTCCTATGCCGAGCTTCTGCGGGTGTTCTGGGAAAGCCATGACCCGACGCAAGGCATGCGCCAGGGCAATGATGTCGGCACCACCTACCGCTCCGCGATCTACACGCTTGGCGATGCACAATTCCAGGCGGCGAGCGCCTCGCGCGCTGCCTACGAAGCCTCGCTCCGCGGTGCCGGCCATGGCAGGATCACCACCGAGATCGCGCCGGCGCCCGCCTTCTACTTCGCCGAGGCCGATCATCAGCAATATCTGGCGAAGAACCCTTACGGCTATTGCAACCTCAAGGGCACGGGCATCGCCTGCGCCATGCCGGCCGCCACCGCCTGATCGCTTCCGCGCAAGCTTTGGCCTGCGGTGCAGCTCGCCCGTGGCATGCTTTTCCAAAAGGTCAAAATTCCGCGTGAATTTTGTTTCGGGCCGTGCCAGATTGCCCAGGAGCGGGAGGGGAATACACTCCTGGCTGACGTCGCGTGGCTGCCGGTGAACCGGGCAGCCAGGCGGTGCGTAACGGAAAAAATAACCGACAGGGTGTGGATCACATGAAACGTATCGTTCTCGGCCTCCTGGCCGCAACCGCAATGGTTCTTCCGGCTTTCGCCGCGGATGTCCAGCCGGCCATCCTCTATGATCTGGGCGGCAAGTTCGACAAATCCTTCAACGAGGCTGCCTTCCATGGCGCCGAGAAATTCAAGACCGAGACCGGCACGCCCTATGTCGAGTTCGAAGTGTCCAACGCTTCGCAACGCGAGCAGGCGCTGCGCCGCTTCGCCGAGGACGGCCGCAACCCGATCGTCATGGCCGGCTTTGCCTGGGAAGATGCGCTGAAAGCGGTGGCGAAAGATTATCCCGACCTCAACTTCGCCATCATCGACGATGCCGTCGATATGCCCAATGTCCGCTCGCTGGTGTTCAAGGAAAATGAGGGCTCCTATCTCGTCGGCATCATGGCGGCGATGGCTTCGAAGTCCAAGAAGGTCGCTTTCATCGGCGGCATGGACATCCCGCTGATCCGCAAGTTCGAATGCGGCTATGTCGGCGGCGCCAAGTCGGCCGGTGCGACAGACGTCATCCAGAACATGACCGGCGACACGCCGGCAGCGTGGAATGATCCGGCCAAGGGCGGCGAGATCGCCAAGACGCAGATCGACCAGGGCGCCGACGTGGTCTATGCGGCTGCCGGCGGCACCGGCGTCGGCGTGCTGCAGGCGACGGCGGATGCCGGCAAACTCGGCATCGGTGTCGATTCCAACCAGAACGGCCTGCAGCCCGGCAAGGTGCTGACCTCGATGATGAAGCGCGTCGACGTTGCCGTCTACACCACCTTCATGGATGGCAAGAACGGTACCTTCAAGGGCGGCCTGCAAAACCTCGGCCTCAAGGAAGGCGGCGTCGACTACGCCATGGACGACAACAACAAGGCGTTGGTGACTCCTGAGATGAAGGCGGCGGTCGAGAAGGCCAAGGCCGATATCATCTCCGGCAAGATCCAGGTGCACGACTACACGGCCGACAACGCCTGCCCTTATTGATCGGCAGACACCAATTTTTCGGACCGCCGGGCCTTGTCCCGGCGGTTTTGTTTTTGGAAGAAGTCTGACGACCGAGGCAATAGTGACGCCGATCATAGAACCCATGACCGGAAGCGACGTTGACGCCGTGGCACGACTGCGCGTTGCCGCCTTTTTCGAGGGCAGCGCAAGGACGCCGGACGAAGACGCCGCCGGGCTCCGCCTGCTGTTGGCCGGCGACGGCTTCGAGAAAGCGCTTGTGGCCCGAATCGGCGATGTACCCGTCGGGACATGCCTGCTGGTTCGCCACGAATTGGAACCCGCGCACAAGCTGACGCCGTGGCTGGCCGGCCTGGTCGTTGATCACCATCACCGCAACAAGGGGATCGGCCGCGCGCTGGTCGCGGCCATCGAAGCGCACGCCGCCTCGATCGGTGTGGAGAAGCTCTACCTCTACACGTGGCAAGCGCGCGATTTTTATGCCGGGCTCGGTTGGGCGGTCGCCGAGCCGTTCGAGCAGGACGGCCACCCAATGCTGCTGATGTCGCGCGAACTCCGGCTATAACCGGCCCACGAGATAGCCGAGCGCGAAGACAGCGATCAGCACCATGGCGATGACCACGCCGCGCCGGCCGCCAAGCGAATGCACGCCGACGCCGTAAGGCCGGCGGCCCAGGCTGCGGATCACCGGCGTTGGTTTCGCCCCGTCCTGGCCAATCACACGCATCTGCGGCAGTTCGGCGATGCGTTGCGAGATCAGCCGCCAGCGATTATCGTCGCCGGAACGTTCAGCGCGGTCGAAGGCATGCATGCGTTCCGCAAGCCGCACCACCGCGTCGCGGAAGGCAGGGTCGATCTCCAGGTCGCGTTCGGCCCGTTCGCGTTCCTTGTCGTTCATCAGGCCGAGCACATAGTCGCCAGCCCTTGCGATGCGGTCGCTTTCACCGGCCATGGTTTGCGCCCTCCCGTTTTTCCTCAATAATGCGGCGGCTTGGTCACAGGCACGTCGGCTGAAGACTGCTCCTCCAGCGCCAGGAAGCGGTCGGTCAGCGCGTCGAGCTTGCGCTGCATGCGTTCGATCACCGTCCACTGCTCGGCGATCTGCCCTGACAGCTCCTCGATGGTGTTTTCCTGCTCGGCGGCGCGGATTTCCAGCGTCGTCAGCCGGTCGGCGGGCATGGTCATTGGCAATCCCTGGCTTTCATCAAGATGCCGATTTCGGCTCTGTCATATTAGCGAATATGAAGGCCACCGACACGTTGGAAATTGACAAGCGCACCGGGATTTGCCGAGAGTGGAGCTGCTCCGGCCAATTGGCATGGGCGGAGCGTCATGCTAGGCATTTTGACCAAGCGATAAAAAAATAAGAGTGGGACTGGCTGCATGGCGCAAGCCGCTATCGAACTGATCGGCATCAACAAGAGTTTTGGCGCCGTGCGCGCCAACCGCGACATCAATCTGGAGATCGCGCGCGGCACCATCCACGGCATCGTCGGCGAAAACGGCGCCGGCAAATCGACGCTGATGTCGATTCTCTATGGCTTCTACCAGGCCGACAGCGGCGAGATCCGCGTCGGCGGCAAGCCGGCATCGATCAAGACGCCCAACGACGCCATCGCGCTCGGCATCGGCATGGTGCACCAGCATTTCATGCTGGTCGACAATTTCTCGGTGCTGGAAAACATCATTCTCGGCGCCGAAAGCGATGCGCTGTTGAAGCGCAGCATCGCCAAGGCGCGCTCCGAACTCGAACGCCTCGAACGTGAATATGGGCTCGAAGTCGATCCTGACGCCATCATCGAGGAACTGCCGGTCGGCCTGCAGCAGCGCGTCGAAATCCTCAAGGCGCTTTATCGCGGCGCCGAGATCCTGATCCTCGACGAGCCGACGGGCGTGCTGACCCCGGCCGAGGCCGACCACCTCTTCCGCATCCTCAAGCAGTTGAAGGAACAGGGCAAGACGGTGGTGCTGATCACCCACAAATTGCGCGAGATCATGGCCATCACCGATACGGTGTCGGTCATGCGCCAGGGCACGATGGTGGCGACCCGCGAGACCAAGAAGACCACCGTCGAGGAACTGGCCGAGCTGATGGTCGGGCGTCGCGTGCTGCTGCGGGTCGAGAAGGGCGAAGCCGAAGCCGGCGCCGTCAAGCTCGCGGTCAAGAACCTGACGGTCAAGGATTCGCGCGGCGTCACCATGGTCGACGACATTTCCTTCGATATCCGCGCCGGCGAGATCGTCGGCATCGCCGGCGTCGCCGGCAACGGACAATCCGAACTGCTCGAGGCGATTTCCGGCATCAGGCGTGCCGTTTCCGGTTCGGTCACGCTCGACGGCAAGCCGATCGACCTGACCGGTGCCGCCGATCCGGGCGAGCTGCGCGACCGCGGGCTGGCACACGTGCCGGAGGATCGCCACCATGTCGGGCTGGTGCTGGCCTTCGAGGAAAACGAGAATTCGATCCTCGGCTATCATGACGACCCCCGCTATCTCAAAGGGCCATTCCTCAACGTCGATGCCATCATCTCCGATGCCAAAGACAAGATCGAGAAATACGATATCCGTCCCGGCAATCCGCGCCTGAAGACCGCTAACTTCTCCGGCGGCAATCAGCAGAAGATCGTGCTGGCGCGGGAAATCGAACAGGACCCCGGCGTGCTCATCGTCGGCCAGCCGACGCGCGGCGTCGACGTCGGCGCCATCGAATTCATCCACAAACGGCTGATCGCCATGCGCGATCAGGGCAAGGCCGTGCTGGTGGTGTCGGTCGAGCTCGACGAGATCCGTTCGCTCTCCGACCGCATCCTGGTGATGTTTGCCGGCCGTATCGTCGGCGAGCGCGGCCCGGAGGCGACGGAGGGCGAACTCGGCCTGCTGATGGCAGGCGTCGAGCAGGAGGCCGCCGCATGAGCACGCCTTACGCCAAATTGCCGGCCTGGGCCGATTATGGGCTGATCCCGCTGATCAACCTGTCGGTGGCCTTCATCGTCGCCGGTTTCGTCGTGCTCTTGGTCGGCGAGAACCCATTCCGCGCCGCCGTGATCCTGGTCGAGGGCGCCTTCGGCAAGGGAACAGGCATTGCCTTCACCCTCTTCTATGCCACCACCTTCATCTTCACCGGCCTTTCGGTGGCGGTTGCCGCGCATTGCGGGCTGTTCAACATCGGCACCGAGGGGCAGGCCTATATCGCCGGCCTCGGCATCGCCATCGTTTGCCTGTCTTTCGACAGCGTGCTGCCCTGGTGGCTGACATTCCCGCTGGCGATCGTCGCTGCGGCGGTCGTTGGCGCCTTATGGGCGCTGATCCCCGCTTATCTGCAGGCCAGGCGCGGCTCGCACATCGTCATCACCACCATCATGTTCAACTTCATCGCCGCCTCGATCATGGTCTACCTGCTGGTCGGCCCCTTGAAGCCGGCGGCCTCGCAGGCGCCGCAGACACGCAACTTCTTCGCCGGCGCGGAATTGCCGAAGCTCAACTGGATCATCGAGCTGTTCGGCGCCAAGATCCGTTCGGCGCCGCTCAACGTCACCTTCCTGCTGGCGCTGGTCATGGCCTTCCTGGTCTGGCTGCTGATCTGGCGCACCAAGCTCGGCTATGAGATGCGCACCTACGGCCACAGCCCGAAGGCTGCGCGCTATGCCGGCATTTCGGAGACCCGCATCATCATCACCGCGATGATGATCTCGGGTGCGCTGGCCGGCATGATGGCGCTCAATCCGGTCATGGGCGACCAGCACAATGTCGCGATCGACTTCGTCTCCGGCGCCGGTTTCGTCGGCATCGCCGTGGCACTTATGGGCCGCCTGCACCCGGTCGGCATCGTACTGGCGGCGATCCTGTTCGGCATGCTCTATCAGGGCGGCGCCGAACTCGCCTTCGAGATGCCGGCGATCAGCCGCGACATGATCGTCATCATTCAAGGCTTGGTGATCCTGTTCGCCGGCGCGCTCGAACACATGTTCAGGCCTTACATCCAGGCGCTGTTCGCCTCGTTCAGCCCGCGATCCGTCGGCATGGAAGCGGTCAAGGGAAAGGGCGCCTGAGATGGACCTCCTCAACGCCGTCGTCCAGGTTCTGGACTCCACCATCCGGCTCTCGGTGCCGCTGCTGCTCGCCTGCCTCGCCGGCCTCTATTCCGAGCGTGCCGGCATCTTCGACATCGGCCTCGAAGGCAAGATGCTGGTCGGCGCCTTCGCCGGTGCCGCCGCGGCTTCCGTGTTCCATTCGGCCTTTCTCGGCCTCGGCATGGCCATCCTGATCTCGGTTGCGTTTGCCCTGATCCACGGTTTCGCCTCGATCACGCACCGCGGCAACCAGATCGTTTCCGGCGTGGCCATCAATTTCATCGCCGCCGGCTCGACCATCATCCTCGGTCAGGCCTGGTTCCAGCAGGGTGGCCGCACACCGGCGCTGCAGCCGGGCGAACGGTTCGAATCGATCACCGCGGATGTGATCTCGAACTTCCTTGCGACCTACAGCTTCAGCTCCGCCGATCTCCTGGCTTCGCTACGCGGTCTCATCCTTTATCTTCCAGCACTGCTGTTCGATGCACTTGCAAGGATTCCAGGTTTCGGTCCGGTGTTTGCCGAGCTCATCCTCGGCCATTCTATCCTCGTCTACTTCGCCTTTGCGATGGTGCCGTTCACCTGGTGGGTGCTGTTTCGTACCCGCTTTGGCCTGCGGCTGCGTGCTGTCGGTGAGAACCCGGCCGCCGTCGACACCGCCGGCATTTCGGTCGCCTGGCTGCGCTACCGCGCGCTGATCTGCACCGGCATTCTCACCGGCGTCGCCGGCGCCTATCTGTCGATGGTGCAGAATGGTGGCTTCGTGAAGGACATGACCGCCGGCAAGGGCTATATCGCGCTCGCCGCGCTGATCTTCGCCAAATGGAAGCCGGTCAACGCCATGTTCGCCTGCCTGCTGTTCGGCTTCCTCGATGCGGCGGCGATCCGCCTGCAGGGTTCGCCGCTTCCGATCATCGGCAAGGTACCGGTGCAGTTCATGCAGGCGCTGCCCTATATCCTCACCGTTATCCTGCTAGCCGGCTTCATCGGCAAGGCGATCCCGCCGCGCGCCGGCGGCGTGCCCTACGTCAAGGAGCGCTGAGGAGTCGATGGCCCGGCGCGAGGCGAGTGCCGGGTTTTGGACACGATCATCGGAGAAAACAGCTGAATGTCGCATGATCTGTTCGAAGCGGCCAAGACCGCCATGGCCAAGGCCTATGCGCCCTACTCGAAATTTCCGGTGGGTGCTGCCTTGCGCACCGAGGATGGGCGCGTCTTCGCCGGCGCCAACATCGAGGTCGCCTCCTATCCGGAGGGCTGGTGCGCCGAAACCACCGCGCTTGGCCACTACATCATGGGCGGCGGCGGCAGAATCGTCGAAATCGCCGTTCTTGCCGAACGCATGGCCAAATGCTCGCCTTGCGGCGGCTGCCGTCAGCGGCTGGCGGAATTCTGCCGGCCGGACACCAAACTCTATCTCTGCGACAACACGGGCGTCGCCGAGACCGTGACCATGGGCGATATGCTGCCCTACGGTTTTCGCGGCGATATTCTCAAATGACGTTTTTGGCTCAAATGAAGAATTGGCTGAAATGACGAGCTGGCTGCAATGACCGAAAAGGCCGTGGACCATCTTATCGAAAGGCTGGACGGCCTGGCGCCGTCGACGGCATTGGTGCTGGGTTCGGGCCTCGGTGGCCTCGTCGACCAGGTCGAGAATCCCATCCGCATCTCCTATGCCGACCTGCCCGGCTTTGCCAAGAGCGGCGTCAGCGGCCATGCCGGCGAAGTCGTGGCCGGGCTGTTTGCCGGCGTGCCGGTGCTGATGCTGTCCGGCCGCGCCCATTATTACGAGCACGGCAACGCGGCAGCGATGCGCCCGGTGCTGGAAGTGCTCGCCGGCATCGGCATCACGAAACTGATCCTCACCAACGCCGCCGGCTCGGTCGATCCGGACATGCCGCCGGGCTCGGTGATGCTGATCACGGATCACATCAACTTCTCCGGCAGCAATCCGCTGATCGGCGAGCCGAGCGACCGCCGCTTCGTCGGCCTGACCGAAGCTTATGATGCCGGCATCCGCAGGGCGATCGAACGGGCGGCGAAGGCGACCGGCACCGCGCTGCACCAGGGTGTCTATATGTGGTTTTCCGGCCCGTGTTTCGAAACGCCGGCCGAAATCCGCATGGCGCGCGTCATGGGTGCCAACGCGGTGGGCATGTCGACCGTGCCGGAGGTCATTCTCGCCCGCTTCCTTGGCCTGCGCGTCGCCGCCTGCTCGGTCATCACCAATTTGGCGGCCGGCATGACCGGGGCCGAGCTTTCGCACCAGGAGACCAAGGACATGGCGCCGGTTGGCGGGTCGCGGCTGGCAACGGTCCTGCAGCGTGCGTTTCGCGACGGGCTGCTGGAGAGCTGATGCTTCCGCAGGAAATCATCCGCCACAAGCGCGACGGCCACAGGCTGTCTGCTGGTGAAATCGCTGCCTTCGTCGATGGCGTGACCTCAGGCGCCGTCACCGATGGCCAGGTCGCGGCTTTCGCCATGGCGGTGTTCTTCAACGGCATGAGCCGCGACGAGGCCGTGGCGTTGACGCTCGCCATGCGCGATTCCGGTGATGTGCTCGACTGGTCGGATTTGCCCGGCCCGGTCACCGACAAGCATTCGACGGGCGGCGTCGGCGACAATGTCTCGCTGATGCTGGCGCCGATCGTCGCCGCCTGTGGCGCCTACGTGCCGATGATCTCGGGCCGTGGCCTTGGCCATACCGGCGGCACGCTGGACAAGATGGATGCGATTCCCGGTTACATCAGCCAGCCCGACATCGCGCTGTTTCGCCAGGCAGTGCTGGAAACGGGCTGCGCCATCATTGGTCAGACCGCCGATCTGGCGCCGGCCGACCGCCGTCTCTATGCCATCCGCGACGTCACCGGAACGGTGGAATCGGTGCCGCTGATCACCGCCTCGATCCTGTCGAAGAAGCTGGCTGCCGGGCTGGGTTCGCTGGTCCTCGACGTCAAGGTCGGCAACGGTGCCTTCATGGAAAAGTCCCGCGACGCAACCGCGCTCGCCAACAGCCTGGTCGAGGTCGCCAGCGGCGCCGGGCTAAAGGTCTCGGCGCTGATCACCGGCATGAGCGAACCGCTGGCTTCCGCCGCCGGCAACGCCGTGGAGGTGCGCAATGCCGTCGATTTCCTGACCGGCCGTCTGCGCGACAAGCGCCTGGAGGACGTGACGCTGGCGCTGGCGGCCGAAATGCTACAGTCGGCGGGCGTGGTGTTGTCCAACCAGGACGGTATGCGGCGCGCCACCGAGACTCTCGCCAGCGGCCGCGCCGCTGCCACCTTCGCCCGCATGGTGGCGGTGCTTGGCGGCCCGGCGGATTTTATCGAGAGACCGGAAAAGTACTTGGCCGTGGCGCCAACAGAGTTCGCGGTCAGGGCAACGACGGACGGCTTCGTCACCGGCATCGCCACCCGCGACATCGGCCTTGCCGTGGTTAGCCTGGGCGGCGGGCGCACACGGCCGGACGACAAGATCGACCCCAGCGTCGGCATCACCAGGCTGCTGCCCATAGGCGCCGAAGTACATGCCGGAGATGCTCTGGCGCTGGTCCACGCCCGGTCACCCTCCGATGCCGAGGCGGCCGCCGCCGCCGTTCTCTCGGCCTATACGGTTGGCACGTCGAAGCCGGCCGCCGACAAGTCGGTCATCCGAAGGATTCTTCCACGCAGCTGATCGGAGCGAGGTGGCTACTACTGCACCAGCAGCAGCGTGCCGTTCTCGGCCTGGTATTTGCCGAGCCGATTGAGAAAACTCATGCCAATCAGATTGGTCTGCAGTGCCTTGTCGTCGAGCACGATGGCCTGCACATCATCGACACTGATGCTGCCGATCTGCAGGCGATCGATCATCACCACGGCCGCCTTGATCGAGCCGTTGGCGGTGCTGACCTCATGACTGAAATCGGAGGGATTGAGCGATAGCCCGATCCGGCGCGCCGTTGACGTATTGACCGCGACCAGAGTGGCGCCGGTGTCGATCATGCCGTCGACCTGACGGCCATTGAGCTTGAAGGTCGACGAGAAGTGCCCGCGCCCGTCCGCGGCAACGACGACCTTGCGGCCGGTCGGCAGCGGCGCCACCGGCTTGTCGGGAACCGATGCGAGGTTGACTTCTGGTTGCTGCTCGGCGTTGGGCTTGGCCGTCGTGGCCGATTTCAGCAGGTTTTCGAAGATCTGCGGATTTGCCTGATAGACGACGGGGATCGATGCCGATGTGCCGGCGAAAACGCTGAGGATGAGAAGCTTGCGCAGCATGGATCGGCCTTTGTGATGGCCGATCCTTTAGCCCTGTATGGTGTTCGTCGCTTTAACGGGCGTCGAAACCATGTCTTTGCGTAAACATTTGGTAAATCGCAACAGGCAACTTTGCCCGGTATTACTTCGTCCCGTACATGCGATCGCCGGCGTCGCCGAGGCCGGGCATGATGTAGCCCTTCTCGTTGAGCTGGCGGTCGATGGAAGCGGTGAACACCGGAACGTCCGGATGCGCCTTGGTGAAGCGCTCGATGCCTTCGGGCGCCGCCAAAAGGCACAGGAACCGGATGTTGGTGGCGCCGCGCTCCTTCAGCTTGTCGATCGCCGCGATAGCCGAATTGGCGGTTGCCAGCATCGGATCGACGACGATCACCAGCCGGTCGGCAAGGTCGCTCGGTGCCTTGAAGAAATACTCGACCGCTTCCAGCGTTTCGTGGTCGCGGTAGAGGCCGACATGGGCGACGCGGGCTGCCGGCACCAGGTCGAGCAGACCCTCGAGCAAGCCGTTGCCGGCGCGCAGCACCGAAGCGAAGACCAGCTTCTTGCCCTCCAGCGTCGGCGCTTCCATGGTTTCCATCGGCGTCTCGATCGTCGTCGTCGTCAGTTCGAGATTGCGCGTGACCTCGTAGCCGAGCAGCAGCGATATCTCACGCAGCAGCCGCCGGAAGCCGGCCGTCGAGGTCTCCTTCTTGCGCATGATGGTCAGCTTGTGCTGGACAAGCGGATGGTCGACGACGGTGACGCCCTTCATGGTGTTCTCCTGATGCGTGTCGCTCGAAACTGCGCGCATCAATCCTTTCGGATGTGTCGCGCTTCAAGCTGCTTGAGCGAACCCTAGCGGCAATGCACCGGCCAAGGAACCGCCTGGCCCGCATCGACCACAGCTTTGTCGGAAGAAATCAGCGCGCCGCACCATTCAGCCGGGCAAGAAGTGCGGTCTTGGTCTTCCGATCGACGAAGGCGGCCTCGATAGCCGTTTTGGTGACAGCTGCCAGCGCTTTCTCGTTCATCGAGAAATGCTCGGCGGCGATGTCGTATTCGCGCTTCAGCGAGGTCCAGAAATAGGGCGGGTCGTCGGAGTTGAGCGTCACCTTGCAGCCTGCCGCCTGCAGCGCCGGAAACGGATGATCGGCAAAACTGTCGAACACTTTGAGCGCGATGTTGGAGCCGGGGCAGCATTCCAGCACGATGCCTTCGTCGGCAATGCGCCGCACAAGGTCCGGGTTTTCGATGGCGCGCACGCCGTGGCCGATACGCGAAGGTTTGATATGGTCGAGTGCCGACTGCACGGTCTCCCAGCCGGTCAGTTCGCCGGCATGGATAGTAATGCCGAGCCCGGCCTCGCGGGCGATCTCGAACGCCCTGACATAGTCTTCCATCTCGCCCATGCGCTCATCGCCGGCAACGCCGAAGCCGGTGACCAGCGGATGCCCGCAGCGTGCCGCGAAGCGTGCCGCCCGTTCGATCGATTCGACCCCGACATGACGCACGCCGGTGACGATCATGCGGCCCTCGATGCCGGTCTTGGCCTTGGCGCGGAGCATGCCTTCGCCAAGGGCGTCGGTATAGGCCTTGGGCGACAGCCCTGCCCTCGTCGCATGGTCCGGCGAGGTGAACACCTCGGAATAGATGGCGCCATCGCGGGCCAGGCTGGTCAGATAGTGATCGGCCAGCCGGGCATAATCCTCTTCGCTCCGGAACAGGTCGGCGGAAAAATCGTACGCCGCGAGGAACGAGGTGAAATCGTGCCAGACAAACGAACCGTTCTGAATGTAGGGCGAAGTGTCCTTGCCGTATTTCTGCGCCTGGCTGATGACAAGCTCTGGCGCCGCTGCCCCTTCAATATGGCAGTGCAGTTCCGCTTTCAAAGGCATTCAAACATCCCGTCGGTCAGTCCAGGTCTTGAAAACCCACCACCTGGAAGCGCGGCTGAACACCGCGCCTTAAACAATAGCGCCCGCATCATCGATCGGCTATGGTCCCGCCGGTTTTATGACGGATCAAAAAAATGTCAGTTGAGAGAACCACGGCCGCGGGCGGCATGGAAACCTCTTATGGTTTCAAGCGTGTAGGGGAAGGCGAGAAGCAGTCCCTGGTCAACGATGTTTTCCACAAGGTCGCCAACCGCTACGACCTGATGAACGATCTGATGTCGGCCGGCCTGCACCGGCTGTGGAAGGACGCCATGGTGACATGGCTCAATCCGCCGAAGCGCGCCGGCTGGAAGGTCCTGGATGTGGCCGGCGGCACTGGCGACATCGCCTTCCGCATTGTTGACGCCAGCCACGGCCATGCCCATGCCACCGTGCTTGATATCAATGGCTCGATGCTTACCGTCGGCCGTGACCGTGCTGAAAAAAAAGGCCTGTCCGGCAATACGGATTTCATCGAAGCCAATGCCGAGGAATTGCCCTTCCCTGACGCCACATTCGATGCCTACACCATCGCTTTCGGCATTCGCAACGTGCCGCGCATCGATGTCGCGCTCAGCGAAGCGTTCCGCGTGCTGAAGCCGGGCGGGCGGTTCCTGTGCCTGGAGTTTTCAGAGGTCGAGATGCCGCTGCTCGACAAGGTCTATGAAGCCTGGTCGTTCAACGCCATCCCGAAAATCGGCAAGATGGTGACGGGCGATGGCGAGCCCTATTCCTATCTGGTCGAATCGATCGCGAAATTCCCCAACCAGCAGAATTTCGCGGCGATGATTTCCCGCGCCGGTTTCGACCGCGTTTCCTTCCGCAACTATTCCGGCGGCATCGCGGCCCTGCATTCGGGCTGGAAGCTTTGAGGCTGCACCGCATTTCCCATCCTGACTATGGCTTGTGCCGGTTCGAAGAACCGGCAGGATGGGCTCGGCCATGAGCACCGTCAGCGCAGGATTTCGGCTCGTACGGGCCGGCTGGGTGCTGGTGCGCGAAGGCGTCGTCGCCGCTCTGCCGGGCGAGGAACTGACCGGCCTGCCGAAACTCGGCTGGCGGCTGGCGCGGCTGTTCACCCGCCGGCGCGCGCTGGACTATGAGCGCAGCGACCGTTTGGCCAAGGCCGTGGTCCGGCTTGGCCCATCCTACGTCAAGCTTGGCCAGTTCCTGGCGACACGGCCCGACGTCGTCGGCAACGACATGGCGCTCGACCTCGCCATGCTGCAGGACAAGATGCACACCTTCCCCAAGGCCGAGGCGGTCGCTGCCATCGAAGCCTCGCTCGGGCGCAAGATCGGCGATCTCTATGCTGAGTTCGGCGACCCGGTCGCCGCCGCCTCGATCGCCCAGGTCCATGCCGCCGACACCGTCCGTGACGGCGTTGCCACCAAGGTCGCGGTCAAAGTGATCCGGCCGGGCGTGCGGCGCCGCTTCTTCCAGGATCTCGAAAGCTATTTCCTCGCCGCTCGCCTGCAGGAGAAATACATCCCCTCCTCACGCCGGCTGCGGCCGGTGGAGGTCACCGAGACGCTGGCGCAGACCACCAAGATTGAGATGGACCTGCGCCTGGAGGCGGCGGCACTCTCCGAACTCGGTGAGAACACCAGGGACGACCCCGGTTTTCGCGTGCCATCCGTCGACTGGGAGCGCACCGGCCGCGACGTGTTGACCATGGAATGGGTCGACGGCGTCAAGATGAACAACATTGCCGGCCTGGAGGCTGCGGGGCACGACCTGAAGGCAATCGCCGCCAACCTCATCCAGTCATTCCTGCGCCATACCCTGCGCGACGGCTTCTTTCATGCCGACATGCATCCGGGCAATCTGTTCGTCGAGGCAAACGGCACCATCGTCGCCGTCGATCTTGGCATCGCCGGGAGGCTCGGCAAGAAGGAGCGCCGCTTCCTCGCCGAGATCCTCTACGGCTTCATCACACGCGATTATCTGCGCGTCGCCGAGGTCCATTTCGAGGCCGGCTATGTGCCGCGCCAGCACAATGTCGCGGCCTTCGCGCAAGCGATCCGCGCCATTGGCGAGCCGATCCACGGACAGCCGGCCGAGACCATTTCGATGGCCAAGCTTTTGACGCTGCTTTTCGAGGTGACCGAACTCTTCGATATGGCGACGCGGCCCGAACTGATCCTGCTGCAGAAGACCATGGTCGTGGTCGAAGGCGTGGCGCGCACGCTCGACCCTGCCTTCAACATGTGGAAGACGGCCGAGCCGGTGGTCGGCGGCTGGATCGCCGGCAACCTTGGCCCGCGCGGCATGATGATCGATGCCCGCGACGGCGCCAAGGCGCTGCTGACGCTCGCCCGCCAGATACCCGAACTTGCGGCGCGCACCGACCGGCTGTCGCGCGAGATCGACCTGATGGCCGAGCACGGCCTGCGCTTTGACGAAACCACCGCCCACGCCATCGGCAAGGCAGAGGCCCGCTACAGCCGCTCCGGCCGCGCGGCCCTGTGGGTGATCGCGCTGACGCTGATATATATTGCCTGGAAGTTGCTTTGAGTGCATGCAATGCTAGCATTGCATGCATCGTGCCCTTGACCTACATTTAGGCTAGGGAGCTACCCCATGAGTACTATCACTATCCGCAACCTGGATGACAGCGTGAAGCAAGCGCTTCGCGAACGCGCTGCAGCGCGTGGCGTCTCGATGGAACAGGAGGTGCGGGACGCCCTTCGCGAGATGACGCTTGCCGAGTTGCAGGATGGGGCTGGGCGATTAAAAGCGTCCCGCGATGAATTCTTGGCGCTCGGGCAGAGACTGAAACATCCCAAAGTCGTCAAAGCGGTCAGCCAAGCCGAGCGGGACGAGGACGTCGTTACGGCGGAAGAAATCCTGGAATTTGGCAGACGACTGCAAAGAGCGGGTTTCACGAGCCTCTCCGACAAGCGCATCCTGCTCATTATCGGCGGTGGCATCGCCGCCTACAAGGCGCTCGACCTGATCCGCCGTCTGCGCGAGCGTGGCGCGGCTGTGCGGGTGGTGATGACCGCTGCGGCGCAGGAATTTGTCACCACCCTGTCTGTCGGCGCGCTCTCGGCCGATCATGTCTTCACCGAACTGTTCGACCGCAATGACGAGCACGATGTCGGTCACATCAGGCTGTCGCGCGAGGCCGATCTTTTGGTGGTCGCTCCCGCCACTGCCGATTTGATGGCCAAGCTTGCCAACGGCCACGCCAACGATCTGGCCTCGACCGTGCTCATCGCCACCGACAAGCCGGTGCTGATGGCGCCGGCGATGAACCCCAGAATGTGGGCACATCCGGCCACCCGCCGCAACCGCGCGACACTGGGCAAGGACGGCATTGCCTTTGTCGGCCCGGCCAGGGGCGAGATGGCCGAGAGCAACGAGGCCGGCGAAGGCCGTATGGCCGAACCGCTGGAGATCGTCGCCGCGGTCGAAGCGCTGCTCGATGCTGGCCCCAGGCCGCTGACGGGCCGCAAGATCATCGTCACTTCCGGCCCGACGCACGAACCGATCGACCCGGTGCGCTATATCGCCAACCGTTCATCCGGTAAGCAGGGCCACGCCATCGCGGCGGCTTTGGCAAGGCTCGGCGCTGATGTGCGCCTTGTCTCCGGCCCCGTCGGCATCGCCGATCCAGCCGGCGTGAAGACCGTCCATGTCGAGCGCGCGCAGGAGATGCGCGATGCGGTCGAACAGCTTCTGCCCGCCGACGCGGCAGTGTTCGTCGCTGCTGTCGCTGACTGGCGCAGCGAGAATTCGGCCGGCGAGAAGATCAAGAAGGTGGCGGGCGAAGGCCCGCCCGTGCTGCGCATGGTCGAAAATCCCGACATCCTGGCAGGCGTCGGTCATCACAGCCAGCGACCCGGCCTCGTCGTCGGCTTCGCTGCCGAGACGCAGGATCTCCTGCGTAACGCCGAGGCCAAGCTCAGGAAGAAAGGCGCCGATTTCATCGTCGCCAACGATGTGTCGCACGAAAGCGGTATCGGCCCTTCAGGCGTGATGGGCGGTGATCGCAACCGGGTGCGGATCGTATCGAAGGCCGGCGTCGAGGAATGGCCCGAGATGACCAAGGACGAGGTGGCGGCGCGGCTCGCCGCCCTCATTGCCGAGCGGTTGAAAACGATTGTCGTGTGAGGTGTTGGCGGAAGCGTCAACACTCTGTTGCTTACAGCGGTCTAAGCCGTCAGTTGGCCAGGAGTTCCGCTGTGCGGGCGAGCGCCCCGCTAAAACCATTGAGCGGAATGGAAAAGCTCACCGCTTGCCCGGTATCCGCCGCGAAGGCGTCGATCTTCAGCGTGGTGCCTGCCTTGAGCAGTGGCGTGACATTGCCATCGAAAGCCACCGGCACCAGGCAGCCGACCACCTGGCAGGTGTTGAACGGCAGGCTGCCATCCAGTTTCTGGTCATCAATGGTCAGGTTGACGCCCTTGGCCAAGGCCAGGCCGAACGGCAGCGCAAGGGTTCCCGTCGCATCGTCACCGGTCTTGCTCGACAGCTCGATCGCCAGCAGGCGCTGGTTGTTTTGCTTGTTGAACTGCTGGTGCGAAAGGCTGCAGACCTTGTTCGTGCCCGATATCTGGCAATTGACCGTCCAGTCGCCGTGGGTTTCGGACAAGGCCGATGCACCGCCGGGCAGTTGCGGAACATCCGCTACCGCGGGCGGCGTTGCCGCCACCTTGTCGCCCTTGGTCTGCGCGGCAACAGCCGGCGGACCGACAATAGCGGCAACACCCAGCATCGCTGCAAAATACGCGTATTTCCTCATCAAGCCCCCTCCCGCCCGGCTCCGTCTCGAGCCAGCTAGAAACTGACCTTGAGAGACGCGCTGACCGCGTTCTGTTTTACCGTTTCACCGAAGGCGCCATTGTATCTGACCGACAAGCCGACGCCGTTGACGCCATTCAGCTCTATGCCGGCGCCGACCCGATAGAGCGGCGAATCGACGGCTTCCGTCAAGTGCAATGCAGGATTGCCGGGCAGATTCTCCGCCGCAGCGAAGCGGCCTTCGATCTCCCACTCCTTGTTGGAAAACTCCGCCCCTGCCTTGCCGTAGATGCGGACACTGGCGAGGTCGCTGATCGGAATGTCGGCGCCAATCTCCAGCGCAGGCGTTGCGGAATAGTAGGTATTGGCCGAGCCGTCGAAGTTGAAAGCCGCGACCGAGCCCTCCTCCGTGCCTGAGACACGCAACCATCGCGCGTCGAATTGCACGGTCGGCTGCAAATAGAACGCACCCATCTCCTGGGTGAAGCCCAACCGCGCCGAACCACCGAACATCGCGGTCTTCTGCGTGTAGGTAACGCTGCTGCCGATACCTGGCAGCTTTTGCTCATCCAGATAATCGCCCACCAACGTTTCGCCGGGAATGAAGAATGCCGGATCGATATGGGTGTCGCGTTCACCCTTGAACGAACCCGTACCGCCACCGACTGCGAAGTCGACGAAGTAATTCTTGTTGGTATATTTGGCCAGCGCGTAGGCCTGCCAGGCCTCACCGGTGGTCTCCGACAGCTGGGCTCCATTAAAGCCAATCTTGGAATCGAACTCGGTGCGGCCGATGGTGGCACCCAGCGACCAGTTCTGGCCAATCTCGCCGATGCCGCCAAGCGACATTGTTTTTTCGGTATCATCGCGGCTGGTGGTTCCCGCACCCGCGTCACGGCTGTATTCGCCCTGCGGGGTAATCGTTGCCCAGATGCAGCGCCCATCTTGGTTCTTGGAGGCCGGACCGGTGCATTCGCGCGCCGTCTCCAACATGGTTTCGGCTTCGCGGTTGATCATGTCGAACGTATGCACGGCATAGTGCGGCGTCAGCCGGGTCAAAGCGGCGCCAATCTCTGCTTTGCTCGGCAGGAAGCGCAACAGATTGATCAGCCGCGCCATCGGATTGTCCGGAGTCGACGCTGCCTCGACGTCATCCAGATACTGCGCCATCTGGTACACGCCCGGATCGCTGACGCCGGCTTGCGGATCTTGCGCCAGCTGGAGGAAAGTCTGGTTGTTGGTGGTAAGCACCAGATCGGTGCTATTTTCGACCTTGAACACGAAATTGAAGCCTGCCGCCGGATGCTCCACGGGCATCGTTGCAACGATGCCGTCGTCGGTCATCGCAGAGCCCGTAGCGACCTTGTAGCTGGTAAACAACTTGTCGATGGACAGGAAGTTGAGAGGCGCGGTGCCATCGAACTTGCCTGTATCAGTTAAGACAACAGCATCGGTGGTCTGGCTGTTGAGGTCGATATCGGTGACGAACTTGCCGCCAAAATCCTGAGTGAAGCCACCGCCGACATTGACCGTCGCAACCACACCAATGCCCTGGTTGGTATAGAGTCCGTCATTGGTAAACAGCCCGCCGCCGAGATCGATGGTCTTGAGACCGACCATCGAGGCATCCGCAAAATTGTGGAAGCTGTTGTTGCCGCCGCCAAGATCGATATTGCCGATGACGCGGCCGAGGGTGCCGCCCATCGGCGAATTGTCGACATGGTCATCGCCCGACGTGCCGGTGATGGCGAACGGACTGAATTGGTCCAGCAGCGATTCCAGGATCGCGTCTGTCGGCACCACCGGACCCGGCGCCACCAGGAAGGTTTTGAACGCCGGAAGCTGGGAAGCCTGGATCTGAAATGTTGGCGTTGCGCCCATCGCGTAGAGCAGACTGTGATTGGTCAGCGTGTTGTCGGCACCACCGACCAGCATAGCCGCCACACCGGTTCCCGCGCCGCCAATCGTATACTGCCCATTCAGATTGATGGCGATGTTGCCCTTGGCGCCCTTGGCTGTGCTTTCGCCATAGGCGGCCACGGAATCAGCCCCCTGTGCGAATAGGCTGTCACCCGCGGTCAGGGTAACGGCATGCGCGTCGCCGATGCCGGTGGCGCTTTGTCCAAACATTGCATACGAACTTGCGCCCTTGACCCAGACCTGGCTGTCGGTGCTTGCGGAGGCTGCCATCGCATCGCCGATGCCGCCTCGCGAGCCGGCCGCCGAACCGCCCATGGTCAGCGAATCCGTGCCGCCGGCGCCGCCGCCGCCGCCGACCGCCTGGGCAACGATGCCATGCGCACGGTCGCCATCGGTCTCGATCGCGCCGGATTGGATGATCGTGACGATGCCGCCCGTGCCCTTGGTGCCGCCGGGCGTGTTGAAGCCAATGGCATTCGGCCCGCCACCATCATCATCGGCGCCGAAGCGGCCAAAGCCGGCACCACCGATGCCGCCACCGCCACCCACCGACTGCGCGAAGATCGCAATGGAGTCCTTGCCGGTCGTCGTGATGGTGCCCGTGCGGATGACAGTGACGTCGCCGCCGTCGCCACCTTTTCCGCCGGTGCCGCCAATCGCCAGCGCATTCGAGCTCTTGCCCTTGGCATCGCCACCGTAGCCGCCGCCTCCACCCACCGATTGCGCGACCACACCGTGCGCGCGCTCGCCATGCGTGATGATGCTGCCGGAAACGGTGACGTCGACATTGCCGCCATTGCCGCCCCGGCCGCCAAGGCCGCCAAGTTGCAGTGCTACCGAATCCTCTCCGGCCGTGTCGGCCGACACCACGCCGCCGTATCCGCCGCCGCCCCCGATGGATTGGGCGAAGATGCCGATAGCCCCGTCTTTCATGGTTTCGATGGCGCCGTCATTGTTCACGGTGACATGGCCGCCATTTGCGGCATCGCCCGCCAGAGCAGAAAACGCGCCGCCGATTGTCATATCGGCCTTGGATGCATTGGCGGCCGCACCCGATGCACCGCCGCCGCCGCCGACCGATTGCGCGAAGATGCCGTGCGAGAGATAGCCCAGGGTTGTGATCGTGCCATGATTGTCGACAAGCACGTCGCCGCCGCGGCTGCCTGAGCCACCCAAGCCGCCGATCGACAACGTCACCGAAGTCTCGGCACTGCCCGTCTCTGTCGAGCCACCGCCCGCCGCACCGCCGCCGCCGCCTATCGATTGGGCGAAGATGCCGTAAGAATTGTCGCCCTTTGTCAGGATCGTGCCCGACTTGGCGTTGGTGACATGAACGAGATCGCTGAAGCCGCCGGCACCGCCAGCACCGCCGAGGCTGAATGTTATGGCCACGTTTGCATCTTTGGCGGAGGTGCCTGAAGCACCGCCGACGCCGCCGCTGCCGCCGATCGACTGCGCCAGGATACCATGCGAATAGGCCTTCTCGGTATGGATATAGCCGTCGTTCTCAACGTTCACCTTGCCGCCATTGCCGGCAACCTCGCCTGATCCGCCAAGCGAGAGATTTACGCTCACTTCCGAGGAGTCCGTCTTGCCGGTGCTCTGGCCAGCACCGCCAGCGCCACCGCCACCGCCGACCGACTGCGCGAAGATGCCGATAGATCGCTCCTGCTTGGTCCAGATCTCGCCTGAGGCAAGATTGGTGACATCGACTTGCAAACCGTTGCCGCCGCCGCCGCCCGCGCCGCCAAGCGCGCCACCGATTGCATATTTGCCAATGACCCCCGATGTCGCCGACCCGCCAACGCCGCCGCCGCCGCCTATGGAATTGGCTGAGATGCCGTATGAATCCGCGCCATCCGTCACGATCAGGCTGTGGTTCGTCACCGAAACCGTGCCGCCATTGCCGGCGCCGCCGGCGGCAAGGCCGATCGCCGCGCCAATGCCCACCGACGTGTCACCTTCGCTGCCGCCGCCGACGATCTCCTCGTCGGTCGAGGCCGCACCGCCGCCGCCACCGCCGCCGCCGACCGACATTGCCAGGATGCCGATCGAATTGAAGCCCTGGGTGCGAATCTCGCCTGAATTGTCGACATGCACGCCGGTGCAGATGACGTTGCCGCCACCGTCCAGTTTCGAGCACGCCGCGTCGTTGCCGGAACCGCCTTTGCCGCCAATGCCGACATTGACGGTGACGCTGGTGTCGCTGGTGCCGCCGACGTGGAAGGCCTTGGCATTGCTCGCCCCACCCATGCCGCCGCCGCCGCCCAGCGATTGCGCCACGATGCCCGAGGAGAAGTCGCCCGTCGTTGTCAGGTTGCCGCTGTTGATCACATCGACCGCGCCCGACGTATTGCCCGAGCCGCCGCCGCCGCCGACACCAACATTGACCGCGACGTTCACGTCGCTGCCGCTGAGATCCGCCGTCGCGCCGTTGGTGGAACCACCGTTGCCGCCACCGCCACCGACTGACTGCGCAAGGATCGCCGCGCTCATGTCGCCGGCGGTCTGCACCGTCATTGCGTTGGTCACATGGACATCGCCGGAGATATTGCCCTTACCGCCGCCGCCACCGATGCTGACCGTTGCATTGACGCTGACATTGGCACCGAAACCGCCCGCCGCCGCCCAGGAATCGCCGCCATTGCCGCCGCTGCCGGCGACCGACTGGGCGAGAATTCCGACAGCTTGATAGCCGCTGGTGACGATGCTGCCGCCGCTTTTTTGGCCGGTCTCGACGATCACCAGGTCGCTGCGACCGCCATCGCCGCCCCAACCGCCGACCGTCACGCCGAGGGCGATGCTGACGTTGGTGCTGACGGCGCCAGTCATGGTCGCTGCGCGCCCGCCGTTGCCACCACCGCCGCCGATCGATTGCGCAACGATGCCACCCGAACCGACTGCATCGGTGTCTGCGATGATATTGCCATCCGCCTTTACAGTGACCTTGCCGCCGGGACCGCCGTTCCCGCCGGTGCCGCCTACCGAGACGCCTAACGCCCCTGACGCATAGAAACCAGCGCTGAAGGCACCGGAATAGGCATTGCCACCATTGCCGCCGCTGCCGCCGACGGATTGCGCAAGGATACCTTTGGAGCCGGCTCCGCCGACATGGATGTCGCCCATATGGGTGACGGTTACCTGATCGCTGAGGTTGGCGTCGCCACCGCCGCCGCCGATCGCGACGGCCGCCGCGCCGAAGGCGCCGACGGCAACCGACCCGGTGCTGCCGCCATTGCCGCCACCACCGCCCACCGATTGCGCCAGAATTCCATTCGAAAGTGCGCCCCTGGTCGTGATGTTGGCGTTGTTCACGACATCGACGACGCCACCTGCGCCACCTGCGCCACCTGAACCACCAACGCCGACAGCGGCGAAAAGCCCGGCCGCAAGGGAAAATCCGCCGTCGCCGCCCGAGCCGCCGACTGATTGCGCGAAGATGCCGTTGGAAAGGTCGCCGCTGGTGTCGATCTTGCCGGTGTTTCCGACATGCACCTTCACACCCTTGCCGCCCGACGAACCGCTGCCGCCTAGCGACAGGGATGGTCCGCCAGCCGCCAGGGCGAAGCCGCCTGAACCACCGCCGCCGCCGATCGATTGCGCCTGGATACCATGTGACTGGATGCCTTTTGTCGTGACATCGGCGCCATTGGTGAGATCGACGGTGTTGCCATCGCCTCCGCCCGCACCTTTACCTGCAATGCTGACATTGAGCCCGAAACTGCCGGACGCAGTGCCGCCGCCCGTGCCACCCCCGCCGCCGATCGACTGTGCCAGGATGCCGGTCGAACGATCCTTCATGGTCAGGATCGTGCCATGATCGATGCTGACGGTCACAGTGTTCGCGCCGCCCGCGCCGCCGGCCTTGCCGCCGATGCCGACTGAGGCGGCGGCCGACAGGTTGAACGAAAAGCCGCCATTGCCGCCGCCGCCGCCGATCGATTGCACGATAAGGCCGGCCGAGTCGGCTTCATGCGTGGTGATGATGGTGCTTGCTGAATGATACTCTACAGCGCCGGCCCCGCCGCCGCCCGCTGCACTGCCGCCGACGCCCACCGTAAGGCCAAGACTGACGCCGATGACACCACCGCCATTGCCGCCGCCGCCGCCGATCGACTGCACGATGATGCCGGCAGAGCGTTCTCCGAAGGTCTCAACGGAGCCGTTGTAAGTGGTGTGTACGGCAACGCCTGAGGCGGCCTTGCCGCCACTGCCGCCAACGCCGAGATTTGCTATCGCAGCGAATGTCCCGGCGAAGCCGCCATTGCCGCCGCCGCCGCCCACCGACTGAACGATCAAGCCTGCCGAGTCCGCTCCATGCGTGGTGATCGACTGATTTCCGCCGTCTGGCGTGCGGAAGAACACCTCGCCGCCATCGCCACCCTTGCTGCCGGAACCACCAACGCCGACGCTGGCGCCAAAGCTGCCGGCGACGACAAAGCCGCCATTGCCGCCGCCACCGCCAAGCGATTGTGCGATAATGCCGGACGAACGATCCTGGAATGTCTCAACATTGCCGCCGGACGTTACATCTACCTTCTTGCCGACACCGCCGGCATCTCCCTGGCCACCGACGCCGACCGCGACGACGCCGGCACCGCTGAGAGCGAAACCACCATTGCCGCCGCCGCCACCGACCGACTGCGCCAGAATACCGGTCGAGTCGACGCCGTGTGTCTTAACCGTCGCATTGGCAATATTGTAGGTCACTGTATCGCCGTCGCCGGCCGCGCCACCGCTGCCGCCGATTGCTATCGAGGCAATAGCACCAGCTGCGAAGCTGCCACCGCCATTACCGCCACCGCCGCCGACCGACTGCGCCAGGATGCCGATCGCAGAACTGCCGGTCGTGCTGACCGAGGCGCCAGAACCGGCCTGATTGACATTAACAACGCCGCCATTGCCACCGGTGCCGCCGCCACCGCCAATGGCGACCGCGATGTTGGCGCCTGCCGAAATCGCGAAGCCGCCATTGCCGCCGCCGCCGCCGACCGATTGTGCCAGCACGCCGGTTGCCCCGTCGCCGCGGCCGTCATTGCCGGTGGTGATGGTGCCACCGACATTGGCATTGACCGTACCGCCGGTACCCCCGCCCCCCGCCCTGCCGCCTAACGCGACGACACCGACGGCGCCGCCGCCATCGCCACCGCCGCCGCCCACCGATTCGACAAGCATGCCGATTGCGCCGGTGCCGTTAGTGGTTATCGTGCCATCATTTGTGCCGGTGGCGGTGTTGCCATTGTTGCCGGCGGCCCCGGCGCCGCCGCCACCGAAAAGACCGAATGCACCGCCCCCGTCGCCGCCGCCGCCGCCGATGGACTGCACGACCATGCCGCTGGCGAAATCACCTCTGGTGATGATGCTGCCGGTGCTGGTATTGGTACCGTCGACGGTTCCGCCGTTGGTCGCAGCTCCGCCATTACCGCCATTGGATATGATGCCTGGACCGCCCCTGCCGTTGCCTCCGGTCCCACCGGCCGAGCGAACCAGCATACCGTAGGAGAACATTCCACCTGTATCGACCGATCCCGCATTGTTGGCCGAAGCGGCACCGCCTGAATTCCCGTTGCCACCGTTTCCGCCGGCGCCGATAACGGTCACATCGAAATCGCCGCCCTGACCGCCATTGCCACCGCTTGCATCCGAATAGATACCGTATGATCGATTGCCGGTAGTAACGATTGTGCTGGTGGATGAGGCTTTGGCGCTGGCGGTGCCACCGGCCCCGCCACTGCCGGCATCACCGGACTCGGCGGTCGCTGCCGCATCGGCTGATCCGCCATCGCCGCCATTACCGCCTTTGGCGGTCGCGGCGACACCGAAGTGATTGTCCCCATTGGTCGAAAGATTGGCGTTGTTGGTAATGTCGACGGTCCCGCCATGACCGCCATTCCCGCCCTCACCGCCATTGGTATGCAAGGGAGTGCCGATGCTGCCTTCGCCGCCATTGCCGCCCTTGCCGCCATTGGCGGTGCCAACATAGGCGGAAGCTCCGACATTGAGTTGATCCGCGTTGTTGGTGTTGACAATAGCATGGCCGTCGTCACCATTGTCGCCATCGACATCGTAGCCGCCGCCACGATCGGGCGCCGCCGCTCCATTTTGATCGATCACAACCTGTGCATGGACGATACCAGTCGAAAGCGAGGAAAGCCACACCAGCGCCGTCGCGCCAAGCAACAACGCAAGACGTTTCGGCAAAATGGCGAAACGGTAATTCGCACGGCCTGCGCACTCCTTAGGCGAAGCCGCTTCCTGATTTTCGGGGCTTCCCAAGACAAAGGCATTGCCTGGTTCATGACGGGTTGACCCGCCGGACGGAGAACGCGCAGCATCACGCTTCAACAACAAAGCCATGCACTTACCCCCGCTGTAAGCGCTTCCCCTTATCCCTGGAAGGCAGCGCCGAAGTCACACGTGTACGCCCTGGAAATGCTGTTCTCTGAAATAGTCCGCATGCACTATGGCCAGCCTATCCGCATTGCCTCTTATGTGAGGCTGGCTAAATTAGGGTATACTAAATTAACTCGGATGAAATCGAAAACTTACGTAAGGGACACTGACCAAGGGCCCCTTCGTTTGATAGTCGTCATATGACGACTATCTAATGGTTCGTGACAGGAGTGGCGCTTCATTCAACGGAACTGTCGATTTCAGGCAACACAACGTCTTGGCCATGGCATCGCCGGACAAACGCCCTATATCAACGGTTGCAGGTAATTTTCATGGGAATAAGCAGATGCCAGCAGCTGCAGGATCGACGATTTTCGCATCGGCAGTGCTGGCCGCGGTGGCTCTGGCGGGCTTGGCTTCGCCCGCCTCCGCACAGATAACCATCCCCTCGACCAACGGCAGGGTTCAGGTTCAGCAGAACGACCTGCAGACCCTACAGAACCGGGTGCAGCGGCAGCAATTTCAGCAGCAGCAACAGCAGTATCGTGCGCAGGACCGCGTGATCGTCCAGCAGCCTGCGCCGGTCGTGCCGCAGGTCAGGCCAAGCTGCCAGACACAGATAATCGGCAGCACCGCCGTGAGCACTTGCCGCTGACAGGCGAGCACTCTTTTATTTAGCCGACTTACATGGTAGGCGCCTTCAGGTGTCGTTGCGGCAGTTTTGCCTTGCAACGGTGCCGGATCACGTTATGGGGCATTTGAGCGACTGGATTTGATCGATGGCAGCCACCAGGAAAAAGGCAGTGCGCAAGGCCAAGAAAGGCGAGCGGATCCGCCAGGTCGCGGCTATCCCCTTCCGGCGGAACGCGCTTGGCGACATCGAGGTTATGCTGGTCACATCCAGGACGACACAGCGCTTCATCGTCCCCAAGGGATGGCCGATGAAGGGCAAAAGCGGCCGCAAGGCAGCCACCATCGAGGCGATGGAAGAAGCCGGCGTGCTCGGCAAGACGTTGAAGGACCCGGCGGGCACCTATTCCTACTGGAAACGGCTGGCCAACAACTTCATTCGTGTCGACGTCATCGTCTATCTGCTTGAGGTCACCGAGGAACTGGCCAAATGGCAGGAAGCCAAGCGGCGGCAGCGGGCCTGGCTGGCGCCGGCCGACGCGGCGATGCTGATCGACGAGCCTGACCTCTCGACCCTGGTGGCGACCCTGACGATCCCCCGGCCAGCACCGATTGACCCCGCCTGAGGCAGGAGCACCCGCCCTTGTCGCCATCTTCAGGAAAAGGCCGCAGCGGCGTGCCGGTATGGGTTCACAGCCATTCGCGCGGCAGCGGCCCCTGTTGCGCTCGCTCTGCTGCGACTGTTCCCAGGCATGCGCAAGAATGCCGACCGACCGCGACAGCACGAAAAGCCCGCGTGTCAGCGGCGGCGGAAAGCCGAGCTCGCCATAGATGACGGCGGTGACGCCATCGATGTTGAGCGGAATCTTTTTGCCCTTGCGCCGCGCCACATCAGCCTCGGCGATGCCGGCAAAGCGTCCATTGACGACCCTGTTACCGATCATGCGCGATCTTTCAGAGCGTAGCTGGGAGAGCGTTGCCTTCTACTTCCGCTCAGGCGACGTCCGCACCTGTCTCTACCGTGTCGAATCCAAGCATCCGATCCGCTACACCATCCGCGAAGGCGACGTGTTGCCTTTGCTGGCCGGCTCGGGCGGACGCGTGCTTGCAGCGTTTTCCGGTCAGCCGGGCGAACCCTACGAGACCATCCGCGGAACCTTCAATTGCCTCGCCGTCGGCGACCGCGACCCCGAGACGGCGGGCATATCGGTGCCGGTGTTCGGACCGGGGCGCGTCCTCATCGGCGCGTTGACACTGGCTGGCCCGAGCACGCGCGTCGACGCCGCCTTCCTTCAGCGCATGAAACGTCCGCTGCTCGAGGCGGCGGCTCGTGCCACGCGTGCCTTCGGCGAGGACGCCTCGATGCTGGAACAGGCAAGTCTCGCGGCGCAGCCCTGATGGCCCAATACAATCTGATGCAACTTAAAGTAGTTAAGTAACGCTGGGTAATATTCGACTGCCATCTGCAAGAATCGTCTCGACAAATAGTGTCGGTCTTTAATCGCTGTTAAGTCCCGCGTGATACCGGCTTGTTGTCGCCAACCGTGCGACATGAGGGACGAACATAGTCTCAACCGGCGCATGAAACAGCCGGACAGACAGCTGACAGGATCATGGCACGTCCGTGAATTCGAAGAAGCCGTCATCGATGGACTCCAGCCCCCGTCTTCTCGGGCTCGTCTGGCCGTTCATTGCCGTCGTCCTCATCCAGGCGCTGGTCGCCAGCCTCAGCCTCTACACCCTTTCAGCGGTTCGTGCCTATGTCGGCGGCGAAAGTCAGTGGTCCAAGGGGCAAAAGCACGCCATCTATTTTCTCAGCCTCTATGCCGACACCGGCAGCGAGGAGTTCTTCAGCGAATATCGCGCTGCGATCGCCGTCCCGCTGGCCGATCGTGCGGCTCGCCTCGCGCTCGAGCAGCCCGCTCCCGACATCAAGGCGGCGCGCGCCGGTTTCCTGGGGGGTGAAAATCATGCCGACGACGTCGCCGGGCTGATTTGGCTGTTCCAGAACTTCCGCGGCTTCAGCTACCTCGATGCTGCTGTCCGTCACTGGACGGCCGCCGACCCCCTGATCCTCGCCATCCAGCACCTCGGCGACACCATGCATGAGGCGCTGGCCAAGGGGCCGGCATCGGCGGCCCGGATCAGTGTCTGGAAGGCGGAGATCCATCAGCTTGATCGTCAGATCGGCCCCCTTTCCAAGGCATTCTCGGACAGCCTCGGCGAGGGATCGCGCTTCATCAAGACGTTGCTCACATCAGCCAATCTCATCACCGCTGCCTTGTTGATCCTGCTTGCCGTGTGGCGCACGCGTAAGCTCCTGGCGCAGCGCCAGGCCTTCCAGCTGGCTCTCAATGCCGAGCGCGAGCGCGCCCAGATCACCCTGGCTTCGATCGGCCAGGCCGTCATCAGCACTGGCCGTGACGGGCGGCTGGACTACATGAACGCGGTTGCCGAGAAACTCCTGGCCTGCTCGGTCGGCACTGCCAGGGGCAAGCCGATCGCATCGCTGTTTCGCCTCGTCGACAAGGACACCAGCGTTGAAGAATCGCAGCTAGTCGAGCGTCTCCTGGCCGGCGAACCGCGCCGTTCCAGCGCCCGCCCGCAACTGCTGCAGCGACCGGACGGCTCTGTTGTTCCCGTCGCGCTGACCGGCGCACCGCTGCTCGTTTCCGGCGAGGTCGTCGGCGCGGTGCTCGCCTTCCACGACATGACGCGCGAAGAGGACTATATCGAGCGGCTTTCGTGGCAGGCGTCGCATGACGCATTGACCGGGCTCGCCAACCGGCGCGATTTCGAAAGCCAGTTGGAAAGGACGATCGTCGAACTGCAGGACCAGCCCCGGCAGCACGCCTTGATGTATCTCGACCTCGACCAGTTCAAGCTGGTCAACGATACCTGCGGCCATGCCGCGGGCGACGAGTTGCTGCGCCAGATTTCCGCGCTGCTGACCACCGAATTGCGACCGGGGGACGTGCTGGCCCGGCTGGGCGGCGACGAGTTCGGCGTGCTGCTCGTGGACAGTGACTGCGAAACCGCCGCCGACACCGCCGAACGGTTGCGCGCGGCCGTGCAGGATCTGCATTTCGCCTGGGATAACAGGCCCTTCAACACCAGCGTCAGCATCGGCATGGTGCAGATCGCCAATGCACAGGTCACGATCGAGGAAGCGCTGCGGGCCGCCGATGTCGCCTGCTACATGGCCAAGGAAAAGGGCCGCAACCGTGTCCAGGTCCACAGCGACGGTGACATGGCCTTGCGTGAGCGCTTCGGCGAGATGGCCTGGGTGCAGCGCCTGCACGCCGCGCTCGATCAAAATCGCTTCAGGCTTCATGCCCAGGAAATCTGGCCTCTCAACGACGATGTCGCCGACGCCGGCGCACATATCGAAATCCTGCTGCGTCTGACCGACGAAGACGGCAGCTTCGTCACCCCGCAGAGCTTCATTCCAGCGGCCGAGCGCTATGGCCTGATGCCGCTGATCGACCGCTGGGTGGTGCGCAACACGTTCCGCATCCTGGCCGCACGGCAAGCGGATCCAGGCATGGCGCCGATCGGCACATGCGCCATCAACCTTTCCGGCGCGACTTTCGGCGACGAGACCTTTCTCGGCTTCCTTTGCGAGCAATTCCTTGTGCACCGCATTTCGCCTGCCATGATCTGCCTGGAGATTACCGAAACCAGCGCCATTGCCAATCTCACCAATGCCATTCGCTTCATTGACGATCTGCGCAGCCTGGGCTGCCGTTTCGCGCTCGACGATTTCGGCTCCGGCATGTCGTCCTTCGCCTATCTCAAGCACCTGCCGGTCGACTATCTCAAGATCGACGGCAGCTTCGTCAAGGACATGGTGGAGGATCGCATCGACCGCGCCATGGTCGAGATGATCCACCATATCGGCAAGGTCATGGGCAAGCGCACCATCGCCGAGTTCGTCGAAAGCGACGGCATCATCGCCGCCCTGAAGACGATCGGCGTCGACTATGCCCAGGGCTATGGGATCGCCAGACCGAAGCCGTTCGATGCGTCGACGGTGCTGCTCGGCCCGTGCGCTAAATCGGCGACCAAGGACACCACCGATCCATGGGGCGATCTGGCACGAACGCTGCGCCGCAAGGCGGGCTGAAGCTCAGTTCAGCTTGACCAGAACCACCCGGCGGTTCTTGGCACGGCCGGTTTCGTCATCATTGCTGGCGACAGGCGCCATCATGCCGGCGCCGGCCGCGGTCAGCCGCTTGCCGTCGATGCCATATTTCGACACCAGCGCTTTCTTGACCGCTTGCGCACGCCGCGACGACAGATCGAGATTATAGTCGAAGGCGCCCTGATTGTCGGTGTGACCGACGACGATCACCGCCATGTCGGGTTCGTTTGCCAGAAGCGTCGAAATCTCCTTGAGCGTCGGTTCCGATTCCGGCTTGATGACCGCCTTGTCGGTATCGAAGAAGATGCCGTAGAGTGAAATGCTGCCGGTGGCGGAAATCGAATCCGCCATCTTGGCGGCCTCGACGACCACCATCTTCTTGTCGCGCGCCTTGGGTTCCAGCACCTGGACGACGGCGACGGTGCGGCCGTTGAGCGCCTTGCAGTAGAGATCGTCGGTCAGCGAATAGGTCTGCACGGTGACATAGGCATCGCCGCCATCCTGCGGCACCTTGGCCGCGAAATAGCGCTGGTCGTTGATGCCGGTGGCCAGCGCGCAGGCGCCGTTGGAGAAGGCTGCATCCTTGATATCGCTCTCGTGGAAGGAATACATCGTCAGGCTCATGTCGCCACCGCCACCGCTCGACGAACGGTCAGCAGCGCCGCCGCACTCCTCCTTCTTGCATTCGAACAGCACTTCGCCGCCGGCCGCCTTGATCACATCCTGATAATTGCGCAGCACCTCGAGCGGCGAGCGCTCGGCCGGCAGCACATAGGCGATGCGGGTCAAGGCGCCCTCGACCTCGGCCTTCTTGTCGGGCGCGAAGACGCGGTTGTTCATCGCATCATGCGCGTCCGGGTCGGCACTTGGCTTCAAGGGCGACAGCGGTACGCTGAAATCGGTGAAGGCAAGCTTCTGGTAGGAGACGATGAAGGAGCCTTCATAGCGCTTTGCCAGCTGGTTGTCGGCGGCGCCGTCGATATCGGCGGTCGGCACCGTCGCGTCGGCTGCGGCAAGCCGCATCGTCAGCATGAGCACCAGCCCTGCCCAGAAGAATTTCATGACTGTCGTCTTGAATGCATGCATCGATCATCCCCCTCGCTTGATGATCGATGCTTAGCAGAGCGGGTATGTCCAGTCGATGACGCCTCAGGGGCGCCGCTCGAGCAGGACAGTCGGGGCATCGTGGTAAGTGGTCCGCATCACTTCGCGGTAGCCGACCTTGCCAGCGACATTCAACGATGCGGTGTTCTCCGGATCGATGATGCAGACGGTTTTCTCGCGCCCGAATATCTCTTCGCCCCAGGCGAGCACCCGGCCGACGACCTCGGTGGCGAGGCCTGCCCCATGCACGGCCGGCGCCAGCGCCCAGCCGGCTTCGGGAATGCCTTCGATCGACGGCTCGATATCACGCTTCAGATCGTGAAACCCGGCCTCGCCGACGAAGCGGCCCGTCGCCTTCTCCTCGATGGCCCAGAAACCGTAGCCCAGCAGCGACCACAGGCCGGCGTGCCGCAGGAAACGCATCCAGCTTTCCTCACGCGTGCGCGGCTTGCCACCGATGAAGCGGGTGACGGTCGGGTCGGCCCACATGGCGGCATAGGCGTCGAAATCCTCCAGCCGGTGCGCCCGCAGGATAGTCCGCTTCGTCTCGATGACGGGGGCGACAGTCGCTTGCGAATTGTTCATGGGATTTGCCTCGCTGATGGTGTCCGCGCTTAGCAAATCGGCCCGGCGGTGCAAGGGCCAGCAGAAGACGCGCCATCATCCAGGGAGGCGATACTCATGCCCGCTATGAGAATTCTGGTCGACGGTGCTATTTTTCCGGCAGGCTGATTCAGCACATTTGCGACGCGACCTCCTCAACGCGGGCTGGTGCTCAAACCCAAGGGAAAAACCATGGACACGACCGATCTTGTGCTTGCCATTGTCCATCATCTGCTGGTGTTTTCCCTGGCAGGGATCATCGGCGCCGAATTCGTACTGATCCGCAGCGACCTGCCCGCCGCAACGCTCAAGCGGCTCGCCGGCATCGACCGTCACTATGGCATCATTGCCGCGCTCATCATCATCGTCGGCATCGGCCGTGTCGTCTGGGGCCTCAAGGGCTGGGAATTCTACGTCCACAACTGGGTGTTCTGGGGAAAGATGGCGGCGTTTGGCATTGTCGGGCTCCTGTCGATCATCCCGACCGTGCGCTTCATTTCCTGGAACCGGCAGGCCAGAGCCAATCCCGCCTACACCGTGCCGGCGAGCGAACTGGCCTCGGTGAAGACCTATATCCGCGCCGAGGCCTTCGTCTTCCTGCTGATCCCGGTCTTCGCGGCGGCGATGGCGCGCGGTTACGGCTATTGACCGTCAGCGGCGGACGTCTCTAGCGGAGCGATCGGCACCAGGGGCGCTGGAATGCTGGTCGTCTTCTCCTGCGCCTTGCAGATGTCGGCGATGACGCAGGCCGGGCAGTCCGGCTTGCGCGCCTTGCAGACATAGCGGCCATGCAGGATCAGCCAGTGATGCGCATGGCGCATATATTCGTCCGGGATGATCTTCAGCAGCCCCTGCTCGACCTGTTCAGGCGTCTTTCCGGGCGCCAGGCCGAGCCGGTTGCCGATGCGGAAAATATGCGTGTCGACCGCCATCGTGTGCTGGCCGAAGGCCATGTTGAGCACGACATTGGCTGTCTTGCGCCCGACGCCCGGCAGCTTGACCAACTCGTCGCGGTCATCAGGCACCTCGCCGCCATGGTCGCGGATCAGCGCCTCGGACAATGCGACGACATTCTTGGCCTTGTTGCGCCACAGCCCAATGGTCCTGATATAGTCGCCGACCTTGGCCTCACCCAGCGCCAGCATTTTCTGCGGCGTATCGGCAACCTTGAACAGCGCCCGCGTTGCCTTGTTGACGCCGGCGTCGGTTGCTTGCGCCGAAAGCACCACCGCAACCAGCAGGGTGAAGGCGTTGACATGTTCGAGTTCGCCCTTCGGCTCCGGCCGCTGCACGGAAAAGCGCCGGAAAATCTCATGCACTTCGGCCGTGCTGTAGCGCGAAGTTCGCCGCACCGGCCGTGGGCGCGGCTTGGCATTCGAACCATCGCGCCGTCCGGGCAACGGTTCATTTTTGGGCATGGAAGAATCTTTGGACTTGGGGCTCGCCATTTCCCTCCTATAATATCCCGTCATGAGCGACACAAACGCCTCGTTTAAGGCTGACGAGCCCTTCTTTCACGCATTGCTGACCCCGCACCGGTCGCTGGGCAGGACAGGCTTCCTGATCCTGATGGGCGCGCTGCTGTTCGGCTGGCTGGTCACCGGCGCGTTTTTCCTGTCGCGCGGCGCCTGGCCGGTGTTCGGCTTCTTCGGGCTTGACGTTGTCGCCGTCTATATCGCCTTCCGTTCCAACTACCGCGCCGCCCGCGCCCGCGAGGAGGTGTCGGTCTCGCGCACCAGCCTCGACATCCGCAAGACCGCCCCTTCGGGAAAATCGGAAGCGCATCGCTTCAACCCGTTCTGGGCACGGTTTTCGGTTGCCCGTCACGCTGAGATCGGCATCACCCGGATGACAGTAGAAGGGGAAGGCCAAAACGTGCCGATCGGCGGCTTTCTCGACCCCGAATCCCGCGAGAGTTTTGCCACCGCCTTTTCGCGCGCGCTGGCGACCGCCAAGGCGCGCTGATTCCCGAACGGGTGCGCACCGCCCTTTTATCCTCGCTGGAATTTGCTCGTTCGTCAGCCACAGGCGCAAGAAGGCAAGTTTTCGGGTGGCGGCCTGCGCCCCAAGGGGCGATATTCCGGGCCAGGGAGACAGTTCGATGAGCACACAGACAGCAGTCCTCAAAAAGGACATTACGCCGCAAGGCAGCGACTACGAGATCGTGCGCCGCGCCATCGAGAAGATCAGCCTCGATTATCGCGACCAGCCATCGCTGGAGGAACTGGCCGAGGAGGTCGGCGAGACGCCGACCGGCCTGCAGAAACTCTTCACCCGCTGGGCCGGCCTGTCACCAAAAGCCTTCCTGCAGGCGGTGACGCTCGACCATGCGCGCCGGCTGCTGGATTCCGGTATGCCGTTGCTCGAAACCTCGTTCGAACTGGGCATGTCCGGCCCCGGCCGGCTGCATGACCTGTTCGTCACCCATGAGGCGATGTCGCCGGGCGACTACAAGACGCGCGGCGCTGGCCTCACCATCCGCTACGGCTACCATGCCTCGCCGTTCGGCACCGCCCTGATCATGGCCACCGACCGCGGGCTTGCCGGTCTTGCCTTCAGCGACCCCGGTGAAGAACGTGCATCGTTCGCCGACATGTCCAGCCGCTGGCCAAATGCCATCTATGTCGAGGACATGGCGGGGACCGGTCCTTATGCCGCGCGTATCTTCGACCAGACGCTGTGGCGCCCCGACCAGCCGCTGCATGTCGTCATGATCGGCACCGACTTCCAGGTTCGCGTCTGGGAGGCGCTGCTGCAGATTCCGATGGGCAAGGCGCGCACCTATTCCTCGATCGCCGCCAGCATCGGCGCGCCGAGCGCCAGCCGCGCCGTCGGTGCCGCCAATGGCGCCAACCCGCTCTCCTTCGTTGTGCCTTGTCACCGCGCCATCGGCAAGTCCGGCGACCTCACCGGCTATCACTGGGGCCTGACCCGCAAGCGGGCCATCCTGGGTTGGGAGGCGGGGCAAGTAGCGTCGTGAATATCGATTTTCCAATTGTTGCCGTATAAATCTACATATCCTTACAGATGAGAAGTATTGATAGCAATTCTGTGACGTTTTTATTTATTGCAACCCGCGACAACCCACCGGTTGCGTAACAGCTACTTCAACTAACTATTTTAGTTTACCCTAAATTAACCACGATAAAGCGATGATGACCCATATTAATTCGGGCAATCCGGCTTAATAGGAGGTCTCGATGAATTTGTTTCGCACTGCCTTCGGTGCAGCCATGCTGGTCGCCTGTATGAATCAAGCGGCGTTAGCCACGACGCAGAATGTCATTTTCAATGGCACGATCACCGCGACCTGTACACTGGTGGTCGCCACCAACGGCACGATGACGGTCAGCCCCGATCTCCAATCGCTGAGCTCGCACAACAGCGGCGGCTCAGCAGGGACGGTCACGCTTACCACCACCGGAGGTGTGTCGCTGAGCGTAGACCCGGTCACCACCACCACGGTGCCAGCCGCCGACACCACCGCCATCACCTGGACGCCAACCTATTCGACCAGCGGTACCCACACGATCGCGGAGACAGGCTCGGCCACCAGCCTGACTGCCCCCGGTGCCGATCTCGTCTCGGTCCACCTCGCCGGCACCAAGGGCGGCAGCAACCGCTTCGCCTCCGGAAACTATCAGGCAACGGTAACGGTGCGCTGCGAATAGCCCTCGGGAAGGAGGCATCCTTGACATTTTTTGGAACCTTGGCGACGGCGCTGGCCGTCGGCCTGATACCTGTTGCCGCCGTGGCCCAGTCGATGTCGCCGATGCGAGGCGAGGTCAACAGTTTCACCGACGTCTTCGCGGTCCGCGTTTTTCCGGCCAATCCCTACGACCAGAAGATCAAGATCGAAGTCCACGTCTACGACCAGGATTTTCAGCCAGTAGAGGCCAAAATCTCTCCCAGCGTCTTCCAGTTGCCTTCGCAGGCTTCCCGCCCCGTCCTTGTGGTCGTGCCCTTTGACGGCGCCCCCGACCGCAAGGTGCGTATCTGTACCGAAAGCATCCCCTTTCCCAATCAGCAGACCCAGATAAAGGCACAGATATGCGGAAAGTTCTTTGGACATCGCAAGTCCTGACGCTGGCACTCGCGGTTGCCACCGCAAGCGCCGCGCCGGCTCTGGCCCAGGATGTCTACAACCTCAACCAGAACGAGACCGGCTTCAATTTGCCCGGCGTTACCTTGCCCCAGGGCCAGGACGAGGTACACGCTGCCGACGGCACCACCTGCCGCTCGGCGGTTTCCGGAAGCGGTGCCTATCTCGATCTCGGCGTCATCAGGGGCAACAACCAGTCGAACAATGACGTCGCCACCTATGGCCGGGTGGTGATCCCGATTGGCCGGACGCCGAAGCGTCTCGACTGCAGCCGGCTCTATGAACTTGAGGTGCAGCGCCTGCAGATGGAGCTCAAACTGTTGAAGATGGGCGTCAATGTCGACGGCGGCACGACGGCAAGCGTTGCCACAACTGCTCCCGCGGCCGCATCACCCGGATGGGCCAACGAGGGCTGGAGCCTCAGGACTGGAAATGGCGATGGCAAGAAAAAGAGGAAGAAGAAATAACCGCGCGCTGCTTGCGATGGCAGCCCTCGCCGGCTTCAGCCTTCCGGTGCAGGCGGCCATCATCGGCACCTGCACCATCATGGTCGGGGCATCGGGAACAATGACCGCAAATCCCGCCATCGGCATACTGGGCTCCAAACAGGCAGGCGGATCGAGCGCCAGCGCCACGGTGGTGGCAAACTCGCTGCTGTGCTCGATACTTAATTTGCTGGACTGTTATTCTGTTTCGGCGCCGGCACCTGCCGCATTTTCGTCCGCGCCGAGCGGCGGCGGCACCAATGTGACCTTCGCCTCGGTCTTCCGTCTCGATGGCTCGGGTGTCGACACCAACGGAAGCGTGCCGCAAAGGGTCGTCAACGGCACCCACAGCATGCAGGTCGATCTCACCGCCACCAAGTCGAGCGGCATCTTTCCCGCCGGCAACTATCAGGGCATCGTCACGGTGCGCTGCGAATAGGCCAGGATACCACAAATCAAGCTGGACCATTCGCGTGGTCTGGCAAGCCGCGGCCTTACAGGCTAGCTTCCCGCGCGATTGGAACGACCTGCGTTCGCCCGAACGCTCTGGACATCTTGAACTTGCGCTGGCAGGAGGCCTTGCTTGATTATCGTTATCGGCTCGATCAACCTCGATCTGATCGCCAATGTCGACCGTTTACCGAGCCCCGGCGAAACGGTCAGCGGTTCCCGTTTCGCCACCGCGCCCGGCGGCAAGGGTGCCAACCAGGCGCTGGCTGCCGCGCGCGCCGGCGCCTCGGTGCGCATGGTCGGCGCGGTCGGCAAGGACAGTTTCGCCGCCGAGGCGCTGGCACTGATGCGCCAAGCCAAGGTCGACCTGTCGGGCGTGGGAGAAACCTTTGCCTCGACCGGCACGGCGCTGATCATGGTCGGCGACGATGGCGAAAACATCATCGCCGTGGTCCCCGGCGCCAATGGCTCCGTGGTGCCCGGCGATCTTTCCAAGGCCTTGCTGGAAAAGGGCGATGTCGTGCTGCTGCAGCATGAGATCCCGCTGGCGACCGTCGATGCCGCGCTCGACCAGGCAAGAGCCGTCGGCGCCGTCACCGTGCTCAACACCGCACCCTTCCAGGGTCAAGCAGCCGCGTTTCTCGGCAAGGCCGACTATGCCGTTGCCAACGAGACCGAGTTCGACCTCTATGGCGAGGCTCTGAAGCTGAACGGCCGCGACCGGGCGGCCCGCATGCGCGACTTCGCCGGGAAAACCGGCCGTACCATCGTCGTCACGCTCGGCGGCGACGGCGTGATGGCGGCGACACCGACCGATTTCCTCACCGTTCCGGCGATGAAGATCACCCCCGTCGACACGGTCGGCGCCGGCGACACCTTCTGTGGCTATTTCGCCGCCGGCCTCTCGTCCGGCCTGGCGCTCGACAAGGCACTGGCGCGTGCCGGCGCGGCCGGCTCGCTGGCCTGCCTGAAGCCTGGCGCCCAGCCGGCGATCCCGCTTGCCAGGGATGTCGATCAGGCTTTGCAGGAAACCCGCTGAAATGATGCGCCTCCAAACCAAACATGCCGTGCCGCCGGCCGGCGACATCTGCCGCCTGTCCGCTGTCGAACTGGCCGACGCGATCCGCCACAAGAAGCTTTCCGTACGCGAGGTGGTGACCGCCTTCCTCGACCGCATCGAGGCGGTCAACCCGCTGGTCAACGCCATCGTCTCGTTGCGCGATCGCAGCGACATCCTGCGCGAGGCAGATGCCGCCGATATCAGGCGAGCCGATGGCGAAACCGGGACACTTTTCGGCCTGCCGATCGCCATCAAGGACCTTGCCTCGACCACGGGCCTCAGGACTTCCTTCGGCTCGCCGATCTTCGCCGATTTCGTGCCGCAGGAAGACGATTTCTTCGTCGAGCGCATTCGCGAGGCCGGCGCCATCATCATCGGCAAGACCAATGTCCCCGAATTCGGGCTGGGATCCAACACCTACAACAACGTCTTCGGGCCGACGCTGAACGCTTTCGATCCCGCGCTAACCGCCGGCGGATCGAGCGGCGGCGCTGCGGTGGCGCTGGCGCTCGACATGGTGCCTGTCGCCGACGGCAGCGACTTTGGCGGCTCGCTGCGCAATCCCGCGGCCTGGAACAATGTCTACGGCTTCCGGCCGTCGCAGGGGCTTGTGCCTGGCGGGCCGGACTTCGAGGTCTTTCATGCGCAGATGGGCGTCGAGGGGCCGATGGGCCGCAACGTCGCCGACATGGCGCTGCTGCTCGACGTGCAGTCGGGCTACCACCCGCAGGCGCCCTTGTCCTATGAGAAACCCGGCTCGTTCCTCGAAGGGCTCGCAGTGCCGTCAGCCGGCGGTCGCATCGCCTGGCTCAGTGACCTCGGCGGCCATTTGCCGATCGAACCCGGCATCCTTGAGCTATGCGAGGCGGCACTCGGCCGCTTCGCGGATGCATCCTTCACAACTGAACCCTTGCTGCCGGATTTCGATTTCGAGGCGCTGTGGCAGGCCTTCGTGACGTTGCGCCAGGCCAGCAGCGGCTGCGCGCTCAAAATCCACTACGACGATCCCGCCAGGCGCGGCCTGCTGAAGCCCGAAGCCATCTGGGAAGTCGAGAATGCGATGCGGCTCAGCGCGCCGCAAATCCGCGCGGCCTCGGTCGTGCGCACCTCCTGGCACACCACGCTGCTGTCGATCTTCGACCGCTTCGACCTCATCGCCCTGCCGACCGCACAGGTCTTCCCCTTCGAAATCGGCACCCACTGGCCGCGCGAGGTCGCCGGACGGGCGATGGACAGCTATCACCGCTGGATGCAGGTTTCCGCCTACGCCACGCTGGGCGGCTGTCCGGCGGTCAATGTTCCCGTCGGCTTCGACGACCAGGGCCGGCCGATGGGCATGCAGCTGATCGGACGGCCGCGCGGCGACCTTGCCGTGCTGAAGGCGGCGGCGGCCTACGAGACGACACTGCCCTGGCAGACTGGCGCCTGACCCGGGTGCAACAACGCAGCGCTTCGCGCATGTCTTGCGCGGAAACTGTCGTCATGCATTGATTGTCCCCAGTCGCGCCGCGTCAGCGGCATTCCAAGGGAAAAGCCATGTCGCTGGAACTCTACGCCGCCTACGTCCTTGCCTGTATCGTCATCATCCTGGTGCCCGGCCCGACGGTAACGCTGATCATCGCCAACAGCATCCGCCATGGCGTCCGCGCCGGTCTCGCCAATGTCGCCGGCACCCAGGCCGGCCTTGCGATCATGATCGCCATCGTCGGCATCGGCCTCAACACGCTGATCTCAGGCATGGGCCACTGGTTCGAATGGGTCAGGCTGATCGGCGCCGCCTACCTGATCTGGATGGGCGTGCAGATGTTCCGCTCCAAGGGCACGCTGAATGCGGATGGCACCGGCAGGAAGCCGCGCGGCGGTTTTTTCCTGCAGGGCCTGCTGGTGGCGCTGAGCAATCCCAAGACGCTTATCTTCTTCGGCGCCTTCTTCCCGCAGTTCATTTCGCCGCAAGGCAACTACTCGCTGCAGATCGTCGTCATGGGCCTGACCGCCATGATCTTCGCCGCCATGTCGGATTCGACCTATGCCTTGGCCGCCGGCCGCGCCGGTCGCATGCTCTCGGCCAGCCGCATCAAGCTCCTGTCCAGGATCAGCGGCAGCTTCATGGTCGGCGGCGGCCTGTGGCTGGCGTTTTCAAGGTCGAAATAACATCTCCCTTCTCCCACAAGGGGAGAAGGTAAAAGACCTCTAAAGCCGCCCCAGCCTCTCCACCAGCAGGGCGAAAAACCCGTCATGGTCGATGTCGCGCATCACCATGGCGTTCTTTTCCCGCTTGGTCACGCCCCACCAGTCGACGACGGTCATGCCCATGGTCAGTTCCGAGGCGGTCTCGACGCTGACGTTGCAGTTGCGACCCTTGAACAACTCCGGCTTCAACAGATAGGCGATGACGCAGGGGTCGTGCAGCGGCCCGCCATCGGTGCCGTATTTGCCCTCGTCGTAGCGCTCGAAGAATTCCAGCATTTCGGCGGTCGCGGTGCCGACCTTGGTGCCCAGCGCGCGGAAGGCCTGTATGCGCTTGGTCGTGGTCAGTGCCTTGTGGGTGACGTCGAGCGGCATCATCACGATCGGGATGCCGGACTTGAACACCAGGTCGGCGGCCTGCGGATCGACATAGATGTTGAATTCGGCTGCGGGCGTGACGTTGCCGCCCTCGAAGAAGCCACCGCCCATCAAAACGATTTCCTTGATGCGCGGCGCGATGCGTGGCTCGCGGATCAGCGCCAGCGCAATGTTGGTCAGCGGCCCGAGCGGGCAGAGCGTGATGGTGCCGCTCTCGTCCTTCATCAGCGTCTCGACGATGAAATCGACGGCGTATTGCTCCTGCAGCTTCATCGTCGGTTCGGGCAGTTGCGGCCCGTTGAGGCCGGTCTTGCCGTGCACTTCCTCGGCGGTGACCAGCGTGCGCGCCAGCGGGCGGATGGCGCCGGCATAGACCTTGATCTCTGGCCGGCCGGCCAGTTCGCAGATCTTGCGGGCATTGTTCTGGGTCAACTTCAGCGGCACGTTGCCGGCAACGGCGGTGATGCCGACGATCTCCAGCTCGCTGCTGCCAAGCGCCAGCAGGATGGCGACGGCATCGTCCTGGCCGGGGTCGGTGTCGATGATGATCTTGCGTGATTGGGGCATTTCAATTCCTTGTTTGGCTGACCGTGAGCTCACCGGGCCGATCGCACGCCTGAAGGACGACCTTGGCGCTTCTCCCTGCATCCAAGCGTCGTTTCAAGCGCCATCTCGATTATTCCTGTGAGTCCACGACCTGATCCTTTTTGGGTTATTCCTGTGAGTCCAGGCCGGGTCTTTTTGGGCGGGTCTTCTGGTGGCTTGAACTTGGTCGCGGGGCGGACCATATCAAGGCCATCGGGAAAAATGCCATCCGGGTTTTTCCACTTTATGTCGCTCTTGAGAGGACAGTGTAACATGAGCCGAATGACGCCTTTTTCCAGCCCGCTTCTGCTTGGCTTCGACGCCATGGAAAAGACCCTGGAACGCCTGGCGAAATCCGGTGACAGCTACCCTCCCTACAACATCGAACGCCTCAGCGGCCCCGACGGCACGACCGAAAGGTTGCGCATCACATTGGCCGTCGCCGGTTTCGCCGAAAGCGATCTCGATGTGACGACGGAGGAAAACCAGCTGGTCGTGCGCGGCCGTCAGACCGACGACACCGAGCGCGAATTCCTTCATCGCGGCATCGCCGCACGCCAGTTCCAGCGCTGTTTCGTGCTGGCCGACGGCATGCGGGTGATCGCGGCGGAGCTGAAGAACGGTCTTTTGTCGATCGACCTCGATCGGCCTGAGTCCGAACGGCTGGTACGGAAAATAAACATATCGGTGAAAGACTGATCTTTGCCGATAGCTCTCATGCGGGATGGCCTTGAGCGGCGTCCTCGCGCCAAGGAGGCTTGAAATGACCAGAACTGAAAACATCACCATGACCAATGGCGAATTCGCCCATCTCGGCGAGGGCTCGGTCGCATATCTGCGCAAGGTCTCGAGCGACGAACTGCTCGGCCGCTTCCCCAATCTCGGCGAAATCGCGCCCGGTATGCAACTGTGGGCGCTGTTTGCCGCCAACGGCCAGCCGATCCTGCTGGCCGATGCGCGTGACCGCGCGCTGGCCGGTGCCATGGAAAACGACCTGACCACCGTCGCTATTCACTAGAGCAATTCCAGGAAAAGTGCTTAGCGGTTTTCCGTTCGGAATTGCGTCAAAAGAAAGATCGGCGATCGGTGGCCGAAACGAAAAGGGCCGCTCACGGCGGCCCTCGGCGATCTCATTCAAAAATCCGGCTTCAGGCGGCGTGCGAGGCCTGTGTGTCCGACAACAGCGCGTGGATAGCCGTGGCGTCGCGAGTCCCTCTGACCTTGGCCACAGTGTCGGCGTCGCGCAGCACGCGTGCGATGCGCGACAGCGCCTTGAGATGATCGGCGCCCGCGCCTTCCGGCGCCAGCAGCAGAAACACCAGATCGACAGGCTGGTCATCCAGTGATTCGAAATCGACCGGCGTTTCCAGCCGGGCGAAAACACCGGCGATGCGCTTCACGCCGGCGAGCTTGCCATGCGGAATGGCGATGCCGTTGCCGACGCCGGTAGAGCCCAGCCGCTCACGCTGCAGGATGGTGTCGAACACTTCCCTCTCCGGAATGCCCGAAATCGCCGCTGCCCGTTCGGACAGCAGTTGCAGAAGCTGCTTCTTGGAGTTCGCCTTCAACGCCGGCAAAATCGCCGGAACGCTGATAAGATCGCTCAGATCCATGCTTGAAAATCCCTTGTTCGCCTGCCGTCACCAGTCCCCACCCCTCGTGCGGCCGGCGTTTATCCCTGCGCGACCTCGGTCGTCACGCTTGTGCGACCTTGGTCGTGGACGGGTCGATCCAGCCAATGTTTCCGTCGGGCCGGCGATAGACGATATTGAGATGGTCGGTTCCGGCGTTGCGGAAAACGAACACCGGACTGTCCTTGGTATCGAGTTCGATGACCGCCGAGGCCACCGACATGGTCCTCAGAGTCATGGTTGATTCGGCGACGATGGCGGGCGCGTAGTCCTCTGCGATCTCCTCGTCGTCATCGGCAAGCGGCGCCATCACCGTATAGGCGATGTCGGTCAACTCGCCACTGCCATTGCCCGAATTGTGCGATTTGAGACGGCGCTTGTAGCGCCGGAGCCGGGTCTCCAGCCGGTCGGCCGCGGCCTCGAAGGCCAGTGTCGGCTCCTGGGCATCGCCGGTGGCCTGCAGCGAAGCGCCGGAATCCAGCCGGATCATGCAATCCGCAGAATAGCGCGAACCCGATTTGATGACAGTGACGTGTCCCGCAAAGCCGCGATCGAAATATTTGCCGATCGCTTCGCCGACACGATCGTTGATGCGTGTGCGGAACGCATCGCCGATATCCATGTGCTTTCCCGATATGCGCAAATTCATCTGAAAACTGACCTTCCTTGCTCAGGCTTCAAACTCGCCCGAGTTTATACTCGTGATCCGTGCGCACAAGCTTTGCGGCGCCACTAACGCCGATTTAAATCCGAACTTTCCGGTTGATCACAAGCCGCCTTTTTGACCGTCCCGAAACCATCGTCGTGACGGACCATCCGCTGCGGGCGTCAGCCCGTCTCATGCGGGCGGGCTTCTAGCCACTTCACCGCGGCTTGTCAATGAACAGCCCGCTTGTGGAGAACCCGGTAGCCTTAACGCCCGGCGCTGGCCAGCGCCCGTTTTTCGCGCCGACGCTGTACGGAAGACGGAATATTCATGCCTTCCCGGTACTTGGCGACCGTGCGCCGGGCAATATCGACGCCGCTTTCGCGCAACATGTCGACGATCGCGTCGTCCGAAAGGACATCGACGGGCTTCTCCTCATCGATCAGCTGTTTGATGCGGTCACGCACCGCTTCCGACGAATGCGCGTCGCCGCCGCCCGATGCGGCAATCGAGGCGGTGAAGAAATAGCGCAATTCGAACACGCCGCGCGGTGTCAGCATGTACTTGTTGGCGGTGACCCGGCTGACGGTCGATTCGTGCATGCCGATGGCATCCGCCACCGTGCGCAGGTTGAGCGGTTTCAGCTGGCGCACGCCATGGACCAGGAAGGCATCCTGCTGGCGCACGATTTCCGAGGCCACTTTGAGGATCGTCTTTGCCCGCTGGTCGAGGCTGCGCGTCAGCCAGTTGGCGTTTTGCAGGCATTCGGCCAGGAAATCCTTTTCCGCCTGGTTCTTCGCATGCGGCGAGACCTGGGCGAAATAGATGTGGTCGACCAGCACGCGCGGCAGCGTCTCGGCATTGAGTTCGACGGTCCAGCTGCCGTCATTGGCCGCACGCACCTCGACGTCGGCGACGATGGCGTCGCTGGCGCCGCCCGAAAAAGCCATGCCTGGACGCGGATCGAGTGCCCGGATCTCGGCCAGCATGTCGAGCAGGTCTTCCTCGTCGACGCCGCAGATCCGTTTCAGCGCCTGGAAATCGCGCCGCGCCAGCAATTCGAGATTGGCGACCAGGGCCTTCATCGCCGGATCGAGGCGGTCGCGCACGGCAAGCTGCAACGACAGGCATTCCGCCAGATCACGGGCGAACAGGCCGGCCGGCTCGAAGGTCTGGCACACCGCCAGCACCTTGGCAACGGCCGCTGCGTCTGCGCCCAGACGGGTGGCGATCTCGGCGAGATCGACCCTGACGTAGCCGGTCTCGTCGAGGCCATCGGCGAGTTCGCCTGCGATCAACCGCGCCGCGGGATCGGCGAAGGCGAGTGCAACCTGCTCGCTGACATGGTCGCGCAAGGTGATGGCGCCCGCCGCCATGTCGCCGGCGTCGAGCCCCTCGGACGATGAGCCGCTGCCACTGCCATTGCCGGAAGCCGATTTCCATTGCGCCGTCAGGTCGGGTCCGAGCCGTTCGCTGGTGCCGGGATCGTCGGGAAACAGGTTCTCCAGCGACGTATCGAGCTTCTCCGAGATCGCCTCAGCGCTCCACTGAGTCTCATTCTCGAACCAGTCGCCGTCAGCGGTCCCCTGCGGCTCCGCCTCGGCCTTCTGCGCCTGGTCGCTGGCGGCATCATCTTGCGGCTCGGCGCGCTCCAACAGCGGGTTGCGTTCGATCTCCTCGTCGATGAAATGCTCTAGCTCGACATGGGTGAATTGCAGCAGCCGAATCGACTGCATCAGCTGCGGCGTCATCACCAGCGACTGCGACTGTCGGAGCTGTAGTTTTGCCGCCAACGCCATGGTTCGGTTTCAAACGCCTCGTCTACGCATCCGCACGCGGACAGAAATTTTGCAGCCGCCCATAGAAACTGGCCCGGCTTTTGCCTGTCAAGGCAATAGCTAGCAAAACTCACTTACCGGAGCGTTATCTCGGAGTAAAACCGTACAAAAAAGGGTTACAGCGCGTGAAAAATCGCGTCAGGAAACAAATTTCACGCCCAAGGCAATTCTGCACGACAAAGGCAATTCCAGGAAAGCATGTACGGTTTCCCGGGAAAAGCGCAGGAAAAGAGAGTTAGAGCGTAAAACCCTCGCCGAGGTAAAGCCGCCGCACATCCGGGTTCGCCACCACTTCGTCGGCGCGGCCATGGGTCAGCACCTGGCCGGCATGGATGATGTAGGCACGGTCGATCAGACCGAGCGTCTCACGCACATTGTGGTCGGTGATGAGGACGCCGATACCGCGTGCCGTCAGGTGGCGCACCAGTTGCTGGATATCGGCGACGGCGATCGGATCGATACCGGCAAAGGGCTCGTCAAGCAGCATATAGGCCGGGCGCGTCGCCAGTGCCCGCGCAATTTCCAGGCGCCGGCGCTCGCCGCCGGAGAGCGACATGGATGGCGCCTTGCGCAGATGGCTGATGTGAAACTCCTCGAGCAGTTCGTCGAGGCTACGCTCGCGCACCTTGCGGTCCTTTTCGACCACTTCGAGCACGGCGCGGATATTCTGCTCGACATTGAGGCCGCGAAAGATCGAGGCTTCCTGTGGCAGATAACCGATGCCGAGCCGGGCACGGCGGTACATCGGCATCGAGGTAACGTCGAAGCCGTCGATCTCGATCGTGCCTTCATCGACCGGCACAAGGCCAGTGACCATATAGAAACAGGTCGTCTTGCCGGCGCCGTTGGGGCCAAGCAGCCCGACGGCCTCGCCGGCACGCACGCCAATGGTGACGCCGCTGACGACCTTGCGGCCCTTGTAGCTCTTGGTCAGGCCCTTGGCGATCAAGGTGCCCTTGAATTTTCCCACATCGACGGTCACCGTGGCCGGCGCCGAAATCTTGCTGGCGGCCCGTCCCGGAAGACGCGCCGTCAGCGACGACAGGCTGGCCATCAGGGGTTCGTCGCTCCCGATTTCGGCGTATCCGCTTTCGGTGGCGGCGTCATCGACATGATGACACGACCGCCGCAACCATCGACGTTAGCGAGGCCGGTCTTCATCTGCACGGTCAGCTTGCAGCCCTTGAGCACGTTGGGGCCCTGCGACAGCACCACTTCTTTGCCCGACAGGACCAGAACCTGCGTCTTCATGTCGAAAGTGCCGTTGTCGCCGGTCGCCACCTGGTCATCCGACTTGATATAGACCCTGTCGCTGACTTCGAGGTGATCGATGTTGGCGGAGCCGGTCATCGCAGCACCCGCCGCCTCGGTGCCCTTGGCAGCAGCCTTGGGGTCCTTGATGTAGTAAACCATCATCTTGCCGGCCTTGAGCAGGGTTGGCCCCTGCACGACGGTGACATTGCCGGTGAACACGGCAACATTGTCAGCCTGCCGAACCTCGAGCTTGTCGCTCTCGATCTGGATGGGCTTGTCGCCGGTCAATTTCAGGCCGGACAGGCTTTCGGCGCCGGACTGTGCCAGCGACGGTCCCAGCCCCAGCAGGAGCAGTGCCGAAGTCGCGGCCGCAAGCCGTATTGAACTATTGAGCCACATTCGCTTCCTCGCCCTTTGCCTCGGCCGCCTTCAGAGCGGCGGGATCTATGTTGACGCGCACCCTGTTCTCGAACACCAGGACCTTGCCATTGTCCTGGACCGACATGGAATTCGCTGTGATCTGTGACCCGCCACGGCTGACATCGACGGGATCATCCGTCTTCATAGTGCCTTTGCCCATGTCGAGGAAGACCGATTTGAACTTGGCTTGCATGCCGTCGGTCGTGGTGATCGTGACGTCGCTGGTCAACTTCATCGTATTGCCATCGCGATCGTAAGTACCGTGCGATGCTTTGACCGCGGCAACATTGTCCGGCCCGACCGGCACCTTGGCGTCTATGCCTTCGAGCTCGATGATGCCTTGCGTGTTGACATCCTGTATCGCCCGCAGGGCCGTCATCGAATAGGGCTGCTTCTGCTTGGTGAAACCGTTGAGCTTGGGGTTGGCCATCACCAGCTTGCCATTGGTAAAGGCGGTACCTTCCGTCTGCACCGCTATCGCGACGGGTGCGGCCAGATAGGAATAGACCGGGAAGGCGACAGCAATGAGCGCCGCAGCCAGGGGCACGGCGAATTTGAGCACGCGCACGCGGCGCGAATGACGCTGGGCGCGGTCGAACGCATCGCTCCGCGTCGGGCCATCCGCCGGGGGAGCCAACTCCATTTCTGGGCTGGTCGGTTCATTCGGTCGCGCTAACATGACTGCTTTCTTCTAAACCCCTGCCCGCCAGCGAGCACCGCTTATAGGTGGGGGGCCGGTGCCCTCAAGCAAGCACAAGCCCACGAAAACCGCAAAAATGTGACAACTGCCGTTGTACAAACGAAAACGAGGTCAGCACAACAGCCGGCACTTCATAGCAGAAATGGACGCGCCTGCGTCGTTTTTCGTCACCCCATTCATCCCACTTACCTTGCGTCCCTTGCGCAGGCCAGTCACAAAACAGACAGCATGGGATGGCCGCGCGCGGCTTGCCGTGCCACATGGAAGACGGAACAGCTTCCCGATCAAGACATCATGGTCTAAAAGCGTCTCTTCCCGCCGACTGTGAGGCTGACGATGGCATTGAGAGCCGACGACCTGATCGACCGCCGCCGTTTGCGGCGCAAGCTGACATTCTGGCGTGTTGCGGCCATAGGCATCGTCGCGCTCGGCGTGATCGGGCTGTCGGCATGGCTCTATGGCGACGATCTCGGCGGCTCGTCTGTCGACCATATCGCCAAGGTCCGGATCGAAGGCACGATCACCGAGGACGAGGAGTTGATCAAGCGGCTGGAGGACATCCGCAAATCGTCGAAGGTGAAAGGCGTGATCTTGGCGATCGATTCACCCGGCGGCACCACCGTCGGCGGCGAATCGATCTTTGAGGAGGTCCGCAAGGTGGCCGCCGACAAGCCTGTCGTGGCCGAAGTCGGTACGCTCGCCGCCTCCGCGGGCTACATGATCGCAAGTGCGGCCGACCATATCGTTGCCCGCAAGACCTCGATCGTCGGTTCGATCGGCGTGCTGATCCAGTATCCTGACGTCAGCGGCCTGATGGACAAGCTCGGTATCAAGCTGGAGGAGGTGAAATCCTCACCGCTCAAAGCCTCGCCCTCGCCCTTCAAGCCGACCAATGACGACGAGCGCGCCATGGTCCGCAAGCTCATCCTCGACAGTTACGACTGGTTCGTCGGCATCGTCGCCGACCGCCGCAAGATGACGCACGAGCAGGCACTGGCGCTTGCCGATGGGTCGATCTTCACCGGCCGCCAGGGTCTCGCCAACGGGCTGATCGATGCCGTCGGCGGCGAAACCGAGGCGATCGACTGGCTGGCGACCAAGGGGGTCGATGCCAAGCTCAACGTGGTCGAATGGAAGGACACGGACCGTCGCGGGAGTTTCCTGTGGTCCAAGTCGATGGTGAAAACGATCGGCAGCGCGCTCGGCCTGCCGGATTACAGCGGCGATGTCATCCACGAACTTGGCGCCGACCGCTTGTTTCTTGACGGTCTCGTTTCCGTCTGGCACCCTTGAGATGCCGGTTGGGGCGAGTAAAAAAGCAAATAAAATCATCCTGATAATTTTGACCGAACCGCTTTCTCGGGGACCCGTCTGATGATCAAGTCCGAACTTGTGCAGATTATTGCCACGCGCAATCCGCATCTTTTCCTGCGCGACGTCGAAAATATTGTCGGCGCGATCTTCGATGAGATCACCGACGCCCTTGCCGAGGGCAACCGGGTCGAGCTGCGTGGTTTCGGCGCTTTTTCGGTGAAAAACCGCCCCGCCCGCACCGGTCGCAACCCGCGCACCGGCGAATCCGTCGAAGTCGAGGAGAAATGGGTGCCGTTCTTCAAGACCGGCAAGGAACTGCGCGAAAGGCTGAACGGCGGCAAGTAGGCGTCAGCGCCAGCTTCCGACGGAAAACATAATGCTCAATCGTTTCATGCTCATCGTGGTCTTCGTGCCCCTGGCGATCATCCTGATCGCCTTGGCCGTCGCCAACCGCGAACTCGTCGCCTTCACGCTGGACCCGTTCAATCCCGGCAATCCGAAGCTGACGCTCACCTTGCCGCTGTTCATCTTCCTGTTCCTGGCGCTCGCCATCGGGATGATGGTCGGCAGCCTGGCGACCTGGGTCAAGCAGGGCCGCTACCGCAAGCTGGCGCGCCAGCGCGGTGTCGAGGCGGAAAACCTGCGCCAGGCGGTCAGCCGCGCACCATCGGCATCGCAGAGGCCGATCCAAGGGTCAGCCCAAGGACCGGTATTGCCGAAGCCGACCGCTTGAACCGCCGGCCGGCGCCTTTCTTTCCACGGAGCTTTTCATGCTGACCATTTCGGCCACCGAGGTCGATCGTGCGCTGACCTTTCCCGGACTGGTCGAGACATTGCGAACGGCATTTCGCGAAGGCGCGGTGCAACCTGTCAGGCATCATCACGCGGTCGAGCGACCGGATGGTGCGGCCTCGACCTTGCTGCTGATGCCGGCATGGACGGATTTCCACGCCGCCGGCACCTCGGCCGGCGGTCATGTCGGCGTCAAGATCGTCACCGTCTCGCCCGACAACAACGCCATCGGCAAGCCGGCGGTGATGGGGCTCTATCTCTTGCTCAATGGCAGCACCGGCGAACCGGAAGCCTTGATCGACGGCCAGCGACTGACGCAGTGGCGCACCGCCTGCGCTTCGGCGCTGGCGGCATCCTACCTCGCCCGCGACGATGCCTCGCGGCTGCTTGTGGTCGGCGCCGGCGCCCTGTCGCCGTTCCTTGCCAAGGCGCATTCGGCCGTGCGGCCGATCAAGACTATCCGCATCTGGAACCGGACCCCGGCCAATGCCGAGAAAGTCGCGGCCGATTTGCGTGCCGAGGGTTTTTCGGCCAGCGCCGCAACCGATCTCGATGCCGAGCTTGGCCAGGCCGACATCGTCTCCTCGGCGACGATCACCACCACGCCGCTGGTCAAGGGCGCGCTGCTGCGGCCGGGAACCCATGTCGATCTGGTCGGCGGCTTCACGCCGGCGATGCGCGAAAGCGATGATGACGCGATCGCGCGCGCGCGCGTCTACGTCGACACCCGCGCCGGTGCCACCAAGGAGGCCGGCGACATCGTCCAGCCCCTGGCCTCCGGCCTGCTGAAGCCGGAAGCCATCGTCGCGGATTTGCACGAACTGGCGCGCGACCAGAAGAAGGGCCGGGAGAGCTCCGACGAGATCACGCTGTTCAAGTCGGTCGGTGCCGCGCTCGAGGACCTTGCCGCCGGCATTGCCGTCTACGACGCACTCAAGGCCTAGCCCACCGCCGCCATTTTGGCGGCCATCGCCTCGGCGATCACTGTGAAATCGGCCGCGCTGACCGGAAACAGACCAAAGCGAAGCTGATACCCCCAGTTCGACTTGCCGGCGGTGAACTCCAGCCGGTCAAGCAACGGCTTGATCGGCGCTTCGTCAGCCGTCGCCCAGTCGACATCGCGGCGGAACGGCGTGAAGCCGGCGCCCATGTCGCCTTGATAGGGTTCTCCGTCGCGCACGGTGCCGATTGCCGTGAACGCCTGCAGGCCGTCCTTTTCACCGAAAACGGTGGTCGGCGAATAATACACGATGCCGTCGCCGGGCTTGACGCGGCGCAGAGGGGCCGCCTTGCCGTGGTTGACCTGCATGAAGCCGTCTTTCCGGCCGCGCCGGACATGTTCGGCCGACGCAACCGCGATCCAGTACGCGCTCATTTCTGTTCCCCGTCGTTCAGCCAGTAAACACGCAGACGATGATTGTCGGGATCGAGCGCAACGAAGGTGCGGCCAAAATCCAGGTCGGTCGGTGTCTGCAGAATCTTCAACCCGCGCCCGGCCCAGTCGGCATGCGTGGCATCGACCGCGTCGGGCGTCTCCAGCGCAAACACGATCTCGGAACCGCCACCGGTCGCTTCTGCCGCCGGCTCGACCGTATGGCGTGACCAGAGGCCGAGCTTGAAGCCGTTGTCGAGCACGAACAGCACGAAGGTCGGCGCGCTTTCTACCGGCTCGCGGCCCAGCAGCGCGCTGTAGAAGGCGCCGCTTTCAAGCGGCTTGTCGACATAGAGGATAACGAAATTCGGGGTGGTCATGTCTGCTCTCCAAGGTTCGGCGTTTCGATGCGCTCGATATAGCCGGGATACTGTCAGTTTCTGGCAGTATCATTCATGACCCACGCGGTTTGTCGAACGTCGCCCGCCATTCCTTGAGCAGCACCTGGCGGCGACGCGGATAGCGCGTATCGATTGTGTTGAGGCCGGAGATGCGATCGGCGCGAAAATGGCGGAAATCCTGCCGCATTTCGCACCACGCCACCACCACCCGCACCTTGTCGAAGAAGCCGAGCGCGAACGGCCACACCACGCGCTCGGATACGGCGCCGCCTGCGTCGCGATAGAGAAAGCCGAGTTTTCGCTCGTTGCGGATGGCCTGCCGCACGACGCCGAGGTCGATGCCTTCAATGGCCGTCATGGGCGGCCCGACCAGCAGCGTCGAGGCATCGAGATCCTCGCGCAGATCGTCGGGCAGCACGGCAGCGATCTTGGCCAGTGCGTTGGCGGCGGCGGCCGAAAGACGGCGGTCCGGCTGCTTGGCGACCCAGCGCGAGCCGAGCACGATGGCCTCGATCTCCTCGTCGCTGAACATCAGCGGCGGCAGCATGAAGCCGGGCTTGAGCACATAGCCGAGCCCCGCCTCGCCCTCGATCGGCGCGCCCTGCCCCTGCAGCGTGGCGATGTCGCGATAGAGTGTGCGGATCGAGATCCCGAGTTCATCGGCAAGCGTGCGCCCGCTCACCGGCCGGCGGTGCCGGCGCAGGCACTGGATGAGATCAAGCAGGCGTTCGGAGCGGGACATCCAGCAGATTTGCCTGTTTCTTTGACATTGGTCCATCGCTGGCCGACATGAACAGGAGAGGTAACGGCAGACTTGGTTGCGAAGCCGGTTGCCCTATGCCAAAAGCGGCACGCCGCTCGGAGATGCTCCCGCTTGAAGTCTTTTCGCGACAAACGCCGCGACAGCCGCCCGCCCGCAAAAAGCGGAACGGGAGACGCACGTCCGCACGAGGCGCGTGGCTCGGCACGGCCGGACGCCAGGCCGCGCGAGCGGCCCGAGGCCAGAACCGATGATCGCCCCGAACCGAAAGCCGCACCGCGCATCCTCGCCCGCCGCGACGGGGCGCTGCCCGCCGAGCAACTTCCGGTCATCCTGGAAGTGGCACCCAACGCGGATTATGCCCTGCTCGACAGCGGCGCCGGCGAAAAGCTCGAACAATATGGCCCCTATCGCATCGTGCGGCCCGAGGGCCAGGCGATCTGGCAGAAGGCCTTGCCGGCGAAGGACTGGGAGCGGGCCGACGCCATCTTCACCGGCGACACCGACGAGGAAGGCATTGGCCGCTGGCGTTTCCCGAAGACGCCACTCGGTGAGACCTGGCCGATGAAGCATGACGGTATCGACTATCTCGGCCGCTTCACCTCGTTTCGCCATGTCGGCGTCTTTCCCGAACAGGCCTCGCATTGGGATCATATGGCAGGCCTGATCGCGTCGGCCAGGCGGCCGGTAAAGGTGCTCAACCTGTTCGGCTATACCGGCCTTGCCTCGCTGGTGGCGGCCCGCGCCGGCGCCGAGGTCACCCATGTTGACGCCTCGAAGAAGGCGATCGGCTGGGCGCGTGAAAACCAGGAGATGGCCGGGCTTGGCAGCAAGCCGATCCGCTGGATCGTCGACGATGCGGTGAAATTCGCCGAGCGCGAGGAGCGCCGCGGCAGCCGCTACGACATCATCCTGTTCGACCCGCCGGCCTATGGCCGCGGCCCCAAGGGCGAGGTCTGGCAATTGTTCGAGGACCTGCCGGCATTGACTGACCTCTGCCGCGCGATCCTGACGCCGAAGCCGCTGGCGGTGGTGCTGACCGCCTATTCGATCCGCGCCTCCTTCTTCGCCATCCATGCTCTGATGCGCGACACCTTCGCCGGCATGGGCGGCAGGGTTGAATCGGGTGAGCTGATCATCCGCGAAAAATCCGCCGGCAGGGCGCTTTCGACGTCACTGTTTTCGCGCTGGGTGGCCTGAATGCCCGGGAGTCCTGAATGAACGAACGGCATGCCGGCGCACCGGGCCAGGTGAAGGAAGTCACCAGCCTTGCCAATCCGCTGATCAAGGACATCAAGGCGCTCGCCTTGAAGAAATTCCGCGACCAGCAGAACGCCTTCATGGCCGAGGGGCTGAAGCTTGTCATCGATGCGCTCGATCTCGGCTGGCAGATCAGGACGCTTGTGTTCGCCAAGGCCGGGCGCGGCAATGCCGCGGTGGAAAAGGTCGCGGCGCGCACGGTTGCCGCCGGCGGCACGGTGCTCGAAGTGTCGGAAAAGGTTCTTGTCGCCATCACCCGCCGCGACAACCCGCAAATGGTGGTCGGTGTCTTCTCGCAGAAATTCCTCGCCCTGAAGGATATCCGCGCCGACAATGGCGATGTCTGGGTGGCGCTCGACCGGGTGCGCGATCCCGGCAATCTCGGCACCGTCATCCGCACCGTCGATGCCGTCGGCGCCAAGGGCGTCATCCTCGTCGGCGACACCACCGATCCGTTTTCCGTGGAGACAGTGCGCGCCACGATGGGCTCGATCTTCGCCGTGCCGGTGGCCAAGGCGACGACCGAAGCTTTCCTTGCCTGGCGTGGCGGCTTTTCGGGCCTCGTCGCCGGCACGCATCTGAAAGGCGCGGTCGACTATCGCTCGGTCGATTTTTCCCGCGGGCCGGTGCTGCTGATGATGGGCAATGAGCAGCAGGGCCTGCCTGAGAGCCTGGCGGCGAGTTGCGACAGGCTGCTCCGGATTCCGCAAGCGGGCCGTGCCGATTCGCTCAATCTCGCCGTCGCCACCGGCATCATGCTGTTCGAGATCCGGCGCGGCGCCCTGAAGCTCGAACCCATCGCCGACCAGCAATGAAGGTTGCCCGCCCTTGAGATCATGGTCCCCCTACGCACTGCTCGTCGTCGCGGCCATTGCGCTCGATCAATGGATCAAGCACCTGGTCGAGACCGGCCTGCCGTTTCAGGAAAAGGTCGATCTGGTGCCGTTCCTGGCGCTGTTTCGCACCTACAACACCGGCATCGCCTTCTCGATGTTCTCCTCCTTCGGTGACACCGGCCTGGTGGTCATCGCTGTGCTGGTCGTCACTTTCGTGCTCTATCTCGCCACCCGCACGCCATCAGGCCATATCATAGCCCGCACCGGCTTTGCCCTGATCATCGGCGGCGCGCTGGGCAATCTGATCGACCGCGCCGTCTACGGCCACGTCATCGACTACATCCTGTTCCACACACCGGTCTGGTCCTTTGCCAACGTATTCAACCTCGCCGACGCCTTCATTTCCGTGGGTGCGGCGCTGGTTGTCTTCGACGAACTCATCGGCTGGCGGCGCGAGCCCACGCCGTCCAAAGATTGACCCCGCGCGCCCATCGCCGCACAGTCCACACCAAGCAAGCTCGCGGAGAAAAAGATGCCCGAAACCTTCAAAGCCATCCTCGTCTCGCGCGATGCCGACAAGAAGCAATCGGTGGCCGTGACGGACCTCACCGACGCCGACCTGATGGAAGGCGACGTCACCGTCGCGGTCGAGGCGACGACGGTGAACTACAAGGATGGGCTGGCCATCACCGGCAAGGCGCCGGTGGTCCGCCGCTGGCCGCTGGTGCCGGGCATCGACTTCGCCGGCACGGTGATCTCGTCCTCCAACCCCGACTGGCGTCAGGGAGACAAGGTCATCCTGAATGGATGGGGCGTCGGCGAAACGCATTTCGGCGCCTATGCGGCGCACGCCCGCGTCAAGGGCGACTGGCTGGTGCCGCTGCCGCAAGGCATCAGCGCGCATGACGCAATGGCGGTCGGCACCGCCGGCTACACCGCCATGCTCAGCGTCATGGCGCTCGAGCGGCACGGCATCCTGCCCGATCGCGGCCCGGTGGTGGTGACGGGTGCTGCCGGCGGCGTCGGTTCGGTCGCGGTCTCCATCCTGTCCAGCCTCGGTTACCACGTAATTGCATCGACCGGCCGCAACGCCGAAAGCCCCTATCTGATCAACCTTGGCGCCGCCGAGGTGATATCGCGCGATGAACTCAACCAGCCCGCCAAGCCGCTGGCCAAGGAACGCTGGGCCGGCGGCATCGATTCGGTCGGCAGCCACACGCTGGCCAACGTGCTGTCGATGACATCCTATGGTGGCGCGGTCGCGGCCTGCGGCCTGGCCGGAGGCATGGATCTGCCGTCGAGCGTGGCCCCGTTCATCCTGCGCGGCGTCTCGCTGCTCGGCATCGATTCGGTGATGGCGCCGAAGGCTGTGCGCCTCGAGGCCTGGCGGCGCATCGGCTCCGATCTCGACCTGCAGAAGCTCGCCGGCCTGTCCAGGACCATCGGCTTCGACGGCATCATCGACGCCGCGCGCGATATTGTCGAGGGCAAGATCCGCGGACGCGTGGTTGTCGATATGTGAGTTCGCCGATTGGGTGAGTTCGCCGCCCCGAAGGGCTGACGGAATTGACACTGTCTGGCGACAAGTCCGGCACACCGGGTAAAAAGATGCGCATCCGCTAAAATTCGAACGATCCGCCGCAATTTTCCATAATCTCTGTCTGGCAAAGGTTTCGCATGATCGCGGAATCCGGCACGCAACAGGCAGATATTGGCGACGACGTCGATGCGGCACCCATGCCGGCACGGCGATTTATCGCCGCGCCGCCGCTGGTGCCCGAGCAGCAAGTGGTAAGGCCCGAAGGTCTGCCGCTGCTAACCTACGTTGCCATGATGATACTCGCCGGCCTCGCGCATCTGACCGGGGCGCCGATCTTCATCAGCCTGGCTTTGCTGGCCACCGGCCTCGCCGGCCTTGGCTTGCATCTGCATGCCAGACGCAGCGTCCATCGTACCGTGGTGCTGCTTGACGAGACCAGCGCCCGCAGCCGCGCCGAGATCGAGACGCTGGCCGACCGCATGTGGGAGATGCAGGAGAGCGAGGAGCGTTTTCGCGGTCTCATCGACGCGCTTGGCGATCTCGTCATCCATCGTGACCGCGACGGCTACATCGTCTTTGCCAACAAGGTGTTCGCCGATCTGGTCGAAACCGATCAGCGCGATCTTGCCGGCAAGACACTGGCCGAACTCGGCGTCGAGGTCGGCATCGTCCCCGATGCCGCCTTTTCCGACCACGAGTGCCTGAGTTCCACTGACGTCGCCATCCGGGCGCCGGGCGGCCCGCGCTGGTTCTCGTGGATCGAACTGTCGGTGCGCGACAAGGACAGCGGCGCGGTCTCGCATCGCGCCATCGCCCGCGACATCACCGCCCGCAAGCGCGCCGAATCCTCGCTGATCACCGCGCGTGAGCGGGCCGAATACGCCAGCCAGGCCAAATCGCGCTTTCTCGCCACCGTCAGCCATGAAATCCGCACGCCGATGAACGGCATCATGGGCATGGCGAGGCTCTTGGCCGATACCAGCCTGTCGCCGGAGCAGCAAACCTATGTCGGCGCCGTCTCGACCTCGGCCAGCGCCCTGCTCGCCCTGATCGAGGATTTGCTCGACTACTCCAAGATCGAGGCCGGTCGCTTCGATCCGGAACCGCAACCGATGTCGGTGCGCGAGATCGCCGACAACATCATCGAATTGCTGGCCGCGCGCGCCTTCGCCAAGGACATCGGCCTCGGCTGCCACGTCGAACCCGATGTACCGCAATTGATCACCGCCGATCCGGGCCGGGTCAGGCAGGTGCTGCTCAACCTCATCGGCAACGCCATCAAGTTCACCGACGGCGGCGGCGTGCTGGTCAGCGTCGCGCGTGCCCGTACCGAGGCCAGCGACCGCATCTGCTTCACGATCACCGACACCGGTCCCGGCCTGCGCGACGAGGACATGGAGCGCATCTTCGAGGAGTTCGAGCAGGCCGACGGCACCTCGACGCGCACGCATGGCGGGGCGGGGCTGGGACTTGCCATCTCCAAGCGCCTGGTGGCCGCCATGGGCGGCACGATCTCGGTCTCCAGCCGGCTTGGCCAAGGGTCGGAATTCGTCTTCGAAATCCCAGCCACGGAGGCCACGGAGGCGCCGCAGGGCCAGCTGAACGCGCTTGCCGGCAGGCGCGCGGTGATCCTGTCTAGGAACGCCGTCGAGGCCGACGCCATCGCCCGCACCATCCGCGCCAATGGCGGCACCGCCGGTATTGCCACCAGCGTGGCGCAGGCTGCGCCCTTTGCCGGCGGCTGCGACGTGCTGCTGGTCGATGCCGCCATGGAAGAAAGTGACGGAAGGCTGCTCAAAAGGTTACGCCAAAGCGGCTTTTCCGATTGCGAAGCCATTACTCTGATCGCGCCGACCGACCGCGGCATGCTTGGCGAGTTCCGCGCCAGCGGCTATGCGACCTTCCTTGCCCGGCCGGTGCGCGGGGGAACGCTTCTGCGTGTGCTTTTGACCAGCCATGCGCCGGCCCTTGCCCAGCCGCAGCCGGAAAAGCGTCGCACCCCAACGCTTCGCGCCTCAGGTGAGCGCCAGCAGGGCCTGTCCGTTCTGATCGCAGAAGACAACGACATCAATGCCATGCTGGCGCGAGCCACGCTGTTGAAGGCAGGGCACCGCGTCAAGGTGGTCGGCAATGGCAAGGCTGCCGTCGAGGCCGTCACCAGCGCCGGGCACAAGCACCGTTTCGACGTGGTGCTGATGGATCTGCATATGCCGGTGATGGATGGGCTGGACGCCATTGCGGCGATCCGCCGCCATGAGGAGGAAACGTCGGCGCCACCCGTGCCGATCATGGTGCTGTCGGCCGACAGCCAGGAAAAGACCCGCCATGCGGTGCTCGCCCACGGCGCCAGCGGCTTCGTCACCAAGCCGCTCGACCCCGAGGCGCTGGTCAACGCCGTCGAGGGCCAGTTCGCCGCTTGAGCCGCCTTTTTCCGGCGTGCGGCCGATGGATGTCGGCCAAAAAATTTCCTCGATTTTGGGCGGATGACATGCATGAAAAAGAAGGATCTGAAGCGCGTCGCCCTACCCGATCGAGATGCGCCGCGTTTCATGTTTCCTCACCGAACGTAGCCGGTTGAGCGTTTTCGCCAGCCGACGAAGTATTGCCCGCGACGCCGTATCACGGTACTGTCACAATCCTGTTGCACCTACACCGTATCCCCGTGCCAAGAGGGATGGCTCGAAGGAGAATCACTCGTGCATACAGTTATGCCGGAATGTGACACTCGGTCCAACGCCAGCAGCGCCTTGCTTGCCGGACGTAACGTCGATTCCGTCATAAAGGGCGCAGCACTCGGCCGTATCGGCAATCTCGAAGTGCGGCTCGCCCGCAACGAGGCCGAGATCGCGGCCGCTCAGGAAGTGCGCTACCGGGTGTTCTACGACGAACTTGGCGCCAGGAAGGACCTGTTTCAGGCGCATGATCGCCGTGACGCCGACCGGTTCGATCCGCTCTGCGACCATCTGCTGGTCCTGGATACCACGCTTTCCGGCCCCGAACATCGCCGCATCGTCGGCACCTACCGCCTGCTGCGGCAAGAAATCGCGGCCACCGCCGGCGGCTTCTATTCCGAAGGCGAATTCGAGCTGACCAAGCTCATCGCCCGTCACCCCGGCCAGCGTTTTCTCGAACTCGGCCGTTCCTGCGTTTTGCCGCAATACCGCTCGAAGCGCACCATCGAGGCGCTGTGGCAAGGCATCTGGGCCTATATCAATCATTACGAAATCGGCGTCATGACCGGCTGCGCCTCCTTCCATGGCACGGTGCCGGCCGCGCATGCCGAGGCTCTCACCTATCTCGCCCATCACTGCCGCACCAATTCGGCTTGGGACGTGCGCGCGGTGTCCGATCGATATTGCTCCATGGACCTGATGCCGATCGAGGCGGTCAACGCCAAGGCAGCGATCGCGGCGATGCCGCCTCTGGTCAAGGGCTATCTGAGGGTTGGCGCCCGCATCGGCGACGGCTGCGTCATCGACCGCGAATTCTCGACCGTCGACGTCTTCGTGGTGATGCCGGTCAAGGAGATCGGTGCGCGCTACGTCAACTACTATGGCGGGGAAGCGCAGCGCTTCGCGGCATAGCGAATAGCGAATAGCGAATAGCGAATAGCGAATAGCAAGGGCTACGCCGCGATTCCGCGGCTTGTCATCCCTATTCGCTACTCGCTTCCTTTCACGGAATATCCTCAGGCCGCCGGCCGGGCCGGCTCTTGTAGGACGGAAACGACCAGCCGAAACGCAGCGCACCGCCGCGTACGGCAAGCGCCACGACGAAACCGGCCAACCCCGAGACAATCTGCGGCAATTGGGCGACGTCGCCCAATGTGAAGATCGCGGCGCCCGCCAGGGCGGCCGTGACGTAGATTTCCGGCCTGAGCAACACCGATGGCTCGCCGGCCAGCAAATCGCGCAATATGCCGCCAAAGGTCGCGGTCAGCATGCCGGTGATGATCGAAACGACCGGCGAGCCGGTGATAGCCAGGCCCTTTGCCGCGCCCATCACCGAAAAGGCGGCCAGCCCGATGGCGTCCAGCCACAGCAGCAGCTTGTAGCGGGATTCGACGCGATGCGCGGTGAAGAAGACCAGCACCGCCACCACCGCGCAGATCAGCACATAGTCGCGGTTTATCACCCAGAACACCGGCACATTGAGGATGAGGTCACGAAAAGTGCCGCCGCCAATGCCGGTGACGCTGGCCAGGAACAGGAACCCGATGATGTCGAGCTGTTTGCGCGAAGCAGCCAAGGCGCCGGTCGCCGCAAAAACGGCGACACCGGCATAGTCGAGAAGTGCGATGGGGTTCAAGGGCATGAGGCAATAGGCAGTAGGGATTAGGAACTGCGTATGAATAGCACGAAGCCGCGCGTTTGATACGACTGCGTCGGTTTCCTACTGCCTAATCCCTAACTACGCATCCTTCTCCGCCTGCTCATTCACCGGCCCCGGTTCGACCGGCGCCTCGGCTGCGAACTTAGGGCCACCCTTGGCGACGCCGACCATGGCCGGACGCAGCACGCGCTCGCCGATCGAATAGCCCGGCTGCACGACCTGGACCACCGTGTTGGCCGGAACATCGGGATTGGGCACTTCGAACATTGCCTGGTGGAAATTGGGGTCGAACTTCTCGCCCTCGGGTGCGAGCTTCTTGACCCCATGCCGTTCCAGCGCAGACAGCATGGCGCGCTCGGTCAGGTCGACGCCTTCGATCAGCGACTTGAAGCCGGCATCGTCCGACGCCTTGGCCTCGGCCGGAATGGCGTCCAGCGCGCGGCGCAGATTGTCCGACACCGACAGCATGTCGCGGGCGAAATTCGCAACCGCGTAAGTGCGGGCGTCATGCACGTCGCGCGCGGTGCGGCGGCGCAGGTTTTCCATCTCGGCCGCGACGCGCAGCGCGCGGTCCTTGAGCTCTTCATTTTCCTTCAGCAGCCGCACAAGCGCTTCATAGTCGCCGTCGATGCTGCCTTCCGTGCGCTCGGCATTGGCATCGGCCGCTTCGGCTTCACTGGGCGCGCGTTCGTCTTTTGCCTGGTCGCTCATCGCCATTTCCCGTCATCTCGAATGGTGTGGATTTTGTGCCCGATATCGAGGTTTGGCGACCAAAAATCAAGGGGCAAGCGACCTCGAGGCCTGGACGGCACCCGATGGCGGTCCTTCGATATTAATTCAAATTTTACCGTAACCGCCGGCTTTGCTTGCCACAGGGGTGTGATGGGGGAACCATTCCCTTGCTGGAGGAGTTTCGGAACCGACAAAGGATTTTGAAACGATGACCAACAACAAGGCCGAAAAGAGAGAAGGGCTAGCCGCCGAAGTCAGGCGCCAGTTCGGCGCCGAGGCGATGACGCGCTTTCTGCGCAGCTTGCCGGCCTTCCGGCCCGAAGCCGACATCCCCAACCGCTTCACAGAGTTGCTGGACCGGCTGGATCGGCTGGAGAGCAGCACCGGCGGTGGCCGCCAATAGGTGCCATTCGCCTAGCCATTCCGGTATTTCAGACCTCTGGACGGCTGGGCCTGGAAACGGCCTATCGCGCGTCAATTACGCGCAGTAATTTCACGTGATCCTCGCCTTGCGGAGGCCACACGCCCCGCCTATGCTTCCTGATGAACATGATTTCCCCCGATGCGGCCGCCAACAGCAAGCGCGCCTGGTTGAAGATTCTGGCGCGCTACAAGAAGCCGGACCGGCGGCGCAGCGCCATCGAACTGGCCATCACCCTCATTCCGTTCGCCACGCTCTGGGCGCTGTCCTCGGCAGCCTATGCCTATGGCCATTGGTGGGGCCTGATCCTGATCCTTCCAGCGGCCGGGTTCCTGGTGCGCATCTTCATGATCCAGCACGATTGCGGCCATGGCTCCTTCTTCGCCAACCGCTACGCCGACGACTGGATCGGCCGTGCGCTCGGTGTCCTGACGCTGACACCATACGATTGCTGGCGGCGCGCCCACGCCGTGCATCATGCCAGCGCCGGCAATCTCGACGAACGCGGCATGGGCGACATCAGGACGCTCACTGTTGCCGAATACCGGCAGCTGTCATGGCGTGGTCGCCTTGGTTATCGCCTCTATCGCCATCCCCTTGTGATGTTCGGGTTGGGACCGATCTGGCTGTTCATCTTCTCGCAAAGGCTGCCGATCGGCATGATGCGCGGCGGACTGACGCCCTGGGTGTCATCGATGACCACCAATCTCGCCATCGCGCTTGCAGCAGCCCTGCTTATCTGGGCCGTCGGCCCCGGTGCCTTCCTGGTTGTCCACCTGCCGATCGTCATCTTGGCCGGCTCGGCCGGCGTCTGGCTGTTCTACGTCCAGCACCAGTTCGAGGAGACGGAATGGGAAAAGGACGAAGACTGGGAATTCCAGCATGCCGCCTTGCATGGCTCGTCCTACTACGACCTGCCGCCGGTGCTGAACTGGTTCACCGGCAACATCGGCGTCCACCACGTCCACCACCTCTCCGCCAAGGTGCCGGGCTACCGGCTGCAGGAAGTGCTGCGCGATTATCCGGAACTGCGCGGCATCGGCCGCGTCACGCTGCTCGACAGCTTGCGTTGCGTCAAACTGGCGCTGTGGGATGAAAGCCGCCGCAAGCTGGTCTCGTTCCGCGAGGCACGGGCGGCGTTGTAGAAAAAACTGCCGCGCCAAGAGCGCGGCAGCCCTGAACATACCGGCTCAGGCCGCCTGGCGCTCATCGCGCATCAGGATCTCGCCATGGCGGATCTCCGTGCCGAGCACTTTCAGGCATTCGCGGATGAAGTTGGACAGGCCCGGCCAGCCCTTGGCTGAAACGAGATTGCCGTCGACATGGGCGCCGGTCGGCGCGACATCGATATAAATGCCGCCGGCCAGCGTCACTTCAGGCTCGCAATAGTGGAGTGCGGCCACTTCCCTGCCCCGCACCACGCCATCGACCGCGATCAGGATCTGCACGCCATGGCAGATGGTGAAGATCGGCTTGCCGGCCTCGTGGAAATGCCGCACCAGCGCCTGCACCCGCTTGTCGATGCGGATGTATTCGGGGCCGCGCCCACCTGCTGCGTAGACCGCATCGTATTGCGCCGGATCGACCTCGGAAAACGTCTTGTTGAGGATGTAGTCGTGGCCGAGCTTTTCGGTATAGGTCTGATGGCCTTCGAAATCGTGCAGTGACGTCTTCAGGATATCGCCCGCCTTCTTGTCCGGGCAGACGACATGCACGGTGTGGCCGACCGCATGCATGGCCTGCTCAAAGACGAAAATCTCATACTCCTCGCTGAACTCGCCAACGAGCATCAATATCTTCTTGCCAGCCATTCCCGGTTCCTCCCTTGTGTCATTTATTTCGGGCTGCGAAATAATACACCCATCCTAAGGGCAGGTCAGCGAAAGGGAAAGTGCAAATCGTCAAATTGGTACGACCAGTTTTCTTCATTCTCGACAGAACACGCGCAATGTCGTTTAGGGGTGAACGAAAACAGCATTGCTGGTTCGACCAGAATGACAATCAGGCGGCCACCTTGATCATGTCCGCCGCCTTTTCGGCAATCATGATGGTCGGCGCATTGGTGTTGCCGCCGATCAGCGTCGGCATCACCGAGGCATCGACGACCCGCAAGGCTTCAAGCCCATGGACCCGCAATTGCGGATCGACCACCGCCATCTCGTCGACGCCCATGCGGCAAGAGCCGACCGGGTGATAGACGGTGTCGGCGCGGGCGCGGATATGTCCCATCAAGTCGGCATCGCCTGGCGCCCCGGCGATGTGCATTTCCTTGTACCGATAGCGCGCCAGCGCCGGAGAGCCCAGCACCTGCCGGGTGAGCTTCACGCCCTTCAGCAACAGCTCGGCATCGCGTTCGTCATCGAGGAAGCGCGGATCGATACGCGGCGCGGCGAACGGATCGGCGCTGACCAGGCCGACCTCGCCACGTGAGTGCGGCCGCAAGATGCAGACATGGCAGGAGAAACCAAAGCCATAGTGCAGCGTGCGAGCATGGTTCTCGACCAGGCCGATGATGAACTGCAATTGCAGGTCGGGACGATCGAGCACCGGGTCGGATTTCACGAACGCGCCGCTTTCGGCCGCCGGCGAGGCGATAAGTCCGGTGCCATCCCGCCGCCACTGCAGGATATGCCCTAGGAAACCGACCGCGCCGCGCGGGCTTATGCCAAGCATATCGGTATCCCTGGATTTCCAGCCGACGATGAAATCGAGATGGTCCTGCAAATTCTTGCCGACACCCGGCAATTCGTGGGTGACGGGAATGCCGTGCATGGCAAGTTCGGCGGCCGGGCCGATACCGGACAACAGCAGGAGTTGCGGCGAACCGAAGGCGCCGCCACAGAGGATCACCTCGCGCGACGCCCGCGCCACCGCCTCTCCCTGGCGAGTGCGGTAGCGGATGCCGGTTGCGCGCTTGCCGTCAAGGACGATGCCTGTGGCGTGCGCCCGTGTGATCACGGTCAGATTGGTCCGCTGCATGACCGGATGGATATAGGCGGCGGCCGCCGAACAGCGCTCGCCATTGCGCGCGCCGCCGGCAAATTGCGTGACCTGGAAATAGCCGGCGCCCTCTTGCTCAGGCCCGTTGAAATCGTCCGTCATGCGGATCTGGTTTTCCGCGCAGGCCTCGATGAAGGCTTTTGCGATCGGTCGCGGCGAACGCTGGTTCGAGACTTTCAGCGGACCGTCGCCGCCATGCAGGGCGTCCGTGCCGCGCTCGTTGCTTTCGGCGCGTCGGAAATAGGGCAGCACCTCGTCCCATGACCAGCCGTCACAGCCGAGATCGGCCCATTCGTCATAGTCGCTGCGATGGCCCCTGACATAGAGCATGGCATTGATGGCGCTGGAGCCGCCCAGAGTCTTGCCGCGCGGCTGATAGCCCTTGCGGCCGCCAAGCCCGTCCTGCGGCACGGTCTCGAAAGCCCAGTTGTTGATCTTCGGCCGACCCGAAAGCATGCCGATAATGCCGGCCGGGGCGCGGATCAGCATGTCCCTGCCCTCGCCGCCGGCCTCGATCAGGCAGACGATGACGGATGGGTCTTCGGAAAGCCGAGCGGCAAGCGCACAGCCAGCGGACCCGCCGCCGGCGATGACATAGTCGAAAGCCATGGTTTCCTCCTCGCACCCGGCGGATGTTTCCGTCCGGGCAGCCAAGAGAAGGCCTGATCAGAGCTGATGTAAAGACGCGCGCAATTACCGCAGCGTCAGCTGTTGCGAACGCGCCGCCAAGAGTATTTCGGGCCGTTGGGCTCCGGCACGGCGGTCGGCTGGTAGTAGAGCCCCAACCCGCCGGTGCGGCCCTCTTCCAGACGCTTCAACAGCACGGGGTTTGAAATCTCGAACTCGTCGAAGCCCAGCCGCAGCATATGCGGCAACGGGTCGACCAGCACCTGGCCAGTGGCACGAACGGCGCCTTCGAAATGATAGCGGCTGCGCAGCAGTTCAGCCTTGGAGAACGAACGCCCGTCGCTGAAGGCCGGAAACACCAGCGCCACCAGCGACAGCTGGTCGAGCAGTTCGGCGATCTTCTCAAGCTGATCACCAGGCTGCAAAACGACTCCGAGCCGCTCCTTGGCCGAGCGGCGTACCTCCGGATCAAGGTCGAGGAACGCCTGCAGCGGCAGGATGAAGCGGCCATTGCCCGACAGCGCGTCAGCGCTTTCGGCATGAGCCCACTCATCCTCACGAAAACCCTCCGGGGTCCAGAGCCGGGTCTCCGGTGTCGTCGATTCAGTCATCAGAATTCCTAAAGCCCCAAAATCCAAGTCCGCTGAAAGTCCCTCCCGCACAAAACCGGCGGCCTCCGCGTGGAGGTCGCCGTTCGCAGGCCGGCTGAATATCAGCATACCCTATAGTGATGCGTCGGTCAGCGACACTTCCAGTCCCGACAGGTGAATGCCGCACTCGGTCTTGGCATGACCGGCCCAGCGGCCGCTGCGCGCGTCCTCGCCCGGCTGTACCGGTTGCGTGCACGGGAAGCAGCCGATCGACAGATAGCCATAGGCGACGAGCGGATTTTCGCGCAGCGCATGCGCGCGCATGTAGTCGGCCTGATCCGATGTCGTCCAGTGCGCCAGCGGGTTGATGCGAATGCGCGCGCCGACCGCCTCGAAAACCGGCAGTGCAGCCCGCGTCGAGGCCTGGAAGCGCTTGCGCCCGGTGAGCCAGGCACGGAACGGCGCCACGCCACGCGCCAGCGGCTCGACCTTGCGCACGCCGCAGCAGGCGTCGGTGTTGCTTTGGTGCAGACTGCCCGTCGGGTCGATCCGTTCGAGCGCGGCTTCGTCGGGTTTGATCACTTGGATGTTGGTCAGCCCGAAATCGGCGACCAGCGCGTCGCGGTAGCCGAGCGTCTCTTCGAAATGCTTGCCGGTGTCGAGGAAGATGACCGGCAGCGACCGGTCGATCTCGGAAATCATGTGCAGCAGCACCGCCGAATCCGCGCCGAAGGACGACACGGCAGCGATTTCGTCATGAAACAGTTCGCGGGCCGCGCGTTCGATGATCTCGAGCGGCTTCAGATGACCGTAAAGCGCGTCAAGACCCGCCGCCTTGGCGGCGACGCCGTCATCGACTTCGGCGATGCGGTCAAGCGGCCTTGGTTTCGCCAGCATAGAGCGCCTCCTTGAACGGCGCGGGACCGACACGGCGGTAGGCGTCGATGAATCTTTCACTGGGGTTGAGCCGAAGCCCGAGATAAGTTTCGACGATCCGCTCGATGGCGTCGGTGATCTCTTCTGACGAGAAGCCGCGGCCGATGATCTCGCCGACCGACGTGTTCTCGTCGGCCGAGCCGCCCAGCGTCACCTGATAGAGCTCGGAGCCTTTCTTCTCAACGCCGAGGATGCCAATGTGACCGACATGGTGGTGGCCGCAGGCATTGATGCAGCCTGAAATCTTCAGCTTCAGTTCGCCGATCTCGCGCTGCCGCTCCAGCGAGGCGAAGCGTTGCGAGATTTCCTGCGCGATCGGGATCGAGCGTGCCGTCGCCAGCGCGCAATAGTCGAGCCCCGGGCACGCGATGATATCCGATATCAAATTGGAATTGGCCGTCGCCAGCCCGATGTCGACCAGCGCATCATAGACCGCCTTGAGGTCGGCGCGCGCCACATGCGGCAGGATCAGGTTCTGCTCATGGCTGACGCGCAGCTCGTCGAAGGCGTATTTTTCGGCAATGTCGGCGACCGCTTCCATCTGGCTGTCGGAAGCATCGCCCGGCACCTCGCCGATGCCCTTGAGCGAGATCGTCACCGCCGCATAATCGGGATGGCGATGCGTCACCACATTCTGGTCGAGCCACTCGGAAAAACCCTTGGAATCAAGGCGCGCCAGCTTGATCGCCTGGTCGCCTTCCGGCCGCTCAGTCAGCGCCGGCGGCGCGAAATAGGTCTCGATGGCGCGGATGTCGGCATCCGGCAGCTTCAGTTCGGCGTCTTTCAGCTCCTGCCACTCGGCCTCGACCTGGCGGGTGATTTCCTCGACGCCGGTCTCGTGAACCAGGATCTTGATGCGCGCCTTGTACTTGTTGTCGCGGCGGCCATAGAGGTTGTAAACGCGCAGGATCGCCGTGCAGTAGGACAGAAGGTCGGCTTCCGGCAGGAAGTCGCGGATCTTTTTCGCCACCATCGGCGTGCGGCCCTGGCCGCCACCGATATAGACGGCAAAGCCAAGCTGGCCGGCTGCGTTCTTCTTCAGATGCAGGCCGATGTCATGCGTCTGGATGGCGGCGCGGTCGCGCTCGGCCCCGGTCACCGCGATCTTAAATTTGCGGGGCAGAAACGAGAATTCCGGATGCACCGAAGACCATTGCCGCAGGATCTCCGCATAGGGGCGCGGATCGGCGGCCTCATCGGCGGCAGCCCCGGCAAAGTGGTCAGCCGTGACATTGCGGATGCAATTGCCGCTGGTCTGGATGGCGTGCATCTCGACGCTGGCGAGATCAGCCAGGATCGCCGGAATGTCCGACAGCGCCGGCCAGTTGAACTGGATGTTCTGGCGCGTCGTGAAATGCCCGTAACCCTTGTCATATTTGCGGGCGATGTGGCCAAGCATGCGCAGCTGCTTGCCGCTCAGCGTGCCGTAGGGCACCGCGATGCGCAGCATGTAGGCGTGCAGTTGCAGGTAGACGCCGTTCATCAGCCGCAGCGGCCGGAACTGGTCCTCGGTGATCTCGCCGGACAGCCGGCGTTCCACCTGGTCGCTGAACTCGGCGACGCGGGCCTGGACAAAATCGTGGTCGAACTCATCGTAACGGTACATGCTTCGTCTTTCAGGGCGCGTCCGCCCGTTTACTGGTGTCCTGGCTACGCCGCCCGCTCGGCCTGCTTGCCGAGATCGCTGCGGATGGTCGGGCCGGCGGCGCGGATTTTTTCGCGCAACCGCACCGGCTCGACCACACCGTTCACGACGTCCGCATCGATCAGATTGACGTCGACCACTTCATTGTCGGCATAGGCCTTGGCGCCGATCGCCTCCAGGCGATCCTCGGCTGCCTTGTCATGAGCAAGGTCGGCGTGGTCCACGGTCTCGGCCCAGCCGCCATCGGCATACCAGACGGCGATGCCGTCGGTCAGGCGGTTGGCGGTCAATATCTTCATTCTTCGACCTCTGCTGCGGCCGCTTTGGCGGCGCTTTCATGCCTGTGTGCCGCCAGCGGCTCGGACCGTTCAAAATTGGCGCCGGCAACGGCATCGCCGATGATGGTCATGACCGGTCCGGAAAGATCGGCGCGCTCTTCCAGCGACGGCAGGTCGGCCAGCGTGCCGTGGAAACGGCGCCGGTTGGCAAGGCTGGCATTCTCGACCACGGCGACCGCCGTGTCCGGCGACAGGCCGGCCTCGATCAGCCGGCCGGCGACCTCGGCCGCGACCGAACGGCCCATATAGACGGCGACAGTGGCGCCGGAAATCGCAAGCCTGGCCCAGTCCGGCAATGAATTGCCCTTGAGGTCATGGCCGGTGGTGAAGACCATCGACGACGACACACCACGCAAGGTCAGCGGCAGTTCGAAATCGGCAGCGGCGGCAAAAGCCGCGGTGACGCCTGGAACCACCTCATAGGCAATCCCGGCATCGCGCAGCGCCGCCATCTCCTCGCCGGCCCGGCCGAACACCAGCGGATCGCCCGACTTCAGCCGCACCACGCGCTTGCCCTGTCGGCCGAGTTCAACCAGCAGCGCGTTGATCTCCGCCTGGCTCTTGGTATGGCAGCCCTTGCGTTTGCCGACCGGTAGACGCTCGGCATCGCGGCGGCCCATGGCAACGACCGCCTCAGGAACCAGCGCGTCATGGACGATGACATCGGCTTCCATCAGCAGGCGATGCGCCCGCAGCGTCAGAAGATCCTCGGCTCCCGGACCCGCGCCGACCAGCGCGATGTGGCCCACAGCCGGCGCGTTCGACAGCAGAAGATCCACAGCTGCGTCATGCGCCTGCGACAGCTGGCCGGCTTCCACCGCATGAGCCGGTGCACCCTGGAAAAAACTGCTCCAGAACCGGCGGCGGGCATTGCCTTTCGGCAGCAATTTCTCGGCCGCACCGCGCAACGAAGCGGCAAGCGTTGCCAGCGACCCGAGCGACGGCGACAGCATCTGGTCGATCCGGCTGCGCAACATCTGGGCAAGCACCGGGCCGGCGCCTTCGGTTCCAATGGCGATGGCGACCGGCGCGCGATTGACCAGCGCCGGGGTGAAGAAATCGCAGAGCTCGGGCCGGTCGACAGCATTGACCGGAATGCTCAAGCGGCGCGCATCCGCTGCGACGCTGCGGTCGAGCGCCTCATCGCCGCTGGCAGCAAACACCATGATTGCGCCGTCGAGCTGTGAGGCATCATAAGCGGCTGCAATATGGCTGGCGCCAGACTGAGCAATGAAAGCCAACAGCTCCGGTTCGACATTTTCGGCGATGATGCGCAGGACCGCGTTCGACTGTCCGATCAGCCGCGCCTTGGCGAGCGCCTCATCGCCGCCACCAACGATGGCCACGACTTCGCCCTCGACCCGCATGAAGACGGGAAAGGCATTGAGCTTGGGGGTGACGTGCGACATGGCGGCGAGCGGAATCCTGAACAGGATTGCAGTTTTACGCCCGGACGCGAAAAACCAGAAGCAAAGCACTCGCGCATCCCGTGATGGCAGGCAATCGCTTTTTCGCAACCGTGAAAGGCAGGAGAAAAATATTCCACATCAAAGCGGGAAGCGGATTCAAGCCGCTGTCGCAGGCCTTGATTTCTCCTCCTTTTAACGCGGCAAGAGAAATGCCGCAAAACAGTTTTTTCTAAATTCTACCTTTTTAGTAGATTAAAGCTACCTCCCGCGAAGAGTGTCGTCTCGCTTGGAATGGCGAGTGGCCGGCACGATCTTTTTGGTTGGAACATTACCGCTTCAGGGCGCGTTCCCCATCCGTCGATAACCAGAAAATCAAGCATCAGGGCGCACGCAAGCGCCCAGGATGCGGAAAAGGAGCCCGCCATTATGAGCATCAATTTGAAGCACGGTATCTGGGTCATGGTGGCCGACGGCGAAAAGGCGCTTTTCCTGAAAAATGCCGGCGACAATCTGCACCCCAATCTCGAAGTCGTGCACCGGATGGAACAGGACAATCCGCCTACCCGCGAGCAAGGCACCGACAGCCCGGGCCGGCACAATGACGGGCCGTCTGTGCACCGCAGCGCGGTTGAGGACACCGACTGGCACCGCATCGGCAAGGAACGTTTCGCCGACGAGATTGCCGCGCGGCTCTACAAGCTTGCGCATAGCGGCGAGTTCAACGACATCGTGCTTGTCGCACCGCCATTGGTGCTCGGAACGATGCGCAAGAAACTGCACAAGGAGGTCCAGAACAAGGTCACGGCCGAGATCCCCAAGACGTTGACCAATCATGCTTTGTTCGAGATCGAGGCGTTGCTGAAGGCGGCTTGATATCAGGCTGATCGCCGCCGATCGAGACGCTGCGCCCTCGTGAAAGACTTGAAATAGGGCCGGCGTTTCACAACCGCCGGTCAGGTATTAGCGGCCTCACCATCGATTTTCGCACCCCTGCGGGTTGCGTCACCGTTACCCCTTCCACCATATTGCAAATGAGCGGCGGCTTCGGGCGGCGCACATCCAGCATCGCTACTTTGAAAGGCGCTCCATAGACAATGCCGCATGACACGCCCCTTATCGCCACCATCGTCGCCGGTCTGGGGCTGGCTTTCGTCTTCGGCGCTCTCGCCAATCGCTTCCGTATTCCGCCGCTGGTCGGGTATCTCGTAGCCGGTGTGCTGGTCGGGCCGAACACGCCCGGTTTCGTCGCCGATGCCGGCCTTGCCAACGAACTGGCCGAGATCGGCGTCATCCTGCTGATGTTCGGCGTCGGCCTGCATTTCTCGCTGAAGGACCTGCTGTCGGTCCGCGCCATCGCCGTGCCCGGTGCGATCGTCCAGATCGGCTTTGCCACCGCACTCGGTGCCGGGCTTGCCTGGATGCTCGGCTGGTCGATGGGTGCAGGGCTGGTCTTCGGCCTGGCGCTGTCGGTGGCTTCCACCGTCGTGCTGCTGCGGGCCTTGCAGGAACGCCGTATGATCGAGACCGAGCGCGGCCGCATCGCCGTCGGCTGGCTGATCGTCGAGGACCTGGCCATGGTGCTGGCGCTGGTGCTGCTGCCGGCGCTTGCCGGCGTGCTCGGCGGCCAGGAACAGGCTGATGCCCATGCCAGCGGCCTGCTGTCGCTGCCTGCCAGCTACGGCATCTGGGGCGTCGTCGGTGTCACGTTGGCCAAGGTCGCTGCCTTCGTCATCGTCATGCTTGTGGTCGGCCGCAGGGTCATCCCGTGGATCCTGCACTATGTCGCCCATACCGGCTCGCGTGAACTGTTCAGGCTGGCGGTGCTGGCAATCGCGCTCGGCGTCGCCTTCGGCGCGGCAAAGCTGTTCGGCGTATCGCTGGCGCTAGGCGCCTTCTTCGCCGGCATGATCATGAGTGAGTCCGAACTCAGCCATCGCGCCGCGGAAGAGTCGCTGCCGCTGCGCGACGCCTTCTCGGTGCTGTTCTTTGTCTCGGTCGGCATGCTGTTCGATCCGTTCAGCCTGCTCAGCAACGGCCTGCCGATCCTGGCGACGCTCGCCATCATCATTATCGGCAAGTCGTTGGCGGCCTTCGTCATCGTCATCGCCTTCGGCTATCCCCTGGCCACGGCCTTGGTGATCTCCGCAAGCCTTGCCCAGATCGGCGAATTCTCCTTCATCCTGGCCGAGCTCGGCGTCGGGTTGAAACTGTTGCCTGAACAGGGCCGCGACCTGATCCTGGCCGGCGCCATCCTGTCGATCGTGCTCAACCCGCTGATGTTCCTGGTCATCGACTGGATGAAGCCGTGGCTCGAGGCCCGTGCCGCCCGCAAGGCGCCTGCAATGGAGGCAAAGCCGATCGGACCGGCGACGGAACCGGGACAGGTTGTGTCGGTGGCGGCGGCAGCCAAGGGGGGAGATGGTCCGCCGCCCAGGACTGAACTTACCAACCATGCGATCCTGATCGGCTATGGCCGCGTCGGTAACCTCGTCGGCGCGGCGCTTAAAAAGGCCGCTCTGCCCTTCCTTGTCATCGAGGACGCCGACAAGACGCTGGCGAAGCTGAAAGCGGACGGCATCGAGACCGTCTCCGGCAATGCGGCCAACGCCGAAGTGTTTGCCGCTGCAAATCCCGAAGGCGCCAGGCGTTTGATCCTCGCCATCCCCAATGCCTTCGAGGCCGGCCAGATCGTGCTCAGGGCGCGTGCCGCCAACCCCGGCATCAACGTCATCGCCCGCGCGCACTCCGATGCAGAAGTCGAGCACCTCAAGGGGCTCGGCGCCGATACGGTCATCATGGGCGAACGCGAGATCGCGCGCGGGATCGTCGAGGAGGTGCTGGGAAGCGAGGTGGAGCAGACATCGGGATACTGAGCGGATTGTGGCTACCGGCCTATCCGAACGGCATCCTCTCGATCTGCGCTCAAGCTGCGTTCATGAGGGATTCTAGAATGCCCCTATGCTTCTAAGCAAATCAAACATTTTTGCTACGTTCTTCAATTTAGAGAGATTTTTGCTAGTTATCGGATCTGGATCGAAGTGCATAACATCGTTTCGTATATTATTGATTTCCACCAATTCCGAACAGAATGTGGCCCTATCGAGTTTCAAACCAATCTTCTCCCAGCTCGGAGGATTTTCGAGGATTTTAACGTAGTTGCCAAACGTAAGGTCGGATATCTTTGAAAACCCTGCTGGGAGATGTTCCGGGTTACAGGCGTTCTTGACATCTGATATACTGAGTTTTGCCGAAACCAAAATTCTGATGCTGTTTTCGATTTCCGCTAAAAGGAGGAAAGGAGTGCTTATCTCTTCGAATTGAAGGGCGATGTCGGTCGCGGTAACGATGCCCGACACTTTTCTGTCAGAAGATCTAATGAGAACATAATTGTGTTCAACAATAGTCTTGATAGCTACAAATAACGATGCAGTTGCCGGGATCTCGTGATGTTCGTCCATGTATGACTGAACGTCGGATCCTCCGACATTAGCTGCTGATCTTGCACCGATCGACTCCCAGCTTATAACCCCTTTTATCTCTCGTTCAGTCGTCATGACAGGAAGTTGAGAAAAATTTCGTGAAAGCATCAGAGTAGTTGCTTCCAACAATGTTGCGTTCGGTTTTACGCTGACTGGCGGATTGTTGGCAGAAGCGATTCTACCAATCCGATAAGACGGATCGCCTGCCGATGGCTCATCACCTTCGGCCCCAATACCTTGACTGGCATCGGATTCAACATCTTTAATTTCGACTCCGTTTTTTTCAATCGGATGCTCAGCAACAAGTTCAAAGGCTATAGGCGTGTCAACCCATATATTTAGATAGTTAGGAACTGTGCGCACGCCAGCCTTCTTCAATTGCTTGTCTATGAAATCTACGTTTGCAGATGTACGCCTCTGAGCCCCGAACCAACTCAAAAAATCCCTTATCGTAGCCGGAGTTGCTGTTTTGCCGTCTTTTAAGTCTTTAACAATATTGTTAAGCTCTTTTATGTCGGTCGCCAAGATTTCTTCCCCCTAGAACTAGCGTTCCTATTTCTGCCAACTCCCTTAGATTTGCAAGTTGTAATAGCGGCGGGCGTGCCTGCTTGGTTGTCAACCAAAGTTCAGCCACCAGCCCGATCACACGTGCTGGCCGTCGTTGATCCGGATCTCTGACCCTGTCGGATAGGACGCTTGGCCCGAGCACAGAGCGAAGATGGGTCGGCGACCCCGTAACGCCGAGCCGCCGGAGTCGCCGGAGTCGCCCCGACCACGCTCGCAACCGTGTTGATCAGCCCACGAATGCGGAACCGCCGGCCTGGGATAGTTCATTGAGGTATTTTGCCGGCGGCTTGCCCAACGCCTTCTTGAACATGGTGATGAAGGCCGTGACGGACTCGTAGCCGAGATCGCCCGAAACCTGCTGCACGCTGGCGCCCGAGGCCAGCTCCCGCAACGCGACGATCAGATGCAATTGCTGGCGCCAGCGCCCAAAAGTGAGCCCCGTCTCCTTCACCACGAGGCGCGCGAGACTGCTCTCGCTGAGCGCGACGCGATTGGCCCACTCCGCCAGCGTGCTGCGGTCGGCGGGATCGTCCGCCAAGGCTTCGGCGATCCGCCGCAAGCGCGGCTCGGAAGATAGAGGCAGATGCAACTGCTGGACAGGCATATCCGGCAGTTCGGCAAGCAGGACGCTTCCCAGGAAAGTGCACCGTGCATCGTCCGGCGCGCAGTCCGACAGTTCGATGATGACCTCGCGCAGCAGCGGCGAGATCGACAGAGTGCAGCACCGATCGGGCAGTTCGGCAGCACCCGGCTCGATATAGACGAAGAAAATCCGCGCATTGGCGGTCGCGATGTTGCTGTGCTCCATGCGGCTTGGCACCCAGACGCCGCAATGCGGCGGCACCATCCACAGGCCACTGGGAACACGGCAGGTGACACCACCGCCAAGCGCGAAGACGAGTTGCCCCTTGCGATGCCAATGCTGCGACACCTCAGCCTTGGTCTCGGTAACGTCGACGCGCACGGCAATCGCCGGGGCAAGGACGTCATCGACGTCGAAATTGAGCCATGGGTAACGAAGAGGCTGTCTCATGATTGCCTGTTTTTAGCGATCAATTGCTTTTATATCTAGATTATTCGTCAGCACAAATCGATAGGCTCGGGTCGTTCTCGCCAATTGGCAAAGGTGCCCCATGCTCGCCCTCACCATCTCGTCCGACAACGCCGCCAGATTGAAATTCACCGAAGTGGATGAGCCACAACCTCGCGCGAACGAGGCTCTGGTCGCCGTCCACGCAGCCTCGCTGAACCGTGGCGAACTGCGCCTGCTCGCCATACGTCAGGACGGCTGGATCCCCGGCCAGGACATCGTTGGGTTCGTGGAGCGGGCGGCAGCCGATGGCTCCGGGCCAGGTGTCGGTACCCGGGTCGTCGCCTTGGTCGACGAGGCCGGCTGGGCCGAACGGGTCGCCGTTTCAACCGACCGCCTCGCCATTCTGCCGGATGAGGTCAGCTTCGCCTCCGCCGCCACGCTTCCCGTGGCAGGCACGACGGCGCTGAGGACTTTGCGCCATGGCGGCGACCTTGCCGGTCAGCAGGTGCTGATCACCGGCGCAAGCGGGGCGGTCGGCCGTTTCCAGATCCAGATCGCCCGCGAGCAAGGTGCCTCGGTAACCGCGATCGCCGCCGCACGGCATGCCGAGGATCTCCGCCAGTTGGGAGCCGAACAAGTTGTCGAGTCGATCGAGCAGGCCGAGGGGCCGTTTTCGCTGATCACCGAGTCGGTCGGCGGTGAAAGCCTCGCCCGCGCGATCGAACGCGTCGCACCAGGCGGGATCATCGTCATGTTCGGTTCAAGCAGCGGCGAACTCACACCCGTTGGCTTCCGCCAGTTCGTTCCGGGCCATGAGGGGGCGCGGCTCCAGACCTTCGCCTATTACACGTCCGGTTCAGGCATCGGCGCGGACATTGCTTCGCTGCTTGCTCTCGTTGCGCCCGGCCGGCTGGAGGCCCGCGTCGCCTTGACCGTTCCGTGGACTGATATCGTCCAGGCCCTGGACGCCCTGCGACAGCGCAGCTTCAGCGGCAAGGCTGTCCTCACCATAGCCAGATAAATCCAAAGTTTTCAGCCAACGGGCTCCCGTTCAGTCACGAGCTGGAGGTGGCTGACGATATCTAGCGACCATTTTCAAAGCACCACAGCAGGAGCCTGCAATGACTGTAAGAGAGATTGTCAGAACATCAGGCGGTCAGGGACTTCTCCTGATCGGCATCATGCTGATCGCATCGACGCTTCGCGCGCCCATCACCGCTGTGGCGCCGATGTTCGGCATGATCCGCGAAACCAGCGGCATCAGCGCCGCCGAAGCAGGAATGCTGACGACCCTTCCCTTGCTGGCGTTCGCGGCGATCTCACCCTTCGCCGCCGGACTGGCGCGTCGATACTGCATCGAGAGGTCGTTATTCGCAGCGCTGCTTGTTGTCGCGACCGGTATTGCCCTGCGCTCGACCGGCCCTCTCTGGGCGCTGTTCGTCGGCACCGGTACGATTGGGGCGGGGATTGCAGTCGCCAACGTCCTGCTGCCGGGCCTGCTGAAACGCGATTTTCCCAACCGGGTCGCCAGCCTGACCGGCTTCTATGCCATCGTGTCCGGACTGTCGCAGGCATTGGCATCGACAGCGGTAATCCCGCTTGCTCAATTGCCGGGATCGAGCTGGCACCTCTCGCTTGCCTGCACGCTGATCTTTCCAGTCGCGGCCCTGATTGCCTGGGTGCCCCAACTTCAAATGCCCGCCGCCCCGGAGCGGGCCGCATCCTCCACGCATGACCGAGGACACCTCTGGCGCTTACCCCTTGCCTGGCAGGTAACAGGCTTTCTTGGCCTCACCTCACTGGTCTTCTACGTGATCGTCGGATGGTTGCCCTCGATCCTGGCGGAGGCGGGATATCCGGCAGCAACTGCGGGCTCGCTGCATGGGCTGTGTCAACTGGCAATCGCGATCCCTGGTCTGCTGCTCGGCACGGCCGTCAAGCGCATGAAGGACCAGCGCGCCATGGCCATCGGCATGGCGCTGACCACATGCCTCTCGCTGCTCGGCCTCTGGCAGCTTCCGGCCCTTGCCGCACTTTGGATCGCGCTGTTCGGCTTCGGCGCCGGTGCCGCCTTCATGCTAGGCCTCTCCTTCGTCAGCCTGAGGGCCTCAAACAGCCAGGAGGCGGCAGCACTGTCGGGAATGGCGCAATGCCTGGGCTATTCGCTGGCGGCAGCAGGCCCGCCACTGGCCGGTCTTGCCCATGACGCGACCGGGAGCTGGGGTTTGGCTCTGGGCGCCTGCGCCATCATCACCTTGCTGATGGCGGTCCTGGGAAGCCTTGCGGGACGGGCAAGAACGATCTGACAGGGAGCAATTCAGGGAAAAGCACGCAGCGCTTTTCCCTCCGGTGCATCAAAACCGGGAGCGACTAGACGTGCTGGCCGCCATTGATGTGGATTTCCGATCCGGTCACATAGGATGCCTGCTGCGAGCACAGGAAGAAGATGATGTCGGCGACCTCGGCCGTTTTGCCGAGCCGCCGCATCGGGATCGTCTCGACGATCTTGTCCGTGCCAGGCGACAGGATCGCGGTGTCGATCTCACCTGGCGCAATCGCGTTGACACGGATGCCATGCGGGCCAAAGTCATGCGCCATTTCGCGCGTCAGCGAGCCGAGCGCGGCCTTCGATGTCGCATAGGCCGTGCCGGCGAACGGATGCACGCGGGTGCCGGCGATCGAGGTGACGTTGACGATCGAGCCCTTGGCCGCGGCCAGTTCCTTGAACAGGCCGCGCGCGAGCATGATCGGCGCGAAGAAGTTGACCTGGAACACGTCGCGCCAGACATGCATCGGCGTGTCGATCGAGTCCATGCGGCTGTTGCCGTCCTTGAGCTTGGGCGAAATGCCGGCATTGTTGACCAACGCATGCAGCTGGCCGCCATGCGCTTCCAGCCGGTGGCGGATTTCGGAAACGGCGATGCCGACATCTTCCTGGTCGGCGAGGTCGACCTTGATGTGATCCTCTGGACCCGCTGGCCAAGGACAATCCTCGGCAAAGGCCTGCCGCGAACAGGTGATGACGCGCCAGCCTTCGCGTGAAAAACGCTTGACCGTGGCGTGGCCGATACCGCGGCTGGCGCCGGTCAGCACGATGGTTTTTCTGGTGTCGGTCTCGGCCATGTCGGATCTCCAGGGCGGAGATGTAGCGGAACGCCGCGACGCTGGCGAGGGGCGGATTGACGCTTAGCCGCCGCCAAGGATGTCGAGGATCGAGGTCTGTTTCTTCTTCAGCGGACCGCCGACACTGCCGGGGGGTACCGGATGCCCGACCGATGCGGTTGTGCCATTGTCAGCCGGCATGTCGAAGCCATCGGCATCGACAGTCTGGGCGGGACGCACCGCACGTACCGGCGTCGGCGCCTGAGCGACAGGCGCGGCTTGCGGCGCCACGGGAGCCGGCGCCTGCCGACCAACCGACGCGGACGGAATCGGCGCCTGCTGGTTGTTGTCGGCCGAAGGAATGTCGTCGGGCACGATCGTGTCGGCTGGTGTCGATTTCCAGGTGCCGGGCAGCGGCCGCGCCGGCACACCTTGGTGTGCTGCGACCATGAATTCGTGCCAGGCCTGCGCCGGCAGCGCGCCGCCGGTGACCTTCTTCATCGCCGTGCCGTCATCATTGCCAAACCAGACGCCCGTGGTGAGATTGGCGGTGTAGCCGACAAACCAGGCATCGCGCGAATTCTGGCTGGTGCCGGTCTTGCCGGCCGACGGCCAGGCGAAAGCCGCCTTCTTTGCCGAGCCGAACTCGACCGTGCCCATCATCATCGAGTTCATCATGCCGACGATCTCGGGCTTGACCACACGCGGCGCGTTGCCGCCGCCGCTGTCGTACAGCACCTTGCCGTCAGCTGATGTAATGCGGCGGATGAAATGGATGTCCGGCTTGTAGCCGCCATTGGCGAACGGCACATAGGCCGAGGTCAGCTCCAGCGGCGTCACTTCCGAGGTGCCGAGCGCGATCGAGGTGTTGGCCTGCAGGTCAGACTGGATGCCCATGCGGTGAGCGGCCTCGACCACCGCGTTCGGCCCGACCTCCATGGTGAGCTGCGCGGCGACCGAGTTCAGCGACTTGGCCAGCGCCGTCGCCAGCGTCACCTTGCCAAAATACTTGCCGCCGTAATTGTCAGGCGTCCAGTTGCCGATCCTGATCGGCGCATCGTTGCGCGTGCTGTCGGGCGTGCGGCCTGCTTCGAGTGCCGCCATATAGACGAACGGCTTGAACGCCGAGCCGGGCTGCCGGCGCGCCTCCGAGGCGCGATCGAATTGGCTGGTCGAATAGTCGTAGCCGCCGACCATGGCGCGCACCGCGCCGGAATCGTCGATCGACACCAGCGCACCCTGGGTGACGTTGAGTTTCTTGCCGCTGTCGTCGATCAGCTTGCGGATCGATTGTTCGGCGAGTTTTTGCAAATTCAGGTCGACGGTAGAGTCGATGACGATGTCGCCGCGCACGTCGCCGATCAGGTCGGGCAGTTCTTCCATGATGGTGTCTGCGACATAATTTTCCGAGCCGGTCCAGTAGGACGGCGCACGCGTTGCCGGCGCGCTGAGTGCGCTCTTGAGTTCCTTGTCGCTGATCTTGCCCTCGTCGCGCATGGCGGCGAGCACCAGTTGCGAGCGCTCCTCGGCGGCTTTGGGATCGCGTGCCGGCGACAGTTTCGATGGCGCCTTCAACAGACCGGCAAGCAGGGCGGCTTCCGAGAGCGTGACATCGCGCGCGCTCTTGCCGAAATAACGCCGCGAGGCCGCCTCGACACCATAGGCGCCGGAGCCGAAATAGACCCGGTTGAGGTACATTTCCAGGATCTGGTCCTTGGTGTGCTTGTGCTCCAGCCACAACGCCAGCAGCACTTCCTGTACCTTGCGTTCCAACGTGCGGTCGGGCTTCAGGAACAGGTTTTTCGCCAATTGCTGGGTCAGCGTCGAGCCGCCTTGCGAGAAATGCCCGCCAAGCAAGTTGGTCACCATGGCGCGCGACAGGCCGATCGGGTCGACGCCGAAATGCGAATAGAACCGGCGGTCCTCGATGGCGATGACGGCTTCCGGAATATAGGGCGACATTTCGTGCAGGCCGACGGCCTCGCCGCCGCTCATGCCCCTGTTGGCGAGCAACTGGCCATCAACCGAGACGATCTTGATGTTGGGCGCGCGGTCAGGGATCGACCAGGTGGTGGCCGCCGGCATCTTGGCGCCGTAGTAGATGACGACGCCCGCAACCGCGATGCCGCCCCAGATGGCGAGCACGAAGCACCAGTAGAACAGCCGGCCAAGCACGCCGAACAGGCCGCGCCGGCTTCCGCCACGCCCGCCACGCGAGGATTTCACCTTCGACGATTTGCGTTTTGCGGAGGCTTTGCGGTTGCTTGGCACGACGCGATCCTCCTCGCTGACCGAAAGACCCGTCGAGGAGCGCGCCTGCGGCGGTCCCTCGAAACTGGGTTCGATGCGGCTGTCTCTGCGGTTCGCCATGCGCTGCGCTTGATATCCCCGGTGCCAATGGCGCTCCGGTTGCAGAGTAGATGCGGCGGTTTAAAGGCGGGTTAAGCAGAAGCGGCGCTGCTCCCCCGCTAACCGATCATTGACGCGAGAGAAAAAAAAGCCAGCGTCTGCTCCTCGCAGGTCATCGCCACGACCTTGTTCGACCGGTCGATGTCGAGGCCTTTCGGGCCACCTTCTTCGGGGCTGGCCCTGCCCCGAAGAAAGGTTTCCTCGTCGAGCACCGCAACCGAGCGCACGGGGGCCCGGACCCCGTTCCAGTCACCGTCTCTGGCGTAGACATGCACCATCCGGCTGCCGGCGTCGGCAACGAGGACGTGCCGGTCATCCGCCGTGAAACGCACGCCATGCGGATAGCCGGCGTATTGCAGGACACCGGCCGGTTCGGTGTCGGGCCCAAGCGACGCGGACAGGCGGTAGAGTTTCACGTCCTGGGTGCCGTGACTGCTGATCGCGACCCAAGAACAGTCATGGCTGAGCGCGATGCCGTCGGGAATGTTGAGGCCACGCTCCAGCAGCCGTTGATTGCCCGTCGTCCGGTAGCCAAGCCAGCGGTTGACCACGTGCCGCGTAACCAGATGCGTGTAGTTGTTGCAGACCAACAGGCTGACGCGGCCGCGCGACTCGCGTCTGACGGCGAGAGAGCCGGGCGAATTCAGTCTGCAGACCCCCCTGCCCTTTATCAGGCGAATGGCTGCTATCTCCCGGCTCTGTCCGGCCGGCTCTTCGGTTGGCAAGGCAAAGATCGCAACGTGCCCGTCGCGGTTGCCGATCACCAGGGTCCGGTCATCAATGAAATCCAGGCCATGGATTTCGCCCATATTGCCTGACGTAAGCTCCATGAAATCGTGGATCGTGACATCGGGACCATCAGGTCCGGCCTCGATGTCGACGCGCAGGACCAGCAAGCGCTTGCGTGAATAGCCGGCAATTGCCAACAGTCGATTGTTCGGTGAAAAACGCAGATCCTCGGTGCGCCCAATCGCCGAAAGCGCCGCTCGGACCCCTTCGCTGGCCCTGAAATCGATCCCGGAGATCACTTGCGACCCGCCCAAGGGATTGATCGATGGAGGGGATCGAGAATTGTCCAACTGCTCCCGGCCCATTGACGACTGCCTGCCCCGCTTTGATGTTGCCGACTAAGCCTGATCGCGCCCTCGACGGTCAAGCGCAATGCAGGGATTCTCGGGCTTCAACAGTTGCGTCAACAAGGTGGAGACGAACCCCGATCGTTTCAGATCGGCGCGAACGCCACATCCGGCTGGTCGGGGCCGCCTGCCTGCCGCAACAGCGCGGCAAGGTGCTCGCCCCTGTCCACCGGCTGCTTTCGCCAGTTCGAGGCGTTCGTCACATGCAGCCAGCCGTCAATCGACATGAAGAAATCCTCATGCGGGTCGTCGCCCTCGCCGAAGCGCAGCAGTCTGTTTTCGGTGAACCTGACCAGCGCCGGATCGATCGAGCGATAAAGCAGTGGCCAGTTGCTGCCACCCGCATCCATATGGAATTTGAAACTCGGCGCGAAATCCAACCGCTGCTGCAACAGGCTTCCGTCGAAGAAAGAGAAGGCCGGCCACAAAAACCAGCCGCCTGGGGTCGGCGTGTCGCGCCGCACGCTGCCGTAGACTCTCTTGCCATTCAGCTGGTCGCGAACTGAAAACGGCTGCATCGGAAAAATGTCATGATCGATGAAGCCGAAAAACCCCGGCCGGAACTTCGATATGAAATTCCGCACGATCCAGTTGAGCGCCTGGCCGTGCGATCTGCTGACCACCAACCTGTTCCTCGGCAAGGCGACATAGGGGACGTGCTGGCGACGGCAGATCTCGCGGATGGCATCCCTTGCCGCATCCTTCTTGCTGTTGTCAAAGACGATATAGCTCTCGTGCTCAGCCAGGTATCGGCGCACGAGGTGGATCTGCCATTCGATCACATCAGGCCGGTTGAAGGCCACCGTGGCGACGATCGCATCACGGAACGCCTGCTCACGCCCCTGCATATCGCTGACCGGCGCGGACGTCCTCAGGAAGCGAAAAGTCCGCCAGTGATAGCGCAGCAGCGGTCCACGCCTCGGCGGCCTGTTCAGCCGCTTCCATTCCGCAACTGTGATGCTGGCCGGATCGTCGTTTTCCGGCGCGTCGGAAGCCCCCATGCCGCGCTCCTGCATCCGCCCGACAGGCTCAGTTCTGCTGGATCGAAATGCCCTTGTCGTCGATCTTGAGTTCGACGCCTTTCGGCTTCGTCTGCTCGCGGTAGACATAGGCGCCAAGCGCGATGACCACGACGACGAGCGCGCCAATGAGAAGATAGAGTGTGTTCTGCTTCATGGCGCGCTCCTTTGGAGCAATTCCAGGAAAAAGTGTGAAGCGGTTTTCCCTAGGGAATTGCGTCAGTTGAAAAGCTCGAGCCTCACGCTCGCTTCAGGACCTTGACCAGCACCAAAAGGATGATGGCGCCGATCGTGGCGTTGATGATGGCAGCGAGAATGCCGCCGCCGATAGCGAAGCCGAGCCGCGGAAAAAGCCAGCCGGCGATGAAGGCGCCGATAATGCCGACGATGATGTTGCCGATCAGGCCGAAGCCGAAGCCGGAAACGATGAGGCCGGCAAGCCAGCCGGCGATGGCACCAATGATGATGAAGACGAGCAGGCTTTCGACACCCATGACGATTTCCTCCAAGCAAGAGGGCGAGCGCGGAGCGGAAGGCTCCGAATCGGCCCCGATATCAACGACTTCAGGCTATTCGAAAGCGGCAGGCCTCGCCAGCTTCGCGCTTAACAGAGCAATCCCAGGAAAAGCGCGTAGCGCTTTCCCTTGGGGATTGCGTCAAAACTAATCGTCATCGTCGCTCGTGGCCGGCCGCCAGCTCGTCGGTTCGACTTTTTTCTGGGTGTCGCTGTCGGTATAGACCCACCACCCACCGTCGCGATATTGCGCGATGGACTGGTTGACCACGCCGTCGCTGTCCTTCCACATGACAGAGACCTTGGAGCCGTCGGTTGGCGCTGTCGATATTGGCTTGCGGTCGGCCATCCTATCCCCCATTGAGCCGTTGGACTGCGCCGACAAAACGCGGCGGTCGGCATCTGGTTCCAGCCGGCCACCAGCCGGTTGGCTCGAGCCGTCAGCTGTGAGCGAAGATATCCTCTTCGTCCCAGCCCATCAGATCGAGTTTGGCACGCGTCGGCAGGAAGCGGAAGCAGGCATCGGCCTCCTTGGCCCGCCCGTCTCGCGCCAGCCGCCCGGCCAGCACATCGCGCAACCGGTGCAGATAGAGCACGTCGGACGCGGCATATTCGAGCTGTTCGGGCGACAACGTCTCGGCGGCCCAGTCCGACGATTGCTGCGCCTTGGACAGACCCACGCCAAGCAACTCGAAGCAGATGTCTTTAAGCCCGTGCCGGTCGGTATAGGTGCGGGTCAGCCGCGAGGCGATCTTGGTGCAGAACACCGGTTCGGGCATCACCCCGAAGGCATTGTAGAGCACGGCGAGATCGAAGCGTCCGTAGTGGAACAGCTTGGTTACAGTGCGGTTCCTGAGCAGGCTGACGAGGTTTGGCGCCTTCTTCTGGCCGGGTGCGATCTGGATGACATCGGCGCTGCCGTCGCCGGGCGATATCTGCACCACGCAGAGCCGGTCGCGATGCGGGTTCAGCCCCAGCGTCTCGGTGTCGATGGCCACCGCCCCGACATTGTAGTGCATGAGGTCAGGCAGATCATGCTTGTGGAAACGGATATCGGCCATTGTCTTCTCCGGTCGCGGCGTACCCCGTCCTCGCCGCGATCCGGTGAAAAATCAACAAGAAAACGACGTTTCCGCCGCTCAGCGTGTCAGCGCGTCCAGAATGCGCGCCCAGGAGCGCTGGCCCTTGTGGAAGGATGAGAGCTCGTATTTCTCGTTGGGCGAGTGGATGCGGTCGTCGTCGAGGCCGAAGCCGACCAGCAGCGATTCCATGCCGAGATAGGTCTGGAAATCGCCGACCACGGGAATGGAGCCGCCACTGCCGGTCGTTACCGCCGGCTTCGGCCATTCGTCCGACAGCGCTATCTTGGCCTTGGCCAGGAACGGTGAATCATAGGAAAGCTGAATCGCCGGCGAGCCGCCATGCGGATGGAATTCGACCGAACAATCGGCCGGAATGCGCTCCTCGACGAATTTCTGGAAAGCGTCGCGGATCTTGGCCGGGTCCTGCTTGTGGACGAGGCGGAAGGACACTTTCGCCGAAGCCTCGGCCGCGATCACCGTCTTGAAGCCCTTGCCGGTATAGCCGCCAATGATGCCGTTGAACTCGGCCGTCGGCCGCGCCCAGGTCAGTTCCAGCACCGAGCGGCCTTTTTCGCCCGATGGGATCGAAAGGCCGACAGGCCCGAGGAAGGTCTCGGCCGTCTCACCGAGCGTCTCCCAGGATTTCAGCACCTGCGACGGCGTTTCCTCGACGCCGTCATAGAAGCCCGGGATGGTGATATGGCCGTCCTCGTCGTGGATATCGGCCAGCACCTTGGCCAGGATGCGGATCGGATTGGCGGCGGCCCCGCCATAGAGGCCCGAATGCAGGTCGCGATCGGCGGCCTTCACCGTGATCTCCTCGCCGACCAGCCCGCGCAGTCCGACGCAGATCGACGGCGTGTCGCGGTCCCACATGCCGGTATCGCAGACCAGCGCGAAATCCGCCTTGAGCTCTTCGGCATTGGCCTTGAGGAACGGCTTGAGCGAGGGCGAGCCGGACTCCTCCTCGCCCTCGAACAGGATGGTGATCCGGCATGGCAGATTGCCATGCACCTGCTTCCAGGCGCGGCAAGCCTCGACAAAGGTCATCAACTGGCCCTTGTCGTCGGCCGAGCCGCGCCCCGTGATCACCTTGTGGTCAGGCCCGACCTCCTTGATGGCAGGCGCGAACGGATCGTTTTCCCACAATTCGATCGGGTCGACCGGCTGCACATCGTAGTGGCCATAGAACAGCACATGCGGCGCGCCAGCCGGCCCATCATGATGCGCAACCACCATCGGATGGCCGGGCGTGTCGCGCACGCTGGCATCGAAGCCGATCAGCTTGAGTTCCGCCACCAGCCATTCCGCCGCCTTGCGGCAGTCGGCGGCATAGGCCGGATCGGTTGAGATCGATTTGATCCTGAGCAGGCCGAACAGCCGTTCGAGGCTCTGGTCGAGATTCTTGTCGAGACGGTCGAGGACGGGGGAAACTGCGGACATTTCGCTTAGCCTTTCGATTCAGTGCCGGAACCGTAAAGGCAGAGCGGCGAAACGAAAAGCCCGGGACCATTGGACCACGGCGCGCGTCGGCTGCCGCTACTGCATGTCGCCCAAAAGTGGCCCCGGTTTTGGGAGAACGACATGCATAAAAACAATGACCTAAAGCGCATCGCATGAATCCGATGAAACGCGATGCGCTTTAGGCAAAAAAAGACCGCCGTGGTGGAGGGGAAACCACGGCGGTCCTGTACTCGAAACGATGCGGCAGCCCGGAGAGGGGGGATAGGCTGCCGCAATTGTCCGGGATAGGCGGGGGACGGGCCTTGCTCCGGACTCGGCGAAAACTGCCGATGACCTGTATTTGGGTCTGTGAAAGTGGCGATTCAAGGGCCTCAACGTTACACTTTTGTAACGTGCCCGTGAGCACGTCTGCATAGTCGGGAGTTGTCAGGGTCTTGACGGAACCGATACCTGGCAATGTCTTTGGCATGGACCAAGCCATCGCGCCGCGCTATCCCTGCCAGCATGAAAAAAGGCGATCATCTCTTCCTTGTCGACGGTTCCGGCTACATCTTCCGGGCCTATCACGCCCTGCCGCCGCTGACCCGCAAGTCCGACGGCCTGCCGGTCGGCGCCGTCTCAGGTTTCTGCAACATGCTGTGGAAGCTGATGCAGGATGCCCGCAACACCGATGTAGGCATTGTGCCGACGCATTTCGCGGTCATCTTCGACTATTCCTCGAAAACGTTCCGCAATGATCTCTATCCAGAATACAAGGCCAACCGCTCGGCACCACCCGAGGACCTGATCCCGCAATTCGGCCTGATCCGGCAGGCGACCAGGGCGTTCAACCTGCCATGTATCGAGATCGAAGGCTACGAGGCCGACGATCTCATCGCCACCTATGCAAGGCTCGCCCGCGAAGCCGGCGGCGACACCACCGTCATCTCCTCCGACAAGGATCTGATGCAGCTGGTCGGCGACACGGTGGGCATGTACGACCCGATGAAGGACCGCCAGATCGGCATCCCCGAAGTCATCGAGAAATGGGGCGTACCGCCGGAAAAGATGGTCGACCTGCAGGCGCTGACCGGCGACTCGGTCGACAATGTGCCCGGCGTGCCCGGCATCGGCCCGAAGACGGCGGCGCAATTGCTGGAACAGTTCGGCGACCTTGACACGCTGCTGGCCCGCGCCGGCGAGATCAAGCAGGACAAGCGGCGCGAATCGATCATCGCCAACACCGACAAGGCGCGCATCTCGCGCCAACTGGTAACCTTGAAGAACGACGTGCCGGTGACCGATGGGCTGGATGATTTCGTCCTGCACGCACCGGACGGGCCGAAACTGATCGGCTTCCTGAAGACCATGGAATTCACCTCGCTGACCCGCCGCGTCGCGGAAGCGACCAGCACCGAGGCCGGCGACGTGCAGGCGGTCTCGGTGACCGTCGAACGCGCCGACAACGCACATGGCCCTGATGTCGGCGCCGGTGCGCCGCCCACTGCGCGAAACGCAACCGGCACAGAGCCAGGCCAAGCCGACGGATCGACGGAGACGTCAAAACGAGGCGATACCCCTTCCCTGCTGGCTGCATTGCGGCTGGAGAAGGCGGCCACCGCCAAGATCGATACGGCGGCCTATCATTGCATCCGAGACATCGCGACGCTGAAAGCCTGGGTCGCCGAGGCGCGGGAGGCTGGTGTCACCGCCTTCGACGTCAGGGCGACGTCAGGCGATCCGATGCAGGCCGAACTGATCGGCCTGGCGATAGCCACGGCGCCCGGCCGCGCCGGCTACATTCCCTTCGCCCACAAGAGCGGCAATGGCGACCTGCTCGGCGGCGGTGCGCTCGAAAACCAGATTCCGCTTCGCGAGGCGCTGGCGGTGCTGAAACCGCTGCTCGAGGACAAATCGGTCCTCAAGATCGCGCAGAACCTGAAATACGATCTCGTCATCATGAGCCGCTACGGCGTCGACGTCGCGCCGTTCGACGACACCATGCTGATCTCCTATGTGCTCGATGCGGGCACCCCGCATGGTCACGGCATGGACGCGCTGGCCGACAAATGGCTTGGCCATACCCCGCTCGTGCTCAAGGACGTGACTGGCTCCGGCAAGAGCGCCGTCGGTTTCGACCAGGTCGACATCGACAGAGCGACGGCTCACGCCGCCGAAGACGCCGATGTGACGCTGCGGCTCTGGCTGGTGTTGAAACCCCGGCTTGCCGCCAAAGGCCTGGTGTCCGTCTATGAGCGTCTGGAGCGGCCGCTGGTGCCGGTGCTGGCGCGCATGGAGCAGCGCGGCATCTCGGTCGACCGGCAGATCCTGTCGCGGTTGTCGGGCGAACTGGCGCAAGGTGCCGCGCGACTGGAAGAGGAAATCTACCAGCTCATCGGCGAGCGCATCAACATCGGCTCGCCCAAGCAGCTCGGCGACATCCTGTTCGGCCGCATGGGCCTGCCCGGCGGCTCCAAGACCAAGACCGGCCAATGGTCGACCTCGGCGCAGCTTCTGGAAGACCTTGCCGCCGAGGGCCACGAACTGCCGCGCAAGATCGTCGACTGGCGCCAGCTGACCAAGCTGAAATCGACCTACACCGATGCCTTGCCCGGCTTCATCCATCCCGACACCAAACGCGTCCACACCTCCTATGCGCTCGCCGCGACAACGACGGGGCGGCTGTCCTCCTCCGACCCGAACCTGCAGAACATCCCGGTGCGTACCGCCGAAGGCCGCAAGATCAGGACTGCCTTCATCACCGACAAGAGCCATCGGCTGGTCTCGGCCGACTACAGCCAGATCGAACTGCGCGTGCTCGCCCATGTCGCCGAAATCCCGCAATTGCGGCAAGCCTTCGCCGATGGTGCCGACATCCACGCCATCACCGCCTCGGAAATGTTCAACGTGCCGGTGGAGGGCATGCCGTCGGAAGTCCGCCGCCGCGCCAAGGCGATCAATTTCGGCATCATCTACGGTATCTCGGCTTTCGGCCTCGCCAACCAGCTGTCGATCCCGCGCGAGGAAGCGAGCAACTACATCAAGAAGTACTTCGAGCGCTTCCCCGGCATCCGCGATTACATCGAGGAGACCAAGGCCTATGCGCGCGAGCACGGCTTCGTCGAAACCATTTTTGGGCGCCGCATCCACTATCCCGATATCCGCTCGTCCAATCCCTCGCTGCGCGCGTTCAACGAGCGCGCTTCCATCAATGCCCGCCTGCAAGGCACCGCCGCCGACATCATCCGCCGCGCCATGATCCGCATGGAGGAAGCGCTGGACAAAGCGAAGCTGTCGGCCCGCATGCTCTTGCAGGTGCATGACGAACTGATCTTCGAAACGGTCGAGGCGGAAGTCGAGGCGACGATCCCCGTGGTACGCCACGTCATGGAAAACGCGGCAATGCCGGCGGTATCGATGTCGGTGCCGCTGCATGTCGACGCCCGGGCCGCCAACAACTGGGACGAGGCGCACTGAAAATCCTATGATTGTCTTTGTCGCGGGGGATCTGCTGGCCGCAAAAGAAAATTACATCGCTCAGGGCGTCGCCGAGGGCAATCAGGAGGGGCTTGGCACCGGCCTCGCACTGAAGATTTCGAAAAAGTGGCCCAATGTACAAGCCGCTTTCAAGAAACACGCGCGGGCAGGGAAGTTTACAGGGGGCAACTCTGGACCCTGAAACCGGATGGCGATCAGCCCGGCTTTGTCTATCTGGCGACCCAGCCCGACATGTATCACGCCACACTACCCTATCTGCGCAAGGCGGTTCGTGGACTTGCCAAGTGGGCTGACAGGAACTTGATAGAATCCGTTGCCTTGCCAAAAATCGGAGCTGGGTTGGGCAAGCTTTCGTGGCAGGACGAAGTTAGACCCCTCCTGGTGGAGCACCTCACGCCCGGAGCCACGCAATATGTTGTCTATGAGATATTCTTGAACGAGTTCGAGACGTAGCTTAAGCTGCCTCAGCCCGGCACTTCGCACACACGCCCCTAAATTCGATCACCGCCTTCTTGGCGGCAAATCCCGTCGAGTGCACCCATTCGTTCAGCCGGTGGTCGACATCGTGGTCGGACATCTCGGTCACTTGCCCGCACGTGTCGCAGATGGCGAAGGCCGTCATCGAATGGCTGTGGTCGTGCGGTTCGGCGCAGGCGACGAAGGAATTGATGCTTTCCAGCCGGTGGACGAAGCCGGACTTCACCAACGTGTCGAGCGCGCGATAGACCTGCAGCGGGGCGCGGAAACCACGCTCGCGCAGCTGGTCGAGCAAAGTGTAGGCGCTGAGCGGCCCGCTGGCGGCCTCGAGTTTTTCGAGCACGCACACCTGGTTTTTCGTCAGCACATCCCTTGCAGCCATGTTATGTTCCAACTTGTCCTGGGCCATCCGCAGGCGATTTGCGCGTGCAAACGGCCTGATCCCGTTCAGATAGCGACGAATCGTCGTCTTTGCCACTCCTCTGTTGCGGCGCCAGACAATCCATGTCGGGACGGCACAATAGCGATTGTGGGTTGATCACAGGCGCAACATTCAAAATACTGACAAGATTCATCGACAAGGGTGCCATCTCTTGGGAAATTCGATCGGGCTTGGGGAAGCAACATGATCAAATTGACACGTCGGACGCTGCTCGTCGGTACGTCCGCGCTGATGGCCGCCGGTACGGTATCGTTCCGCGCGCTGGCCGCGTCGCGCACTTACCATGCGCTTCTGGTCGGTTGCACCGAATATCCGAACCTGCCACAGAGGAACTGGCTGGTCGGCCCGAAGAACGATGCCGGCCTGGTCCACGAGTATCTGTTGAAGAATGTGCCGGACCCGGTGCGGTTCGCGCCCGAGAACGTCACGCTGCTGGCCAAGGATGTGCCAGGCGCCAAAGGCTTGCCGACCCATGCCGCGATAAAGGCGGCGCTCGCCGATCTTGCCGCCAAGGTTCAGCGCGACGATTTCGTCTATCTGCATTTGTCTGGCCACGGCGCGCAGCAACCGGAAATGATCAAGGGCGACGAGACCGACGGGCTGGACGAGATTTTCCTGCCTGTCGACATCGACAAATGGATCAACCGCGACGCCGGCGTGCCGAACGCGCTGGTCGACAATGAGATTGGCGACGCGCTCGACGCGATCCGCAACAAGGGCGCCTTCGTCTGGGCTGTCTTCGACTGCTGCCATTCCGGCACCGCGACGCGCGCCGTCGAAGTCGATGACGAGCTGGAGCGCAAGGTCGAGTTCGCCGATCTGGTCGGCGGCGACGAGGCCACCAGGGCGACAGCCATCAAGACCTATGAGGACACGGTCGCAAGCGCATCGCGTGACCTCGACGAGAACGCGCCGCGCAAGCCCGCCTTCAACCTGACGCCGACCGGCGGCGAGCCGATCACCAAGGGCAAGCTGGTCGCCTTCTATGCCGCCCAGACGGTGGAAACGACGCCGGAAATGCCGTTGCCCAAGGGCACGACGGATGCGCCGCGCTTCGGCCTGTTCACCTTCACCATCCTGTCGAAGCTCGCCGAAAACCCCAACGTCACCTATCGCCAGCTTGGCCAAGCCGTGCTGCAGCAATATTCGGCCGACAGCCGCACCCGGCCGACCCCACTGTTCGAGGGCGAACTCGACGCGCGCGTCTTCGGCACCGACAGGACCGACGCGGTCATGCAGTGGCCCATCGTCATCAAGGATGGCGAGGCGACGATCGGCGCCGGCCTGCTGCATCGCCTCACCCCCGGCAGCAAGCTCGCCATCCTGCCCTCGGCGCTGTCGTCGCTGTCGGATGCGGTCGGCTATCTCGAAGTGGAGTCGGCCAAGAACCTGGAGAGTCACGTCAAGCCGGTCGAGTTCGACAAGAAGCCGGCGCTGGACATGGCTGCCATCCCCGCCAACGCCTATGCGCGGGTGGCGGAGATCGCCGTCGACTACAAGCTAGCCGTGGCACGGCCGGCCGCGACGAAGGGACTGGAGAAGGAAACGGCTCTCGTCAATTCGGTTCTCGACGAACTGGCCGCAGCCAAGGAGACCGGCTTCAACATCGAGCTGGTCGACCCCGGCAAGAGTGCTGAGCTGAGATTTGCGGTGATGCGCGAGAATGCCATTGCCGGCGCTGCCAAGGACGCCACCGACAAGCCGGCGCTGTGGTTCCTGCCGGCATCGGGCGACGTGACCCTGAAGGACGGCAGCAAGCCGCCGCTGGTTATCATCCATCCGGATGACCGCCAGAAACTGGTCGATGCAACGACCAGAAATCTGCGCACCATCTTCCGGGCGACCGGCCTGTCGCGACTGGCGGCGGCCTCCGATTACAAACCAGAGGACGTCGACGTCCAGTTCCAGATCAAACGCCGCGACAAGGATGGGCTCGAACCGTTGCAGGCTTCGGTGGTCCCCCGCGCCTCGCCGGGCGACGAAGTGCATGTGCTGGCCAAGAACAGCTCGGACCAACTGGTCGACATCAACGTGCTCTATGTCGGTAGCGACTATTCGATCACCCATATCGTTGCCGAGCGCCTGGCCCCGCAGGCAACGCTTGAGGAAGGGCTGCTCGCCTTCACCGACACCAGCTTCGGCATGGAGCGGATGATCGCGGTGCTGACGGAAGCCCCGCCAGAAAGCGAGAAGGAAGATCTGAGCTTCCTGGCGCAGGATGGCGTCGCCTCCAAGACGCGTGGCGTGGGGGCTCCCAGCTTCTCCGACATGCTCACCGACATCGGCATGGCGCCGACGACCCGCTCGGTGATGCGGCTTGCCGACAAGAGCGGTCCGAAGGGTGCGGTGATGATCTTCCCGGTGGAGACGGTGCCTCGCGCCTGAGTGGATGCCTGTCGGGGCCGTATGGCCCTGTTGCGCGGGCTCTTGCGCGATTGGCGCGATATGAGAACATTCCGGCTGCCGCCCATGTGCGTGTCACCGATGAACGGATAGGATCGATTGTGAAGAAGTCCTTGTTTTCCTGGCACGCAGCGGTGACCGGACTTGCCGGCAGCCTATTGCTGATTGCCAACGCCTCGGCACAGGATTGCGGCCTTTGCGCCAAGCAAGTCATCATCAATTCGGAACTGGCAACGTGCTTCCTCGACCAGTACGATCAGATCGCCAAAGCCAGCAGCGACGCGGTGGTGGTCGATCTTTCGACCTGCGCCTCGCGCGGTATCGTCGAGGCATTGCCTTCGCCAAACAAGACAGCTGTAGAACCGGACGTGCAGTTTATTGTTTCCCATCCGCAGCTGCAGTGTCTCAAAAAACAGTTGGAAGCTCCAGGCATCGTGCTTGATCCCTCCGCCACGATTCAACTGGACAGCTGCAAATGAAAAAACCGGCGGCCACCACCAGCCAGCAGACTGCGGTTGCCGCGCCGCCAAAGGCACCGGCAGCAAAAAAACAGACACTGCCTGAAACCACCGAAGGGTTCCCGTGGCCAAGCAGCCATGAGATCAAGAAGGAGAGCAACCCCTTCACCGACCGAGACTGGCGTATGCTCGTCTATGCCTGGTCGGGCATGGCAGTGCGTTTCGCCATCATCTTTACCTTGATGTTTTCGGTCTATCAGTTCCTGGCCAATCAGGAGCAGAAGCGTGTCGAACAGACGATGTCGCTGGTCGAACTCTGGGAAAACAAGGATTACCAGCAGGCGCAGCGTGCGCTGAAGGATCGGCTCACGGCGCTTAACGCCAAATATGACAACCTGCTCAGCGCCAACCCTTCGCCGACCGAGGAACAGGTGTTCCGGACGCGCATCGGCATCGAGGCAATGACAGCCACGGGCGGTGACATGCCGCTCGCCGACTTCAACGAGAATTTCGACCGCATAGTCTACTTCCTCAATCGCCTGTCCTTCTGCGTCGACGGCGATCTGTGCTCGCGCAAAGTGACCGACGCCTATTTCCGCGACTATGCCACCTCGTTCTGGAGTTATTTTGCCGGCTATGTCGACAAGCAGCGCAAGGCGGGTTCGCCCACTTTTGCGACAGCAATCGAGGCCTATGTGCGCAGTGGGTCGCCGGCGGCCGAAACCAAATAACGATGGGAGGGGTCGCGATCGGTTCCCGCCTCACACATGCCTGCCGCTGGCTCGCAGTGGCCGGAGCCCTGATCACGGCCTCGGTCGCCCGCGCCGAGGACGCGCCGGATTTCCATCTCGACCTCGATACAGGGGGCCACACCGCCCGGATTGCCGATCTCGCCTTCACACCCGACGGCGAGGATCTCGTTTCGGCATCCGATGACAAGACCATCCGCATCTGGGACTGGCAGAGCGGGGTGACGCTGCGCACCATTCGCGGCTATCTCGGCAACGGCAATGACGGCAAGATCTTCACCGTCGCTATCTCGCCGGACGGCAAGACGATCGCCGCCGGCGGCTATTTCGGCGCCAGCCTCGGTGACAAGCCGCCTTATGGCGATATCAGACTGTTCGACTTCGCCACCGGCAAGATGAAGGCCGTGCTCAAGGCCGCCGATTACGCGACCTATGACCTCGCTTTTTCACCCGATGGAAAGACGCTGGCCGCCGGCGGTGCCGACGGTGTCATCTATCTCTGGAAACAGGACGACAAGGCCGCGCCCGGCTGGACACTGGACAAGAAGCTCGACGCCGATTCCTGGCACATCGACAAGCTGGCCTTCGCGGCCGCGGGAACCAGGCTGGCGGCGACCACCACAGACAACGGCATCCGGCTCTGGGACGTGGTCAAGGGCGAGGAGATCGCCTTGCCTGCCGAAGCCGAGCCATTGCGCGACATCAGCGTCATGGCGCTGGCCGTGTCTCAGGATGGTACCTTGTTTGCCACCGGCAGCAAGGACGGCCAGGTCCAGCTCTGGCGTGCGGCAGACGGCACGCTGGCGCGGGCCATGCCGAAGCAGGATTTCCTCATCGGCTCGCTGATCTTCGCCAAGGGATCGAGGCTGGTCGCCTCCTGCGGCTATCGCTGCGCCGACAAGCACCGCTCCGTCGTCTGGAACACCGATACGGGCGAGAAGCTGCTCGACTATGCCGGCCATGACGGCACGGTCTATGCCAGCGCCGCCAGTGCCAACGGCTCCCTGGTGGCGACCGCCGGTGGCACCCGCAACGCCATCCAGGTCTGGGACCCGGCGACGGGTGAACGTAAAGCTTTGCTACAAGGAGCCGGCGAGCCGGTGACATCAGTCGGCATCGACGCAGCGAATGGCATCATCGCCTGGGGCAATGCCAACCCCTGCCCCGAGCGCGTGGCTTGCCCCGAGCAGCTTGGCGCGTTGGACAAGAGGCTGGAACTGCCGACCACGGAGCGGTTCTTCGTGGATCCGCAGCCGATAACGGAGCCAAGCTCGTTTGCCCGCGCCGCGCTGACCGACGGCCAGTGGTCGCTGCACGCCACCCAAGGCGGCAAGGATGCCTTGGAAAACGCGGTGCTGGAGATCGCCAATGGCGGCAAGGTGGTGCGCTCGATCGAGAACGATGCCACCAACGGCTTCGTCCATTCCGCCTTCACGCTGATCGACAACGGGCTTGGCCTGATCACTGGTGGCAATGACGGCACGCTGCTGGAATACAAGGCGGCCACCGCCAGGGTTTCCGGCGAATTCACCGGCCATACCGGCGAAATCAACGCCATGGTTGCCTCGGAGAAATCAGGCCTTCTGGTCACCGGCAGCGCCGACCAGACGGTGCGGCTATGGAACCTGAAGACGCACGAGCTGATCGTGTCGATGTTCTTTGCCGGCTCGCAATGGATCGCCTGGATGCCGCAGGGCTACTACTATTCCTCCGACGAGGGCGACAAGCTGATCGGCTGGCAGGTTAACCAGGGCCGCGACCATGAAGGCCGTTTCATCCGTGCCGGCCAGTTGAAGAAGTATCTCTGGAGCCCGGAAATGGTGCGCCGCGCCATCATCCTGCGCAGCGCAAAACAGGCGGTCAAGGAGATGCGACCGGGCGTCGACAACGAGTTGCAGAAACTGTTGCAGCGCAAGCCGCCGGAATTCGGCATTCGCCTCGCTGAAGACCAGACCAAGGTCCGCGACGGCTACGTCGCCGTCGAGATAACAGGCGCCAGGGAGGCCGGAACCGATGTTTCCGGCTTCTCGATCCTGTCGAACAGCCGCAATGTCGGCGACATTGCCACGCGCTCAGTGGACGGCGACAAGACCATCGTCGAGGTGCCGGTCGAAGACGGCCAAAACACCATCCGCGTCACCGGCACCAATGAATATGGCTACCTGACCGAGCGCAGCGTGACGGCGCTGGCGAGGAAGACCGAGAAGGCCGAAGCCAAGGGCAAGCTCTATGTCGCGGTCATCGGCGTCGACAAATATCCGTTCCTGACCGACGCCTGTTCAGGCCACGCCTGCGATTTGCGCTATCCCGTCGACGACGCCACCGAATTCCTCAAGGTGATCGCGCAGAAATCGGCGCCCTTGTTCTCGTCGATGGAGACGCTGGTTCTTGTCAATCGTGAGGCGCTCGACGAAAGCCCGGACAAGGCCCAGCAGACCTACACGGTCGCCAGCGCCGACAACATCATGGAGCCGGATTCGCACACGATCGACGATCAGCTTGCCGATTTCCTCGACAAGCCAGGTGAGCACGACACCACAATCATTTTCGTCGCCGGCCACGGCATCAACATCGACGAGGATTACTATTTCATCCCGACCGATGGCCGCAAACAGGATGCCGATCGCTGGAAGCGCTCCTCGCTTGTCGACTGGGGCGATATCCAGAAATCGGTCGAGCGGGCCAAGGGCATGCGCTTCATGCTGCTCGACACCTGCCATGCCGCCAACGCCTTCAACCCGCGCCTGGAAAAGGACGCGCAGGACGCCCGCATCGTCGTCTTCTCCGCCACCGCGGCCAACAACACCGCTGCCGAACTGCCGGAGCTCGGCCACGGCGTCTTCACCTATTCGGTCCTCGAAGGCCTGCGCGGCAAGGCGAGAACTTCTGATGGCGGCGTGACGCTGTTCGGCCTTGCCGATTTCATTTCGCGTGAGGTGGTGCGGCTGACGTCGTCGAAGCAGAAGCCGTTCTACTATGTCGGCGGCGTGGAGAACATCGTGTTGGCTGAGCCGTGAGGGGGCAGACCGGCATCCTGCTGATCTTCGCAGTCACGATGCTCGCGCTACCCCTCCCCACCTTCGCCGCTCCCATCGTCTGCCCGTCCGGCACCGAGAACTTCCCGCCTTTCTACGACGACGCCACCTTGTTCAAGGACGCCATCGCAAACGTCGCCAACGTTCCGCCATCCAACCAGCGGCTGACCGGCATCACGGTGCCGCATCATCTCCTGGCCGCCGACCTCGTGGCACTCGGCTTCCACGCCGCGTCCGGCTTCCGCTACAAGCGCATCGTCATCCTGTCGCCGGACCATTTTCACAAGACGCACAAGCTCTACGCCACCACGGTACGGGGCTTCGACACCGTGCTTGGGCCGGTAGCAGCCGACACCGATGCCGTGCGCCTTCTGGAGAAGAATGGCGACATGGTCGAGGACTCCTGCCTGTTCGACAAGGAGCACGGCGTGCGTGCCATGCTGCCGTTCCTGCACCACTATTTCCCCGAGGCGAAGATCGTGCCGATAGCGATGTCGGTGAAGGCGAAGCGCGGCGACTGGGACAGGCTGGCCGACGCGCTGAAACCGATCGCCGATCAGGATACGCTGATTGTCGAATCCACTGACTTTTCGCACTATCTGCCGCAGCATGATTCCAGGCGCTTCGACCAGCAGTCCCTGAACCTGCTGGCCGCTGGCTCGCTCGACGGTATTGCAGCGCTGCGCCAGCCCGATCATGCCGATTCCGTCGGCGCGCTCTACATCCAGACCAGACTGCAGCGCGAATTGTTCGGCGCACAGCCGCTGGTCGTCGCCAACGAGAACTCGCAGGAACACACATCGGATTATGTCGAGCGCACCACCAGCTATGTGGTTGCGCTGTTCGGCGCCTTCGGCCCCGGCTTCAACAATCCGGCGCGGCCAAAGGACAGGATCTATTATCTCGCCGGTGACGTGAATTTCGGCCGCGCCATGAAGAAGGTCCTGGTCCGCGACGGTGTTGCCGACAAGATCGTCGACAGCATCCTGTCGCTGACCGGATCGCGGCCGCTGATCGTCAATCTCGAAGGCATCATCCTGCCCAACGTGCCGGAAGCGATCGACGACATGACGCTGGCGATGCCGGGAGACCTCGCTGCCGGCATGCTCAAGCGGCTGCATGTCGCCGGCGTCAGCCTCGCCAACAATCACGCTTACGACCTCGGTCCGTCAGGCTATGCCGAGACGCTGCGCGCGCTGGATGCGGCCGGCATCCCGCATTTCGGCCAGGGCGAAACGCTGGCGCTTGCCGATCTCGACCTTGTCGGCCTGACCGATATCGACACCAACGGATCGAAGAACACCGACCTGTTGACCCCTGCCTTGCTCGACCGGCTGCTGCATGAGAACGCGCAGCGGCCGGTCGTCGCCTTCGTCCACTGGGGCCGCGAGTACAAGACCGAACCCTCGGCGCGCGAAGAGATGCTTGCCGATGAGATGCGGCTGCGTGGCGTCTCGGCCATTGTCGGTGGCCATCCGCATGTGTCGAGCGAGGCGATCGTCCCGCTTGCCGGCGGCGATGTGGCGGAAGTCTATTCGCTCGGCAATTTCCTGTTCGACCAGAGCGCTGAGCGCTCATCCGGATCGATGCTGGAACTGCGCGTCTTCGCCCAGGGCACGATCTTCACCAGGCTCATCCCGCTGCCCAACTATTTCGAGATGGGTAGAAAATAGGCGCCTCCTGGATCAGGGTGTGTTGAGATTCAGGTCAGGCCGTGCCGAGAATGGTGGTCTACGAGAACCGGAGCGGAGCGTACGTTTGGGTACGTGAGCACAGTTCTACTGCGACGCAGTAGAACTGGGAAGCGCAGGAGACTGCCATTCGCAGGCCGGCATCACCTGAATATCAATACACCCTAGCCGCAGCCAGCCATCTGGCGCGGCAAATAACACGCCGCCGGTTCGGTCTTGGTCTCGAACAGCGACCGCTTCGGCTTGAAATAGAAAAGGGTCACCGGCTTGCTCTCCCGCACGCTGCCATCGGCGAAGTGCGCGGCAATGCTGAAACTGTGGACCGACGACATAGCCGACCACATCTTCAGCCGTGCCGTATAGGCGCTGATATTCTTGTTGCCGCGCACCGGCATGGGAATCGTGTAGTCGTGCTTGCCGATCGGGAATTCGATGTTTTGGTAGCGCATCGCTTCCGGGCTACCACCACCGCCATCGCCGCATTCGGCCATCGATTCGGGTGTCTCGAAGACAGCCATGGTCATCTGGGCGCGAAACTGCTCGCTCTGTTGAAAGACATGGCCTTCGTCGTCGGCCCAGGAATAGTCGAACTTGCCGATGGCGTTCAGCGTCATCGCCTGGTTGAAATTGCCGAGATAGTCGCCGACCTCGCCGAACTTGATCTTGTTGGTGAGCTGGCTGCGGCAGACATTGAGACTGTCGACCGAGGGACAGGGAAAACGTCCCGTCTCCAGGCTCGCCGTATCGACGCCGGCCTCGTCGAGCACGTTCTTGATCGAGACGTCGACGCCCTCGCCGAAACCGCCGACGTCCTTGGTGAACATGCGGCTTGGCTGGCCCGTTGGCTTGCCGTCCTCGTCCACCGTGGTGAACTGGATCGACATCTTCATGTCCTTGGCGTCGCCCCAGCCATTGTTGATGATCGTGAAATCCGGCCGGAAGCCGATGCAGCCGAAATGCTCCGAGATCGACAGCATCGGCTTGCGGTAGGCGTCGCTGGCCGCGACCTTCATTTCCAGGCTGTCGAGCTTGACCTTGGACTCGTCCGTCGTCTTCAGGTCGACTTCGGCAAAGGCCGGCGTATCCTCCCAGTCCGGCCCGCCATAGACATTCGTGGTGTTGACCTGCCCGGTGCCGTTCCAGGCATCGTTGTAGAGGGCTTCGGTCGGGTAAATCGCGATGTCCTCGTCGCGCACCAGATGCTGGTATTGCATGTCGGCCTGCTGGGTCATGCGCTGATCGACGACGACGCCGATCTCGACCTTGTCGGCATCGCCGCCGCCGGCCTGCGCCTTGAGCAGGCCGCTGACCCTGGCATCGGCCAGCACGTCCGGGCGCGAGCCACCGACCTCCCTGCCCATCACCCATTGCGATTCATAGACCGTGCCGCCGGCGAGCCGCGTCTGGCCCTTGCCATTCTTCAGCCCATCAACAAATAAGCCGACGAATATTTCGCCTGTCTTCGACAGCAACCTGCCTTCGCCATTCGGGATGCCGGCGACGAACTGGCCTTCATAGCGGTTGCCGCCGGCATCGATATGAATGCCCTTGCCGTTGAGTTCTCCGGACAGCCAATCGCCGTCGAACACCTCGCCCGAGCGCAGTTCGAGCCGGCCTTGCCCATCGGCCCGGCCGTTTCTGAGGCCGCCGAAGTAGCTGGAGTAGACAGTCTTCGGGTCATAGCTCGCCGAGCCGCGTACCCGCCACACCAGCCTGCCCTTGCCGTTGATGGTACCGTCCCCAGTGATCGTCCCATCAGGCGACTGGCCCGCCGCCGGTTCCCAGACGAAATCCAGGTTCTTCTCCGGATGAAAGTCCCAGACCCGCACGGTCCGGCGCAGCACGGAGCGTGTGTCCGCCTGGTAGAGGATCTGCACGCGCTCAGCCCAGGCGCCGGCGGGCGGCGTGGACGGATCGGCGAAAACCGGCGAAAGCATCAACGCTCCCAGCATCGATGCCGCCGCGATCCCAAAAATTGCCCTTGCCCGCGCCATCCCATAACCCCTTTGGATGCCCCAACCCCTTGGCAAGTCGAGCCTAGAGCAATTCCAGGAAAAGTGTGAGCGGTTTTCCCGGGAAGAGTGCGTAGCGCTTTCCCTTGAGAATTGCGTCAAAACAAGGAGATAGAGCGGCGAGTCGGCCTCGTGCAAGGGGAGCCGCGCAGGAAGCGTCGGCATGAAAAAGGCGGCGGGATTGACCCGCCGCCTTTGCATTCATTGCGAGCCCAGCCTGCTTATTTATACAGGCTGTTGATCCACTGGATGTTGGCGGCGTTCAGGCGCACGGCGGTGTTCGCTTCGGGACTTTCCGCCACGTTGACACCGGTAATGATGCGCTGCTTGGAGTTGTTGTCATAGGCATAGACAGCGCTGCCGCTCGATCCCGGGAACGTATCGCAGTCATACTGGAAATATTCCGGTGCGATGTTTTCGGCCTTCACTTCGCAGCTTGCCTTCCACATCGTGCCCATCGGCTTGTCGCCGGGATAGCCGACGAGGTTGGCGGTGAAGTCGCCAAGATCGTCATAGTTGGCATAGCCCAGCCAGCCGAGGTTGGTGCCGACATCCTGCTTCAGCGTGATGATGCCGAGATCCCACGGGATCACAGAACCATAATAACCCTGGTAGTTGTCGATGAAGCCCTGCAGCACATAGGCGCTTTCATAGTCGAAAGCGCCGAACGGCGCGTCGTCCTTGGTGCTGCCGTTGAGGCCCGGCACGAACAGATAGTCCGACAACCAGTCCTTGTCCTCATGGCTGTAGAGGCAGTGCGCAGCGGTGAGCACGGTGCGCGGGCCGATCAGCGTTGCCGAGCAACTGCCGTAACCGGTCTTCGACTTGGCTTCGAGATAGCCGATTGCCGAGAACGGATAGGTCTTGGTGTTCTTGACCTGCTCGCGATCGTCGGTGCCGAAAACCTGGCGGCCGGCTTCGCCTTCGCCGAGCCCTGGATCCTCGGTCTTGCGCGGGCCGCCTTCAGTCCCATTGGCCGGCGCGTTCAGTTCCTTGATGATGATCTCGCGCAGAGCTTCGCTCGGCTCGATCTTGATCACCTTGCCATCGGCGGACCGTCCGACGATGCCATAGGATTTGACAGCCGTCTTCTCGTCGGTGAGCGGCGCGGCGCGGCTGTCTTCGTCAGTCAGCTTCGGTGTCGTGATTGGCTTTGCCCGACCCGCCTTGAAGTCGCCTGAAGATACGTCCCGCATGCTTTCGCCATTGCCGCCATTGGCGGAGCCGGGGTCGGCGGCGAAAGCCGGAACAACCCACATTGCAGTGGAAAGCAATGCGGACGCTATGATGGTGTTAGTCAGTTTTGTCATGGTGAGACTCTCCCAAAAGTCAGCAAGGACTGGATCCAAATACAGAAATATTGTCGAGATCGTGGTGACGCCGAAAAATGATTTTGTTCACCGGCATTCCCCCGACCGTTGTTCTCGGCGGTCATTTTCAAGGCCCCCGCCAAAAAATTCCAATCGGGGTATACTGCCTAAAATAATCCAACATTGGCAATGACAAATCGCTTCCACGTAGCCCGTGGGGGGCTATAGGGTTTTGTGCGGGTTCTGCTCGCGGGCACGGTTAGCAAAAGTGGGATGCGGTTTTGTGACCGGTCGCGCGTCGTTTCGATACGGCACGCGTCAAAGTCGCCGGACCGGCACTCCTCCTTGCACAATGCCTGGCGTCGATCCGCGCGGGAGAATTCTCAGGAGGTTTCAGGTGCAGATCACAAGTCGGTTCGGGCCCATGGTTGCCGCTTCGCTGCTTGGCGTCGCCGCTGTCATCACATCAATCAACACCGGCCGGGCGGATGAAAGCACCGTCAGGCCTGAAGCGGCGGTCTCGCCGATGCAGCGGGTTGCCGACGCCAGGGCCAAGGCCGCGGCGGAGAACCCCGACGGCACCGATCGCGTCTATGGCGGCAACCAGGCCGAGAAAGGCGCCTATCCGTTCCAGGTCGCTCTGCTCACCACCAGCAGGCTGGATCCGAACCCGGCCTCGCAGGCGAATGCGCAATTCTGCGGTGGCAGCCTGATCGCCCCGAACTGGGTGCTGACGGCGGCGCACTGCCTCAACGACAAGGGCAAGCCGATCTCGCCGGATGCTGTCACCGTGCTGACCGGCGCCACGGAGCTCAGCGAAGGCAAGCGTCACAAGGTGTTGCAGGTCATCGTTAACGAGGGCTACAGCGAGCAGACGCTCGACAATGACCTCGGCCTGCTCAGGCTCGAAGACTCGGCCGATGCGCCGACCATCAAGCTTACCCACGAGACGACCCCCGACACCGGCAAGACCACTGTCACCGGCTGGGGCAAGATGCAGGACGGGACGTTCCCGACCACGCTGATGGTTGCCGACCTCGACCTGGAGCCAAACAAGGCCTGCAACACCGGCATCAAGGCCATCTATGCGCATGATTTGAAAGCAGCACTGGGCGATCTGTCCCACCGCATGCGCTATTCCGAAAAGGGCATCGACGCAGCAGCCAACGCAATCGCCGCCGACATGAACGATCCGCTGACCAACAACATGATCTGCGCCGGCACCACCACCGGCGTGCGTGATGCCTGCAATGGCGACAGCGGCGGCCCGCTGTTCATGACCGGCGCCAACGGCCCGGTCCAGGTCGGCATCGTCAGCTGGGGCGAAGGCCCGGCGGACGGAACTGCAGCCTGCGGCCACAAGGACGCCTACGGCATCTACACGCGGCTCGCCAACTACACCGGTTGGGTGGAGGCAAAGATGAAAACCCCTGCGCCCGCGCCGGAAAAGCCCAAGGTTGGGCTCGGCACGGCCCAGAAGCCAAAGACGCCCTGAGGCTGAACGATTGGCTTGCCATGAAAACGGCGGGAGAGAATCCCGCCGTTTTTGTTTGCCGGCTTGTCCGCGAAGTTTACTTCCTCTGCGGGCCTTTGCGCTCGGCCGAAGCTGCCCACAGATTGATGTCGGACTCACGCGCGTAAGTATCGATTTCCGCCAGTTCGGCATCGCTGAAATCGAGAACCTTCAGCGCACCGACGCAGTCCTCGACTTGCTCAGGACGGCTGGCGCCGATCAGCGCCGAAGTCACGCGCCCCTTGCGCAGCACCCATGCCAGCGCCATCTGCGCCAGCGTCTGGCCGCGTTTGCCGGCGATCGCGTTCAGCGCCTGAATGTTGGCAACGGTCTTGTCATTGATGAAGGCGGGGCGTAGCGACTTGCCCTGCGAGGCCCGGCTGCCCTCGGGAATGCCGCCGAGATATTTGTCGGTCAGCATGCCTTGCGCTAGCGGCGAAAACACGATCGACCCGACGCCCAACCCTTCCAGCGTGTCGAGCAGGCCATCTTCCTCGACCCAGCGGTTGAGCATCGAATAGCTCGGCTGGTGGATGATGCACGGCGTGCCGAGCTGCTTCAATATGTCGGCGGCTTCGCGGGTGCGCTGCGAATTGTAGGACGAGATGCCGGCATAGAGCGCCTTGCCCGAGCGCACCGCATGGTCGAGCGCGCCCATGGTTTCTTCGAGCGGCGTGTCGGGGTCGAAGCGGTGTGAATAGAAGATGTCGACATAGTCGAGCCCCATCCGCTTCAGGCTCTGATCGAGGCTGGCCAGGACATATTTGCGGCTGCCCCATTCGCCGTAAGGCCCGGCCCACATCTCGTAGCCAGCCTTGCTCGAGATGATCAACTCGTCGCGATAGGCGGCGAAATCGGTGCGCAGGATTTCGCCGAAAGCCGTCTCGGCGGAACCTGGAGGCGGTCCGTAATTGTTGGCGAGGTCGAAATGGGTGATGCCAAGGTCGAAGGCCTTGCGCACGATCGCCTGCTTGGTCTTGTGCGGCGTGTCATTGCCGAAATTGTGCCACAGCCCAAGCGAGATTGCCGGCAGCTTGAGGCCGGACCGCCCACAGCGGTTGTAGATCATTTTTTCATAACGGTTTTCAGCGGCGACATAGGGCATGGGAAATCCTCAGGATCAGGCGGCGCGGGGATCGCCGGAAGGAACAATTGAATCGATGCTCGCCTCTCCTTACCCCCTCCCCGGCGAAACGGGGAGAGGGAGATTTGAAAATTATCGATAATCGCCAGACCTACTTTTTCTTGGCGAGCAGCTCCTTGGCAGCCTTGACGCCGAGTGCGGCCGGCCGCTCGCAAGTGGTCTGCATGGCGACGAACTTTCCGGTTTCGCCCGAGCGCAAAATGCCGGTCATCACATCGACGGCATGCAGCGCCAGTTCCATCGAACAGCGGTGCGGCCGCCCCTCGACAATCGCCAGCGCCATATCGGCAAGGCCTGAGGTGCGGTAGTTGGCCATCATGCCCTGACCGTGCATCTCGTTCGGCACCCCAAGCGGGTGCTTCCACTTCGGCACCTTCTTGACCGGCTTGCCCTCTTCGGTGATGCGCACCTCGCCGCCGAAGAAATTCGGATCCGGCACGAACACCGTGCCCGCCTCGCCATAGAGTTCCATCGGCGCATGGCCATGAGCCCAGACATCCCAGCTGGTGTTCAGCGTCACCACGGCGCCGTTCTCGAACTCCAGAACGGCATGAATGGTGGTCGGCGTGTTGACCGGAATCTTTTCACCGGCGCGCGGCTTCGATGAAATCGTCCGCTCCTTGGCCGGCGTTGTCGTAAAGGCCGCCACCTGCTTCACCGGACCGATCAGCTGGATCAGGTTGGTGATGTAGTACGGTCCGATGTCGAGCACCGGCCCGGCGCCCGGCTGGAAGAAGAAATCCGGATTGGGGTGCCAGTGCTCCATGCCGTGACCCATGACGTGGCAGGTGCCGCTGGTGATCTTGCCGAGCTTTCCCTCATCAATCAGCTCACGCACCAACTGATGCGCGCCGCCGAGGAAGGTGTCAGGTGCCGAGCCGATGCGCAGCCCCTTCTTTTCCGCTCGTGCCTTGAGGTCCTGGCCCTCCTTGAGCGAGAGCACGAACGGCTTTTCCGAATAGACGTGCTTGCCAGCGTCGAGCACCTGCTTCGACACCTCGTAATGCACCGCCGGTATCGTCAGGTTGACGATGATGTCGATGTCGTCGGCCTTGAGCAGGTCCTCAACGGTCTCGGCGCGCAGCTTGAACTCCTTCGCCCGCGCTTTCGCCGCGTCCATGTTGATGTCGGCGCAAGCGCGCATCTCGATGCCGCGAAACAGCGGCGCCAGCGAAAAATACGCCTTCGAGATGTTGCCGCAGCCGATGACGCCAATACCCAGTTTCTTTGCCATGATGATTGTTCCTAGAAATTCTTGACGGTTGCGAGCGAGCGGCGGGCGAATCGCTCGATGTCGTTGGGGTTATCCTGTTCCATGACAAAGTATTTTGCCGCGCTCTTGGCCCGCAGCAGCTTGATCAGGCCAGCCCAGTCGATGGTGCCGTGGCCGACATCCGACCAGCCATCCTCGTCCAGTCCTTCGCCTGGCTTGGCGATGTCCTTGACATGCACGGCGACGATGCGCTTGCCGTGCTTTTCGATCCACGGCAGCGGGTCGGCGCCACCGCGTACCACCCAGGCGAGGTCCATCTCCCAGCCGATGCCGGGAGCGGAAGACAGGATGTGATCCTGCGGCACGGAACCGTCGGCGAGTGCCTTGAATTCGAAATCATGGTTGTGCCAGGCAAAACCGTAGCCGGCCTTCGCGGCCACCTCACCGACCTTGGCCAGACGCTCGCCGAAGCCACGCCAGCCGGCGGCATCCGTCGGCCTTTGTTCGGCCAACAGATAGGGACAGATCAAAAGCTTGATGCCGAGCGCTTCGGCTGTTTTGCGCACGCCGTCGAAATCCTTCTCCAGCGCATCGATGGAGAAGTGACCGGTCGTCATGGCAAGACCGTTCTTGTCGAGTTCGGCGCGGAAGGCCTTGGGGTCGTCATAGACGCCGCCAAAGCCTTCGACTTGCGTGTAGCCGAGCTTGCCAAGTGTCGCGAGCACGCCTGTCCAGGGCAGGAAATTGCGGGCGCTGTAAAGTTGGAATGACCAGTTCATCGTCTTTGTCCGTTCTGCTTGGGGGATGGTTGGGCTTTGGAGGGTGGATTTTGGGGGAAGTTAAAGGCGGCTGCCGGTTTGGGCATCGAAGAGCGAGGCCCGCATCGGGTCGAAGCCGATGCTCACCGCATCCGCATTCCTGGGGGTGCGCTCCGATGTCACCCGGACGGTGAAATTCTGCTTGCCAAGCTTGAGCCAGACCAGCGTATCGGAGCCCATCGGCTCGACGACTTCGACAGTTGCATCAGCCGTAAAAGGCCAGCCGGTGCCGCTGTTGAAGGCGACATGCTCGGGACGGATGCCGAACACGGCCGGCCCCGGCACCGGTTCCTTCTCGAAGGCGTAGGTGCTAAGCGGAATGCGCACATCCTCGACGGTGAAGTGCCAGTCGCCCTTGTCCTTCTCCAGCCTGCCGTCGATGAAATTCATCGCCGGCGAGCCAAGAAAGCCGGCGACAAAGCGGTTGACCGGGCGGTTGTAGATGGTCTGCGGCGCGTCGAGTTGCTGGATGACGCCGCCCTTCATCACCGCGATGCGGTCGGCCAAGGTCATGGCCTCGATCTGGTCGTGGGTGACGTAGATCATGGTGTTCTGCAGTTTGCGGTGCAGCAGCTTGATCTCGACGCGCAGTTCCGAGCGCAATTTGGCGTCGAGATTGGACAGCGGCTCGTCGAACAGAAAAACGTCGACATCGCGCACCAGCGCACGCCCGATCGCCACGCGCTGCCGCTGGCCTCCGGAAAGGGCGGCCGGCTTGCGCTGCAGCAGCGGTTCGATCTGCAGGATCTCCGAAGCGCGCGCGATCCGTTTGGCGATTTCGTCCTTGGGCAATCCGGCCACACGCAGGCCGAAGGACAGGTTTTTCTCCACCGTCATCTGCGGATAGAGCGCGTAGGACTGGAACACCATGCCGATGCCGCGGTCCTTGGGCTCTTCCCAGGTGACGTTCTTGCCTTTGATGAAGATGCGGCCCTCGGAGATATCGAGCAGGCCGGCGACACAGTTGAGCAAGGTCGACTTGCCGCAGCCGGAGGGACCCAAAAGCACGATGAATTCGCCTTCGGCGACGTCGAGATTGAGCGTCTTCAGCACCGACACCGCACCGAAGTTCAGCGACAGCTCCTGGATCGATACGCTGGTACCATTCTCAGCCATATCCATCAGCCTTTCACCGCGCCGGCGGCGATGCCGCGTACGAACCATCTTCCAGAGACGAAGTAGATGATCAGAGGCACCGCCGCCGTCAGAATGGTAGCTGCCATGTTGACGTTGTACTCCCGCACCCCGGTGGTGGTGTTGACGATGTTGTTGAGCTGCACCGTCATCGGCCAGTTGGACCGGCCGGCAAAGACGATGCCGAACAGGAAATCGTTCCAGATACCGGTGACTTGCAAGATGACTGCGACGACGGTGATCGGCACCGACATCGGCAGCATGATGGAGAAGAAGATGCGCCAGAACCCCGCACCGTCCACCCGTGCCGCCTTGAACAGCTCAACCGGCAGTGCTGCGTAGAAATTGCGAAACAGCAGCGTCAGTATCGGCATGCCGAAGATCGTGTGCACGATGATGATGCCGGGGAGGGTCGCAAACAGCCCGACCGAGCTCAGTCCGATGATCAGGGGATAGATCACGACCTGGTACGGCACGAAGGCGCCGAACACGAGCAAGCCGAAGAGCAGATTGGCGCCCTTGTAGGGCCAGAAGGTCAGCGCGTAACCATTGATCGATGCGCAGATGATCGAGATGGCCACGCTCGGCACCGTGATCTTCACCGAATTGTAGAAGCCAGGGCTGAGGCCGTTGCAATCACGGCCAGTGCAGGCATGGAGCCAGGCGTCGGCCCAGGGCTGAAAGGTCGGCTCGACCGGAAAGTTGAAAAGATGTCCCAGCCTGATCTCCGGCATCCCCTTCAGCGACGTCACGATCATGATGTAGACCGGGATCAGGAAGAAGAGAGACGCAACGATCAGGAACGCGTAGATGCCGATACGGCCGGCCGATGTCCGGCGCGGTTTCGGCCCAAAGGGCACGAGGCCGGCGCGATCCGTCAGTTCTTGGGCGGTGAGCTGGGCGGCGGTCATGTGGCTGCCTCCTGTCGACGCTTTCGCCGCCACAGCACAAGTCCGCTGAAAGCCAGCACGACCAGCACCGGGACCAGCATCATCGTTGCCGCAGCCATGCCCTGGCCGACGTTCTGGCGGACCGTGATGAGCTGGATGACGTAGACGGCCGGCATCGAGGTGGCGATGCCGGGACCACCGCCTGTCATGGCGATGACCAGGTCATAGACGCGCACCACGCCGACACATTGGAGAACGAAGGCGGTGGCGAAGGCACCCTTCATCATTGGCGCTACGATGGAAACATGAGTACGCCACGTCGGGATACCGTCGACCCTCGCCGCTTTCCAAATCTCCTCGTCAACGCCGCGCAGGCCGGCAAGCAGGATCGCCATCGTAACCCCCGAGCCTTGCCAGATGCCCGCCACGACCAGCGCGTAGATCGCGGTGTTGGCATCAACCAAAGGGGCGAAGCTGAAGCTCGACCAGCCCAGATTGCGCATTGCCGCCTGCAAGCCGAGATTGGGGTCGAGCACCCATTGCCAGACAAGGCCGGTGACGATCAGCGACATGGCGAAGGGATAGAGGAAGATCGAGCGGAACAGGTCTTCCTGGCGAATGCGCTGGTCCATGAAGACGGCGAGCAAATAGCCGAACACCATGTTGCAGGCGATGGACATCAGGCCGAAGAACCAGATGTTGTTGACCGAGACGAGCCAGCGATTATCGGCCCAAAGCCGCCTGTACTGCGCCAGGCCGACGAAATCATAGGAGGGGAACAGCTTGGAACTGGTGAAGGACCAGAGCAACGAGAAGCCGATACCGATCACGAAGACACCGACAGCAACGAGGATCATCGGTATCGTGCCGATGACGGCGGGCAGGTGAAATCTGTGTCTCCAGCTCCTCTGCATCGTCGGTCTTTCTCCACTTCTCCCGACACGCTGGGCCGCCTGCCGACGCGAAAGTCAGCCTTTCGCACGGCCTGGTTCCGAGCCACCGGCCCTGCGATTGTCAGCCCACCGCAAGGCTTCTTCCTTGGCGAACCGAGGCGCCGCTGTAACGGCGGCGCCTCGGAGTGATCGGCTCCTAATCGGAATTTCCGATGATGGTGGCGAACTTCGCGGTGGCGTCGTCAGCCGTCATGGAGTCATCCGCGAAGAATTGCGCCACGAGTTCGTTGAGCTGCTGGTTGGTGTTCTCGGTGATGAACCGGTTCGTTGCGGTGACGATGTTGGCCGGGTCTTCCACCGCCTTCAGCGACTTCTGCATGCACGGGTCGGCCGTGGACATGTCGACATCACCACGCACGGGCATCGAACCCTTGGCGTTGTTGAAAGCGACCTGAACCTCAGGGCTGATGAGCAGGGCTGCGAGACGCTTCTGCGCTGCCTCGACATCCGGATTGTTCTGCTTGAAGAAGACGATGATGTCGCCGTCTGTGCTGACCACCGGCTTGGCCTCGTTCAAGCCGATCATGCAGCCGAAATCCTTGACGCCGGTCATGCCGGCGGCCGCGAATTCGCCACGCGCCCAGTCGCCCATCACCTGCAGTCCGGCCTTGCCGGTGATCACCAGATTGGTGGTGTCGTTCCAGTTGCGGTTGGCGTAGCCATTGTCGGTGAACTGCTTCAGGGTCCGCAACTGCGTGAAAACGCCTTTCATCTCGGGGCCGCCGGCAATTTCGGCGCTCTTCTTCGTATACATCTCGTCGCGCTTGGCGACACCGAGAGCCTCGGTAACCATGTCCTGGAACAGCAACTGGATCTGCCAGCCATTGCCGTCGCCGCCGATGGCGAAGGGAATGAGGCCGGCCTCCTTGATCTTCGGCGCGGCCGCGATGAAATCGGCCAGGCTCTTCGGCTCCGGCACCCCGGCTTTCGCGAACACCGGCTTGGAATACCAGGCCCAGTAATTCGAATGAATGTTGACCGGAACGCACCACCAGTGGCCGTCAACGAGGCAGGCGCTGCCGATCGCCTTCGGGCGGATGACCTGATCCCACTTGCCGGCGGTAGCAATGTCGGTGAGGTCGAGCAGCTTGCCGCCCGAAATCAGCTCCTCATACTGCCGTCCGGGATTGAACTGAGCCGCAGCGGGAGGATCACCGCCGAGCACACGCTGCATCACCGTCGAGCGCGCGGTTTCGCCAAGGGCAATCGCGCTGTCCACCCACTTGTCGCCATGGCCATCATTGTCGAGGGCCTTGGCGAACTGCGAGACCGCCGCCGACTCGCCCTTCGACGTCCACCAGTGGATCACTTCCAGGTCCGCGGCATTGGCCGGGCAGGCAAACTGCAGCGCGGCCGTCGCAGCCAGCGCAGCGGTCAAAACTCTGTATCGCATTTCGGTTCCTCCCAGAATCTGAAACGTTACAGATTTTCGATACGGCAATTAAACGGATGGCGCAACCCTGGGCACCGAAGCTGCTCGATATTTTTTCGAGGCGCGAACAAAATGCGTCGACAAGGGCTCCGTTGTGCGTTGCAATATGAGCTATCGCAGCGCAAAACAGCCAAACAGGTCATGGAAGTCGACAAACGAGCGCTGCAGGTGACGTTTCGCCTTGGATTCTCAAGGGAATTCATGATCTCGTGTCTGCTGCCATAGTCATCGGTCGGCCCATGAGATGGCAATCTGTAACGTTTCAGGTTATTGACGCCTCGCCGGGCCTGAAATTATGCCGAGCCGCAGATCGCGGCGATTGCCGGCCCGGCCTGCGGCTGCTATGCGCCTGACGGGCGGGACGAATGGACAGACGGCGTACGGAAAAGAACGACGAAACGTCGGCGCAAGGGCGGCCGACTTTGAAGACGCTTGCCTTCATGACCGGGCTTGGCGTCACCACCGTATCGCGTGCCTTGAAGGATGCCCCGGAAATCGGCGCCGAAACCAGGCGTCGCGTCCAGCTCGTCGCCAAGCAGATCGGCTACCGGCCCAACCGCGCCGGCGTGCGCCTGCGCACCGGCAAGACCAATGTCATCTCGCTGGTCTTGAACACCGAGCATGAGCTGATGAGCTTCGTCTCGGACATCATCTACGGCGTCACCTCGGTGATCGCCGACACGCCCTACCATCTGATCGTCACGCCCTATTCGCGCTCACAGGATCCCATGGACCCCGTGCGCTATCTGGTGGAGACGGGTTCGGCCGACGGCATCATCATCTCGCGCACGCAGCCCGACGACGCCCGCGCCCGTTACCTGTTGGAACGCGGCATTCCCTTTGCCACGCATGGCCGCACCGATATGGGGCTGGTGCATCCCTATCATGACTTCGACAACTACGCCTTCGCCAACGAGGCCGTGCGCTATCTAGCCGGCATGGGCAGGCAGCGGTTTGCCTTGCTGGCGCCGCCCGTCGGACTGACCTATCACGGCCACACGGTGAACGGCTTTGCCGATGCGCTCAGCGAGGTTGGTGTCAGTGAGGTGCCGTTCAACACCGTCACCATCGACCAGTCGATCGAGCAGATCAGGACACGCACCGCGCAGCTGATGCGGCGCAACGACCGCCCGGACGGCATCGTCAGCAGCGCCGCCGCTTCGACGCTCGCCATCGTCGCCGGCATCGAGGACGCCGGGCTGGAGCTTGGCCGCGACGTCGACGTGGTGTCGAAACAGTCGTCGGAATTTCTGCATCTGTTCCGGCGCGAACTGTTCGTCGTCAATGAGAGCTTCCGCCTCGCCGGTTCCGAACTCGCCCGCGCGGTGCTCGGCTGGATCGGCGGCGCCGAGCCCGGCTCGCTGCAGTCGCTGAGCAAACCAGGCGAGGTTCAGGTTTATCGGCGATAGCTGACCCGACTTGAGAGTCGGGTCAGGCCGAATCGAAAATGGTAGCTTCCGAGAACCGGCCTACGCCGGCCGTAGCCTTCATAGAGCGGAGAGACTTATGACGGCTTCGGCCGGCGAAGGCCGGAGCGTACTTTTCGTACGTGAGCTCAGTTCTACTGCGACGCAGTAGAACGGGGAAGCGCAGGAAGCCGCCATTTGCAGGCCGGCCTCACCTGACTTCTATCTAGCCGGCAGCGCCGCTGCCCCACGGGCCGTGGAACGCACCCTGCTCGCCGATGCGCTCGAAGCCATGCGCGCCGAAGAAGTCACGCTGTGCCTGGATCAGGTTCGAGGTGCCGCGGCCTTGGCGATAGCTGTCGAAATAGGCAAGCGCCGAAGACAGCGCCGGCACCGGCGCACCGGCTTCGGCTGCCCTGGCCACCACGCGCCGCAGCGATGGATGCGCCTCCTTCATCAAGGCGATGAAGGCCGGTGCCATCAAAAGATTGGTCGAAGCTCCGCCGCTGCTGAAGGCATCGGCCATGGTATCGAGAAGCTGCGAGCGGATGATGCAGCCGGCACGCCAGATCTTGGCGATGGTCGGCATCGGCAGGTTCCAGTTGAACTCCTTCGAGGCGCCGCTCATCACGGCAAAGCCCTGCGCGTAAGCCGCGATCTTGCCGGCGAACAGCGCCAGTTCGAGATCGTGCAGCAACGCGTCCTTGTCGCCGGAAATCCTGGCCACGCCGATATTGCCATAGGCTTTTTCCGCCGCCTGCCGCTCGTCCTTGATCGAAGACAGCACGCGCGCCGCCACCGCCGCTTCGATCGCCGTCGCCGGAATGCCGAGCTGCTGCGCCTCGATGACAGACCATTTGCCGGTGCCCTTCTGGCCGGCGCGATCAAGGATGATGTCAACCACCGGCTTGCCGGTCTTCGAATCGTCGGCAGCCAGCACCTTGGCCGTGATCTCGATCAGGTAGGAGTTGAGCCGGCCCTTGTTCCAATCTTCAAAGACGGTGCCGATCTCCTTCGGTCCCATGCCGAGGCCATCACGCAGGATGCCGTAGATCTCGGCGATCATCTGCATGTCGGCATATTCGATGCCGTTGTGGATGGTCTTGACGAAGTGGCCGGCACCGTCGGTGCCAAGCCAGGCGGCACAGGGCTCGTCCTTGAACTTGGCGGAGATGGCGGTCAGCACGTTTTCGACACGCTTCCACGAATCCTCCGTGCCGCCGACCATGATCGACGGCCCGTGGCGCGCGCCCTCCTCGCCGCCGGACACGCCCATGCCGATGAAGGTGAGGTTTGAATCGGACAGTTCGGAGAAACGGCGCATCGTGTCGCGGAAATTGGCGTTGCCGGCATCGATGATGATGTCATTGGCCGACAGCACGCCGCGCAAGGCTTCGATCTGTTCGTCGACCGGCTTGCCGGCCAGCACCATGATGATGACCGGGCGCGGTGGTTTGATAGCAGCGGCGAGCTCTTCCAGGCTGTAGCAAGGGACAACCATATCTCTGAGCGCGCCGGCATTCTCGACAAAAGCATCGGTACGCGCCTTTGTGCGGTTGAAGACGGCGATGCGGTGCCCGTGCTCGGCAATGTTCAGCGCCAGGTTGGAACCCATCGTGCCAAGGCCGATCAGGCCGATTTCGGCTTTTTCCATCGTTTCTTCCCTGCTTTCGGATCTTGTTGGTTGGAGCCCGCGATTTGGCGGGATGATTGACGGGCCTTTCGCGCCGCGTCAACCGCCTCGCCGAATTGTGTTGCTGTAGGCCGCACGTGCAGCCCGTTCGACAACGGTATCACATCCCCGGATTACGGCCTGATGTCCACCGGCGCTTCGATCTTCACCATCTCGAAGTCCGAGACCAGGATGTCGATGCGCACCGTCCAGCGGCCGGGCACCGGAATGACGAGGTTGTCGACACGCCAGCTGCCATCGCCGGGCTTGGTCGCGGCGCGTTTCAGCGGCTCGATACCGGAATCGGGTTTCGACAGCACCAGCGTGACTTCCTTGGCGTCGAGCGGCCCGAAATCGCCGGTCATGATGATCATCGAGGCGGCGACCGGGCCGGCATGGCCGGGCGTGATGCTGAGATCGGCCATCGCCTGCAGCGCGTGGATGTGGACCGAGACCGGCTGCGCCGCAGCGATCGCCAGGGCCCGCGGCGGCGGCGTGAAGCGCCAGCCAGCGGCAACACCGAAAATCGCCAGCACGATCAGCATTTCGACTGATATCGAGCGGGTCAGCCTGCGTTGCACTTCCGTTGAGCCCGCCTCCGCCGAGGCGGTCAGTTTCCAGCGGTTGACGGCGGCCAGCGTGAACAGGAAGACCAGCAGCGCGAGCTTGACCAGCAGCAGCCGGCCATAGGCGGTACTGACCAGGGCCGAGGGCGTCTGCACCTGGATGGCGGCGAGTACAACGCCGGCCACGGCAAGCACGGCCACGACAGGCATGATTGCCGAGGAGAAGCGACGCAGGACTGTGACGGCGTCAGCCGTTTGGCGTTTCAGCGCGAGACCAAGCGGCACCAGTGCGCCGGTCCAGAAGGCGATACCGACGCCATGCACGAACACCATGGGCCGCGTCAGCCATTGCGGCTCGGCCGCGCTGGCATGGCCGCTGGCGGCAAGCGCAACGCCGATACCGGCCAGGCCGGCAAGCGCCAATGGCCTGGCGGCTATGCGTGGCCCGGCCAGCGACAGCAGGCCGAGCCCCAGCGCGATCAGGGCGACCAGCACTGTCCAACCGAAGCTGGTGCCGAACCCGGTCCGCCAGATCACCGGCTGCACCAGATGGGAGAGCGGCGCCCCGAGCGCATCGAGGCCCTGAAAACCCAGCGACAACGCAGCCGCGACCAGCCCGCACAGGATCGCGGCCGTGACAAAGCGTTGACCGGCGCGACCATCCCCGGCCAGCCAGGCAAGCGCGAAGGCGCCGCCGGCGCCAAGGAATAGGCCGATGTAGAGAAAGACCTTTCCGATCCAGATCGCCGACCGCAGCGGCCAGTCGACCGCTTCGGATACGGCGGGCGGCTCGCTTGGCGCGCCGATCGAAAACAGCAGCGAGCCGCCGACCGGATGGCCGTCGGCGGAAATGACGCGCCAGCTCAGCACATGCGTGCCGGATTTGAGCGCCTGCGGATTGTCGATCTCGACTGTCTGGTCGGTGAGGCGGAAGGATGTCAGCGCGACCGGCGTACCGTCGGGCTTCACCAGCGTCAGCACCAGCGGCGAAACCGGCTCGCTGAAGGTCAGCGAGAACTGCGCTGGCGCTTGCGCCAGCACCGCACCGTCGGTCGGATCGGTGTTGATCAGCGCGGCATGGGCAAAGGCCTGATTTGCCGATGCCATGACGATGAGCGCCATGGTCAAGGTCAGCAGGCCGGCGGCAATGCGGCCCAGCGACTTGCCGGTCGAGGCGACCATATACAGGGAAGATATTGCGCTCATGTCATGCCTTGGGACGCGGCGCGCTCTAGCGAGCAGAGCGCGCCGCGAGAAAAATTACTTCTTCGGCAACAGCTTGATGCCGGGTGCCGGGTTCTCCAGCGCGTCCTCATCCTGGCCTGCCGCCGGGATCTCGATCCAGCGATCGGCGGCGCCATCGCATTCCTGCACCACCGGGAAGTAGAGTTTTTGGCCGACCGGCAGATCCGCCGTCAGCGTCGCGCGGAAGACGAACTCGTCGTAGAATTCATCCGGCAGATTGCCGCCGCTCCAGTCGACTTCCTTGACGCCATCGGTCACCGCCTGACCGTAGAGCTGGTAGGACTTATCGTATTTGCCCTTTTTGGTCTGCAGCGTCCAGCCGGGCTTGGGCATCGGCTTCACTGCGATCACCCCTTCCGGGATCTGCACGCGCACGGCGGTCGTTGCCTTGCCGTCGCAGCCATGCGGCACCCGCAGCACAGCCTTGTAGGTCGAGCCGACCGCCGCCTCCTGGGTTTCGAGCGTGATGTGCGCGAAGGCGGCATTCGTCCCCAGCACGAGAAACGCGCCGGCTGCCAAAAGATACTTGTTCATGATGGTCCCTCAGATTTCAAAATTTGCGGATCGGCGCGATCAATTGTCGTGGTCCATGTCCATGCCGCCCATCTCGCCCATGCCTTCGACGGCGAACTCGATATTGACCGTGCCGGCCTTCTCGAAAGTCAGCGTGGCGGCGAATTTCTCGCCTTGCTTGGGCTGCCGCTTCAGGCCGACGAACATCAGGTGATAGCCACCGGGCGCAAGCGCCACCTTGCCGCCGGCGGGTACTTCCAGGCCGCCGGAAACCGGCCGCATCGTCATGACGCCATCCTTGACGCCCATCTCATGCAGCTCGGCCTTTTCAGAGATATCGGAGGAAATCGACAGCAGCCGGTCCGCCGTGCTGCCCTTGTTGACGATGGTGAAATAACCGCCGGCCACCTTGGCGCCGGCAGGCGTGGCGCGCGACCAGGGATGCTCGATTACGAGATCGCCGACCTTGAACTCATGCGCCAGGACGGATTGGGCGCCAACGAACAACAGCGCAAAGGCCAGCGCGGCCATGCCGAGACGCTCCTGGAAGCGAGACAGAATGCGGCTGAACATAAGGCCCGCCGCTACAGGGGAAAAATGGGACATGGTTGCTCCATGAAGTGATGATCGCGCCGTTGCCGGTCGCGAGCTATTTTGATCTTTGGATGGGTGCGCCCGCGACAGGTTCCGCCGGGGCAAGCAGGCTCAGGCCGCCAGCGGCGGCGCGCGCGGGTTCGACGGCGAGCGTTCGCGCGCAAAGTCGAGATGAATGCTCGCCGGAAAGACGAAGGCGACTGTTTCAAAGGAGAGACTGCGCAGGGCCAGCCCGGCATCCGACGGCGGCGCAAAGGCCGATGAGAACATGCTGCAGCCAAGCGTGCAGCAGGCCGGCAGATGCGACGGGTGCTGGTCACCGCCGGGAAGCTGGGTGGCGCCGTCGCGGGTGCAGATGACGTTGCCGAAAGCGTCGAGTTGTGCAGCATTCGGCCCGATGCCGAAGGCGAATGCGCCGAGCGTCGACTGGAGCAACAGCAGATAGGCCGCGACAAGCGCGACCGGCATGCTCCAGCGTCTCCCTCGGCGGCTCAAGCCATCAGCCTCTTCAAGTAATTCCCGGAAGGATACCTATCATGGCCGCAGCAGGTCGAAAATCGGCAATTGGATGCTGCGGCAACGCGGCGCGATTGGTGCATGTCGCCCAAAAGTGCGCAGCGGTTTTGGGACAACGACATGCATAAAACGGAAACCTGAGCTGCGTCACGGCTCTCGCGACGCAGCTCAGGACTTTTGTGAGGATCGGCTTTCGGGTATCGAGGTCAGCAATGTCTGGCGCGCCGACTTCAGGTGCTTGCGGCAAGCGGTGTCGACCTTGCCGAGGTCGCGCGATTTGAGCGCCTCGATATAGGCAAGATGTTCGCCGATCGCGACTGCGTTGCGTTCGCGCTCCTGTGCCTTGTTCCACTGGTAGTGGTAGTGGAAGATCATGGCGATGACGTCGTAGAAATCGACGATGAAGCGGTTGAGCGAGGCGCGATGGATGAGCCTGTGAAAGCGCTCGTCCAGCTCCGAGAATTCGTTGAAGCGCGTGGCGATGTCGCGCTGCAGAACACGATGCTGCTCTTCGAGCCGGTCGAGATCGGCCCAGACCGGGCTGTCCGGCGGCAGAGCGGCGAAAGCAGCCGCCGAGCGCAGTTCGAACATCTCGCGAATCTCGGTCAGCTCCAGCGCGAAGGCCCGCGTAAAGCCCTTCAGCACCCAGTGGCTGTTGCGGCGCTTCTCGATCAGGCCGAAGCGCGAGAAGCGGATCAGGAATTCGCGCACGCTGGTGGTGCCGACACCGATCTCGCGCGCCAGTTCAAGCTCATTGATCTGCATGCCGGCTTCGGCTCCGCCGGCGAGCAGCCTGCGCATGAATGAGCGCTCGATGATCTCGGCCAGCGTGTCGGTCTCTTCCTCGGGAAAGAAATCGTCGGGACGCGGGTCGCGCAGCACCGTCTTGGCGCGCTTGTTCCAGGCGATCAGCCCGGTCTCTTCCATGCGCGAAAGGATGCTGCGCACCGTCGTGCGGCTGACGCCGAGCAACGTGCCCAGTTCCGGTTCCGACGGCAGGCTGCGCGTCTCGTCAAGCATCCTGAGGCACCTGTTATAGGCGTCCTTGTAGACGTTGTTGCTCTTCGACATCCCCTGACCCATTCATGCCGGCGCTTGCGGCGGCCGGCTTGAAGCGCAATATGACGTTCCCATGACCCTGAAAAGCGGGAATCGCTTCCTCAGAAGTCCTGCTCGTTTTTTGCAGCACCATCACCGCGCATGTGGAACTGCCGCGAAAAAACAATTGACGCAAAACTGTTTTTTCACGATAAAAGACATTAACTCTTATCAGGCGCGTGTCAATCCGCGCGCATCCCAGGATCACCCAGGAAACCGCCCGTGAACGTCTCCAACACCATCCTTCTGTCCCCCGCCGACAACGTCGCCGTTGCCAATGGCCGCATCGAGATCGGCACAGTGCTGCCGGGCGGTGCCACCGCCACCGCGCTGATCGAACCCGGCCACAAGGTGGCGATCAAGCCGATCGCCGCCGGCGAAGCCGTTGTGAAGTACGCCCAGGCGATCGGCCGCGCCACGCAGGACATTGCGCCCGGCGAGCATGTCCATTCGCACAATCTGGTGTTCGAGGCCGGCCGCCTGCCGGTGGTACCGCCAAGTGAGGCCGAGCATGCGACCGAGGCCGACCGTATCAGAACCTTCATGGGCTATCGCCGCGCCGACGGCCGCGCCGGCACACGCAACTTCATCGGCATCCTCGCCAGCGTCAATTGCTCGGCCACCGTCTGCCATTCCATCGCCGACACCGCCAACCGGACCTTGCTGCCGAAATATCCCGGCATCGACGGCTTCGTGCCGATCGTCCACGGCCAGGGCTGCGGCATGAGCGCCACCGGCGACGGCATGATGGTGCTGCACCGCACGCTGGCCGGCTATGCCCGCCACCCGAATTTCGGCGGCGTGCTGATGGTTGGCCTCGGCTGTGAGGTCAACCAGCTCACCCTTTACGGCCAAAAGGGTGTCGCCGCCGGCAAACGGCATTTCAACATCCAGGACGCCGGTGGGTCGCGCAAATCGGTGGAAAAGGCGATGTTGGTGCTGGCCGAGATCGCCGAGGAAGTCGGCCAGTTGAAGCGCGAACCGATCCCGGTCAGCGAAATTGTCGTCGGCCTGCAATGCGGCGGTTCCGACGGCATGTCCGGCATTACGGCCAATCCGGCGTTGGGTGCCGCTGTCGACATCCTGGCCGGCGTCGGCGGCATCGGCATTCTCTCCGAGACCACGGAAATCTACGGCGCCGAGCATCTGCTCGCCTATCGTGCGGCGACGCCGGAGATCGCCAAGAAACTCGACGGCTATGTGAAGTGGTGGGAAGATCACGTCGCTAAACACGGCGCCTCGATCGACAACAACCCCTCGCCCGGCAACAAGCGCGGCGGCCTCACCACAATCCTGGAAAAGTCGCTGGGCGCGGTCGCCAAGGGCGGCCAGACGCCGCTCAACGGCGTGTTCGGCTATGCCGAAAAGGTCACCGGCAATGGACTGGTGTTCATGGACACGCCCGGCTACGACCCGGTCTCGGCCACCGGCCAGGTCGCGGGCGGCGCCAATGTCATCGTCTTCACCACCGGCCGCGGTTCCTGCTTCGGCTGCCGGCCGACGCCATCGATCAAGGTCGCCACCAACTCGACCATGTATCACCAGATGGAAGAGGACATGGACGTCAATTGCGGCGTCATCGCCTCGGGCGAAAAGACCATCGCCGGCATGGGCCGCGAGATCTTCGAACTGATCGTCGAGACGGCTTCGGGCCGCAAGACCAAGAGCGAGGATTTTGGCTACGGCGACAACGAGTTCGTGCCCTGGCATCTCGGCGCGACGCTCTAGATTCGACTTATATCTGGTAGACTTGCCGGGCCGGATGTCGGCGGGCAACGGGGAGGTTGCGCATGGAAAAACGCCGCATCGGCCAGACGGCGCTCGAGGTCACCGAGATCAGCTTTGGTGGTGCCGCGCTCGGCGGCCTTTATCGGGCCTGCTCGCGCGAACAGGCGATGGAGACGCTGCAAGGCGCCTGGGAAGCTGGCTTGCGCTATTTCGATACCGCGCCCTTCTATGGTTTTGGCCTGTCGGAGCGCCGCTTCGGCGATTTCCTGCGCTACAAGCCGCGCGATTCCTATGTGCTGTCGACCAAGGTCGGCCGCCTGTTCCGACCGGTGCCTGAAGACCAGGTACCCGATCACGCCTATGTCGATCCGCTGCCCTTCGCGCTGGACTACGACTATTCCTATGACGGCATCATGCGCTCGGTCGATTTCAGCTATGCGCGGCTTGGCCTCAACAAGATCGATATCCTGTATGTCCACGATATCGGCGCCTACACGCACGGCGTCGAGAAGAACAAACTGCACTTTCGCCAGCTGATGGACGGTGGCCTCAAGGCGCTCGAGGAGCTGAAACGGGCCGGCACGATTTCCGCCTATGGGCTCGGAGTCAACGAAGTCCAGATCTGCCTCGACGTGATGCGCCGGGCGCCGCTCGACTGCATCCTGCTCGCCAGCCGCTATTCCTTGCTCGACCGTAGCGCGGAAGCCGAACTGCTGCCCTTGTGCCTGAAACAACAGACATCGCTGGTCATCGGCGGCGTCTTCAATTCCGGCATATTGGCGACCGGGCCAGTGCAAGGCGCGCATTTCGATTACCAACCCGCCAGCCGCGATGTCCTCGACCGGGTCGACGCCATGGAGAAGATCGCCGGCGAAGGTGGCTATCCCCTAGCGGCGGCCGCATTCCAGTTCCCCCTGCACGAGCCGACGGTCGCCACTGTGCTGACCGGCACCGCCAAACTGGCGAACCTGACACGCAATCTCGAATTGCTCGACGTCGATGTGCCGGAGACGGAATATCAGCGATATCGTCCTTACACGGTGGTGCAGAACCTGGCGTGAAACCGACACCATTTTGACAGGCTCGATGAGAGGTCCAACTTCACAAATCCGCGACCCCGCCAAAAGAATGAACATTCCATATTGACGAGTACATGGAATTAATATTCCATGTACTGCTAACGAAACGGGCGCGTTGGCAGCGCCAAGGGAGGAGCAGCGTGTGAATGCGTGTCCGCCCTCATGGGAGGACCGGCGCGAAACACCGCTTGCATCGCCCGGGTCGATGCATTATCAAAACATGGCAACTGTTTTTTATTGATAAAGTTCTGTTTGGGCCACGCCTATCCGAACCGAGCTTTCGTAACGTTCACCGGGCGACGTAGGGAGGATCCTAAATGAAATTCGTAACCAGCATACTCAACCGCCGTGCCTTCATGGCTCTGGCAGCAGCTTCGATGCTCGCCGGTGTCATGCATTCGGCACCGGTTTCGGCGGCGGACGTGACCATTCCGATCATCGTCAAGGACACCACGTCCTTCTATTGGCAGATCGTTCTGGCCGGCGCCCGCAAGGCCGGCAAGGATCTCGGCGTCAATGTGCCGGAGCTTGGCGCCCAGGCTGAGACCGACGTCAACGGCCAGATCTCGATCCTCGAAAACGCCGTCGCCAGCAACCCGGCGGCGATCGTCATCTCGCCGACCGAATTCAAGGCGCTCGGCAAGCCGATCGATGAGGCCGCTGCCAAGGTCAAGATCATCGGCATCGATTCCGGCGCCGACTCCAAGGCCTTCACTTCGTTCCTGACCACCGACAACGTCCAGGGTGGCCGTGTCGCCGCCGACGGCCTCGCAGCCGCCATCGGCGCCGCCAATGGCGGCAAGATCGAGGGCGACGTCGCCCTGATCACCAACGCACCCGGCGCCGGCTCGCTCGAACAGCGCAAGCAGGGCTTCACCGAACAGCTCAAGGCCAAATATCCGGGCCTCAAGCTGGTCGCCGACAAGTACGCTGACGGCCAGGCCACCACCGGCCTCAACATCGCCACCGACCTGATCACCGCCAACCCGAACCTCAAGGGTATCTTCGCCTCCAACCTGATCATGGCGCAGGGCGTCGGTCAGGCTGTCGCCGAAAACAACCTTGGCGGCAAGCTGGCGCTGGTCGGCTTCGACAGCGACGAGAAGCTGATCAAGTTCCTCAACGACGGCGTCATTTCCGCCCTCGTCGTCCAGGATCCCTACCGGATGGGCTATGACGGCATCAAGACCGCGCTCGCCGCCTCGAAGGGCGAGAAGGTCGAAGCCAATGTCGACACTGGCGCCAATCTGGTGACCAAGGACAATATGAAGGATCCCAAGATCGACGCGCTGCTCAACCCGAAGCTCAAGTAAGCATCGGCATGAAAACTGTTTCCGGGGCCCCGCGCCCCGGAAACATCAGCTTCTGGCACAAACGGCTTGGCAATCCGCTGCCTTGGGCTAGGCTGCCAATGAGGTCTGTAACAGCCTCGCCGCCTGCCAACCGTGAGACCAATCTGGGAGGATTGCCATGATTTCGACAGCGCAGGACCTGCATCCCGCCCCCGCGCTGGAACCAGGGCGGACCATCCTCGAATTGCGGGGACTGGAGAAGCGCTATCCCGGCACGCACGCGCTGAAGCCGGTCAATCTTGCTTTCAAATCAGGCGAAATCCACGCCATCGTCGGCGAGAATGGCGCCGGCAAATCAACCCTCATCAAGCTCTTGACCGGCGTCATGCCGCGCACCTCCGGAGAGGTGATCTGGGAAGGCCAGCCGGCAGCGCTCGCGACCCCGCATGAGGCGATGGCGCTCGGCATCAATGCCGTGCACCAGGAGGTCGTGCTTTGCCGCCATTTGACGGTCGCCGCCAACATGTTCCTCGGCGAGGAGAACTCCCGCTTCGGCATCCTGCAGCAGCGCGCCATGGTCAAGGAAGCACAGAAGATCATCGACGATCTCGGCTTCGACCTGCCGGCGCATGTCACGCTGGGCGACCTTACAATCGGCCAGCAGCAGCTGATCGCGGCAGCTCGCGCCACCGTGCGCGGCACCAAATTCCTGATCTTCGACGAGCCGACCGCTTACCTCACCCGCAAGGAGGCCGACCAGCTCTTCACCCTGATCCGCCGGCTGAAGGGCGAAGGCGTGACGATCATCTATATCAGCCACCGTATGGAGGAAGTGTTCGAGCTCGCCGACCGTGTTTCCGTGCTGCGCGACGGCACGCTGGTCGGCACCCGCAACATCGCCGAGACCAATGACGCCGAGCTGGTCAAGATGATGATCAACCGCTCGATCGAGCAGGTCTATCACAAGGAGCACTTCACGCCGGGCGCCGCCATCATCGAGGCACGCAATCTCTCCGGCAAGGGCTTCGAGGATATCTCGATGACGGTTCGCGCCGGCGAGATCGTCGGGCTGTACGGTCTGATCGGTGCCGGGCGCAGCGAGTTCGTCACCACGCTTTACGGCCGCCACCGCAAGTCGGCCGGCCAGATTCTGTGGCAAGACAAGCCAGTTCAGGTCAACTCCGAACATGACGCGATCAAGCTCGGCATGGCGCTGGCGCCGGAAAGCCGCCGCGATCAGGGCCTGTGTCTCAATTTGCCGGTTGGCCTCAATCTCAACCTGCCGATCTACAAGCGCATTTCGAACAATCTGCTGATTTCGAGCGCGCAGGAAAAGACGCAAGCCGACCGCCAGATTGCCGATCTGCGCATCAAGACGCCAACGCGCGGCGCACTCGCCTCCAGTCTGTCGGGCGGCAATCAGCAGAAGATCGTCATCGGCAAATGGCTGGCGCACGGCGCCAAGTTGTTCATCTTCGACGAGCCGACGGTGGGCGTCGATGTCGGCACCAAGGCCGAAATCTACCGCCTGTTCGGCGCGCTGCTGTCGAAAGGCGCCGGCATCATCCTGATCTCATCCTATCTGCCGGAGGTCTATGAGCTCGCCGACACGCTGCATGTGTTCCGGCGCGGCAGGCTGGTGGCCAGCCACGGCTTTCGCGCCGCCAGCCATGAAGACGTGCTGACGCAGGCGATCGGCTAACAACAAAAGAAGAAGCGGAGGAACCATGAGCACCGAAGTCATACCGGTAGAAAAACCGAAGCGGAACTACAACGTCCTGTTCGGGCTGACGCTGCTGGCTTTGCTGGTGCTGCTCTGGATCATCCTCTCCTTGGCGACGCCAAGCTTTGCCTCGGGCAACAACATTGCCAATCTTCTGCGCCAGGGCTCGATGATCGCCATCATGGCGGTCGGCCAGACCTTCGTCATCATCACCGGCGGCATCGATCTGTCGGTCGGCGCCGTCGTCGGCTTCGCCACCGTTATCGTTGCCCTGCTGATCAATGCCGGTGTCCCCATATGGCTTGCCATTCTGGCGACGCTGCTGGTCGGCGTTGCCATCGGCATGTTCCATGGCTTCGGCATCGTCAAGATGGGGCTGCCACCCTTCATCATCACGCTGGCGACGCTGACCTCGCTGCGCGGCATCGGCTTGCTGATGACCAACGGCAATTCGATCAACATCAACAGCGACAGCTTCACGGCTTTCTCGCGCAATTCCTTCATCGGCATCCCCAACCTGTTCTGGATGGTCATCCTGGTCGGCATTCCGGCTTATGTGTTCCTGCATCACAGCCGCTGGGGCCGGTATCTCTTCTCGGTCGGCTCCAACGCCGAGGCCTCGCGCCTGTCCGGCGTCAACGTCCAGCGCACCATATACATGGCCTACACGCTGTCGGGCCTGTGCGCCGCCTTCGTCGGCGTGTTGCTCGCTGCCCGTATCGGCATCGGCAACCCGACGCAGGCCGAAGGCTGGGAACTGCAGGCGATCGCCTCGTCGGTGATCGGCGGCACCTCGCTGTTCGGCGCCGTCGGGTCGGTGCACGGCCCGTTGCTCGGCGCCTTCATCCTGGCGACCATCAACAACGGCGCCAACCTGCTCAACGTGAATTCGTTCTGGCAGCGCATCATCACCGGCGCGCTGATCATCATCATCGTCTATTTCGACGGGCTGCGCCGCCGCGGCAAGTAGGCCGACGAGCAATCAATCGCCGGACCGCCACACAAGCGGGGCCGGCGATTTCATCGGAGCAATTCCAGGAAAAGTGTGAAGCGTTTTCCCACAGGAATTGCTCCAAGAATGAGACAGACTGGATCAAGATATGAAAGCCGTCGTCTGCCGCTCGCCCGGCGACCTTGTCCTGGAAGACCGTCCCGCGCCTGGAAAACCGCCTGCCGGCTGGGCGCTGGTGGCAGTCAGCCATGTCGGCATCTGCGGCACCGACTACCACATTTTCGAGGGCAAGCACCCGTTCCTCGCCTATCCCCGCATCATGGGCCACGAGGTGTCGGGAACGATCGTCGAGACCGGTGAAGGCGTCGACCTTGCGGTTGGTGAACCGGTCGTCATCAATCCCTATCTGTCCTGCGGCAAGTGCATCGCCTGCCGGCACGGCAAGCCGAACTGCTGCGTCAAGATCGAGGTGCTCGGCGTGCATCGCGACGGAGCCATGTGCGAGAAGATCCTGGTGCCGGCGCAAAACCTCTATCCGGCCAATGGCCTGTCGCTGGCCGACGCCGCCGCCGTCGAATTCCTGGCCATCGGCGCGCATGCCGTGCGGCGTGCTAGGGCTGATGCCGGTGCCCGCACGCTGGTCATCGGCGCCGGCCCGATCGGGCTCGGCACCGCCATCTTCGCCCGCATCGCCGGGCTCGACGTGACGCTGCTCGACATGAGCAGCGAACGGCTTGCCTTCGCGGCGGCCGAACTCGGCTTCCAGACCCTCGACGGCTCACGCGGAGCGGTACCCGATCTGGTCGGGGAAGCGACATCAGGCGAAGGCTTCGACGTGGTCTTCGACGCCACCGGCAACACCGCCTCGGTGCAGTCAGCCTTCGCCCATGTCGCGCATGGCGGGACATTGGTGCTGGTCAGCGTCGTCAAGGACGACATCGTCTTTTCCGACCCGGAATTCCACAAGCGTGAAATGACGCTAATCGGCAGCCGCAATGCGCTACGTGCCGACTTCGACCATGTCGCTGCCTCGATCCGCAACGGCGCCGTACCGCTGGCCAAGCTCGTCACCCACCGCACCTCGCTTGCCGATACGCCGCGCGATCTCGCCAGATGGGCGCATGAGAAATCCGGCCTGATCAAGGCTGTGATCGAGATTGGATAAACTGCGACGGACGCTTAGAGCGCCGACAGCTTCAGCTCCACCCGTTCCGCCGGGAAGCGTGACTCGGAAAACTGGACCGGCTGGCCGTCAGGCGTGACATTGACGGAGATCGTCACCAGAACGATGGCGCCCGGCTGTAGGGCGAGGTCGGCGAGATCGGCCGCATCGGCGTGGCGCGCCGACAGCACGGTGGACTGCCTGAGATAATCGTCTATGCCGAAACGGGCCAACGACGCGGTAATCGAGCCGGTCTCAGCCATCGCCTTGTCGATGCCGGCAAAGCGCTTGGCCTCAAACCAGCCGGCGGCGCGTGACACAGGCCGTCCGTCGGCTTCACCGCGCGTCTCCAACCTTATCACCTCGGCCCCCCTGCCAAGGCCAAGCCCCTCGGCGACACGCTGGCTGGCCGGCTCGACCGATGAGGAGAGCAGCACGATATGCCGTTCCGACGTCTGCCCTTGCAGGCCTGTCGAAAAGCGCGTGCGCGCGCCGATCGGATAGGACAGCCGCTTGCGCGACAAGACGAAGGTGCCGCGCCCCTGCTCGGCCCGCAGCACACCTTCCTGCACGAGGGCCGATATGGCGCTGCGCACCGTGTGGCGGTTGACGCCATAGCGTTCGGCGAGCGCCACTTCCGGCGGCAGCGCGGCATTCTCGGCGAAGTCGCCCACCGCAATTCCGTGCAGGATCTTGTCGGCAATCTGCCGCCACAGCGACACGCCGCTGCGCCGCTCGATGCTGTCGGCCGCCATTTGCCCAATCATGACTCGCCCCCAGCCCTGTCATCCACCCGTCATGGACACGCGTTAGGTAATATGTATAATTTGTATAGTTGTCTATATCAATAGACAAATTTAGCCAAGAGGAATGTTGCTGATGCGAGGACAGGAAGCCCGCGACCAGACCGAGCGCAAGGCCGCCATGGCGACACTGGCGCAATCGAGCGGCGACGATATCGTCCGGCTCTGGAACGAGGCCGGCCTGCCTTCGCAAGCCGAACTGCTGCGCGGTCCCGAGACCGGCCTGGTGACGCTGCGCGGTCGTATCGGCGGCGGCGGCGCACCCTTCAATGTCGGCGAGGCGACCGTCACCCGCGCCACCGTCCGCCTTCCCTCCGGACAGGTCGGCCATTGCTACGCGCTTGGCCGCGACAAGCAGAAGGCCAAGCTGGCGGCTATCGCCGACGCGCTGTGGCAGGATCCTGCCCGCCGCGCCGAGGTCGAGGCCAGGCTGATCGCGCCTTTGAGATCGGCGCTCACCACTGCCCATGAAAAACGCCGCGGCGAGACGGCGGCTACGAAGGTGGATTTCTTCACCATGGTTCGCGGAGAAGACTGATGGATATCGCAGCGCAATCGATCGAGGGCGGTTTCGCCGATCCGGTGTTCAACGCCCAGACCGTTTTCCGCGCCGTCATGGACGCGATGGCGCGGCCGGGTAGCGTGCAGCCTTTGCCGGCCTTGGCCCGCCCGCCGGCGCCGCTCTCGGCGACCGCCGGCGCCGTAGCCCTGGCGCTCTGCGACAATGACACGCCGCTCTGGCTTGACCCGGCCCTGCACGCCTCCGCCGCGATCCGCTCCTGGCTTGGTTTCCACAGCGGCGCGCCGCTGGCCAACACGCCAGCCGATGCGCATTTCTCATTTGTCGCCACGCCGGCTGAAATGATGGCGCTCGACGGCTATTCACAGGGCACGCAGGATTACCCCGACCGCTCGACCACCCTGATCCTGCAGGTCGGCGACCTCACTTCAGGCGCTCCGCTGCTGCTCGAAGGTCCTGGCATCGAAACCAGCGCCACGATCGCGCCGGCGCAGATGCCGCGCCACTTCGTCGAGCAGTGGAAGCAGAACACCAAGCGTTTTCCGCGCGGCGTCGACATCATTCTCGCCACCGCTGAAGGCGTAGCCTGCCTGCCGCGCACGACGCGCATCAAGACGATGGAGGCGTAGCATGTATGTCGCGGTAAAAGGCGGCGAGGCCGCAATCGCCAACGCCCACAGCCTGCTCGCCGACCGCCGGCGCGGCGACCGATCGGTGCCCGCACTTCGCCTCGACCAGATCGTCGAGCAGCTGGCGCTGGGTGTCGACCGGGTGATGAGCGAAGGCTCGCTCTATGACCGGGAACTGGCAGCACTCGCCATCGTCCAGGCGCGCGGCGACATGATCGAGGCGATCTTCCTGGTGCGCGCCTACCGCACCACGCTGCCGCGCTTCGGTTACTCCAAGGCCATCGACACCAGCGCGATGCGGGTCGAACGGCGCGTCTCTGCAACCTACAAGGACCTGCCCGGCGGCCAGTTGCTTGGGCCGACCTTCGACTACACGCACCGGCTGCTCGATCCCGAGCTTGCCGGCGGCACCGATGTCGCCGAGCCGTTGCGGCGTGACACCGAAGCGCAGGCCATGCCACGCGTCTCGGCGATTCTCGCCCGCGAAGGCCTGATCGAACCGGACGGCGAGATGCCGCAGGACCATGTCCCCGGCGATATCACCCGAGAGCCGCTGGAATTCCCGATGGCCCGCGACATCCGCCTGCAGGCGCTGTCACGCGGCGATGAGGGTTTCCTGCTGGCACTTGGCTATTCCACCCAGCGCGGCTACGCCCGCAACCATCCCTTTGTCGGCGAAATTCGCATCGGCGAGGTCGAGTTGGAACTGGACGTTCCCGAACTGCCCTTCGCAGCCCCCCTCGGTGCTGTTCGAGTCACCGAATGCCAGATGGTCAACCAGTTCAAGGGGTCGGCCAAGGCGCCGCCGCAATTCACTCGCGGCTACGGCCTCGTCTTCGGCCAGAGCGAGCGCAAGGCGATGGCCATGGCGCTTTGTGACCGGGCACTACGCGCTAGGGAATTCGGCGAGGATGTCGTTGCCGCCGCCCAGGACGAGGAGTTCGTCATCTCGCACTCCGACAACGTCCAGGCGACCGGTTTCGTCGAGCATCTGAAGCTGCCGCACTATGTCGACTTCCAGGCCGAACTCGACCTCGTGCGCCGCATGCGCGCCGAATACGAAGCCCGCGAGAGCCCGGCAAAGGTCGAAGAGAAGCGGCAGGCCGCGGAATGATCCAAGGCCTGTCCCACATGACCTTCATCGTCAGGGATCTCGAGCGGATGACCGCGATCCTTGAAGGCGTGTTCGATGCACGCGAGGTCTACGCCAGCGATGCCGAACAGTTCTCGCTGTCGCGCGAAAAATTCTTCCTGATCGGTGACATCTGGGTCGCCATCATGGAAGGCGAGAAGCTGCCCGAGCGCAGCTACAACCACATCGCCTTCAAGATCGATGACGCCGATTTCGACCGCTACGCCGAGCGCGTCGGCAAGCTGGGCCTAGACATGCGCCCGCCACGTCCGCGCGTCGAGGGTGAAGGCAGGTCAATCTATTTCTACGACGACGACAACCACATGTTCGAACTGCACACGGGCACGCTCAATGAGCGGCTGAAGCGCTACGCCAGGGGATTGGAGGCCGTGCAATGAATTCGGTGCCCGCCCCCATGGCCGCCACCGTCGCCTCCATGACTGCCGCCATCGTTTCCCCCATGGCTATGGTGACTGCTGTCACCATAGAAGGAGTCGTTGGCCGCACGGCTTCTCTGCCTGGCGAGGCTCTGCCGCGTGGCGACAAAGACCACGAGAACGCCGATTGCCAACAGCAACAGTCCAAGAGGCCATCCAATTGGGATCATCTCAGTTCGGCCCGAGCTGGCGCGATATGCAGGGAGATCGAAGGCTCCACAACAACCTCAGCTGTGCCCGCCGCCATCAATCGAGCCGCCGCCGTAACCACCGCTGGAGCCCGCAACAGTCTCGCCCTGCGCGCCTTCTTTCGGCGCCGGCAGAACCATGCGCCGAAGGACAAAGACAACCGCTCCGGCAAAGACCAGCAGCAGAATTCCAAGATGTATCCAACCGGTTTGGGTCATCCGATTTCACCCCTGTTCCCGCGTCCTGGACGCCAATTCAATAGCATAAAGCGGATGTTATCGCCATGACCGACATCGCCACCTACAACTTCGCCTATCTCGACGAACAGACCAAGAGGATGATCCGCCGCGCGATCCTCAAGGGCATCGCCATCCCCGGCTATCAGGTGCCATTCGCCTCGCGCGAAATGCCGATGCCTTATGGCTGGGGCACCGGCGGTGTCCAGGTCACCGCTTCGATCATCGGCCCCGATGATGTGCTGAAGGTGATCGACCAAGGCGCCGACGACACCACCAACGCGGTCTCCATCCGCGCCTTCTTCAAGAAGGTCGCCAATGTCGCGGTGACGACAGACACCGCCACCGCCACCATTATCCAGACCCGCCACCGCATCCCCGAGCATCCGCTGACGGCTGGCCAGGTGCTGGTGTTCCAAGTGCCGATCCCCGAGCCGCTGCGCTTCCTCGAGCCGCGCGAGACCGAAACGCGCAAAATGCATGCGCTGGAGGAATATGGCCTCATGCATGTGAAGCTCTACGAGGACATCGCCAAGCACGGCCGCATCGCCACCACCTATGCCTATCCGGTCAAGGTCGAGGGCCGCTATGTGATGGACCCCTCGCCGACGCCGAAATTCGACAATCCCAAGATGCACCGCTCGCCGGCATTGCAGCTGTTCGGCGCTGGCCGCGAGAAGCGCATCTATGCGGTGCCGCCCTTCACCGAAGTCGTCAGTCTCGACTTCGAGGACCATCCTTTCGAGGTGCAGACCTTCGACCAGCCCTGCGCGCTGTGCGCGGCCGAGAATGTCTATCTCGACGAGGTCATCCTCGACGACCATGGCGGCCACATGTTCGTCTGCTCCGACACAGATTACTGCGAGAAGCGGCGGGCTGACGGCCATCGCGGCCACCTTGCCCCCAAAGCCGATCTTGCCCCAGGAAACATGGAGCCCGCGCAATGACCGACGAACCGCTGCTGCGCGTCTCAGCGCTGTCCAAATTCTACGGCTCGCGGGTCGGCTGCGACAACGTCTCCTTCGAGCTGTGGCCGGGCGAAGTCCTGGCTGTCGTCGGCGAATCCGGCTCCGGCAAGACGACACTGCTCAACTGCCTGTCGACGCGGCTGCTGCCGTCCTCAGGCACCGCCAGCTACCGCATGCGCGACGGCCAGTTCCGCGAGCTCTACCGCATGAGCGAGGCCGAGCGCCGCTTCCTGATGCGCACCGACTGGGGCTTCGTCCACCAGAACCCGGCCGATGGCCTGCGCATGACCGTGTCGGCCGGCGCCAATGTCGGCGAAAGGCTGATGGCGGTGGGCGACCGCCACTACGGCAAGATCCGCGCCACGGCCGTTGACTGGCTGTCGCGCGTCGAGATCGAGCAAGACCGCATCGACGACGAGCCGCGCGCCTTTTCCGGCGGCATGCGCCAGCGCCTGCAGATCGCCCGCAATCTCGTCACCGGCCCACGGCTGGTGTTCATGGATGAGCCGACCGGCGGCCTCGACGTCTCGGTGCAGGCGCGCTTGCTCGATCTGTTGCGCGGGCTCGTCACCGATCTTGGCCTCGCCGCCATCGTCGTCACCCATGACCTCGCGGTGGCGCGGCTGCTGTCGCAGCGCATGATGGTGATGAAGGACGGTCGCGTCGTCGAAAGCGGCCTCACCGACCGCGTGCTCGACGATCCGCGCGCGCCCTACACGCAATTGCTTGTTTCCTCGATTCTGCAGGTTTGATGATGGCGCCAAGTCACCCCCCTCTGCCCTGCCGGGCATCTCCCCCTCAAGGGGGGAGATCGGCAGTTTTGACGCCATGCTCAACCTTGCAACGTCGAAACTTGGCGAAAGCAATGAAGCGCGTGATCTCCCCCCTTGAGGGGGAGATGTCCGGCAGGACAGAGGGGGGTGCTGGCCCGCAGACGAACAACGATTGGAGAACCTTCTGATGCCGACGCCTCTCGTAGTCTCCGACGTCGCAAAGAGCTTCACCATGCATCTGCGCGACGGCATCAAACTGCCTGTCGTCGCCGGTGTCTCATTCTCGATCAAGGCTGGCGAATGCACCGTGCTCGGCGGCCCGTCCGGTGCCGGCAAGAGCTCGATCCTGAAAATGCTCTACGGCAACTATGCCGTCGACGAAGGCCAGATCATCGTCAAGCATGAGGACGGCCTGATCGATCTTGCCCATGCTAGCCCCCGCACCGTGCTTGCCGTGCGCCGGCAAACGATCGGCTATGTCAGCCAGTTCCTGCGCACCGTGCCGCGTGTCTCGGCGCTCGATGTCGTCGCCGAGCCGCTGGTCGAACGCGGCGAGGAGCGCGAGACAGCCAGAGGCAAGGCACGCGCACTGTTGGCGCAGCTCAACCTGCCGGAAAAGCTCTGGGCGCTGCCGCCGGCGACCTTCTCCGGTGGCGAGCAGCAGCGCGTCAACATCGCGCGCGGCTTCATCACCGAGCACCCGATCCTGCTGCTCGACGAACCGACCGCCTCGCTCGATGCCAAGAACCGCGACGTGGTGATTGAACTCATCGCCGCCAAGAAGGCGGCCGGTGTCGCCCTGCTCGGCATCTTCCACGACCATGATGTACGCGAGGCGGTTGCCGACCGCATCATCGACGTCACCGCCTTTGCTTCGGGAAAACTCGCCGCATGACCAGGAAATTGTCGGAGACGCCGTTGGTCCACCCGACGGCGGAAGTGCACAATTCGACGCTTGGCCGCTGGACCGAGATCGCCGACCGCAGCCGGGTTTCGGAAAGTGAACTCGGCGACTATTCCTACATGATGCAGGACTGCGCCGTCTGGTGCGCGACGATCGGCAAGTTTGCCAACATCGCCGCCAGCGTGCGCCTCAACGCCACCAACCACCCGACCTGGCGGCCGACCCTGCACCATTTCACCTACCGCGCCTCGGACTATTGGGACGATGCCGAGCACGAGAGCGAATTCTTCGCTGAGCGCCGAGCCAAACGCGTGACCATCGGCCACGATACCTGGCTCGGCCACGGCTCGACCGTCCTGCCCGGCATCACTGTCGGCGATGGCGCGGCGGTCGGCGCCGGCGCGGTGGTTTCGAAGGATGTTGCCCCCTACACCATCGTTGCGGGCGTGCCGGCAAAGCCGATCCGCGAACGCTTCGACCGCCGAACCGCCGAACGCTACCAGGCGCTTGCCTGGTGGGACTGGGATCATGCCAGGCTGCGCGCTTCCCTTGAGGACTTCCGTGAGCTTTCAGCGGAGGCTTTTCTGGAAAAATACGAGGGCTAATCCCTCACATCCTCGTCAGAGGGGAGCCTGTTCACATCCTTGACACATGACTCGGACAGGACGCCATCTCCCCCAAGGAGATCGCCATGCCCGACACCGTCAGACCCTCGCTCGCCGGATTCTTTGCCGGCTCCAATCCGGCCCCGCCGGCACATCTCGGCACGCGCTACGACATTTCAGGCAATTTCCTGACGGAGCCCGGCAATACCGTCGTCAGCCACCTGGTCAGCGGTTCGCCGTCCGAGGCTGTCGTGCTCGCGGTGCGCGAGAAGATGCTGGCTATGCCGGATGCCGATCGGCTCGCCTTCACGCCGGTCTCCAGCCTGCACATGACGCTGTTCCAGGGCATCATCGAATATCGGCGACGCTTGCCCTACTGGCCGCAGGACATGCCGCTCGACACCAGCATCGATGCCATGACCCGGCTTTATGTGGAACGGCTGAAAGGCTTCGAAGGCTTCGGTCCGTTCAACATCAAGGTGGTCGAAGTCGTGCCGACCGGCCTCACCGTCGCCGGCGCAACGGATGACGATGTGCGCATCATGCGTCAATGGCGCGATGCGCTCGCGGTGCCGTTCGGATACCGGCACCCCGATCACGACGCTTATGTCTTCCACATCACCTTCGCCTACCAGATCCAGCGTCTGGCGGACGACAGGGCTGCCGTATGGCAGGCGCTGTTTGATGATTGCCTGGCGCTTTTCGCACGGCAGGCACCGGTGATCGAGATCAAGGCCCCCGCCTTCTGCTCCTTCCACGACATGAAGCATTTCGAGGAATTGCTGGTGCTTGGCTGATTGCCCGCAACGAGTGCCTGACGCTGCGTCTGTGGAGCGTTACAAAACTGACATGCTGGCGACACGGCAGGTTCATGTGGCTGCGTTAGGCGAGAGCCTGACGATTAATATGGTCCCGACTGGAACCTGCCCATGTCAGCAACTTCCGCCACGCTCGAAATCCGCGGTGTCAGCCGACGATTTGGCAAGAACGCCGCCGTCAGCGATATCAACATCTCGATCCCGCAGGGTCAGATGGTCGGCATCATTGGCCGCTCGGGCGCCGGCAAATCGACCCTTCTTCGCATGATCAACCGTCTCATCGATCCCAGCCAGGGGTCGATTTTTTTTGACGGCGCCGATGTCTCCAAACTGCAGGGCTCGCCGCTGCGGCGCTGGCAGCGCGACTGCGCCATGATCTTCCAGCAGTTCAACCTGGTGCCGCGCCTCGACGTGTTGACCAATGTGCTGCTCGGCAAGCTGAACCACCGTTCGACCGTCTCGAACCTGCTCGGCATGTTCTCGCGCGCCGAATGCGCCGAGGCTGTGGCCGCGCTTGAGCGGCTCGACATCGCCCGGACCGCCCTTCAGCCGGCCGGCACGCTTTCAGGCGGTCAGCAGCAGCGTGTCGCCATCGCCCGTGCCATGATGCAGCAGCCCAAGGTGATCCTAGCCGACGAGCCGATCGCCTCGCTCGACCCGCTCAACGCCAAGGTGGTGATGGACTCGCTGCAGGACATCAATTTGCGCGAAGGCATCACCGTCGTCACCAATCTCCACACGCTGGATACCGCCCGCACCTATTGCAACCGCATCATCGGCATGGCCGCCGGCAAGGTCGTCTTCGACGGTCCGCCCGAAGAGCTCAACCGCGAGGCCGTGCGTCTCGTCTATGGCGCAGACAGCAATGGCGGCGAGATATCGGAGGCCATTACCTCCACCAGCGTTGCCTTCAAGCAAAAGATTGCAGCATCCGCCGGACCGCTCGAACCCGCATTTCCGGGTTATTGAGCCGCACCGGATCGTCCGCCCGCGTCAAGGGCACTGTCAAGATCAGAACGCTGCCGGCGCGGGGCCGGAACCTACAGGAGAGATATCAATGTTCAGGAAGATGGTTTTCGGCGCCGTTTCGGTGCTCGCCATGGCCACCAGCGCCGCTCACGCAGCCGATATGAAGGAATTCCGCGTCGGCATTCTCGGCGGTGAAAACGAGACCGACCGGCTGCGCAACTACCAGTGCCTGGCCGACCATTTGAAGGCCGAATTCGGCTTCGAGAAGGTCTCGCTGTTCCCGGCCGCCGACTATGACGGCGTCATCCAGGGCCTGCTTGGCGGCACGCTCGACTTCGCCGAACTCGGCGCTGCCGGCTACGCAGCCGTCGTTCTCAAGGATCCGAAGGCCGTCACCCCGATCCTCACCACCCAGCAGACCGACGGCGCCACCGGCTATTATTCGATCGGCCTGGCGCTGAAGTCCTCCGGCATCACCGACATCAAGTCGGCCAAGGGCAAGAAGCTCGGCTACGCCGATCCGGATTCAACCTCGGGCTACCTGATCCCGCTGACCCAGATCCCGAAGACCACCGGTGCCTCGAACGAGACCTTCTTCGCGTCGACCCAGTTCAACGGCGGCCACGAGAACAACGTCCTGGCCGTGCGCGACGGCAAGGTTGACGTGGCGGTGGACGATTCCTCGGGCATCGGCGACTTCAAGAACGGCTACACCTCCGGAACCTTCCACAAGGAAGTCGCCAAGGGCGCCGTCGACCCCAACGACTTCGTCGAAGTCTGGCGCTCGGGCCTGATCCCGAACGGCCCGCTGGTCGTGCGCACCGCGCTCGGCGACGACATGACCGCCAAGCTCGCCGCCTTCTTCACCGACCTGCCCAAGAAGGACAAGGCCTGCTTCGAAGGCGTCGAAGGTGGCGATTTTACCGGCTACGTCCCGGTGAAGCCGGACTTCTACAACGTCATCGTCGAAGCCCGTAAGGCAGCCATCGGCGGCTAACGGCGAAATCGAAGAGGGCGGCGTTCAAAACGCCGCCCTTTTTGCATCCCCGATCATGACCCTTTCCTTGACAGCCCCATCCGCGACGGCCGCCTCTGGCGCCACCCACCAGATGGCCGATGCCTGGCGACGCCAGACGTCGCTGCGCCGGTTCTATACGGCGCTTGGCGTCGCCCTGCTGCTTGCCGCGATGTTCGCCAGCATGTGGTTCGCCGACGGAGCCAATGCCGGCCACTTCTTCGACCGGCTGCCGCACATCCTGGATTTCCTGAGCTGGCTCGTCCCCAAGGACTGGAACGACGTCTGGCGGGCTTTGTTCGACGTCGCCTCGCCGCACGACACCGGCACGCAGGAATTCAATTTCCCGCTCGGCCGCATCTATGTCTGGGGCGGTTTCTACATCCCCGAATATTTCGAGCTGATGCTGACCACGGTGAACGTGGCGCTGGTCTCGACTTTCATCGGCTTCATCTTCGCCGTGCCGTTTTCCTTCATCGCCGCGCGCAACCTGACGCCGCATCCGGTGTTGCGGTTGGTCGTCAAGCGCTTCATGGAGCTGCTACGCGCCTTCCCCGAGATCGTCATCGCCGGCCTGTTCGCCGCCATCGTCTCGATCGGCCCGGTTGCAGCCATCATCGCCATCGGCCTGCATTCGATCGGCGCACTGGGCAAGCTGTTCTACGAGATCAACGAGAACATCGACATGCGGGCCGAGGAAGGCTTGCGGGCAGTTGGCGCCAACTGGTTCGAGCGGGTTCGCTTTGCCGGACTGCCTCAGGTGCTGCCCAATTTCATGTCCTACACGCTGCTGCGGATCGAGATCAACGTCCGCATCTCGACCATCATGGGCGCGGTCGGCGGTGGCGGCATCGGCGAGGAGTTGAAGCTCTCCATCTCGCGCGGCTTCGGCGCCAAGACGCTGGCCATGGTGCTGCTGCTGTTCACCACCATCTTCATCGTCGACCAGTTCTCCGCCTGGCTGCGCCGCAAGCTCGTCGGCGAGCAAGCCTTTGTCATGGGGGCCTGATATGACGGCGATGACCGCAGACGAAATCAGCGCGATCGAGGAACGCTTTCCGCAAGTGTTCCGGCGCCCCGCCTACAAGCGTTTCGGCCCGTTGTTCCTGCTTCTCGGCACCGTGCTCTATCTCGTCTACGCCATGTGGTTCTTCACTCTGCCGCAAGTGCTGCGGGACTCGCACTGGGAGCGCCTGCCGCTCTTCCTGTCGCAGTGGGTCAGCTATGATTTGCAGCCGGAATTCCGTCTCGACCAGCCTGAGATCACGCCCAAATATCCGCGCTTCTCGGCGCTGGGCGACAACCCCAACCCCGACTGGGTGATCAAAGGTCCAGACGGCACCTACACGGTGGCGATCGACGGCCCGGCGAAATCCGTCACCTTCGACAAGACGCAGGCGACCATCGTGGCCAATGGCCAGACCGTGCCAGTAGCGCTAACCAGCGGCAAACCGGTGGTCACAGGTCCAGTGCCGGACTGGATCACCGCGCATGACGACGAAGTGGTCGCCAAGATGGGCTTTGCCGGCGAGGTCCGCGTCACCGTCGACCGCGTCAAGGTGCGCAAGCGCTTCCTCGGCTGGGCCAATTTCGTCTTCGACACGCGCTCGCCCTTCTTTGGCAAATCAGCCGGAGACGTGGCCTCGCTGATCATCTCCGGACCCGAACTGAAGCCGGGCACCTCGAACCTGGCGCTTGCCGGCGACAACATCTGGAACAATGCCCAGTGGCAGCACGGCGACGTCTGGACGAAGCTTTTACAGACCATCGTCATGGCGTTCCTGGGCACGCTGCTCGGTGGCATCGTCGCCTTCCCACTCGCCTTCTTCGCCGCCCGCAACATCACGCCGAGCGGCATACTCAGCCAGGTGCTCAAGCGCTTCTTCGACTTCATGCGCTCGGTCGACATGCTGATCTGGGCACTGTTCTTCACCCGCGCCTTTGGCCCTGGTCCTCTGGCGGGCAGCGCGGCGATCTTCTTCACCGAAATCGGCACGCTCGGCAAAACCTATTCCGAGGCGCTGGAAAACATCGACGACAAGCCGCGGGAGGGTGTCGTCTCGACCGGCGCCAACGGCCTTCTGGTGCAGCGCTACGGCGTGATCCCGGAGGTGATACCGGTGTTCATCAGCCAGACGCTCTACCAATGGGAATCCAACACCCGCGGCGCCACCATCATCGGCGCCGTCGGCGCCGGCGGCATCGGCCTGAAACTGTGGGAAGCAATGCGCACCAATTCCAACTGGGCCAACGTCTTCTACATGGTGCTGTTGACCCTGCTGGTGGTCTTCATCTTCGACAACATCTCGAATTTCCTGCGCCGCAGGCTCAGCCGCACGATCCACGATTACAACAGGATCCAGGCTGAGCAGGGGTAGCTATCTCAGCATCTCAGGGCATGTTGAGATTCGGGTCAGGCCGAGTCGAAAATGCTGGGTTACGAGAACCGGAGCGGAGCGTACTTTTGGGTACGTGAGCACCGGAAGCGCAGGAACCCTGCATTTGCAGGCCGGCCTCACCCGAATATCGACATGCCCTAAGCGGCCTTCTTCCACCCATTCCTGATATGCTTGTACCCATCCCGATACACCGCTTCCGGCGTCTCGGAAAAATCACGCCACACCTTGGTCGCCGCTGCGAGGTCTTTCAGCGAACGCCCGAACGCCTCGATCGTCAGCCAGTCGTCATAGCCACTCTTGCGGATCGCCGCGAACGTCTCTCTCCACGGAATGTTGCCGCGCCCCGGCACGCCGCGATCGTTCTCGGATATGTGGATGTGCACGACCTTGCCGCGATGCTTCGTGTAGGCGCCGATCGGGTCGGCTTCCTCGATATTGGCGTGGAAGGTATCGTACATCGCCTTGATGTGCGGCCGGTCGATGGCATCGATATGCTCCGACAGGTCGGCCATCGTGTTGAGAAGATAGCATTCGAAGCGGTTGAGTGCCTCGAGCCCGATGGTGACCCCCCGCTTTCCGGCATGGTCGCCAATGGCACGCTGCGAGGCGACCGAGCGCTTCTTCTCGACGGCTGTCGGGCCGTTGCCGGAAAAAGCACCGAGCGTCGAATGCAGCGGGCCGCTCAGCGTGTTCGCGCCGAGTGCAGCACTGCAATCGACAGCCCATTTCATGTAGTCGATACCGGCCCTGCGTGTCGCCGCGTCGGCCGAGATCAGGTTCATCGAGGGATCGCCCATCGCCGAGACCGCAGTGCGCTCCAGCCCGATGCGGTCGAGCAGATCGCCAAGCTTCTTGTAGTCATCGGGGACACCGGCAAAGACCGGTATTTCGACACCATCGAAGCCCGTGGCCTTGATGTCCCGCAGCAGCGCCTCGTGCTTTTTCGAGACGCTGGTCGTCCACAAGAACATGCACATGCCGATCTTCATCGACGCCCTCCCACATTTGACGGCGCGCTGGCTATTCCGCCTGCTTCGCGCCATGCCCCCTCATCCGGCCGCTTCGCGGCCACCTTCTCCCCGAGGGGAGAAGAGACTTAGCGTCGGCGCCACCTCCTCCTCTCCCCTCGGGGAGAGGTCGGATTGCCCCGAATTGCCCTTCGCAATTCGGCTGGCAATCCGGGTGAGGGGGAGGCGCGCGCGCCTACAGCTTCGTCCAGGCTCCATTCGTCTTCGAAGACTTGACGCAGGCCTCGATGAAGGCCATGCCCTCGACGCCATCCTGGATGGTCGGGAAGACGACATCCTTTGCCGGCTTGCCACCCTTCTTGCGTGCTGCGCGGATTGCCCGCGCTGCTTCCTGATAGATGTTGGCAAAACCTTCGAGATAGCCCTCCGGATGGCCCGACGGCACGCGGCTGACACGGCCCGCCACCGGCAACGAGCCGGCGCCGTTGCGGGTGAGCAGCTGTTTCGGTTGGCCGAATGGTGTGTACCAGAGATAGTTCGGATCGGCCTGCACCCATTCCAGCCCGCCCTTGGACCCATAGATGCGCAGCTTCAGTCCGTTCTCGTGGCCTGGCGCCACCTGGCTCGCCCAGATCATGCCCTTGGCCGGATGCGCCTTGCCTGCCGCCTTGAAGCGCAGCATGACGTTGACATTGTCGTCCAACTGCCGGCCCGGCACGAAGGCGTCGAGATCGGCCGACAGCGAATCGAGTTCAAGCCCGGATACGAAGCGCGCCAGATTGTAGGCATGCGTGCCGATATCGCCCAGCGCGCCGCCCGCGCCCGCCTGTTTCGGATCGGAGCGCCACGCCGCCTGCTTCTGGCCGGTGGCGGCGAGATCCTCAGTCAGCCAGTCCTGCGGGTACTCAGATTGCACGATGCGGATGTCGCCAAGTTGCCCCTTGGCCACCATCTCGCGCGCCTGGCGGATCATCGGATAGGCGGTGTAGTTGTGGGTCAGCACGAACACCTTGCCGGTCTTCTCGACGATCGCCGCGAGCTTCTTCGCCTCGGCCAGCGTCGTCGCCAGCGGCTTGTCGCAGATCACATGAATGCCGGCCTCTAGAAAGGCCTTGGCTGCGGGCACGTGCACATTGTTGGGCGTGACAATGGCCACCGCCTCGATGCCGTCGGGGCGCTTGGCCTCGGCCTTGGCCATCTCGGCATAGGACGCATAGCTGCGATCCGGATCGAGCCCGAGTTCGGCGGCCGAAGCCTTGGCACGCTCGGGATTGGCCGACAGCGCGCCGGCCACCAGCACGAAATCATTGTCCATGCGCGCCGCGATGCGGTGCACCGCACCGATGAAGGCGCCTTGCCCGCCACCCACCATGCCATAGCGGATCGGGCCGCCTCCCGTTTCCGACTTCGATGCACCAACCATGTTCTTCTCCGCTAGATTCCCATCATGCCGCGCAGCACTTTCTTGTCCGTCGCGCCGCCGGCGAAATCGTCGAATGCCTTTTCCGTCACCCGGATGATGTGGTGCTGGATGAAAGGCGCACCCTCTGCCGCGCCGTCTTCAGGATGCTTCAGGCAGCACTCCCATTCCAGCACCGCCCAGGAATCATAATTGTACTGCGTCAGCTTGGAGAAGATGCCGCCGAAATCCACCTGCCCGTCGCCGAGCGAACGGAAACGGCCGGCGCGATTGGTCCAGCTCTGGTAGCCGGAATAGACGCCTTGCCGCCCGGTCGGATTGAACTCGGCGTCCTTGACGTGAAAGGCCTTGATGCGCTCGTGATAGATGTCAATGAATTCGAGATAGTCGAGCTGCTGCAACAGGAAGTGCGACGGGTCGTAATTGATGTTGCAGCGCTTGTGGCCACCGACCGCGTCGAGGAACATCTCGAACGTGGCGCCGTCGAACACGTCCTCGCCGGGATGGATTTCGTAGCCGACATCGACGCCATTGTCCTCGTAGATATCGAGGATCGGCTTCCAGCGCTTGCCAAGCTCGGCAAAGGCCTCCTCGACCAGGCCGGCCGGCCGCTGCGGCCAGGGGTAGAGATAGGGGAAGGCCAGTGCGCCGGGGAAGGAGACCGAGGCATTGAGCCCGAGGTTGCGCGACGCCTTGGCGCCGAACTTCATCTGTTCGACCGCCCATTTCTGCCGCGCCTTGGGATTGTTGTGGACCGACGCCGGCGCAAAGCCGTCGAACTGCGCGTCATAGGCCGGATGCACCGCCACCAACTGCCCCTGCAGATGCGTCGACAATTCGGTGATCTCGACGCCGGCGTCCGCACAGATGCCTTTCACCTCGTCGCAATAGGTTTTGGAAGAAGCCGCCTTCTTGAGGTCGAACAGCCGCGCATCCCAGGTCGGGATCTGCACGCCCTTGTAGCCGAGACCGGCGGCCCATTTGGTGATCGAGGCCAGCGAATTGAATGGCGCTGCATCACCCGCGAACTGCGCCAGAAACAGTCCAGGGCCCTTCATTGTCGTCGGCATCGGCATCCTCCCTCATTGTGTCGCGACCAAGCATAGCGCCGATTGGAAGCAGGGCCAGCCATTTTGGTCTTTTCGCACCGGGCGCTTTGCGGGCACTGCCATTCTGGTATTACCAAATAGGGGAATTTGGTCAAGCCTCGCAATGCATCGCCAAAGCCATCGGTATATCCGACGGATCGGCATATATTGCAATATAATCAACGGAATAATTCGCACAAAAAGTTGCGGCGCCCCACTTCTTGCCGTTCCCGGGAATTTGCTGTAGACCTCGCTTCAGGCCCAATTGGTCGAACCAGTTTGCGAGAAAAAGGCTGGGGATGCCTTGGGGAGGAACCCTTGCGTCGTCTTTCGGCGATGCATGTCGCAGGCAAACCATACGGACGAATTTGGGAAGGACAGACCATGCATCTTTCGACGCACAACTGGATGCGCGCGGAACCGTTGGAGGTGACGCTGAAGCGCATCAAGAAGTTCGGCTATGAGTCGATCGAGATTTCCGGCGAGCCCGAGCAATACAAGACCAAGGAAACGCGGGCGCTCTTGAAGGAGCATGGCATCCGTTGCTGGGGCGCGGTGACCTTGATGCTGGGCGAACGCAACCTTGCCGCCAGGAACCAGGGCCAGCGCGAGCGCTCCGTGCAGTACGTCAAGGACGTGCTGACCATGGTCAGCGAGCTCGACGGCGAGATCATCACGCTCGTCCCCGCGACGGTCGGCAAGGTGGTGCCTGATGGCACTGAGGAAGAGGAATGGAAGTGGGTGGTCGACGCGACCCGCGAGTGTTTCACCCACGCCAAGAAGGTCGGCGTCAAGATTGCCGTCGAGCCACTGAACCGCTTCGAGACCTATCTGTTCAACCGCGGCGCCCAGGCGCTGGCGCTGGCCGACGCGGTCAGCCCCGAATGCGGCGTCTGCCTCGACGCCTACCACATCCACATGGAGGAATTTAACGTCCACGATGCGATCCGCCAGGTCGGAAAGCGCTTGTTCGACTTCCACGTCGCCGATAACAACCGCTTCGCCGCCGGCCTTGGCCAGATTGATTGGCCCAGGATCGTCGCGACCTTGCGGGAGGTCGGTTACGACGGCGCGCTGACCAACGAGTTCGTCGCCCCGGTCGACCGCACGCCGGCGGCCCCCTATCCCGAAATGGTCGAGCGCCACCCGGTCGATATCTCGCCCGAGCAGCTGAAGTTCATCCAGGACCACGGCTCCAGCGTGCTGACCGAGAAATTCTACACCGACCAGATGCGCATCACCGCCGAAACGCTGCTGCCGCTGATCAAGTAGTCGACTGCTTCCGGGAAATTTGCCCTTCCGCCCTGACCGGCGGCGGGGCTGGGGAAAGACATGCGCATCAAGACCGTCCAAGCCTGGTGGGTCCGCATCCCGATCGAAGCCGCGAAGCAACATCGCAGCGACTTCGGCCAGGTGACGACCTTCGACGCCGCCATCCTGCGCATCGAAACCGATGACGGGCTGGTCGGCTGGGGCGAAGGCAAGAACGCCGCCGGCAGCGCCGGCAGCTACGGCGCCCTCGTCCATATGCTGAATCACGAGGTCGGGCCGCAACTGATCGGCCGCGACCCGGCCGATATCGGCATCATCTGGGAGATGCTTTACAATGGCGTGCGCCATGACAGCGCGGCGCGCGCCGGCCATGCCATGCCGCAGCTGGCGCGGCGCGGCATGAGCATCGCCGCCATCAGCGCCGTCGACATCGCTCTCTGGGATATTTTGGGGAAATCGCTTGGCGTGCCGGTCTGGCGGCTGCTTGGCGGCCGCAAGGTCGACCGCATGCAGGCCTATGCCTCCGGCGGCTGGGCATCCGCCGACGCCATCGGCGAGCAGTTGAAATCCTATATCGCCAGGGGCGGGTTCAAGGCGCTGAAGATGCGGGTCGGCGCCATGGATGGCGCAGCCCACATTTCGGCCGCCCGCGTCCGCGCCGCACGGCAAGCGCTCGGTCCGGATGTCGAGCTGATGGTCGACGCCCACGGCACCTATACGGTGGCGGAGGCCAAGCGCTTCATCCATCTCGTCAACGACCTTGATCTCGCCTGGTTCGAGGAGCCTGTGATCGCCGACGACAAGCCGGGCATGGCTGAAGTACGCGCCTCGGGTGCGGTTCCGATCGCCACCGGCGAGAGCGAGGCGACACGCTATGCCTTCCGCGACCTCGCCGTACTCAAGGCCGCCGACATCTTCCAGCCCGATCCCGCCTTTTGCGGCGGCATCAGCGAGGCGATGAAGATCGGCACCATCGCCAGCGCCTTCAATTTACGCTTTGCGCCGCATCTGTGGGCCGGCGCGCCCTGCTTCTTCGCCGGCTTGCATGTCTGCGCGGCCTCGCCGTCCAGTTTTACCGTCGAGTATTCGCTCGGCGCCAACCCGATGATCCACGATCTGATCGAAGAGACTGTCGAAGCAAAGGACGGTATGATAGCGATCCCGGAAAGGCCGGGTCTGGGAATCACCATCTCGGAGCGATTCCTGGAGGCGCACGCGCAACGCAGTTGACGATGAAAGAAAAGAACCTTCTCGCGGAACTCGCAGCCTATCTCTTCTCCCATTCGGACAAGGATACGGGCCGGACGCCGTCGGAACGGGAACTGGCGGAGCATTTCGGCGTCAGTCGCGGCCAGATCCGCGAAGCGCTCGCCATCCTCGAAGCCATGCGCATCGTCGAGCGACGGGCCAAGTCCGGCATATACATCGACACCAAGCAGGCCAGCGTCGAGGCGCTGGCGCTGTTTGCCCGCGCCGGCCTGCCGCTCGATCCCTTGCAGATTTACGAGACGGTCGAATTGCGCAAAATCCACGAAATCAAGGCGGCCGAGCTTGCCTGCTCGCGCGCCACCGAGGAGAATTTCGAACGGCTGCGCGAGATCCTTAAGGCTTCCGAGGCACGCATCGCCGCCGGCGAAGGCCTGGCCAAGGAGGACCGCGAGTTCCACCTCGAGATCGTGCGCGCCACCAAGAACAGCGTCTTCCACAACATCTGCAGCGTCTACTATCTGATGGGCGAACAGCGTCTGCCGATCTACTTCAACGATCCCGAACGCAGCGTGCGTTCGCATGCCGAGCACGTGCAGATCTACGAGGCGCTGCTGCGCCGCGACGGCAATCTCGCCCAGGCGCTGATGAGCGCCCATCTGCAAGGCGCGGAGAGCTACTGGAAGGGCCTGATCGAGGGCGGCAAGGCGGTTGCGCCCACAAGCCCGGCACTCGAAAAGGCCTGACCGTGGACCAGCCAAAGATCCTGTCGACCCACCCGTTGCACCCGCGCGCCTCGGCCAAGTTGGCAGGCGCCGGCCAGCTTGTCATTGCCTCGGCGCTCGATGCCGTCACCCTGACCAGGGAAGCCAAGGACGCCGACATCGTCATCGTGCGCGCGCACCTGCCGCCACAGCTTTTCGAGGGCGCCTGGAAGCTGAGGGCGGCTATCCGCCATGGCGCCGGGCTCGACATGATCCCGATGAAGGCGGCGACCGCAGCCGGCGTGCTGGTGGCCAACGTACCGGCGGTCAATGCGCGCTCGGTCGCCGAACACGTCATGTTCACCGCACTTGCGCTGCTGCGGCAATTCCGCAAGGTCGACCGCGACCTGCGCGCCAAGGGCTGGCTCGCCGGCCGCGAGCACGCCAATGCCAACAGCGAGCTTGCCGGCAAGACCATCGGCATTGTCGGCCTCGGCGCCGTTGGCCAGGCCGTCGGCCATATCGCCGCGCATGGCTTCGACCTGAAAGTAGTGGCAACGACGCGCAGCATGCAGCCTGCACCGGACAAGGTCGGCTTCCTCTCCATCGACGCGCTGGTCGAACAGAGCGACATCATCGTGCTCTGCTGTCCGCTGACCGAGGAAACACGCGGTCTCATCAGCCGCGAGCGCATCGCCCGCATGAAACCCAATGCGCTCTTGATCAACGTATCGCGCGGCCCGGTCGTCGACGATGACGCGCTGATCGAGGCCTTGCGGGAGCGCCGTATCGGCGGTGCCGCACTCGATGTGTTTTCGACGCAGCCGCTGCCGGCAAATCATCCCTATTTCGGCTTCGACAACGTCATCATCACCCCGCATATGGCGGGGATTACCGAGGAATCGATGATGCGCATGGGCGTCGGCGCGGTGGGGGAAGCCTTGCTGGTGCTGGCGGGCAAGCTGCCGGTCAATCTGCGCAATCCCGAAGTGGTCGATCACTACCGGCAGCGGTTTCCGCTCGACATATAGCGCATCGCGGTTTCGCCCCAATTCTCCGCGACGTTGAGAGCCATGTCCGGTCTTCGCCTCGCATTCCTGCTTGCCGCAGCCTCGTCCATCTGCACCTTGCCGGCACTCGCCGCGACCGAGAGCAGCTATGTCTATTGTGACAACGGGCTGCGCTGCTTCAAGGCACCCTGCCCATCGAACAGCGCGCTTGATCTTGCTTCCGGCACGATCATCAAGGGTGTGACGATAGACACCAGCGGATTGCCGCAACAAGACAAGGCGCGGCCCGACCTTTCCGATCTGCTCTTCTATGGCTCGATCGTCATTCGGGGCAGGATCGAAAGCCGCCCGGATAAAGCGACAGGCGGCATACAAGTGCAGAAAGTAATTGTCGCCAAGGCTATCGAACGGCAAGCGACGATGAAAGAACGCAACCACTGCTCATCGCGGGGATTATACTAAATCATCCACCGCCAAGGAGCGCCTCGATCGCAGCAGCAATCCGCAGCAGGCGCTGGTCATGGCCGTTGCGCGCCACCAGCATCAGTCCGGCCGGTAGGGCCATGCCGGGCATCGGCAGCGAGATCGCGCAGAGGTCGAACTGGTTGGCAACCTGTGTGTTGCGCAGCAGCAGGCCTTCGATACGGTCGCGCAGTTCGGCATCCTCGGCCAGGGAAACGATGGTCGGCGCCGTCACCGGCGTGGTCGGCAGAGCCAGCATATCGACCGACGCCAGCCGCTCATCCATGGCAGCGATGAGCGCGCGGCGGCGGCGCAGGGCCCTGATATAGACCGGCGTCGGCAGCATCGCTGCCCGCGACAAGGGCCCGCTGACATGCGGATCGACCGGCACCGATGCGCCCGTCGCCAGCCAATCGGCATGCACTTCGGCCCCTTCCATCGCAGCGATCGAGCCGCGCTTGGTGGCCGCGCGGAACTCCGCGATCATGTCGTCGATCGCCAGGTCCACAATGTGGGCGCCAGCCTTTTCGATCTTGCCGACACAATGCTCGAAGGCCTCTGCAACCTTGTCCTCCGTGTCGCCGAAAAGAACGCCGCGCGGGATGCCAATGCGAAGTCCCGCGAGCGAAATGGCCGCCAGCTCGGTCGGCACCTCGCCGGCCATCACGGCATCTGCGGCGGCACATTGCGCAACGGTTCGGGCAAGCGGCCCGATCGAGTCCAAGGTGCCAGACAGCGGAAAGGCGCCGGTCAAAGGCACACGCCGCGCCGTCGGCTTGAAGCCAACGACGCCGTTCAACGATGCGGGAATGCGGATCGACCCGCCGGTATCGGAGCCGATCGAGATGTCGCTCGTCCCCTCGCCGACGGAAACGCCGGCACCCGATGAGGAGCCACCGGGAATGCGACTGCTGTCGAGGGCATTGCCTGGCGTGCCGTAATGCATGTTGTCGCCGATCGCGGTGAAGGCGAATTCGGTCATGTTGGTCTTGCCGATGATGACAGCTCCGGCCTGACGCAACCGGCTGACGATAGCCGCGTCGCGCACGGCGGGCGTGGCAGTTCTGAGCATCAGTGAGCCAGCCGTGGTCGCCTCGCCGGCGACATCGAACAGATCCTTGATCGAGACAATGGTGCCGTCGAGCGGTCCGAGCGTCACGCCAGCCTTTTTGCGCGCATCGCTGGCATCGGCCGCGGCTCGCGCTGCCTCGGCATAGAGCTTCGTGAAGACCTTCTCGTCTCCAGCCCGATTGGCAAGACGTGACAGGATGATTTCGAGACGATCGCGGATGGATTGCATGTCGATGTCGGACTCCGCCAGGATGCAACGTCTTTAAGGCAAGCAGCCGATTTGGCCTGCGGAACGGATAACCCGGCCAGCGTGCCTTTGCACCTGCCAGCGATAGGAAGATGCTGATGCTGTACAAAGGCAGCTGCCATTGCGGCAAGGTCGCGTTCGAATTCAAGGCGGACCTGACCGGCGCCATCCGGTGCAATTGTTCGATCTGTTCGCGCAAGGGCGCTTTGCTGAGTGCCATCCCGCACGGGAGCCTGACGGTCCTGGCCTGGGGCGACGACCTGGGCACCTACGCCTTCGGCAATCACGCGATGGCGCACCGCTTCTGCTGCACTTGCGGCATCCACCCTTTCGCCGAGGATGTCCGCGAAGGCGGTGAACGCAACGCCTACGTCAATCTCAACTGCGTCGCCGATCTCGACCCGTCCACCCTGTCGGTCTTCGATTTCGACGGCCGCTCGGCCTGAAGCAATTTTGCCTTACCGGTAACCCGTTGCGTCAGCAGGCTTGCCGGCATCCTGCACTTCCGGCACATAGCGCCAGGCATCGGGCCGCGAACCGTCGAGGTCGGTGAAACCATAGACCTGCGCCAACCCACCGCTGGATAGCGACTGTCCGTTCCAGCGCGCGCGGTTCGGATCCGCCGCCAAGGCGGTAACGGCGCGCCCAACGAAGCGCGGCGTCTCGGAAATGACGAAATGCGGCACAGTGGCGGTTGCATCGCGCCAGTTCTCCTCACGCACCCCAAAGGCCTCCAGCATCATTTCCGAGCGCAGCCAGCCGGGCGTCAACGAGACTGACGTGGCGCCATGTTTCGCAAGGTCCTTGGCGTGCGCCCAGGCCATGCGGTTCACCGCAACCTTGGCCAGGTCGTAGAAGGGCGACAGCCGGTAGGGTCAGCATTGTATTCGGCCGTGCCGTCGGTGACTTCGACCAGCAGTCCGCCCGCCCGCTCGATCATGAGGGGCAGCGCATGATGGGCGGTGATCAAATGCGTGTCGATGGCCAGCCGCAGCATGCGCAAGCCGTTTTCCAGATTGTGCTCCCAGACAGGCTTGTCCCATTCGAACAGTTTTTCGCCGCCCCAGATGTCGTTGACGAGTATGTCGAGCTGACCCTGTTCAGTGCGGATGCGTTCGACCAGACTTCGTACATCGTCGGCAACCAGATGATCGACCTGTACGGCGATGCCCTTGCCTCCGTTCGCGGAGACCAGTTCCGCCGTTTCTTCAATGGTTTCGGATCGGGCATACTCTGATTTTTGGCTGCGTGTCGTGCGCCCGGTGACATAGACGGTGGCGCCGGCAGCTCCTAGCTCAACAGCGATACCGCGCCCGGCGCCACGCGTGGCGCCGGCGACCAATGCGACTTTTCCTTGCAACGTCATTGAACTCTCCCGAAAACGGTACGATCGATAAACTGAGCTGGCTTCCGCCGCTCCCGTCATATATAAATGATCATTCGGTTATATTGAGATGTCAAGATGACAAGACCAAAAACCCAGTCGGACGAGCAGGTGCTGGAGGCAGCGCTTCGGCTAATCCATGGGCATGGTCCGGAGGCGCTCACTTTCGATCGGCTGGCAAAGGCTTGCGGCCTTTCCGGCGCAACTCTGGTGCAGCGTTTTGGAAACAAGGCGCGGTTGAAACAACGCACTCTTCTGCATGCCTGGGATGATCTAGACGACAAGACCAGGACACTGGGCATCACGATCGCTAGGACACCGGCTGGCGCGATCGAGTTGCTGATGGCGCTATCGCAAGGCTATGGCGGCATCGAGTCCTATGCCGAAGGGCTGCTTGTCCTGCGCGAGGATCTGCGCGATCCCCTGCTCCGGGCGCGGGGTGCGGCCTGGAAGGCATCCCTGTCCAAAATCCTTGCGGATTGCTTCGCGGAGATGCCCGCGCCGCCACAGGACATTGGCCTGCTGATGGCATCGCATTGGCAGGGATCGCTGCTGTGGTGGAGTTTCGACCCGACGATCGACTTGGCTGCCTATGTCGAGGACAGTCTCAACCGTTTCGTCGCCGCCATCACAAGGACAGCGGCCCGAAAACCGTGATGGTTCTTGGGCCGCTGCCGGGGATGGCTATTGAGAGGCTATTCGGCCTGCTTGGGGCCGCGCAGGAACACCACGATGGCTGCCAGCAGCGTTGCCGCGCCGCAATAGGCGAAGGCGCTGGCGACGCCGGCATGGTCGACCAGCAGGCCGCCGAAGACGGCGCCGAGCGCAATCGCCACCTGGAACGTCGCCACCATCAGCCCGCCAGCGCTTTCGGCCTGGTCGGGGGCTGCCCGCACCAGCCAGCTCTGCAGCCCAACCGGCACCGCGCCGAAGGCAAAGCCCCAGGCGGCAACGGCGGCAGCGGCGACCGTCGGCGAGGCGCCGAAGATCAGCATCGAGGCGGCCGCCAGGGCGATCAGCAAGGGCGCCAGCGCGACCGCGGTCTTGAGGTTGCGCTCGGCCAGGATGCCGCCGGCTATATTGCCGAAGAAACCGCCAATGCCATAGGCCAGCAGCACGAGTGAGATCGTCTCGATGTGGAGCACCGGCACTTTTTCGAGGAAGGGGCGCACATAGGTGAAGCCGGCAAAGTGCCCGGACGCGACCAGCAGCACGACCAGCAGAGCCACCCGGATCGACGGCCGTTCCAGCACCTCGAGCAAGGTGCGGAAACTCGCGACACCCACAGGCGGCAGCTTCGGAATGGTCGCCACCTGGACCAGCAGCGCCAGCGCCGCGACCACTGTCGCGATCATGAAGGCCGTGCGCCAGCCCCAAATGTCGCCGACATAGGCCCCGACAGGAGCAGCAGTGACGGTGGCCAGCGAAACGCCGGTCAGGATGATCGACATGGCGCGCGGCATCAGCCGCATCGGCACCAGCCGCAGCGCCATGGCCGCCGACATCGCCCAGAAACCGCCGAGGGCTACGCCGAGCACAACCCGGGCCAGCAGAAGCACGGTGAGCGACGCGGCGAAGGTGGCCAGAAGGTTGGACAGGATCAGGAACCCTGTCAGCATCCACATCACGAACCTGCGATCCATGCGCCTGGTGATGATCGCCATGGTCGGCGCGGCGATTGCCGCAACGATGGCGGTCGCTGTCACCGCTTGCCCGGCCACGCCTTCGCTGACGCCGAGATCGCGCGCCATCGGCGTCAGCAGGCTGGCGGGCAGGAATTCGGCGGTGACCAGTCCGAACACGCCAAGCGCCAGTGAGACTACGGCACCCCAGGCCGGTTCGGCTCTCTCGTCGGATTCTGCGGGGTTCGGAAGTGTGGCGTCGATCACGCCTGTAGAGGGGTCGGCCATGGTCAGTCTCCGGTCTGTTCGCAGCGCCACATAGGGAATGACCGACCGGGGCTTCCACCCGTTACATGCCTTGCCGTCACGGCTTGGCAGTATGGCCGGCTTCCAGCCTGTTTGCACCGCAACATTTGGCTGCACTGCAACATAGGGAGTGACGGCCTGGAGTTTCCATGTTAAAAACACCAAGATGAACTACAATTCGTCCAAAGCTGCTTTGCCCGCGTCCGGCGACCCGCTGAGCGACATGCTGCGCGGCTTGCGACTCGACGGTGTCGACTATGGCCGTTGCGTGCTTGGCGAGCCCTGGGCCGTTTCATTTCCCGCGCAGAAAGCGGCGCGATTCCATTTCATCGGGCAGCAAAGCTGCTGGCTGTTCTCGCCATCTAAGGAGTGGATCGAGCTGTCGGTTGGCGACGCGCTGCTGATCCCGCGCGGCGACGAGCATATTCTGGCCAGCGCGCCAGGCGTGCCGCCCGTTCCGATCGGCCGCTACTCAATCGAACCGGTATGCGACAACATCTACGACGTCTCAAACGGCTGCGATGGCTGCAAGACGTTGCTGTTCTGCGGCAGCATGCATTTCAACCTCGACGGCTCGCACCCCCTGCTCGACATGATGCCCAGTCTGATGCAGGCGCATAAGTTGATGACCAACGCGCCGGGCATCCAGCATTTGCTCGATGCCATGGCCGGCGAAGTGACGATGGACCGGGTCGGTTCCGGCGGTATTCTGGCGCGCCTTGCCGACGTGCTCGCCGCCACCATCATCCGCTCCTGGGTGGAAAATGGCTGCGGCGATGCCTCCGGCTGGATTGCCGCCGTCCGCAATCCCGATGTCGGCAAGGTGCTCGCCGCCATTCACCTGCAGCCCGACCGCGACTGGACGGTCGAGGCGCTGGCCAGGATGATGGGCGCTTCGCGCTCCGCCTTCGCCCAGCGCTTTGCCACTGTCGTCGGCGAAACGCCGGCCAAATACGTGCTGCGCGTGCGCATGCACCAGGCGCGGCAATGGCTTACCCGCGACGGTTTGAGGGTGTCGGTGACGGCGGCGAAACTGGGTTACGACTCGGAAGCCTCCTTCAGCCGCGCCTTCAAGCGGGTGATGGGCGTGGCGCCGAGCCATCTGCGCAATACCGGCGACAGCAACACCCACAGCTGAGATTCGGATTCGGTACGTCCCGTCAGTCCCTCTCCGGGCTGGAGAAATTGCCAAATCTTTTGGACGGCATGTCATTGCACGCCGGCAGAACCGCCATAGTCTGGCAGGCGGAGGAACCGCCATGCCCAATCGTTCTGCATTTCTAGTGCTCGCCACTCTGTGCGTCTTTCCCACTCGCGCCTTCGCCCTTGAGGACAGCTATCTTCCGGCCGACAAGATCCCCTATGTTGCCGAGGCGCCAGACCAGCCGCAGCGCCTCGGACCGCTGTGGGGCGATAGGGCTAAGGGCCTGGCAGGAACATTGCTGAAGGTTCCCGGCAACTGGCGGGCTCCGGTCCATGCGCACACCGCCGACTACCGCGCGGTGGTCATAAAGGGGCTGTGGGCACATTGGCAGCCGCAAGGTGGCGAAGCGACCAAGGTCGAACTGCCTCCGGGATCCTACTGGACCCAGAAGGCCAATGAGATGCATGACGACGCCTGTCTGTCCGACACGGAGTGCGTGATCCTGCTGCTCAACGACACGCCCTACGAAACCTACCTGCCGAAATAGGCGAGGTGCGGCTTACGACGCGTGCCGCAAGCTGACACCACTGCCCTTGTCGAACAGCACAACCTTGTCCGGGTTCCAGGCAAAGCGCACCGGCTGTTCGATGGCGACATCGGTTCTGGCCGGCACCGTGGCGCGCAGCGTCGTGTCGCCGACCCGCAGCGTCAGGATCTTCTCCACGCCATGGTTCTCGACATCGTGGACGCGTGCCTCGACCGGCGCGCCGCTCTCGAGATAGACATCCTCGGGACGGATGCCGAAGACGAGCGGGCGACCGTCGGTCGCCGCACTCGTCTTGGCTCCCCCTGAGAAAGGCAATTCGAAATTCAACGGCGCCATCACCGCGCGGCCGTTCACCAATCTGCCGTCGATGAGGTTCATCGGCGGCGAGCCGACGAAGCTTGCCACATAGGTGTCGCGCGGGTTGTTGTAGATCTCGTGCGGCGTGCCGGTCTGGACGATGCGGCCATGATTCAAGACGCCGACCTTGTCACCCATCGACATCGCCTCGATCTGGTCGTGGGTGACGAACAGGAAGGTGGCGCCAAGCTGTATCTGCAGGTTCTTCAACTCCGTGCGCAGCGCCTCGCGCAGCTTGGCGTCGAGCGCCGACAGTGGCTCGTCCATCAGGAACACACGCGGCTTGCGCACGATGGCGCGGCCGATCGAGACGCGCTGCATCTCGCCGCCCGACAGCCGGTCGGTCTTGCGATCGAGCAGATGTTCTATCCGCAGTGTACGCGCGGCGCGGTCGACGCGATCCTTGATCTCGGCGTCGGGCAGACGGCGGATCTTCGGCTTTAGCGGGAATTCAAGGTTCTCCCGCACCGTGTAGCGCGGATAGAGCGAGTATTGCTGCAGCACGAGCGCCACGTCGCGCTCGGCCGCGCCCCAGTCGGCGACATCGACGCCGTCGATGAAGACCTGACCTTCGCTGGGCTTTTCGAGACCAGCGATCAGCCGCAGCGTCGTCGTCTTGCCAGCCCCTGTTTCGCCGAGCAGCACGAAGAACTCGCCATCGGCGATATCGAGATCGAGCCCGGTCAGAGCCGTGTGGTTGCCGAAGGTCTTGGAAATGTTCTTGAGCTGGATATGGGCCATTACAGTCTCACATCAAGCGATTTGCCGCTTGCCTTGTCGAAGAAATGGGCCTGCGTCGGATCGATCCGGGCAAAGACTTTCTCACCCGGCCCGGCGACGAAGCCACTCTTGGTGCGCGCGCGCAGCATCTTCGAGCCGACCTTCAGGTCGACGATGTCGAAGGAGCCAAGCGGTTCGACGATCTGCGTCTCGACCGCCATGAACCCCTCCGCCGCGTCACGGCGAATGAGCACGCCTTCCGGCCGGATGCCGAGCGCCAGTTCGCCACCGGCATGGCCGTTGAGCTTCGACAGCAGCGTGCGCGGAAACTCGAAACCCGAAGCCGCTCCACCCACCGTTACCGAAGCCGACGACGCCGTCTCGGCAACCGCCGCGTCGGCGACATTCATCACCGGGCTGCCGACGAATTGCGCCACGAACAGATTGGCCGGGCGCGAATAGACCTCGTCGGGCGAGCCGACCTGCTGCAGCACGCCCTCATGCATGATGACGATGCGGTCGGCGAGGCTCATCGCCTCGATCTGGTCGTGCGTGACATAGATGGTGGTCGAGCCCTGCTTGATGTGCAGCCGCTTGATCTCGGCGCGCATCTCCTCGCGCAGCTTGGCGTCGAGCGCGCCGATCGGCTCGTCCATCAGCATCGCCTTCGGCCGTCGCACCAGCGCCCGACCGATGGCGACACGCTGCATGTCGCCGCCCGACAACGCCGATGGCTTCTTGGCCAGCAGATCGGTTATCTGCAGCGTCTTGGCGACCGAGCGCACTTCCTGGTCGATCTCCGCCTTGCTCTTGCGCGTGGCGCGCAAGGGAAAGGCGATGTTCTCGTAGACGCTCATATGCGGGTAAAGCGAGAACGACTGGAACACCATGGCGATGTCGCGATCGGCGGCCTTGAGATGCTGGACCGGCTTGCCGTCGATGAGGATGTCGCCCTCGTCGATCGTTTCCAGCCCGGCGACCGCGCGCAAGGTCGTCGTCTTGCCGCAGCCCGACTGGCCGAGCAGGACGATGAACTCGTTGTCCGCGATCTTTAGGTTGAGGTCCTTGATGACCTGGACGGCGCCGAAGAACTTCTGGACGCCGCGAAGCTCGATCTGGGTCAATGCTGTGCTCCCGGATTTCGCGCGGCATGACCGGTGCCGGCCTCCTCTTCAGGCGCGATCTTCGAGGTGATGTTGAAGCCGATTAGCCCGATCAGGATGATGGTCAGGCCGTATGTGTGCAGCAACATGTTCCAGGGCTGGCAGAGCGCTACGATGCCGAGCACCATGAGCACTTGACTACCAGGCTCCAGATATTTCTGATTGATGGCGCGAAAGCTCATTTGCGGATCGCTCCAAAGGACATGCCGCGCAACAGATGGTTGCGGAGCAGGAAGGTGAAGATCGCGACCGGCAGCAGGAACAGGAAGGTTCCGGCGGCAATCACCGTCCAGTCCGGCAGGCCGGAGCCGACCTGGCTCGGGATGAAGGGCGGCGCGGTCTGGGCGCGGCGGTTGGTCATGATCAGCGCGAAGGCATATTCGTTCCACGCCGTGATGAAGCAGAACACAGCGGTGGCCGCGATGCCGGTGGCGGCCTCCGGCAACACGATCTTGAAGAAGGCCTCCATGCGCGTGTAGCCGTCGACCAGGGCTGCTTCCTCATACTCCTTCGGTATCTCGTCCATGAAGCCCTTCATCAGCCACACCGAGAAGGACAGGTTGAAGGCGGTGTAGAGGATGATCAGGCCGATGTGGGAATCGTTGAGTCCGACCGCGCGGTACATCAGGAACATCGGGATCGCCACCACCACCGGCGGCAGCATGCGCGTCGACAGGATGAAGAAGAGCAGATCCGCCTCCCCCTTAACCTTGAAACGCGAGAAGCCATAGGCGGTGAACGTGCCCATGCCGACCGCCAGCACGGTCGAGGTGATGGCGATGATCAGCGAGTTCAGGAAGCGGCTCGGATAGCCCGACCACTGCACCTGGTCCTTGCCGTCGCGCACGATCTTTTCGCCGCCGTCGAAGACGACGCGTTCCCACCATGGGGCCGCCGCGTACTCTTCCGGCGACGGCGGGCTGCGCATTTGCGAGCGCTTGGTGAACAGCTTCACGAAGGGCGAAATCTCGGGCTGGAAGACGACCGTCGGCGGGATGGTCGTGGCCAGATTGCGCGGCTTGAACGCCGTCGAGGCAATCCAGTAGATCGGCGCCAGGAAGATGATGGTCACCACCAAAACGGCGACGATGGCGATGCGGTTGAAGCCGATTTCGGAAGAAGTGCGGACTGCGGCCATCTCAGCGCTCCTTCACCTTGTTGAGATATTTGACGTAGATGTTGGTGATCGCCAGCACCATGATCAGCACGATGTAGGCGAGCGCGCAGGAACGCCCCGTCTGCCATTCCTGGAACGCCATCTTGTAGAGCCGGATCGAGATCAGCTCGGCCGTCGGCTGGCTGGTCAGGATGTAGGCAAGGTCGAAGGTCTTGAACGCTTCCATTGTGCGGAAGATGACCGCGATCATCAGGATCGGCGCCACCAGCGGCAGCGTGATGCGGAAGAAGGTGTAGAACGGCCCGGCACGATCGATCGCGGCGGCTTCGTAGAGGTGCTTCGGCACCGCCGACAGCCCGGCCAGCGACAACAGCATGACAAAGGGCGACCACATCCAGATATCGGTCAGCGCAACCGCGTAGAGCGCCATCTTTGGGTCGGCCAGCCACTCGAAATTGCCGAGCCCGAGCGCATAGTTGATGACGCCCCATGATGGGTCATAGAGCAACTTCCAGAACAGCCCTACAACAGCCATCGACAACATCATCGGCAGCAGCAGGAGCGTGGTGATAAGACCCTTGAGCGGGATATCCCTGTTGAGCAGCATCGCCACGCCGAAGCCGACAAGCAGCTGGCCGGCGACAGAGATGATGACGTATTTCGCGGTAATGGCGAAGTTGGACCAGACATAGGGGTCGTTGAGCAGGTCGCGATAGTTCTGCAGCCCGACGAAATTCGCCGGCGCGTTGGTCGACGCGCGGAAGTCGGTGAAGGAATAGCCAAGCGAATAGATCAGCGGAAAGATGTTGAAGACGATCAGGAACAGGACCGTCGGGATAATGAAGAGGTTGCGGATCGAAATGTCGCTCAGGCCGCGCGCGACCGCCCGCGAGGACCTGTCCAGCGTTGTGATCATCGTGGTCGCCAAGACCCCTGCTCCCGTTTGCAGAAAAAGAAACGGAGGAGGCACCAACGCCCCCTCCGTGATGCATGATTGTTACTGAACGCGGCCGTACTTCTTGAACGTCGCGTTCCAGTCGGTAGCCAGAGCGTCCAGCGTTTCCTTGGCGGTGCCTTCGCCGCCGATCATGTAGGGATAGACGCGCTGGTTGAGCTGCTGCAGCAGTTCGGCGTATTCCGGCACGGCCCAGAAGTCCTTCACCTTGAACATGGTCTCATAGAAGGCCTTGTTGTAGGGCGTGGCACTCTGGAACTCCGGCGACTTGAGCACCGCGGCGCTGCAGGTGTAGCCGCCAAGGGCCGCCCACTTCTTCTGGGTCTCGTCCTTGATGAACCACTCAAGGAACTTCGTCGCCTCTTCCTGCTTCTTCGAGTAAGAGATGATGGAAATGCCCTGACCGCCGAGAGCGGCGAACTGGTCGCCGTTCGGTCCCGGCGGGTTGGCGAAGAAGCCGGTGTTCTTGGCGTTCGGATTGGACGCCGGATTGATCAGTGAGGGGAAGAACGCGAAGAAGTTCATGCTCATCGCGGCCAGGTTTTCAGTGATCGCCTGGTTGTCCTCGACGAAGAACGACTTGGCCCAACCCGGAGGCGTGAACTTGTAGAGTTCCTTGTAGGCGTCGAGTGCGGCCACCGCCTTTTCGGAATTGATGTGGCCATCGACCTTGTAGGTCGCGTAGTCACCCAGATCGCCGCCATAGGAGAACAGCGCGTTCTCGAAACCCATCGCCATCGCATCATAGGAATTGTCGGTATAGATGGCGATGCCGTATTTCTTCTGATCCGGCCGGTAGAAGAATTCCGCGATGTCTCGCAGCGCCTTGAAATCCTTCGGCACGTCGAGGTCGTAGCCATACTTGGCCTTGAAGGCTTCCTTTTCCTTGGGATCCTCGAACCAGTCCTTGCGATAGGACCAGCCGACAGCGTCACCCTCGAGCGGGATGGCCCAGTATTTGCCGCTGTTGCCGGGATACTCCGAGTAATATTTCACCGTCGCCGGCGCCATCACATTGCCGAGGTCGTGCTTCTTAAAGAAGTCGGTGAGGTCGACATAGTGGCCACCGGTCGAGCCGGCGCCGAGCCATTGCGAGTCGCCGACGACCAGATCATAGGCGTCGCCATGGGCGTTGAACTCGGTGAAGGCCTTGGTCTGGAAGTCGGACCACGGCGTGGTTTCCACTGTGATCTTGACGCCGGTTTCCTTCTCGTACTCGTTGCCGAGTTCCTGCAGATAGTTGGCCGGATCCCATTCGGCCCAGAAGATGGTGAGCGACTTTTCCTGCGCGTAGACAGACGTTCCGCAGGCAAGCGTTAAGCCGATACCAGCAAGCACGCTGGTCATTAACTTGCGCATAATGATTTCCTCCCTTGTGCGCATTCTACCTTGTCATGCGAGCCGGCGACGAAGCCGGCCCTGGTAGTTCCTCCCGTGATCGCACCTTTCCGGTTCCGGGCCTCCTCGCCCTGCCGGAAAACGGATCGCAGCCCTCACTTTCGACCCACTTTTCTTTCCTAATCTGGTATTACCAATTTTGCGTCGGCGTCAAGCCCTTTCTTGGCAGCCGGACCTGATCGTCCCTGCGGAATTCAAGCTTTATCTGCCTGTTTTCCAATGGTTTTCCTACTCAGTGATACGCACGGGCGTTGCACAGCACCCCACGCCAAGGCTAATATCGGTAGTCGGCATGCAAATCTGGTCGAACCAGATAGGCCCTACTCGACAACCGCCCTTGAATCGACGCCGCCTCCTTCATCGATCGATTCCGCGACCGCCGCGCGCACCAATGCGCCTGCCGCCCATTGCGCGACGGACCTCGTCCTGCGGCTGTCCAGCCCCCAGATATCCTTGAGCACGACCAGCACCTCGACACCGAAAATCAGCGACAGCGCCTGCGCCAGCCGCTTGAAGTCACGCGGCGGCAGCTGGCCCTTGAGCGGCGCGATCGCCTGCTGCAGCAAGTCGACGCGATGACCGCGCGTGAAGGCTGGCTCGCCGTCCAGCGTGCCGGCCTGGCGCCTCGCCCACTGATCGAGCGATAGTTTAAGCGCCGCCTTGAACGTCGCCTCAAAGGCCTCGATGCGCGGCATCGCCGTGTCGAACAGTTCAGCGACCCTGCGCTCGGCATCGCCGGAGGTCGATTGCCAGGTCAGGATCGGACCGAGCCCCTCGTCAACCACGGCATGCACCAGCGCCGCCTGGCTCGGGAAATAGCGATAGGCTGTGGCGCGGGAAACCTCGGCCGCCTCGGCAACTTCACTGACCGACGGCGTCACGCCCGCCTGCATCAGCCTTGTCGCCGTCTCCAGCATCAACCGTTTCGTGCGCGCTCGAGGTCCACGCTCGGCTCTCTCACCGGTGTCGTCGTTCGTGGCGGCTTGTTGACGTGAGATATCCATATCAATATGATACGCGCGTCTCAAACATTTGCAATGGCTGGGAAACGCCCATGAAGCGCATCTATGTCGTGGGCACTGCCGATACGAAGGGCGAGGAACTCGCCTTCCTGGCCGATGCCGTCGCCGCCACGGGCGCTGCCGTTTCTCGCGTCGATGTCGGAACACGCGATGCAACCGTTCCTGTCGACATCAGCGCGAAGCAGGTGGCCAGCCATCACCCGGACGGCAACACAGCCGTTCTCGGCGGCGATGACCGTGGCGCCGCGGTTGCCGCCATGGGCGTCGCCTTCACCCGCTTCGTCCAGTCGCGCAACGACATATCAGGCGTGATCGGCATTGGCGGCGGCGGCGGCACATCGATCATCACATCGGGCATGCGCGCGCTGCCGCTCGGCCTGCCGAAAATCATGGTCTCGACGCTCGCCTCCGGCGACACCGCCCCTTATGTCGATGTCTCCGACATCATCATGATGCCATCGGTGACCGACATGGCCGGCTTGAACCGGCTTTCGCGCGTTGTCCTGCACAATGCCGCCCAGGCCATAGCGGGCATGGCAGCAAGCCCGGCGCCGCTGCCCGACGGCAAGCCATCGATCGGCCTCACCATGTTCGGCGTCACCACGCCTTGCGTGACGGCCATCGCCGACCAGTTACGCAACATCTATGACTGCATGGTCTTCCACGCCACCGGCGCCGGTGGCCGCAGCATGGAGAAGCTGGCCGACAGCGGCCTGCTGTCAGGTGTCATCGACATCACCACGACCGAGGTCTGCGACCTCTTGTTCGGCGGCGTGCTGCCGGCCACGCAGGATCGTTTCGGCGCGATTGCCCGCACGGGCCTGCCTTATGTCGGCTCGGTCGGCGCGCTCGACATGGTCAATTTCTGGGCGCCCTCGACCATTCCGGAACGCTATCGCGGCCGGCTGTTCTACGAGCACAATCCAAACGTCACGCTGATGCGCACAACCGCGGACGAATGCCGCCAGATCGGCGAATGGATCGGCGGCAGGCTCGCCCTTTGCGAGGGGCCTGTGCATTTTCTCATTCCGGAAAAGGGTGTCTCGGCGCTCGACATCGAGGGCGGCGCCTTCTTCGATCCGCAGGCCGATGCCATCCTGTTCGAAGCCATCGAGCGCACGATCAAGCCGAAGGCAACGCGCCGCGTGACGCGCCTGCCGCTGCACATCAACGATCCCGAATTCGCCCAGGCGGCAACCGCCGCCTTCCTCGACATCGCCAGACACTGAGAGACCTGACATGCCAGCCATACCGCGCAAGGACATATTGAAGAAATTCCGGGGGATGATCGACAAGGGTGTGCCGATCGTCGGCGGCGGCGCCGGCACCGGCCTGTCAGCCAAGGCCGAGGAAGCCGGCGGCATCGACCTCATCATCATCTACAATTCCGGCCGCTACCGCATGGCTGGGCGCGGCTCGGCCGCCGGCCTGCTCGCCTATGGCAATGCCAACGAGATCGTCAAGGAAATGGCCTATGAGGTGCTGCCGGTGGTCAGACACACGCCAGTCCTGGCCGGCGTCAACGGCACCGACCCCTTCGTCATCATGCCGCTGCTGCTGGCCGAGCTGAAGACTATCGGCTTTTCCGGCGTGCAGAACTTTCCGACCATCGGCCTGTTCGACGGCAATATGCGGCAGAGCTTCGAGGAAACCGGCATGGGCTTCGGGCTCGAGGTCGACATGATCGCCGAAGCGCACAAGCTCGACCTGTTGACCACGCCTTACGTCTTCAATCCCGACGAGGCCCGCGCCATGACGAAAGCCGGCGCCGATATCGTCGTAGCCCATATGGGCGTGACCACCGGCGGCTCGATCGGCGCCACCTCGGCCAAGTCGCTCGACGACTGCGTGGTCGAGATCGACGCCATCGCCAATGCCGCGCGTTCGGTGCGCAAGGATGTCATCCTGCTTTGTCATGGCGGGCCGATCTCGATGCCGGACGACGCCCGCTACATCCTCGATCGCTGCAAGGGTCTGCACGGCTTTTATGGCGCGAGCTCGATGGAGCGGCTGCCGGCGGAAGCCGCGATCGCCAGGCAGACCGCCGATTTCAAGGCCGTCACGCTGAATGACCAGAAGAAAAAGAAGGGATGAGGAAATGACCGACAGGAGCAAGGTGTTTGTCTACCCGAAGGACGTCAGCGCGTTCGGCTTCGACTGGGGGAAACTGTCGCTGACAGTGGCGCCGGAAGTGAACGGCGCTGAGCGCTTTTCCGGCGGCGTCGTCGATCTGCCCTCCGGCAAGGGCCACACACGCCACAACCATCCGGGTGCCGAGGAAATCATCTTCGTCATCTCCGGCCATGGCGAGCAGATGGTCGAGGATGAGCAAGGCAATCCGGTGGTCGAGAAGGTCGGCCCCGGCTGCACCATCTATGTGCCGGAAAGCCGATTTCATTCGACGCTGAATACCGGTGATGGCCCGATGCAGCTGTTTGTCGTCTATTCGCCTGCCGGACCGGAATTGGGCTTGCGGGAGTTGCCGGATTTCAGGCTGATTCCGGCTGGGCAGTAATCCTCCCGCTCGTTCCGAGTCTGCGGCGAGGCCCCCTCATCCGGCCGCTTCGCGGCCACCTTCTCCCCGAGGGGAGAAGAGACGGGCGCCAGCGCCGGCAGGCTCCTCTCCCCTCGGGGAGAGGTCGGATTGGCCCGAATTGCTCTTCGCAATTCGGATGGCAATCCGGGTGAGGGGGAGTGCCGTTCGCGCTAAACCACCCCACCCCTATTCCACCCCCTGCCCCGATCACCGAACATCACATAACCAGCATCCGTCACCGCCAGCGTATCCTCCAGCTTGATGAACCCTCGTGTCGGGTGAAGCATGGTCGTCTCGACCGACAGCACCATGTTTTTCTCCAGCGGCTTGGTCGCATAGGTGCCCTCATAGGTTACCGGATGGTTGGTCATCAGGAACGGCGCTTCATGCGTGATCAGGCCCATGCCGTGGGCGAAGAAATCCGTATAGGGCGCGACCTTGGACGCCTTCAGCACGCCCTCGGCATGCGAAATCATATCGCCGCCGATGGTGCCTGCCCTCACCTTCGAGAATGCCGCCTGCTGCACCGTCTCGACTTCTGCCAACAGATCTTCCAGCTCGGCATCCGGTTCGCCCAGAATGCCCATGCGGCAGAGATCGCCGATATAGCCGTGATAATTGCCACCGGAATCGATCGACATCACCTCGCCCTTCTTCCACGCTTGCGGCGAGGCGGCGCGGTTGTGGCTGGCGCCCAGCGTCAGCAGGCAATATTCGAAATGCGCGCCGCGATTGGTCTCCTCGCGCCTGATCTGCTCGATCATCTCGGCCTTGGTCGTGCCTTCGCGCGCCCATTGGATGGTGGCCAGCATGGAATCGGTGATCAGCTCGGAGGCGGTGCGCAGCTTCTCTAGCTCCGCATCGGTCTTGATCGCCCGCATGCTCTCCAGCATCGTTGTCGCATCGATCAGCTTGGCGTCCGGCAGCGCCTTGCGGATCAGCGTGTAGGCATCCGACGGCAGGAAGCCTGGCTCGATGCCGATGCGCGCACCCGCCTTGCCGATCTTCTGCAAATGCTCGACGGCAAGGTTGGCGGCATCCAGCGTGCCCCAGCAGGCAGCATGCAGCGTCGGCGTCCAGAACGGATGGTTCTGGTGCTCGCCGCCTTCCATGCGGTTGCCGATATAAGCCGCGTGATCCGGCCCACCCTTCTCATAGACGACGATGGGCAAATAACGGCTGTGGCCAATCGCATCCATGGCGGCGAAGAAGATGAATTTATAGCCACCCAGCAGATATTGCGTGTTGTGCTTGGACGTCGCCAGCAGCACATCGATGCCGGCCTCCTCCATCAACCGGTCGACCCTCGCCTGGTCAAACGGAATAGTGCTGACGGCACTCTTGCCTGGAGCAATGTTCATCTCTCTCTCCCTGAATTGCCTGGGATCGCCGGCTGTTGCGCCGCGATCCCTTGGTTGTCGATCAAATCTGCACCATTTTGCGCACTCTGGTCTAGCCAGAAATCCGCTATGAGCGCGGCCCAGCGGTCACCAAGTCGTCATTCGTCATCCGCTCGCCAAATCTGGTCCTACCAGATAGACTGAGTGGGTCGATTACTCTAAACTGGTCCAGCGGACGAAAATTTCAAAGCCAAGCGAGGATGCGCCAATTCCGTCTCTGGCGAAACCCTCGGCAAGGCTCATAATCGCCGCCGCAAGGATGCCGGTACCGGCATCCGAGGGGTGTTGTCGCGCCGATCGGGTCGCGGAGAGGACGGAGTTCGATCATGTCAGGTTTCACGATTTCCAGACGCAAGATGCTTGCCGGTTCGGCGATGCTGCTCGCCTCCACCGCCATGCAGATATCAGGCTGGGCGCAGACGCCGAAGAAGGGCGGCCGGCTGGTGCTTGCCGCCGATTCCGAACCGCGCAACCTCAACCCGGCGATCGTCGCGTCCAACGGCGTCTTCTTCATTTCCAGCAAGATCGTCGAAACGCTGGCTGAAGCCTCCTTCGACGGCAAGGACGGGCTTGCGCCACGCCTGGCGCTCTCCTGGGAAGGTGCCCCCGATGGGCTCTCGGTAACCTTCAAACTGCGCGACGGCGTCAAATGGCATGACGGCAAGCCGTTCACCTCCGCCGACGTCGCCTTCTCGGCGCTGCAGATCTGGAAGCCGCTGCAAAACCTCGGCCGCACCGTTTTCAAGGATCTGGCTGCCGTCGAGACCCCGGACGATCTCACCGCCATCTTCAAATTCGCCAAGCCAACGCCGTTCCAGCTGATCCGCAACGCGCTGCCGGCGCTGTCGAGCGTCGTGCCGAAGCATATCTACGAGGTCGGCAAGATCGAGGACAACCCGGCCAACAATGCACCGATCGGCACCGGACCGTTCAAGTTCGGCGAGTACAAGGCCGGCCAATATTATCGGCTGACGAAGAACACCGATTACTGGGGCAAGGACGAGCCGTACCTCGACGAGATCATCTACCAGGTTCTGCCCGACCGCACGTCGGCCGCGAGCGCGCTGGAAGCGGAAGAAATCCAGCTTGCCGCCTTCTCCGCCGTGCCGCTGGCCGACCTCGACCGCATCTCAAAGGTGCCGGGCCTGAAGGTGATCAGCAAAGGTTATGAAGGGCTGACCTATCAGCTCGTCGTCGAGATCAACCATCGCCGCAAGGAACTGGCCGATGTGAAAGTGCGGCAGGCGATCGCGCATGCCATCGACAAGGATTTCGTCGTCAAGACCGTGTTCCTCGGCTATGCCGCCACCGCCACCGGCCCGGTGCCGAAGAACGATCCGCAATTCTACACCGCAGACGTGCCGACCTACCCATTCGACGTCGCCAAGGCCAACGCCTTGCTCGACGAGGCCGGCTACAAGAAAGGCCCGGACGGCAAGCGCTTTACGCTGAAACTTTTGCCAGCCCCCTATTTCAACGAGACCAAGCAGTTCGGCGACTATCTGCGCCAGGCGCTGGCGGCAATAGGCATCGACGCAGAGCTGGTCAACAACGACTCGGCCGCGCACATCAAGGCGGTCTACACCGACCACGCCTTCGACCTTGCCGTCGGCCCACCGGTGTTCCGCGGCGACCCGGCGATCTCCACCACCATCCTGGTGCAGAGTGGCATTCCCGACGGCGTGCCGTTCTCCAACCAGGGCGGCTACAAGAACGATGCTCTCGACGCGCTGATCGCCAGGGCCTCCGAGACACTCGACACATCGGCACGCACCGACCTCTACAAGGAGTTCCAGAAGGAGGTGGCCGCCGACCTGCCACTGATCAACGTCGCCGAATGGAGCTTCATCAGCGTTGCGCGTGATACGGTTGGGAATATCGCCAACAACCCGCGCTGGGCGGTGTCGAACTGGGCGGACACGTATCTGGCGGGGTAGTGTACTCTCAAGGCTTGCACATCGTGTAGTCGGGTGCTCAGCTTCCACGGTGAGAATTCCTTCGCGCCCCCCTCTGTCCTACCGGACATCTCCCCCACAAGGGGGGAGATTGGCAGTTTTTGCGCCTCGCTCAATCCTGCAGCTTCGGAAATTGGCGAAGACAGAGACAACGGCCGATCTCCCCCCTTGTGGGGGAGATGTCCGGCAGGACAGAGAGGGGCGCCGTAGAACTCGACGCATATGGCTTAGTCCGAGTGCGGCTTCGCCATGACCCGCGCCCTCACCCTCATACGCCGTCGCCTCGTCGGCAGCGTCTTCGTGCTGCTGATCGTCATCACAGGCACCTTCCTCCTACTCGAAGCCGCCCCAGGCGATGCCGTCGATGCCTACATCGTCTCGACCGGCGGCGATGCCGGCATGATCGAATTGCTGCGTCATCGCTGGGGTCTCGACCAGTCGGAACTAACGCGGCTGGCCAACTATCTCTGGGCGCTGCTGCATCTCGATCTCGGCCAGTCAGTGACCTTCTCCAGGCCGATCCGCGACGTGATCCTCGAACGCCTGCCCAACACGCTGCTGCTGATGGTCAGCGCCACCGCGCTGTCCTTTGGGCTGGGCTCGGCGCTCGGCATCTATGCTGGCGCCAGGCCGGGCAGCTTTCGCGACCGCTTCCTGTCGATCGGCTCGCTGGCGCTCTATGCCGTGCCGGGTTTCTGGCTCGGCCTGGTGTTGATCGTTGTCTTTGCCGTCGACCTGCGCTGGCTGCCGATCGGCGGCATCGAGAGCTTGGCCTCGGACAAGACCGGGCTTGCCCGCGCCGCCGACATCGCCGTCCACCTTGTCCTGCCGGTTTCGGCTCTCGGCTTCATCTACCTCGCACTCTATCTGCGCATGATGCGCGCTGGCATGGCTGAAGCCTGGCGCCAGGATTTTGTCCTGGCCGCCCGGGCCAGGGGGCTTTCGCGCCGCCGCATCGTTCTCGCCCATGTTGCCCGCAACGCGCTCTTGCCGCTTATCACCATGCTTGGCCTGCAATCGGCGCAGATGCTCGGCGGCAGCGTCGTCGTCGAGAGCGTCTTTTCCGTGCCCGGCCTCGGCCGGCTGGCGCAGGAAGCCGTGGCTTCGCGCGACACGCCGCTGCTGCTCGGCATCATCCTGGTCAGCGCTGTCCTGGTCATAGTCATCAACCTGCTCGTCGACATCGCCTATGCCTTCCTCGACCCGCGCGTCGGCGCCAGCGAGGCCGGCGCATGAACCCGCTGCGTCGCTTTCTGCGAACGCCCGAGGCGGTCGCCGGCGTTGTCCTGCTGGGCGCACTGATTGCGATGGCGCTCATCGCGCCGCTGCTGTTTCCCGGCGACCCGCAAGCGATTGCCGGGCCCGCGCTGCTGCCACCGTTCAATGATTGGTCGCTGCCGCTCGGCACCGACCGGCTCGGCCGCGATGTGCTGGCCGAGCTTTTCCATGGCGCCCGCACCTCGCTGGCTGTCGGTCTTGCGGCGGCGGCGGCCGCGCTTGCCATCGGCTCTGTGGTCGGCACGCTGGCCGGCTTCGCCGGCGGCCTCGTCGACGAGGTGCTGATGCGCATCACCGATGCCTTCCAGACCGTGCCGAGCTTCCTGCTGGCACTGGCCTTCGTCAGCGTCGTCGGGCCATCGCTTGGCGTTGTCGTTGCGGCAATAGCGCTCGGCACCTGGACCGGACCGGCACGTATCGCCCGCGCCGAAGTCCTCTCCATTCGCGAACGCGACTATGTCGCCAGCGCCCGAGCCATCGGCATGCATCCGCTCGAAATCGCCTTTCGCGAGGTGCTGCCCAATGCCTTGCCCCCAGTGCTGGCAATGTCCTCGGTGATCGTCGCCGCCGCCATCCTCACCGAAGCGGCACTCTCCTTCCTCGGCCTCGGCGACCCCAACCGGGTCACCTGGGGCGGCATGATCGCGGAAGGCCGCGCCGTGTTGCGTACTGCCCCATTCCTGTCGATCGTACCGGGCATAGCGCTGGTGCTGACAGTGCTCGGCGTCTATCTGACCGGTGAAGGCATTGTCGAGACGACGGCGGTCAGGAGAGGCCTGTCGTGACCGTGCTGGCGTCGATCCGCGACCTGACGGTGACCTACCGCCGCGATGGCAGTGAGGTGGCGGCGCTGAAGGGGATCAGCCTAGACATTATGGTTGGCGACTGCCTGGCTATCATCGGGGAGAGTGGATCAGGCAAGAGCACTCTGGCTTTGGCGATTGCGGGACTGTTGCCGGCGTCAGCTAGGATCAAAGGCAGCGTTGCGTGGTCTTGGCTATCCTCCGGTGCCGAGGCACCCCCCTCTGTCCTGCCGGACATCTCCCCCGCAAGGGGGGAGATTGCTCCTTCATCTGCGCTTTCGCCAATCACCTACATTGCCGAAGGGGAGCCGTCGGAGAAGCAGCCGATCTCCCCCCTTGCGGGGGAGATGTCCGGCAGGACAGAGGGGGGTGTGACGGAACGCCAGCCTTTCAAATCCGAGCCCAGCAAAATCCCCCTCGGCGGCCGTGACATCGGCTTCATCTTCCAGGACCCATCCGCCAGCCTCGACCCCGTCATGCCCATCGGCAAACAAATCGCCGAAGTCGCCCGCACCCATCTCGGCCTCAGCTGGCCGCAGGCATACGCCAAGGCCAAAACCCTCCTCGAACGCGTCCGCCTGCCCGACCCGGACTCAGCCCTGCACGCCTTCCCGCATCAGCTCTCCGGCGGTCAGAAGCAACGCGCGGTAATCGCCGCCGCAATCGCCGCCGGCCCGAAATTGCTGATCGCCGACGAGGCAACCAGCGCGCTCGACACCATCGTGCAGGCCGAGATCGTCGCCTTGATCCGGCGGCTGGTGACCGAGGATGGTATGACGCTGCTGTTCATCAGCCACGACATCGCCCTGGCGGCCGAGCTTGCCGAGCGCATTGCCGTCTTCCGCCACGGCCAGTTGGTCGAGCTTGGCACGACCGCGCAGATTGTCGGCGCTCCGACCCAGGCCTACACACGCGCGCTGCTCGACGCCCATATCGGCCTCGACGCCGAACCACTGCTGAACCAGGCCGGGCTCCACGCATGAGTTTGCTCATGGTGTCCAACCTTACCAGGCGCTATCGTCGCGGCGGCAAGACCATCAACGCCGTCGACGACGTCTCATTCACCATCGAGCCCGGCGAAACGCTGGCACTGGCCGGTCCTTCCGGCAGCGGCAAGTCGACGATCGCGCGGCTGGTGCTCCGCCTGATCGAACCGGATGCCGGCGGCATCGAATTCGAGGGCAATGATTTCCTGGCTTTGGGTAGCGCCGCGCTAAGAGCACAGCGCGCGCGCCTGCAAATGGTGTTCCAGGATCCGCTTGCTGCTTTCAACCCACGCGCCACGGTGGCGCGCGTGCTCGACGATCCCTTGCGCATCCATGGCATCGCCTCCCGCGCCGAGCGCCCGCGCCGCGTAGCCGCATTGCTGGAACGCGTCGGGCTGTCGGCAGATCTCGCGCCCCGCGCCATCCACGAAATCTCCGGCGGCCAGCGGCAGCGCGTCGCCATCGCTCGCGCCATCGCCACGAAACCCTCGCTGATCGTGCTCGATGAGGCGGTGTCGGCTCTCGACGTCTCGGTGCGCGGACAGATTCTCGAGCTTTTGCTCGATCTGCAACGCCAAGAACGGATCGCCTATCTCTTCATTTCACATGATCTCGGCGTTGTGCGCGCCGTCGCCCACCGCGTTATCCTTCTCGACGCCGGACGGATTGCCGAGAGCGGCGACGCCCGTGACGTCATCGACGCGCCGCAATCGGCCATCGGCAAGGCACTGGTGGCGGCAGCACCCCGATTGAACAGAACCAGATCGCTTGGCCGGCCGTAACCGTGCCTCGAAAGCTGCGGCTTAGAGCAGTTCACCGTTTCACGGAAACGGCGAGCTGCTCTAACTCTTTGTTTTGACGCAATTCCTGACGGAAAACCGCTGGACACTTTTCCTGGAATTGCTCTAACCGCCGACCATCAGCTTGACGACCTCGTCATGGTTGGTTTCCGAAATCTTGCGCTCGCCAGCCTGGACGCCGCGCCGCAGCACAACGATGCGGTCCGAGACCGCAAAGATGTCCTGCAGATTGTGCGAGATGAATATCACGCCGCGCCCCTGCGCCTTGAGCTGATGGATCAGCGAAATCACCTTGCGTTGCTCCGGCACGCCAAGAGCGGCGGTCGGCTCGTCCATGATCAGGATCTGCGCATCCCAGTAGACGGCGCGGCCGATGGCGACGGCCTGGCGCTGGCCGCCGGAGAAATTGCTGACCGGGGCTTCGAGCCGGCTCACATGGAAGTCGAGCCGCCCCATCGTCGCCTTGGCCGCCTCGGCCATGGCCTTGCGGTCGAGCACCGGCAGGAAGCCGAACGCCTTGCGCATCGGTTCGCGGCCAAGGAAGATGTTGGCGCCGATCGACAGATTGTCGGCGAGCGCGAGGTCCTGGTAGATCGTCTCGATGCCCTTTTCGCGCGCCTCCTGCGGCGTCGCGAAAGTCACTGGTTGGCCCCGAAGCAGGATTTCGCCGCCAGTCGGCTGGAACACACCCGATATCGCCTTGATCAGCGTCGTCTTGCCGGCGCCATTGTCGCCGGCCAGCGCCACCACCTCACCCGGTCGCACGGCCATGGAGAAGTCGTTGAGCGCACGCACCGCGCCGAAGTGTTTCGACAGATTGCGGACTTCCAGCAGGGGCGTGGTCTGGTTGCTGCTATTCATCCTGACGGGCTCCACTGAACCGGCGCTGCGCCTGGTCGATAAGGACTGAGATGATGATGACGACGCCGACGGCGATGAACTGCCAGAACGGCTCGACATTGACGAAGACCAGCCCGTACTGGATGACCGCGATCACCAGAGCGCCGGCGACGGTGCCGAAGATGGTGCCGGAGCCGCCGAACAGGCTGGCGCCGCCGATCACCACGGCCGCGACGCTGTCGAGCAGCAAGGGCTCGCCGGCCTGCGCCGCTCCCGCGGTGAAGCGTGCGGCGTAGAGCGCCCCACCAAGGCCGGCGCACATCGCCGACAGCACATAGAGCCGCAATATGTGGCCCCTGATGTCGATGCCGGCGCGCCGAGCCGCCTGCACATTGGCACCGATGGCATAATTGTGCTGGCCGAACCGGGTCTGGCTAAGCAGATAGTGCATCACGATGACGAAGACCGCGGTGATCAACACCAGATAGGGCACGCCATAGAACTTGCCGTTGCCGAGCAGCGCGAACCAGGAATTCTGCACCGGCACGGTCGTGCCACCGGCAAGCAGGAAGGCAGCGCCGCGCGCGACGCCGAACATGCCGAGCGTGCCTATGAAGGGCGGTACCTTGAGCCGCGAGATCAGCAGGCCATTGATGACGCCGGGCACGCCGGCAACGATCACCGAGGCGAGGATGCCCACCAGCATCGCCAGCGGCAAGGGAATGGCAGCACCGGCCATGTTGGTGGCGTGCGCGGCGATGACAGCGGCGAGGCCCATGATGAAGCCGAGCGAGAGATCAATGCCGCCGGAGATGATGACGAAGGTCTGGCCGGTCGCCAGCAGCAGCGGCGCCACGGCGAAGATGGCGATGGACTGCAGGTTGAATGGGTTGAGCATGAAGGTGGCGCCGAAGGCGAGCCGCGACCAGACCTCGAAACAGATGATCAGGCCGGCGAGGAACAGCCAGGCGCGCCCTTCGGCGATGCGGGCGATTAGGCTCCTGGCCGGGTCGCCGTGATCGGCTTGCGGGGCGACATGCTTGTCGGCCGGCTGGGCTGGTGATGTCGAGGTCATGGAAACTCCGCAGCGCGGCTGCCATCAAAAAGGTCCCGCCTCCGGCGAGAACCCGGCGCAGGCTCCTCCCGGCGAGCCGGGAGGAGCCAAGCTCGTCCGGACTTACTCGGAGTAGAGATACTTCGAGATGTTCGGGTCCGCGATGTTGGACTTGTTCATGATCGTGAAGCCGGTGCCGATGGTGACCGGGATCGAATGACCGGTCAGATGGGCATAGGCCGAGACGACGCCGTAATAGCCGATCTCGGCGGGATGCTGGGCGATCGCCACGTCGACAAGGCCGGTGTTGATGTTGTCAACGATGCTGGTCGGTGCATCGAAGGCGACAACCTTGACGGTGCCGGTCTGTCCGGCCTGCTTGACGCCGTTGGCGGCGCCCAGTGCCGAGAACAGATTAGCGCCGAACACGCCGACCAGGTCGGGGTTGCGGGCAAATACCGCCTGCAACTGCGAGGCAGCCTTGTTGGCGTCGTCGTCATTGAACTGGGTCTCCAGCACGGTGATGCCAGTATGCTTGGCCATCTCCTTCTTGAAACCCTCTTCGCGCTGGTCGGTGGTCGAAATGCCGGGCTTGACGTTCGACACATAGACCTTGCCCTTGTCGCCAATGGCGGTGGCCAGCGCGCGTGCGGCGATCTCGCCGCCGAGCACATTGTCCGAGGCGATGTAAGCCAGCGGGAAATCGGCATCGCCCGCACCGGTCTGGTAGACGCCGCTGCCGATGAAAGTATCGACGGTGATGACCGGAATGCCGGCGTCATTGGCCTTGCGCAGCGGCTCGACCAGCTGAACCTTGTCGGTCGGCGCGATCAGGATCGCGTCAGGCTTCTTGGCGATGACCGCGTCGAGCACCGGCACCTGGGTGACCGGGTTGAAGTCCGGCGCACCCTGGAAAACCAGGGTCACGCCAAGCGCGTCGGCCGCCGCCTGGGCGCCCTTGCGCATGGTGATGTAGAAGCCGTCGGTAGTCAGGCCCGGAATGAGCGCAATGGTGTATTTCTTGTCCTGCGCCTGTGCGGGTGCGATCAGCACGGTCGCGCTGACAGCGAGCGCCGCGAGCGCGGCAACAATCTTCTTCATGACATCCTCCTCATTGTTGGCAGATCTGCCGTTGCAAGTGACATTGGAATGGCCGCCATCCGTTCGGATGCCGACGGCCGGGAACGCCTGTTTGCCTTTCGCGGGCAGCTCCTCCCAAGCGCCCTCCAGTAGATATGTCAGCCGGTCAGCCGACCGGCACATCTGGCCTCAGCCCCGTTCCTCCGCCTCCGCGAGGTCCGGCAAACTGTGCCCCACGCCTCGCCTTGCCGGCGGGCGTTTGAACTTGTAACACTTTGCAGAAATAAATTGCAACTCGGTTTTTCCGAGCTGACAGCACCGGGTTTTTCACACCGTACAACATGCGACTGCTCCTCGGAGCCCCGCTCGACTATTGCCCGGGGCCTTCGGCGACACAACTGGTTTCGTGGCTACGCCCTGGGCTCACCCGAGCACCGATCGCGGCAGCATTGCTGTCGCTACGCGAGCGCCGCTAGGATGGCCTGCGCCGTCTTCGTATCCGTCACCAGCGTGTTGATCAGCCCGGCGCGAACGGCACCGATGATTGCCGTCGCCTTCTCGGGCGACGCGGCAAGGCCGATCACCAGCGGCACGGCGCGCAGTTGCGTCGGCGACATGGCGATCATCCGGCTCTCCCCTTCCCAGGCGATCAGCGTGCCTTCGGCGTCGAAATAATGGCGCAGCACATCGCCGGCAGCATGAACCAGCGCCTGCTCGCTCGGCGTGGCGGCACTTGCCTCGGGTGCATTGATGGCATGCGGCAGGCCGATGCCGACGATCGCGACATCGGTCTTCTCCCACAAGGCAACAGCGTCGCGGATGACGGTGTCGCGCAGGAAGACCTCGCGCAATTCGGTAGACGGCAGATAAGGCGCATGGATGAAATGCGGCGTGCCGCCGAACTCCTCGGCGGCGAGCCGCACGAACTCGTTGACCTGAAAATGCGCCGCATGCTGCTGCATGCCGCCGGTGGCGGCCACGGTCAGCACGCCGGGAATACGCGGCAGGCCGGCGCGGATCACTTCGCGTACGGCGCGCCCCCAGCCGATGGCGACGACGGAGCCAGCCATCAGTTGCGCCTGTCTCAGCAGCCCGCCAAGCGGTGCCGCGAGCGCCGCCAGCGTGCCTGCCGCCGGCGTCTCGACCACCGCGGCATCCCGCAATTTCAACCCGTCGACCAGCTGCCTGGTGATGTCCTCCGGCGTCGCCAGGTCGAGAACCTCGATCCGCACGATGCCTTCCGCCCGGGCCCGCTGCAGCAGGCGCGAAATCGTCGCGGTGGAGACGCCAAGCTGTCGGGCTATGTCGACCTGCGACATCTCCTCCACGTAATGCAGCTTGGCGACCGTGTGCAGCATCGTCCGCGATGCGGTGGCATCCTGGATAGAGGGAACAGACAGCTTGCAATTCCTTTCAGCAACGTGTTACACACGCATACGCCGACGGGAGTTATCGCGCAAATCCAGCCAACTCGCAACGTGCGACCGCTCCAGGCCGCAGGGTCGGCGAGACACTGTTCGCGAGGGTGGATGGCGCGGCACCGCCGCAAAAAATCTCCCTGCCGGCAAGGCGGGCAGAACTGAACATCGTTGTTTCCACGGGATCCGCGCCCTCGGCGAGAGAGCGCCAACATCGGATTGAGACCATGACCAAGATGACCACCGCGGAACTGCGCGGCTACCAGCAGATATGCGGCAAGGATGGGGCCATGGTGGCCATCGCCTGCGACCAGCGCGGCGGCATGCGGACCTTGCTGGCGTCCGATCCGGCCGAACAGGCCAAGATCACCAACGACATGCTTGGCGACACCAAGGCGGATATCACCCGCTATCTCGCCAGTGCTGCATCCTGCGTGCTGCTCGACCCGCTCTGCGCGGTGCCGCGGATTGTCGACGAAGGCGTACTGAACCGCGATACGGCGCTGCTCATCGGCCTCGATGCCTCCGGTTTTGATGTCTCGCCCGAGGGCTACCGCTTGTCGCGCCTTGTTCCCGACATTGACGCGCGCCGCGTCCGGGCGCTGGGCGGCACCGGGGGCAAGATCATGGTGTATCTCAGGGCCGACAAGCCTGAAGCCAACGAGCACAACATCGCCATCCTGCGCCAGTGCATCGCCGATTTCGGACAGGAGGACCTGTTGCTGGTCGTCGAATTCCTGACCTATCAGCTCGACGGGGAAAGCCCCGAGGACTATGCGGCCAAAACGCCATGGCTTGTTGAAGAAGGGACAAGGATCTCGCTGGAGTGCGGCGCCAAGGTGCTGAAGCTTCCCTATCCCGGAACACCACAAGCCTGCGCCAACATCACTGCAATGGCCGGCGAGGTGCCATGGGCGGTGCTTTCGGCTGGCGTCAACCACGCCACCTTCCTCGGGCAGGTCGAAATCGCCATGCAGAATGGCGCCTCGGGCGTCATCGCCGGCCGCTCGCTGTGGAAGGATTGCATCTCGCTCGACCGTGACATCCAGCGCGAAAGGCTTAAGACCATCGCAGTGCCGCGATTGCGTGAAATCCAGGCCGTGATCGGGCACTACCGGCAGAAGGCCGCTGCCTGATAGTCGAATTTGGACTAGAGCTATTCCAGCAAAAGTGTGAAGCGGTTTTGCGTTCGGAATTGCGTGAAACCAAATGCAGGACGCCATGCCTCTCAGCATAGGAATCGACATTGGCGGCACAAATCTGCGTGCCGCCCGCATCTCCGAGACCGGTGAAATCCTCAAGCGCGTTTCCGAGAAAAGCGCGCCCTACCCGGAGCTAGTGCTCGGCCGCATCGCCGACATGGTGCGCCTTCTCGACACGCCGGATGTGAAGGCCATCGGCGTCGGTGTCCCCGGCCGCGTCGATGCGCGGCGCGGCGCCGTCCTCTCGGGCGGCTATGTCAACCTCGCCTCGGTTGCGCTGGCTCAACGCCTGGAAGACATGACAGGCAAGCCCGTCATCATCGACAATGACTGCAACATGGCGCTGGCCGCCGAAATGGCGCTCGGCGCCGGGCGCGGCCATGGCAACATCGTCATGTTCACCATCGGCACCGGCATTGGCGGCGCCGTCGCTCAGGATCGGCGGATCACGCGCGGCTCGGCAACGGCGGGCCAGCTCGGCCACATCACTGTCGACGTCAATGGCGAGGTTTGCGCCTGCGGCCGCCGCGGCTGCGTCGAAACCACCAGTTCGGGCACGGCGCTCGGCCGCCACATTGCGCGCGCCGGGCTCGGCGCCGACATTTCTGTCGATCAGCTCTTTGCCCGTGATGCGGCAGGCGATACCACGGCGCACGGCATCCTGGACGGTTGGGCAAGGCCTCTGCGTGCCGCCATCGACACGGCCGTTGCCGTGCTTGCGCCCGATCTGGTGCTGCTTGGCGGCGGCCTCGGCCGGGCGGCACATGCAGCGCTCGACCGCGCGCCAGCACTGGCGCCCTGGTACCAATGCCACGTCGAGCCCGCGCAGCTCGGCGACGATGCCGGCGTAATCGGCGCTGGCCTGCAGGCACTGGCAGAGCCATCAGCCCAGTCCAGCCGCGCCAGGCGCGCCGTGCTCGTCAACGGCATCCCCGCCAGCGGCAAGAGTACGGTCTCGCGCGGCATCGCCGACCGCATGGGATGGCCGTTGCTCGCGCTCGACACGATCAAGAACCCGTTCCTCGAAGTGCTCGGCGGCGGCGACCGCCTGTTCAACCGCACGCTCGGCCGCGCCAGCTACCAGGCGATCTGGTCGGTCGTCGGCGAAGCTCCAGCCGGCACCACCGTGGTCGTCGATGCCTGGTTCGGCTTTCAGCCGCGTGAGATTCTCGAGGATCATCTGCGAAAAGCCGGTGTCGAGCAGACCGTTGAAATCTGGTGCCACGCGCCTGGCGAAGTCCTTGCCGAGCGCTATGGCGCCCGGCTCGACCAGCGCCCCGCCGGCCATCCCGGGGCCGCCTATATTCCCGAACTGATCGAGCTCGCCAAGCGCGCCGAACCGCTGCGGCGCGGACCGCTCTTCGACGTCGACACGACCAAGCCGATCGACTTCGATGCCATCACGGCCTGGTTGCGAACGGTCATGGCCAACGGTGCGTAGGCGGCTTCATGCCGGCGGCCGCAGCGCCGTGCGGGCGATCTGCCAGGCGGATTCGACATGGCGCCGCGCCGCGGCTTCCGCCTCTTCCGGCTTGCGTGCGCGGATCGCATCCATGATCTCGTTCATCTCGGCGATGGCCGCTTCGCGACGGTTGGCCGAGACGATGGTCATCGAACGAAGCTGATTGATGCGGACATTTAGCCCGCTGACAATTTCCCAGGCGACGCGCTTGTCGGCGGCCTCGAACAGCGCCTCATAGAATTTCGTCGTCGCCCGCATCACCGCCGGCGGCGTCCCCGATGCCCATGCCTCGAACAGATCCGCCAGCGCGCGTTCGAGCGTTGCCAATTGCTCGCCGGTGGCCGACAGGGCGCAGGCTCGGGCCGCAATGCCTTCCAGCAGCGCTCTGAGCTCATAGATCTCGTCGGTGCGGCCGAGGTCCGGCCTGGCTACGGCCGGCCCGTGCCCCGGGATCATCTGCACGAGCCCCTCGGCCTCCAGCTGGCGTAGAACCTCGCGCACGACGGAACGGCTGACGCCGAGCTGGTCGCAAAGCGGCCGCTCGATCAGCCTTTCGCCAGGCTGGAAGTGGAAATCCATGATCGCCTCGCGCATGCGCTCTAGCGCCAGCGTCCTCAAGGTCTTGGCGCTGCGGTCGATGCGAAGCGTGTCGTTTGGCATGTCTTGCCTCCTGCGCCGCCACGAAAACAGATTCCATGCCCGGTTGACAAGGTACTTGGCGCTCCATAGCATGGTATACCATAAGATGATATGGGGATCGCATGGTCCCAAGGCATCGCCGACCCGAGGATTTCATGCAACCTGCCATCCGCAAGATCGTGACCTATACCGAGAACACGCTGATCGAAGGCGGCAAGGCTGCACCCCGACCGCTGCGCCTGGTCGGCGTCGCCGCGGTGCTGACCAATCCCTGGGCCGGTCGCGGCTTCACCGACGATCTGTCGCCCGAAATCCGCGCCTGCGCGCCGGTGCTGGGAGAGATCCTGACCCGCGAGATCATTGAGATCGCCGGTTCCGGCGAGGCGATCGAGGGCTATGGCAAGGCCGCCATTTGCGGCACGTCGGGCGAGATCGAGCATGCCTCCGCGCTGATCCACACGCTGCATTTCGGCAATCATTATCGCCGCGCCGTCGGCGCCAAGACCTATCTTGCCTTCACCAATCTGCGCGGCGGGCCAAACACGCCGATCATGATCCCGCTGATGGACAAGAATGACGAGGGACGGCGCTCGCATTACCTGACCGTGCATTTCCAGATCGGCGATGCGCCGGCGCCGGACGAACTGGTGGTCGCGCTTGGCGCTTCGATCGGCGGTCGCCCGCATCACCGCATCGGCGACCGCTATCAGGACCTCAAGGAGCTTGGGGACGTGCATGGCTGATGCTTCCGCATGGGCTCGACAGGGAACGGCTCCCGACGGCACCGGCTTCATCCGCGCCGGATCGGGCACGCCAGTGCTGTTCATCCACGGCGTCGGCATGAACGCCGCGATCTGGCGGCCGCAGATCGAGCGCATGGCCGGCGGCTTTGACGTGATCGCCATCGACATGCTCGGCCATGGCCTTTCGCCGCTGCCACCGCAGCACCCGGAACTGGCCGACTACGCCGACCAGGCCGTTCGCCTGCTCGACCATCTCGGCCTCGACAAAGTATCCGTCATTGGCCACTCGATGGGTGCGCTCGTTGCCCAGGAACTCGCGCTACGCGCGCCGGAGCGCGTCCACCGGATCGTTTCCCTGAACGCCGTGTTCCGGCGTCCGCCTGAACTGGCCGAAGCCGTTCGCCAGCGTGCGGTAGCGCTCAACGGCCGCAGCGATACGGCCGGCACGGCACAGACCATCGCGCGCTGGTTCGGAGATCCGGTGCCGGCCGAGTTGGAGGCGGCAGCACAGAAGACGGCATCCGCACTGAGCGCGGTCGACCCGGAAGGCTATGCCCGCACCTATCGCCTGTTTGCTCGTGCCGACGGCGATCATGCTGACCGCCTGCCGACGCTGGCCGTGCCGGCCCTGTTCATGACCGGCTCCGAGGACAGGAACTCTTCGCCCGCAATGTCGGCCGCGATGGCACGGCTGGCGCCGCATGGCCGCTGCACGGTGCTGCCGGGCGAGAAGCACATGATGGCGGTCGCGGCACCGGACCTCACCACGCGCCATATCGTTGACTTCCTCGCAGAGGACGAAGCGATCGAGCAAAACGGCACTGCGGAGGCGAATACCGGGTTCGACAGCGGCGAGTTCCGCCGCGCGCTTGGCTCCTTCCTTACCGGCGTCACCATCGTCACCACGATCGGCCCCGAAGGCGAGCCCCGCGGCTTCACCGCCAACTCCTTCACCTCTGTCTCGCTCGATCCGCCCCTGGTGCTGGTCTGCATCGCACACAAGGCGCTTGGCCATCCCGTCTTCGCGACATCGAAAAGCTTCGCCATCAACGTCCTGAATGAGGGTCAAAAGGCAGCCTCCGGCATCTTCGCCTCGAAAGCGGCCGACAAGTTCGCCTCAGTCGCCTGGCGGCCGGGACGCACCGGCAGCCCCGTGCTGGACGGCTCCGTGGCATCCTTCGACTGCGACATGGAGCGGCTGGTCGTGGCAGGCGATCATTCGATCCTCATCGGCCGCGTCCGCGATTTCGAGCACAATTCCGCGCAGCCGCTCGGCTATTGCCGCGGCGCCTATGTCGCACCCGGCCTCAGCCAGGACGCGCTGGCCGCCACCCAGCCTGGCACCGATGTCGGCGCCATCCTCGAAAATGGTGGCCGGATCCTGTTCCTGGAAACCGCGGACGGTTTCGAGCTACCGCGCGGCCGCGGGTTGGGCTCGGCCGGCGATGGCAAAAGTCTGCGAGGGCTGCTCGCTGCGAAGGCCATCGAGGCCCAGCTCGGCTTCCTGTTCGCCGTCTGGGACGACGCCGGAACCGTTTCACGCACACATGTCTACTATCGCGGCACGTTCGACGTGCCCGCTTCCAGCGATCGCGGCATCAGGCTCATCGAGATCGACGCGATCGAAGGATTGAAGATCGCCGATCCGGCGATCCGCTCGATGCTCACCCGCTATATCAGGGAATGCTCGGTGGATGCATTCGGCGTCTATGTCGGCAACGATGTCGAAGGCGAGGTCCGGCCGCTCGCCAGACCCAGCGCTTCCACCGTCAATACAGGTGACCAGCGATGAAATTCTCGCTCTTCGTGCACATGGAACGGTCGGACCTGGCCAAGCCGCATTCCGAGCTTGTGACCGAGCTCGAGGAGTTGGTCCTGATGGCCGAACAGGCAGGCTTCGAGACCGCCTGGATCGGCGAGCATCACGGCATGGAATTCACCATCTCGCCCAATCCCTTCATCAACATCGCCTATCTCGCCGCCAAGACCAGCCATATCCGCCTCGGCACCGGAACCGTGATTGCGCCCTTCTGGCACCCGATCAAGCTTGCCGGCGAAGCGGCGATGGCTGACGTCATCAGCGGCGGACGGCTTGACATCGGCATCGCGCGCGGCGCCTACAGCTATGAATATCAGCGCCTCTTTCCCGGTCTTGACGCCTGGGGCGCCGGCCAGCGCATGCGCGGGATCATACCGGCGATCCGCGGCCTCTGGGACGGCGACTTCGAACTCTCCGGCGAGTTCTGGCAATTCCCTGCCACGACCTCCTCGCCCAAGCCGCTGCAGAAACCCTACCCGCCGATCTGGGTGGCGGCTCGCGACCCGAACTCGCACGATTTCGCCGTCGCCAACGGATGCAAGGTTCAGGTAACGCCGCTGGCTTCCGGCGATGACGAGGTGACGAGCCTGATGCAGCGCTTCAACGCCGCCTGCGCCGCGCATCCCGAGATCGAACGACCGGAAATCATGCTTTTGATGCACACCTTCGTTGCCGAGGACGCGGCCGACGCCGATCGCCTCACGCAGGACCTGTCGACTTTCTATTGCCAGTTCGGCGCCTGGTTCCAGAACAAGAAACCAGTGCATCAAGGCATATTGGAGCCGCTGACGCCGGACGAGATCGCGGCCATGCCGCAATACGCGCCGGACAAGATCAGGCAAAACCTGGTGATCGGCGAGGCCGATGAGGTCATCGCCCGGCTGAAATCCTATGAAGCGCTTGGCTACGACCAGTACTCGATCTGGATCGACAGCGGGCTTTCGCACGAGCGCAAGATGAAATCGCTGCAACTGTTCATCGACCGGGTGATGCCGGCCTTCCTCTGATTGCGAGCCCATGACCGACGCCCCCTTCAGGAACTTCATCGACGGCCGCTTCGACGAGCCGTCCGCCACGTTCGACAGTGTCGACCCGTCGACCGGCGCGGCATGGGCCAGGATGCCGGCGGCGAGCGAAGCCGATGTCGACCGTGCCGTCGAGGCGGCGCACCGCGCGCTGCGCTCAAACCCATGGCAAAGGATGACCGCGACAGCGCGTGGCAAGCTGCTGGTCAAGCTCGGCGACCTCGTCGCTGCCAATGCCGCATGTCTGGCCGAGCTCGAGACACGCGACACCGGCAAGATCATCCGCGAGACCCGCGCCCAGATCGCCTATGTCGGTGACTACTACCGCTACTATGGCGGGCTGGCCGACAAGCATGAAGGCGCTCATGTGCCTGTTGACAAGCCGGATCTCGACGTCACCATTCGCCGCGAGCCGATCGGCGTCGTTGCCGCGGTGGTGCCGTGGAATTCCCAGCTCTTCCTCTCGGCCGTCAAGCTCGGTCCGGCGCTTGCCGCCGGCTGCACCATCGTGCTCAAGGCCTCCGAGGACGGGCCAGCGCCGCTGCTCGCTTTTGCCGAACTGGTTCATGAGGCCGGCTTTCCCCCAGGCGTCGTCAACATCCTCACCGGCTTTGGCCATGATTGCGGCCGGCGCCTGACCAGCCATCCGCTGGTTTCGCGCGTCGCCTTCACCGGCGGTCCGTCGACGGCGCGTGCCATCGTCAGGAACACAGCAGAGAACCTTGCCTACACCACACTCGAACTCGGCGGCAAAAGCCCGGTCGTCGTCTTCGCCGACGCCGATCTCGACAGCGCCGCCAATGCGGTGGTCGCCGGCATTTTCGCCGCGACCGGCCAGAGCTGCGTCGCCGGCTCGCGGCTGCTGGTCGAGCGTTCGGTGAAGGATGAATTCCTCGCCCGGCTGAAGCGCAAGGCCGAGGTGATCCGCATCGGCGATCCGCAGGATCCGGCGACCGAAATGGGGCCGCTCGCCACGCTGCGCCAACGGGACTGGATCGAGAAGATCGTCGCGGAGAGCCTTGTCTCGGGCGGCACGCTCATCACTGGCGGAACACGGCCAGCCGGCAGCGGCTTCTACTATGCACCGACCATCATCGATGCCGGCGGCAGCGACCTGCCCTGCGTGCGCGAGGAATTGTTCGGGCCAGTGCTCAGCGTGGTTGCTTTCGACACCGAGGCGCAAGCGCTGGCGCTTGCCAACGACACGCCCTTCGGCCTGGCTTCGGGCGTGTTCACCAGCAATCTCGCTAGGGCGCACCGCATGGCGCGCGACATCCATGCCGGCGTCGTCTGGGTCAACACCTATCGCGCCGTATCGCCGCTCGTTCCCTTCGGCGGCTACGGCCTGTCGGGCCTCGGCCGCGAAGGCGGGCTCGATGCCATCAGAGACTACACACGCTCGAAATCCGTCTGGATCAACACCTCGGACGAGCCGATTCCCGATCCCTTCGTCATGCGCTGAGAACCGCGGGACGCAGGTGCACTGAGAAAAACAAGAACAGACCAACAGAGGAGAATGACATGAAACTGATTTTGACCGGCCTGCTGGCCGGACTGCTCGCGGCGACCGCCGCCAAGGCCGACGAGATGGCGTTCACCAGCTGGGGCGGCACCACGCAGGAAGCACAGACCAAATCCTGGGCGGCTCCCTTCGAAGCCAGCTCCGGCATCAAGGTGTTGCAAGATGGACCAACCGACTACGGCAAGCTCAAGGCCATGGTCGACGCCGGCAATGTCACCTGGGACGTCGTCGACGTGGAAATGGACTTCGCCATCAAGGCCGCCAAGGACGGGCTGCTGGAGCCGATCGACTATGCGGTCGTGCCCAAGGCCGATCTCGACCCGCGCTTCAGCAATGAGCACTCCGTTGGCAGCTTCTACTATTCCTTCGTGCTCGCCTGGAACAAGGGCACCGTCACGGGCGAACCGACCGGCTGGGCCGACATGTTCGACACCAAGAAGTTTCCCGGCAAGCGGACCTTCTACAAATGGTCGGCGCCGGGCGTCATCGAGATCGCTTTGCTGGCCGACGGCGTGCCGGCGGACAAGCTCTATCCGCTTGATCTCGACCGTGCCTTCAAGAAACTCGACACCATCAAATCCGATATCGTCTGGTGGGGCGGCGGCGCTGAATCGCAGCAGCTGATTGCTTCCGGCGAGGCTGCGTTCGGTCAGTTGTGGAACGGGCGTGTCTTCGCCCTCCAGCAGGATGGCACCGATGTCGGTGTCGCCTGGAACCAGAACCTCACCGCAGCCGACGTGCTCGTCGTGCCGAAGGGCGCCAAGAACAAGGACAGCGCGATGAAGTTCCTCGCCGCCGCGACCAGCCCGACCGGCCAGGCGAAATTCGCCGAGGCAAGCGGCTATGCGCCCATCAACACCAAGGCCAAGGCGGAGATGCCCGCCGATGCCGTCAAGGCCCTGCCCGATGCCCATGTCGACGGCCAGATCAACCTCGACATGAACTACTGGGCCGAGCACCGCGGCGAGATCGCCACGCGCTGGTATGCCTGGCAGACCAAGTGACACCGTTGCAGACCGACGGGGCGCTGCTTGCGCGCGCCGTTTCGAGACAGGACCGCTCGATGCAGGGAAGTTCTTTCAGACGCAGCTCGGTTGCCGGCCTGCCAGCCGGCAGCGGCAGCGCCTTGCCGGCCCTGCTTCTGGTTGGCCTGTTCTTCATCGTGCCGGTGGTCGCTTTGCTGCTGCGCAGCGTCACCGATCCCGAACCAGGCCTGCAGAACTACGCGGCGCTTTTCGGCAGCGGCACCTATGTGCGGGTGTTCCTGAACACCTTCCTGGTCGCATCGGTCGTCACAGCCGTCACCATCCTGGTGGCTTTCCCCGTTGCCTGGATGCTGGCGATCATGCCGCCGGCCCTGGGCTCGATCGTCTTCGGCATCATCATCCTGTCGATGTGGACGAACCTTCTCACCCGCACCTATGCGTGGATGGTGCTGCTGCAGCGCACCGGCGTGATCAACAGGGCACTGATGGGTTTGGGCATCATCCATGAGCCGCTGCCGCTCATCAACAATCTGGCCGGAGTCACCATCGGCATGGTCTACATCATGCTGCCCTTCATGATCCTGCCGCTGGTCGGCACTTTACGCGCCATCGACCCTATGACGCTGCGCGCGGCCGCCCTTTGCGGCGCAAGCCCGTTCGAGGCCTTCCGCCGCATCCTTTTGCCGCTGTCGCTTCCCGGCATCGCCGCCGGAGGGCTGATGGTCTTCGTCATGTCGCTTGGCTACTTCGTCACGCCTGCCCTGCTTGGCGGTACATCCAACATGATGCTGGCCGAGATGATCGCCCAGACGGTGCAGTCGCTGCTCAACTGGGGGCTCGGAAGTGCGGCCGCTTTTGTCCTGCTCGTCGTCACCATGGCGCTCTACGCGATCCAGCTTCGCCTGGTCGGCGCCAAGCGCGCCGGCGGAGGGATCTGAGGATGCTGCTCGACTATGACAGGCTCGGATGGCTGCGCGTGGCGCTTGTCGGCTTCACGGCGGCAGTCGCGGCTTTCCTGTTGCTGCCGGTGGTCTTCATCGTGCTCCTCTCATTCGGCTCGTCGCGTTGGCTCGCCTTCCCGCCGCCCGGCTGGACGCTGAAATGGTACCAGCAATTGCTGGCAGACCCGACCTGGATCGATGCCGCACTGACCAGCGCCCGGATTGCCGCCATGGCCGCCATCCTCGCCGTCGTCATCGGCCTGTTCGCCTCCTTCAGCCTGGTCAGGGGCGAATTTCGCGGACGCCAGGTCCTGCGTGGACTGCTGTTGACGCCGATGGTGCTGCCGGTAGTCGTGTTCGCCATCGCCATCTACGCCTTCTTCCTGCGCATCGGCCTCGCCGGCACTACGGTCGGTTTCGTCATCGCCCACACCATCCTGGCGCTGCCTTTCGCCATCATTCCGATCACCGCGGCGCTCGAGGGCTTTGACAAATCCATCGAGGACGCGGCCATAATCTGCGGCGCCAGCCCGCTGCAGGCGCGGCTGAGGATCACCTTGCCGTCGATCAGGATCGGTATCTTCTCGGCGGCGATCTTCTCCTTCCTGGCCTCATGGGACGAGGTCGTGGTGGCGATCTTCATGGCGAGCCCGACCTTGCAAACCTTGCCGGTGAAGATCTGGGGCAGCCTGCGCGCCGACCTTAGCCCAGTCGTTGCAGCCGCCTCCAGCCTGCTTGTCGGCCTGACCTTGTGCCTGATGATCGTGACCGCACTCCTTCGCAGAAAATTGTCCAGATGACCCGACCGTTCCTGTCCATACGCGCGGTGAGAAAGACGTTCGGCGCCTTCGTCGCCGTCCATGACGTCACCATCGATGTGCCCAAGGGAGAGTTCCTGACGTTCCTCGGCCCGTCGGGCTCCGGCAAGTCGACCACGCTCTACGCCATCGCCGGTTTCCAGGATCCGAGCTCAGGTGATGTGCTTCTGGAGGACAGGTCGCTGCTTTCGGTGCCGTCGCACAAGCGCAACATCGGCATGGTTTTCCAGCGCTACACGCTGTTTCCGCATCTGAGCGTCGCCGAGAATGTCGCCTTTCCGCTGCGCGTGCGCCGCCGCCCGGATGGCGAGGTCAAGCGCAAGGTCGCCGACATGCTGGCACTGGTGCGCCTCGAAAACTTCGCCGACCGCCATCCGGGCGCGCTGTCGGGCGGCCAGCAGCAGCGCGTGGCGCTTGCCCGCGCGCTCGCCTACGATCCGCCGATCCTGTTGATGGACGAACCGCTGTCGGCGCTCGACAAGAAGCTGCGCCAGGAGATCCAGGCCGAGATCCGCCGCATCCACCGCGAAACGGGCGTCACCATCCTCTATGTCACGCACGACCAGGAGGAGGCGCTGCATCTTTCGGATCGCATCGCCCTGTTCAGGGAAGGCCGCATCGAACAGATCGGCACCGGCGAGGATCTCTACCTCAGACCGGCGAGCGAGTTTGTCGCCGGCTTCATCGGCAACTCGAATTTCCTGTCGGCTGAGCATTTGCAAACCGCGGATGGCGCATCGACGATCCGCCTGGCCGACGGCTCGATCGTGACCGGCGTCAAGACGACAACGTCCTTCGGCCAAGGCCAGAAGGTTCGGATGATGGTGCGCCCGGAAGCCTTCCGCCTGACGCCCGGGCCGACAAGTGCGGCACTCGCCGTCGAGATCGTCGATACCGCCTTCTTCGGCGATCGCCGGCGGGTCGTGGCGCGCACGGCCGGCGGCGACGAGATCGATGTCAGGCCAACCTCGGACGCAAAAGAAGCAGACAGCACCGCCCCGTCAGGTCAGCGCATCTTTTTCGATCCCGCTTCGGCGTTCCTGTTCCCGGCCTGATGGCCGGCATCTTCCTGCAGATTCGGACTTCGCCTTCCGGTAGCTCCGATCAGCCGTCGCTGACTATGTGAAGTTCCGTCCCAGCCGCCTCAATGACAGCGCGCAGCGCCGGTTGCGGCTCTCGATCGGTGACGATGTCGGACAGCTCGCCGAGCGCGCAGACGCGTTCGAGGCTGTTGCGGCCGAACTTGTCATTGGTCACCACCAGCGCTGTCGACAGCGCGCGCGCAATCATTGCCCGCTTGACCGCCGCCGCTCCCGAGATCATGTCGCTGGGCCCGTCCACCGACAGGCTCGAGGCGCCGATGATAGCAATGTCGGCATTGTAGCGCCGGACGAATTCCACCGTATCCTCGCCGAACACGCTGGCTTCGCGGCTGTCATAGGTGCCGGGGCACAGGATAACCCGGAAGGTCGGATTGGCCCCAGTCACCGACGCCACGCCGATGGAATTGGTGATGATGGTCAACTCGCGCTTCAGCTGCGAGAGACTGCGCGCCACCTCGTAAGTCGTCGAGCCGCCATCGATCATCACGATCTGGCCTTTCTCGACCAGTTCGGCCGCACCACGCCCGATCCTGGCACGCTCCTCGATCATGGTCTGGCTGCGCTCGGCGATCACCGGCTCGGAGGTCACCAGCGAGATCGTCGCGCCGCCATAGGTTCTGTTAAGCAGTCCCGCATCACCAAGCTCGATCAGGTCGCGGCGGATCGTTTCGCCGGCGACACCCAGGCGCAAAGCGAGCCTGGAGATACGGATCGAGGCCGAGCGGCGCACTTCCGACAGGATAAGCGCATGCCGCTCCTTCTTCGATAGCCGGCTGTGCTCCATGATCGATTCTCCGCGAAGTCGGCAGTATTAACCATGCCGACGCTGATGGGGAAGGAGTCTCGCGAGACCTAGCTGACCTGCCTCGATTCGAACGGTTCAAGCCGGATGCCGGCTGACAAGCGCAAGCGCTGCTGTTTTGATTACGTTTCGACGAATCGGCGGAAGATGACGGAGACCGCAATGCATGTCGTGACATTGCTGAAGGCAGATATGTTCGACGTCGAGATCGACGGCAAGCCCGCCTCGATCGCGCAGGCCTTGCCGGACTGGAATCCGCATGATCGCTTCGGCCTGGTGATCGACGATGCGCTTGGCGGCATCGGCGCCACCCATCTGCTGCAGATCGCCATCACCTCCTTTTACGACATCAAGCCGAGCCGCCGCACGGAGCTGACTGTCTATCCCGAAATCTATGCCTTCCACATCGGAAAGGGTTATGGCGCGCATGCGCCCTATGATTTCTGGCCGGCCCGGCGCGAGATCATCACCTCGCTCGATCATCGTGAAGTGCTCGACGCCATCAATGATCGCGGCATCACAAGGCTGGCGGTTCCCGATCGCGCTCCACGCGAGGTCGTGCATCGGCCTAAGGAAGTCGATGCGGCGCTCGACCGCATCGCATCGGCCTTCGTCTACGACCCGTCGGGTCGGGTTTCGGATCCCGACCTGGTCATTTCAGGCAACGACAGGCGGACCGAATACAATCCCAACAGTGCCTTGCGGCCCCGCTACACCGACAGCCGGCCGGCCTCGGTTTCGACCGCGGCCAAGCCGGTCAAGGAACTCGATTCGTCCTATCAGGACTGGCTACGCAAGCGTGAGCACGATTTGACCGCCGAGGAACGCGCCTTCGTCGAACGCCGCCGCCAGGAGCTGAGGCAGGACGGCCTCGTCACCGAAACCTATCGGCGTGTCGGCGTTCGCGAAGCCTTGATGCGGCTGGCGTCGGCCGGCCTCGATCGAGACACGGCCGCTGCCGTTTGATCAATAGCCGACCGTAAAACGCTGCCTGACATGGGCAGGCTTCTCGATCTCGTCGACCATGACGATGGCGTAGTCCTCGAAGGAAATGCTGCTGCCCTTGTCCGAAGCGAGAAGCGTGTCCTTGCCGAGGCGGTATTTGCCGGTGCGCTCGCCCGGAATGAACATGGCGGACGGCGACAGGAAGGTCCAGTCGAGGTCGCCGACGGTCTTCAATGTGTCGAGAAAGTCGGCGCCCTTCTGCGCCTCGGCCTTGTAGATCGCGGGGAATTCGGGGGTGTCGACCAAACGCTTGCCGGGCGCGACTTCAAGACTGCCGGCGCCACCGACAACGAGATAACGCTTCACACCGGAAGCGCGCACGGCGGCGATCAGCGTGTCGGTGTCGCTGTCGAGAAAATGCACCGAACTGATCACCACATCATGGCCGCGGATCAGATCGGTGAGGGCTTGCCTGTCCAAGACATCGCCCTTCCTGGCGGTGACGCCGGGCAGCGCCGCGATCTTTTCCGGGCTGCGCGCGATGCCGGTGACCGTGTGGCCACGGTCGGAGAGCTCCTTGAGCAGCCGCGAACCGACTGCGCCCGATGCGCCGATGAGAGCAACTTTTGCCATGTCTTTTTCCAGTCTTTGTTGGAGGTCAGTTAGAGAGATCACGCCGCCGCGATATGGGCGACAAGATTGTCGAAGCTGCCGAACAGCGCGTTCGAACCGATGAGCCGGGGCGTTTCGTTGCGAATGACCGCAAGCGAAGGCACGCCATTGGCATGCAAGCGTTGGAACAGCGCGCGGCCTCGGCCAACCAGGTCGAGGTGAGCGGTCAGCAATGTCTCGGTCGGCTGCTTCAGCATTGCGGCGGCATCCGCCATGCCAGCGTCGACGAGCACGGCAACGACACCTTCGACAGTCACGACATCGCGGCCATCGACATAGCGCGCCCGCTGGATCGCCTTCAGAGCGGTCAGCCGGCGGCTGGGGTCCTCCAGGCCGGCGGCGCTGATGCCGAGGGTCGCGGCATGCGAGTCCAGCAAGGTGCCACGGATGCCGAGGACATTGCGCTGATAGGCCTGCGTGAACCTCTGTCCGGTCAGACGTTCGATTCGCTGGTCATTCGCCCAGGCATGGGCGGCAAAGCCTTCATCCATCGGCCGCGCACCGGCACCGGAGAACAGGCCGGTCGGCAGCAGTTCGATAAGCGCGCCGATGGCCGACAGCCTGTCCAGCATCGGGGTGGCGCCGTAGCACCAACCGCAGAGCGGATCGAAAAGGTACGTCACTTCTGCATTGCTCATCGTCGTCGCCATCCTTGGTGCCCGCAGCCCGGCCCGTCAAATATCCGAGCCATATGTGGCAGCCAGCGGTCTTGCGATAAACAGGCGCCAATAATACAAACTGTCTGATTGAATCGGACAAAAGGCAGCACATTGGCCGACCTTCTGAACCTCAACCGTCTCGTCTACTTCACCACGGTGATGGAAACCGGTTCGTTCACATCAGCCGCGGATCGGCTTGGCGTCGCCAAGGCTGTCGTAAGCCATCAGATCGGCAGGCTCGAAGAAGAACTGGGCGCGACGCTGCTGCAGCGCACGACCCGGCGTGTCACGCCGACGGGCGAGGGTCGCCTCTTCTATGACCGTGCGATGATCATTCTGCGCGAGGCGGAAGCGGCCTATGGAGAAATCTCTCACGCAGCCGTCGAACCGGCCGGAATGCTGAGGCTGACCGCACCACTCGACTACGGAACCAAGATGGTGGCGCCGGTCATGGCGGCATACCTGAAGGCTTATCCCCAGATGCGCGTCGAAGCGATCTTCGATGACGCGGTGAGCAATCTGGTTGACGAGCAGATCGATCTTGGCATTCGCGTCGGCTGGCTTGCCGATTCTTCCAACCAGGCGCGGCGCCTGGGCACGATAAGGCAGGTCGTGGTGGCGAGCCCGGCCTTTGCGGCAAGCCTGCCGCGCGACGCGACCCCGCGCCAGGCGAGATCGCTGGCTTGGGTCGGCAATGCCCAGCTGCGTGGCGTCGGCCAATGGCTGTTTTCCAGAAATGGCGAAAAGGTGCTGACCGAGCTCAACCCGGTCATCATGTGCGACAAGAGTCCGGCTTCCCTGGCCTGCGTGCTCGCCGGCATCGGGCTCGGCATCTTCCCCGACTACAGCGTCAGCGACGATATCGCCGAGGGACGGCTGGTGCCGGTGCTTGCCGACTGGACCTTGCCGACCGGCGGCATCCACGCGGTCTTTCCACCGGCCCGGTTCCGGCCCGCCAAGGTGCGCGCCTTTGTCGACCTGATGGCGGCTGCCGAGAAAAGACGATCGCGCAGCGCTGCCATTGCGTGATGCCGTCAGCGAGACTCCCGCAGGATCATCTCGGCCGCCTTCTCCGCGATCATCACCACGGGAGAATTGGTGTTGCCCGACACGATTGTCGGCATGATCGAGGCATCGACCACGCGCAGCCCATCGAGCCCGTGAACCCTGAGGCGATCGTCGACCACCGCCATCGGGTCCGAGCCCATCTTGCACGTGCCGACCGGGTGGAAGATCGTCGTGCCGATATCGCCTGCCTTGCGGATGAGGTCTTCGTCGCCGTCATATTGCGCACCAGGCAGCATCTCTTCCGGTGCAAAGCGTGCTATCGCCTTTGCCTTCATCAAACCGCGGACATGACGCAGTGAAGCGACGGCGACGCTGCGGTCTCCTTCGGTAGAGAGATAGTTCGGCTGGATCTTCGCTGCCTCGCGCGCATCGGACGATCCCATATGCACCGTGCCCCGGCTTTCCGGGCGCAGATTGCAGACCGATACCGTCACTGCCGGAAAGCGATGCAGCGGCTCGCCCAACCGATCCGTGCTCAGCGGCTGCACGTGGTATTCGAGATCAGGTGTTGCGAGACGCGCATCGCTCCTGGCGAAGATGCCGAGCTGACTCGGCGCCATCGACAGCGGCCCGCTGCGCCTGAGCGCGTATTCCAGCCCCATCGACGCGCGGCTAATCAGATTGTGGTAGCGCTGGTTGAGCGTGGCGACATTGGCGACCTTGAAGACGGTGCGGATCTGCAGATGGTCCTGCAAACCTTCGCCGACGCCCGGCAAGGCATGACGGACATCCACGCCAATTCCCGAGAGCAGGTCTGGCCGGCCGACACCCGAGAGTTCGAGGATCTTCGGGGAGTTGATGGCACCGGCGGCAAGAAGGGTCTGGCCGGCGGACACGCGATGCAGGCCACCGTCTTTTCGGAAGACGAGGCCCGTGACGCGCCGGCCTTCGAACTCGAGCCGCTCCGTCTCGGCGTCGATCACGACTCGCAGATTCTTGCGCGCGGCAATGCCACGCAGGAACGCTTTCGACGTGTTCCAGCGCACGCCATTGCGCTGGTTGACCTCGAAATAGCCGGAGCCTTCATTGGTGCCGGTGTTGAAGTCGTCGGTGCGCGGAATGCCGAGTTCCTCGGCGGCATCCCGGAAGGCGTCGAGGATCGGCCATGACAGGCGTTGGCGTTCGACGCGCCACTCGCCGCCACTGCCATGCATGGCGCCCTTGCCGCCATGATGGTCTTCCGACTTGAGGAAGTAAGGCAGCACATCGTCCCAGCCCCAGCCAGTATTGCCGGCCTGGCGCCAGCCATCATAATCGGCGGCCTGGCCACGCATGTAGATCATGCCGTTGATCGATGAACAGCCGCCGAGCACCTTGCCGCGCGGATAGTTGAGGCTGCGTCCATTGAGGCCGGCCTCCGGCTCGGTCTTCATCATCCAGTCGGTGCGCGGATTGCCCATGCAGAAGAGGTAGCCGATCGGGATATCGACCCAGTGGTAGCGGTCGCTGCCGCCGGCTTCGAGCAGCAACACCCGGTTGCGCGGATCGGCCGAGAGCCGGTTGGCGAGCACGCAGCCGGCCGAGCCGGCACCGACGATGACGTAGTCATAATCGCCAAACGGGGACGGTGAGGCTTCAGTCACGTGCGGGCCTCTTGTCCGGCGATGCGCTCCCATAGCGGCACCATCGCCTTGTTGATCTCGCTGTAAAGCAGATACCGCCGTGCATATGCCTCGGCAACCACCTCGTTTGGTGTGAACTGTCGGGCGGCGGCCGTCATGGCGGCGGCACCGGCGCTGTAGTCCGCGAAGATGCCGACGCCGGTGCCCCCCGCGATGGCTGCTCCCAAGGCTCCGGTCTCGCGGCTGCGCGCCACGGTGACGGGCACGCCGAGCACATCGGCGAAGATCTCCGGCCAGACCGAGCTGCGCGAACCACCGCCGGACAGCACCACATGATCGAAATCGGCGCCGGCTTTGTGCAACGTCTCGACATGGCGTTTGTGCTCGAAGGCGACGCCCTCGAACAGCGCCCGCAACAGATGTGCCCGCGTGTGCCAGCCGGCGATGCCGTAGAAGCCGGCGCGCGTCGCCGACGTATTGCGACCGTTCTTCTCAAAAGCCCGATCCGAAGGATGAGACAAGCATGCTGCATCGCGAAAAGCGTTGCAAAGGCCGAAATGGTGGCTATTTGATCATCGGTCAGCGATGGCTTACATTAGCGCAGGGCCAGTCTGCCCGCCATCCGGGTACAAAAAAGGCCCGCACGAGGGCGGGCCATTTTCAAGAGTTTGGTTGCGGGGACAGGATTTGAACCTGTGACCTTCAGGTTATGAGCCTGACGAGCTACCGGGCTGCTCCACCCCGCGTCACCTCTTAGCAAGCGCTTGCTTGCTAAACTAGGCAAGCGTTTGCTTGCTTAATGCTGCAATCGTCCAGGGGCGATTGCGATATTGACCACCAAATGAAAGGGCCGCTTTCGCGGCCCGTGTTCCCGTTGGCGGGCCTGTTCGTAGAGAGAAGATTTCTCTCGATCCGATTTTTGGATGAGAGTTTCAACGTGCATTTAGCAGACCTGGCAGCGACCTACTCTCCCGCGTCTTGAGACGAAGTACCATCAGCGCTGGAGCGTTTCACGGCCGAGTTCGGAATGGGATCGGGTGCAGCCGCTCCGCCATAACCACCAGGTCGGCAAAACGCACGTTGTTCGAGAAGCTTTTTGAGCGAAGGAGCATAGAGAGACGTCGGCAGCGGAGCTGTCGGGGGCCTCTCGGGGCTGTTCGCTGGTCTTTATGTGCCCTGTCATCCCGGCGCAATCCAAAGGATTGTCGCCAATCGAGATGAGCATAAGGAATGAGAACGATCAAGCCGATCGAACTATTAGTACCGGTAAGCTTCAAGCGTTGCCGCTCTTCCACACCCGGCCTATCAACGTGGTCGTCTTCCACGGTTCTCAGGGAATACTCGTTTTAAGGTGGGTTTCCCGCTTAGATGCCTTCAGCGGTTATCCCGTCCGGATATAGCTACCCTGCTATGCGGCTGGCGCCACAACAGGTCCACCAGAGATCCGTCCATCCCGGTCCTCTCGTACTAGGGACAGATCCTTTCAATATTCCTACACCCACGGCAGATAGGGACCGAACTGTCTCACGACGTTCTGAACCCAACTCACGTACCGCTTTAAATGGCGAACAGCCATACCCTTGGGACCTGCTCCAGCCCCAGGATGCGATGAGTCGACATCGAGGTGCCAAACAACCCCGTCGATATGGACTCTTGGGGGTCATCAGCCTGTTATCCCCGGCGTACCTTTTATCCGTTGAGCGATGGCCCTTCCACGCGGGACCACCGGATCACTATGACCGACTTTCGTCTCTGCTCGACTTGTCAGTCTCGCAGTCAGGCAGGCTTATGCCATTGCACTCAGCGAACGATTTCCGACCGTTCTGAGCCCACCATCGCGCGCCTCCGTTACTCTTTAGGAGGCGACCGCCCCAGTCAAACTACCCACCATACATTGTCCCGGACCCGGATAACGGGCCGCGGTTAGACATCCATAGTAATAAGGGTGGTATTTCAAGGGTGGCTCCACCTGAGCTGGCGCCCAGGTTTCAAAGCCTACCACCTATCCTACACATGCCACTACGAATGCCAATGTAAAGCTATAGTAAAGGTGCACGGGGTCTTTCCGTCTAACCGCAGGAACCCCGCATCTTCACGGGGAATTCAATTTCACTGAGTCTATGCTGGAGACAGCGGGGAAGTCGTTACGCCATTCGTGCAGGTCGGAACTTACCCGACAAGGAATTTCGCTACCTTAGGACCGTTATAGTTACGGCCGCCGTTTACTGGGGCTTCGATTCAGAGCTTGCACCCCTCCTCTTAACCTTCCAGCACCGGGCAGGCGTCAGACCCTATACGTCGTCTTGCGACTTCGCAGAGCCCTGTGTTTTTGATAAACAGTCGCTACCCCCTGGTCTGTGCCACCCTCCTCTACTTGCGTAGAAAAGGGTCACGCTTCTTCCGAAGTTACGCGTGCAATTTGCCGAGTTCCTTCAGCATAGTTCTCTCAAGCGCCTTGGTATACTCTACCAGACCACCAGTGTCGGTTTCGGGTACGGTTTATAAGGAGGAGCTATTTCCTGGAACCACGCAGCAGCCCGTTCAATCCGATAAGATTGGACTACCTCAATGATCCGTCACTACCTCCAAGCCCACGAATATTAACGTGGTTCCCATCGACTACGCGTTTCCGCCTCGTCTTAGGGGCCGGCTAACCCTGCTCAGATTAGCTTTAAGCAGGAACCCTTGGTCTTTCGGCGGGGGAGTCTCTCACTCCCCTTACGTTACTCATGTCAGCATTCGCACTTCTGATACCTCCACCACCCCTCACGGGTATGGCTTCATCAGCTTACAGAACGCTCCGCTACCGCTTGGCCCTTGCGGACCAAACCCTAAGCTTCGGTGTATGGCTTTAGCCCCGTTACATTTTCGGCGCAAAGACCCTTATTTAGACCAGTGAGCTGTTACGCTTTCTTTAAATGATGGCTGCTTCTAAGCCAACATCCTGGTTGTTTTGGGATCCTCACATCCTTTCCCACTTAGCCATAACTTGGGGACCTTAGCTGTAGGTCAGGGTTGTTTCCCTTTTCACGACGGACGTTAGCACCCGCCGTGTGTCTGCCGACTAGTACTCCCAGGTATTCGGAGTTTGGTTAGGTTTGGTAATCCGGTGAGGACCCCTAGCCCATCCAGTGCTCTACCCCCTGGGGTATTCGGTCGACGCTCTACCTAAATAGATTTCGCGGAGAACCAGCTATTTCCGAGTTTGATTGGCCTTTCACCCCTAGCCACAAGTCATCCCGAACTATTGCAACAGTTATGGGTTCGGTCCTCCAGTAAGTGTTACCTTACCTTCAACCTGCTCATGGCTAGATCACTCGGTTTCGGGTCTAATGCGACGAACTGAATTGCCCTATTCAGACTCGCTTTCGCTGCGCCTACACCTATCGGTTTAAGCTTGCTCGTCACACTAAGTCGCTGACCCATTATACAAAAGGTACGTGGTCACCCAGGACGAACCTTGGGCTTCCACTGTTTGTAGGCAACCGGTTTCAGGTACTCTTTCACTCCCCTTGTCGGGGTGCTTTTCACCTTTCCCTCACGGTACTAGTTCGCTATCGGTCATGCACGAGTACTTAGGCTTGGAGGGTGGTCCCCCCAATTTCAGACAGGATTTCACGTGTCCCGCCTTACTCGAGGACGATTGATTGCATTACGCGTACGGGGCTGTCACCCACTATGGCCCTACTTTCCAGAAG
>NZ_AXAL01000014.1 GCF_000472785.1 Mesorhizobium loti CJ3sym
GGGGATAAAGGCTACGACGCCGACTGGTTCCGCACGGCCCTGGCCAAGCGCGGCATAGTCGCCTGTATCCCGTCCAAAGCCAACCGCAATCTGCCGATCCCGCACGACACCTTGCTCTACAAAAGCCGCCATAAGATCGAGAACATGTTTGGCAGGCTCAAGGACTGGCGGCGCATCCACACACGCTATGACCGCTGCGCCCACACCTTCATGTCCGCGATCTGCATCGCTGCAACCGTAATCTTCTGGCTCTGATCAATGAGTCCTGAGCCTAGAGAAGGCCGGCGATACCATCCCAGACCAGCTTCAGCGCCACCACCGCGACGGTGGCGTAGGTGAAGGGATAAAAGATCTCCGGCCGCATGCGCCGCACCAGCCAGGCACCGGCGATGGTCGACAGCGGCGCCAGCGGCATCAGCACCGCGGACGCCGTCAGATTGGCGGTGTCAAACTGGCCAAGCGCGAAATAGGGCACGAGCTTCAGAGCATTGGTGGCGGCAAAGAAGATCGCCGCCGTGCCCGACAGCACCTTCGGATCAAGCCGGATCGGCAGTGCATAGACCTGGAAGGGCGGGCCGCCCACATGGGCGACGAAGCTGGTGAAGCCGGCGACCGTGCCCCAGATCGCGGCCGCGACGCGGTTGGGTTCGGCCGCATGGTCGGAGCCATGGCGAAACTGCAAATAGAGCCAGCGCAGCACGAAGATGATGGCGACAGCGCCGACGATCAGCCGCACGGCCTCCTCGGTGACCAGTGCGGCCGTCAGCCAGCCGAGGCCGATGCCGACGACGGCGCCCGGCATCATGTCGACCAGCATCTTTCTGTCGTAGACGCCCCACCACGTCCACACCGAGACGATGTCCATCAGGCACAGGATCGGCAGCAGGATGGCGGCCGCCTGCACCGGCGGGATGGTCAGCGCCATCAGCGGCACGCCGACGAAACCGACAGCGCCGCCGAAGCCGCCCTTGGACAGGCCGACCAGAATGACCGCCGGGATGGCGGCCGCGTAGAACCACGGATCGAGAAGCATGCCTGACATGGGAGGGACTGGTCTGGAGGGAAAGCGCGCGTCAATGCTTGATAACCCAGAATAACGTCTCGGGCGACTGGAAATCCCGGCCAGCGCCTGCCCTATCGCCGCGCCGAGACCAGCAGGAAGATCGGTCGCTCGAGCTCTTCCGCCAGTTCCGGTTTGGCCGCGATCTGGGCGTCCGTCGGGCGGAATTCCTCGACATGCCCGATCGTGAAGCCGGACCGGATCAGCGTGTTGAGCGTGGTTCCGATGGTGCGGTAGTGTTTCACCACGCCCTTGGCCAGCCAGTCGGTCTTGCGCGGGCCTTCCACCAGATACTGGTCGACGGGCCATGTCTTGCGGCCCTCGGCATCGATCGCCCAGCCGGGCCTGCTGGGAGCCATGTAGATCGGATGTTCCGTCGAGAAGACGAAATGCCCGCCGGGCGACAGCGCCTGATGCACCGTCCTGAACAGGCGCACGACGTCCTCGACGTAATGCAGGGCAAGCGAACTGTAGGCGAGATCGAAGCCGCCTTGCGGCAGGCTGAGCTGGTCGAGGTCGGCTGCCTCATACGTGATGCCGGTCTCCGGACCGGCGGTTCGCGCGCGGGCAAGCATCTTTTCCGAAAGGTCCAGCCCAAGCACCTGGCTCGCCCCATGCTCATGCGCCCAGCGGCAGAACCAGCCGAAGCCACAGCCGAGATCGACAACCCTTGAACCCCTAACTTCAGGCAGCATCGCGCGCAGCGCCGGCCATTCGGCAGCACCGTCCAGGCCTTCGATTGACCGGCCAAGCCGGCTGTAGCCCGCGAAGAAATCCGACTGGTCGTAGATATTCTGCGCCATGTCTTGCTCGTTCCTCAGCCAGCCATCTGGCGGACCGACAGCGCCTTTCCACCATGGCCATGCGGAGTCAAGACAATGAGGCCGATGGCAACCCAAGCGGTGGCGGCCGCCGCCGGATCGGCTGCGCCTTGATGATGGCGGTGCTGGTCTCGGCCTTGTCGGCGATGCGGTCGAGAATGCCGTCGAGGTCGCCGATCGAGCGCACGAACAGCCGGGCGACGAAACAGTCGTCGCCCGTCACCTTGTCGCATTCGCCAAACTCGGCAATCTCCTCGATCAGCTTCTGCACGACGTGCAGCTTGCCCGGCAAAGGCTTGATGCGCACGATCGCCTGCAACGTATAGCCGAGCGCCAGCGGATCGATCTCGACGGTGAACGCCCGTATGACGCCGCGCTCCTCGAGCCGCCTAAGCCGCTCCGAAACGCTTGGCGACGACAGCCCGACCTGGGAAGCCAAATCTTTCAGCGAGGTTCGTGCATCCCTCACCAGGATTTCGAGGAGACTTCGGTCGAGATCATCCAGCATTTCATATTTCTCTCTGATTCGGCATGAATGCCTAATATAATTAGGTTACATATCCATATCGCCTTTTCCACATGATGGAAAGCGCCCACGCCGCATGAGATTATGATGTCTCAACTGGCTCAAAGGTCTATCATGAACGATACGGTACGCGGCACGGTCGAAATGTCGTCAGCAATGGCGATCCTGGGAACGATCGGATGGTTCGTCATCATGTCCGGCCAGCCGATCATGGATGTCGTGTTCTGGCGCTGCGCCTTCGGCGCGGTAACGTTGCTCGTCATCTGCGCTTGCCTCGGATTGCTGCGCAACAGGCTGTCGCTGCGCGTCATTGGCCTCGCCGCACTCGGCGGTGCGGCCATCGTCATCAACTGGCTGCTCCTGTTCAGTGCCTTCTCCCGCGCGTCGATCTCGATCGCCACCGCTGTCTACAACACACAGCCCTTCATGCTGGTCGGCTTCGGCGCACTCTTCTTCGCCGAGCGGCTGACCCTGACCAAACTGACCTGGCTGGCAATAGCCTTCGCCGGCATGGTGCTGATCGTCGAGGCCGCCCCTGACGCGGGTGATGTCGGCACAAACTATTTTGCCGGCATCCTGATGGCCCTGGCCGCTGCCTTCTTCTGGGCCGTCGCGGCCATCGTCACCAAGAAGCTCAAGGGTACGCCGCCGCATTTGATCGCGCTCATCCAGGTCTGCGTCGGTGTCGTCATGCTGGCGCCCTTCGCCAATCTCACGCATCTTTCGGCCGACCCATGGAGCTGGGCCATGCTGGCGACGCTCGGCGTCGTCCACACCGGCCTGATGTACATACTGATGTACGGAGCAATCCAGAAGCTGCCGACGCCTCTGCAGGGATCGCTGTCCTTCATCTATCCGGTCGTTGCCATCCTGGTCGACGTCACCGCCTTCGGCCATCGCTTGCATCTCAGCCAGGTCGTCGGCGCCGCCGCTATCCTGCTTGCTGCGGCGGGCATGAATCGCGGCTGGACATTGTGGAAGTCGAAAACGTCCGTAACGAGCCCGCAACCAATCAAGTAAAACGGCCGCCCCTGCCGCCAAATCGCGATCCTGGCTGCCCGCCTGTTCAAAGCGGGCAGTTTGCTCTATGCCGCAATCCAACCATCTTCGCCCGGCATAGGCGAAACCGGGATTGAAGAACCATGAATGACGCAACGCCCCCAAACCGCTGCCGCATCGTGCTGATCGCGCCGCCCGGCGTGCCGGCCGCCCGCATTGCCACCGCCTTCGACGGCGGCGACGTCGCCTCGCTGATCCTGCCCGAGAACGGCATGGACGAAGCTTCCTTCCAGGCTTTCGCCGAAAAGATCGTTCCTGCGGCCCAGGCCGCGGGCGTGGCCGTCGTCATTGCCGGCGACACCCGCATCGCGGGGCGCGTCCAGGCCGACGGCATCCATGTCGAGGTCTCCAAGGCCGAACTCGCCGAGACGATCGAGCATTTCCAGGCGAAAATGATGGTCGGCACCGACGGCGCCAAGACGCGTGACGATGCGCTCGAGCTTGGCGAGACGCGGCCCGACTACATCTTTTTCGGCCGCTTCGGCTACGACAACAAGCCCGAGCCGCACCCACGCAACCTGTCGCTGGGGCGCTGGTGGGCTGACATGATCCAGATCCCCTGCATCGTCATGGCCGGATCCGATCTGGCTTCCGTGGAGGAAGTGGCCGCCACCGGCGCCGAGTTCGTCGCGCTGTCGAGCGCGGTGTTCGCTGATGGCGTCGATCCGCAAGCGGCGATCGCCCGGGCCAATGCGTTGCTCGACGAAACCGCGCCGCGCTTCGAGGACTGATGTGGCTCCGGTGAGGCTTCCCCTTCAGGCCTTGCTTGCAGCGGTCATGATTCAGGCCGCCGCAGCCGAAACCATACCCTTGCCGCAGCCCAAGCCTGAAATCGGCGTGCACACCGACAAGCCGATCGAAAAGCAGCTGCCGCAGCCCGCCACCACGGCGGAGCCGGCACCGCTGCCCTCGGCCGACAGCGTCAATCCCGACCGCTTCGGGGCCAAGCCGGCCGACGCAGCCTACGGCGCCTTTCAGCGCGGACTCTACAAGACGGCCTACGATCTCGCGCTGGTCCGCGCCCAGAATGGCGACCCGGCGGCGCAGACATTGGTGGCCGAGATCCAGTCGCGCGGGCTGGGCGTGCCGTTGAACGCGGCGGAGGCGGCGAAATGGTACGCCGCCGCCGCGGAACAGGGCGTACCGGAATCGCAGTTCCAATATGCGCTGATGCTGCTCGACGGCCGCTACGTCAAGAAGGACACCAAGGAGGCCTACGCGTTGATGCAGGCCGCCGCCGAAGCCGGCAACCAGTTGGCGCAGTTCAATTTCGCGCAGATGCTGGTCCAGCAGGATCCCGGCGACGCCGGCCTGGCCAAGGCGGTCTCCTATTATGAGCGCGCCGCCGCGACCGGTCTCCCCGACGCCCAGTACGCCATGTCCCAGATCTATGCCAACGGCGTTGGTGGCAAGCCGCGCGACGATGCGCAGGCAAGGCGCCTGCTGGCACAGGCCGCACGGCAGAACTATGACACCGCGCAGATCGATCTCGCTGCCTGGATGATCGAGGGCCGCGGCGGTGGACGCGACCTGAAATCGGCTTTCGGCTGGACGAGGCAAGCTGCGGAAGGTGGCAATGTCGCCGCCCAGAACCGCCTGGCAAAACTCTATATGCAAGGCATCGGCACTGACCCGGACCTGGTGCTCGCCGGCGCCTGGTACATCGTTGCCCGCCGCGCCGGCCTGATCGATTCCGATATGGACGATTTCCTGCAAGGGCTGAGCGAGGACCAGACCAAACAGGCCCTGCAGAAGGCGAACCGCCTGCCCTGATAATGGCGCATGCTATTGCCCGGCGCCGCGGCCCTTCCCGCCCGCTCCCTTGCCTCTTCCGGTGTTTTGTGGTCTTGGGAGCCCGAAATCGCTTTCCCAGCGAACATCCCATACCGACGGCCTGGCCGTTGGCAGCATTCCGGATCCCATCATCATGGCCAAGATCAATGGCAACGAAATCCGTCCCGGCTACGTCATCGAGCACGATGGCGGTCTGTGGGTGGCGGTCAGGACCAACACCGTCAAGCCCGGCAAGGGCGGCGCCTACAACCAGGTCGAATTGAAGAACCTCATCAACGGCACCAAGCTCAACGAGCGCTTCCGTTCGGCTGAAACGGTCGAGCAGATCCGCCTCGACCTGAAGGATTTTTCCTTCCTCTACGCACAGGAAGACGCGCTGGTGTTCATGGACACCCAAAGCTACGAACAGCTCGAACTAAACAAGGACTTCGTCGGCGACCGCGCCGCCTTCCTGCAGGATGGCATGATGGTGACGGTGCAGCTCTATGAGGAGAGGCCGATCGGCATCTCACTGCCCGACTATGTGACGCTGACCATCACCGAGGCGGACCCGGTGGTGAAGGGACAGACGGCCGCGTCCTCCTACAAGCCGGCGATATTGGAGAACGGCATCCGTGTCCTGGTGCCGCCCTTTATCGGCGCCGGCGAACGCATCATCGTCGACACCAACGAAATCACTTACGTGCGCCGCGCAGACTGACGCGCGGGTACAGGAAGACACACGATGGCACGCTCAGCCCTTCTTAACGTCATGGTCCAGGCCGCAATGAAAGCCGGCCGCTCGCTGTCGCGCGACTTCGGCGAGGTCCAGAACCTGCAGGTCTCGCTGAAGGGGCCAGGCGACTATGTCAGCCAGGCCGATCGCAAGGCCGAGGACATTCTGTTTGCCGAGCTGTCGAAGGCGCGTCCCGGCTACGCCTTCCTGATGGAAGAACGCGGCGTGGTCGAAGGCGATGACAACCAGCACCGCTGGATCGTCGATCCGCTCGACGGCACCACGAATTTCCTGCATGGCATTCCGCTCTTCGCCGTCTCGATCGCGCTGGAGCGCCAGGGGCAGATCGTGGCCGGTGTCATCTACAATCCAGCCATGGACGAGCTCTATACGACCGAGCGCGGCGGTGGCGCCTTCATGAACGACCGCCGGCTGCGCGTCTCCGGCCGCACCAAGCTGGTCGACACGGTGATCGGCTGCGGCATGCCGCATCTGGGACGCGGCCACCACGGCAATTTCCTCGTCGAATTGCGCAACGTCATGGCCGAGGTCTCGGGCGTGCGTCGGCTCGGCTCCGCCGCGCTCGATCTCGCTTATGTCGCCGCCGGCCGCATGGACGGCTTTTGGGAAACCGGCCTGTCGGCCTGGGATATCGCCGCCGGCCTGCTCCTGATCCGCGAGGCGGGCGGTTTCGTCTCCGACATGGAAGGCGGGCAGGACATGCTCGACAACGGCTCGGTCGTCGCCGGCAATGAGGTCATCCAGCGCGCGTTGCTGAAGACGGTGAAAAAACCGCTCCCCTCTCGTTGACAGGCAAGCCGCGCTGACACGGCACGGCGCGCTGAAGCGCCGCAGTCGTAAAACGGCAAACAAACCTTGAAATACTGTCTCGCGGTTGCCCAGATGAAGGGGTGACGCAGGACGAATGATGACAAATATCCCGCCGCAACTCGAAATCCCTTTTGTCGGCCGCTGGCACTATTCCCGCGCGGAGATGATCGCCGACGGCATCGTCCATGCTGTCGGCATCGTGCTGGCGATAGCGGCCGGTTCGGCGCTGCTGGCGCTGGCGGCGTTTCGGGTCGGGCCGGGCGAATACATCGCCGCCGCCTTCTATGTCGTTTCGCTGCTCACCGTCCTGTCCGTGTCGATGACGTACAATCTGTGGCCGGTGACGTCGCCGGCCAAATGGGTCTTGCGGCGCTTCGACCACGCCGCGATCTATCTGCTGATCGCCGCCACCTACACGCCTTTCCTGGCCCAGCTCGACGGCTCACCGCTGGCCAGCTGGATGATCGTCCTCGTCTGGAGCGCCGCGGCGATGGGCATCGCCATCAAGGTGTTTTTTCCCGGCCGTTTCGACCGGTTGGCTGTTGTCTTCTATCTCGCCATCGGCTGGAGCGGCATCCTCCTGGCAAAGCCGCTTGTCCAGACCCTGCCAACGACGTCGCTTGCGCTCATCATAGCCGGTGGTGTCGTCTATTCCTGCGGTGTCATCTTCTTTGCCTGGAAGGCGCTACGCTTCCACAATGCGTTGTGGCACGGCTTCGTCGTTACCGGCGCCGGCCTGCATCTGGCCGCCATGGTCGACTGTCTGGTCATCAATCGCCTCTGACAATGACTATCGGTGTGGCAATATTGCCAAGCGCCATTCAATTTGGTCACAATTCCGTTTAGAGTCGCCAGCTACGTGATCGGCGGCATCGGAAACGGGGCACGGATGGCTTTTCTCAAATCCTTCGGCATGGGCAGGCGCTCCGACGTCCTGATCTACGATCCGCACAAACTGTCGAGTCCGCAGGTTTTTCTGCTGACCATGGTCATCTTCCTGGCCATCGTCGCCTTCATTGCCGCTATCCTGACCCGCCAGATCTCGACGGCTTTTGGCAGCAATCCCGGCCTCAATGGCCTCATCGTCGGCGTGCTTGCGGTCGGCATCCTGCTGGCCTTCGCCCAGGTCGGACGGCTGTTTCGCGAAGTGCGCTGGGTCAACTCCTTCCGTGCCGGCTCCGAGACCACCGAACCAGTGCTGCTGGCGCCGATGAAGGCGATGATCGGCCGCTCGTCAGCGACGGCCTTTTCGACCAGTTCGATGCGCACGATGCTGGATTCCATCGCCACGCGCCTCGACGAAAGCCGCGACACCTCGCGCTATCTCGTCGGCCTCTTGGTGTTCCTCGGCCTGCTCGGCACCTTCTGGGGCCTGTTGAACACGATCGGCTCGATCCGCGAGACCATCGAATCGCTCGATCCCGGCACGGGTGATGCCGCCGCCGTGCTCGATTCGCTGAAGCAGGGCCTGTCGGCGCCGCTGGCCGGCATGGGCACGGCCTTCTCGTCCTCGCTGTTCGGTCTGTCCGGCTCGCTTGTCCTCGGCTTCCTCGACCTGCAAGCCGGCCGCGCCCAGACCCGCTTCTACACCGAGCTGGAAAACTGGCTGTCCTCGGTCACCGACCTGTCGTCCGACATCGTCGTCTCCGACCCGGCGAAGGCCGAATCCTCCGACGAGATCAGGGTGCTGTCCGAACGGCTGCGCAGCATGCAGGAGAATGGCGGCGGCTCCAACCCGCGCGTCGCCACCGCCATGGCCAATCTCGCCGATGGCATTTCCGGGCTAGTTAAGAACATGCGCTCCGAACAGCAGATCATGCGCGACTGGGTCGAGGCGCAGTCCGACGAGCAGAAGGCGATGCGCAACACGTTGGAAAAGATCGCCGACGCCCTGAAGAAGCCCGGGGTGCACTAGCATGGCGCTCGCCAGGGGCCGGCGCACCGATCGCCGCATCGACTATTGGCCAGGCTTCGTCGACGCGCTGTCGACATTGCTCTTGGCCATCATGTTCCTGCTCACCGTCTTCGTGCTGGCGCAGTTCCTGCTCGGCCGCGAACTCTCCGGCAAGGACACGGCACTCACCCGTCTCAATTCGCAGATCAACGAACTGACGCAGCTTCTGGCGCTAGAGCGTTCGACGGCGCAGGACAAGGATGATTCGCTGGCCAATCTGCAGGCATCGCTGTCAGCGGCGGAGGCCGAGAAGAGCCGGCTCGAACAATTGCTGGCGCAAGGCGCGGGCGCCGGCGACGCTGCCACCCAGCGTGCCGTGGAGCTCGGCGGCGAGCTCGACAGCCAGCGCCAGATCAGCCAGCAGGCATTGAGCCAGGTCGAGATCCTCAACCAGCAGATTGCAGCATTGCGCAAACAGATCGGCGCGCTTGAGGATGCGCTCAACGTATCCGAAACCCGCGACCACGATTCCAACACCAAGATCGCCGATCTCGGCCGCCGCCTGAACGTCGCCCTGGCGCAGCGCGTACAGGAACTGAACCGCTACCGCTCGGACTTCTTCGGCCGCCTGCGCGAGATCCTCGCCGACCGCGAGAACATCCGCATCGTCGGCGACCGCTTCGTCTTCCAGTCGGAAGTGCTGTTCCCGACCGGCTCCGAGGTGATCAACGATGCTGGCAAGGTCGAGATGAAGAAGCTCGCCGACGCCATCATCGAACTGCAAAAGGAAATCCCGCCCGAGATCAACTGGGTGCTGCGCGTCGACGGCCACACCGATAACAAGCCGCTGTCCGGCACCGGCCGCTATCGCGACAATTGGGAGCTGTCGACAGCGCGTTCGACCTCGGTGGTGAAGTTCCTGATCGAGAACGGCGTACCGGCAAACCGGCTGGTCGCCGCCGGCTTCGGCGAGTTCCAGCCGCTCGACCCCGCCGATACGGATGAAGCGCGCAACAAGAACCGCCGTATTGAACTGAAGCTCACCGAACGGTGATCCATCATCACGGAAAAGTCACGCGAACTTGTTCGCCGACTCAACTCTAGGGCGCAGAGCCGAGCCGGCAAGGCCTGAAAAGATTATCTTTTTTTAATTACACATCGTCGCAAAGCAGTCCTAGCGTCCTGTGCAGGCCGAGAACCGCCGGCGATGAATCCCCCCTCATCGCGACGCGACGGAACCGGACGGCCGACAGCTGGAAGGCAGGCGAAAGAACCGCTGCCTTCCTCTTCAGGAGGAGACGCAACGATGCGCTCTTTTACCCCCTCGCTCAGAACCGCAACCCTGACGGCGTTCCTCGTCGCCATCCCGCTCGCAGGCGCCTATGCCGCGGGCCATCACAAGGGCGCCCTCGATGCCGCCGCCCCGACCGACTTGACGGGTCCGCGTGTCGAAGCTCTCATCGAACAGGCTCAAGGTGTCCGCCAGGGCATAGTCGACGCACGCCAGGCCAACAACATCACCCCGGCCGTGGCGGAACACCTGGAAATGCGCACCAACCAGATCCGCCAAGCGGCCGAGAGGATTGCCGCGTCGGATCACGGCAGGATACCGGCCGCGCAGTATCATGATCTGCTGGGTCATCTCGACCGTGTCGACCAGCGCTTGAGGATCGATATCGGCAGCGGTTTCCTCATGGGTGACGGCTCCGACGGCGGAAGCTATCCGAACGGCTGAAGCCTCTGGCAAGGTTCAAGAGGAAGGGACCATTTGGCGCCTTCGGGACCCCAATCCCGCGGGCGTCCTTTTTCCTCAACTGTCCCGCTTCCCTACCAACCAAGCCAGACCGCGATCAGGGCGACCACCGCAGGCACGGTCTGGATGAACAATATCTTGCGGCCGACCGTCGCCGCGGCGTAGAGGCCGGCGACCGCCACGCACAACAAGAAGAAAACCTTGACCTGAAAACCGGCGGCACCAAGGTAAAGCCCCCAGATCAGGCCGGCGGCGAGAAATCCGTTGTAGAGGCCCTGATTGGCGGCGAGCACCTTCGAGGCACTGGCGAATTCCGGCGTCAGCCGGAACGTCTTGTGGCCGTATGGCGTGTCCCACAGCACCATCTCGAGATAGACGATGTAGACATGGATCAAGGCCACCAGCCCGACCAGGATGTTGCCGATCATGTGTTCCCCCTTCATGCGTCGCCAAGCAATTCCAGGAAAAGTGTGAAACGGTCTTCCCAGGAAAAGCGCGCAGCGCTTTCCCTAGGGAATTGCGCCAAAAACAACAAGATAGAGCGGTTCATCGTTTCCGCGAAACGATGAACCGCTCTATCAGCATTTCATGTGTGGCATCGCCTGCGCAAGGTGCATCTGCCGGATGGCGCCTAAAGCAATTCCAGGAAAAGTGTGAAGCGATTTTGCGTCCGGAATTGCGTCAAAACAAGAGTTGGAGTGGTTTGCCGTGTCCGTGAAACGGTGAGCCGCTCTAAGGGTTGCCAACGCTTTTGCGTTGGTGTCTTTTCGCGCCGTCCTCAATCACGGAAGCCGCCATGTCTTTTCAGAAACTCGACGACCTCGGCCACAAGCTCGAAGCGCTTGAGCACGCGCTGGCTATCCTCGGCGCCGATGAAGCGACGCACATGGCCGTCGGCGGCGGTGAGAAGCGTGCCGAGGCGATGGCGGCACTGGCCGGCATGTACCACACCAGGGCGACCGCGCCGGAAATCGCCGACTGGATCGCCGCCGCCGAAGGCGAGGCACTCGACGACGGGCAGCGCGCGGCTCTCGCCGAATTGCGGCGCCAGTACACCAACCTGACCTGCCTGCCGGTCGAATTCGTCGAACGCCAGACAACGGCGCGCATGCGTTGCGAGCAATTGTGGCGCGACCTGCGCGCCAAGAACGATTGGGCAGGCTTTCAGCCGGCGCTCGAGGGCGTGGTGGCACTGGTGCGCGAAGAGGCGGCCCTGCGCTCAAACGTGCTCGGCCTTGCCCCCTATGACGCGCTGATGGAGCAATACGACCCCGGCAATCGCACAGCCGACATCACGCCCGTGTTCGCCGACCTGAAGACCTTCCTCAAAGGATTTGTACCCGAGGCGCTGGCGATCCAGGAGGCGCGGCTGCGCAAGCACCCGCTGAAGCCGCTGTCAGGCACCTATGCGATCGACAAGCAGCGCGAACTCGGCCTTGCCATGATGGCGGCGGTCGGTTTCGACCTGACGCACGGCTCGCTGTCGGTGTCGCACCATCCTTTCTGCGGCGGCGTGCCGAGCGACGTGCGTATCACCACTCGCTACAAGACGTCGGATTTCCTGTCGGCGCTGATGGGCGTGCTGCACGAGACCGGCCATGCGCTTTACGAACAGAACCTGCCGAAGGCATGGGCGCACTGGCCGCTGGGCAAGGCGCGCGGCATGGCCGTGCATGAGAGCCAGAGCCTGTTCGTCGAAAAGCAGGTCGGCCGCAATCCCGCCTTCTGGCGATGGGCGCTGCAGGTGGTGGAAAAGCATCTTGGCGAGGCCTGGTCGCTCGACGATCTCCTGCCGCATGTGCATCGCGTCGAGCGCGGCCTGATCCGCGTCGACGCCGACGAGGTGACCTATCCCCTGCATGTCATCTTGCGCTACGAACTGGAGCAGGAGCTGGTCTCGGGCAGGCTGGAAGTGGCCGATCTCCCCGAAGCCTGGGACGCCAAGATGCGCGACTATCTCGGCCTCTCCACCATTGACAATCCGGCCGATGGGCCGATGCAGGACGTGCATTGGCCGGGCGCCGCATTCGGTTATTTCCCCTCCTATACGCTCGGCGCCATGATGGCGGCGCAGCAGTGGGCCGCGCTGACGCGGGAGCACCCTTCCGCCGATGACGATCTGGCGAAAGGGAATTTCGCAGCCATCAATGACTGGCGCCGCAAGAAGATATGGTCGCAGGGCTCGCGCTGGTCGACGCCGGACCTGCTCGAACGCGCCACCGGCGAGAAGCTCAACGCCGTGTATTTCGTCAATCACCTGAAGCAGCGCTACGGCGGATGAGGGCGGCCGCCGTGCCATCCCGATTTTAGTGACCGGCGACGACGCCCGGTAGATAAGACTGCAATGATCCATCATCGCCGGGCGATGACCGATCCCCCTGTCTTGCGGTATCGCCTCTACTTTTCTATCACTGGTGGTCCGCCCGTATATTGACGTGCGGATCATAAGGGCGGGTGCTTTCCGGTGACATCTTCTGCGATCACACGGCTTTTCGTCTTGATTGCCTTTGCGATTTTCTGCGCGCCGGCCATGGCCGATGCCGAAATCCACAAGGGCAGCCCCGGCGCCTGGATCGACCGGATCGAGCTTCCCAAGGCGGACCCGCGCTTCGACAGCCAGATCAAGAGCGGCATCTCCAACCTTGTCTCGGAATATCAGATCAGGCAGCAGCCCGGCGGCATCGAGGCCTTCGACCGCTATGCCTACAAGATAGTCGACCGCACCGGGCTCGAGCGCGGCGCCGCCATAAATTTCGAATTCGACCCGGCGACGTCGCAGGTCACGATGAACTGGTTGAACATCATCCGCGACGGCGTGGTCATCGACCGTCTGCCTGGGGCTAGTTTCGATGTGTTTCGGCGCGAGAAGGATGCAGAGAAAGGCCTGTTCGACGGCTGGCTGACGGCCTATGTGAATGTCGACGATGTCCGTGTCGGCGACATCATCGACTACGGCCGGACCACCGTCAGGACACCGATCGTCGGCGCAGATCTGTTTTTCCACTCGGTCGCCGTGGCCTGGGGCGAACCCATAGCGCTCATTCGCGAGAAGGTGGTATGGCCTGCGAACCAGCCCTTGGAGATCCGCCAGGTCCGGACCGACATCCAGCCGGATATCAAGACCGACAGCGCGTCGAAAACCTACATCTGGCAAAGCGTCAACCCTGCGCCGGTCAAGCCCGAGGAGAACCTGCCGGCGGATTTTCTCTCCTATCCGACGGTCCAGATTTCCTCGACAGCCAAATGGCAGGATGTCGTCGATGCGATGCTGCCTTACTATCGGCTCGACCAGGAATTGCCGGCCGCGTTCGCATCGAAACTTGACGACATCGCCGCCAGATACGCCAGCCCGGAAGACCGCATGATCGAGGCGATGCGGCTGGTCCAGGACACCATCCGCTATGTGAGCCTGTCGATGGGCCGTGGCTCCTATATTCCCCGCAGCCCAGGCACCGTGATTGCCTCGGGTTTCGGCGATTGCAAGGACAAAGCCCTGCTGCTTGCCTCCAGCCTGCGCCGGCTTGGCGTTCAGGCCGATCCGGCCCTGACCGATCTTGACGACGGACTGGCGCTTGGCGACATGCTGCCAACGATCCGCGCCTTCGACCACGTGATCGTCAAGGCGACGATCAAAAGCCAGATCTATTGGATCGACGCGACCAACTACCTGCAGGGCGGCCGGGCCGAAAACCTTGTTGCGCCCGACTATGGCTTTGCCTTGCCGATCGTCGCCGGCAAAGCGCAGATGGAGAGGATGGAGCGCAAGGAACTCTTCCAGCCGACCACCTTCGTCAGCGAAGCGTTCGATTTTCCCAAACTCAAGGGCGAGGCGCTCAAGCTGACGGTCAGCACGACCTATCGGGACGCGGATGCCGACGGCATGCGCTACAGGCTGGTTTCGCAATCGGCCACCAAGCTCGCCGACGACTATATTCAATACTACAACCGGCAGTATCCCGGGATGACAAGCCTGGCGCCGTTGTCGACACATGACGACCGCGATCGCAACGTCGTCACGACGGTCGAATCCTATGAACTGCCGGCCGAGGATCTCGACGCCGATGATCTCGTCAAGAACTTTCCGCTGAAGGCCGATGTCGGCATCAGCAATTTGCCGGAGCCGGACATGGTTGGCCGAACCGGGCCGATCTGGCTCGGCAGCCCGATGTTCAAGCGCCATCAGTGCATCGTCAGGAATCTGAAGGCGGCGTTTGTCGGCCCCGAGAAGTCCGACGACGTGATCACGCCCTATGTCGCCTTCAAGGCGCGCTGGTCAAGCACGCCGACCGAGTTTCAGGTCGACTGGTATCTCAAGACGATCGGCGACCGGGTTCCTGCCAAGGAGATCGGTTCCTATCTCAGATCACGCCGGAAGATGACCGACAACGCCTCCTGGAGTTACAATTTCGGCTATGCCGAAACCGAGGCGAACTGAGCCAGGAAATGCCTATTCCGCCGCGCCCCTGAAGGCGCTGGCGCCGGTCTCGAACTGCAGCTTGGCCAGCCGCGCATAGATGCCGCCCTTGGCGACCAGGCTCTGATGCGTGCCTTCCTCGACGATACGGCCGCCATCCATCACCAGGATCCTGTCGGCCTTCAGCACCGTCGCCAGCCGGTGCGCGATGACGATGGTGGTGCGGCCTTGCATCAGCCGTTCCAGCGCGACCTGCACCAGCGTCTCGCTTTCGGCATCGAGCGCCGAGGTCGCCTCGTCGAGCAGCAGGATAGGCGCGTCGCGCAGGATGGCGCGGGCGATCGCCACACGCTGGCGCTGGCCGCCGGACAGCGTCACGCCGCGCTCGCCAACCTGGCTGTCATAGCCTTTCTCGAGCCTGAGGATGAATTCGTCGGCAAGCGCGTCCTTAGCCGCGGCCTCGATTTCGGCGTTGCCTGCGCCTGGGCGGCCGAAGCCGATATTGTCGCGCGCGGTGGCCGCGAAGATGGTGACATCCTGCGGCACGATGGCGATGCGCTCGCGCACCGAAACGGGATCGGCTTCGCGCACGTCGACGCCATCGATCAGGATCTTGCCGGTTTCGGGATCGTAGAAGCGTAGGATCAGGGAGAAGACGGTGCTCTTGCCCGCGCCCGAAGGGCCGACAATCGCAACCGTCTCGCCGGGCATGACCTGAAAACTCAGGCCGTGGACGGCGGCACGGTCGGGGCGCGCCGGATAAGAGAAGGAGACATCGTCGAAGGTGATCGCGCCCTTGGCGACCGCCGGCAGCGGCTTTGGATCGGCCGGCGCCCGGATCGCCGGCTTCTCGGCCAGGATCTCGGTCAGCCGCTCGGCCGCACCAGCCGCCTGGGCGAGTTCGCCCCAGACTTCCGACAGCGCGCCGAGCGCGCCGGCGGCGAACACCGAATAGAGCAGGAACTGGCCGAGCGTGCCGGGCGATATCGTGCCTTCGAGCACATCGCGCGAGCCGAACCACAGCACCGCCACGACCGATGAGAAGATGGTGAAAATGGCAAAAAAGGTCAGGAAGGAGCGCGCGAAGATCGAGGAGCGCGCGGCCTCGAAGGCAGCCTCCACCGCGCCCGAAAAATGGCCGGTGACCAGCTTCTCGTTGGTGAAGGCCTGCAGCGTGCGCACCGCGCCGATCTGCTCGCTGGCATAGGCCGTCGCATCGGCAAGCGTGTCCTGCGCCTGACGCGATTTGCGCCTGACCGAACGGCCGAAGGCGACCAGCGGCAGCACGATGATTGGAATGGCCGCAATGACCAGGCTGGACAGTTTCGGGCTGGTGACGACCATCATTCCCAAGGCGCCGAGGCCGAGGATGACGTTGCGCAGCGCGACCGATGCTGTCGCGCCGACCGCTGACTTGACCTGCGTGGTGTCGGCGGCGAGCCGTGACACGATCTCGCCCGACTGGGCGGTGTCGAAGAAGGCGGGCGACAGCGTCGTCACATGGGCAAAGACATCGCGCCTGATATCGGCGACGACGCGCTCGCCAAGCGTGATGACGAAATAGTAGCGGCCGGCCGATGCCGCCGCCAACACCGCGGCCATCGCCACCAGCGCGGCAAAGTATTCGGCGATGAAGGTGGTGCTGGCTGACGAGAAACCATGGTCGATCATGCGCCGCACGGCCAGCGGCAGCGCCAATGTCGTTGCCGCCGCGATGGCCAGCGAGATAAGGGCGCCTACGACCAGCGTGCGATATCTGGTGATATAGGGGAACAGGCGGCGGAGCGGCTTGAGCGAGCGTCGGCGCTCGTCTGCGCTGCTTGATTGCGCCATCTTGGTGTGTCCTCTAGCCGCTTCAGCTTCATGCGCCTCAATATGCGCTTGCCGCGGCCTTGTGATTCAATTCCGCCTGATGTATAGGCTCGCCGACCGTTTTAGAAGCCGTGGCTCCTCAATAGCTGCAGCTTCGAGTTTTAAAAAGAGGCGCATCGACGCAGGCTTATGCCCGTCAGCCGCGCCGGCAAGCCAGGAACCGAGCCATGAAGAGCGCTATCCATCCCGACTACCACACCATCAAGGTCGTCATGACCGACGGCACCGAATACACGACCCGTTCGACCTGGGGCAAGGAAGGCGATACGATGAACCTCGATATCGACCCGAGCACCCACCCGGCCTGGACCGGCGGCCACCAGACCCTGCTCGACCGCGGCGGCCGTCTGTCGAAATTCAAGAAGCGCTTCGAAGGTTTCGGCCTCTAAGCCAAACAAGTCTTGCAGATCAAAAACCCGCCCTTGTGGCGGGTTTTTTGTTGCAACCGATGCAGATCGCCTCGGGCCAGCACTTGGCCCTACCTCCCCCTCGTGGGAGGGTGCGAGCATCCTACTCGGCCAGCAATTCCCGGAGCGCCATGCGTTTGTAGGCGGCGACCAGCCTGTCGCCCTCCTGCCGCTCGACGGAGATCGCCAGCCGCATCGCGGCCTCGCCCATTTGCCAGACGAGAAACGCCGTGGTCTCCAGGGAGACGGGGTCGGCGCCGGGACGCAATCGCTTCAGCACCGCGACGAGGAATTCGGCATTGGCGCGGCTGTCGGCGAGTTCGAGCTGGCGCAGCGCCTTGTCAGCCTGCGTACCCGACCAGATGTCGCGCATCACCGGCTCGGCCAGGAACAGCCGATAATAGATATCGACCAACTCCGAGAAAGCCCGTCGCAGGCCTTCGGCGTCGCTGACATCCTTGAGCTCGGCCGAGATGCAGGCCTGGCTTTCAGTGGTATGGCGCTCGGCCAATGCCCAGATGATCGCCCGCTTGTCGGGAAAGAACTGGTAGAGCGAGCCGATCGACACCCCTGCCCGTTCGGCGACTTCGCCCATGCGCATGGCATCGCTGCCTTGCTCGGCGATCAGCGCCGAGGCGGCGGCCAGCATGCGCTCGACCCGCTCGCGGCTGCGCTGCTGGCTTGGCGCCCGGCGCGGCGAAGCGATCTGCTCCTGCGAGGAAACGGTGGCTTCGGTGTCGTCCATCTCTAGCTCCAACCTCAACAAAATCGCCAGGAAGCGGCTTGACTCACAAAATACGAGGGTTTATCACGTTTTGCAAATGTGAGGATTTCTCATGTTTTCAAACAGGGACACCCAGAGATGACTGACACGACAACCAAACCAATCCTGATCCTCGGCGGCACCGGCAAGACCGGCCGCCGTCTCGCCGAGCGGCTGACAGCGCGCGGCATTCCGGTACGGATCGGTTCTCGTTCCGCCGCGCCTCGCTTCGACTGGGAAGCTCCCGCAAGCTGGGCTCCTGCACTGGACGACGTCAGCGCCGTCTACATCAGCTACTATCCCGACATCGCCGTGCCGGGCGCCGCCGAAGTGATCGGTGCCTTCGCCCGCCTTGCCGTGCGGCATGGCGTTCGCCGGCTGGTGCTTTTGTCGGGCCGCGGCGAGCACGAGGCGCAGCGCGCCGAAGAGATGCTGAAGGCTTCCGGGGCCGACTGGACGATCCTGCGCTGCGCATGGTTCTCGCAGAATTTCAGCGAAGGCTTTCTCGTCGAGCCGCTGCTGGCGGGCGAGATGGCACTGCCGGTCGGACCTGTCGGCGAACCCTTTGTCGATGTCGACGACATCGCTGACGCCGCCGAAGCCGTGCTGACCCAGCCCGGTCATGTCGGCCAGCTCTATGAGCTCACAGGGCCGCGGCTGTTGAGTTTTGCCGACGCGGTCGCCGAAATTGCCAAGGCGGCAGGACGCGACATCCGATTTGTCAGAATTTCGCATGACGAGTTCACGGCCTCTGTCGCGTCGCATGAACTGCCACCCGAAATTGTCTGGCTGCTCGACGAACTCTTCACCCAGGTGCTCGACGGCCGCAACGAGTCACTCACCGACGGCGTCCAGCGTGTGCTCGGCCGCGGGCCGAAAGACTTCTCCGCCTACGCAAAAGAAACCGCCGCTAGCCGAATCTGGAGTAACTGAGATGATCAAGCTTTTCCCCACCCTAACCATCATCGCCGCGATCGGCTCCGGGGTCGTCGGCGGCGTGTTCTTCGCCTTTTCCAACTTCGTCATGGCCGCACTTGCCCGACTGCCTGTCCCGCAAGGCATCGCGGCGATGAATTCGATCAACATCACAGTGATCACGCCGACCTTCATGACGGCACTGTTCGGCACCGGGCTGGTCTGCCTCGTGCTTATCGCCGGCGCCATCATCGGCTGGAGCCAGCCAGGTTCGTTCTGGCTTCTCGCCGGAGCCCTGATCTATCTCGTCGGCAACCCGATCGTGACCATGGTCTTCAACGTGCCGCTCAACGATGCGCTCGCCGCCGTCGACCCAGCCAGCACCAATGGCGCCTCCGTGTGGACCAGCTTTCTCAGGGACTGGGTGATGTGGAACCACGTCCGCACCATCACCGCCATCGTGGCGATGGCCTGCTTTATCTTCGCATTGCTTTAAGCATTGCTCCAGGAGGCCTTACGAAACGCAAAGGACTCCGCTCAGGCGGGGTCTTTGTGCGTGTGGCCTTTGCGGTCGGAATGACCGAGGTCGCGATCCGGATCGATGACATCACGGACCAGTTGCTTGAGTTTCGCCGCGTCGGGAAAACCACCATCGCGCTTGCGGTCCCAGACCAGCGTCTCGTTGCAGGAGATGGTGAAGATGCCGCCGGTGCCGGGCACCAGCGTCACCTCGCCGAGTTCGGTGCCGAAGGTGGAGAGCAGTTCCTGCGCCATCCAGCCGGCACGCAGCAGCCACATGCATTGCGTGCAATAGGTGATGACGATCCGAGGTTTCTCAAAAAGGCTCATTCATGTGTCTCGCGGGTGCGAACGGTTGTGCCGGCTATCCGATCATGGATCGGCTCATGGCCCAACGCTATCGATATTCCGATCCAGAGCGGCCAGATCAAAGCCAAGGCAGTCACTATTTCCAGCCAGGAATAGCTCGGCGCAGGTCCCGGAACGCTCCCCCAGATCTGAAAGGCAGACCAGGCCCCTGTCAGTACGAGGGGGAGAGCGCCGAGAAACTTGATCGCCTGTCGACGCAGCGCCTTTTGCAAGGGCAAGCCTTTTCTCTGCCAGTTATTCTCGTCATACACGACGAGCACCAAAGCCCGCGTGCCGACTGATCGGCCCAAGGCCATCTCCATGACAAGAAGATAGATCGCCAGGGCGGGTAACTGGAGTAAACCCTGATCCAATGTCGTAAGTCGAAACGTCTCTTCCGAACCAACTTTGATCGAAACCGTCTCGGACTTTGCAAGCTGGGCCATCTTAGCTTTTTCGACCGCCCAATCGGCAACTGGAACGTCGAAGTTATAAGATTTGCACACTTGCCGACGTTCGGGCAACAGACCGCCATGCACCTTGCCCGACCTGCATATTTCTACGAAGTGATCCTTCACCCCACCGCCGGCCACCAGGAACAGGCCAGCAACCAGAAAATAGAGGGGTATCATCACGACAAGGTAGTCGATGACCAAAGCGAGGAACCGACGCCATATGCCACCCCGGCGAGGCCAGGCCATCGCAGTGGCAACTTCAATCCCCTCCCGTCGATAACTCACTGAGCTATACGTTGGGCGGGAAGTCGTTGACTATGGTGTTCCTCTACACTTCCGCGTGACGGTCAGAAACTCACGCCGCGCTGAGCTTGGCCAAGGTCTCTTCGTCGACCTCGAAGTTGGCGTAGACGCTTTGCACGTCATCGTCATCCTCAAGCGTGGCGACCAGCTTCATCAGCGACTGTGCCCGTTCCTCGTCGACTGGAACATTGTTCTGCGGCTGCCAGATCAGCTTCACCGATTCCGCCTCGCCGAGCGCGCTTTCCAGTGCTTTCGACACCTCGCCAAGCGCCTCGAAGGCGCAATAGATCGTGTGGCCTTCCTCGTCGGTTTCCACGTCGTCGGCGCCGGCTTCGATCGCCGCGTCCATCACCTTGTCGGCGCTGCCGGCCGATTCCGGATAATAGATTTCGCCAACACGGTCCCACATGAAGGAGACCGAACCGGTTTCGCCCATCGCGCCGCCGGCCTTGGTGAAGGCAGCACGCACATTCGACGCCGAGCGGTTGCGATTGTCGGTCAAGGCCTCGACGATGACGGCGACGCCGCCTGGGCCATAGCCTTCGTAGCGCACGGCTTCGTAGTTTTCGGCATCGCCCATGGAGGCCTTGTTGACGGCGCGCTGGATGTTGTCCTTCGGCATCGACACGGCCTTGGCGTTCTGGATCGCCAGGCGCAGGCGCGGATTCATCGATGGATCGGGTGTTCCGCTCTTGGCGGCGACGGTGATTTCGCGCGCCAGCTTGGAAAACATTTTCGACCGCACCGCGTCCTGGCGGCCCTTGCGGTGCATGATGTTCTTGAACTGTGAATGGCCAGCCATGGCACCCCTGTCGCCTTCTCGGCTAGAGCATTTTGCGGCGAGGTCGATCACCGCGCCTTTGCAAAAATGCTCGAATTCAAAATTTCAGAGCGTCGGCGCTGCAACCCGCGGAAGCACGGCGTTCTCTGTCGGAATGGCCGGCTTATAGATAAATCGGCTCAATTCGTCCAGCGGCGCCGAGCTGGGGCGCGGTTGGTCATGATGATCCCGCTGCCGATCGCTCAGTGCCCGCCGCCGGACCCAGACTTCTTCCGCCGCCGCGCCAGCATGTTGAGCCCTTCGACCAGGGCCGAAAAACCCATCGCCGCGTAGATGTAGCCCTTGGGCACGTGGTAGCCCATGCCGTCTGCGATCAGCGTCATGCCGATCATCAGCAGGAAGCCCAGCGCCAGCATCACGATGCTCGGGTTCTTGGCGATGAAATCCGCCAGCGGTCCGGCCGCCAGCATCATCACGCTCACCGCCACGATCACGGCGATGTACATGATGGCGATTTCGTCGGTCATGCCGACGGCGGTGATGATCGAATCGATCGAGAAGACGAGGTCGAGCAGCAGGATCTGGAAGATCGCGCCGGCAAGGCTGATCTGCAGCGTTCCGCCTAGCATCGTATCCTGGTGGTCGTCGGGATCGACCGCGTGATGGATCTCCTTGGTCGCCTTCCAGACCAGGAACAGGCCGCCGGCGATCAGGATCAAATCGCGCCAGGAGAAGCCATGGCCGAAGGCGGTGAACACCGGCGTCGTCAGCTGGACGATGATCGAGATGGTGGCGAGCAGCACCAGCCGCATGATCAGCGCCGCCGAGATGCCAAGCCGGCGGGCACGGGCCCGTTGCGCTTCCGGCAGCTTGTTGGTCAGGATCGAGATGAAGATCAGATTGTCGATGCCGAGCACAATCTCCAGCACCACCAGCGTCAACAACGCGACCCAGGCCGTTGGGTCGGAAACGAAGTGAAAATGCGGCGCCAGGAATTCTATAACCTGCATGGAGGTCGTCCCCTACGATCTAGAGCAGTGTCGCCGGCAGTTAGGTACTACAAACCTCTATATCAATGTCAGGACCAGAAAGATGGAGCCGTTTCTTCAAGCCGAGGCCCGCGACGAAACGGCGCGATCTTCTCGGTCAGTCCGGTTCTATCGGAAATAGTGACGCCGACACCGCATAATGTTGCAGGTCCGGTCGCTGCCTCGAAACGGCCTTTCGGCACTTTCGACAGGAACCGGTTGAGCGGCTCCTCCTTGTCCATGCCGAGCGAGGAATCATAATCGCCGCACATACCTGCATCGGAAAGATAGCCGGTGCCGCCATTGAGGATCTGGTGGTCGGCGGTCGGCTGGTGGGTGTGGGTGCCAACGACGAGGCTGGCGCGGCCGTCGACGAAATGGGCGAAGCACATCTTTTCCGACGTCGCCTCGGCGTGGAAGTCGATGACCACCGCATCCGCCTGCTCGCCGAGCGGACAGGCGGCAAGCTCGCGCTCACCCGCCTGGAAGGGGTCGTCGAGTTCGGGATGCATGAACACCCGGCCCATGATGTTGGCGACCAGCACGCGCGCGCCGCCCCTGGAGATGTACACACCGGAGCCGCGCCCCGGCGTGCCCTTGGGAAAATTGGACGGGCGCAGGAACCGTTCCTCGCGCGGCGCGAAGGCCAGCGCATCGCGCTGGTCCCAGACGTGGTTGCCGGTGGTGACGACATCGGCGCCGGCGGCGATCGTCTCGCGAAAGATTTCTTCGGTGATGCCGAAGCCGCCGGCTGCGTTCTCGCCATTGACGATGACGAAGTCGAGTTTGAAGTCGGAGATCAGGCCAGGCAGTTGTTCCCACACTGCCGTGCGGCCCGTCTTTCCAACCATGTCACCGAGGAAGAGAAGTCTCATATGATCCCGCACCTGATGTCAGCGAAGCAAAAGCTGCATGACGTCTGCGAAAAGATCATGCGTCCCTTGTACTTATCTACAATTTTGCCTCGAAGCGGCGCAACCCGCTCTCCGTCAGTATTTCCGGAATGACCACGTCGTGGGGCTCGTCCGGAACCTGCGCAACCTCCTGGCAGTCGAAGGCGATGCCGATCAGCCGGGGGGCATGTCCCTTGTCGACAAGTTTGGCGATGGCGCGGTCGTAATAGCCGGCGCCATAGCCGATGCGGTGGCCGCGCGCATCGAAGGCAGCGACCGGCACCAGCATCACCGAGGGATCAAGCATCTCCGCCTCTTCATGGGGTCCGACCGTGCCAAAACCCATGTCCACCATCGGCGCGCCGCGCACCAGTTCGCGAAAGACGATGGTGGTCTTGTCGAGAATGGCGGGGAGGCAAAGCCTCGCCCCCTTTTCACGCAAGGCAAACATCAATGGCCTGACGTCGACTTCCGAACGCATCGGCCAGAAGCCGGACACGATTTCGCCGGCCTCGATAGCGAGATGATCGCGCGCCGTCTCGGCCATTTCGAGCGCTGCCTCCACCCGCCAGAATTCATCGAGCGCATCCCGGCGCCCAAGGGCCTCGAGCCGCAGCTGCTTTTTCAGGTCTTTTGAGGATGTCATGCGCGGACGATAGAAAAGGTCAGATCTGGATGGCGTTTTAGGAGCGACGTTTTCTACCGCATCATCCACCGGAATGCGTGGAGACAGGCAATAAGTGACGATCCACACAACCGGTGGAGAGAGCGATCCCGGGAACCTACAAAGTAGGTGGGCGCCGTATGAGAAAACCCACGGGTCTTCCCAGGGACAGCTCCCTAAGGATCGTTAAGGCCCCGGGGAAAATGTTCTCCTGCCGGGAAGCACAGACCGTCCTCCCCAATATAGGCCGCTCATCGGTCAAGCGCCAGTGAGACGGCCACTCCAGGCGGCTTTATTCGCAACGCGGCCCTGCCACCAGACCAGCGCCGGCACCGCAAGCAGTTCGACACAGAGTCCGGCGAGGTGACCCAGCGATGGCGCGCCGGACAAAAACAGCGAAACAAGCCGTGCCAAGCCGCCAGTAAACGTGCAGGCGGCAAGCAGCCGGAACCGCTCGGTCTTCGCCTCGATACGGGGAATGCAGCTGTACCAGGCAAGGCCGATGGCCAAGAAAAATCCGGACAGGAAGCGGAAATGGCTGTCGAGATCGACCGGCCAAGGCGCGGTTTCATGCAGGAACTTCGGCCCGGACAGAATGCCTTCCAAGCCCACCAGAACCGGCGTTGCCGCCAAGACCGCGACGACGATCTGCAGTGCTGTCTTGCCTGATATCTTTTCGTTCATGTCGCCGCCCTTCGGCCTGCCAAGCGGCCTTGCCCTAGCAACGGATATTTCCATCCCGGGTTTCAAGCCCATTCGTCGCAGCCGGCACGCCCTTGCACAGCTTGGCCCGCGTCCTTACGGTCGCGATGAATAATCGAGGAGCCAGAATGCGTTTCGAAGGCACGGCGGACTACGTCGCCGACAAGGATCTGATGGTGGCGGTCAATGCGTCGATCGCGCTGGAACGGCCTTTGCTGGTCAAGGGTGAGCCCGGCACCGGCAAGACCGAGCTTGCCCGCCAGGTGGCGGCGGCCCTTGGCCTCGACCTCATCGAATGGCACGTCAAATCGACGACCCGGGCGCAACAGGGCCTCTACGAGTATGATGCCGTGTCGCGGCTGCGCGACAGCCAACTCGGTGATGCCAGGTTCAACGACATCAAGAACTACATCAAGCGCGGCAAGCTGTGGGAGGCATTCGCGGCCGGCAGGAAGGTCGTGCTTCTTATCGACGAGATCGACAAGGCCGACATCGAATTCCCCAACGACCTCCTGCAGGAACTCGATCGGATGGAGTTCTTCGTCTACGAGACCGGCGAGACCATCCGCGCCGCGATCAGGCCAATCGTCATCATCACCTCCAACAACGAGAAGGAACTGCCCGACGCCTTCCTGCGCCGCTGCTTCTTCCACTACATCCGCTTTCCCGATGTCGAGACGCTGCACAAGATCGTCGACGTCCATTATCCCGGCATCAAGCAGAATCTGGTGCGGGCAGCACTCACCCAGTTCTACGAGATCCGCGACGTGCCGGGCCTGAAGAAGAAGCCATCGACCTCCGAAGCACTCGACTGGATCCGCCTGCTGGTCGCCGACGACATCGCGCCCGAGGATTTGCGCGCCGACCCCAAGAATGCACTGCCCAAACTGCACGGCGCCCTGCTAAAGAACGAACAGGATGTACATCTGTTCGAGCGGCTCGCCTTCATGGCGCGGCGGCAGGGGTGAAGATCGGGCGAAGCTCGCGATACGAGCGGGCTTCGGCCGCTCACTCGGCGGCGGCAAACCCTCGCTCCTGCGGCGCGACGGTCTTCGGCCCGAAGATGACGAAACCGATGACCGACAGGGCAAGGACGCCGATCCCGCAATAGAGCATGACCCAGCCGAAGCCATTGACCAGGGCGGCATGCACAATGGCGCCGGACGGGTCAAGGGTTGCGAGCTTCGGCGTCTCCCGTGCGAGGCCATCGAGATTTCCGGTGGCAATCCTTTCCGCCAGTGCGCGTACTTCGCCGGGGTTGAACGCTGGGCCGAAGGCGCCGCGCAGGTAAGAAACAATCCCCTGCGTCAGCAACAGGCCGAGCACCGCGATGTTGATGGCGAGCGTGATCAGGCGCGCGCTGATATCGATGCCGGAGGCCATGCCGGCGCGATCCGGCGACACCGCGCCGGTGGTGGTGTTGGTGGTCGGCGAATTGGTGAGCCCGATGCCGATGCCGGCGATCAGCGTGCCGGGCAGCATGGTCAGCCAGCTGGCGCCCTCGAGCCCGGACCCAACCCACATGGCGATGAAACCGATCCCCAGCGTGAGCAGGCCGAGGGGAATCGCGATCCGCGCCTGATAGCGCGCACGAATGCGTTCGGCGATCGGCGGCATCACCATGAAGGGCAGCGTGTAGACCAAGAGCAGCAGGCCAGTCGTGGTGCTGTCGTAGCCGAGCACGCCGGAATAATAGATCGGCAGGTAGATGATGAATGGCCAGTAGCTGAAATTCATGCCGACCGCGCCCATGATCGCGCCCGAAAACTGGCGGATGCGGAAGACGGAGAAATCGAACATCGGATAGGGGTTGACCCTCTCGGCGACCAGGAACGCGATGAAAGCCGCAACCGACGCAACAATCACGCCAATGCGGGCGCCGGCCCCGAGATCAGTGCCTTGCGTGATCAGATAGGAGAAGCCAAACACCGCCAACGAGAGCGTCAGGATGCCCGCCCGATCGAGCTTCTGGGCGTTTTGATCGCGCGATTCCGTGACCCCGGCGACGATGAAGGCAAGGGCCAGCATCGCCAGCGGTACATGGATGAGGAACACCCACTGCCAGCTCGAGAACGCGACGATCAATCCGCCAGTGGCTGGACCAAACCCAAGCCCGATGCCGGAGACGACGCTCCAGGCGACAAAGGCCTTGCCGCGGGCGCCGCCATCCTGGAACTGGTGGGACAGCACCGCCACGCTGCAGGTGAACATCGCGCCCCCCGCCAGCCCTTGCAGAAAACGCGCGACGATCAGAAGCGAAGCGCTTTGTGCAAGACCGCACAGCAGCGAGGCCACGCCGAAGGCAATGGTGGTGATCACCATCACGCGTTTGCGGCCGAAACGGTCGGCCAGTGTTCCCGTCGCCATCAGCACCGTGGTGCAGGCGATGGTGTAGGCGTTCATGATCCACTGCAAATCCTTGAAATCGGCGGCAAGCACGCTTTCCAGTTTCGGCAGGATCACCGGGACACTGGAGATTTCGAGGCCAAACAGCAGCGAGGCAAGGCAAGCCCCCACAAGCGCAACGGTGTTTCGTTCAATCTGAAATGGCATATCGGTCACTTTCCATCGAAACAGGGAGAGGCGGCGCACTTCAAACCGCGGTCAGGCTGACATAGATGAGACTTGACCATGAAAAAAGGCTATGGTTGGCTATATCAGAAATGACAAATTGGCATGCTGGCCAATGGAAAGCTTTTAAATGACCACCCTCGATGTCGATGCCGTCCGCACCTTCGTGATGGTGGCGGACCTGCACAGCTTCACCCGTGCCGCCGCAGCGCTCGGCAGCACCCAGGCCACGATCAGCGTCAAGCTGCGCCGGCTCGAGGAAAAGCTCGGAGCTCGGCTGATCGAGCGCACGCCGCGCCGCGTCAGCCTGTCGGCGAAGGGCGCTGTTTTCCTGCCCTCCGCACGCGATTTCCTGGCCGCGCATGAGCGCGCCATGGCCGAGTTCGCCGAAGCCCCTTGCCGGCTCGCGCTCGGCTTTGTCGACCATGTCGCCGGCCCCGAGCTTTCCGTCCTGATCGCGCAGCTCCATGCGCACGATCCATCGCTCACGCTCAGTTTGAGGATCGACACCTCAACCATTCTGAAAGAAGCGTTCGATCGCGGCGAACTCGATGCGATCATCGTTCACCGCGAAGGCGACAGCCGTCCGGGCAAAACCTTGTCGCGCAATCACTATGGCTGGTTCGCGACCCCTTCCTTCGAATGGCAGCGCGGGACGCCGCTGCGCCTGGCGCTTCTAAGCACCATATGCAGCTGCCCGGATCGTGTGCGGGCGGTCGAGACACTGGACAAGGCAGGCATCGCTTGGGAGGAGGCATTTGTGGGTGGCGGCGGCGCGGCCGTCAACATTGCGGTTTCGGCGGGCTTCGCCGTTTCGGCGCTGGCCTACCGCGTCGTTCCTCCCGGCCTGGTCGAGATTGGCCGCAAGCTTGGCCTGCCGCCGCTTGACCCGTCCGAAGTGGTCCTGCATTCGCACACACTGGTGCCGCGGGCGCGCGAGGTGCTGCATGTGCTGGCCACCGCATTTCGCGAGTACAATTCGGCTGCGGTTTAGGCGAAGCTGTGTCCGGCCTGATTCCGTCCGGATCAGACTTTGGAGGAACCGAAATGACCGAGATCACCGTCCGCCCCCTGGTGCAGGCCGACCACGCCGACTGGCGGCGTCTGTGGACCGACTACCTCACCTTCTACGATACCAAGCTTCCGGAAGAGGTCTACGCCGTCACCTGGAAGCGGCTGTTCACGGCGGGTGAGTTCGAGCCCAAGGGTTTTGTCGCCACGCTCGACGGCAAGGCGGTCGGCCTCACTCACTACCTCTATCACCGCTCCGGCTGGTCCGAGAAAAACAACTGCTATCTGCAGGATCTGTTCGCCGACCCGGATGTGCGCGGCAAGGGCATCGGTGCGGCCCTGATCAAGGCAGTGAAGGAAGAGGCGGAAAAAATCGGCGTCAAGAACGTCTACTGGATGACGCACGAGACCAACACCACCGCCCGCAAGCTGTACGACCATGTCGCACGCCGCACCGGCTTCATCGAGTATGATCTGCTGTAGATAGAAGAATGTTCATCCCCTTCTTCCTCGAACTTAAGGCAGCGCGTGTTCCCGTTTCACTAAGGGAATATCTGTCGCTGCTGGAGGGTCTGGAGGCCGGGCTGGTCGACTATGATGTCGAGGGTTTTTATTACCTTGCCCGTGCTGCATTGGTGAAGGACGAGCGCCATATCGACCGCTTCGACCAGGTGTTCGCGCATGTCTTCAAGGGCATCGAGGCGATGGGTGGTCCGGATGCGGTTGACGTCGCCAATATCCCCGAGGAATGGCTGCGCCGGCTCGCCGAAAAGCACCTGAGCGAGGAGGAGAAAAAACTGGTCGAGGCGCTGGGCGGTTTCGAAAAGCTGATGGAGACGCTGAAGCAGCGGCTCGAGGAGCAGAAGGGCCGCCACCAGGGCGGCTCGAAATGGATCGGCACCGGCGGCACCTCGCCTTTCGGCGCCTATGGCTACAATCCCGAAGGCGTGCGCATTGGCCAGCACGAAAGCCGCAACCGCCGCGCGGTGAAGGTCTGGGACAAGCGCGAGTTCAGGAATTTCGATGATGCCGTCGAGCTTGGCACCCGCAACATCAAAATCGCGCTGAAGCGGCTGCGCCGTTGGGTGCGCGAGGGCGCGGAGGAAGAATTCGACCTGCCCGGCACCATCCACGCCACCGCCGAGCACGGCTATCTCGACGTGCAGACGCGGCCCGAGCGGCGCAACGCCGTAAAACTGTTGATGTTCTTCGATGTCGGCGGCTCGATGGACGACCACATCAAGAGCGTCGAGGAACTGTTTTCGGCCGCGCGCGCCGAATTCCGCCAGCTCGAATATTTCTATTTCCACAACTGCCTCTACGAGGGCGTGTGGAAGGACAACCGACGCCGCCATGCCGAGGTGATCCCGACCTTCGACCTCCTCCACAAATACGGCCCGGACTACAAGGTGATCGTCGTCGGCGATGCTTCGATGAGCCCCTACGAGATCGCCCATCCCGGCGGCTCGGTCGAGCACTGGAATCCGGAGGCAGGCGCCGTCTGGCTCGGCCGCCTGTTGCAGCAATGGCCGAACGCGGTATGGCTCAATCCCGAGAACGAAAAGAACTGGGGCTACACCCATTCCATCGCGATGATCCGCGACATCTTCGGCGGCCGCATGTTCCCGCTGACCCTGGCCGGGCTCGAAAGCGCGACGAAACAGCTTTCGAGGAAGCATTGATCTACCGGCTGACGGCTGAGATTCAAGTCAGGCCGAGTCGAAAATGGTTGATACCGAGAACCGGCCTTCGCCGGCCGTAGCCTTCATAGAGCGGAGGCATTTCTGAGGGCTTCGGCCGGCGAAGGCCGGAGCGGAGCGTACTTGAAGTACGTGAGCTCAGTTCTACTGCGACGCCGTAGAATGGGGAAGCGCAGGGCGCTGCCATTTGCAGGCCTGCATCACCTGAATCTGGGCAAACCCGTAACAAATGCCTATGTTGGTGCGAATATCCGGTTGCAATCAACAACGAGCCGCCAAGGCTGAGGAGATCAAATGGACACCCACACCTACCCCGTAACCCGCACCGACGCCGAATGGCGCGCCCGGCTGACGCCGGAGCAGTATGCGGTCATGCGCAATCATGGCACCGAACGGCCGGGAAGCTGCGCCCTGCTCTACGAGAAGCGCGCCGGCACATTTTCCTGCGTCGGCTGCGACCAGCCGCTGTTCGAATCCAAGCTGAAGTTCGAGAGCGGCACCGGCTGGCCGAGCTTCAACGACCCGGTGCCCGGTTCGGTCGAGAACACCGTCGACCGCAGCTATGGCATGGTCCGCACCGAATGCCATTGCGCCCGCTGCGGCAGCCATCTCGGCCACGTCTTCGAGGACGGCCCGCCGCCGACCGGCCTGCGCTACTGCATCAACGGCGTGGCGCTGAAATTCGAGCCGGCGGCCTGACCGGCATTCTGCAAGCTTTCAGCAAAGGGCGGCTTCGGCCGCCCTTTTTCGTATGCGCGCTGCTTCAAACGACCACGGTGGCGATAAGCCAGAGCGCCGAGCCCAGCATCATCAGCGAAGCCCTGGCGCCGCCCGATTTCTCTGCCGTTCGCCAGACGGAAATGGTCAGGAAGATGGTATAGGGCACAGGCGCGAAATGCGCTGCCAAAACCAGCCAGAGCGGCATTTTCAGTCCAAGCAGGACAAGCGCCAGCGCTGACGAGGCCATGCTGATCATGGTGCCGACGAGCAGCATGTCGCGCCAGAATAACCGATCGAGCGGCACCTGGCCAAGCCAACGCGAGCGGAAGAAATCCGCGGACATCGACGCCCTACTCCTGTCCAAGCACTTCGGTGACGGCGCGCTCGACACGCGAGCATTCCGTCACCAACCAGTCGGTCATGGCAGGCCAATTGTCCTCGGCATAGCAGTTGACCCGCCACATCGAATTGATGCCGAGGCCCTCGCTGCTTTGTTCCGGCCTGAGCTTCAGCCGGTCCTCGATCGCCGGCTGGAACGGCTTCAACCGCGACCAGCTTTGCGTGGCGCCGAACTTTTCGTTGCGGCCGAAGAAGACGCCGACATGGTTCTGCGCCGGCGCGACATACATGGAAAGAACCAAAGCGAAGTCGGGCAGCCCGCGCTGCCAGAACCAGGGTCCGCGCCTTACCAGCCGGACTATTTCCTCAGGGTGCCGCTCAGCGAACAGCGTCCAGAAGCCGCGATGGCGGAATTCCGAGGCCCGGCGGCCACCGAAGTCGAATTCACTCATGACCGCCTCGGGAAGTCATGAGAGGCTTGGCATCACACCATGCCGAGCGCGGCCATGTACAGGTCGAGGATGGCGTCCTCTTCCTGGCGCTCGGCCTGGTCCTTCTTGCGGAGCCGGATGATGGTGCGGATCGCCTTGGTGTCGAAGCCGGTGCCCTTGGCCTCGGCGAACACTTCCTTGATGTCGTCGGCGATCGTCTTCTTTTCTTCTTCGAGCCGCTCGATGCGCTCGATGAGGGCACGCAGCTGGCCGGCGGCAACAGTCTGGCTGGTATCGGTGATATCGTCGGCCATGTTTTTCTCCAAAAATTGATTCCGTGCCGCGACTCGGGAAAACAGGCCGCAGCAAATTCAGCGGTTCGATGCCCGACCGGGGGCATCGGGTCAAGCCGTTATCGACGGTCGAACCAACGCTGCCGCCATGATGCAGACAGCCACCCCGTGGAAAGATGTCGACTAACCGAAGGCGATCAACAGATCCTTCGCGTCGATCTGATCGCCGGCCTTGACCAGCACTTCGGCGACGGTGCCGTCGCGCTCGGCATGCAACGCCGTTTCCATCTTCATCGCTTCGATGGAAAGCAGCACGTCACCCGCCTTCACCGCCTGGCCGGCAGCGACCGAAAGGGCCGAGATCACGCCCGGCATCGGCGCGCCGACATGCGCCTCATTGCCAGGCTCGGCCTTGCGGCGCGCCTTGGCGGCGGACGCGCCATGCGCCCGGTCGGGCACCTTGACACGCCGCGGCTGGCCGTTGAGCTCGAAGAACACGGTGACCATGCCCTTGTCGTCGACATCGCCGATGGCGAGGCAACGCACCACCAGTGTCTTGCCCTTCTCGATGTCGACGAAGATCTCATCTTCGGACTTCATGCCGTAGAAATAGGTCGGCGTCGGCAGAACGCTGACCGGGCCGTAAGTCTCTTGCGCGCCGGCGAAGTCGGTAAACACCTTCGGATACATCAGCCACGAGGCGAATTCGTACTCACTGAGCTTGCGCTCGAGCTTCTCCTCGATCTCTTTGCGGCTGGCCGCGAGATCGGCGGGCTTGAGCAGCGAGCCGGGCCGCGCCGTGATCGGCTTGTCGCCTTTCAGCGCCTTCTTCTGCAGCGATTCAGGCCACCCTCCCGGCGACTGGCCGAGATCGCCGCGCAGCATCGAGACGACCGAGTCCGGGAAGGCAATGTCCCTGGCCGGGTTCTCGACATCGGCGACGGTCAGGTCCTGGCTGACCATCATCAGCGCCATGTCGCCGACGACCTTGGATGACGGCGTCACCTTGACGATGTCGCCGAACATCAGATTGACGTCGTGATAGGTCTGCGCCACTTCGTGCCAGCGCGTCTCCAGCCCGAGCGAGCGCGCCTGCTCCTTGAGGTTGGTGAACTGGCCGCCAGGCATTTCGTGCAGATAGACTTCCGAGGCCGGCCCCTTCAGGTCGCTTTCGAAGGCGGCGTACTGGTTGCGCACCGCTTCCCAGTAGAACGAGATTTTCCGGATCCATTGCGGGTCGAGGCCGGGGTCACGTTCGGTGCCCTTCAGCGCCTCGACGATCGAGCCCAGGCAAGGCTGCGAGGTGTTGCCGGAGAAGGCATCCATCGCAGCGTCGATGGCGTCGACGCCGCTCTCCACCGCCGCCAGCACGGTCGCCGCCGACAGGCCTGACGTGTCGTGGGTGTGGAAATGGATCGGCAGGTCGGTCGCCTCGCGCAGCGCCTTGAACAGCACGCGCGCCGCAGCCGGCTTCAAGAGCCCGGCCATGTCCTTGACGGCGATGATGTGGGCGCCGGCGGCCTGCAATTCGCCGGCCAGGCCGACATAATATTTCAGGTCGTATTTGGCCCGCGCCGGATCGAGAATGTCGCCGGTGTAGCACATCGCCGCCTCACACAGCTTGCCCTCGGCGCCGACCGCGTCCATGGCGACGCGCATGTTCTCGACCCAGTTCAGGCAGTCGAAGACGCGGAACAGGTCGATGCCGCCGGCAGCCGCCTGCTTGACGAAATGCTGCACGACATTGTCGGGATAGTTGGTGTAGCCGACGCCATTGGCGCCGCGCAGCAGCATCTGCAGCAACAGATTGGGGGCTGCTTCACGCACCAGCGACAACCGCTCCCAAGGGTCCTCGGTGAGGAAGCGCATGGCGACGTCAAAAGTGGCGCCGCCCCAGCATTCCAATGACAACAGCTGCGGCAAGGCCCGCGCATAGGTGCCGGCAATGCCGGCAATGTCATGCGTGCGCACGCGCGTCGCCAGCAGCGACTGATGGCCGTCGCGCATCGTCGTGTCGGTGACCAGCACCTGTTTCTGCTCGCGCATCCAGGCGGCGAACTTCTCCGGGCCGAGCACGTCCAGCTTCTGCTTGCTGCCGCCCGGCACATTGCCGTTGAGGTAGGGCACGACAGGTGCGGCCGCATCGGCCTTTGGTGTCGGCCGGCCGCGCGTCTCGGGATGGCCGTTGACCGAGACGTCGGCCAGGTAGTTGATGAGCTTGGTAGCCCGGTCCTGGCGCTTGACCTGCTGGAACAGCTCCGGCGTCGTGTCGATGAACCTGGTCGTGTAGGAATTGTCGGCAAAGCTCGGGTGGTTGATGATCGCTTCGAGGAAGGTCAGGTTGGTGGCGACGCCACGGATGCGGAACTCGCGCAGCGCGCGATTCATACGCGCGATCGTCTCGGCCGGCGTCGGTGCCCATGCCGTCACTTTCTCCAGCAGCGGATCGTAGAAGCGGGTGATGACCGCGCCGGAATAGGCGGTGCCGCCGTCGAGGCGAATACCGAAGCCGGTAGCGCCGCGATAGGCGGTGATGCGGCCATAATCCGGAATGAAGTTGTGCTCGGGATCCTCGGTGGTGATACGGCACTGCAAGGCATGGCCGTTCAGCCTGATGTCGCTTTGCGCGGGCACGCCCGATTCCGGCGTGCCGATGGCAAAGCCGTCGAGGATGTGGATCTGCGCCTTGACGATGTCGATGCCGGTCACCTGCTCGGTGACGGTGTGCTCGACCTGGATGCGCGGATTGACCTCGATGAAATAGAATTTGCCGCTGTCGGCATCCTGCAGGAACTCGACCGTGCCGGCACCGATATAGCTGGTTTCACGGGCGAGCTTCAGCGCGTAGCCGCAAAGCTCCTCGCGCTGCGACATCTGCAGGTATGGCGCCGGCGCCCGCTCGACGACCTTCTGGTTACGGCGCTGGATCGAGCAGTCTCGCTCGAACAGATGCACGGCACTGCCATGCGTGTCGCCAAGCACCTGCACCTCGACATGGCGGGCACGCTCGATCAGCTTTTCGAGATAGACCTCGTCCTTGCCGAAGGCGGCTTTCGCCTCGCGCTTGCCTTCCATCACTTCGCGGGCAAGGTCGGTCTCTGCGCGGATGGCGCGCATGCCGCGCCCACCACCGCCCCACGACGCCTTCAGCATCACCGGATAGCCGATCTCCTTGGCCAGCTTCTTGACCGCCTCCATGTCGTCAGGCAACGGATCGGTGGCGGGAATGACAGGCACGCCAACCTCGATGGCGAGGTTGCGCGCGGCGACCTTGTTGCCGAGCCGGCGCATCGTGTCCGGCTTCGGGCCGATGAAGGTGATGCCCGCTTGCGCACAGGCTTCGGCGAATTCGGGGCTTTCGGACAAAAGCCCGTAGCCGGGGTGGATGGCATCGGCACCTGAAAGCCTGGCGACGCGGATCACTTCCTCGATCGACAGATAACTCTCGATCGGCCCCATATCCTTGGTCAAATGCGGGCCGCGGCCGACCTGGTAGCTTTCGTCGGCCTTGAAGCGGTGCAGCGAATATTTGTCTTCCTCGGCCCAGATCGCCACGGTTTTGAGGCCCAGCTCGTTGGCCGCGCGAAAGACGCGGATGGCGATTTCGGACCGGTTGGCGACGAGGATCTTCGTGATGGCCAAGGACTGGGCTCCAGCAGCGGAAGGAACGGGAAATCGGTGCAATGATTAGCGTGAAAATGCTGCAGTGCAAACAAAATCAACGCTGATTTAAACCGATTTAAATCAATTATCCGGCCAACACTCGCACGCCTCAGCCCGAACGGACGGAAACAAGGGCGACAATTTCGATCCTGGATGCGATCTCGCTCGGCTACGAAGACCCATCAAGGAAGGTCATCGGCGCCGGAACGCGCCAAAGAAAATGCCCGGCGCAAGGCGCCGGGCATCGTTGGTCTCAGACCTGTCTGAGTGGCTTATTTCGGGAACCAGGAATACTTTCCGTCGTCCTTCTTCTTCCACTCGTACATGATGTAGCCCGGCAGCTTCGGATCGCCCTTGGCGTCATAGGCGAGATCGCCCAGAACGGTCGGGAACGGACCGCTTTCATGCATCGCCTTGGCAACGGCCTGCGGGTCGTTCGTCTTGGCGGCAGCGGCCGCCTCGGCGACCACCTGCACGGCGGCATAGGCGTAGAGCGTGTAGGCTTCCGGCTCAAAGCCCTGCGCACGGAACTTCTCGACGAGTTCCTTGTTGGCCGGGATCAGGCGCGGATCGGGTCCGAACGTGTTGAGCGTACCGGCGACGGCGTCGCCCGCGATCGCTGCAAGCTCGTCCGTCACGATGCCGTCGCCCGACATCATCGTTGCCTTGAGGCCTTGGTCTGCGGACTGGCGGATGATCAGGCCGGCTTCGGTGTGCAGGCCGCCCCAGTAGATCAGGGTGACGCCGGCTTCCTTCATCTTGGCGATCAGCGCCGAGAAGTCCTTGTCGCCGACATTGATGCCTTCATACATCACTTCCGTGACGCCGGCGGCATTCATCGCCTTCTTGGTTTCATCGGCAAGGCCCTGGCCGTAAGGGGTCTTGTCGTGCACGATCGCGACCTTGGCATCCTTGAAATTCGCGGCGATATAGCCGCCGGCGATGCTGCCCTGCTGATCGTCGCGTCCGCAGGTGCGGAACACGTTCCACAAGCCGCGCTCGGTGAACTTCGGGTTGGTTGCGGCCGGCGTGATTTCGACGATGTTGTTTTCAGCGTAGACTTCCGAGGCCGGGATCGAGACGCCCGAGTTGAAGTGGCCGATCACGAACTTGACGCCGTCGCCGACGAACTTGTTGGCGACCGAGATGCCCTGCTTCGGATCGGAGACGTCGTCGCCGATTTCGAGCTTGATCTGCTCGCCATTGATGCCGCCCTTGGCATTGATCGCCGCGACCGCCGCTTCGGCACCCTTCTGCAGCTGCGCGCCGAAGGCCGCGTTCGGGCCGGTGATCGGACCGGCAACGGCGAACAATACATCAGCCCACGCGTTGCCGCTGAACGCGACAAGCGCGGTCAGGGCCACGGCGGACAAAAGTGACTTTTTCATTTAAACGCTCCCATTAACGGAGTGGGCGTGGATGAAGCTTTCATGCGATGCCCACCCTTATCGCAGAAGGCATAGTTTGCCGATTTTCAGGCACTTGTCACGCCGATTCATCCCTGAAGCGGCGTTAATGATGAACGTCAACCTTTCGGTTTCCAGCTCAAGATTGAAGCTCTTTCGTAGAGCCAATTATACTGTGTGACCATCTGGTTGGTTCGTGTGTATTGATAGCCGACGAAGCCCAGTATCATCAGCACGATGGTGTCGACGATATAGTAGTGCGGCGAAAACATCGTGCCGTTGAACAGCGCGTGATGGATGAAACGGATGCCGATGCCAAGGCCGAGCATATAGACGAACAGCTGCGGAAAGCTGCGCCATGTCTGGGCGCTGGCCTTGCCGGTCATCCATGCCGCCCAGCCGCCGAGCAGGCACGTGACGAAGAAGAACTGCCAGATCGACGGTTCCTCGTAGAGAATGCCTTGCATGGGGAAGTCTCCTGAACTCAGTGATGTCCGCCTTCGAGATAGGCGGCACGCACTTCGGGATTGGCGAGCAGTTCCTTGCCGGTGCCGCTCATCGTCACATTGCCGTTGACCATGACATAGCCGCGCGTGGCGAGCTTGAGCGCGCCAAATGCGTTCTGCTCGACCAGGAACACGGTCAGCCCTTGCGTGCGGTTCAACTCGCGGATGGCGTCGAAGATCTGCTTGACGATCAGCGGCGCCAGGCCCAGTGACGGCTCGTCGAGCAGAAGCAGTTTCGGTCGCGCCATCAGCGCGCGCCCGATCGATAGCATCTGCTGCTCGCCGCCCGACAGCGTACCGCCGCGCTGGGCGATGCGCTCCTTCAGCCGCGGGAACAGCGTGAACACCTTCTCGACATCCTCGCCATAGTATTTGAGGTTGTCGAGGCTGGCGCCCATCTGCAGGTTTTCCATCACCGTCATGCGCGGGAAGATACGCCGCCCCTCTGGTGACTGGGCAATCCGCATGCGGGCGATTTCGTGCGTCGGCAACTGGGTGATATCGGTTCCGGCGAAAGTTATGGTACCCGTGCGGGCGCGGGGCGCCCCGAAGATGGTCATCATCAGCGTCGACTTGCCGGCGCCATTGGCGCCGATCAGTGCCACGATCTCACCCTCATTGACGGAGACATCGACCCCGTTCAGCGCCCGGATGTTGCCGTAGTAGGTCTGTACACCCTTGATATCGAGCAGCGTTGTCCCGGCCATCACTTGCTCCCTCCGCGCTTGCCCGCCGCGGGTTTGACAGCGGCAGTCTTTGCGGCAGCATGGCTGGTCGCCACCTTACCCGCATCGACGCGGCGCGAGAATTCCGTATCCTTGCCCTGGCCGAGCAACTTGGCCTGCTTGACCCATTCCTCGCGCGTGATGCGTCCATCAAAGGCAAGATAGGCTTCGGCGGCCTCGACGTCGGTCTTCTTCCAGGCGCCGATCTGGTCGAAATGGAAGATGCCGTGTTCGTTGAGCTTCTTCTCGTTGACCGTACCGATGCCCTTGATGCGGGTCAGATTGTCGGCCTTGCCGCCACGCGGAGCCGGCAGCCGGTTCGAAACGCCTGCAGCCTTTGCCACGGGCGCCTTGGCTGCCGTTTTCTTCGGTGCCGCTTTCGCCGCGCCCGCCTTCGCGGCTGGCTTGGCCGGGGTCGGCGCCGCCACAACAGGTTTGCTCGCCACACTGGCGGCACGGGCATCGACTTGCGCCGCCTTCGAGGCGCCCTTCGACACGGTGACACGTTCGCCGGTGCTGTGGCCAACGGTGTCGCTCACCGGTCCGGCAAGATATGACGACGATGTCCCCGGGCCATGCGCGGAGTCAGGGCCCGTATCGAGCTGTTCGATGACATCCTCGTCGCCGACCTCGGTCAGAACGGTCTCGACCTCATCGTCGTCGACGCCGAGATAGGCGGCGATGACGCGCGGATCGGTGCGCACCGACTGCGGATTGCCGTCGGAAATCTTGCGGCCATATTCCAGCACCACGACATGGTCGGAAATCTGCATGACCACCGACATGTCATGCTCGATCAACAGGATCGAGGTGCCCGACGTGTTCTTGATGTCGATCAGCAGTTCGTTGAGCGCCGCCGATTCCTTCGGATTGAGGCCGGCCGCCGGCTCGTCGAGGCACAGAAGCTCCGGCCCCGTGCACATAGCACGCGCAATCTCCAGGCGCCGCTGCGCGCCATAGGGCAGGTCACCGGCCGGGTCGTCGGCACGGTCTACGAGATCGGCCTTCTCCAGCCAGTGCTTGGCAAGCTCCACCGATTCGGCCGAGGCCTTGCGGTAGCTGCTGAAACCGAACAGGCCAAGGATCGTATAGCCCGAGGCCTTCATCAGTTTGTTGTGCTGGGCAACCAGAAGGTTTTCCAGCAGCGTCATGCCGGAGAACAGGCGGATGTTCTGAAAGGTGCGTGCCACCTTGGCGCGCGCCGGGATCTCATGATTGGGAAGACGTTCCAGCAGGAAGCTTGAGCCGTCGGCGCGGTTGAGCGTGATCATGCCTTCCGACGGCTTGTAGAAGCCGGTGATGCAGTTGAACACTGTGGTCTTGCCAGCACCATTGGGCCCGATCAGCGCCGTGATCTCGCCGCGCTTGGCGGTGAAGGACAGGTCGCCGATGGCGACCAGGCCGCCGAACTTCATCGACAGGTGATCGACCTGCAGGATAGCGCCGTTCATTTGCGTGGTCGCGTTCATCAGCCGTGACCCTCCTTGGTGAAGGATCCGGAGACAGCCCTTCGCTCCTTGAGGAAGGCGGTTGGTTCACGACTGCCGACGAAGCCCCGCGGCTTCCACAGCATGACGATGACCATGGCCATGCCGAACAGCAGCATGCGGTAGAGTTCCGGGGTGAAATCGTCCCCGAAGATCTGCTTGAGGAAATCGAGTTCGCGCAGCGCCTCGGTGCCGCCGATCATCACCATCGCGGCCACCGCGATGCCGACCAGGGAGCCCATGCCACCGAGAACGACGATGGCAAGGATGATGGCCGATTCCAGGAAGACGAAGGATTCCGGGCTGACGAAGCCTTGCCGCGCGGCGAAGAAAGAGCCGGCAAAGCCACCGAACATGGCGCCGGTGGCAAAGGCCGTCAGCTTGGTCGTCGTCGTATTGATGCCGAGCGAGCGGCAGGCGATTTCGTCCTCGCGCAGCGCTTCCCATGCGCGACCGACCGGCAGACGGCGCAGCCTGACGGTGACGAAGGCGGTGAGCAGGCACAGGCCCAGGATCAGGTAGTAGAGGAAAATCTTGTAGTAGGCACCTGACTGGGCGATGTGCAGCACCTTGGCGATGTAGTTCGGGTCCGACACGTTGAACGACATCAGGCCGAAGAAGCTGACTTTGGGAATGCCGGAAATGCCGGCCGACCCGTTGGTGACCTCGCGCCAGTTGATCAGCACCAGGCGGATGATCTCGCCGAAAGCCAGCGTCACGATAGCCAGATAGTCGCCACGCAGGCGCAGCACGGGGAAGCCGAGCAGCACGCCCCACAGGGCAGCCATGGCGCCAGCGGCCGGCAACAGGATCCAGAACGACAGGCCGAACTGCGTGGCGAGAAGCGCATACGCATAGGCGCCAAGTGCATAGAAGGCGACGTAGCCGAGATCGAGCAGGCCGGCGAGGCCAACGACGATGTTCAGGCCCCAGGCCAGCATCACATAGATCAGGATCTGGATGCCGAAATTGTCGACCCATTTCAGCGAACCCTGCAGCCCGCCGGTGATCGACCAGGCGTTCAGCGACAGCACCACGACCACCAGGATGGGATACAGCACCAACGCTGTGATGCCCAATTTGGTGAAGTTGGTGTGGATGAAGGCGCGGAAATAGTAGATCACGCCAGCCAGCACATAGATGACCGCCAGGGCGCGCAGGAACTGCAGATAACCGGCCGGTTCTGCCCCAACCCATCCGGCGAGAGAGCTATTGACCGCGAACAGCAGCACCGCGGCGACGGCTGCCGCGATGAACCACGGCAACTGGAAGAATCGTGACGCCACGCTGGCCGGCAACAGGCCGGTGGCAACGTTGGTTATCTTCTGGCTGGCCATGAAGGGCTGGCCATAGGCGATATAGAGGAAGCGGCCGACGGCGGTGGCAATCACCACGGCCGCGAGCAGGCCCCAGCGCGTCGTCACGACCAGTTCATTGCGCATGTTCTGACCGGTCTTCAGGCCGATGAACAGCACGAACAGGCCAAGCGAGATGGCGCCGGCATAGAACGCTTCCTTGAGGGCGCGTTGGACAGGGGTGGCGACGGTGTCGCGCTCGGGAGATACGGTGACGGCCATGATCTCAGACCTTTTCGACTTCTGGCCGGCCCAGAATGCCGGAAGGCAGGAAGATCAGCACGATCGCCAGGATCGAGAACGCCGCGACGTCCTTGTAGTCGATCGAGAAATACGCCGACCACATGCTCTCGATGAAGCCGATCAACAGCCCGCCGAGCACGGCACCCGGCAGCGAGCCGATGCCGCCGAGCACCGCCGCCGTAAAGGCTTTCACACCAGGTGTGAAGCCGTCGGAGAAGGCAACGACGCCATAGTACATCAGGAACAGCGTGCCGGCGACGGCGGCAAGCGCGGCGCCCATGATGAAGGTGATCGAGATGGTGCGATCGACATCGATGCCGAGCAGCGCCGCCATCTTGCGGTCCTGTTCGCAGGCGCGCTGGGCGCGGCCAAGCGAGGTCTTGTTGACCAGGTACCAGAACAGCGCCAGCAGCAGCGCGGTGACGACGACGATGATGATCTGCTTCAGCGACACGCTGACGCCGTCGATGTTGTAGACCTGCGATACCATCGGCGGGATCGGCTTGTTGCGCGGGCCTTGCGTCACCTGGACGAAATTCGACAGCGCGATCGACATGCCGATGGCGGTGATCAGCGGCGCCAGCCGGAACGAACCGCGCAGCGGCCGGTAGGCCACCTTCTCGATCGTCCAGTTGTAGAGGCTGGTCAGCAGCATCGCCACGATCATCATGACCAGCAGCGCGATGACCACGGGCACCGAATAAAACAGCGACGTGAGGATCAGGAAAACGATCAGCGCCGCGAAGGCGCCCACCATGAAGATATCGCCATGGGCGAAATTGATCATGCCGATGATGCCGTAGACCATCGTGTAGCCGATCGCGATCAGCCCATAGATCGATCCCAGCGTCAGCCCGTTGATAAGCTGCTGGACAAAATACTGCATGTGTACATGGCTCCCCTGGAATGTCGCCCATGCAGACGCATTCCTTTTCGTATTTCCCCTAGTCGTAAAGTTTCGAGCCCGGATTGCAACGTGATTTTTTGATCGCCATGCGTGTTTTCGAAGCACGCCTTTCCGATCGCCCGTTTTTTGTACCCGACCCCTGGACTATCGCGGACCCTATCATTGGCATAACGCAATGTCTTTGATGATTCAGACACATAATGCGCTTCGTCTCGAAGAAACCACCGTCAAAATTAGGTGATGAGAAGAATCGTTGCGTTCCTGACACGGTTCACTTTTCCGCCACACTCCTTTCCGTTGGGTCAGGATTCCTCCTGCCTGACCTCAAAGCCGTGCGTGAACGACTGGCTGGCCTCGACGGCGATGGTGTTCAATGCAGCTGCGCTTGCCTGGCTACCGATCGAGGAACAATTGCCCTATTCCGGATCAATACGCTGATCCCCCATTCTCACTCAGCGCATGCCGCTCGGTGCCCTGCAGCGGAGGGTTGAAGACACTGACCAGGATCATATCGCTTGCAGCGTCGGCACGCAGAAAGTGTTCGTCATGTTCATTGAGCACATAGATCGTGCCCGGCTCGATACGATGCACTTCACCGGACATGTCTTCGACCTCACCGGCGCCGGCGATGCAGTAGCAGGCCTCGAAATGCCTGACGTAGTGGAGCCGTGATTCGCTGCCGGCACGCACGACCGTGTGGCAGACGGTGAAGCCCATGCCGTCCTGTTGTGTCAGCAGGCGGTGGCTGGTGCCGTTGCCCCAATTCACGAAGAAGTCAGATTTTTCTACATCAGCCAATTGTCTGGTGAACACGTTTTCTCCCCCGCAGGTCGTGGCCCTAGCCAGGAATGGCAACAGGGCCTGTGGAATGGATACAGGAGTGCCGCAGTGGAGCCGGACATTCAAATGATTGCTTCTCACCCGACATGTTAGTAAATTTTACAGATGGACTATACCCCGCTGAATGCCATCCGCGCTTTCGAAGCCGCCGCCCGTCGCTTGAGCTTTTCGGCGGCCGCCGAAGAACTTCACGTCACGCACCCGGCCATCAGCCACCAGATAAGGCGGCTAGAGGCGTGGCTGGGCGTGCCTCTGTTCCACAGGGACGCACGCAAGGTCCGGCTGACGGATGCCGGCGTGATCCTGCAGGCGTCCGCAAGCGGCGCCCTTGCCGAGCTTGGCGCCACGTGCCGGCGCATCCGCCGTAATACAGCATCGGTGACAATTTCCGTAGGCTGCATACCGTCCATCGCCAGCCGCTGGCTCGTACCCCGCCTGCCGGATTTCACCGCCAGCCATCCCGATATCGGCATGCGGGTCGCCTATGCCAAAGCCGAGGACAGGCTCGCAGATGATGAGAACGATGTGCTGATCACGCTCGGAGCCGATCCGACGCCTGGCGTCACCAGCCTCAAACTGTTTTCACGCCTGAACCGGCCGGTGTGCAGCCCGCATTATCTGGCCCGAAAGGAGCATCTGCGAACGCCTTCGGGGATCGCCGCCGCGGACCTGTTGCATGACGAGAACCGGCTGGGCTGGAGTGAGTGGTTTTCCGAAGCCAGCGTGCCCGATGTCGATGTCGGCAACGGTCCGGTCTTCGCCGACTTCAACATCCTCGCCACGGCGGTCATCGCCGGCCATGGCGTAGCACTCTGTCCGGTCGACGTTTTTCGCGACGAGCTGAAGCGCGGCGACCTGGTGGTTCTGTCTGATATCTCGACCAACCGCGACAAGAGCTATTTCCTGACGATGTCGGAGGATGCTTCACCCGCCGCGATCACCTTCGCCGACTGGTTTCGCCGGGAGGTCTCGGTCGATGCTGATGATCAGCGGTCTGCCTCTATCACTTGACGACAAAGCCATGCGCGAACGGATCGCGGTCGTCGATAAAGATCGTGTTCAATCCGGTCATCCGCGCCCAGCCGCCGATCGAGGGAATGATCGCCGGCTTGCCCGCGACGGTGACCTCCTTTTCGACCTTGCCCTTGAACAGCGAACCGATGATCGATTCGTGCACGAAGGCGTCGCCGGCCTTGAGCTTGCGCTTGGCATGAAGCTGCGCCATGCGCGCCGAAGTGCCGGTGCCGCACGGTGAGCGGTCGATCGCCTTGTCGCCGTAGAAGACGGCATTGCGGGCGTCGGCCCCCTCGACAGTCGGCTTGCCGGTCCACAGCATGTGCGAGAGCCGGTTGATGCCGGAATTTTCCGGATGCACGAAGGAATATTTCTCGTTGAGCCGCTGCCGCACCACCGGGCTCCAGGCAATGAGGTCGCCGGCGGAATGATCCGCCATGTCGCGAAAGTTCTTCTGCGGCTCGACGATGGCGTAGAAATTGCCGCCATAGGCGACATCGACGGTGATCTCGCCAAGGCCGGGACATTCGACTGTCAACCCTTCGGCATAAAGGAAGGACGGCACGTTGGTGATGCGCACCTCCTCGACATAATCGCCAACCTGTTTGTATTCGGCGATGACCAGGCCGGCCGGCGTGTCGAGCCGAAGCATGCCGGGCGTCTTCGGCTTGATCAGCCCGTGTTCGATGGCCATCGTGACCGTGCCGATGGTGCCGTGGCCGCACATCGGCAGACAGCCGGATGTTTCGATGAACAGGATGGCGATATCGCAATCCTCGCGTGTCGGCGGGTAGAGGATCGAGCCCGACATCACGTCGTGGCCGCGCGGCTCGAACATCAGTCCGGTGCGGATCCAGTCATATTCGGCGAGGAAATGCGCGCGCCGTTCCATCATCGTCGAGCCCTGCAGCAGCGGCCCGCCGCCGGCAACCAGCCGCACCGGATTGCCGCAAGTGTGGCCGTCGATGCAGAAGAAGGATTTCTTGGCCATGTCGTTCCTCGAAAGATTCAAAACCGCGATGAACTCAAAAACGTTGTGGGCTGAAGGGGGCCAGATCAACAGACGGAGTCTGCCCCAGGACAAGTTCCCGGATCAACCGTCCGGTTGCGGCCGCCTGAGTCAGGCCGAGATGACCGTGACCGAAGGCATAGACCACCGGCCGGCTTCCCGACGCCTTGCCGATGACCGGCACCGAATCCGGCAGCGAGGGCCGGAACCCCATCCATTCGCGCCCGCCTGAGGGATCGAGCCCCGGCAGGAATTTTTGCGCCTTCTGCAGCAGCGCTTTCGACCTGTTGTAATTGGGTGGCCGCTCGATGCCGCCGAGTTCGACGGCACCGCCGACGCGCAGGCCCGTTTCCAGCGGTGTGATGACGAAGCCATGGCCGGAAAAGATCAGCTGCCGCTGCACGTCGAAGGCGTCCTTCGGCAGTGTCGTGTTGTAGCCACGTTCGGTTTCCAGCGGAATACGATCGCCGAGTTGCCTTGCCAGCAGATGTGACCAGGCGCCGGCAGCGACGACGAGGTGCATGGCCTGCCGGGTCGTGCCGTCGGCCAGCGTCAATGTCACGCCATCCTGGTCAGCCGCGACTTGGCTGATCAAAGCCTTTTCGAAGCGGGCGCCCTTGGCCTCGGCGTAAGCCCATATAGCTTTGCCGAGCAATTTTGGGTCGGCGACCGTTTTCCATCCGGGCACGAAGGTGCCCTTGACGAAGCGCGGCGACAGCCCCGGCTGCAAGCGTGCCAGTTCCTCACCCCCGACATGGCGGAAGCCGATGCCGAAACGCTGGCGCGCCGACCATCCCACCAGCCCGGCGCGGAACTCCGCTTCGCTTTCGTAGAGTTCGAGCGAGCCGTCCTCGCGCAGCATCGGCCGCGTGCCGGAGCGATCGAGCATGTCCATCCATTCCGCTTCTGCGAGCTTCATCATGCCGGCCTGGGCGGCAAGGCTCGCCTCGTATTTCGCCGGCGCGCCGGCGCGCCAGAAGCGGATCAGCCAGGGCAGCAGCTTTGGCAGATAGGCGGGTGGAATGCTGAGCGGCCCGAGCGGATCGGCCAGCCATTTCGGCAGGTTCTTGATCATGCCCTTGTGCGCCAGCGGCAGCACGTCGGAGAAAGCAAAGGCGGCAGCGTTGCCGGAGCTCGTCTCCTCGCAGATGCCGGTGCGGTCGAAGATTGTCACGCTGCGCCCTGCCTCGGCAAGGAAGGCAGCAGCACAGATGCCGATGATGCCGCCGCCGACAATGGCGATTTCCTCACCTTCTTCCCGGGGAGAAGGTTCCCGAAGGGCGGATGGGGGGCGGCGCCCCACATCTGTCAGCTTGGAATTTCCTGTCACGTCGGCGCTGCCCCCATCTGGCTGCCGCCATCTTCTCCCCGTTAACGAGGAGAAGAGAGCCCTCAGAACTGCGGCAAGGTCGGCCGCACCGCCAGCGCGTCCTTGATGATCTTTTCAACCGCCTTGCGGCGCTCGCCCGACAGCGGCTGGCGCGGCATGCGCACGCGGTCATTTGTGTTGATCGCGAACACTTCGGCAAGCTTGATGTTTTGGACCAGATAGGTCGAGACATCGAGGTCGAGCAACGGACGGAACCAGCGATAGATGGCGAGTGCCTCCTCACGACGGCCCTGCTTCATCAGCTGGTAGATGGCGACGGTCTCGCGTGGGAAAGCGGTGACCAGGCCGGCCACCCAGCCGATGGCACCGACCGACAGCGCCTCGAAGGCCAGGTTGTCGACGCCGGTGAAAAGATCGTAGCGGTCGCCGAGCCGATTGATGATCTCGGTCGAGCGCCTGATGTCGTCGGAAGACTCCTTGATGGCGACGAAGCGCTTGTCCGAAGCCAGCTCTTCCATCTGGTCGACGCTGACGTCGACGCGGTAGGCAAGCCGATTGGAATAGATCATGACAGGCAGGTCGCCGGCCTGCGCTACGGCGCGAAGGGCCGCGACCGTCTCTTCCGCATTGGTGTGGTAGATCGGGCTTGGCACCACCATCAAGCCGTTGGCGCCCTCCTTGGCGGCGCGCTTGGCGATGCTGGCGGCCTCGCGGGTGCCGGCCTCGTTGACCGTCAGCAGCACCGGCTTCTTGCCGGCGACTTTCTGCGCGGTCTTCAGCACCTCGATCTTCTCGTCAGGCGACAGCATCGGCCCTTCGCCGAGCGAGCCGCAGACGATGATGCCGTCGCAGCCGGCTTCCATCTGCAAGGTGAAGCAGCGCTCCATCTCGGCATGGTCGAGGCGATCGTCGGCGGTGAATTTGGTCGTGACGGCGGGGAAAACTCCGGTCCACATAGTCATTTCTCCATCTGATATATCAGCGGTATATCTGTTAAGAAACCGGCTGTCAATGCGGATTCTCTTATGATATATCTAAAATATATCAGGAGATCGCCTTTGATATCCATGGAAGCAAGTACCGCATCCGAGCCGGCGGCGGCCAAGGCCTACCGCGTGCTCGAGAATATGATCGTCACACTGGAACTGGCACCGGCGAGCTTTGTCACCGAGGGGGCGCTGATCGAAAGGCTGGCACTGGGCCGCACGCCGTTGCGCGAGGCGATCCAGCGTCTGGCCTGGGAAGGACTGCTCGACGTCAGACCACGCGCCGGCATAGCGATCGCGCCACTGCATCCCGGCGATTGGCTGCGCGTGCTCGACGCCCGCCGCGGTGTGGAAGTGGTGCTGGCCCGTTCGGCCGCCCGCTTCGTCACCCGTGAGGCCGCCGACCTGTTCCACGAGGCCGCCCTTGCCATGCAGAAGGCGGTCATATCAGGCAATGTGCTTGCCTTCATCCAGGCCGACAAGGCGCTCGACGAAGCGCTGGCGATGGCCGCCGACAACCCGTTCGCCGCCCGGCTGGCCGCCCCCTTGCAGACCCACAGCCGCCGCTTCTGGTTCCGCTACAAGGCGGACACAGGCCTCGCCGAGTCAGCCGAACATCACGTCGCGCTGATCCGCTCGATCCTCGACGGCGACGAAGAGGCCGCAGCCAAGGATGCCAAGCGGCTGATGGCGCTGCTGCGCGGCCATGCCGAGGTGGCTGCGACGCGATAAGCCAGAAAAGAAAAAGCGCGACTCTCGCCGCGCTCTTCTCAAGTCCCAATATGTATCCTGAAATCAGTTCATCGTCGGGATGACAAACTCCGCACCGTCCTTGATGCCGGACGGCCAGCGCGAGGTCACCGTCTTGGTCTTGGTGTAGAAGCGGAACGCATCCGGGCCGTGCTGATTGAGGTCGCCGAAGGACGACGCCTTCCAGCCGCCGAACGTGTAGTAGGCGATCGGCACCGGGATCGGCACGTTGATGCCGACCATGCCGACCTGGACACGGCTTGCGAAGTCGCGCGCGGCGTCGCCGTCGCGGGTGAAGATCGCAACACCGTTGCCCATCTCATGGTCGTTGGCGAGCTGGATGGCGTTCTCATAGGTCGGCGCGCGCACCACCGAGAGCACCGGCCCAAAGATCTCTTCCTTGTAGATTCGCATATCGGCCGTCACATTGTCGAACAGGCAGCCGCCCATATAGTAGCCATTCTCGTAGCCCTGCATCTTGAAGCCGCGGCCGTCGACGACCAGCTTGGCGCCTTCCTTGACGCCGGTGTCGACATAACCCTTGATGCGCTCCAGCGCCTGCGCCGTCACGACGGGCCCGAAATCGGCCGACGAATCCGTCGACGGGCCGACCTTCAGGCTCTCGACGCGCGGGATCAGTTTTTCCATCAGCCGGTTGGCCGTGTCGTTACCGACCGGAACAGCCACCGAGATCGCCATGCAGCGCTCGCCGGCCGAGCCGTAGCCGGCGCCGATCAGCGCGTCGACGGTCTGGTCCATGTCGGCGTCGGGCATGATGATCATGTGGTTCTTGGCGCCACCGAAGCACTGCACGCGCTTGCCCGCCGCTGTGCCGCGCGAATAGATGTAGTGAGCGATCGGCGTCGAGCCGACAAAGCCGATGGCCTTGATATCGGGATCGTCGAGGATGGCGTCGACCACGTCCTTGTCGCCATTGACGACGTTGAGGATGCCGGCAGGCAGGCCAGCCTCGAGGAACAGTTCGGCGATGCGCAGCGGCACGCCGGGATCACGCTCCGAAGGCTTCAGGATAAAGGCATTGCCGCAAGCGATTGCCGGCGCGATCTTCCACAGCGGGATCATCGCCGGGAAGTTGAATGGCGTGATGCCGGCGACGACGCCGAGCGGCTGGCGCATCGAATAGACGTCGATGCCGGGACCGGCGCCATCGGTGAACTCGCCCTTCATCATGTGTGGCGCGCCGATGCAGACTTCGACCACTTCGAGGCCGCGCTGGATGTCGCCCTTGGCGTCGGCGATCGTCTTGCCATGCTCGCGCGCCAGGATATCGGCCAGTTCGTCATAGTCGCGGGCGACCAGTTCGAGGAATTTCATCAATACGCGCACGCGGCGCTGCGGGTTGGTCGCAGCCCATTTCGGCTGCGCCGCCTTGGCGTTCTCGACCGCCGCACGCAGTTCCGCCTGCGAGGCCAGCGCCACCGTGCCGCGCACGGTGCCGTCCATCGGCTGCATGACGTCCTGCTTGCGTCCGCTGGTGCCGGCGACATGCTTGCCGCCGATGAAATGACCGTATTCGATCATGCTTTCTCTCCCTTTGTTTGTGATGCTGCATTGTCTGCCTTTGATCGTCGGATGGCAACGCGAGGGAGAACGCAACCGTTGTGCGTAAATTAGATATCGATTGACGAGTGTGCATCAATTCCCGCAAATGGGGCGTCACAAGATATCTCCTGGGGATTCCATGAACTGGGATGACGTTCGTGTTTTCCTTGCCGTCGCCCGCGCCGGCCAGATCCTTGGCGCCGCCAAACGGCTGGAACTCAACCACGCCACCGTCTCGCGCCGCATCGCAGCACTCGAGGAGGCGTTGCGCACGAAACTGTTTCGTCGGCTGACCACCGGCAGCGAACTGACGCCGGCCGGCATGCGCTTCCTCGATATTGCCGAGCGCATGGAAGGCGACATGATCGCCGCGCGTTCGACCATATCGGGCGAAGGCGATGACATCTCGGGTACGGTGCGCATCGGCGCGCCGGACGGCTTTGGCGTCGCCTTCCTCGCCAGGCGTCTCGGTGAACTGACCGCGCTGCACCGCGAATTGACGATCCAGCTCGTGCCGGTGCCGCGCTCCTTCTCTTTATCCCGGCGCGAGGCGGACATCGCCATTACGGTCGAGCGGCCGACCGAAGGCCGGCTGGTGGCGGGAAAGCTGGTTGACTATTCCCTCGGTCTGTTTGCCTCCCGCAGCTATGTCGACACGCATGGTTTGCCCAAAACCCCAGCCGAGATCGGTCGGCACACGCTCATCGGCTATGTGCCTGACCTCATCGTCAGCCCGTCGCTCGACTACGCCGCCGAATTCAGCGCGGACTGGCGCACCAGCTTCGCCATCTCGTCGGCGCTCGGCCAGGCCGAAGCGGTGCGCTCGGGCGCCGGCATCGGCATCCTGCACACCTTCGTCGCCCGCTCGATGCCGGAACTGGTGGCCGTCGATGTGGTGGCACCCATCCGCCGCGCCTACTGGCTGGTCTATCACGAATCGGTCCGGCCGCTGCGCCGCATCCAGATCGTCGCCAGCTTCATCACCAGGGCGGTTGAGCGGGAGCGGGGCCTCTTCCTGTAGAAGCGCTGTCAGGGTCCATCGAGAACGAAAGAGCTCACCACCCGCCGCCTTTTCCTTGCCACAAAACCGGCCAGTGTGGCATCAGGGCGTGCGATCACGAGCCATGGGCCGGATCGCCGGGTGGGGAAATCGTTTAGAAAGCTGGCGCGGATAGAAATGCGAGCCGTTCTTGCCATCCTGCCGCTGGTTTTTGTCTCGGCCTGTGCCAACCCATGGACCAAGGTACCGGAAGCCGAATTGCCCAAGCCGATCCGCTACGCCATGGCGCGCCCCTCGCCTTTCGTCATCGGCAATTACTGTGGACCCGGCACCCGCACCGGCGATCTGTCGGCCCGCCCGGTCGACCGCCTCGACGCGGTCTGCCAGACCCATGACGCCTGCTACATCGCCCGCCACAACCATTGCGACTGTGATGGCGCGCTCGTCGCCTCGGCCAGGACGATCCGCGACGACAAGACGGCGCCCCGCAAGATGCGCGACGAGGCGGAATTGCTGATCGCTACCTTCGCCATCCCCGTCTGCAAGATCTTTCCCCAGGGCTTCATGCCGCCGCGCGACCCGGCGCAGTTGAGCGCGATGAAGGCCGGAGTGACTGGGTGAATAGCCGCGCATCCATCATCCTCGCTTTGTTCGGGTTGGCGATCGCCGTCCTTGCCGGTTGTGCCGGCACAAGCCGCAATGCCTGCGACCTTCTGCCGGGACAGGAAGCCTGCGCGCGCCCCTCTCTGTCGGCCAGCACGCCCGGGCCGCAGGTCGCGGCGTCGCAATTTTTCGGCGATGCCGGGAGCAGCGACTACCAAAGGCGGTTCCTGGCGCTCCTCGCCCACAACCAGCTCGGCGCCATGGATCGCGCCAACGGCACCGGCCCGTTCGGGCGCAACCGCCGCGACGTCCAGAATAGGGACTTCCAGGCGACCTATTCCACGCTGCAGCAATTGGCCGGGCCGGTCGCGAAGGCACATCTGGCGCCAACCGGCGATGGCGGCGGCGAGGGCCATTTCGACGGAAGCTGGCGGGTGTCGCGGCAGACGCTCTACATCGATGCGGCGGCGCGGCCCACGGCCCCGAAGACGTTCGATTTCTCCGGCCTGCAGGCGCGCAGCACCGAGATCGTCGTGCGCCAGGCCGGCAAGCAGCCGGCCGACATCGAGGCTACCTGCGATGGCGCGTTGGCGATCCGGGCCGTCGGGGCCTCACGCACCATCGGCGCCGGCGCGACGTTCCGTTTTCGCCTGTCGGGCGAAGACGACACGGTCAGCCTGTTTCCGAGCGACAGCCTGAACCGCTGCATGGCAAGGATCCGTTCAAGCATTGCCCCGGCCGGCGCGCCGCTCACCATCCGGCGCGAAGAGACCGCTGATCCCTCACTCGCGAGCCTCGACAGCCGCTACCAGCGCTGCCCGGTCCCTAACAGCGCCGACCTCGATCCGCTTGAGCGCGCCTTCTATGCCAGCCGCTGGCTGTCGCAGACCTGCGCCTTGCCGATCGGCGAGCCCAGGCTGCTGCGCAAATCGCGTGACGGCTTCAACGCCAAGGTCGAGGCGCTGATGGGCGCGCCGCTGTCCGATGCGGCAATAGACAAGGGCGACCCGGAACTGCCGCTTGATTTCTCCAGGGCGCCAAGGCTGAAGCTGATCTATCTGTCCTCGCTCGAATTCAAGGCCGACTTTTCCGGCCGCATCATCGAGCGGCTGATCCGCCATCATGCGGCCCTTGGCACCAAGGTGCGCATCATGGTCACCGATGTGCTGGAGCGCGAAAAGGACGACGCCATGCTGCACCGGCTGGCGGCCGAATTCCCCAATGTCGAATTACAGGAATACCGCTGGCGCGCGGACCATGGCGCGCCGATCGACGAACAGATCTCGCAATTGCACAAGGTCCTGCACATCAAGATGCTAGCGACGCTGGCGCAGGACCCGGCGCGCTCGCGCGTCATCATCGGCGGCCGCAACATCCATGATGGCTTCCTGTTCCATCAGCCGATCGACCTGTCGCGCTACCCGGACCTGCAGCAATACGGCAAGACCGACGGGCTTTCGCTGAACTACTATTCGAACTGGAGCGACTTCGACATCGAGTTCGCCGACAGTGCCACGGTCGAGACGCTCGCCGCGCATCTGTCGACGATATGGTTGCGCGACGCCGACACCAATCTGGCGCGCTCCTTCTCGATCCCGGTGCGCGGAGATGGCCGCCCCCGGGGCAATGCCCGGCATTTCATCTCGGTGCCCTATGAGGATGACCATGCGCTGGAGGCCTATTTCGTCGAGTTGGTCGATGCCGCCCGGCACGATATCCAGATCGTCAACCCTTACCTCAATCTGACGCCCGGCCTCGCCCAGGCCGTCGACCGGGCGCTTGCCCGTGGCGTCAAGATCGATATCGTCGGCCGCATCGACCTCAAGGGCGATATTGGCGGCAAATTCCTCACCGCGCTCAACAAATTGTTCGTCGAGAAATATGGCGACCGCATCAACATCCGCGAATTCAAGGCGCCCGATGTGGTGCTGCATTCCAAGATCATGATGATCGACGAAAGGCTGGTCGCCATCTCATCGGTCAACCTCAACAACCGCAGCTTCTTCCACGATTCGGAGAACGGCATGATGGTGCTCGATCCCGCCTTCTATGTCAGGATGAAGCCGGTCTATGACGACTATCTCGCCCACTCTAACCCGGTTTCGACTGATGTGACGATCCCGTGGGCCTACCGGCTGCTGTTCGACGAGGCCTGGGTCAGTCAGGCGTTCTGATGCAATTCCAAGAAAAGTGTGAAGCGGTTTTCCCGGGAAAAGCGCGTAGCGCTTTCCCTTGGGAATTGCATCCACCCAAGAGGACGCAGCGACCTATTTCAGGTAGCGCTCCTGCGCCAGGGCGCGCGCATCGATGTCGGGCACCTTGTTCGACATGATGTCGGCCAGCACCTTGGCCGAGCCGCAGGCCATGGTCCAGCCAAGCGTGCCATGGCCGGTGTTGAGGAAGAGATTGGAAAGTTCGGTGCGGCCGATCAGCGGCGGGCCATCCGGCGTCATCGGCCGCAGCCCGCACCAGAAGGTCGCGTCGCGCATGGCGCCGGCGCCCGGAAAGAGATCGCCGACCGAATGTTCGAGCGTGCGCCGCCGCGATTCATGCAGCCGAAGGTCGAAGCCGGAAATCTCCGCCGTACCGCCGACGCGGATGCGGTCGCCAAGCCGGGTGATCGCCACCTTGTAGGTTTCGTCCATCACGGTCGACACCGGCGCCAGGGCGGCATCCTTGATCGGCACGGTGATCGAATAGCCCTTGACCGGATAGACCGGGATCGACCGTTTCATCTTGCGCATGAAACCCGCAGAGTAGCTGCCCAGCGCCATCACATAGGCTTCGGAGGCCTTGAACCCCTTGCTGGTGCTGATATTGGAAATGCGGTTGCGGCTGCGGGTGACGCGCCAGATCGTCGTGTCGTATTCGAACTTCACGCCACGCGCCACGCAGAGTTCGGCCAATTTCTCGGTGAAAATCTTGCAGTCGCCGGTCTCGTCATGCGGCAGTCTCAACCCCCCGACGAACTTCTCGCGCACGCCGGCCAGCCCAGGCTCCGCCGCGATGCAGCCATCCTGGTCGAGGATTTCGTAAGGCACGCCATATTTCTTCAGCACCTCGACATCGCCGCCGGTGCCGTCGAGCTGCTTTTGCGCGCGAAACAGCTGCAGTGTGCCCTGGGTCCGCTCGTCATAGCTGATGCCGGTCGCCTCGCGCAGCGCCTTCAGCGTATCGCGGCTGTATTCGGCCAGCGGCACCATGCGCGATTTGTTGATGGCATAGCGCTCGGCCGTGCAGTTGCGCAGCATCTTGACCAGCCACGTCCACATATGCGGGTCGAAGGCCGGCCGCACCACCAGCGGGCCATGCTTCATCAGCAACCATTTGATCGCCTTCAGCGGAATGCCGGGCCCGGCCCAGGGCGAGGCATAGCCGGGCGAAATCTCACCGGCATTGGCGAAGCTGGTTTCCAGCGCCGGGCCCTTCTGGCGGTCGAGCACCGTCACCTCGTGGCCGGCCTCGGCGAGATAATAGGCCGTGGTCACCCCGATGACGCCACCACCCAGCACCATGATCTTCATCGCGTCACGCTCCACGCCGCCGATATCGGCCACATCGTTCCATGTCTGCCGGATTTTGCCGCGCCCGCCAAGGGGCTAGCCCTAAGGGCTATTCATTGACGTAGCGCCGGTGAAAGCGCGAGCCGAGACTGGCCAGGATTTCATAGCCGATCGTGCCGGCATGGCCGGCGGCATCGTCGACGCTCTGCGAGGGACCCAGCAACTCGACCAGATCGCCCTCGTGCAGCCTGCCGGGCGGTAGAGCGGAAATGTCGAGAATGATCGAATCCATCGACACGCGCCCAAGGAAAGGCAAGCGCACGCCATCGAACCAGGCTGCCGAAGCGGAGCGGCGCAGCCAGCCATCCGCATAGCCGAACGAAATGGTCGCCAGGCTGAGCGGGCCCTGCGCGTGATAGGTATGGCCGTAACCGATGCCGGCGCCTTTTTCGACGCTGCGCGTCTGCGCCACCTTCGCCTGCAGCCGCACGACAGGCAGCATCGGATTGGGTTCGCCGGGCGTCGGGTTGATGCCGTAAAGCGCGGCCCCGGGGCGGGCGAGATCGTAGTGGTAAGAGGACCCAAGAAAAATGCCGGAGGAGTTTGCAAGCGAGGCAGGCGCCCGGGGCAGCATGGCGCGCAGCCGCTCGAACGCCAGTCGCTGCTGCTCGTTGGCCGGATGGCGCGGCTCGTCGGCGCAGGCGAGGTGGCTCATCACATATCTGACGTCGATGCCGTCGAAAGCACCGGCGTCCCCGGCCAGCGCCGCAACCTCCGCCGGCGCCATGCCAAGCCGCGACATGCCGCTGTCGGCCTGGATGGCGGCCGGCAATGCGCGGCCGGCGCCGCGTGCCGCCTCGCGCCAGGCCTTCAGCTGGCCGGCACTGTTGATGACAGCGCAAAGCCTGGCCGCAACCGCTTCCGGTTCGGAACCCGGTGGCAGCCCGTTCAACACGTAGATTTCGGGGCCAGCCCCGACCGCCCGGCGCAAGTCGATGCCCTCGGCCAGCAGCGCGACGAAGAAGATGTCGCAGCCTTCGCTGGCCAGCGCTTCAGCCACCTGTGCCGCGCCAAGGCCGTAGCCATTGGCCTTGAGCACACCGGCGCAGCGCACGCCGGCCAGCTTTGCCTTCAGCCGCCGGTAGTTCTCACGGATGGCGACGAGATCGACGGTCAGGATCGCCCCGGCCGCCGCATCGCTGACCGGCCAACGGGTGACGGTGTTCCCAGCAGTCCGGTTGACGGCGTCGTTCATGGCGACCCTCGTTGCATCAGCCATCAATACGACCAGCGCCGCGGCGCGGCAACCTTAGCCAGAGTCTCTACCGCGCCAGATGGCTGAACGCCGCCACCACCTCCTCATAGACCCTGCGCTTGAACGGTACGATCAGGTCGGGCAGGTCCTGCATCGGTCGCCATGACCATTCATCGAATTCGGCGGTGTGGCCGCCCGGCGGCGGGTTGATCTGGATCTCGCTGGCATCGCCGTGAAAGCGGAAGGCAAACCATTTCTGCGTCTGGCCGCGATACCTGCCCTTCAAGGCAATGCCGACGAGGTCGTCCGGCAGATCATAGTTGATCCAGTCCGGCGCCTCGGCCATCAGCGAGACGCTGCGCATGCCGGTCTCCTCGTAAAGCTCGCGCTCCGCCGCCTGCAGCGGCTCTTCGCCCTTGTCGATGCCGCCTTGCGGCATCTGCCAGAGCTGCGTGGCGCCGGCAAACTCGCTATCGGGCTCGACGATGCGATGCCCGACCCAGGCCAGGCCCTCGGCGTTGAGGATCATCAGCCCGACACACGGGCGATAAGGCAGCGTTTCACGATCGACTTTCTTTGCCATCATCTGTCCTTCGAGAAATTTGCGATCAGGCGTGGCTAGCCCTTTTGCGGATCGATGGCCACCGCTGAAATCGGCACGATCTCGATGCCGCGCTTCTTGGCCTCGGCGATCCACGACGTGACGGTGTCGACCGTCAGGTCGAAGGCCGAGCCGATGCCGACGGCCGAGCCCTTGGCCCGCGCGGTGGCTTCGAGACTGTCCAGTTTCTTCAGGATGGCGCCACGATCCTGCACCGCGTCGATAGCCATGTCGCCGGCGACGAAGGGCACACCGTCCTTCAGCGCCAGATCAGGCGCCAGGCTGCGCGCCGAGGAGCCGTCATCGATATAGGCGAGCCCGCGTTTGCCGAGTTCGGCCATGAACGGCTCCATCGCCGCCGTGTCGGCGGAAAACCGCGCGCCCATATAATTCATGACGCCGGTATAGTTCGTCGTCCGCGACAGCGCCCAGTGCAAATTTTTGATGTTCTCGTCCGCGCTCGCCGCCACCGTCAGCGTGTTGCGGCCGGGGTTTACTTTGGGATAATCGAACGGTTCGAGCGGCACCTGCATGACGATCTCATGGCCGCTCTGCCTGGCAGCCTGCATCCAGCGGCCGATGCTGTTGCCTTGCGGCGCGAAGGCCAGCGTCACTTCCGGCGGCAGCCTGGCGATGGCCGCCTGGGTGCCGGTCTGCGATACGCCAAGTCCGCCGATGACGATCGCAATGCGCGCGCCACGTGAGCCGGACCAGGGCCGCGCATACACATCGAACGGCCGCCTTCCGTCAGCGGAGCGCATCGGCAAGGGTCCGGTGTCGCTGGCTTCGATCAGTGCCTTGTCGGGAAGATGCGCGATCTTCAGGTTCTGCCCGACAGCAGACGGATCGCGGATGACGATGGCCGCTTGTGGAGGACCATCGCCCTCCTCCTTCTGCACATGGATGATCTGGGGACCACCGGTCTTGGTTGGCGTTTCAACCTTTGGCGCTGCGACCGGGGCCAAAGCGGATGGCGCGGCAGCGGGCTCGGCCGCCGCCGTCACTTTCGGCGTCGAGACGGCGACCTCTTGCGGCTTGCGGAACGGCTTTTCCCTGAGCGCGATCGCCCCGGAAATGCCGACCACGGCCACAACGACAAATGCTGTGGCGACCGCACCGGTGCTCACCTTGTGGGCAGCACGCGGCGCCCGGACAGTCTGTCCAAGCGGGCGTTCGATGTCCTTGCCGATATCAGCCAAGCCTTGTCCCCGGGGCGCACCCTGGCGCCGCATCTCGGGGCCTCGCCTGCCCCCGAATCAAACTGCCGGAACCTTTCGGTCCCGGCAGCATCGCATTGCTTCGTTCAACCGGCCAGACTGGCCCTTACTGGTTGAGCACGGCCTTGTCCGGATTGGGCGGGAAGGCCGGATCGGTCTTCTGGCCGCGCAGCAGCTGTTCGGCGAAGATGAGCTGCAGATCATCCTTCGGATCCGGCGGCACATAGGCTGCCGAGCCCGAGCCGGTCGAGCTCTCGTCGGCACCCTTGATGTGACCCTTGAGGTCCGATTCGCCACGGGTCAGGTCCCTGCCCTGCAGTTCCGGCGGCAGCGGCTGGTCGACCTTGATGTCGGGCGTGATGCCCTTACCCTGGATCGACTTGCCGGACGGCGTGTAATAGAGCGCCGTCGTCAGCCTGAGCGCACCATTCTCGCCGAGCGGAATGATGGTCTGCACCGAACCCTTGCCGAAGGACTGCGTGCCGACCACCGTGACGCGGCGCAGATCCTGCAGCGCGCCGGCGACGATTTCAGACGCACTGGCCGAGCCGCCATTGACGAGCACGATGATCGGCTTGCCGTTGACGTCGTCGACCTGCTTCGGTTTGGCGTCGAAGCGGGTGACGTCCTTCGGATCGCGGCCACGCGTCGAGACGATCTCGCCGCGCTTCAGGAAGGCGTCGGACACGCTCACCGCCTGGTCGAGCAGGCCGCCCGGATTGAGGCGCAGGTCGAGCACGTAGCCCTTGAGCTTGTCGTCCGGCACCTGCTTCTTGATGGTGTCGATGGCATTCTCGAGGTCGTCATAGGTCTTTTCGGTGAAGGAGGTGATCTTCATGTAGCCGATGTCGTTCTCGACTCGGAACTTGACCGCCTTGACCTTGATGATGTCGCGCACCACCGTCAGCTCGATCGGCTTGTCGGCGCCCTGGCGCAGGATGGTGAGCTTGATCGGCGTGTTGACCAGGCCGCGCATCTTCTCGACCGCGTCGTTGAGCGTCAGGCCGCGAACCTCCTCACCGTCGATCTTGGCGATGTAGTCGCCGGCCAGCACACCAGCCTTGGCGGCCGGCGTATCGTCGATCGGCGTGATCACCTTGACCAGGTCGTTCTCCATGGTGACCTCGATGCCGAGGCCGCCGAACTCACCCTTGGTCTGGACGCGCATGTCCTGCGCCTGTTCGGCGTTCATGTAGGAGGAGTGCGGGTCAAGCGAGGACAACATGCCGTTGATGGCGTTCTCGACCAGCGACTTGTCGTCGGGCGGCGTGACATACTGTGCCCGCACCCGCTCGAAGATGTCGCCGAAGATCGCCAGTTGCTTGTAGGTCTCCGACCCCGCAGCGTTCGCCGACGCGCCAGGAGCGCCATAGACAAGGCTCATGGCGGACGCGCCCATCAGCGCACCGGCAAACAGAAGCGACAGTTTCCGCATCATTTCACGTCCTTCCAGAAAAACGGTCCGCCCACCATGGGGCCGGATCGACGGGTTTTCCATCCTTGCGGAACTCGACATAAAGTTCCGGCGTGGCATTTCCATTCTTCGAAACCGAGGTGCTTGCCACCCGGGCCTCTCCCATCGCGCCGACCGGCTCTCCTGCGAGCACCGACTGGCCGGTCACGACACTGATTCTGCTCATCCCCGCCAAAACGACATGATAGCCGTCGCCAGCGTTGAGGATCAAGAGTTGACCATAAGAGCGAAACGGCCCCGCATAAAGCACATTCCCATCCGCCGGAGCGGTGACGATGGCTCCCGATTGTGTCGCAAGCATGTCTCCAAGCATCACCGCGCCGTTACCGTCATCGGCGCCAAACCGGCGTTTGATTCGGCCGGTGACCGGCAGCGCGATCTGCCCCTGCAGCGCTGAAAAGGGCGCTGTCGCGGTGAGTTGGTTGCCTTCGGGAACCGGCAATGACGCCAGCGATGCCGTTGTGTCACCATCCGTCTTGCCATCCCCCGCGGAGGCTGCCTTTGCGGCATCCGCGGCCTTGCGGGTCTTGTCGGCCTGCGCTTCGAGCGAGGCGATCAGATCCTTGAGGCTAGAGGCCTTTGCCGCCAGTTGCTCGGAACGCTGCTGTTCGGCCGCCATTTGCGCCTGCGTATCAGCCTCGAGCTTCTGCTTGGCTTCGAGCAGCATGCCGAGCCGCTTCTTTTCCGCTGTCTGCTCGCCGACGGCATCCGTCAGCCGCGCCCGTTCTGCCTCGATCGAGGCCGTCACCCGGGTCTGTTCCTTGAGGTCTGCCAGCAGGCTGTCGGTCTGCTGGCGCAATTCCGGCACCACGGCGCCGAGCAGGATGGCGCTGCGCACCGACGACAGTGCGTCCTCCGGCTTGACCAGGATCGCCGGCGGCGGGTTGAGCCCCATGCGCTGCAGCGCGCCCAACACTTCGGCCAGCACGTCGCGGCGCGCCACAAGCGAAGCGCGGATCTTCTGTTGCTGGCCCTTCAGCCCCTCCAGCTTGGCGCCGATGTCCTCGATGTCCTGGCCAAGCTTCTGCTCGGTCATTGCCGACTGGATCAGCGCGGCTGTGATCGAGGCATGGTCCTTCTTGACCGCGGCGATATCGGCGGCAAGCTTGGCCAGCCGTTCCGACGACAGCGTTATCTCTTTGGAAACCTGTTCATATTCGGCACGGCTCTGGTCCGGATCGGGCGCCATGTCGAGCGTGTTCTCGGCTCGCGTTGCATTGAACGACAAAAGCATCGCCGCTGCCGCGATACCGCAGCGCGCGCGCCAGGAGCTACTTGTTGAGCCCCCCGTTAATAACCTCAGTGTCGATTTCCAGCCTTCAGACATTCGCCATCGACTCTATCCGCGGCATCGTTAACGAACCATCAACCATGTTTGAAGAGCCCGCCCCGAATGCATGTCGCCCAAAATGGTCCCCGGTTTTGGGAAAACGACATGCACAAAAACCAGAGATTTCGATCTTGCGCGGCATTGGGGCGGAAATCCGGGCGACAGGCAACGAATCACAGCTGGCGGCAACTGTAGCGGCAGGCTCACGAGCGATGATAGGGGTGGCCGGAGAGGATCGTCGCCACCCTGTAGAGCTGCTCTCCCAGCATCACGCGCACCAGCTGATGCGGCCAAGTCAGCGCGCCAAACGACAGCTTCAGTTCGGCCTGGTCGCGCAGCGACGGATCGTGACCGTCGGCGCCGCCTATGGCGAGCACCAGCGCCTTGCGGCCGCCATCGCGCAACTGCCCGATGCGATTGGCGAAATCTTGCGAGGAAAGGTTTTTGCCGCGCTCATCGAGCAGGATCAGGGCCGTGCCCGGCTGCAGCTGCACCAGCAGCCTTGAACCCTCGTCACGTTGGCGCTCGGCAGCGCTCTGCGCCCGGCCCTCGGCGATCTCGGTAATCCCGGCGAATTCGAGCCCGACCGCAGGCCCGCTCTTGGCGAACCGCTCGAAATAGCGGTCGGCAAGTTCCCTCTCGGGGCCGGCTTTCATCCGGCCCACGGCATGAACTGAAATCTTCATCCCGCCTCTATAAGCCGTTAGTGCATGTCGCCCAAAGCTGAAATCCGATTTTGGGCAACGACACAGAGCAGCTTAGTGAAGGGTCTCTTCCTCGAGATCCGGTGACTGCCACATCTTTTCGAGATTGTAGAAGTCGCGGACTTCGGGGCGGAAGACGTGGACGATAATATCGCCTGAATCGATCAGGACCCAGTCGGCACCGGACAGCCCCTCGACGCGCGCCGTGCCGAGGCCGGCATCCTTGAGCGCCTTGAGGAGATGGTCGGCGACAGCCGAGACATGACGGTGCGATCGACCCGACGCGACAACCATGTAGTCGCCGAGGCTCGATTTCCCCTGAATGTCGATTGAGACAATATTTTCGGCCTTGGAGTCTTCCAGACTGGCAAGGACCGTCTTGATGGCACGGGACACGGCGTCGTCTACGCTGATCCCGGCCGGCGAAGGCATGATATCGGCCTTCTTCCGCAGTGCTGTTCTCAGTGTATTTCCTTTCGCAGCAAGAACAACCAAATCACCCCCTAAAGCAGGTGACACCGCTTAGATAGGCAGAGTTCCCTGACAGTTTCAAGACGCAGACGTGGAAGCATAGTCGCCAGGCATCAAGAGCGAAGCCTCGTCGGCCAGCGGTCAGCCCGATTTCCTGGTACTATCTTCAGGCGCATAGGCGAGTTCGACCGGCAGCGGCGCCTGCGCCGTCATCGGCGCGAAGCTGCCGGTCTCGGTGGCCGGAACGGCTTGCGTGGTGAACACGCGCAACAGCACGAACAGGCAGAAGATGGCGGCGATGAGGATCGCCACGTAGATGAACGCCTGCGTTCCAAAGACGGCCGACAGCGCGGTCACGATGCCCGGCACGATGAACCCCGACAGCGACCATGCAAACAAGAGCGAGCTGGACAGCGCCACCATGTCCTCCTTGCCGGCACGGTCGGAGGCATGTGCGCTGGAGAGCGAATAAATCGATTCCGACGCGCCATCCCAGATGATGTAGATCGCCACCAGTGCACTCAGCGCGCCACCGTCGAAGCCAAGCGCCAAAACACCCGCGACCATGGCGAGCGCGGAAGCCGCGATCAGCACGTAGCGACGGTCGGTGCGGTCGGAGATCCAGCCGAGCGGGATCTGCAGGATCAGCGTGCCGACCGGCATCGCCGAAAGCAGCAGCGCCACATCGCCCTGGCTGTAGCCTTTGGCTGTGGCATGGATCGGCGCGAAGCCGGCGATTGCCATCGACAGGCCGCCGACCGCAAGCATGCCGGCGACGCCGACCGGCGAAATCCGCCATGCCCGGCGCAGCGCCACTGAGGCCGCCTGCGGCGCCGGTGGCTGCGCCAGCCGCGTCATGCCGACAGGCAGGATCGACAGGGCCGTGAAGACGATGCCGATCAACGGCGCATCCGCGGTCCTGACGTCGACCAGCGCCAGCGTCGCGTAGCCAACACCTAGCCCGGCGACATAGGCGACGTAGAAAAAGGCCATCACCCGGCCGCGTATGGCATTGGCGACGGCATCGTTAAGCCAGCTCTGCGCGACGATGAACAGGCCACATATGGCAAAGCCGTAAAGGGCACGGGCGGCGATCCAGAAAACCGGATGCGGCCCGGCGCCGACGGCGGCATTGGCCAGCGCGATCAGCGCCGACAGCACCATGAAGGCGCGGGCATGGCCGACCCTGCGCACCAGCGGCCCGGTCAGGATGCAGCCGGCGAGGCCGCCGGCCGAAAGGCCGGTTATGATGAGCCCGGCCCAGGTCGGATCGAAGCCTTCGACACCAAGCCGGACCGGGATATAGGCAAACATCAGCCCGTTGCCGACGGCGATCAGCGCCATCGACACGATGACGCTGGCAATCGCGATCAGCGGCGTCGGCGCGCTGTCGTGATCTCGCTCGATCGTGGCCCGGTTCTTGTCCAGCATTCATGCACCATCGCCCAGTGTACGGCGAAAAGCCGCCGCAAAAGCGACATCGCCGGACGGGCGGCCGTGCGGAACTTCACATGGCCAGGATTTCGCCGAGCGGCGAGGTCGGCGGCACGTCGGCGAACGACAGCTTGCGCAACGAACCGCGCCAGAGGTGGATTGCCAAAGTATCTGGCTTGATCAGGTCGGCGATGGACCGTTGCGGATCGAGCAGCGTGCCCTGGCCTTCGATATTGGAATAGAACACATTCTGGGCCGATGCTTGGTCGAGTAGCCCGTGCTTGCGCACCAGATGGGTCAGCAGTGGCGGCCCGAGCGAGGCATGCGGCAGGTTCTCGAACCCCTTGAGCTGCCCGAGCGCGCGCCGAGCGCCGAAGCGCAACCGCTTGCTCCATGAATACCATTCCGGAAACCGCTCGGGATGATCGACCATCCCGGCGAGATCGCCCAGGATCGGCGAGTCCACGGGCAGGCTCAGCACCGCATTGTTGATCCGGGTCGGGCTCTCCCAGCCGAACATGTAAGGACGGCGCGGCAAGGGCTTGATGCAATACATGTCGCAGTCGACATAGATCTCGGCCCCGGTGGTAAGCAGCTTGTAGCGGAAGATATTGCCGAACAGCGAATAGCTGCCATTGCGGTGGACGATAACGCGCTGGCGCGGCAGGATGTTCGTCGCGTCCGCGAGCTCTACGCCCGACGGCGCATCGCCGGGATCATCGTAGACGTGCAGCACGGTGCGGTGACCAAGGCGGACGAGGGATTTGAGGCAGGCGACTTGCATCGGCCCGAGCGGCCCGCCGATCCAGAAAGCGTGGACGGTGGGCAGACCGGGATCTATCACGACTTCGCCATCCTGCGGATCGCGCTCGACGACAGCGATGAGCGCGGGCCGTGGATGAAGGTCCAGGCCGGCGCCTGCATGCGGGCAAGCAGCGGCGCGTCGCCTTCATCGATACGGGCATAATCGAAGGTCTTGGCGACGACCGATGACAGGAACGACAGCGTCGCGCCCGGCCGGTCGATAACCGCGATCGGGAAGGTGAGCACGATCTCGCGCCAGCGCTGCCAGCGGTGGAAGTCGCGCAAACTGTCGGCACCCATGATCCAGACGAAGTCGATGCCGGGATTGCGCGCCTTGACCAGCGCCAGCGTGTCGGCGGTGTAGCGCACATTGTGCGCGGCCTCGAAAGCGGTGACCTTGATCTTCGGGTTCCTGGCGATCTTCTCCGACAGTTGCAGCCGCTCTGCCAGCGGCGCTAGCTCGCGCGTGCTCTTCAGCGGGTTGCCCGGCGTCACCATCCACCACAGCTGGTCGAGCGCCAGGCGCCTGAGCGCGATCTCGGCGACCAGCGCATGGCCGGCATGCGGCGGGTTGAACGAGCCGCCGAACAGGCCGACGGCCAGGCCTTTTTCGGCGTGCGGCATTTTCAGGTAGTGGGAAGGAACAGGGGTTGGGGACGACGACAGCATGGCGCTAGGCACCCCCCTCTGTCCTGCCGGACATCTCCCCCGCAAGGGGGGAGATTGGCAACTTTATTGACGTCAGAAACTCTGCGACGGCAGCGATTGGCGAAACCCGAAACAACATCAAATCTCCCCCCTTGAGGGGGAGATGCCCGGCAGGGCAGAGGGGGGTCCGCGCGCGCAACGCCTCAGGCTCTAGGAACGAAAAGCTTCAAGGCCTCACCTGTCCCGACCCGCGCACGCGGTACTTGAAGGAGGTCAGCTGCTCGACGCCAACCGGGCCGCGCGCATGCATCTTGCCCGTGGCGATGCCGATCTCGGCGCCCATGCCGAACTCGCCGCCATCAGCGAACTGCGTCGAGGCATTGTGCAGCAGGATCGCCGAATCGATCTCGTTGAAGAACCGCTCCACCGCCTGGCTGTCCTCGGCGATGATCGCCTCGGTGTGATGCGAGGAGAAGGTCTCGATATGGTCGATGGCGCCGGCAATCCCGTCGACCAGCTTCACCGCGATGATGGCGTCGAGATATTCCGTCACCCAGTCGGCATCGGTGGCCGGCTTGGCATCGAAAAACACCTTCAGCACTTCGGCATCGGCATGGATCTCGCAGCCGGCCGCGCGCAGTGCGCCAAGGATCGGCACAAGATGGGTTGATGCCACCGCACGGTCGACCAGGAGCGTCTCGGCCGCACCACAGACACCGGTGCGTCGCATCTTGGCGTTGACGGCGATCTTCACCGCCATGTCGAGATTGGCCGATCGGTCGATATAGAGATGGCAGATGCCTTCGAGATGGGCAAACACCGGCACCCGCGCCTCGCTCTGCACCCGCCCGACAAGGCTTTTACCGCCACGCGGAATGATGACGTCGAGCGCGCCACCTAGCCCCTTGAGCATCTCGCCGACAGCGGCGCGGTCGGTGGTCGGCACCAGTTGGATGGCGTCTTCCGGCAGGCCGGCAGCCTTCAGGCCTTCGACCAGGCAGGCATGGATGGCGGCGGACGAATTGAGCGAATCCGAACCGCCGCGCAGGATCACCGGATTGCCGGCCTTGAGGCAGAGCGCGCCGGCATCCGCCGTCACATTCGGCCGGCTTTCATAGATGACACCGATGACGCCGAGCGGCGTGCGAACGCGCTCGATCTGCAAACCGTTCGGCCGCTCCCACGCGGCGATCACGTCGCCGACCGGATCCTTGAGTTCCGCGATCTCGCGGATGCCATCGGCCATGGCACGGATGCGCGCCGGATTGAGCTTCAGCCGATCCATGAAGGATCCGGACAGGCCCGATTCCTCGCCATTCGACACATCGATTGCGTTGGCGTCGAGAATGTCCTGCTCACGGGCAAGGATCGCGTCTGCCATGGCACGGAGTGCGGTATTCTTGGCGGCGGTGGTGGCGACGGCCAACGGTCGGGCGGCAGCGCGAGCGCGGAGGCCAATATCGGCCATCAGCGCCACGGTGTCGTCCCCGGATTTTTCATGCAGCTTCAGCATGGCTCATCCTCCGCTTATGTCGCCTCCAGCGTGACTCACCACCAGATCATCGCGGTGGATCATCGCCGAACGCGCTTCGTAACCGAGCACGGTTTCGATCTCGGCCGTCTTCAGGCCAGCGATCCTTACGGCATCGGCGGCATCATAGGCAACCAGTCCGCGCGCGATCTCGCGTCCCTCGGGCGACAGGATCGCCACCGTGTCGCCGCGTGAGAAATTGCCGCTGACCAGCTTGACGCCGGCCGGCAGCAGCGATTTGCCCGATGTCAGCGCGCCGACGGCGCCGGCATCGACCGTCAACCGGCCAGCCGGTTCGAGCTGACCGGCGATCCAGGTCTTGTAGCCCTTGACCGGATTGGCGCTCGGCCTGAAGAATGTGGCACGCTCGCCGCGCTCGATCGCCATCAGTGGCGACAGCCGCGTGCCCGAGGTGATGATCATGGCGGTGCCAGCGGCGGTGGCGATCTTGCCGGCGTCGAGCTTGGTGCGCATGCCGCCGCGCGACAGTTCGGAGGCGGCCGCGCCCGCCATCGCCTCGATATCGGGGGTGATGCGGTCGACCACCGGAATGAATTTTGCATCGGGATCACGCGCTGGCGGCGCCGTATAGAGCCCGTCAATGTCGGAGAGCAGCACCAGGAGGTCAGCGCCCATCATTGTCGCGACGCGCGCGGCCAGCCGGTCATTGTCGCCATAGCGGATTTCGGAGGTCGCCACCGTGTCGTTCTCGTTGATGACCGGCACCGCCTTCATCTTGAGCAACGTCGAGATCGTCGCCCGCGCATTGAGGTAGCGGCGGCGCTCCTCGGTATCGCCGAGGGTCAAAAGAATCTGACCCGACTTCAGGCAGCCCTTGCCGAGCGCATCCGACCAGGCACCGGCGAGCGCGATCTGTCCAACGGCCGCCGCCGCCTGGCTTTCCTCGAGCTTCAGGGCGCGTTTGCCCAACCCAAGGATGGTGCGGCCAAGCGCGATGGCGCCGGACGACACGACAAGGATCTCAGCGCCACCCTGCGCAAGCAGGGCAATGTCGTCGGCGAGCGAGGCCAGCCAGTCGCGCTTCAGGCCGCTCGCGCGGTCGACGAGCAACGCCGAGCCGATCTTGACGGTGATGCGCCGGTATTTTTTCAGCGACTGCATGGCCTTACTTGTCCCAGCGCGTCTCGACCACCGGAGTGGCCAGTGCCCGCGCCTCGGCAATCACCGTCATCAACCCCCGCAGCACCGCCTCGACACCTTCGCCGGTGACGGCGGACAACAGCATCGGCGCGCGGCCGGCCGCACGCTTCAGCGAGGCGACCTTCTTCTTGCGCGCATCGGCGTCGAGCGTGTCGACCTGGGAAAGTGCCACGATCTCGACCTTGTCGGTCAGCCCGTTGCCATAGGCTTCGAGTTCGGCGCGCACGGTCTTGTAGGCTTTGCCCGGATTTTCCTCTTGCGCCGAGACCAGGTGCAGCAGCACGCGCGTGCGCTCGACATGGCCAAGGAAGCGGTCGCCAATGCCGACGCCCTCATGCGCGCCTTCGATGAGGCCGGGAATGTCGGCGATGACGAATTCGCGCGCGTCGATGCGCGCGACGCCGAGGCCGGGATGCAGCGTCGTGAACGGATAGTCGGCGATCTTCGGCTTGGCCGCGGTGACGGCGGCAAGGAATGTCGACTTGCCGGCATTGGGCAGCCCGACCAGCCCGGCATCGGCGATCAGCTTCAGCCGCAGCCAGATGTTGAGCTCTTCACCGGGAAGGCCGGGATTGGCGCGGCGCGGCGCCTGGTTGGTCGAGGTCTTGAAATGCTGGTTGCCGAAGCCGCCATTGCCGCCCTTGGCGAGCAGAAACCGCTGGCCGACCACGGTCAGGTCGCAGATCAGCGTCTCATTGTCTTCCTCGAACACCTGCGTTCCTGCCGGCACCTTCAGCGTGACGTCAGCGCCCTTGGCGCCGGTCATGTTGCGGCCCATGCCGTGGACGCCGGTCTTGGCCTTGAAATGCTGCTGGTAGCGATAGTCGATCAGCGTGTTCAGCCCATTGACCGCTTCCAGCCAGACATCGCCGCCACGGCCGCCATCGCCGCCATCCGGCCCGCCGAACTCGATGAATTTCTCGCGCCGGAACGACACCGAACCGGAGCCTCCGTCACCGGAGCGGACATAGACCTTGGCTTGATCGAGAAATTTCATGGGAGTGCAGTTTCTTTTATTGGCCTTGCGGCATTGCTCTAAACCTTGGGCCTTGATCTAAACCAAGGCGCGGCGAAGGGCGAGGCCGTTTTGTGACAATGGCCGCGTGGGGTTGGCCGGAGAAATGTCGGAATGAAGCTTGTAACCTACAACATCCAGTACGGCATCGGTCTTGATGGCCAGTACGATGTCGCGCGCATCGCCGATGCCGTGCGCGGCGCGGATGTCATCGCGCTGCAGGAGGTCACCCGCAACAACCCGAGGAACGGCAGCCGCGATATGGTCGCCGAGATCGGCGAGGCGCTGCCCGACTATTTCGCCGTCTATGGCAGCAATTTCGAGGCCAATATCGGCTCGCGCATCGAGAGCGGCCGCGCCATCACCACGACGTTCCAGCTTGGCAATATGATGCTGTCGAAGACACCCATTCATCTGTCGCGCAACCTGCTTTTGCCGCGCAGCCGCAGCTTCGAGATGATGAACTTCCAGCGTGGCGCGCTGGAAGCACTGATCGAGACGCCGCTTGGTTTCATCCGCTTCTATTCCATCCATCTCGATCACCGCAGCCCGGTCGAACGCGCCAGCCAGATCCAGTTCCTGCGCCAGCGCCTGTTGAACTATGCGCTCGAAGGCGGCGCGCTGTCCGGCGTCGCCGAGATCGGCCTGCCGGAATTGCCCCATCCCGAAGCCTTTGTCGGCATGGGCGATTTCAACATGCTGGCTGGCTCGCCCGAATATGTCGAACTCGCCGGCCGGCCAGACCATGAATTCGGCATGCCGCTGACCGCCGACTTCGCCGTCGATGCCGCCATGCGCCTCAACGCCACCGGCGACGATCTCGTCAGTTGGGTCGACCCCGAAGACCCCACCAACGCCAGCCGCTACAAGCGCCTCGATTATGTCTTCACCAGCGCCTCGCTCGCCCGGTCGCTGAAGCGCCTGTGGGTCGACCGGCAAGCGACCGGTTCGGACCATCTGCCGGTATGGGTCGAACTGGGCTGAGTCCAAACTTGGTCCTGGCTTTTTACTTTGGCACCATGCGCCTAGGTGTGTCGAGATTCAGGTCAGGCCGAGCCGAGAATGGTGGCTTCCGAGAACCGGCGCGCAGCGTACTTAAGTACGTGAGCACCGGAAGCGCAGGAGGCCGCCATTCGCAGGCCGGCCTCACCTGAATATCGACCCATCTAGAAGTGGACCCAGTTGCGCAGGCTGGTCCACGTCTTCCTGTCCAACCTGTAGCGCTCGACCGGCACCTGGCCGGCGACGATCGAGTTCAGCATGCCCTGGCCGGCATACTGGAAGCCGCACTTGTGGATCACCCGGCGCGAGGCCGGATTGATGACCCGGGTCGAAGCATGCAGCACCTGGATCGATGTCTTTTGGAAGGCTAGGTCGACCAGCGCGTGGGCGGCTTCCGTCGCATAGCCACGCTTCCAGAAGGGTTCGCCGATCCAGTAGCCGAGTTCCAGCCCGCGATCGGTGGTGTTCAAGCCCGCACAGCCGACGAAGGTGTCGGTGCCGGCCAGCGTCAGCGCATAGGCGATGCCGGCGCGGCGCGACCGGGTCATGGCGAGAAAGGCGCGCGCCTCGGCCTCGCCATAGGGGTGCGGCATGCGCGCCAGCATTTCGGCGACGTGACGGTTGTCGGCAAGTTCGACCAGCTGGGGGACATCGTTTTCGCGCGGCGCACGCATCACCATGCGCTCGGTGACCAGCACCGGGCAGTCTATCGCGTAACTTTCGTCTTCGGTGTCTTCAGCTTCGGCAACCATTTGAGTTCTCCAGGCGCAAGAAAAAGGGGAGATGGAAACCCATCTCCCCTGATCCTTTTTCTGGCTTCTCCAGACACCGGTTCCCGAGATGGGGCGCCGGTGTTCTAGTGCGGAACCGGCTACTCCGCGGCTTTGGTAATCGGGTTGACCGATACGTAGGTTCGGCCATTGGCTTTTTTGTTGAAGGTCACGGCGCCGGATTCGAGCGCGAAAAGGGTATGATCAGTGCCGATGCCGACATTGACGCCCGGATGCCAGGTCGTGCCGCGTTGACGAATGATGATGTTGCCCGGGATGACGGCTTCGCCGCCGAACTTCTTCACGCCCAGACGCTTGGAATGCGAGTCGCGACCGTTGCGCGACGAGCCGCCAGCTTTCTTGTGTGCCATCTAACTAACTCCGTTGCGCCGCAAGGCGCCTAAAAGGCCTTATGAACGCGTTCGCGTTCCGTTTCAAGTCCGATCCGGCTGATGTTTCGCCGGAAAAATTACTTCTTCGTCAGTTCCTTGGCCTGTTCGCGCCAGTCCTTGATCTGGTCGGCGCTGAAGGGCATGTGCTCGTCGATCTTGGCGACATCCTTGTCGGAGAGCTTGGCGAGCTGCGCGAAGGTGATGATGCCCTGCTCGGCGAGATCCTTGGCAGCGACCGGGCCGATGCCCTTGATCACCGTCAGGTCGTCCGGCTCGCCCTTCGGCGCCTTGAACAGCGGCGCGGCAGCCGTCTCGGCCGTCACTTCAGCCTTGGGGGCAGCTTCCTTCTTGGCCTTGGCTTCCTTCGGCGCGGCCTCGGCCTTCGCCTCGGGGGCCACTTCGGCCTTGGCTTCCTTCTTCGGTGCCTTCACCGCTGCCGTCTTCGTCGGCTTTGCGCCGTCCAGCAGGATCTCGGAGATCCGCACGGTGGTCAAAAGCTGGCGATGGCCAATCTTGCGGCGCGAATTCTGACGGCGGCGCTTCTTGAAAGCGATGACCGTACGGTTCTTGCCCTGCTCGACGACTTCGGCGGTAACCAGAGCGCCGTTGACGAACGGCGCGCCGAACGTGACATTCTCGCCCTCGCCATGCGCGAGAACGTGGCCGATTTCGACGATATCGCCGACATTGGCTTCGACTTTTTCGATCTTCAGGAGATCGTTGGCGGCAACGCGATACTGCTTACCGCCCGTTTTAATGACTGCGAACATTTTTTGCCTTTCGCTGTTCGGTCGGCCTTGATGAACCGCCTCTGGCGGTTCGGCCGTCTTTTTGTCAGTCTGCGGGTTCAAAAAACAAGCGGCGTGGAAGAACCCTCCACGCCGATTGCGCGCTGTCCCTAACCGAAGGTTTGATGTGAGTCAAGGCAAACAGCCGTTGCCGAGACTGTTATTGGCCGGCGCGGACCAGCCGTGCCAACATGGCCAGACGTTTGCCGTCGGGGGAGGCTGGGATGCGTGGCTGGTGGAGACTCTGCCTTGGTTTGATGCTGCTGGCATGGCAGCCCGCGCTGTCTGCGCCAAATCCGGTTGCCGAAAGCGTCGATGGCGTCGTCACCGCATGGATGAAGGACCATCATATCGCGGACGCAGAGGTTGCCGTCGCGCTGCACCAGAACCTGGTCGGCTCCTACGACCATGGCTGGAAACCGACCGAACGGCACCCGATCGCCAGCCTGTCGAAAGCCATCACCGGCGTCTGCATCGCCGGTCTGGTCGATGACAAGCGCCTGGCGTTCACGGATACGCTGGGCAGCGTGCTGGCCGGCTATTTCAAGCGCAACAACGGCGCCAACGCGCCGACCGATCCACGTTTTACCACCATCACCATCGACGAATTGCTCACCCATCGCGCCGGCCTGACGAAAAACGCCTTCGACGACAAGAACGACCATTCGGTCAGTGCTTCGTTCAAGTCGGCGGCACAGGCCATGCTCGACTTCGCCCCCGGCAGCACGATCTCCTACAGTGACAGTGGCTATCTAATTTTGGGCTATATCGCGCAGGTGCTCGGCAACCAGGCCTACCGCACGGCCTGCGGCAAGGTCTTCACCAGGCTTGGCATGCCGGCGAATGCCGGCGTCATCGACGACACGCTTACCGCGCGGGGACCGAATGGCGGCTGGGATATTTCGGCTCAGGACTACGCCAAATTCCTCTACGCCTTCGACAAGCAGTCCGGCGTTCTCGGCCCGACGACACGCCAATGGCTCGACGCCCTGCCGGGCGATCCGGGCTATGCGAAGGGGCAGAAATCACCGCCGACCCAGGCGCCCTGCCCGCGTTTCCAGGGCAGTCCGAGCTACGCCCTCGGCGTCTGTATGAAACACACCGCGCTTGGCACCCAGTACTACCATGATGGCCTGCTGCACCATCACATGCCCGATTACCCCAAGACCGGCGGCTCGTTCTTCTTCGTCAACGAAGCCGGCTATGCCGCCGTGGTGATCTTTTCCGGCGAGAATGACGGCAAGGTCTATGGCGCCCTGGAGAAAAGCGTCATCGCGGCGATGACCGCCAAGGCCGCCTATGGCGTGCCGGGCCAGTGACCGGCAAATAACGCCTTGAATCCGCTGCTTGCCCGACAGGCCGGATGACAAGCCAAATATCGGCGGATTTAGCCTTGTAACCTGCCCGTTCAGCCGTTATCTAGTGCGCCGCGCCGGCAACGGCCGACCATGACCGCGGAGAGGTGGCAGAGTGGTCGAATGCACCGCACTCGAAATGCGGCATGGGTGCAAGCCCATCGGGGGTTCGAATCCCTCCCTCTCCGCCACCCTATGCCCTGCGGTTTTCGGGTGGCGGGCCACCCGAAAACGCAATCGGGCTTAGGAGTGTCGCCCGAAGCTACGAAGTAGCGCAGGGGGACTATGTGGTGCGTGTATTTCCTGCAACTCCGTAACGGCGATATCTATGTCGGATCGACAAACGACCTTCGACGTCGGCTTGAATCGCATCGCATCGATGGGCCATGTAATATCGACCAAGACCTATCTGCCCGTAACCTTGAAAACTTACGTTGCTGTCGAGACCAAGGCCAACGCACGGCAACTCGAGCGATACTTCAAGACGGGATCGGGCAAGACCTTCGCAAGAAAGCAGTTTTGGCGGACAGAACCCAACTGACGGCGATCACCATTCCTGCCGCCTCACATGCTCGACCAGCGCACGCAGCTTTGGCGCGGCGTTCCGGCGGCTGGGATAATACAGATAGAAACCGGCAAAGCGCGCGCAGTAGTCATCGAGGATCGGAACCAGTTCCCCCCGCTTGATGAAGGGCCGAAAACTCTCTTCCATGCCGAAGGTGATGCCGGCACCGGCCACGGCCAGCTTGATCATCAGCGCCATGTCGTTGGTGGTGATTTCAGGCGCGACCGCGACGCTGAAATCCTTGCCGTCCTCGGTGAATTCCCAGCGGTAGGGAACCGCCTTGGGTGAGGGCCGCCAGCCGATGCAGCGATGCGCGGCAAGCTCGGCGGGATGCGCAGGGATGCCGAAGCGGTCGCGATAGGCCGGGGAACAGACCGTCACCTGCCGTTCGTCGCCGGCGACGGGCACAGCGATCATGTCCTGTTCGATGACCTCTCCCAGCCGGACACCCGCATCATAGCCTTCGGCGACGATGTCGAATTCCTCGTCTGTCACCGTGACATCGAGCTGGATTTCGGGGTTGGCCTCGGCGAAGCCGGCGAGAAACGGTCCCGACAGGAAGCGCTCGGCGATCGAGGAGACGGCCAGGCGCAATTGTCCGCGCGGCCGGTCGCGCCACTGTTCGGTCTGGCTGAGCGCCGTGCGCATGTCGGCGATGGCCGGCGCCACATCTTCGTATAGCTGCTCTCCCGCCTCGGTCAGGCTGACGCTGCGCGTCGTTCGCGAAACCAGCGCGATGCCGAGGTTTTCCTCCAGCCGCCGGATCGTCTGGCTGACCGCTGACCGGCTGACCCCCAACCGTTCGCCCGCCGCCCGAAAACTGCGTTCCTCGGCGACGAGTGCGAACACCGAAAGCATATTGAGATCAGGCAACATTGGTTAGCTCAGCTTTCCACTTCGGCAACAATTAGATGCCTTATCGCAACAATGGCTGAAAGATACAGTCAGGGCAATCTTGATCCCATCGAAGACGAAAGGATTTTTGCAATGGCACTCGACAAGGTCGTTCTCATCACCGGAGCCTCCAGCGGGATTGGCTCCGGCATTGCCCGCGAGTTGGGGGCTGCCGGCGCCAGGCTGATGCTGGGTGCGCGCCGCACCGACAGGCTGGAAGAACTGGCGGACGAGATCCGGGCGAAGGGCGGGCAAGTGATGACCCGCAGGCTCGACGTGACCGACCGGGCCGATGTCGCCGCCTTCGCGCAAGCCGCGCGCCAGGCCTGGGGGCAGGTCGACGTCATCATCAACAATGCCGGCATCATGCCGCTGTCGCTGATGGCATCGATGAAGGTCGACGAATGGGACCGCATGGTCGACGTCAACATCAAGGGCGTACTGCACGGCATCGCCGCCGTGCTGCCGCAGATGACGGCACGGGGAGCCGGCCACATCATCAACATCGCCTCGGTGGGCGCGCTGACCGTCTCGCCGACGGCGGCGGTCTATTGCGCCACAAAATATGCGGTGCGAGCCATCTCCGACGGCCTTCGACAGGAGCGGGACGACATCCGCGTCACCTGCATCCACCCCGGCGTGGTCGACAGCGAACTGGCCGATACCATCACCGACACGATTGCCGCTCAGGCGATGAAGACCTACCGCGCGATTGCGCTGCAGCCGGATGCCATCGGCCGGGCTGTGCGCTTCGCCATCGAGCAGCCCGACGACGTCGACGTCAACGAGATAGTCGTGCGTCCGACACGGGCGGCGCACTGAGCATGACCCCGGGCAGGATCCATCCTGCTCTGATGCGCAGCCTCATCATTGCAACGTCGCTCTGTTTGATATCAGCCCAATTTGCCATTGCCGAGGAAGATGAGAAGATGAACAACCAACCGCACAATTATGCCGGCCTTTGGGTGACCGAAGACGGCCTTATCCGCCATGAACTGCTGCCGAACGGCCGCTATGTCGAAGCCCGTGGAAAGCGTGAAAAGGCCTATCAGGGCCGCTATGTCGTCACGGGCAATCACGTCGACTATTGGGACGACACCGGTTTCACGGCCGATGGCGACTTTATTGACGATGTCCTGCATCATGCCGGGATGATCCTCGAGCGGCGCCGATGAAGCCTGTGCCGGACCATTCGCCCTTGAAACGTACCCGAGGGCTTTCAAAGGACTTCGCCGGTTCACGATATCTTGATGGCACGCCTGGCGCCGATCACGCACAGCCATGGCGCAAGGGCGAAGGCTGTAAACAGCCGGCGGGCCGCACCGCGCGATAGCTTACTTCGGCAAGACAGTAGCTTAGCAAGGTAACCCCGCCATCGCGCCGGGTTTTCCCGGTGCCGCAGGGCTTGCACCCGCGCAACGTCAGGAATGCGCTCAATGCGGAGCGGAAAACAGCCCTTGTCGCAGAATTGGGGCTGGGTTAAGCAATTGGTATCAGAGGGTTCAAAGAACAAAAAATGGGAGAACATATCTTGACATCATCACGCTGGATCGCGCTTGCCGCGCTGGCACTGACCTGTTCAACCTCAGCTATCGCCCCGGCGTTGGCCAAGGACTGGAAGACCGTTACTGTCGCCATGGAGGGTTCCTACGCCCCGTGGAACCAGACCGACGCCAGCGGCAAGATCGTCGGCTTCGAGGTGGACATCCTTAACGACGTCTGCGCCCGCGCGAAGCTCGAATGCAACATCGTGGCGCAGGATTGGGACGGCGTCGTTCCGGGCCTGACCGCAGGCAAGTTCGACGTTGTCATGGACGGCATGTCGATCACCGATGAGCGCCTGAAGACCATCGACTTCTCGATCCCCTATGCCTCATCGCCGGTGGCTTTCCTTGCCGACAAGAGTGGGCCGCTGGCACAGCTGTCCAACAGCGGCAAGATGATCGATCTTTCCAAGGATGACGCCGAGTCCAAGGCGGCGCTCGATACGCTGCGCAAGGAGTTGACCGGCAAGAATGTCGGGCTGCAGGTTTCGACCACGGAGGCGACGTTTGCCGACAAATATCTCAAGGATGTCGCCAACGTCCATGAATACAAGACCACCGACGAGCATGACCTCGACCTGATGGCCGGGCGCCTCGACGTGGCCTTCGCCGACACCACCTACTTCCTCGGCACGCTGGCCAAGCCCGACGCCAAGGACCTGGAGTTTGTCGGGCCGCAGTTCAAGGGCGGTCCGATCCTGGGACCGGGCATCGGTGCTGCCTTCCGCAAGACCGACAAGGACCTGCAGGATATCTACAACAAGGCGCTCAAGGCCGCTCTCGATGACGGCTCGGTGTCGAAATACTCGATGCAGTGGTTCAAGATCGACATTACCAAGTAATGTCGCAACGGGAGCAGCCAAGGCTGCTCCCGTTTTGCATTGAGGGGGATCAGCCCGTCGATGCGTATCTTGACGCCCGGGGAGGCGTAGGTGGGCTTTCTCAACAGTCTCAAGGATCAGCTGTCGACGGCCTATGAGCTGTTGGCTGCCGGCTGGGGTTTGCAGCTGCTCTGGGGTATTGGCTGGACGCTCGCCGTCACCATGGTTTCGATGTTGATCGGCGCTGCGCTGGGATCGCTCGTGGCGGCGGCCAAGCTATCGCATCGAGGCGGACTGAGGTTTATCGGCGAGAGCTACACGACCGTGTTCCGCGGTGAGCCGGAGCTTTTGATCATCTACCTTTTCTACTATGGCGGCACGCAGATCCTGACCGGCGTGGCGCGGTCCACGGGATCGATCGGTTCGACCGACATTTTGAACATGCCGAGCTTCCTCGGCGGCGTGCTCGCGGTCGGCATCATTTCGGGCGCCTATCAGGCCGAGGTCTTCCGCGGGTCGTTTCTGGCGATCCAGCGCGGCGAACTGGAAGCGGCGCGGGCCTACGGCATGTCGGCCTGGCTGCGTTTTCGCCTCGTGATCATGCCGCAGGTGCTGCGCCTGGCGGTGCCGGGGCTGGGCAATGTGTGGCAGCTGACCATCAAGGATTCGGCTTTGATCTCGGTCACCGGCGTCGCCGAGCTTATGCTGACGGCCAACAAGGCCGCGCGTTCAACACACCATTCGCTGCTTTTCTACACGGTCGCCGGCATCCTCTACCTCGTGATGACGTCGATCTCGACGCCGATCTTCGACAAGGCCGAGCGTTACACCTCACGCAGCTTTCTGCGTCCAAAGTAAGAGGTGGCGGTGGATTACGACTTCTACCTTTCGACCATGTGGAGCGTGCTGAAGGCACTGCCGCTGACGCTTGAAATCTGGTTCTTCGGCATAGCCTTCGGCCTGATCATCGCCACCGGCCTTACCTGGCTGCGGGCCTCGGGCTCCAAATCCGGCGAGTATTTCACCCGCGCCTATGTCTTCGTCTTCCGTGGGTCGCCGCTGCTGGTGCAGCTCTATCTGATCTATTTCGGACTTTCCCAGTTCGATTTCGTGCGCCACAGCCCTATCCTGTGGCCGATCCTGCGCGACCCCATGTATTGCACGATCGTCGCCATGGCCTTGAACACCGCCGCCTATGAGAGCGAGATTTTCCGCGGCGCACTCCGTGCCGTGCCGGTCGGGCAGATCGAGGCTGCCAAGGCTTTCGGCATGTCTCCATTCACACGGTTCCGCATTGTGACATTGCCCATAGCGCTGCGCCTGGCCTTGCCGGCTTATTCGACCGAGATCATCCTGATGACGAAGGCGACCGCTCTCGCTTCCGTGGTCACGATCATGGAGATGATGGGGACGGCGCAGAAAATCCAGCACGACACGTTCCGGCCGATCGAGGTGCTGACCTGCGCCGGTGTCATCTACCTGCTGCTCAACCTGTCGATCGCCCGGCTGTTTGCCTGGGTTGAATATTCGCTTTCACCGCATCTGCGCCCCGCGCCTGACCAGTCCCAGCAAATCAAACCCGTCCCGGAGGTGTTGTGATGTCGGCAAGTCTTGCCGCTGCCGCGAATGCGGCATCGTCCCCCGACGAGGCGTCAGCCATCAGCGTCAAGGATATGCGCAAGTGTTTCGGCAATCACGAGGTGCTCAAAGGCATTTCGCTCGAGGCTCACAAGGGCGATGTCATCTCCATCCTCGGTTCGTCGGGTTCAGGCAAAAGCACGCTGCTGCGTTGCATCAACCTGCTGGAGACCCCGGACTCCGGCGAAGTGCGTGTGGATGGTGAACTCATCAAGATGAAGCCTGGACGAGACGGCAATCAGGTGCCGGCCGATATCCGTCAGGTGGAGCGAATCCGCGCCAACCTCGCCATGGTTTTCCAAAGCTTCAATCTCTGGTCGCACATGACGGTGCTTGAGAACCTCGTCGCCGCCCCGACGCATGTGCTGAAGCGTCCCCGGGCGGAGTGCCTGGAGCAGGCCGAGGCATTGCTGAAGCGCGTGGGGATATGGGAGCGTCGCAACTACTATCCCCCGCATATGTCGGGCGGCCAGCAACAGCGCGCCGCCATAGCGCGCGCTTTGGCGATGAACCCCAAGGTGATGCTGTTCGACGAGCCGACATCCGCGCTCGATCCGGAACTGGTCGGCGAGGTGCTGCGGGTCATGCGCTCGCTTGCGGAGGAAGGGCGCACCATGTTGGTGGTAACGCACGAAATGAGTTTTGCCCGCGACGTATCGAGCAAGGTGATGTTCCTGCACAAGGGCGAGGTGGATTGCCTGGGTGAGCCAAAGGAGATGTTCGCGCGCGCCCCCACCCAGCAATTCGGACAGTTTATCGCGAATTTCAACAAGTGACGTGAAGCGTGAAACGCTTCTTCAGCTCAACTGGCCGGATTGGTGCGCCGCAGTGGTGCTCAGAAAAATCTTCCCGAACTCCTTGAGTTTCGCCCCTCCAACGCCATTCACTTCGGCGAACGCGTCGAGATCGCGCGGACAGCGTCTCGGCCATGTCGATCAGCGCGCGGTCGCGGACCATCCCATGCACTGGCACTCCCCGGCAAAACGCATTCCTCCGCGCATTAAGTTCAGTTGACCGGCTTCGATTGAACGATAGGCTTGAGACCAAGCCGCCGATTGCCGGATGGGATCGGTTCCCGTCGCATGCGTGCAGAGGCCGCCTGTTGTGAGCGTTTTCGACCGATTTTCCCTGGAGGGACGTGTGGCCTTGATCACCGGCGGCGGACGCGGCCTCGGTTTCGAGATCGCGCGCGCCTTTGCCGAAGCCGGAGCCCATGTCGTGGTAACGGGACGCACTGCCGCAACGCTGAACGCCGCCGTTGCCGCCATCACCGGAGATGGCGGCAGTGCGCAGGCTGCGGTCTTCGACGTCGCCGACATCGGGGCAGGCCGTGCGATGATCGCCGACATCCGCAAGAGCCGTGCCCGGCTCGATATCCTCGTCAACAATGTCGGTGCCCGCGACAGGCGGCCGCTCGCCGCCTTCAACGACGACGACATCCTCGATCTGATCCGGACGGACCTCTTGTCGGCGATCTCGCTGTCACGCGATGCGGCGGAGATCATGAAGGCCCAGGGCCATGGCCGGCTGATCGCCGTGACCTCGATCGTCGGTGAGATGGCGCGCCCCGGCGATGCCATCTACCCAGCCGCCAAGCAGGGGCTGACCGGGCTGATGCGCAGCATGGCCGTCGAATATGGCGCCCACGGCGTGACCAGCAACGCCATCGCACCGGGAATGTTCGCCACCGAGACCAATGCCGCGATGGCGGCAAATCCCGATCTGGTTGCCTTCGCCCGCCAGCGGGTTCCGCTGCAGCGATGGGGGCGGCCGCAGGAGATCGCCGGTGCCGCGCTTTTCCTTGCCAGCGATGCGGCCTCCTTCGTCAACGGACACGTCCTGACCGTCGATGGCGGCATGTCGATACAGATGTGAAGATTGCAGGGCCGGCCTTCAGGCCAAGCCGCCCGATTGGTGCGCGGCGATTGCGCTCAGAAAAACCTGGCCGAACTCCTTGAGCTTGGCAGCGCCCACGCCGTTCACTTCAGCGAAGGCATCAAGGTCGCGCGGACAGCGTTCGGCCATGTCGATCAGCGTGCGATCGGAAAACACCACATAGGCCGGCACCTGGCGCTCCTTCGCCAGACGCAGGCGAAGTGTCTTGAGCGTCGCCAGCAGCGAAGCATCAACGCCTTCGGCGCCTGAACCCTCGGCCGCGCGCATCTTGCGCATGGCACGGCTGCGCAATTCGACACGATAGCGGAACGCTACCTCGCCCCGGCCAAGCGCATTGCCCTGCTCGGCGATGGCGAGGCCACCATGGCCACTCGGGTCCGGCTCGAGGAAACCGCCGGCGACCAGCTGCCGGATCAGCGACATCCAGAAATCCTTCTTCTGCGCCACGCCGCTGCCGAAGCAGGCGAGCCTTTCATGGCCCCTGGCCAGCACCTTTTCGGTTTCATGGCCAATCAGGATGTCGATGACGTGCGTGGCGCCGAAGCGTTCGCCGCTCTGGGCGACCGCAGCCAGGATGATGCGCGCCTCGGCGCCGCCATCGGCGCGCGGCACCTGGTCGAGGCAGTTGTCGCAATTGCCGCAGGGCTGCGCCTCCTCGCCGAAATAGCCGAGCAGCACCTGGCGCCGGCATTGCGCCGTCTCGCAATAACCGATCAAGGTGTTGAGCCGCTGGTGCGATCGTTTCTTGTGCTCGGCCGATGCGTCCTCGTCGTCGATGAACAACCGCCGCATGCGGATATCGCCGAGACCGAACAGCATATGCGCCTCGGCATCGCGGCCATCGCGGCCGGCACGACCGATCTCCTGATAATAGGCCTCCAGGCTGCCCGGCATATCGGTGTGGAAGACATAGGCGACATCAGGCTTGTCGATGCCCATGCCGAAGGCGATAGTCGCCACCATGACGACGCCGGACAGCGTCATGAAGCTGTTCTGGTTCGCCTCACGCGCCTCCTTGCTCATGCCGGCATGGTAGGCGAGTGCGGTGACGCCGTTCTTCTCGAGGAAGGCCGCCATCTCTTCCGTCTTCTTGCGCGACAGGCAGTAGACGATGCCGCTGCGGCCTGGATGACGCTCGATAAAGTTGAGCAATTGCCGCTTGCTGTCCTGCTTGGCCGCGATCGCCAGCTTGATGTTGGGCCGGTCGAAACCGAGCACCAGCGTTTCGACCCGCTCGGCGAACAGCCGTGCTTCGATGTCGCTGCGCGTGCTCTCATCCGCCGTCGCCGTCACCGCGATGATCGGCACGTTGGGGAAGATGTGCCGCAGCCGCGACAAATCCTCATATTCAGGCCGGAAAGCCGGTCCCCATTGCGAGATGCAATGCGCCTCGTCGATGGCGATCAGGCTGACGTCGAGCCTTGCGAGCGCATCGAGCATGCGCTCGGTCATCAGCCGCTCCGGTGCCAGATAAAGCAGCCGCGTCTGGCCGGAAGCCACACGCCGCCAGGCGGCAACATTGGCCTCGCGGTCGATCGAGGAATTGATCGTATCGGCGGCCACGCCCGCCAGGCGCAAGGCGGCGACCTGATCCTGCATCAGCGCCACCAGCGGCGACACGACGATGGTGAGCCCGCCCAGAACCAGCGCCGGCACCTGGTAGCACAGCGATTTGCCCGCGCCCGTCGGCATCACGGCCAGCACATGGCGCCCGCCGAGAAGCGCATCCATGACATCGGCCTGGCCGGGACGGAAATCGTCGAAACCGAACACGTCCTTCAGGACGCGCCGCTTGGGATCCTCGGCCCGAATGCTCGCCGCCTGTGCCGACATCAGGCAGAGACCCGACGGGAAGCGATTTTTCGGAGATTGGAGAGGATGTGGAAACCGATCAAGAGACTCTCCGCGTGACGCCTTGGAGTAGCGCAGCCGTCATCCAACCACAACGCCCCTTTCCAGAAACGCGATGATCCGCTCGTTGACATCATCGGGTTGCGCCATGGCTGCGATGTGGTCGGCTCCCGCAACGATCGCGCCCTCGATGCCAGGCATCCGCCGCCGTGCCAGCGCCAGCATCGCAGCCGGCCCGTAGAGCTTTTCGCCGTCGCCGATCAGAAGCAATGTCGGTGCACGGATGGCGCGCAGCTCGCGGCCGCTGAGCACTGCAGGCGAAATGATGCTCAGCTTCGACACCGCACCCATCGTTGCCGCCATCAACGCGCCCCAGGTCGCATCACGAGGTGGCCGGATGCCGAGATCGGCCATGCTGGGCGCCCGCGTGCGGCCAGTCATGCGGCGCAACAGCCTGACGACGGGTCGCTTGATCCGCGCCGACCAGGTCAGCTTCCAGAATTGCGAGGCAAAGGTGCCGACCGGGCTGATCAGCACGACGCGGTCGACCCGTTCCGGTGTCAGCGACGCCTGGTTCAGAGCGAGAAAGCCGCCGAAAGAGCAGCCCACGATCGAAGTGCGCTTGATGTTCAGCGCATCGAGGACATCGCCGAGCCACTCGGCATAGTCGTGGCGGTTCCGCAGCCGCCGCCTCGCCAGGCTCTTGCCCGGCTGGCCGATGACGTCGACCGCATACGTCCTGTAGCGGCGGCTGAGGCCGGCAACGTTCAGGCGCCAGACCGTGGCGGTGCCGGCAAAGCTGGTTAACAACAAGAGCGGCGGCGCATCCGGTGGGCCACTGGCGATGACATGCGTCGGCCCCAGGCGGGTCGTCAGGTCAAACTCCTCAAAGGCGACCGGCCAGTCCCGCAGCATGGCATCGTAAGCCGCCATGTAGCGGTCTCTGAGCGCATCACTTTTGAAAGCGGGCAGCATCCCGGGTGAACGCGTCGCGGTCGCGTTCATCTCGGGTGAACGCGTTGCAGTCGTGTCATGAGAGGAATTGGTGTGGTTCATGGACGCCCCGATTTTACCGAAGGGGCGACATAACTATGCGAATTTCCGGCGTTCCGACAGTCTTGAAGAAAACGATCTCGGCGCCATATCAGGGATAGCTACGCTATCCCCACCAGAAACTCCTCGGCATTGTTCGGTGGCCGCAGGCCGTCTGTTCTGCCGGCGAAATAGAGCTCGGCAAGCTCGGCCGATGAAACATGCCGCGTTTGGCTGAAGCCGGCTTCGCGAGCCAACGCCAGAATCTCCACCGGCGTGAAGAAGCTGATGAAAGGCGTCGCGTTTGCCCGCGTTCCCTTCTCCGCCATCTTGAGCCCAGGACGCAGTTCGGGATCCGCCAGTTGCAGCGGCAGCAGGAATGTCATGGCGAAGACCGATCCGGGGGCGAGGGCTGCGACCTGACGCAGCGTAGCCATGTTCGCGTCCTTGCCGAGATACATGCTGACACCGGTGGAGACGATGATTGCCGGCTTGCCGTCATCGAAACCGGCAGCCACCAATTCCTTCCACCAGGAACCACCCGCCTCGAAATCAACCGGCACAAAGTGCAGCCAGTCCGGTATGCCGTAGCCGAGCTCGACCAGGCGACGGCGCTTCCAGGCCTGGGTGCCCGGTCGGTCGATCTCGAAGATCTTGAGGCGCGAGGCGATCTCGGGCTTGCGCTGGGCAAAACTGTCGAGACCGGCGCCGAGAATGACATACTGGCTGACCCCTTGGCCGACCTGGTCGACGACAAGATCCTCGACGAAGCGAGCGCGGGCAACGATGGAGGCGCGAAAGAACTTCGTCGCGACCGGCTCCATGTCGGGACGGCCGCGCCAATCTTCCCCCGGCGCCGCGAGATCGAGGCCAACCCTGTCCTCGATGACATGTGGCGGCGGATCGACCTCGACGTGCAGCGCGCGCCACAGGGCGACGCGCAATGCCGTATCGTCCGGCGCTAGCTTTCCTGGGTTACGCATCTGCTTTCCTTCGCACCCCCAATGCCCGGCTCCTGCTCGTCAGCCCTTTGGCGGTGTTTCCAGATTCCAGAGGCGCCCGTCCGGATCACGCATGGTCATCTCCCTGCTGCCCCAGTGGGTGTCGGAAAATGGCGTGACCACCTCCACGATGGGATCCGTGGGCACGGCACTCTCATTGGGTACGCGAAAGACAAGACGCGTTGCCGGCTCTTCGGTCTGCGGAACCTCGGCGATGAAGATGTAGGGATTGACCCCATTGCGGAGCTGTCCGGAATTGTGGCCGGTGTCGAACTCCAAGGTGTAGCCGAGCGCCTGGAAGAACTTGGCGGCTTTTCCCCAATTGTGCGTCGTCAGATAGACGGCTTGGATTCCTTCAGTCGTCATTTAAGCGCTCCTTCCCCGGTGATTTTCCGGGCTGTTGGTAGGCGTCGAGATAGGCCCGCAGCGCGTCGGCAACCAAAGCTGACAGCGATTGCTCAGCCTCGATCGCATGATGTTTCACCCGCCGGATCAGGCCGATGGGCAGATAGACGTTGAACTGCTTGACCTCTTCATCGCTCATTTGGCTAGTATGCTAGCAACCTAGCTGTGAGTCAATCGGGGTGGGACCAATGCCTCGACGGCCACTCTGTCGCTTGCCGCCAGAAGCCTCCACGGAAACGCTCGGCGAGCAGCTTCCCCAGCGACACCTGCACCCCCGCTGGATTCCTTCACGCGCTAGGATGTAAGCTTCGCCAGACGAGCCAGGGAGGGCACGATGCTGCAGGTGAGACAGGACGTCCTTGGCGAACTGTTCCGTTTGCAACGCGCGGCCTTCGACAAGCAGCCCTTTCCAGACCTGAGCGTGCGGAAAGACCGCCTGAAGCGCCTGCTGGATCTGACCGAGCGGCATGAGGCGGAGATCTGCGCCGCCATCAACAGCGACTTTGGCGGCCGCTCGAAACACGAGACGCGCCTTGCCGAACTGTTTGTCGTGCGCGCCGGCATCCGCCACACACTGTCCCACTTGAAGGGCTGGATGCGGGAGCGTCGCGTCGCCACCACCTTGCCGTTCCTGCCTGGCAAAAACCGCCTCGTACCGCAGCCGCTCGGTGTGGTCGGCATCGTCTCGCCGTGGAATTACCCCTTTCAGCTCGCCGTCGCGCCTGTCACGGCCGCGCTTGCCGCCGGCAACCGTGTGCTGGTCAAGCCGTCCGAACTGACACCGGCTTTCTCGGAGCTGCTGGCAAAACTTGCCGGCGAGCATTTTGCCGCTGACGAGTTGAGCGTCATCACCGGCGATGCCGAAATGGGCAAAGCCTTCGTCTCAATGCCGTTCGATCATCTGCTGTTCACCGGCTCGACCGCGGTCGGCCGCCAGGTCGCGATCGCCGCCGCCGCCAACCTGACGCCGATCACGCTGGAACTCGGAGGCAAGTCGCCGGCAATCTTCGATCCCTCGTGTGACCTCGATGCGGCCGCGGCCAGCATTGCCTATGGCAAGCTGCTCAATGCCGGGCAGACCTGCATCGCGCCGGATTATCTTCTGGTACCGAAGGGACAGGCCGGTACCGTCGCCGCCAAGCTCGCAACCGCGGTGGCGCGGCTCTATCCCACTTTGCGCGACAATCCCGACTATACAGCCATCATCAGCGACCGGCACTTTCAGCGCCTGCGAGCCATGATCGCGGAAGCCCGCGACGCCGGTGCCGAAGTCACCGAAATCAACCCGGCCGGCGAAGAATTCGGCGCCACGAGCCGGAAGCTTCTGCCGACCCTGGTCAGCAATGCCGGCCCGGACCTGCGGCTGATGCGCGAGGAGATTTTCGGACCGGTGCTGCCGATCGTCGAATACACCACCGTCGATGACGCCATCGACCATGTGAACCGGGCCGACCGGCCGCTGGCGCTCTACTGGTTTGGCAACGACCGTGGCAACCGGCAACGCATCCTGCACGAGACCGTCGCCGGTGGCGTCACCATCAACGATTGCATGCTGCATCTGGTGCAGGAAAACCAGCCCTTCGGCGGTGTCGGCGCCAGCGGCATGGGCGCCTATCATGGCGAATGGGGGTTCCGTACCTTCAGCAAGGAGAAGCCGGTTTTCCTGCAGTCACGCCTGAGCGCGGGAGCCATGCTGCGCCCACCTTACGGCAAGACGTTCGAGCGGCTTTTCGCCCTGCTCAGGCACATCACCTGACCAGCGTCGCCGCTTCAATACCGGGATGATGGGCCGGCGGCGGCGATCCGCCTTCAGGCGAGAAAATCAGCCCTGTGCGGCGTGAAACTGTCGACCAGCCGCCCCGCTTCCAGCGCCTTGACACCGTGCACCAGACCGGATGGCACGATGAAGCTGCCGCCGGTCCCAAGGATTTCGGTTTGGCCATTTATCGTCACCTCGAAACGGCCTTCGGCGACATAGCTTGACTGGACATGCGGATGCGAATGCAGGGCGCCGACACCGCCCTTGTCGAAGCCGAACTCGACCAGCATCAGCTCATCGGTGGAGAGGAGAACGCGGCGGCGGTTGCCGTCTGGCGTCGACGTCCAGTCGCTCTCGCCGGCATGGGCGAAGATCTTTGTCATCGTCATCTCCTCATCGTCGACGGCTGGCCAACGGTAATCGCATCGGCATGCATCAGAGCCGATAGGCTTTCTTGGCAAGCGTATAGGCCAATTCCCCTGCCAGCTCATGCGCCTCGTCCTCGCGCAGCCGGTGCTCGGCGACGAGCTGCGCCAGGAACGCGCAGTCGACCCGGCGCGCCACGTCGTGGCGGGCCGGGATAGAGGGAAAGGCGCGGGTGTCGTCATTGAAGCCGACGGTGTTGTAGAAACCGGCCGTCTCGGTGGTCATCTCGCGGAAGCGGCGCATGCCTTCCGGACTGTCATGGAACCACCAGGCGGGGCCGAGCTTCAGCGCCGGGTAGACGCCGGCGAGCGGTGCCAGTTCGCGCGCATAGCTGGTTTCGTCGAGCGTGAAGAGCACAATGGTCAGGTCACGCTCCAGCCCGACGCAGTCGAGCAGCGGCTTCAGCGCCGTCACATAATCGGTCCGCGTCGGAATATCGAAACCCTTGTCGCGGCCGAACTTCTTGAAAATGTCAGTCGAATGGTTGCGCCAGGAGCCGGGATGGATCTGCATCACCAACCCGTCATCCCGGCTCATCTTGGCCATTTCGGTCAGCATCTGGGCGCGGAACAGTTTGCGCTCGCGCTCGTCATCGGAGCCGCGTCGGATGCGGTTGAACAGCTCCTGCGCCGCCGCATCGGAGAGATTGGCGGTCTCGGCCGTCGGATGGCCATGATCCGACGAAGTCGCGCCAAAGCTCTTGAAAAAGGCACGCCGTTGGCGATGCGCATCGAGATAGCCGGCCCAGCTGCCCGTGTCGCAGCCGGTGATTTCGCCGAGCCGGTCGAGATTGGCCGAAAACCCTTCGAAATCAGGATCGACAACCGCGTCCGGCCGATAGGCGGTGATGACGCACCCTTCCCAACCGCTGTCGCGGATCATTTTGTGCCATCTGAGATCGTCGAGCGCGCCTTCGGTCGTCGCGATGACCTCGATGTTGAAACGTTCGAACAAAGCGCGCGGACGGAAATTCTCCCACTGCAGCAGCGTTGCGATCGTGTCGTAGTGGCGATCAGCTGTCTCAGCTCTCAATGGCTCTTCGATGCCGAACAGGTCGGCCAGCACATGGTCGAACCAGAGCCGGGTCGGCGTGCCGCGGAACAGATAATAGTGCTTGGCAAAGCGCCGCCAGATCATCCTGCCGTCGGTCTCGGCCGACGCGCCATCGAGGGTCGCCACGCCGAGATCTTCCAGCCGCACGCCCTGGCTGAACAGCATGCGGAAAATGTAGTGGTCGGGCACGATGAGCAGTTGCGCCGGATCCGGGAATGGCTCGTTCAGCGCATACCAGCGCGGATCGGTATGGCCATGCGGGCTGACGATCGGCAGGCCCTTGATGCCGGCATAGAGATCGCGGGCGATCGAGCGAGAATGCGCTTCTGGGGGAAACAGCAGGTCCGGATCGTTCAGTGCGACCATGGGAAAGCGTCTCCTTCCAAGTTTGATACCGGTACGTTCGGGCGGAATCGAAGTCAACTTACTGTCGGAAACGGGCATCCTTGCGGCAGGCACAAACAGGTGTTACGCCGCCTGTCATCCGCTGCGCAGGGATATCTCCATGACGCACCATCCGAAGCCCTCAGCCCGTGTGATATGATGACAAGCAGCCATTTGTCCGACACCACGCTACGGTCGCTAGCTGAGAGGGTCTCGATCCCGGGCTATGATCGGCGCAAGATCGCCCCGGGCATCGTGCATCTGGGCGTCGGCGCCTTCCATCGCGCCCATCAGGCCGCCTATGTCGACGACTGCCTGGCGGCGGGCGAGACGGACTGGGGCATCGTCGGCGTCTCATTGCGCAGCGCGGACACGCGCGATGCGCTGGCGCCGCAGGACGGGCTCTACACGCTGGCGATCCGCAGCAGCGGCAAGGAGGAGCCGCGCGTCATCGGCTCGATCGGCTCGCTGCTGGTGGCGCCGGAAGACCCCGGCGCGGTGCTGGCCGCGCTGACCGATCCGCGCACCCGGATCGTCACGCTGACCATCACCGAAAAGGCTTATCTCAGGGCAGCCGGCGGCGGCCTGGACGCTGCCCACGCGGACATTGCCCATGACCTGGCGAACCTACATTTCCCGAAGACGGCGCATGGTTTTCTCACCGAGGCGCTTGCCCGGCGGCGCGCCGCCGGTACCTCGCCCTTTACCGTGCTTTGCTGCGACAACCTGCCGGCCAACGGCGCCACCTTGCATCGGCTGCTGACCGAATTCGCCGCGTTGCGGGATGCCGCACTTGGCCTGAGGGGCGGTACTGGCATCGCCGGCCACATCGCCAATGAAGTCGCTTTTCCCTCGAGCATGGTCGACCGCATCGTGCCGGCAACCACGGATACCGACCGGGCACGGATCGCCGGCGAACTTGGCATCGCGGATGCCTGGCCTGTCATGACGGAGCCCTTCCGCCAATGGGTGATCGAAGACAATTTCCCGGCGGGCCGGCCGGCCTGGGAAAAATTCGGCGTCACCATGGTCGGAGATGTCGCCCCATTCGAGGACATGAAGCTCAGGCTCCTCAATGGCGCGCATTCGGGCATCGCCTATCTCGGCCTGCTCAGCGGCCATGCCACGGTCGATCGCGCCTTCGCCGATCCGGCAATCCGGCAGTTCGTCGATGCGTTATGGGCCGAGGCAATCCCGACCCTGCCCGAGGACGCCGGGCTCGATACGAAGACCTATACCGAGGAACTCGCGGAGCGTTTTTCAAACACCGCGCTCGCCCACCGCACGGCGCAGATCGCCAATGACGGCAGCCAGAAACTGCCACAACGTATCATCGCGTCCGCCATCGAGTGCCTCGAGGCCGGTACTGAGTTCGTGCATCTCACACTGGTGGTGGCGGCCTGGATCGCCGCTTGCGCCGCGCGCGGAAAAACCTTGCCCGAAAACCATTTCACCGATCCGCTCGACGTGCCGCTGACCGCGCTTTTGAGCCAGGAGTTGCCGGCGAACGAAACCGTGACGGCAGTCTTCGACCTGGCCGGCTTCGCCAGGGATCACGCCGAGCGCCAGACGCTGATTGAACTGGTGGCCGTGCATCTGGTGCACCTGCGGCGCGATGGTCCGACACTGGCCTTCGCCGCGCTGGGCATCTAACAAAAAAGCGAGGCAAGCCCCGCTTTTCATCAAATCATCTGAAGCGAATTTTACGCCGGCAGGATCGCGCCTTCCAGCGTGGTGAGCTGGCTAAGGAACTGTTCCGCCTTGCTGCGGGACTGATCGTCCTTGGCATCGGCCGCATCTTCCTTGGCTTCCTGGATGCGACGGGCGAGATCCGCGCGGTCGACATCCTTGACCGCGACGGCCGATTCGGCCAGCAGCGTGCAACCGGTCGGGACGATGTCGGCGAAACCGCCGAACACGACATAGCGATCCTCGCCGCCCGAGGCGTTCTTCACCGTGACGACGCCCGGCTTGATGGTGGTCATGACCGGCGCGTGGTGCGCCATCACGGTCATCTCGCCTTCGGCGCCCGGAATGACGACGGATTCTACCTCTGCGGAAACCAGCAGGCGCTCCGGCGAGACCAGTTCGAACTTGAAAGCTTCAGCCATGATCAATTTAGCCAATAGGGAATAGTGAGTAGCGAGTAGAAAAAACTCGGCCGGCTCGTCTTGCCCTATTCGCTACTCCCTATTCGCTATTCGCTTCTTATGCCGCTTCAGCCGCCAGGCGCTGTGCCTTCTCGACCGCTTCCTCGATGCCGCCGACCATGTAGAAGGCAGCTTCCGGCAGGTGATCATAGTCGCCATTGCAGAGGCCCTTGAAGCCCTTGATGGTGTCGGCGAGGTCGACCAGCTTGCCCGGCGCGCCGGTGAACACTTCGGCGACGAAGAACGGCTGCGACAGGAAACGCTCGATCTTGCGGGCACGGGCCACGGTCTGCTTGTCCTCTTCCGACAGCTCGTCCATGCCCAGGATGGCGATGATGTCCTGCAGCGACTTGTAGCGCTGAAGGATCGACTGCACCTGGCGGGCGACGCCATAGTGCTCGTCGCCGACAACCAGCGGGTCGAGCATGCGCGAGGTCGAGTCCAGCGGATCGACGGCCGGGTAGATGCCCTTTTCGGCGATGGCGCGGTTCAGCGTCGTCGTCGCGTCAAGGTGGGCGAACGAGGTCGCCGGTGCCGGATCGGTCAAGTCGTCGGCCGGCACGTAGATCGCCTGCACGGACGTGATCGAACCCTTGGTGGTGGTGGTGATGCGTTCCTGCAGCGCGCCCATGTCGGTGGCGAGCGTCGGCTGATAGCCGACGGCCGACGGGATACGGCCGAGCAGAGCCGACACTTCCGAACCCGCCTGCGTGAAGCGGAAGATGTTGTCGACGAAGAACAGCACGTCCTGGCCCTGGTCACGGAAATACTCGGCAACCGTCAGGCCGGTCAGGCCGACGCGGGCACGCGCGCCCGGCGGCTCGTTCATCTGGCCATAGACGAGTGCAGCCTTGGAGCCTTCACCGCCGCCCTTCTTGTTGACGCCGGATTCGATGAACTCGTGATAGAGATCGTTGCCCTCGCGGGTGCGCTCCCCGACGCCGGCGAACACCGAGTAGCCGCCATGCGCCTTGGCGATGTTGTTGATCAGCTCCTGGATCAGCACGGTCTTGCCGACGCCGGCGCCGCCGAACAGGCCGATCTTGCCGCCCTTGGCGTAGGGTGCCAGCAGGTCGAGCACCTTGATGCCGGTGATCAGGATCTGCGCTTCCGTCGACTGCTCGACATAGGTCGGAGCCGGCTGGTGGATGGAGCGCATTTCGGTTGCATCGACCGGGCCTTCTTCGTCGACCGGCTCGCCGATGACGTTGATGATGCGGCCGAGCATGCCCGGGCCGACCGGCACGGTGATCGGCGCGCCGGTGTCGCGCACTTCCTGGCCGCGCACCAGACCTTCGGTCGAGTCCATGGCGATGCAGCGCACGGTGTTTTCGCCCAGATGCTGGGCAACTTCGAGCACCAGTCGGTTGCCGACATTGGTGGTCTCGATCGCGTTCAGGATCGCCGGCAGGTGATCGCCGAACTGCACGTCGACGACGGCACCGATGACCTGGCGGACCTTGCCGACAACGCCGGTTGCCTTGGTGGCCACTGCCGATGTCTTGGCCGCTGCTGCCTTTGCGGGGGCTGCTGCCGCTTTGGCCGGAGCCGCCTTGGCTGCTGCTGCCGGTGCCTTTGCCGCCTTCGCGGGCGCTGCTGCCTTGGGGGCCGCCGTCTTGGGGGTCGCTGCTTTCGCCATCGTCTTTACCCTTTTCGTCCTTTGTTTCTCACGCGGTCCGGTCGCGGGCAGATTGACCCGCGGACCACGCCTAGAGCGCCTCGGCGCCCGAAATGATTTCGATCAGTTCCTTGGTGATCTGCGCCTGCCGCTGACGGTTGTAGGTGATCGACAGCTTGTTGATCATCTCGCCGGCGTTGCGCGTCGCATTGTCCATGGCGCTCATCTTGGCGCCCATTTCGCCGGCGGCGTTTTCGAGCAGCGCCCGGAAAACCTGCACGGAGATGTTGCGCGGGATGAGGTCGGAGAGGATTTCGCCCGGCTCCGGTTCGTATTCATAGACGGCGTTGCCGCCATCCACCACTGCTGCGGGAGCCGAAGCCACACCGGCCGGAATGATCTGCTGCGCGGTCGGGATCTGGCTGATCACCGACTTGAACTGCGAATAAAACAGCGTGCAGACGTCGAAGGCGCCCTCGCTGAAGAGATGGATGACCTTCTTGGCGATCGCGTCGGCATTGACGAAGCCGAGCGTCTTGACCTCGCGCAGGTCGACACGGTCGATGATCATCGACGCATAGTCGCGGCGCAGGATATCAAAACCCTTCTTGCCGACGCAGATGATCTTGACCTGCTTGCCGTCGGCCAAAAGCCGGCGGATATGATCGCGGGCATGACGGGCGATCTGCGAATTGAAACCGCCGCACAGGCCGCGCTCGGCGGTGCAGACCACGAGCAGGTGCACGTTGTCCTTGCCGGTGCCGGTCATCAGCGCCGGGGCGTCGCCGCCGCCGCCGATCGCCTGGGTGATGTTGGCCAGCACGGAACCCATGCGCTCCGAATAGGGGCGCGCCGCTTCCGCGGCCTCTTGCGCACGGCGCAGCTTCGCCGCGGCGACCATCTGCATCGCCTTGGTGATCTTCTGCGTCGCCTTGACCGAGGCGATACGGTTACGAAGGTCTTTTAATGAAGGCATGCTTCAAACCTGATCCCGTCTTGTCGCTTCGCTCAGGCGAAGGTCTTGGCGAAAGCGTCGATCTCGGCCTTCAGCTTGGCGCGCAGATCGTCCGACAGCGCCTTTTCCTTGCGGATGGCATCGAGAACGTCCTTGCCGGCCGCACGCATGTGGCTGAGCAGGCCCTGCTCGAACTTGCCGACCTGGTTGACCGGCAGCTTGTCGAGATAGCCATTGACGCCGGCGAAGATCACCGCGACCTGTTCTTCCGTCTTCAGCGGCGAGAACTGCGGCTGCTTCAGGAGCTCGGTCAGGCGCGATCCGCGGTTGAGCAGGCGCTGCGTGGCGGCGTCGAGATCCGAGCCGAACTGCGCGAAGGCCGCCATTTCGCGGTACTGCGCGAGCTCGCCCTTGATCGAGCCGGCGACCTGTTTCATCGCCTTGATCTGCGCGGCCGAGCCGACGCGGCTGACCGAGAGGCCGACGTTCACCGCGGGACGAATGCCCTGGAAGAACAGGTTGGTTTCGAGGAAGATCTGGCCGTCGGTGATCGAGATCACGTTGGTCGGGATATAGGCCGACACGTCGTTGGCCTGCGTTTCAATGATCGGCAGAGCGGTCAGCGAACCGCCGCCCAGATCGTCGTTGAGCTTGGCGGCGCGCTCGAGCAGGCGCGAGTGCAGATAGAAGACGTCGCCAGGATAGGCTTCGCGGCCCGGCGGGCGGCGCAGCAGCAGCGACATCTGGCGGTAGGCGACGGCCTGCTTCGACAGATCGTCATAGCTGATCAGCGCATGCATGCCATTGTCGCGGAAATACTCGCCCATGGTGGCGCCGGCAAACGGCGCCAGGAACTGCATCGGCGCCGGATCGGACGCGGTGGCAGCGACGATGATCGAATATTCGAGCGCGCCGCGCTCTTCCAGGACCTTGACGAACTGCGCCACGGTCGAGCGCTTCTGGCCGACGGCAACGTAGACGCAGTACAGCTTTTCCTTCTCGGGGCCGTTGTCGTGCACCGACTTCTGGTTGAGCATCGTGTCGAGGATGATGGCGGTCTTGCCGGTCTGGCGATCGCCGATGACCAGCTCGCGCTGGCCGCGGCCGACCGGAATCAGCGCATCGATGGCCTTGAGGCCGGTTGACATCGGCTCGTTCACCGATTTGCGCGGGATGATGCCGGGCGCCTTGACGTCGACGCGCTTGCGCTCGACTGCCTTGATCGGACCCTTGCCGTCTATCGGATTGCCGAGCGCGTCGACGACGCGGCCGAGCAGGCCCGGACCGACCGGAACGTCGACGATGGCGCCGGTCCGCTTGACGATGTCGCCTTCCTTGATGTCGCGGTCGGCGCCGAAGATGACGACGCCGACATTGTCGGCTTCGAGGTTGAGCGCCATGCCGCGGATGCCGCCGGGGAATTCGACCATTTCGCCGGCCTGGACATTGTCGAGGCCGTAGACGCGGGCGATACCGTCACCGACGGACAGCACCTGTCCGACTTCGGAGACCTCGGCCTCCTTGCCGAAATTCTTGATCTGGTCTTTCAGAATTGCGGAAATTTCCGCGGCGCGGATGTCCATCAGCCGACCTCTTTCAGTGCAAGCTTGAGCGAATTGAGTTTGGTTTTGAGCGACGTATCGATCTGGCGCGAGCCCATCTTGACCACCAGCCCGCCGAGCAACGACGGATCGACGGTGACGGAGATGGACACGTCCTTGCCGGCAACGCTTTTCAGCGCCGCCTTGAGTTCAGTCTGCTGGGCAGCGGTCAGCTCGTGAGCCGACGTCACCTCGGCAGCTGTCTCGCCCCGGGCTTCGGCCGCGATCTGGCGGAACGCCTTGATCATGCCGGGAACGGCAAACAACCGCCGGTTCTGGGCAACGACACGCAGGAAATTACCGGCGAGGCCGGTGATGCCGGCCTTGTCGGCTATCGCAGCGATCGCCTTGGCCTGGTCCTCGCTGGAAAACACCGGACTGTTGATCAGCCGGGTCAGGTCGGCGCTACCGGCCAGCATCGTTTCGAAACTGGTGAGGTCGGCCTCGACCTTGGCGACCGAATTTGCCTGCGATGCCAGTTCGAACAGCGAACCAGCATAGCGTTCTGCGACACCTGAGATTGGCGATGACGATTGGGCCACGGACCGTCTTTTCTCTTGTCTGACAGGCCGCAGATTGTTGGCGCGAGCAAAAACTCTGGCTAAATCTTTGACCTTACTGCATTTTTCCAAGCACGGAGGCGCGGCTTCCGCTATCCCCGGCCGAAAGTCGATTGCCGTCTAGCACAGGCATTTTAAGACCGCAATGCGTCGTTCCGCATGGTTTTCAGGCACTATTGTCGCATCCGGCGAAAGTCGCCTGCCTTGCGCCCCGGAATAGCGAAGGATTCAGGGCACAAAGCCGAAGGCAAAGGCGAGCGGCAACGCCGCCAAAGCCAATTCCACCACAATGGAAACCCAATTGAAAGGTGTGTTGGCGCCATCCGACATCATCGACAGCAGCCGGCCGAAGGCGGTGAACAGCCAGGAAAAGCCGAGCGCCATGTAAACCAGCGGCTGCGCGAGCAGGAGGCAGCACAAGCCGACACCGAGATAGAAGCCCGACATCCGGCCGCGCCCCTCGGCAATTGCCGCCGCCTTATCCGGTCTGGCCTGCAGGCGCAGGATGCGGAAGGCAAGGCCCGGCGCCAGGAAAAACAGAAGCCCGAGCAGCACGGTGACGACGGCGCTCGACCATGCCAGCCATTCGCCCTGGCTCGTCGGCCATGGAAGCGCAAAATCCATCTTGTCCCCTCGAAATGCCTTTTTTGAATTCCGGGCATTCTAGCGGAGGAAAGACGCCGCGCTAGATGGCATCAGGCACTTTAGGATCAGCGCATCAACCGAGCGCGAATTCGACAGCTGCTTCGGCATGGATGCGTGTCGTGTCGAACACTGGGATGTCGAAATCGCGCTGGCCGATCAACATGGTGATTTCAGTACAGCCCATGATGATGCTGTCGGCGGCCTCTTCGCGGCGCAGGCGCTCAGCCTCGGCGATGTAGGCAGCCTTCGAAGCGTCGTTAACGATGCCTTGGCAGAGCTCATCATAGATGACGCGATGCACCATGTCGCGACCGGCAGCATCGGGCACCACGGGTGACAGGCCGTATTTCTCGGCCAGCCGGCCCTTGTAGAAATCCTGCTCCATGGTGAACCGCGTCGCTAGCAGTGCCGGGCGCTGCATGCCGGCACGCTTGACCGCAACCGCGGTGGCGTCGGCGATGTGGATCAGCGGAATGGAGACGGACGTCTGCACCTGGTCGGCCAGCTTGTGCATGGTGTTGGTACACAAAAGCAGCCCCTCCGCACCACCCGCCTCAAGCTTGCGCGCGGCCTCGACCAGAAGCGCGCCGGCACCATCCCAGTCGCCATGATGCTGCCGCTCGGCGATCTCGGCGAAGTCGAACGACCAGAGCAGCAATTTCGCCGAATGCAGCCCGCCGAGGCGCTCGCGCACGATCTCGTTGAGCAGGCGATAGTAGATGGCTGTCGATTCCCAACTCATGCCGCCGAGAAGGCCAAGGGTTTTCATGTGATCTTCCGTTTTTCGTTGCAGGCAGCGTAACGCTGAAAGCGCGACCTCACAAAAAGCTCTGCGGATCGATATCGACCTGCACCCGGACCGAGCCGCGCTGCTTCGGCCCATTGGCCAGCATGGCGCGGATAAACCCTTGCATGTCGGCGCGGCGTTCGCCCTGGATCAGCAGGCGGAAGCGGTGGCGGCCGCCGAGCAGGGACAGCGGCGCTTCCGCCGGCCCCAGCACGAACAAATCGGTGGCCTCGGACGCGGCGCGGCGCAGGCCGCGGGCATGACCCTCGGCTTCGGCGCGCGTCACTGCGCTGACAATGACGCCGGCCAGCCGACCGAAGGGCGGCAAGGCCGCCCGTTCACGCTCGGCGATCTCGCGCTCGTAAAAAGCCTCGGCGTCGCCGGAGACGATCGCCCGCATCACCGGATGGTCGGGCTGGAAGGTCTGCAGCAGGCCAAGGCTCTTCTTGCCAGTGCGGCCGGCGCGGCCGGTCACCTGGCTGAGCAGCTGGAAGGTGCGCTCGGCGGCGCGTGGATCGCCATTGGCAAGACCAAGATCGGCGTCGACGACGCCGACCAGCGTCATGTTTGGGAAATTATGCCCCTTGGCGACGAGCTGCGTACCGATGACGATGTCGGCCTCGCCATCGGCGATCGCCTCCAGTTCCAGCCGCAGCCGCCGCACGCCGCCCATCAGATCGGATGACAGAACGATTGTGCGCGCATCGGGAAAATGCGTGACGACCTCCTCGGCGATGCGCTCGACGCCCGGGCCACACGCAACCAGATGATCGAGCGTGCCGCATTCAGGGCAGGCTTCGGGGCGGCGCTCATTGTGCCCGCAATGGTGGCAGACCAATTGGCCGCGAAAGCGATGCTCGACCAGCCAGGCCGAGCAGACCGGACAGCCGAATCGGTGGCCGCAAACCCGGCATAGCGTCAGCGGCGCGTAGCCGCGCCGGTTGAGGAACAGCAGCGACTGCTCCTTCTTCTCCAGCGTCCGGCGTATATGGTCGATCAGCACCGGCGACAGGAAGCCGCCCCGTGCCGGCGGCGCGCGCCGCATGTCGATCGACCTCAGCTGTGGCAGTGCGGCTTCAGCGAAACGGGCAGAGAGAATGGCTCTGCTGTATTTGCCCTGGCTCGCATTGACCCGGCTTTCGACCGATGGCGTCGCCGATGCCAGCACGACCGGAAAGCCGCCGATATGGCCGCGCACCACCGCCATGTCGCGCGCATTGTAGAAGACGCGGTCTTCCTGCTTGTAAGCAGGGTCGTGCTCCTCATCGACGACGATCAGGCCAAGCTCCTTGAACGGCAGGAACAGCGCCGAGCGCGCGCCAGCAACGACGCGCACGCTGCCCTCCGCCACTTGCCGCCAGACTTTTTCGCGCATCCGGGGCGGCAGGTCGGAATGCCATTCACCCGGCTTGGCGCCGAAGCGCTGTTGGAAACGCTCGAGGAAAGCGTGGGTCAGCGCGATTTCCGGCAAAAGGATCAGCACCTGCTTGCCCCGATCGAGCGCGGCCGCCACCGCCTCGAAATAGACTTCCGTCTTGCCGGACCCGGTGACCCCGTCGAGCAACGCAACATTGAACACGCCGGCCGCGACATTGGCGCGCAGCATCAATGCGGCGTCGCTCTGGTCCGGCATCAATTCGGGCACGGCATAGCTCGGGTCGGGCGCGGCCACCACCGGGCGCGGCGGAATCATCACCGTCTCGAACACGCCTTGCGCCTTCAAACCCTCGATCACCGTCGACGACACGCCGGCGGCGTGCGCAAGCCCCGAGCGCGTCCAAGCAAGGCCACCCTCAGCCGTCTCCAGCACACGCGCCCGCGCATCCGTCATCCGGTCCGGAATGATGAGCGTGCGCTGCAAGCCTTCGATCCAGGGTTCCGGATCGAAAGCCTCAGGCGCCCTGAGCAGCATGCGCGCCACCATGCCCGGCGCCGACAGCGTGTATTGCGCCACCCAGTCGACGAAGCGGCGCATGGCCCGGTCGATCGGCGGGCAGTCGAAGACCTGTTCGATCGGGCGCAGCTTTTTGGCGTCGATATTTTCGATCGCGCCATCCCAGACGATGCCGGCGACCTGGCGCGGCCCAAGCGGCACCCGCACGATCGACCCCGGTACCACACGCATGCCGGCAGGCACGGCATAGGTGTAGGGGCGTTCGGCTGGCATCGGCACCAGCACCGGTGCGGCCGCGACAAAGGGCGAATCTTCGATCATGAGGCGTGACCTTGCCCCGACTTTGGTCTAGATCAAAGAGCAACGCTGAACGTGCCTTCCCCAAGCACGACGAAATCGTCAGGAGACCCGTCATGAAATTTTTTGTCGACACCGCCGATATCAAGGACATCCGCGAGCTCCACGATCTGGGTCTGCTCGACGGCGTCACCACCAACCCGTCGCTGATCCTGAAATCTGGCGGCAAGATCGCCGAAGTCACCAAGCAGATTTGCGATATCGTCGAAGGTCCGGTCTCAGCCGAAGTCGTGGCGAGCGAGTACAAGGACATGATGGTGGAGGCCGAGGTGCTGGCCAAGATCGCGCCCAATGTCTGCATCAAGGTGCCGCTGACGTTGGACGGCCTGAGGGCCTGCAAGACGATCCGCACCCAGATGAACCGCATGGTCAACGTCACGCTGTGCTTCTCGGCCAACCAGGCGCTGCTCGCCGCCAAGGCCGGCGCCTCGTTCATCTCGCCCTTCGTCGGCCGCATCGACGACACCGGCTCGGACGGCATGGAGCTGATCCAGGAGATCCGGCAGATCTACGACAATTACGATTACCAGACCGAGATCCTCGTCGCTTCGGTGCGCACGGTGAACCATGTCAAGCAGGCAGCCCTCATCGGCGCCGACGTCGTGACCGCACCGCCGGCGACGCTGAAGGCGCTGGTCAAGCACCCGCTGACCGACAAGGGCCTGGACCAGTTCGCCGCCGATTGGGCAAAGACCGGCCAGAAGATCGGCTGAAGTCTCACGGATTCAAAGGAAAAAGGCCGGGTTAACCGGCCTTTTTTATGCAGTGCGAATGACAGAGAGCCTGTCCGTCAATCCGCGCCGTCATCGTCAGGCAGGGCTGCCTGTGGGCGCCGGCCCATGATGATCTCGCGCTTGCCGACATGGTTGGGCGCGCCGACCAGACCTTCCTTTTCCATGCGTTCCACCAGGGAAGCCGCTCGGTTGTAGCCGATGCCAAGGCGGCGCTGGATGTAGGACGTCGAGCACTTCTTGTCGCGAACCACCACCTTGACCGCCTCGTCATAAGTGGAATCATTGTCTTCGGCCGCCACCGATCCTTTATCGAAGACCGCGCCCTGATCGTCGTCGACCTCCTCTTCATCCTCGTCGGCGGTCACGGTCTCCAGATATTCCGGGCGGCCCTGCGCCTTCAAATGCGCCACGACATGCTCGACCTCCGCATCGGACACGAAGGGCCCATGCACGCGCGAAATGCGCCCACCACCCATCATGTGCAGCATGTCGCCCTGACCGAGCAGCTGTTCGGCGCCCTGCTCGCCCAGGATGGTGCGGCTGTCGATCTTGGATGTCACCTGGAAGGAAATCCGGGTCGGGAAGTTGGCCTTGATCGTCCCGGTGATGACATCGACGGATGGGCGTTGTGTTGCCATGATGAGATGGATGCCGGCGGCGCGCGCCATCTGCGCCAGGCGCTGGATGGCGCCTTCGATCTCCTTGCCGGCGACCATCATCAGGTCGGCCATCTCGTCGACGATGACGACGATGTAGGGCATCGGCGAGAGGTCGATTTCCTGCTGCTCGAACAGTGGCTCGCCGGTGCCTTTTTCGAAGCCGGCCTGCACCGTCATGACGACCGTCTCGCCCTTGTCGCGCGCGGCGGCGGCGCGCTCATTGTAGCCATCGATGTTTCGCACACCGAGCCGCGCCATCTTGCGGTAGCGGTCCTCCATCTCGCGCACCGCCCATTTGAGTGCGGTGACGGCCTTTTTTGGATCCGTGACGACGGGGGTCAGAAGATGCGGGATGCCGTCATAGACGGAAAGTTCGAGCATCTTGGGATCGACCATGATCAGCCGGCATTCTTCCGGCTTCAGCCGGTAGAGCAGCGACAGGATCATGGTGTTGATGGCGACCGACTTGCCCGAGCCGGTGGTGCCGGCGACGAGCAGATGCGGCATCTTCGCCAGTTCGGCGATAACGGGCTCACCGCCGATCGTCTTGCCGAGGCAAAGCGCCAACTTGCAGCTGGTGTTGCGGAAACCCTGCGATTCGATCAACTCGCGGAAGTAGACAGTTTCGCGTGTTTCGTTGGGAAGCTCGATGCCGATGACGTTGCGGCCGGGCACGACAGCGACGCGCGCTGAAACCGCCGACATGGAGCGGGCGATATCGTCGGCGAGACCGATGACGCGTGACGATTTGACGCCCGGCGCCGGCTCGAACTCATAAAGGGTGACGACCGGGCCGGGGCGAACATGGATGATCTCGCCGCGCACGCCGAAATCCTCGAGTACGCTTTCCAGAAGATCGGCATTCTGTTCAAGCCGCTCCTGCGACATATAGAAGCCTTGTCCTTCCGGCGGCTGCTGCAGCAGCTCTTCCGAGGGAAGTTCATACGCCTCGCCAGTCGTGGCTGGCACGATCTTGCCGACCATGGGCAGCGGCGAAGATGCGCGCAGGGCCGGAGCCTGGGCGGTCTCCTCCACGCCTTGCGCGGCCTGCGCCACGACGGCGTTGCTGGCAGCGGCTGGAATTGCGACCGCCGCCCGCTTTCGCTGCGCCGCGCTGCTCACCGCCGGCTGGCTCACGGCTTCGTTCGAGTTGGCCGGACGAACGTCCGGCTGCGCCGGCGAAGCTTGCAGGCCCGGACGGCATTCGATGACACGGAACAGCGCCGTGGGATCGGCCGTGGGCGCGGCGCGAACGTCGACCCGCTGGGCGACATCAGGCGCGGCTGCACGCGGGACCGCGCGTGGCGCTGCTAACGGAGCTTCGATCATGTACGGCGCCATGACCTCGAAAAAGACGTGGTCCGACAGATAGGGCCAGCGCACGGTTTCGTGGCCCGGTGTCTTGACCGGCGCCGCCATTGCCTGGGCAGATGCACGTGCAGTCACCGCTGTCCGCGGCACCGCCGGCAACCGCGCCTTTTCGCCGCTATTCCCGGCTGGACCGGATGGCACGACAGGCTGCCTTTCATGGTTCGGGGCTCTGTTGCCGGGTCGGGCAGCATCCAAAGCAGGATTCCGGCTGCTCATCGGTGCCGGCGAAGCGGCGTGCGACGCCACAGCGGATTTTGCGATGGTTTGCGGCGCCGGCTGCGCCAGCGGCTCGTTTTGCGCGACGCCATTCTGCTCGTGCCGTGGATGGCGTGTGCTCGCTTCGTAATCTGGCGTGCGCGTGAATCGCACATTGGGCGCCAGGAAGAAATAGTCCTGCCAGGCCGGGCTCTCATTGCCTCCGAGATCGACGGGCGGTGGGGAATTGGTGGCTTTGGCTGCGCCGGTCCGCTGGCCATCCGCCTTGCCGCCAATGCCGTCAAAACGCTTTCCGTCGGGGTCATCGGGCGAAGCTGGCTTCAATGAATTGACCCGAGGAAAACGCTTGGATTCCATTCTCAAGACTCACGCTGAAACGTCTGCTGAGCAATAGGGAGCGAGTGGTTAACAGTTGCTTCCCGTCAGCACGTTGGAGCGAACGAAATGTGCCTTTCGCAGCGATGGCGGACGAGCCGGATTCGAACCGTTGATCGTCATCCCACGATCATCCGTTCATCGACATGCACAGGGCCAAAAAGAAAAATCTCGGCCAGCGCAAAGCGGGCCGAGCACCAGGATCGAGATGGCGTCTTTCTAGAGGCGAAAAATGGTTCTAGCCAGCCCTCTTGCCGTGCCGGACCAGATCCTGGGCGATGGACAGTTGCAGGGCCTCGCCCAGTTCGCGCGCTGCGCGGTTTTCGGCATCGATCTGTGCCCGATACGAGGCAAATTCCTGCCGCGGCCTGTCGAAGGACGAGGTGATCGCGCGCTTACCGACCGTGACGACGGCGCCGGTTTTCGCATCGGTCAGCGTATAGCTGGCGGTCAACGTCACTGAACCTGCGGTCGGCTCGTCTTCATCGGTCTGGATTTGCACGAGGGCCGAGGATTCGACGGCTTCGGTCACGCTGAGATCGAGCGAATAGAGCGGTGAGGCCGGCTCGCCGGCGCCACGTCCAAAGCCGAAGATCAGATTGTTGCGCACCTGCTGGGCATAACGCGTCTTGACCGGCTTGATGGCGATCGACGCCAGTTCGGAATTGGCTGTAGCGTTCGAGCCCGTCGACAACGGCGCGTTGGAATAGAGCGGCCGCACCGTGCAGGCCGAAACCAGCGCCAGCGAGCCGACGAGCCCGGCAACCGCGATGCGGCGCAGCAAATGGCTCCGCTCTGTCTTTTCCCGATCAGGCAACGACATTGACGATCCTCTGCGGCACGATGATCACCTTGCGCGGAACTTTACCTTCAAGTGCTTTCTGCACGAAGTCGAGAGCCAATACCGCTTTTTCGACCGCACCTTGGTCCGCGTCGCGGGCAATTGTCAAATCCCCCCGCTTCTTGCCGTTGACCTGCACCGGATAGGTCACTTCATTGTCGACGACGAGCGCCGGATCGAAGACCGGCCACGGCCGTTCGGCGACCAGATCGGTGCCGCCGAGCGTTTCCCAGCACTCCTCGGCCAGATGCGGCATGACAGGCGCGACCAGATGCACCAGGATCTCCACCGCCTGCCGGCAGGCGCCCTGCAGTGCCAAATCGGCCTTGCCTTCCGCCACCTCGTTGAGCGGCGCGGTCAGCACATTGGCCAGTTCATAGATGCGGGCGATGGCGCGGTTGAAGCCGAGTTTCTCGATGTCCTCGCCGACCGCCTTCAGGATCTTGTGCGTGGCCTTCGAGACCGCTCCCGCCTCACCGGCGTCGGCCGCGGCGGGCTTGACGCCTGCCAGTGCCTCGGCCGCTGTCGCCGCCAGCCGCCAGATGCGCTGCATGAAGCGATGCGCGCCGGCAGCGCCATCATCGGTCCATTCGACATCGCGCTCGGGCGGCGAGTCCGACAGCATGAACCAGCGCGCCGTGTCCGCGCCGTAGCCGTCGGTAATGTCTTCCGGGCTGACCGTGTTCTTCTTCGACTTCGACATCTTTTCGAGTGGGCCGATCGTCACGTCTTCGCCCGTGGCGATGTCGAAGGCGCGGCGTTCACCGTCGACGCCTTCCAGCCGCACCTCGGTCGGCGCCAGCCAGCGACCATTCGATGCCGATCCGACACGATAGGTTTCGTGGACCACCATGCCTTGCGTGAACAGGCCCTTGAACGGCTCGGCCAGATCGACATGGCCGGTCTCGCGCATGGCGCGGGTGAAGAAGCGCGAATAGAGCAGGTGCAGGATCGCATGCTCGATGCCGCCAATATACTGGTCGACCGGCAGCCACTCGTTGGCCGCCTTGGGATCGGTCGGCTCATGCGCCCAAGGCGCAGTGAAGCGGGCAAAATACCAGGACGAATCGACGAACGTGTCCATCGTGTCGGTCTCGCGGCGCGCATCCCTGCCGCAGTGCGGGCACGTCACATGCCGCCAGGTCGGATGCCGGTCGAGCGGATTGCCCGGCCGGTCGAAATCGACATCGTCGGGCAGCTTGACCGGCAGGTCGGCCTTCGGCACCGGCACCACGCCGCAATGCTCGCAATGGATCATCGGGATCGGGCAGCCCCAGTAGCGCTGGCGCGAAATGCCCCAGTCGCGCAGGCGGAAATTCACCTTGCGCTCGGCCATCGGCCGGTTGCCGATCGTCTTCTCCTCCAGCAGTTTTGCGACTTCGTCGAACGCCTGGCTCGGCTTCATGCCATCGAGGAAACGCGAATTGATCATCGCGCCATCGTCGCCATACGCCACGTCGATGATCTGAAAGGTCGCCTGATTCTCGCCCTCCGGCATCACCACCGGCACCACCGTCAGGCCGTATTTGTTGGCGAAGTCGAGGTCGCGCTGGTCGTGCGCCGGGCAGCCGAAAATGGCACCGGTGCCGTATTCCATCAGCACGAAATTGGCGACATAGACAGGCAGCGTCCAGCTGTCGTCGAACGGATGGACGACGCGGATTCCGGTATCGAAACCCTTCTTCTCCGCCGTCTCCAGCGCTGCCACCGAAGTGCCCATATGGCGGACCTCGTCGATGAACTTCGCCAGTTCTGGATTGGTCTCGGCAGCTTTTTTGGCCAGCGGGTGATCAGCGGCGATCGCCATGAAGGAGGCGCCGAAAATGGTGTCGGGCCGCGTCGTGTAGACTTCCAGCTCGTGCTCGCTGGCAATGTCCGAGGCCAGGGGCCAGCGGATCAGCAAACCTTCAGAACGGCCAATCCAGTTCTGCTGCATCAGCTTCACTTTTTCGGGCCATTCGTCGAGGCCGTCGAGCGAATCCAGCAGATCCTGGGCAAAGTCGGTGATCTTGAAGAACCACTGCGTCAGTTCGCGCTGTTCGACCAGCGCGCCCGAGCGCCAGCCGCGCCCGTCGATGACCTGCTCGTTGGCCAGCACGGTCATATCCTCCGGATCCCAATTGACCTTGGAGGATTTGCGCGTCACCAGCCCCTTCTCGACGAAATCGAGGAACAGCATCTGCTGGCGGTGGTAGTAATCGACGTCGCAGGTGGCGAATTCGCGCGCCCAGTCCAGCGACAGGCCCATCACCTTGAGCTGCTCGCGCATCGTGGCGATGTTCTGGTAGGTCCATTCCTTGGGGTGGACCTTGTTTTGCATCGCCGCGTTCTCGGCCGGCATGCCGAAGGCGTCCCAGCCCATCGGGTGCAGCACATTGAATCCCTTGGCCCGCTTGTAGCGCGCCACCACGTCGCCCATCGTGTAGTTGCGGGTGTGGCCGATATGGATCTTCCCCGACGGATAGGGGAACATCTCGAGCACGTAGTATTTCGGCTTGGGATCGTCATTGTGCGCTTCGAACAGCTTCTTCTCGGCCCAGGCCTTCTGCCATTTGGGCTCTGACGCGCGCGGATTGTATCGTTCGGTTGCCATGGGGCGTTTTTCACTTAAAAGCATGCGCGAACCGCGGGCGACAGCTCGGCAGTTCAGGGAATGTGGTCCGGGTGTTCACCATGGTTTGGCAAACCCGTCAACCATATGGGCATCGCGGCGACTAAAAACGCGGGTCAAAACAGCGGGATTTGCATATGGGTGACACGGTTCAGCAGTTTTTCGCGGTCATGGCGAAGATCGCCGCCGCCGAGCAGGAAGCCCGCCGCGAGGCCGGCGCGGTGACGCTGGTGGCCGTATCCAAGACTTTTGAATCCGCCGAGATCAGCCCGGTCATCGAGGCTGGCCAGCGCGTCTTCGGCGAAAACCGCGTGCAGGAGGCACAAGGCAAATGGCCTGATCTGAAGCAGGCTTTTCCCGACATCGAGCTGCATCTTATCGGCCCCCTGCAGTCCAACAAAGCCAAGGAGGCGGTGGCATTGTTCGATGTCATCGAGACCGTCGATCGCGAGAAGATCGCCGCTGAACTCGCCAAGGAGATTGCCCGGCAAGGCCGCGCACCAAAACTCTATGTTCAGGTCAACACCGGCTCCGAGCCGCAGAAGGCGGGAATCGAGCCGCGCGAGGCGGTCGCTTTCGTTGCCCGGTGCCGCGATGTCCACGGCCTAGCGATAGAAGGCCTGATGTGCATCCCACCGGCCGACGAGAACCCCGGCCCGCATTTTGCATTGCTGGAAAAGCTTGGGCGCGAGGCTGGAGTCGAAAAGCTCTCGATGGGCATGTCCGGCGACTATGAGACGGCCATCGCCTTCGGCGCTACGAGCGTCAGGGTCGGCTCGGCAATTTTTGGGAGCCGCTGACAAGCCGCTAGTGTTAGTCCAGTCTGGCATGTCAGCTGAGCCACCACTGGAAACGAAACGTACCGTTCCTATTTGTTTTGTGTCATCACCCTGGAGCCTTCGCCATGCGTTACAACCAGCTTGGAAATACGGGGATGTTCGTCTCCGAACTGTGCCTCGGCACCATGACCTTCGGCGCCGCCGGCCAGAATGCCCAATGGGGCCTGATTGCCAGCCTCGACCAGAAGGGCGTCAACGAGATCGTCGGCCGCTCGATCGCCGCCGGCGTCAATTTCTTCGACACAGCCGACGTCTATTCCTTCGGCGAGACAGAGCGGCTGCTCGGCCAGTCGCTTAGGGATCTCGGCGTTGCCAGGTCGAGCGTGGTCATCGCCACCAAGGTCCATGGCGCCATGAGCGACGGCCCGAACCAGCGCGGCTCCTCGCGCGGCCACATCATGGATTCCGTCGATGCCAGCCTCGAACGGCTGCAGCTCGACCATATCGATCTCTATCAGCTGCACGGCACCGACACGGTGACGCCGATCGACGAGACGCTGCGGGCGCTCGACGATCTGGTTGCCAGCGGCAAGGTCCGTTACGTCGGCGTTTCCAACTGGGCGGCATGGCGCGTCGCCAAGGCGCTCGGCATCGCCGACCGCAAGGGCTTTGCCCGTTTCGAGACCATCCAGTCCTATTATTCGATCGCCGGCCGCGACCTCGAACGCGAGATCGTGCCGCTTATCGCTGAGGAGAAACTCGGCCTGATGGTGTGGTCGCCGATGGCCGGCGGCCTGCTGTCGGGTAAATACGGTCCCGGCGCGCCCGGCAATGGCGAGGGCCGCCGCGCGTCCTTCAACTTTCCGCCGGTCAACGAGGATCGTGCCTGGGCGGCCGTCGCCGTCATGCGCGAGATCGCAGGCAAGCACGATGTGAGCGTTGCCACGGTGGCGCTCGGCTATGTCCTGGCCAAGCCTTTCGTGATGAGCGTGATCATCGGCGCCAGCCGCATGGATCAACTCGAGCAGAACCTTGCCGCGACCCAGCTGAAGCTCGACACCGACGATCTGGTTCGCCTCGACGAGGTCAGCGCACTGCCGGCCGAATATCCCGGCTGGATGCTTGAGCGTCAAAGTGCCGGCCGGCGCCCGGCGCCGTTCACACCGCAGGCCTGATCCGTCTCCAAAGCGATGCTCCGGAAGACCGCGTGTCCGTTCGGGCGCGCGGCGTTTTTCGCGCTTCGTCAAGGCCGCTGGTCGCCTGTACCGGACACGGTTTCGCGGCTAGCATCATCATCGGAGCAGCACACCGGGATGTCAGGGGCGATGATGGCACCATCCGCTGAGGAGTTTCGAGACAGGATCGTTGCCATCATGGCTGATCGCCAAGCCGCCGCTTCTGCCAGCCCTTACGACTGGAAAGTCTGCGTCGGCGCCGTCAGTGCAGCACAAGGCGAATTCGAAAAGGTCGTCGTCGCTGGTACGGCGCATGACTACGGAGCCGCCGTCATTGCGCGCTTGGAGCGGCTGCGAGACGCATATTACGACCCGGACGGGGAATACACGTCAGGGAGATCGGACATCGGCGCCGTCGTTGAAAAGATCCGAACAGCATTGACGTCTATCGGCCAATGAGGGTGCCCGACAGGGCGATGTATGGGCCCGGCATCAAAGCGGATTGTCGGAGGTGTTGCAGTCCGCGATCGCTTTTCCGGCAAGGCCCCGATCATACCAGCGGATCCTCTGTTCTGAGGTGCCGTTCCGCGTTGCAGTCGAACCTTTGGAGGCATTGGCAACCTGATCGTCTCCAAGCGATCGCAGCAGGTCCCTGGCCTCGGTCAGATCGCTGTCCTCAAGCAGATGCCGGTCCCAGACATAGCGGCTCCACAGTCCGGCAAAACAATCGGCCTGGAGCTCGACCTGTTCCGATCGAATGATGGCGGCTTCCAGGTTACCGTCGGTGATATCAGCGTGCGGAACGGCCGAGATGGTCTGCACATGATGCCCAACCTCTCGGGCCACAATCAACGCCTTGGCGAAATCGCCGGTCAAGCCGATCTGTTGAAGCTCGGGGAACGCCGGATCGAGATAAATTTTGTGGTCCGCCGCACAGTACAATGTTCCTGAAACAGGGCCGCATGCGGTAGCGATGAGGCCGGTGAACAAAACCAGCTTGGGCTCCTCATAGGTCGATCCGCCGGCTTTGAAGGTGGCGCCCCAGAAATCCTCGGTTTCCGCCAGAACCACAGAAAGGAGCTGTTTTACGTTGTCATTTCCAGCGTTTGCAGCAGGCGTGGCTACTTTCGCGACCTCGGCAGCCTCGGAGATCGTTGGGGCGTGCGGCCTCGTCGCGATGGCAAGCAGGGACGCCGTGACCAAGGACAAGCGGACCAATTCACGCCTCCCGAATTGCCAACGCTCGCGGTGCCTGGGCGCGAGGTGTCAGCGATGACGGACGGGATTTCATATCCTGCTGCCGCCGGGTTGTCGAACCAGCCTTGGACTTGATGGCGCGTTGGTCGACCGGCGCTTCATCTCCATCGCAACACGATTTTTCGAACGCCGCGCTTCGTCAGAGCCGCACGCTCTCGGCCAGGAAATCGAGAAAGGCGCGCACCCGCGCCGGCAGATGCCGGCCCTGGCCGACATAGACCGCGTGGGTGGCCTCCTCGTCGCCTGGATTAAAATCCTCCAGCAGCTGCACCAGTCGCCCGGCGGCGATATCGGCCGCAACGTGCCAGCGCGCGAGCCGGGCGATGCCGGCGCCGGCCAGCGTCATCAGCCGCATCGCCTCGCCGTCCCCAACCAGCGTGTTGCCGGTGATCGGGACCATGATCACGCGGCCCTCTGCGTCGCGGAACGGCCAGCCGTCTATATGCCTGACGAAGCCGAAGCCCATGCGGTTGTGGCCGTCGAGATCGGCCGGCGTCAGCGGTGTGCCCTGCGTTTCGAGGTAGGAGGGTGCCGCAACCACCACCACCGGGCTTTGCCCGAGCTTGCGCGCCACCAGCCGGGATTCGCCGAGCGGCCCGGCGCGGATGGCGACATCGGCGCGTTCGGCCATCAGGTCGATGACACTGTCGGTCAGCACCAGATCAACCGAAATCTCGGGGTAGCGTTCGAGGAAACGTGGCAGTAGCGGGATCAGCCGGTGGACGCCGAAAGGCACATAGGTGTTGACGCGCAGCCGCCCGCGCGGTGCTGCACCCGCCGCCGCCTCGCGCTCGGCTGCTGCTATGTCGGCCAGGATGCGCAGCCCGCTGTCGTAGAAAGCCGACCCTTCCGGCGTCAGCTGCAGCTTGCGAGTCGAGCGGCTGACCAGTCGCGCGCCGAGCCTCGCCTCCAACCGCGCGATCAGCTTGCTGACCGCGGATGGCGTCATGCGCAGGTCGCGTGCCGCAGCCGAGAAGCTGCCCGCTTCCACAACGCGTACGAAAACCTCGATCTCGCCGGAGCGGTTTGTGTCGGACCTGGCCATCTGTGAATCTATTTCACAGACAATGTGCCCAGTGCAAGTCTGGTTCACAGTGCATGGCAACACGATCTTTCCGGTCGGGGCGCGGATTTGGACAAGGCGCTCGTCACCTTCGAAGTGGGAACCGCCATGCCTCTTGCTCTCTATGCCCTCGCCGCCGGCGCCTTCGGCATCGGCGTCACCGAATTCGTCATCATGGGCCTGCTGCTCGATGTCAGCAAAGATCTCGGCGTCTCGATCTCGGCCGCCGGCCAGCTGATTTCAGGCTATGCGTTGGGCGTCGTCATCGGCGCGCCTTTGTTGACCATCGCCACCGGCAACTGGCCGCGCAAGACGGTCCTTCTGGCGCTGATGGCGATTTTCACCATTGGCAATCTCGCCTGTGCGCTGGCGCCCGACTACTGGACGCTGATGGGCGCACGCATCATCACCGCCTTCGCTCACGGCACCTTCTTCGGCGTCGGCTCGGTCGTCGCCACCGGCCTGGTCGCGCCCAACAAGAAGGCTTCGGCGATCGCGCTGATGTTCACCGGCCTGACCATCGCCAACATCCTCGGCGTGCCCTTCGGCACCTGGCTCGGCCAGGCTTTCGGCTGGCGCGTCACCTTCTGGGCGGTGACCGTGGTTGGTCTGGCGGCCTTCGCCGTTATTCTGGCGTTGGTGCCGCGCAGCCAGGCAGCGCCCGAGAAGAACGATTTGCGCGCCGATCTCGCCGTGCTGCGCCGCACGCCGGTCCTGCTCGGCCTTGCCACCACCGTGCTCGGCTATGCCGGCGTCTTTGCCGTCTTCACCTACATCGCTCCCTTGCTGACCGAGATAAGCGGCTTCAAGGAAACAGCCGTGTCGCCGATCCTGCTCGTCTTCGGCGGCGGCCTCATCGCCGGCAATCTCGCCGGCGGCAAGATTGCCGACCGCTGGCTGGTGCCGGCGGTGCTCGGCAGCCTCGTGGTGCTGGCCCTGGTGCTGGCAACCATGAGCTTCGCCATCCACAGCCAAATCATGGCCGTCATCTATGTCGGCCTGCTCGGTGCCGCCGCCTTCGCCACCGTGGCGCCGCTGCAGATGTGGGTGCTGGAGAAGGCACAAGGGGCCGGCCAGAGCCTCGCCTCGTCCTTCAACATCGCCGCCTTCAATCTCGGCAACGCCGCCGGCGCCTGGCTTGGCGGCGCGGTCATCGCCCATGGCCTTGGCCTGGGTTCGCTCACCTGGGTCGCCGCCTTGCTGCCGGTCGCGGCACTCGGCGTGGCGGGACTGGCGCTACGCCTCGACCGTACCAACGCGCTCGGCGCGCCTGTCTCCGTCCGGTCCTGACGCCTTCCGCAAACCGGTTTGCTTTCGACACCCTCCCTTTCACACCACCAGGAGTAAGAAAATGGACTATCGACGTCTCGGTGCATCGGGCCTGAAAGTGCCCGCACTCTCCTTCGGCGCCGGTACCTTCGGCGGCTCGGGTCCGCTGTTCGGCGCCTGGGGTAACAGCGACGCCAAGGAAGCGCGGCGGCTCGTCGACATCTGCCTGGAGGCAGGCGTCAATCTGTTCGACACAGCCGACGTCTATTCGAACGGCGCTTCCGAAGAGGTGCTCGGCGAAGCGATAAACGGCCGTCGCGATGCCGTGCTGATCTCGACCAAGACCTCTTTGCCAATGGGCGACGGCCCGGCCGATTGCGGCTCCTCCCGTTCGCGGTTGATCAAATCCGTCGACGCCGCGCTGAAGCGCCTCGGCACCGATTACATCGACCTGTTGCAGCTCCACGCCTTCGATGCCGGCACGCCGATCGACGAGGTGCTGTCGACGCTGGATGACCTCGTGCGCGCCGGCAAGCTGCGTTATGTCGGCGTCTCGAATTTTTCCGGCTGGCAAGTGATGAAGTCGCTGGCCGAAGCCGACAACCACGGCTACCCGCGCTACGCCGCGCACCAAGTCTACTATTCGCTGGTCGGCCGCGACTATGAGTGGGAGCTCATGCCGCTCGGCCTCGACCAGGGCGTCGGCGCGCTGGTGTGGAGCCCGCTCGGCTGGGGCCGGCTGACCGGCAAGATCCGCCGTGGCCAGCCGCTGCCGGAAAAGAGCCGGCTGCATGACACCGCAAGCTTCGGTCCGCCGGTCGCGGACGAGCATCTCTACCGGGTCATGGACGCACTTGACGCGGTGGCGCAGGAAACCGGCAAGACCGTGCCGCAGATCGCCATCAACTGGCTGCTGCAGCGCCCGACCGTGTCATCGGTCATCATCGGCGCCCGTAATGAGGAGCAGCTGCGGCAGAACCTCGGTGCCGTCGGCTGGATGCTGACACCGGAACAGGTAAAAAAACTCGACGCGGCAAGCGAAGTCACCGCGCCCTACCCGTATTTCCCCTATCGCCGCCAGGAAGGCTTTGCCCGGCTGAACCCGCCAGCGGTCTGACATCTCCTTGCCTGGGCCGCGTGACGCGCGACCCGGGCACCCGGAAACACCCTATCCCCAGATCGGCCAAAGTGCCGCCTGGCCGCTGCCGATCAAGGCGATAACGACCAGGCAGACGATCCACAGTGCCGGATATTCCCAGCCGCCGCCCGCATTGGTGAACCAGAACCCGTTCTTGCCGTGAACGAGCACGATCGTGCCCGCCATCAGGGGAATGAGCAGGATGGCCGCCAGCCGCGTGGCGACGCCGGAGATCAGGCCAAGCCCGCCAGCCGTTTCGGCGGCAATGGAAATCAAGCCGAAATAGCCGGGCACGCCGAGCGACTGGAAATAGTCGGTCGTGCCCTTGGGCGTGAAGACGAAGTATTTCAGATAGGCATGGGCAAGAAACAGGCCGCCGACGCTGACCCGAAGCAGCAGCGCGGCATAGTCGAAAGCGGTCATGTCCGTTCTCCCAATCGCGAACGCCGCTTTGGGCACCCTGCCTTGCCGCGCCGCCGGTTGAGGATAGCCGACAGCCGCCTTGCTGTCGCCGCGCGAGAATGGAAACAGACCGTCTGCGGCACGCTCAGTGCAGCACGAACTCGCCATCCACCTTGCGCCATTCATTCGGCGCGATCAGCTTCTGGTGCGTGTAGACGACCGAGTGCAGCGGCCCGTCGAGCTTGGCCTTCCAGAATTCGATGAAACGGATCAGCACCGGAAACTTCGGCGCCAGGTCGTAGTCCTGCCAGATGAAGCTCTGCAGCAGGTGCGGATGATCGGGAAAATGATAGAGAATCTTGGCCGTGGTCAGGCCATAGCCTTTGAGCATCAGGTCCATTTCGGAATGGTCGCGCATGGCGGTCCCCAGGTTGAGTCTCCTTTCCTCCCAACGTCAGATTGTGCGCGCCGTTGCTTAACTGTCTATTGATTTTTCCTGATCGAAACAGGCTTTTCGACGCGAAAACATACAGTTAGCAGCGAGCTAGGCCGAGTGCTGACAGCACTTGGCGATGCCCGTGCGGCATCCCGCCACGCAAACCGAACGTCTAATGTTGCCGTCACGGCGGAACTGGTAATAATGCCGGCGAATTCGCGGCTGCGTCGCCGCGATCCCGCCGGCGTTTCAAGCCGGCGTAAAGGTTCGGGAGGAAAGTCAGGAATGTCCGAAGTTCATGTCCATCGCGTCCAGCCGGCGTGGAAGAAGAATGCGCTGATCGACAACGACACGTATCTCAAATGGTATGCCGACAGCATCAAGAATCCGGACAAGTTCTGGGGCAAGCACGGCAAGCGCATCGACTGGTTCAAGCCCTTCAGCAAGGTCAAGAACACCTCCTTCGACGGCAAGGTCTCGATCAAATGGTTCGAGGACGGGCTGACTAATGTTTCCTACAACTGCATCGACCGCCACCTGAAGAAGCGCGGCAACCAGACCGCCATCATCTGGGAAGGCGACAACCCCTACGACGACAAGAAGATCACCTACAACGAGCTTTACGAGCATGTCTGCCGGCTCGCCAATGTGATGAAGAAGCACGGCGTCAAGAAAGGCGACCGCGTCACCATCTACATGCCGATGATCCCGGAAGCCGCCTATGCGATGCTGGCCTGCACGCGCATCGGCGCCATCCATTCGATCGTCTTCGGCGGCTTTTCGCCCGATGCGCTGGCCGGGCGTATCGTCGATTGCGAATCGACCTTCGTCATCACGTCGGACGAGGGCCTGCGCGGCGGCAAGCCGATCCCGCTGAAGGAAAACACAGACAAGGCCATCGACATCGCCGCCAGGCAGGATGTGATGGTCAAGAACGTCGTCGTCGTGCGCCGCACCGGCGGCAAGATCGGCTGGGCGCCCGGCCGCGACCTCTGGTACCACGACGAGGTCGCGACGGTTAAGCCTGAGTGCAAGCCCGAAAAGATGAAGGCGGAAGACCCGCTGATCATCCTCTACACCTCGGGCTCGACCGGCAAGCCGAAGGGCGTGCTGCACACCACCGCCGGCTATCTCGTCTATGCCTCGATGACGCACCAATATGTCTTCGACTACCATGACGGCGACATCTACTGGTGCACCGCCGATGTCGGCTGGGTCACCGGCCACAGCTACATCGTCTATGGCCCGCTCGCCAACGGCGCCACTACGCTGATGTTCGAGGGCGTGCCGAACTACCCGTCGCAGTCGCGCTTCTGGGAAGTCATCGACAAGCACAAGGTCAACATCTTCTACACCGCGCCGACGGCGCTGCGCGCGCTGATGGGCGCCGGCGACGGCCCGGTGACGAAGACATCGCGCAAGTCGCTGCGCGTGCTGGGCTCGGTCGGCGAGCCGATCAATCCGGAAGCCTGGGAGTGGTATTTCAACGTCGTCGGCAACGGCAAGGTGCCGATCGTCGACACCTGGTGGCAGACCGAGACCGGAGGCATCCTGATCACGCCGCTGCCCGGCGCCACCGACCTCAAGGCCGGCTCGGCGACTCGGCCCTTCTTCGGCGTCAAGCCGCAACTGGTCGACGGTGAAGGCAAGGTGCTGGAAGGGGCCGCCGACGGCAATCTCTGCATCACCGATTCCTGGCCGGGCCAGATGCGCACCGTCTATGGCGATCACGACCGCTTCGTGCAGACCTATTTTTCGACCTACAAGGGCAAGTACTTCACCGGTGACGGCTGCCGGCGCGATGCCGATGGCTACTACTGGATCACCGGCCGCGTCGACGATGTCATCAACGTCTCCGGCCACCGTATGGGCACGGCGGAAGTCGAATCGGCACTGGTCAGCCATGACAAGGTCTCGGAGGCCGCCGTCGTCGGCTATCCCCACGACATCAAGGGCCAGGGCATCTACAGCTATGTCACCTTGATGAAGGGGGTCGAGCCGACCGAGGAGCTGCGCAAGGAGCTGATCGCCCATGTCCGCAAGGAGATCGGCGCCATCGCCTCGCCCGACAAGATCCAGTTCTCGCCCGGCCTGCCCAAGACGCGCTCGGGCAAGATCATGCGCCGCATCCTGCGCAAGATCGCCGAGGATGATTTTGCCGCGCTCGGCGACACCTCGACGCTTGCCGATCCGGCCGTTGTCGACGACCTCATCGCCAACCGACAGAACAAGAAGGGCTGATGCGGAACGAGGCGGCACTAGGCTCTGTCACCCAGTTGTGGCGCTATCCAGCAAGTTCGCTTGCCGGAGAGCGCCAGGACGCGATTTCAGTCAGTCTGGAGACCATCGACGGCGACCGCATGTTCGGCCTCGTCGATGTCTCGGACAACGAGATCGCCCGGCCCGATCGCGACGTGAAATGGCACAAGGTGCCGCGCATCCGCACCCGGCTGACCAGCGATAGAGACCTGGAGATCGCCGTTCCCGACGGCGACTGGCTGGCCGTGCCAGGTGCCGAATGCGACCACGCCGTCTCAGCCTATCTTGGCTTTGCTGCCTCGATCCGGCCATTCAGCCAGGACATCGCGCCCGGCTATACCGGCCCGCTGACCGCGGCGCGCTACCGCAAGGCGCCGATCCATCTCTTGACCACGGCATCACTGGCAAGGCTGAAGGCGTTGCATCCGGAAGGCAGTCCAGACCCGCGCCGCTTCCGCCCCAACATCGTCGTCGACATGGCGGCGGTCGAAGGCTCGTTTCCCGAGACCGAATGGATCGGCCGCAAGCTCGCCATCGGCGACCTGCTGGTGACCATCTCCGAACCGTGCCGCCGCTGCGGCTTCACCATCATCAGCCAGGACGGCTTCGAGCACGATGCTGGAATCCTGCGCAACCTGGTCCGCCACAACGCGCATAATCTCGGCGTCTATTGCACGGTGGACCGGCCGGCGCGGGTCGAGGTCGGCGCGACGATGCGGTTCGTCTAGGGCAGTCCCGGCGCCTCGTCGCGGGATTGGCTTAGCGTGTAATATGCATGACAGAAAACGGCGTCATACAGCCTCGGCGCGATCTGTCTTGCTGCCCGACACCTTGAAATCTTATCAACCGGAGTCCCGATGACCTCCCTACCCATTCTTGGCGCCGCCATGACGCTGGCCGACGTCGAAACCCACCGTGGCTGGCTTCTCGAAAAGCAGCGCGACCTGGAACTGCAGAGCTTCGCCGATGCTGATGTCCTCAATGGCGATTGGGCACCGCTCGCCGCCCGCGCCAACAAGCTTCTCGACGGACATGAAGGCCGGCTCGGCATTCACGGGCCTTTCTGGGGTTTCACCATCGCCTCGCAGGACCCCGATATCCGCGCTGTCGTCAGCAAACGTCTCATCCAGGGTATTGAGGTCTGCGCCGCCATCGGCGCGACGCATATGGTCGTCCACAGCCCCTATACGACGTGGTCCTATAACAATCTCGACAACAATCCCGGCGAGCGGGAGAAGATAATCAAGTACTGCCATCTGACGCTTCGCGATGCCGTCAGGCAGGCCGAGAACATCGGCTGCACGATGGTGCTGGAAAACATCGAGGACAAGGACCCGCACATCCGCGTGGCGTTGGCCGACAGCTTCAACTCACCTGCGGTCGCCGTCTCCATAGACACCGGTCACGCCTATTATGCCCATGGCTCGACCGGTGCTCCCCCGGTTGATTACTATATACACGCCGCCGGCAACCGCCTGCGTCACGTCCACCTGCAGGATGCCGACGGTTATGCCGATCGCCATTGGAGCCTGGGTGAAGGCACGCTTCCATGGCGCTCGGTGTTTGCCGCGCTTGCCAAGCTCGAAAGCAACCCGCGCCTCATAATCGAGATCAAGGACAAGTCCAAGATACTGGCTTCCGCGGCTTACATCGCCTCGCTTGGCCTTGCGGAATAGGCGCGAGCGGGTCGCTCGCTATCGATACAGGTCAGCCCGCGTCGGCGGCAGGCCGCTCGGGCCCCGCGCGCGCTTGGTGGCGACAGTCTGGAATATCTGCGCCGAGCCGCGATCGAAGGTGATCGAGCAGCCGGTCAGGTAGAGCAGCCATAGCCGCGCCTTGGGTTCGCCGACCTCGGCGATGGCCTCATCGAATCGCGCATGCAGGCGCTCCGCCCACAGCCTGCAGGTGCGGGCATAGTGCTCGCGCAGATTCTCGACGTCGGCGACGAGAAATCCATGCGCCTCGAGATTGCCTGTTGTCATGCCGATCGTGTCGACCTCGCCGCCGGGGAAGATATATTTGATCAGCGCCCTGTATTCCGCGCCCTTGCGCAGCGTCTTCCTCGTGCCGCCCTTGCCGCGCCTTGTGATGGCGTGGTGCAAATAGATGCCGCCCGGCTTCAGCAGCCGGTGCACGGTCGAGAAATAGGTGGCGTGGTTGGCAAGGCCGACGGCCTCGAACATGCCGATGGACGAGATCTTGTCGTAACTGCCGTCGAGATCGGTGTAGGACTTGATGTCGATGATGATCTTGTCCTCCAGCCCTTCGGCGCGGATGCGTTCACGTGCCAAAAGCGTCTGTTCCTGCGACAGCGAGACGCCATGGCCGATGGCGCCATAATGCTTGGCGGCATGGATCAGCATCGCTCCCCAGCCGCAGCCTATGTCGAGCAGCCGGTCACCCGGCTTCAGCCTCAGCTTGCGGCAGATATGGTCGAGCTTGTCTTTCTGCGCCTGGTCGATGCCATTGGCGAAATCGGTGAAGTAGGCGCAGGTATAGACCATGCGCTCATCGAGGAAGAGCCGGTAGAAGGCGTTCGAAATGTCATAGTGATGTTCGATCGCCTGCTTGTTGGAGCCGCTGACGAAAGGATTGCGGCCGGCAAGATCAGACCGCTTCGTCATCTGTCGTCGCGAGAACAGAACGGCGGGCAGGTCGCGCAGGATCGCCAGCTTCGGCAACGCCTTCAACCGTAGCTTTCCCTGTGACGGCAAAGCATAGAGATCGAACAGCGATCCGTTCTCGACGTCGATCGTCCTGGAAATCCACATTTCCAGCAGCGTCGAGAAATTCGGCCGGCGGGCCAGCTGCCAGACGATGTCCTGATCGTTGATGGCAAGCACCGGACCGCCGGCGGGGCCGATCCGCTCGCCGGTCCACAGCCTGACGGCAAAGCCTGGTTTCAGGGCCTCGATCACCGTTCGGACGATGCGCGCTGCTCTTTCGGTGGCGTCCATGCTCGTTCCCCCCCCACGGCCCGATGCCCGATCTTGTCCGTTTGAGCCGTGGACTGCAAGCCGAGGGATGCGGATCTGGTTGGCGGCATTTTCCGACAGGAGTGCCTTTTTTTGCATGGCACTTGTCATTTGCTGCGACGCACCCCATCATGAGTGTGTGTTCAACAAATCGAAAGGAGGTGATCCGATGTCGAGTGATTTCGTTTTCCAGAACGTGGCCTCGCAGGATTGCACTTTCGGGAAGCAGTCTTCCCGTTAAGGCGCGAGATGCGCGGCGGGTAACCCCAAGGGGTTGCAGCCACAGGCCGCGCCACGGACGGAAACACGGAAGGCCGCCAGCTTCGAAAGAAGCGGCGGCCTTTTCCTTTTGTGCTAAGTCCTACTTCGTCAACGCAAGGGTTTCGATATTGCGGGCGATCGTCTGAAAGGCGGCATCCAGTTCGCCGCCGTCGGCGGCTTGGTAGAAGTGCTTGACCGAACCGGTATCGGGGCTGGCGCAACTCTGGAGTGTCGAAGCGGCATTCGGCTCATCGAGTTTGAAGCCGATCGTGAAAATCTCTATGCCTTTGTCACGCATGGCAGCACAGAGTTTTGTCGCCGCCGTGCGGGTCGTTTCCTTGCCGGCATCATTGTAAACCTCGCCAACGCTGGTGGCGTCGAAATAGGACAGGTTGAATTCGCCGTCCGTCATAAGGATCGCGTACTTGCCAACCTTCTTTGGATCGAACTTGGCTGGCCGCTGCGAAGCATTGAGCACGCTGCCCCAGCTTTCCGAGAGCATGTACCATGTCCACTGGACGCCGATATGGCCGGCGGTTCCGCCTGAAGCGACAAGATCCCTGATGACATTCTTGAGCGTGGTGGCATCGGCCGTCAAAGGGACGAGTGCGGCGACCGGGCAAGCGGCCGTGCGTGTATTCGTGGCAAAGCCCGACAACAGAAAGTCCCGATTGACCATGCTGGAGTCAGGACCCGCATCCGAATACTGATCGATCCCCTTGCGTTCGGTGGCGCAATTGTCTGGGCGCGGCGAAGCCGAAGCCAGCTGGACACTTGCATTGCCGGGCGCCTGTTTGCGCTGGCTGGCGTTGGTTTCGACGTAAACGCTGCTGGCGGCAAGCTGACCCGCATTGACCGAATTGGCATAGGGCACGATCGAAACGCGAACCCGTGGCTTGTTCGGATCCTGGCTGCCCAGGAAACTGTCCACCGCATTGGCCGCGGCAGTCTTCAGATCCTTGATTTTCTGACCGGCCATCGAGCCGGTGACATCGAGCATCATCGCCACTTCGATGGTCTTGTCCGAATAAAGCGATGTCGTCGAAGCGGTGACGCGCCTCGTATCGCCGCTGCCGAAAATCGGGAAGAACAGGGGGACATCGACATGGGCGTCCACCTGCACCGTCTTGGCGATCTTGTCGACGACCAGCTGGTCAAGGACGATCTGCCCAGGCTGCAGAATTCCGGCGGTGTCATTGGCGTCAAGGAAAGCCTTCACCGACTTGTTGGCATCGGCTTCCTTAATGGCGCCGGTCGTGATGTCGCGCGCCGTCGAGGTCACCGCGGCGTCGACCACACCCTGCAGGCTCGATCTGGCATTGTAGAGCTGTGAGATGTTGACCGAGAAGCCGGCGGCTAGCGCCAAGACCGAGGCAGCAAGGCCGAACAGGATTGCGAAATTTCCACCGCTGTGTCTGGCGAACCCGCCGACCGCGTGAACAAGACCCCCGTAATTTCGCATCCAACAGCCTCCGCATGCCTCGGCCTCGTCGCCGCAATGAAGGCAATGCAGGATTCCAGCCGGACGACGCCCGCAACGCGCCAGAACCGGCTCGTCGTTCTCAACCCGTTGTTTTTACTGGATTTCGCTCTTTACAAAGGTGAATGACCGGTAAACGGGGAAACGCGGCTTCGGCCATGTTTACGAACCGCTTACCATGCTCGAAGCCTGGCAATCGCGGAACGCTTAGCGACGTCCTGTTGCGGCACAGGCCTGCTGTGCCGAAGCGGACCAATTGTCCCGAGATTTGGGACGCAGAACGCTACGAAGGACTACGCCAGCATCTGCGCGCTGGCCGTCCTGTCGATGCCGTGATGAGGCGGATTGAACAGATTGCCTTCCTGTTCATAGGTCCACACCTTGAACAGGCTGAGCCGGTGCGGGCCGAAGCTGTGCAGCAAGGGCACGTCGGTGGCGTCGCGACCGCGCGCGATGACGACGCGGCCGGTCCTGGGCTGGTTATGGCGTGGATCGAACGTGTACCACTTGCCGTCGAGGAAGATCTCCATCCAGGCCGAGAAATCCATCGGCGCCGGATCGGCCGGCACGCCGATGTCGCCGAGATAGCCGTTCACATAACGCGCCGGAATGTTCATGCAGCGGCAGAGCGTGATCGCCAGATGGGCGAAGTCGCGGCACACACCAACCCGTTCCTCATGCGCTTGCGCGGCCGTACGGGTCGAGCGCGCGTAGCCATAGCCGAAAGACAGCCGGTTATGGACATAGTCGACGATCGCCTGCACCCGCGCCCATCCCGCAGGGACTTGACCGAACAATTGCCAAGCCATCCCGCTGAGATGATCGGTCTCGCAATAGCGGCTGCCCAGGAGATAGATCAGGGCTTCGTCGGGCAACTCCGCCACCGGCACTTCCCTGGCGAGCGTATTGACCTCATCCGTCTCGCCACCGTCTTCGACGACGGCATCATAAAGGATACGAAAGCCGCCGGCGGGAGCGGTAAAACGGCGGCAGGCGTTGCCGTGCACATCCTGGTAGAGCTTCGTCGGCACCGAGGGCGATGTCAGAACGCGCGTTTGCCGCTTGATATCGGCCTGCCTGTCCTTGTGGATCTCGAGCAGCGAAATCACAGGAGTGGCTTCGGTGCATTCAATGGCGATTTCGTAGCCGAGCCGGATCAGCATTGCAGGTCCCCTTCGATCGTCAGGAAAAACAGTTCTGGTCAAACGTCGCAGGTTTGCCGTGGTTCCCTGGACCGTCGAAAAGACGCGGCCGCGCCTTCCCATGCAAGCGCCTGGACGTTACGGTTGGGCGCTCCCTCGACACCTTCCCTATTTCAAGGAAAATCATGTTTGCTGGCAGAAAGTTTGCCGCCTTCCTCTTCGACATGGACGGCACCGTCATCAATTCCATCGCCTCGGCTGAGCGGGTCTGGAGCGACTGGGCGCGCCGCCATGGCCTCGACGTCGCCGCCTTCCTGCCGACCATCCATGGCGTGCGGGCGATCGAGACGGTCGGCCGCCTTGCCCTTCCAGGCGTCGACCCCGCGCATGAGGCCGACGTGCTGCTGAAAGCAGAGGCCGCCGATCTCGATGGCATTCTCCCGATCACTGGTGCCGTGGCGTTTCTCAAGGCGCTGCCTCCGGAACGCTGGGCGATCGTGACCTCGGCGCCACGCTCGCTGGCGCTTGCACGCATGAAGGTTGCCGGCATTCCCGTCCCCGCAGTGCTCGTTGCCGCGGAAGATGTTTCGCGCGGCAAGCCGGCGCCGGACTGCTTCCAGCTTGGTGCAAAACAGCTGGGCGTCGACGCGCGCGACTGCCTGGTGTTCGAAGATGCTCCGGCCGGCATCGCGGCGGCCGAGGCGGCGCAAGCTTCGGTCATGGTGATCAACGCCACGCACCAGCATCCAATCGCGACGCCGCATCCCGCGATTGCGGGTTACAACAATGTTGGCATCACCGTGGATGAGCGCGGCTGGCTTGCACTGCAGCCTCGGCGCAATGCAGCCTAGATCAATCCCTAAAAATCGCTGGTCAGGCCTTTGACTTCCCAGTCGCCGTAGCGGCCGGGCTCCTTGCCGCCACGGCCGCCGATCTCCTTCGGCAGCGTGGCTTCCTTCTCGCGGTATGCGGTGCGCCGTGCCTCGGCCTCGGCCAGCGCGCGACGGGCGGCAGGTGTCAGCTCTTTTGGCAACGCGTCGTCATCCGAGCCGGCGGGCGTTTTGCTGGTTTCATCGGTCATGCGATATTCCCCGCAGATTGAAACAGGGGCAGGCGTTTCCCATCATATAGCCATGAACCCAGGACGATCGACCCCTTTTCACAGCTATCTGGACAGGAGCAGACGATGAACACCATTCGCACCGCCATGCTTCTGGCCGCCATGACGGCACTGTTCATGGGCGTCGGCTTCCTGATCGGCGGCTCGGGCGGCATGATGATCGCTCTGGTGATCGCCGCCGGCACCAACCTGTTCAGCTACTGGAATGCCGACAAGATGGTGCTGTCGATGAACCATGCCGTCGAGGTCGACGAGAAGAACGCGCCGGAATATTACGCCATCGTCCAGGCATTGGCCAAGCAGGCCGGCCTGCCGATGCCCAGGACCTATCTGATCGACAATCCCCAGCCGAACGCCTTTGCCACCGGCCGCAACCCGCAGAATGCGGCGGTCGCCGCCTCCACCGGCCTGTTGCAGCGGCTGACCCATGAAGAGGTCGCGGCCGTGATGGCGCACGAGCTCGCCCACGTCCAGCACCGCGACACGCTGACCATGACGATCGTCGCCACCTTTGCCGGCGCCATCTCGATGCTCGGCAATTTCGCCTTTTTCCTCGGCGGCAACCGCAACAACAGCCCGTTCGGCTTTGTCGGCGTGCTGGCGGCGATGATCGTGGCGCCATTTGCCGCCATGATCGTGCAGATGGCGGTCAGCCGCACCCGCGAATACGAGGCCGACCGGCGCGGTGCCGAAATCTGTGGACACCCGCTCTGGCTGGCCTCCGCCCTTGACAAGATCGCCCGTGGAGCAGAACGCATCCCCAACCCTGATGCCGAGCGCAATCCTGCGATGGCGCATCTCTTCATCATCAATCCCTTGCACGGCGAGCGTATGGACAGCCTGTTCTCCACCCACCCGAGCACCGACAACCGCATCGCCGCGCTTCAGGCGATGGCACGTGACATGGAGGACGGGGACATCAAGACCGCTCCGCGCCAAGCACCCGCGCAGCGGCAGGCCGAGGAACAACAGCCGTCCGGCCCGTGGGGTCAGGTCGCGCAACCCGAGTTGCCGGCGGAGCCTGAGAAGCCGAAGTCCAATCCGTGGGGTCGCAACCCGACCGGGCCTAAAGGCCGGTGGTCGTGAGCGTGAGAGATCCTCGACCCACAGGCTCAGGCGATCAGGACCACAAGGACGGCGGCGATTTCGTTGCCGGTCTCGCAGCCCGCAAGGCAGCGGCAAGGCTGCTCGCTGCCGTCATCGACGCAAGAACGCCTTTGGACGGTTTGACCGACCACGAGAACGGCCACCCGCAATACAAGGCGCTCGATCTGCGCGACCGTGGCCTGGTGCGCGCCATCCTGGTCACCGCACTACGCTTCCGCATGACCATCACGGGGCTGCTGGCGCGCAGGCTGGAAAAGCCGCTACCGCCCAACGCCACCGCTTTGTCTCACATACTGCATGTGGCGGCAGCGCAAATCCTGTTCCTCGACATTCCCGACAGCGCCGCTGTCGACCTTGCCGTGACGCACGCCAAGTCCGATCCGCGCACGCAGCGCTTCTCCGGCCTCGTCAACGGCGTGCTGCGCACGCTGGCGCGCGCCAAGGACGCGGAATTGCCAGCTGCTCTGGCCGCGACCGACGAAGCGCCAAAATGGTTTTCCGACCGGCTGAAGACCACCTACGGCGCCGATAAGGCGAAGCTAATTCTCGAAGCGCATCGCGTTGAGGCGCCAGTCGACTTCTCGGTCAAGGCCGATCCCGAACTCTGGGCCGAAAAACTCGGCGGCATCGTGCTGCCGACCGGCACGGTGCGCGTGGAAAATCTTGCCGGCGCCGTCACCGAACTGCCCGGCTTCGCGGAAGGCGCGTGGTGGGTCCAGGATGCGGCGGCCAGCTTGCCGGCGCGGCTGTTCGGCGATGTCAGCGGATTGCGCGTTGCCGACCTCTGCGCCGCACCCGGCGGCAAGACCGCCCAGTTGATCCTGGCCGGCGCCAGGGTCACCGCCGTCGACACCTCGAAGAACCGGCTGGCACGGTTGGCGCAAAATCTCGACCGCCTTGGCCTAGCCGCAGACATCGTCCAGGCCGATCTCATCAAATACGAGCCGAAAGAACTGTTCGACGCCGTGCTGCTCGACGCGCCGTGTTCGTCGACCGGCACGGTGCGGCGGCATCCCGATGTGCCATGGACCAAGACGGCGGCCGATGTCGAAAAGCTCGCGGACCTGCAGCGCAGGCTGCTCGCCCGCGCGGTCACGCTGGTCAAGCCCGGCGGACGGATCGTCTTTTCCAATTGCTCGCTCGATCCGCTGGAAGGCGAGGATCTCCATCGCGCTTTCCTCAAAGCGACGCCTGATGTGGTTGACGATCCGCTGCGGCAAGGCGAGATCGCCGGCATCGATTCGTTCCTCACGAAACAAGGCACACTGCGCACCACGCCCGCCGATCTCGACCTCGGCGCGCCGGAGCGCTCGGGTCTGGATGGCTTCTTCGCCGCGCGTATGCGCCGAGCCACCTAACGATTTAACTATCCGTATTTGCTGACTTTTTTAGGGAGGGTATGGGGGACCGTATCCCTTCCCAGGAATTCGCCTTCGCACGACTCGTTCAATCATGTAAACTCGGCGCTGGGGTAGAGGACGTTCAGGAGGGGTTTTGGCACTTGCTGCCGGCAACACGACGCGTCTGTGGACGCTCGTCGCGAAGGAGTTCTGGCGCAAGACGCGCCGGCGCCTGCGTGCCGGGCCGGTCTATCGCTGGCGCTATTCCGGCCGCACGCCCGAACGCGTCCTGATCGCGCCGCCGGACCTGCGCCTCGCCGACCCGCAGATCGCGCTCGAGATCTATTACGGCCGCTATCCCTTGTCGGGACATCTGGTCGAAACCGGCGGCAAATCGCCATTCCAGATCAATGTGCCCAACCATGGCTGGCAAAAGACGCTGCATGGTTTTCGCTGGCTGCGCCACATGCGCGCCGCCGGCACCGAGCTTGCCGCCGCCAATGCCCGCGCGCTGGTGTCCGACTGGATCGCCATGCATGGCAACAACATTGCCGGCGTCGCCTGGGAGCCCGGCACGACGGCGAAGCGCATCATCGCCTGGCTGCAGCATTCCTCCGTCGTGCTGCAGGGGGCCGAGTTCCCCTTCTACCGCGCCTTCCTGAAATCGCTGGCTGTCCAGATCCGCTACCTCAGATCGATGGCGCGCGAAATGCCCGACGGCAAGGACCGGCTGCGTGCCCGCATCGCGCTGGCCTTCGCCGCCCTTTCCCTGCCGGCGCCTGCCTCGGCGCTGCGCGGCGCCACCCGCAACCTCGCCGAGGAACTTAACCGCCAGATCCTCGCCGATGGCGGCCATATCTCGCGCAATCCGATGGCGGTTCTGGAAATCCTCGCCGACCTGTTGCCGCTGCGCCAGACCTATGCCAACCAGGCGGAAACTCCGCCGCAGGCGCTGATCGGCGCCATCGACCGCATGCTGCCGGCGCTGCGCTTCTTCCGCCACCAGGACGGCAGCCTTGCCCGCTTCAACGGCATGGGCGCCACCATCCATGACCGCATCGCCACCATATTGCGCCATGACGACACCGCCGGCGCGCCGCTGCTGCATGCGCCGCATTCGGGCTATGAGCGGCTGTCGATGGGTGGCACGACCGTGATCGCCGACACCGGCCTGCCGCCGCCGGTCGACGTGTCAAACGCAGCACATGCCGGCTGCCTCGCCTTCGAACTGTCGTCCGGTCGCCAGCACTACATCGTCAATGCCGGCATCGACACCTATGGCGCCGCCGAGTTCCGGCCGCTGGCGCGCGCCACCGCCGCGCACTCGACCGCCACCATCAACGACACCTCGTCGGCGCGCTTCAGCCATTCGATACGGGTCAACGACCTGCTCGGCTCGCCGCTGATCGGCGGCCCGCAGCACATGCAGTGCAAACGCATCGACCAGAAGGGCGTTCACGGTTTCGTCGCCCGCCATGACGGCTACGTCCCGCGCTTTGGCTTCCTGCACGAGCGCGAGCTGAAGCTCTCCTCCAATGGCAACGTGCTAGCGGGCAGGGACCGGTTCCAGCGGCCCGGCAATGCCGCGATCCGCAACAATGGCCGTGACTTCATCACCGTGCGCTTCCATGTCCACCCCGACATCAATCTGCTGCAGGACGAGCACGATCGTTTGGTCCTGGCCGCCGATCTGGCCGATACCTGGGTATTCACCTGTGCGGAAGTCGTGCCTGAGGTCGAGGAATCGATCTATTTCGCCGGCCTTGGCGGCCCGCGCCGCAGCCGGCAGATCGTGCTTGCCTTCAAGGCCTCGGAAGTGACCGAAGTCCACTGGCAGCTGACCCGCACCAGCATCGCCGGCTATCCGGAAAACAACTGAGCGGGCCAGCCAGGCAGGCTTCCGGTTTGATTTCCCGGTATCATGTGCTACGGCGCGGGCATCCATCACACCAGCCGTGAAAGGCCGCCAGCCCATGGCCGTCGCCGCCAAGAACATTCCCGCTCCGGACCTCGTTCCTGTGCGCCGTGCCTTGCTCTCCGTTTTCGACAAGACCGGCCTCATCGACTTCGCCAGGGCCTTGGCTGCGGCCGGGGTCGAACTGGTCTCGACAGGCGGCACCGCCAAGGCGATTGCCGAGGCGGGTCTGGCGGTGCGCGACGTCTCCGAGCTCACCGGTTTTCCAGAGATCATGGACGGCCGCGTCAAGACCTTGCACCCGTCGGTGCATGGCGCGCTGCTTGGCGTGCGCGACGACCCCGAGCATGCGGCGGCGATGCGCAAACACCACATCGAACCGATCGATCTCCTCGTCTCCAATCTCTATCCGTTCGAGGAAGTCCGTCGCTCCGGCGCCGACTATGCCGCGATCGTCGAGAACATCGACATTGGTGGCCCGGCGATGATCCGCGCCTCGGCCAAGAACCACGCCTATGTCGCCATCGTCACCGACCCAGGCGATTATGCCTCGGTGCTGAACGCACTGGAGATGAACATCGGCTCGCTGTCGCTGGATTTCCGCAAGAAGCTGGCGGCCAAGGCCTTTGCCCGCACAGCCAGCTATGACGCGGCGATCTCCGGCTGGTTCGCCGAAGCGCTGGAGATCGAGCATCCGACCTGGCGCGCCTTTGGCGGCAGGCTGGCCGAGGTGATGCGCTACGGCGAGAACCCGCACCAGAGCGCCGGTTTCTACGTCAATGGCGACAAGCGGCCGGGCGTCGCCACGGCACGGCAGTTGCAGGGCAAGCAGCTCTCCTACAACAACATCAACGACACCGACGCCGCCTTCGAACTGGCCGGCGAGTTCGATCCCGACCACTCCGCGGCGGTGGCGATCATCAAGCACGCCAACCCTTGCGGCGTCGCTGAAGGCACCTCGCTGAAACAAGCCTATGGCAAGGCGCTCGCCTGCGACCCGGTCTCGGCCTTCGGCGGCATCGTGGCTGTGAATCGCACCCTCGATGCCGAGGCGGCGGAAGAGATCGTGAAAACCTTCACCGAGGTCATCATCGCGCCCGATGCGACCGACGAGGCAGTGGCAATCGTCGCGGCGAGGAAGAACCTGCGCCTGCTGGTTACCGCAGGCCTGCCGGACCCGCGTTCGCCCGGCACGACGGTCAAATCCGTCGCCGGCGGCCTGCTCGTCCAGGGCCGCGACAATGCCGTGATCGATGACCTCGAACTGAAGGTGGTGACCAAACGCGCACCGACACCGGCCGAGATGGCCGATCTCAAATTCGCCTTCCGCATCGCCAAGCACGTCAAGTCGAATGCCATTGTCTATGCCAAGGACGGCGCCACCGTCGGCATCGGCGCCGGCCAGATGAGCCGGGTCGATTCCTCCCGTATCGCCGCCCGCAAGGCGCTTGATGCCGCTGAGGCCGCAGGCATGGCAGAACCGCTCACCAAAGGCTCGGTCGTCGCCTCCGACGCCTTCTTCCCCTTCGCTGATGGTTTGCTTGCCGCGGTCGCCGCCGGCGCCACCGCCGTCATCCAGCCGGGCGGCTCGATGAACGACAAGGACGTCATCGCCGCCGCTGATGAACACGGTATTGCCATGGTGTTTACGGGGATCAGGCATTTCCGGCACTGAGCGCCTTCTTCCTTCTCCCCCTGCGGGAGAAGGTGTCGCCGCAGGCGACGGATGAGGGGTGTTCCAGCGGAGTGAGACGCTGGTGTTCCCTGGAACACCCCTCATCCGACCTCGCTTAGCGAGGCCACCTTCCCCCACAAGGGGGGAAGGAAGTGGCGCTACTCCTCCGGCCGATCCGCCGGATAGGGCGTGCGAACCAAAATCGCCATGCCGATCGCCAGGAACAGGATGATGACAGCCATTCCAAGCCGCGCCGAGCCGCTCAGCGCGGTGATCGTCGCGACCAGGAATGGTGCCAGGAAACTGGTTGCCCGTCCCGCCAGCGCATAGATGCCGAAATAGCGGCCGGATTCCGCGGCCGTAACGCTGCGCGCCATGTAGGAGCGCGACGACGCCTGCACCGGCCCGAAAGCCACGCCAATCAGCAAGCCGTACATGATATAGGCCTTCTCGGCCGCAGTGCCGAACAGACCACCTGAGTCGGCTGTCGAGAGCTGGATCAGGCCGAGCAGCGTGAAGCCCGGACCGGTCGACACCACGCCGATGGTGGCGATGGACAGCAAGACCAGCGAAATCATCACCACCGCCTTGGAGCCAAGCGCGGTGTCGAGCCGCGCCGCGATCCAGCAGCCGAAGATGGCGACGACATTGAGGATGATGCCGAACATGCCGATCTCGGTGATCGACCAGTGGAACATGCCGGCCGCGAACGTGCCGCCGAGCGCCAGCAGCGCGTTGACGCCGTCCTGGTAGATCATGCGGGCGACGAGGAAGCGGAAGATGCCGCCGCGCTTGCGCACCTCGACCAGAGTCGACTTCAATTCCGACAGGCCTTCGCGCACCGCCGGCCCTATCGGGATGCCCTTGATGGCATCCGGTGTGAAGAAGAACATCGGCAGGATGAACAGGAAATACCAGCCGGCCGACAGCGGCCCGGTGGCGCGCGCATCCTCGCCGAGCTTCGGGTCGAGCCCGAACAGCGGAGTGATGCCGATGATCGTCTTGCCGGTTTCCGGCGAGCCGGCGAGACAGGTGACGACAAAGATCAGCACGATCATGCCGCCGAGATAGCCGAGGCCCCAGGCCATGTTGGAGATGCGGCCGATCTCGCTCTTCGGCACCAGCCGCGGCATCATCGAATCATTGAACACCGTGGAGAATTCCGCAGCTACCGACGCCAGCGAGAACAGCGCCACGATCAGGAACAGGTTCGAGCCGGGCGCCGCAAACCAAAGCAGGGTGAGGCCGGTGATCTTGATCGCGGCGAAAAATCCGATCCACGGCTTGCGCGGCCCGGTCTGGTCGGCGATCGAACCGAGGATCGGCGACAGTATCGCGATGACCAGCCCGGCGGCAGCGATGCCGTAGCCCCAGACCGCCTGGCCGGTGACTGGATCGCTTGCCATGCGCGAGACGAAATACGGACCGAAGATGAAGGTGGTGACGACCGTGAAAAATGGCTGCGCCGCCCAGTCGAAGAACATCCATCCCCAGATGCCGCGCCCGGATGCACGCTGCACTGTCTCTACCGCCATGATGATTCCCCCGGCCCCGCCCGCATCGGGCGCCATGTCTGCATTTTTTTCATGACCGCGCAAATGCGGCCGGCTTGCTGCCCGCAACCGCTGTCGAGCAGCCGAAGAAGAAGCGTTTGAATTCGACGTGCAGCCCTTCCGCCCGCAGCATTTCGGCAAAGGCGGAGGCGTCGCCGAAATTGGTCGAGTAGGTGCCGATCTTCGCGAAATCCTGCGCGCCCCTGAGCAGCGTTCTTTCGATCAGTGGCAGCATGACCTTCAAGTGGAAGAGATAAAGCGGTCTCAACCACCACCCTTTCGGGTCGGACGCTTCGATCATGCAAAAGACGCCGCCAGGCTTGAGGCAGTGCGCGACCACCTTTGCGAGTTTCGCATGCTGCGCGCCATTGAAGGTCTTCAGTCCGAACGTGGAAATGATGAAATCGGCGCTTTCTTTCGGCAGGTCGCTGGCCAGAACGTCGTCCTCGATGAAGGCGATCTTGTGGGCACGGTGCGCGTGCAGGCGTTCCATCGCGCGCTGATGCATTCCCGACGAGATGTCGACCGCCGTTATCGAACCAATGCCGGGAAAGCGTTTGAGCAAATGCGGCCAGACCTCGCCGGTGCCGGCCATCAGATCGTAGCCCTTCGGCTCCGAAGCAGGCGGCTCGGGCATCAGCTCGACGCATTGCCGGCGCCAGCGCTCGGTAAAGCCGAATGAACATATCCAGCTGAAGGTGACGTACTGGTCGGAACAACGATCGAAGACACCTTTGACGAACACCGGGTCGTAGATGTCTTCGCTCATCGTTGGTTCATCATCTCAAGCCGAGCGGCCACAAGGAACACCCAGCTGACTTGTCGCCCGACGCTCGCCCGATGGCCTCTGGTCAAACCGCTACATCCCTGTCAGATCGCTCATCAAACCGGACGCCACCGACAGCCGTGACACGGTGATGTCGCCGCCTTCAGTCAGCGCCTGCAGCCGCTCGCGGATGCGCGCCACCCGCTCGCCGCCTGCCTCCAGCCACGCCGCCACCGGGTCCGCCGTCTTGGCATGGCTGGTGAGTGCTGCGACCGCAATTCCGCGCCGCGCTGCGCCGATCGTGTCGGTGGCTCGGGACAAAGCGAGCTGATCATAATAGTCCGACGGCGTGATCGAGCGTGCCGCATCCTCGACGCGGGGAATGCGGAAGGCATCGCTGACCGCAAAGAACGCCCTGGCTGCGGCGACGATGTCGGCACCGGCCGTACGCGCCGTCAGCGCGATGTCGGGAATGAGTTCCGCCACCTCGCTCAGCGCCAGCTGCTCGGCGAGCCTTTCCGGCGCGCCGGCCTTGAACAGCCCATGCCGCTTCTCCTCGATCCGCTCCCGCGAAAACGCCGGCAGCAGCGAAGCGAGCTTCGGCTCCAGCGCCTTGCGCGCGTCCTGCAGTTCGGCGATGCGCTGGCCGAGCGGTGCCGTCCCGGCATCGTTCTTCAGATACCAGCCGCTGGTGACGTAGATCAGCCGGCTGACCATCTGGTAGAGATCGAGCTGCACCTGGCCGTCGATCTGGTTGTCGAGCGCGTCGATCTCGAGATAGAGCGCCGGCAGCGCAAAGCCATCACGAACCACGGCGAAGGTGCGCACCACGTCGGCGGCGGTGCGCCCCGTGGCTTCCTGCAGCCGGTTGACGAAGGATGGGCCGCCGCGATTGACCAAATCGTTGGCGACGACGCGGGCGATGATCTCGCGGCGCAGCCGGTGGCCGTGGATCTCGGTGGCGTATTTCTTCGCCATGCGGTCGGGGAAATAGCCCATCAGGTCGCGGTCGAAATGCGCATCGTCAGGCACGTCGCTGGCGACGATGTCGGAAAACAGCACGATCTTGGCATAGGCGAGCAACACGCCGAGCTCGGCCCGGGTCAGCGGCTCGCCGCGCGCCTCGCGCTCGGCAAGGGCGGCCGGCGACGGCAGCGTCTCGACCACACGATCTAGCAGGCCGCGTGCTTCCAGCGCCGTCATGAAACGGCTCTGATGCGCGATGTCGGCCAAACCGCGCTTGCGCGCGATCGAAAGCGCCAGCGTTTGCTCGAAATTGTTGGACAGGACGAGTCCGCCGACCTCCTCGGTCATCTCCGCCAGCAGCTTGTTGCGCGCCGGGCGCGTCAGCGACCCCTTGCGCATGGCCGACGCCAGCGCGATCTTGATGTTGACCTCGACGTCGGAACAGTTGACGCCGCCCGAATTGTCGATGGCGTCGGAATTGCAGCGCCCACCATTCAGGCCGAACTCGATGCGCGCGCGCTGCGTGACGCCGAGATTGGCGCCCTCGCCGATCACCTTGGCGCGCACGTCGAGCGCGGTGATGCGGATGGCGTCGTTGGCACGGTCGCCGACCTCGGCATTGGTCTCGGTCGAAGCCCTGAGATACGTGCCGATGCCGCCGAACCACAGAAGGTCGACCGGCGCCTTGAGGATGGCGGTCATGATCTCGACCGGCGTGGCGGTTGTCTTGGCCAAGCCAATCGCGGCTGCTGCCGCTGTCGGCAAGGTGATCGACTTCTGGCTGCGCGAGACGATCACGCCGCCTTCCGACAGCTTGGTCTTGTCGTAATCCTGCCAGCTCGAACGCGGCAGAGCGAACATGCGCTCGCGCTCGGCCATCGAGGCCGCCATATCCGGATCGGGATCGATGAAGATGTCGCGATGGTCGAAGGCGGCGATCAGCCTCGTTTTCGGCGACAACAGCATGCCATTGCCGAACACGTCGCCGGACATGTCGCCGACACCGACGACGGTGAAGGGCGAGGTCTGGATGTCGCGGTTGATCTCGCGGAAATGCCGCTTGACCGCTTCCCAGGCGCCCTTGGCGGTGATGCCCATCTTCTTGTGGTCGTAGCCGGCCGAGCCACCGCTGGCGAAGGCATCGTCGAGCCAGAAGCCATGCTTCTCCGAGATGGCGTTGGCGGTGTCGGAGAAGGTCGCCGTGCCCTTGTCTGCGGCAACGACGAAATAGGGATCATCAGGGTCGCGCCTGATGACGCCGGCTGGTGGAATGACACCGTCCAGCCCGATATTGTCGGTGATCGACAACAGGCTGGAGACGAAATTCTTGTAGGCCGAGGTGCCGGCCTCGAATATCGCGTCGCGGCTGCCGCCTGCCGGCAGGCGCTTGGGGAAGAAGCCGCCCTTGGCGCCGACCGGCACGATGACGGCGTTCTTGACCTGCTGCGCCTTAACCAGGCCGAGCACCTCGGTGCGGTAGTCCTGGGCGCGGTCCGACCAGCGCAGGCCGCCGCGCGCCACTGGGCCGAAGCGCAGATGCAGGCCTTCGACCTCGGAACCGTAGACGAAAATCTCGCGCCATGGCCGTGGCGCCGGCAATCCCTCGACCGCATGCGAATCGAGTTTGATCGCCAGTGACTGGCCCTTCTGTTTCGTATCGGCAACGAAATGATTGGTGCGCAGCGAGGCCTCGATCAGATTGAGGTAGCGGCGGATGATGGTGTCGTCATCGATGTTGGGCACATCTTCCAGCGCGTCCTTGATCTTGGCCTTGAGATGTTTGGCCGCCACCACGCCTTCGCCCTCGGCCGTCGGGCCAAGCCTTGCGATGAACAGCGCGTGCAGGCCGCGCGCGATGTCGGGATAGCGGTTGAGCGCTGCTGCGATGAAATCCTGGCTTTGCGGGATGCCGACCTGCTGCAGATAGCGGCCATAGGCGCGCAAGATGGTGATCTCGCCGGACCAAAGGCCGGCGGTCTGGGCAAGGCCGTTATAGCCGTCATTGTCGATCTCGCCGCGCCAGACCGACAGGAACGCGTCCTCGAACAGCGCGCCGCCATCGGTCAGGTCGATCGGTTTGCCGTAGCTGTTCTCCAGCTCCATGTCATGGATGAAGACCAGGCCGGACTGCTCGTCGCCGACCTCGAACGTGCGCTCGCTGATGACGCGGAAGCCGATGTTTTCCAGCACCGGCACGCGCCGCGACAGCGCCACCGGGCTGCCATGGTGATAGATCTTCAGCGCCGCCTGATGCGGCTTCTGCTCGGCATGGCGATAATAGTCGATGGCGATCGGATTATCGGCGTTGATCTTGGCGATGCGCCCGGCATCAGTCAGCGCCACCGCCGCGCTGAACGAATCGCGGTAGCTTTCAGGCAGCCGCGCGGCGATGGCCGTCAACGCCTGGTCCCCGCCATCGGCGTCCGCCGCGTCGGAAAGGGCATCCTCCCAGGTGCGCACGATGTCGCGTATCGCCGCCTCGATGGTCGCCTGCTCGACCTTCGGCGTCTTGCCACCGGAGCGGCCAATGATGAAATGCACGCGCGCCAGCCCGCCTTCCGGGAAGGCCGGGTAGTAGGCCGACAGCCGGCCCTCGAACACGGTTTTCAGATAGGCGCCGATCTTCTCGCGCACGACGCTGTCATAGCGGTCACGCGGCACGAAGACGAGGATCGAGACGAAGCGGTCGAACTGGTCGGCGCGCACCAGCGCCCGCACGCGCGGCCGCTCGACCAGGCCGAGGATGGCTGCGGCGTGCTTGCGCAGGATCGGCACCGGCACCTGGAACAATTCGTCGCGCGGATAGCTTTCCAGCACGTTGATCAGCGCCTTGCCGGAGTGGTCGTGCCGGTCGAAGCCGGACTTGGCGATGATGGTTTCGGCCTTGGACCGGAGATACGGGATCTTCATCACCGAACGCGTGTAGGCGGTCGAGGTGAACAGGCCGACGATGCGCAGTTCGCCGGCAAGCGTACCCTTGGGTGTATAGGTCTTGACGCCGATATAATCGAGATAGATGCGGCGGTGCACGGAAGACTTGGCATTGGCCTTGGTGACGATCAGCGGCTCCGGCCCATGCAGGAAGGCGCGGATCTCGGGCGTCGTCGTCACCGCTTCAGTGCCGCGCCGCAGCACCAGCACGTCGGGATCGGACAGGATGCCGAGGCCGGGCTTGTCGGCGCGCTCCAGATTGCCGCTTTCCTCGCCGCCGGTGTATTTGAATTCGCGCATGCCGAGGAAGGTGAAATTGTCGTCGCGCAGCCATTCCAGGAAGGCGATCGCCTCGGCCACGCTCTTCTTGTCGAGCGGCACCGCCGAATAGCGAAACTCCGAAATCGCCTGGTCAAGCCTGGCCAGCATCGGCCGCCAGTCGTTGACTGCGGCGTGAACCTGGCCGAGCATCTTGCGCAGCCGCCCGGTCAAGCCGTTCGCCGCCTCCGCCGTCAGCCGCGGGATATGGACGTGGATGACGCTCAGCCGGTCGTGATTGCCGTCGTCCTTGGCGAAATTGCCGTCGCCGAGGATTTCCTCGACACCGCGCTTGCCGTGGCGAACGGTGATGACCGGATGCGTGACCAGCGTCGGTTCGCCTGATGTCTCGGTGATCTCGCCGAGGATGGAATCGAACAGGAACGGCATGTTGTCGTTGACGACGGTGATGACCGTCACCGGCCGGCCCTCGCGGGTGACGCCCGAATCGGCATCGACGGCAACGACGCACTCGCCCTTCTTGTGGCCGGCGACCGCTTGGCCGGCGAGATCGGCGGCGCGTTCGAGGGCGGCCGCGTCATAGGTGGCGATGTCTTCGGAGGGCGCGCGGGCGAGCAGATAATCGGCAAGCCTGGCTGGCTTTTCCTCCGTCTTTGTCGCGGATGTGGCTTTTTTCTTTGGCTTAGCTGCGGATTTCACGCTGGCCATGACGCTATTCCCTCCCGTCGAATGCTTTTACGACTATCGTAGCAGATGACCGCTGTTTGGCGACAAAGGTTTGACGGCTTGCCAAGAATTATCGGAATTCGGCGGCAAGGCAGTGCCCAAAGAGGAGAAGTGACCCATGACCGGCAAGATTTCAGCGCTTGATCTGGCCTCAGGAGAGCTGAGCGACGCGACGAAAACCTATTTCGCCAAATGCGAGGAGAAGCTCGGCCTCGTTCCCAACGTGCTCAAGGCCTACGCCTTCGACGACAAGAAGCTGCGCGCCTTCACCGATATGTACAATGATCTGATGCTGGGGGAGTCCGGCCTGTCGAAGCTCGAGCGCGAAATGATCGCGGTCGTCGTCTCCTCCATCAACCATTGCTACTATTGCCTGACCGCGCATGGCGCGGCGGTGCGCCAACTGTCCGGCGACCCGGCGCTCGGCGAAATGATGGTGATGAATTTCCGCGCCGCCGCGCTGTCACAGAGGCAAGCGGCAATGCTCGAATTCGCGGTCAAGCTGACTGAGGAGCCGGCTAAGATCGTCGAGGCCGACCGGGCCGCCCTGCGTCAGGCCGGTTTCTCCGACCGCGACATCTGGGACATCGCCTCGACAGCAGCCTTCTTCAACATGTCGAACCGGGTGGCCGCGGCAATCGACATGCGCCCGAACGACGAATACCACGCCATGGCAAGGTGAGGCTTAGGATCGCGCCGCGATAGCCGCCGCGGCACCTGCCATCGTCGTGGCGCTGATCCGGTTGGCGATCTTCATGGCGCGCTTGCTCTTCAACAGCTTACGCGCCTGCGAGGCGGCGAGCACCCAGGCGAGATCGATGGCGATCAAAACCACCGCCATGGTCGCCGTCAGCTCGACCCAGCCGACAATGCTGACGGAAGCAAGGTCGATGATGGTCGGCAGCAGCGCCAGGTAGAACATCATGATCTTGGGGTTGCCGAGCGTCACCGCCATGCCGGCGAAAAACAGCTTTATCGCCGAATCCTCGCGTGGCATCTCGCCCTCTTTCGCATCGACAGGTGCCGTCCACATCTTCCAGGCGAGGTAAGCTAGATAGGCGACACCCACCCATTTCACGACAACGAAGGCGAAGTGAAAAGTCTGCGCCACCACGGCCAGGCCGAACACCGCCAGCGACAGCCAGATGCCCTCGCCGATCCACATGGCGAGCAGGAACGGAAACACGTCGCGAAAGCCTTTCGAGATGACACGTGCAACGAGTGCGGCGATCGAAGGGCCGGGCGAACCGGCGGCAACAAACAGGGCGGCGGCGAAAATCAGCAGTGAGGTGAGATGCATGGTGGGGAACTCTGTCCGACAACGTTTGAGGCCTGACATTAGCGCAAGCGGTTGAGCTGCGGTAGCGCCGACAAAAACGCTTGTCGGTTCGACATCTCCCCGCTAGAAGACCCGCCGCGAAACAATTTCGAGCTTCACTTTGCCCCAGTAACCGCCGGTCTCGTCAACTCCCCCGACACACCTGATGGCGCCGCATTCGTGGTGCCTGCTTCATGTTCATGTGTTCTTCTGGGCGGCGGTTCGAGACCGGTTTGGCACTGCTGAACCGTTGTCGCGCGCTTTCCGCCAGCGGCACCTGACTTCGCCATCTCCGCAGCCTACCGCCACGCCGCGCCCGCATGGGCATCTCGACATCGCCGGCCTGATGAACTTCCCGACGGGAAGGGCTTACCGGCATGTCTTCTACCCTGCGCATCCACTGGGCGATTGCGCCCGAAATCGCTCCTCAACCGCTGATCAACTGCAATCGCTGCGGCACTGTGAAGGCTTATCGCTGCAGCGGAAAATTTCGCGTCAACGCCAACGGCAAGCGCATAGACGTCTGGCTGATCTATCGTTGCGTCGACTGCGACAATTCCTGGAATTTCGGCATTTTCGAACGCTGCAATCGCCGCGACATCGAACCGGCGCTGCTGCAGGCGCTCGAGAGCAATGACCCGGGGCTGGCGCGGCGCCATGCCTTCGATGTCATCGCCCTGCGAAATCGGGTGGGGCGTCTCGAGGAGTTTCCCGATGTCGTCGTGCAAAAACGGGTGCTCGGCGGCACCAGGGAAAGCGCGGCGCTGGAACTCCAGCTTGGGCTGGAAATGCCGACATCACTCCGGCTCGACCGCTTGCTAGCCAGTGAACTCGGCATTTCGCGCTCGCGGCTTCAGGTGCTGGAGGAACGGCGCCTGCTGGTGGTCGATCCGGACGGCGCCAAGGCATTGCGAAAGCCGGCCCGCGCGGGAATGACGGTCCGCGTCGATCTGGCCGGCGAGCCGGACCACGAAGCCATCATCCGCTCGGCCGGCGGGTAAACAAGAGAGGGGCGAAGTATCAGCTGCTCCGCCCCTCTCGTAAGCAATCAGAAGTCAGAAAATTACGCCGCGCCGACCACCTTGGCCGACTTCTCGAAGCGCTTGCGCTCGTTGGGATCGAGATAGAGCTTGCGCAGGCGGATGGTCTTCGGCGTCACCTCGACCAGTTCGTCGTCCTGGATCCAGGCCAGTGCGCGTTCCAGCGTCATGCGGATCGGCGGGGTGAGCTTGACCGCCTCATCCTTGCCGGCAGCGCGGATGTTGGTCAGCTTCTTGCCCTTAAGCACGTTCACTTCGAGGTCGTTGTCGCGGGAATGGATGCCGATGATCATGCCCTGATAGACCTTGACACCCGGATCGATGACCATCGGGCCACGGTCTTCCAGGTTCCACATGGCGTAGGCCACCGCTTCGCCCTGCTCGTTGGAGATCAGCACGCCATTGGTGCGGCCGGGCAGTTCGCCCTTGTAGGGCTCGTAGGCGTGGAACAGCCGGTTCATCACCGCGGTGCCGCGCGTGTCGGTCAACAGTTCCGACTGGTAGCCGATCAGGCCGCGCGTTGGCGCGTGGAAGACGATGCGCTGGCGGTTGCCGCCGGACGGGCGCAGTTCGACCATCTCGGCTTTGCGCTCCGACATCTTCTGCACAACGACGCCGGCATGCTCCTCGTCGACGTCGATGACGACCTCCTCGACCGGCTCCATTAATTCGCCGTTCTCGCCCTTCTGCATGACGACGCGCGGACGCGACACGGCGATTTCAAAGCCTTCGCGGCGCATGGTCTCGATCAGCACCGCGAGCTGCAATTCACCGCGGCCGGAGACGAAGAACGAATCCTTGTCGGGCGATTCCTCGATCTTCAGCGCGACATTGCCTTCGGCCTCGCGCAGCAGGCGGTCGCGGATGACGCGGCTGGTCACCTTGTCGCCTTCGGTGCCGGCGAGCGGTGAATCGTTGACGAGGAAGGACATTGTCACGGTCGGCGGGTCGATCGGCTGCGCATGCAGCGCCTCGGTCACCGCCATGTCGCAGAACGTGTCGGCGACGGTGCCCTTCGACAGGCCAGCAATGGCGACGATGTCGCCCGCCTGGGCTTCCTCGATCGGCTGCCGTTCGAGGCCACGGAAGGCAAGGATCTTCGAGATGCGGCCGGTTTCGATCTGTGTGCCGTCATGATGCAGCACCTTGACCGCCTGGTTGGCCTTCAGCGTGCCGGATTCGATGCGGCCGGTGATGATGCGGCCGAGGAAGGGGTTGGCTTCCAGGATGGTACCGATCATGCGGAACGGGCCGGGATGAACCGTCGGCTCCGGGACATGCTTGATGACCAGGTCGAACAGCGGCGCCAGGCCCTGATCCTTCGGGCCCTCCGGGTTCTCGGAGACCCAGCCATCGCGGCCTGAGCCGTAAAGGATTGGGAAGTCGAGCTGCTCGTCGGTGGCGTCGAGCGCTGCAAACAGGTCGAACACCTCGTTGACGACCTCGACATGGCGGGCGTCCGGACGGTCGATCTTGTTGATGACGACGATCGGCTTCAGGCCGACCTTGAGCGCCTTGCCTACGACGAATTTGGTCTGCGGCATCGGGCCTTCGGCGGCGTCGACCAGCACAATGGCCGAATCCACCATCGACAGGATGCGCTCGACCTCGCCGCCGAAATCGGCGTGGCCGGGTGTGTCAACGATGTTGATGCGCGTATCCTTCCAGTCGACCGAGGTCGCCTTAGCCAGGATGGTGATGCCGCGTTCCTTTTCGAGGTCGTTGGAATCCATGGCGCGTTCGGCGACGCGCTGATTGTCGCGGAAGGAGCCGGATTGCCGGAGCAACTGGTCGACGAGGGTGGTTTTTCCATGGTCGACGTGCGCGATGATCGCGATATTACGAATTTTCATGTTCTGGTCTCGGAAGCGTTGCAGGCAGCAGGCCAAAGGCGCTGCCTCTTTCGGTTGCGCGGCTCATACAGGGTTTTTCGCAGTTGCGAAAGGGGACGCGCGACACCAAATACTCATCAAATCTTAAGCATCTGCGTGTGAGATGATTTTGTTAACCAAGGCGGGAACCATTCAGGTCCCGGGCAGTTCGACCATCATGACCGATAGACTCAACCGATTTTGGCCCCTCATTGCGTCCGCCGCCTTTGCCGTCCTGCTGGCGGTCAACGCCGCCCAGTCTGCTGCCGCGACACAGAAGGGCGCGCGTGCTGTTGCGCAGTCCGACACCCAGACCGCCGAGCAGGCCTTTGCCGATGCGCCTGATGGCGTTGACCCCATGGTGACGGGACCGGTCAGCACCGCCTTCAAGCAGAGGCAAGTCAGTGCCAACTGCGACAGCGCGGTGTGGCCGAACATTCCGATGATCTGCTACCCGGATTGACTGGCGTCAGCCCCGTTTGCCGTTTGACGCAATCGTAGATGCTCCCTGAAACGGAAAGGCGACCTGACTGCCGTCAGATCGCCTTCGATCGTAATTTCAGCCGCTATGCGGCCTGCGGCTCCGGATCGAACGCCGGCCGGCTGGTATTGATTAGCAGCGAGATACAGGCAGCGGCGATCGCCGTCATGCCTGCGATCAGGAAGGCCAGCTCGTAATTGCCCTGCAGCTCGCGCATGGTGCCGCCGAAGGCAGCCGCGGTGGCCGCACCCACCTGATGGCCTGCAACGATCCAGCCGAACACGATCGGTCCGCTGCGGTCGCCGAATGCCTCGTTGGCGAGCCGCAGCGTCGGCGGCACGGTGGCGATCCAGTCGAGGCCGTAGAGCACCGCGAAGATGATCAGGCTGGTCGCCGAGAAGCCGGAATAGGGCAGGTAGATCAGCGATAGGCCGCGGATGGCATAGTAGACGCCGAGCAGCTTGCGTGGGTCGAAACGGTCGGTGAGCCAGCCCGACAGCGTCGTGCCGATCAGGTCGAAAATGCCCATCATCGACAACAGACCGGCGGCCTGCACCTCGCCGATGCCCATGTCGCCACAGAAGGCGATCAGATGCGTGCCGACCAGGCCGTTGGTGGTGAAGCCGCAGACGAAAAAGGTGGCGAACAGATACCAGAACACTCTTGTGCCGGCGGCGCGGCGCAACGTGTTGAGCGTATGTGCCAGGAAATTGCCTTGCGATGCCGGCGATGTCGGCGGCACGTCATCGGCATCGGCCCCATAACGCACCATGCCGATCGAGCCCGGCCGCTCCGGCACCAGCAGCCAGACGAACGGTATCATGGCCGCCGTGGCGACTGCGACCGCAATGGCAACCGGCCGCCAGCCGCCCGATTGCGCCAACGCGGCGATCAGCGGCAGGAACACCAGCATGCCCGACGCGCTGGAGGCCGACATCAGCCCCATGACGAGACCGCGATTGGTCTTGAACCAGCGATTGACGATGGTGGCGCCAAGCACGCTGGCGACGGCGCCGGAGCCAATGCCCGAGAAGACGCCCCAAGTGATGAAGAGATGCCAGGGCTTGGTCATCAGCAGGCTGAGCGCCGTCGAGCCCGACATGATCACCAGCGAGGCAAGCAGCGTGCGGCGCAGCCCGATCCTTTCCATCAGCGCGGCGGCGAATGGACCGGTCAGGCCATAGAGCAGGATGCCGACGCCGGCGGCCAGCGAGATGACGTCGCGCCGCCAGCCGAAGCTGTTTTCAAGCGGCAGCATCATGACCGAGGGGGCGGAGCGAAGCCCGGCCGCGACCAGCAGGCAAAGAAAGATGACACCGACCACCACGAAAGCGTAGCGCTGGCCAAAGGGGCGGGATTGAGTTATCATGTTACTGACCGGTACGTTGCAGGGTGAGAACATCTACACGTACCGATCGGTACACGTCAATCGAGTTACACCATGCCAACCGACAAAAATATTGAACTGACCATCAGCGATGATCATGCATCGGCGCCGCCCAAGGCCGCCAAGAAAATCCTCGATGTCGCCTATGACCTGTTTTATCGACGGGGCATCAGGGCGATAGGCGTCGACGAGATCGTCAAGCGCGCCGGCGTCACCAAGCCCAGCCTCTACCGCAGCTTTCCCTCCAAGGACGAATTGGCCGCTTCCTACCTCCGGCAATACGATCTTGAATACTGGGAGCGTTTCGACGAGGCGGTAAACGCCCATCCCGGCGACCCGCGCGCCCAGATCAAGGCTTTCCTGACCCGCATCGGCAAGCGCACGCAAGTGGCCGAGTACCGCGGCTGCGGTATGACCAATGCGGCTGTCGAATATCCCGAACACACCCATCCGGCGCGCGTGGTCAGCGAGGCCAACAAGCAGGAACTGCGCCGCCGCCTGCGGGCCATGGCGGCTGCTATGGGCGCTGACGACGCCGACACTCTGGGCGACGGCCTGCTGCTCCTGATCGAGGGCGCCTATATCAGCGGCCAGCTGTTCGGCCTTGGCGGTCCGGCCCAGTCTGTGGCGACGAACGCCGATCTGCTGATCGAAGCAAGCTTGAAGAAATAGCGATTGGCGGTACGCTGCTCCGGCCCGAACCAGAGGTCCGCCATGCGCAGCCTGTTGATCCCGCTCACTCTCGCCGGTCTCTGCCAGGCGGCTCATGCCGGCGACATATCAAGCGCCTACACCGACCTCGACTCGAAGAAGGACTGCGTGACCTATGCGCAGGCCGGAGAAAGCGACGGCGACTGGGCCGATCTCGCCTGCTCCGGCTATCGCGGCTATCCCGTGCTGATCGCCTATGACGACGACCGTGAGTCGCTGTTCTACGGGTTTCCGCCCGGCGACGACATGATGTCAGCGTGGGAGAGTTTTTCCGCCTTCAACTCATCCGGTGGCAAGATCGAATGGCGCATCGAAACGACCGGCGACAAGGCCGTGCCCTTCGCGGTCATCCACCGCCGCACGGTCAGCAATCCCGAGGATGAGAAGAAATCGACGGACGTGCTGCTCGTTGCCAAGGTCGCACAGATGGATGCCCGCGATGGCTGCACCGTTGGCCTGGTGCTGGCCACCGGCAACCCACAGGCCAACGATCAGGCACGCAAGCTCGCCGACGAGAAGGCGCGCACCTTCGCCTGCGGCAAGGACCGGCACACCGTCATCGGCAATGTGCCGCCCTTTGGGCGGGTCGATAACTGAGCGCTACTTAGCCGCCTTCGCCCGCGCGATCGCGTCGACGATCATCTTCTTGGCATATTTGGAATCGTGCCAGCCTTCGATCTTGACCCATTTGCCGGGCTCGAGATCCTTGTAGTGCTCGAAGAAGTGCTGCACCTGCTGGCGCGTGATGTCGGGCAGTTGCGTGTATTCGGTGACGTTCTCGTAGCGCAGTGTCAGCTTCGGTGACGGCACGGCGATGACCTTTTCGTCCTGGCCGGCATTGTCTTCCATCACCAGCACGCCGATCGGCCGGACGTTGATGACGCAGCCCGGCACCAGCGCGCGCGTGTTGCAGACCAGCACGTCGATCGGATCGCCATCGCCCGACAGCGTGTGCGGCACGAAGCCGTAATTGCCGGGGTAGCGCATCGAGGTGTGCAGGAAGCGGTCGACGAACAGCGTGCCGGCTTCCTTGTCCATCTCGTACTTGATCGGCTCGCCGCCGATCGGCACTTCGATGATGACGTTGATGTCCTCAGGCGGATTCTTTCCGATGGCTATGGCTTCAATGCGCATGGCTTTGTCCCTCTCTCGATTGAGAGGAGATAGCGGGCGGCGCACAATGGCGCAATGCGGCGAATGGTGTTCACGCCCGTCAGGCGAGACCCGATGGTATCAGACTCGTTCAATCATCAGCACAAGATGTTTCAGCGTCGTGATTTCACCGGGATACGCACGGCGTATCGGCCTTGGCCTCGGCGATCATCGCTCAACGGTCATTCCCAGACGAAAGCAACCTTCTTCAGCGCCTTCTGCTCGAAGATCTCGACGCCTTCCGCCACATCACGGCCGCCGGCACCGGCGTAGAAGGCCAGCGCGTTCTGGTTGTCTTCCAGCGCCCACACCACCATGCCTTTCAGGCCATGATCGGCAAGACGCGCTTTGGCTGCCGAAAACAGCCGCCGGCCGAGGCCGATGCCCTGATATTCCGGGCGCAGGTACAATTCGTAGATCTCGCCCTGCTGCTTGAGCTCCCGGGCCCGGTTCTTGCCGATTGTCGCATAGCCGGCGATCGTGCCGCCGATCTCGACCACCAGAACGGTGGCGGCGCGGCGAATCGCATTCGCCCACCAGTCGGCGCCGCGGCGGTTGATCATCGATGTCAGTGTACGGTGCGGAATGATGCCGGAATAAGCGCCGCGCCACGCTTCCAGGTGCACTTCGGCGATGGCCTCAGCGTCGCGCGGGTCGGCTTTGCGGATGTCGATCGTCAGCGTATTCATGATTTGTTAACCATAAACCCGCGTCGGCCGATTGCAAGAGTCCGGGCGGCTCGTCGGCTGCTTTCTCACAGGCGATCATGACACTGCTGACATCGGGTGGAGCCGGCTAAGTGGCGCCTGCCGGCAAGCTCTCAGATTTCGACGAGGTGGTCGTCGAGCTCGTTGGTGTCGCCCGACGTGACCGGGAAATGCTCGGCCAGAACCGCCCCCACCTGCTCGATCGCCTTGACGAAGCCGTCGGCAAGCCGGTCATCGCCGGCATGCGCCGTCAAATCGCGCACCACACCGTCCCAGACATGCTGGCCGACTTTGGCGTCGATGCCCGCATCGGCGACCACCTCGGCATAGCGCTCGGCGATCGAGACGAAGACCAGCACGCCGGTGCGCGCCGTGGTGCGGTGGACGTTGCGGGCTAGGAACTGCTTGACCGCATTGGCATGTGCCGCCTGATAGCGCATCCGTCTCGGCGCCATGTGAATACGCAGGCCGGGCAGCGCCCACAACAGGGCCAGCACGCAAGCCAGCGCCAGAAGCTCGGCGATGACGAAATGCGGCAGGCGGATGGTGAGCCACCATGCCTCCAGCCCATAGGCGACGGCGAGACTGACGATCAGCATGCCAAGCGTCGCCATCAGGGCCGCGGGGGCGAAATAGCCGTCGCTGGCGTGCGCCACCACGCAGTAGATCTCGCCGTCGGTTTTGGCCTCGGCGGTGCGGATCGCAGCGGCGATGCGCTCATGATCTTGCGGGCTGATCGGTCGTGTTGCCATGATCTTGTCTCACCAGCTTCCTGAAGAACCGCCACCGCCGGACGAGCCGCCGCCACCCGAAAACCCGCCGCCACCGCTGCTCGACCCCGACGACCAGCCACTGCTGGAGCTTCCCGACGACCAGCTGCTGCTTGACGAACTGGATGTCCAGCCACTGGAACCCGAGGATGACCCGCTTGGCCCCCGGCCGTAACGAAACGTCATGCCCAGCCATTTGTACACGCCCGGCGACAGCTTTGTGCCGAACATCGGCGGCAGGAATGCCATCCCAAGTCCGCCAAAGAACATCGTCGCCCACAGGATCAGGAACGCCGCGACGATGGGATCCATCGGAGCGGCATGCGACGGATTGCGCTTGCCGCGCGCTTCCAGCTCCTCCGGATTGCCTTGCAGCACCATGACCATGTCGTCGACGGCCTTGGAGATGCCGCCGGAGAAATCGCCGGCGCGGAAGGCCGGCACCATGTCGTTTTCGATGATCAGCTTGGTGTGTAGATCGGTCAGCGTGCCTTCCAGCCCGTAGCCGACCTCGATGCGCATCTTGTGGTCGTTCTTGGCAACCAGCAAAAGCACGCCGTTGTTCTCGCCGGCCTGGCCGAGCTTCCAGAAGCGGAACAGCCGGTTGGCATAGGGCTCGATCTCCTCGCCATCGAGGCTGGGGATCGTGGCGACGACGATCTGGTCGGAGCCCTTTTTCTCGAAATCGGCAAGCTTCTGCGTCAGCGCAGCCTTGGTGGCGTCGTCGATGATGCCGGCATCGTCGACGACACGACCGGTCAGGGCGGGAAGGTCGGCGGCGAAGGCGGCAAATCCGAAGAGCAGAACCGTCAAAGCTATCAGCACAGCGCCGATTGTCGCTGCCAAACGAGAGGATTTGAACGGTTCCATCGCAAGGATTGTCATGAGATCACCAACTGCCCGAAGAGCCGCCGCCACCGGACGAACCGCCACCGCCGGAAAAGCCACCACCACCGCCACCCGATGACCAACCGCCGCCGGAACTCCCTGATCGGGACGACCCGCCGCCCATCTGTAACGTCGTGCCAAGCCAGATGTAGCGCCCGGGACCGATCTTGCGGCCGAACTTCGGCCAGAGCACGCTGATCGCAACGCTACCGAAGAAGATAATGACCCATATGCCGATGAAGACGCTGAAGAACAGATTGTCGGTGTTGACCGGCGGCTGCTGATTGCGCTCGCCGCGCGCTATCAGCTCTTCCGGATTGCCTTCCAGCACCATCACCATGTCGTCGACGGCCTTGGAGATGCCGCCGGAGAAATCACCGGCGCGGAAGGCCGGCACCATGTCGTTTTCGATGATCAGCTTGGTGTGCAGGTCGGTCAACGTGCCTTCCAGCCCATAGCCGACCTCGATGCGCATCTTGTGGTCGTTCGGCACGACCAGCAGCAACACGCCGTTATTCTCCTTCGCCTGGCCGAGCTTCCAGGCCCGGAACAGCCGGTTGGCGTAGGGTTCGATCTCCTCGCCGTCGAGGCTGGGGATGGTGGCGACGACGATCTGGTCGGAGCCCTTAGTCTCGAAGTCAGCCAGCTTCTGCGTCAGCGCCGCCTTGGTCTCGACATCGATGATGCCGGCATTGTCTACGACGCGCCCCGTGAGCGCCGGCAGGTCGGCGGCGAGAGCTGTGAAGCCGACGAGCAAGACCGCCATGGCCAGCAAGGCAGCGGCTGTCAGGGTCACGTAACGGCTGTGCCGGGAGAAGCTGGTTATGCAAGCGGTCATGTCGTCACCTGCCGCCTTCCAGCACTATGACAATATCGTCAACGGCTTTGGAAATGCCGCCGGAGAAATCGCCGGCACGGAAGGCCGGCACCATATCGTTTTCGATGATCCGCTTGCTCTGCAGATTGGTGAGCGTGCCTTCCAGCCCATAGCCGACCTCGATGCGCATCTTGCGATCGTTCAGCGCCACCAGCAACAGCACGCCGTTGTTCTCCTTCGCCTGGCCGAGTTTCCACAAGCGGAACAGCCGGGTGGCATAGGGTTCGATCTCCTCGCCGTCGAGGCTGGGGACAGTGGCGACGACGATCTGGTCGGAATCCTTTTTCTCGAAGTCGGCAAGCTTTTGCGTCAGCGCCGCCTCGGTCGCGGCATCGATAATGCCGGCATTGTCGACGACGCGGCCGGTGAGCGCCGGGAGATCGGCGGCGAAGGCGGTTAGGGGCAGGGAAAGGATGCAGGCAAGAAGGCCAAGAAAGGTGAGGTAAACGCGAGGCCCCCCTCTCTGTCCTACCGGACATCTCCCCCTCAAGGGGGGAGATTGGCGGCGGCGCTGCCGGCTCTCATTTTGAGAGGTTGAAAATTGGCGAAAGCTTGGACCACGGCCGATCTCCCCCCTTGAGGGGGAGATGTCCGGCAGGACAGAGGGGGGTGTTTGCACGCCAGCGGTCCGTCTTTTCGCGGGATTTATTCCAACGACTGTCGACGCTCACCCGCCCTGCTTCGTACCGAAATCGACCTTCGGCGGCTGCATCTTGTCTTCGTCGACGGTGAAATTTGCGTAGGGCTCATTGCTGCGGAACCAGAAGGTCGCCCACAGCACCGACGGGAAGGTCTTCAGTGTCAGATTGTAGTCCCTGACCGCCTGGATGTAGTCGCGCCGCGCTACCGCGATGCGGTTCTCGGTGCCCTCGAGCTGCGCCTGCAGCGCCAGGAAATTCTGGTTGGCCTTGAGATCGGGGTAGGCCTCGGACACGGCGATCAGCCGTGACAGCGCGCTGGTCAGCCCGGCCTGGGCATCCTGGAACTTCTTGAGCGCTTCGGGATCCTTCAGCGTTTCCGGCGTCACCGTGATCTGCGTCGCCTTGGCGCGCGCCTCGACCACCGCGTCGAGCGTGTCCTTTTCATGCGCGGCATAGCCTTTGACCGTCTCGACCAGGTTGGGAATGAGGTCGGCGCGGCGCTGGTACTGGTTCAGCACCTCGCTCCATGCCGCCTTGGCGTTTTCCTCCGCCGTCGGGATCGTGTTGTAGCCGCAGCCGGCAAGCAGCGGCAGCACGATTGCCATCATCAGGAAGGCGGGCAGCGTGCGGAATGTCGATGGTCGAGCAAGGCGCTGGGCAAGCATGATGGGATCCCTCGGCAGAAGTTGCATGCGAAGCATTACCACAATCGGCGCGCAAGAAAACGGCTTCGGGCGGCAACGGCCGGCCCGGAATGCCCCGCGCCTCGCAAGGCCCTGTGATTGGCCGCGCGAAAGCGATAAGGTCCGATCAAAACGGGACATCATCATGGCGGAACGCCAGGACAGCGACAGGGAATCGCGCCGTATCCTCGAGCGCGTCGCGCGCGAAACGGATCCGTCCGGTACCTCGTTTGTGGCGCGGACCACGAAAGGCGTGCGCGACCACGTCTCCGCGGCCGATGCCGACCGCGACGATCCGATCGAAATCTGGGGCACCCGCATTGGCCGAACACTCGGCCTGCTTCTGACGCTGGGCCTGATGGTCTGGCTCGTGCTTTACGTCATCCGGGGCAGTTAGGAATCAAAGAACAATGAGCGCCGAGCAAACCGACGCGCCGCGTGCGGTCATCGTCATTTCCAGCCATGTCGTGCGCGGTTCGGTCGGCAACCGTGCCGCTGTGTTTGCGCTGGAAACGCTGGGCTTTCCGGTCTGGGCGGTGCCCACGGTCACGCTGCCCTGGCATCCCGGCCATGGTCGGGCGACGCGCATCGTGCCGCCGCTCGACCAGTTCAAGGCGCTGATGGCCGATTTGGAGCGTGCGCCATGGCTGGGCGAGGTCGGCGCCGTGCTGTCGGGCTATCTCGGCGAAGCCGGCCAGGCCGAGGCCGTCGCCTCGCTGGTCGCCGCGGTGAAGGCCAGAACGCCGGACGCCATCTATATCTGCGATCCGGTGATGGGCGATTCCGGTGGCCTCTACGTGCCCGAGCCGACCGCCGCCGCCATGCGCGACCTGCTGATGCCGATTGCCGACATCGCCACCCCCAACCGCTATGAGCTGGAATGGATGGCCGGCGTTCCCTTGCCGGACCTGAAATCGGTGATCTCGGCGGCACTCCATGCCGGACCGTCGACGATGCTGGTCACCTCGGCACAGTCGATGATTTCAGGCGGCACCGGCAATCTGCTGCTCGACGGCACCCAGGCGCTGCTCGCCGAGCACCGCCTGATCGACAAGCCGCCGAACGGCCTGGGTGATCTCACGGCCGCCGTCTACCTCGCTCGCATCCTCTCCGGCCAGCCGCCGATCAAGGCGCTGCAGTCGACCACGGCGGCGGTCTACGAGATCCTGGCGCGCACGGCAAAACGCGGCGGCGACGAGTTGCAGCTCGAAACCGATGCGCAGAGCCTGTCGCATCCGATGGCCATGGTGCAGCTGCGCCACCTCACGCATCCGGGGCGAGACCGCCGGGCGTGACCTCGACCGAAATCGTGCTGGTCGGCGCCGATGGCTGCAAGGCCGGCTGGATCGCCGTGCGGCGCGGGCCTGGCATGGGACCGACCGTCGAGGTCTTTGCCAGCTTCGCCGCACTGCTCGCGGCAAATCCCAAGGATGCGATTGTCGCCGTCGACATGCCGATCGGCCTGCCCGAGTTCTCCAGCAAAGGCGGCCGCGGACCGGAGGCCGTGGTCAGGCCACTGCTCGGGGCGCGCCAATCCAGCATCTTTTCGATCCCGTCCCGCGCCGCGCTCTATGCCGACACGCAAGACTTCACCACAGTCGAAGCTTGGTATGCCGCGCATCGCAGGGCAAGCGAGGTGGCCAGGGCCACATCCGACCCGCCGCGCGGCGTTTCCATCCAGGCCTTTGGCATCTTTTCGAAAATCCGCGAGATCGACACATTGCTGATCGCGCGTCCCGATCTGCGCGGCCGGGTCTTCGAATCGCATCCGGAAGTCGCCTTCTGCCGCCTGAACGGCGACCAGGCCATGCAATTGCCGAAGAAGATCAAGGGCGGCGTCAATCCGGCCGGCATGGCGGAGCGCAAGGCGCTGCTTTGCCGGCACGGCTATGCCATGGACTTCCTCGACCAGCCGCCGCCGCGTGGCGCGGCCGCCGATGATTTCCTCGATGCGGCCGTCATGATGCTGATCGCCGGCCGCATCGCCAGCGGCAAGGCCAGGCCGTTTCCGGACCCGCCACGCGCTGACGGTTTTGGCATACCGATCGCCATCTGGGCATGACAATGTCGGCGGACACCCCGCTTTGGCGCATGGCATTTATGGTCAGCCCCCACAATTCTGCATTGCTCGTAACGGGCTTTTGCCGTTAGAGCCTTTTCTCGACCGCAAAGAGCTGCCGCCTCCAACCTGGAAAGGCCTTAGCCTCCCATGCCTCATCTTCCCGACCACCTGCTCGCCGGCTACCGCAATTTCATGAATGGCCGCTACCTCACCGAGAGCGGCCGCTATCGCGAGCTCGCCCGAGAGGGGCAGGCCCCGGAAACCATGATCGTCGCCTGCTGCGATTCGCGCTCGGCCCCCGAAGCGATCTTCGACGCCGGGCCGGGCGAACTCTTCGTGCTGCGCAATGTCGGCAATCTGGTGCCGCCCTACGAGCCGGACGGCGAGTTCCATTCGACCTCGGCCGCGCTCGAATTCGCCGTGCAGAGCCTCAAGGTCAAGAACATCGTCGTCATGGGCCACGGCCGCTGCGGCGGCATCCGCGCCGCTCTCGACCCGAATTCCGCGCCGCTGTCCCCCGGCGACTTCATCGGCAAATGGATGAGCCTGATCGCACCGGCCGCCGAAACGGTCTCCTCCAGCACCTTCATGACGGCAACGGAGCGCCAGACTGCGCTTGAACGCATCTCGATCCGCTATTCCATCGCCAACCTCAGGACCTTCCCCTGTGTCTCGATCCTCGAAGGCAAGGGGCGGCTGTCGCTGCACGGGGCCTGGTTCGACATTTCGACCGGCGAGCTCTGGGTGATGAACAAGGAGACCGGCGATTTCGAGCGGCCGGTACTGGAATGAACGCAGCGGTGCGCCAGGTGATGAACGTCCGCTCGGTCGTTTTCACGGCGGCCGCACTGCTGGTAGCCATCATTGCCGCCCGCGCCGATGATGGCGCCATCATCAGCCGCTGGTATTCGGCGCTGCTGGTCGCCGACCGCACCGAACTTGCCGACCTGCTTGCTGATGATGTGCGCATCAAACTCGATGACCTCGGCGTCGTCCAGAGCAAGCAGGAGTTCATCACCTCGCTCGACGAATGGAAAGGCGCTGTTGCCGGTGCCGCGATCCGCCACCGGATCGAGAAGAGCGAGGGCGGCGTCACCACGGTGATCGCCTGCTACGACTTCCCCGACAATGACGTCCTTATGCAGGAGACCTTCGCGGTGGCCAACAACCGCATCACCGCCAACTCGCAAGCGGCTATCGCCGAAAACTGCGAGGGCTTCTGAAGCGGATCGGCCAACTGCCATATTGCGAGCCCGCGGGCAGCGCCCTACATCGGTGACACCCACCTCTTTGACGCCAGCGAAAGACCCTCCATGCCCTCCACGAAAGCCGTCGATCTCGCCGCCCATCCGCTGACCGCGTGGCAAGGGCCGCTCGGCCTGCCGGATTTTGCCGATATCGGTGACGGCGATTTTTCCCCGGTCTTCGACGCTGCGCTGAAAGCGCATGAGGCCGAGATCGACGAGATCGCCTCCAACGCGGACGCGCCGACCATCGAGAACACGCTTGCAGCGCTGGAGCTTGGCGGCGAGGCGCTCGATCATGTGTCGTCGATCTTCTGGTGCCGCGCCGGCGCTTACACCAACGACACCATCCAGGCGCTGGAGCGCGACATCTCGCCAAAAATGTCGCGGCATTTCTCGGCGATCTCGATGAACGAGAAGCTGTTTGCCCGCATCGACGACCTCTATCAACGCCGCGAGAGCCTCGGCCTCGATGCCGAGACCCTGCGGGTGCTGGAGAAGACCTGGAAAGGTTTCGTCCGTTCCGGCGCCAAGCTCGATGCCGAAGGCAAGAAGCGGTTGGCCAAGATCAGCGAGGATCTGTCCTCGCTCGGCACCAGCTTCGGCCAGAACGTGCTGGCCGACGAACGCGACTGGGCGTTGTTCCTTGATGAGGCCGACCTTGCCGGCTTGCCGGATTTCGTCAGGAGTTCGATGGCCGAGGCCGCCGAGATGCGTGGCCAGAAGGGCCGCTACGCCGTCACCCTGTCGCGCTCGATCTACGAGCCGTTCACGACCTTCTCGGAACGCCGCGACCTGCGCGAGATCGCCTTCCGCGCCTTCACCATGCGCGGCCAGAATGGCGGCGCCACCGACAACACGTCCGTGGTCCGCGACATGCTGAAGCTGCGCGCCGAAAAGGCAAATCTGCTCGGCTACGCCTCCTTCGCTGCCCTGAAGCTCGACGACACCATGGCCAAGACGCCAAAGGCGGTGCATGCGCTGCTCGATCCCGTCTGGGAAAAGGCGCTGGAAAAGGCCGCCGCAGACCAGAAGGAATTGGAGCGTCTGGCGGCGGAAGCCGGCAGCAACGAGAAATTCGCCGCCTGGGACTGGCGCTTCTACCAGGAGAAGTTGCGCGCCGAAAAATTCGCTTTCGATGAGGCCGAGCTGAAACCCTACCTGCAGCTCGACCGCATCATCGACGCCTGCTTCGACGTGGCGACCAAACTGTTCGGCATCACCTTCGAGGAGAAGAAAGGCATTGCCGCCTGGCACCCCGACGCGCGTGTCTTCGTGGTGAAAAACGCCGACGGCAGCGAGCGCGGCCTGTTCCTCGCCGATTACTTCGCGCGGCCCTCGAAGCGTTCCGGCGCCTGGATGAGCGCGCTGAAGTCCGGCTACAAGCTCGGCCATGGCTCGAAGCCGGTGATCTACAACGTCATGAATTTCGCCAAGCCGCCGGCAGGTGAGCCGGCACTGCTGTCGGTCGATGAGGCGAAAACCCTGTTCCATGAATTCGGCCATGCGCTGCACGGCATGCTGACCGATGTTACCTGGCCGTCGGTCGCCGGCACCGCGGTGAGCCGCGATTTCGTCGAACTGCCCTCGCAGCTTTATGAGCACTGGCTGACGGTGCCGGCGGTGCTGGAAAAGCATGCGCTGCACGTCAAGACCGGCAAGCCGATGCCAAAGGCGCTGCTCGACAAGATGCTGGCCACGCGGACCTTTGGCGCCGGCTTCGCCACGGTCGAATTCACATCCTCCGCCTTGATGGACATGGCCTATCACGCTCGGCCCGACGCCCCGGCAGAGCCGCTTCGTTTCGAAACCGAAACGTTGGCAAAACTCGACATGCCCGACACCATCGCGATGCGTCACCGCACACCGCATTTCGGCCATGTCTTTTCGGGTGACGGCTACTCGGCCGGCTACTATTCCTACATGTGGTCGGAAGTCCTCGACGCCGACGCCTTCGCCGCCTTCGAGGAGACCGGCGATCCCTTCAATCCGGCGCTGGCCGAACGCTTGAGGAAGAACATTTACGCCGCCGGCGGCTCGAAGGATCCCGAGGAGCTTTACACGGCGTTTCGCGGCAAGATGCCCTCGCCGGAAGCGATGATGGTGAAGCGCGGATTGGTCTGATTAGCCGATCTCCCCCCTCGTGGGGGAGATGGCCGGCGGGCCAGAGGGGCGCGCTGTCCCGCCGACCCCTCCGCGAGGCGCTCTGCGATCTTCGTTCGATTTCTTGCCCGCAGGACCGGTGAAGCCGCGATCCTTCGCACCCCCCTCTGCCCTACCAGTCATCTCCCCCACGAGGGGGGAGATCGGCAGCGTCGCCCTCGGCACCCTTCCAAGGATCCGCCACCCTTGGCCACACCGGCCGTGTCAGCTTTCTGTAATCCGTCACCGCCGGATTGCTCGGATATGAACTCGGCGCCGTCACATAGATGATCTCGGCCGCGATCGGCTCGAAGCCGGCGTAGAAATGATTGGTCGACTTGATCAGCAGGATGTCCTTGCTGAGCGGATCGACGCCGATGTTGGAAAAGATGTCCGGCTCGAAAGTCTGGGTGCGGTTGGTGTTGAGGATGATGTCGACCTCGGTGCCCTCGATGCGGACCTGCGCGGTCGGCCCAAGCGTCACCCGGCTCGGCCCGAAGCTCTGCCATCCCTCGTTGACGGCCTTCAGCACACGCACGCGCGCGTCGATCGGCTCGCCGGCCTGCGGGCCGGCCTTGCCGCCGAAACGCAGGTCGATGACGGCGCCCTCGCCGGCTGCCAGGCAGAAGGTCACGGCGATCGGATCCCAGATCGTCGCCACACCGAATCTGCCCAGGCCCCGCGCCAGCATCCGGCGCAGCACGAAAGTGCCGTCACCGGGGACGCCGCCGCCGGGATTGTCCCAGATGTCGGCGATAACCACCGGCTTGCCCGGATTTTCAGCGTGAACGGTCAGCGCCCGATCGATGCCATCGTCGGTGTTCAGCATCGTCATCGCCGTCTTTTCGCGCAGCTCGTAAAGCTCGCGTCCCAGACGCTCCGCCAATGCATCGCCCTTGGCCTTGTCGTTGTCGGTGACGACCAGGATGCGCGTGCCCATTTCCGGCACATCGGCCGCCATGAAGCCGTGAATGACCGAGACCGACAACACGCCGTCCTTGCCGTGCAGCGCCTTGATGCGATCAACGAAGGAGCGCATCGGCTCGCGGCTGGTCGGTAGCACCTGGATCATGCGGCAGTCGAAGGTCGAGATGACAGGCTTGATCTCGCCGCGAGCCGCCGCCAGCCCAAGCTCGACGACATGCTCGCCGCGCTCATAGAAATCGGTGTGCGGGAATTCGAGGAAATAGGCCATGATATCGCACGCCGACACGCGCTTCGGCGTCAGATGGCTGTGCGGATCGAACTCGGAAGCGATCACCACTCCAGGCCCGACGATTGCCCGAACACATTCCAGCAGATCGCCTTCGCAATCGTCATAGCCTTGCGCCACCATGGCCCCGTGCAGGCCGAGGATGACCGCATCGACAGGTAACGCTGCCCGCAACTGGTCGAGGATCTCGTCGCGCAGCGCCTCATAGGTCTGCCGCTGCACCAGGCCGCCGGGTTCCGCCCAGGTGGCGGTGCCTTCGATCACGGTCAGCCCCTCCTTCGCCGCGCGCCGGCGCAAGGCGACGATCGGCGAGGAACACAGCGTCGGTGTCTCCGGATGCTTGCCCGGCCCGGCATAGAACGCCATCTCGAACGAGGCCCGGTCGGTCGGCACCGGCGAGAAAGTGTTGGTTTCGGTCGCCAGCGAGGCGGTGAAGATGCGCATGCAGAGTTTTCCCGGAATTGCTATTTGACCGCCCCGAGCGCCAGCCCGCGCACGAGGTAGCGCTGCAGCCAGATGAACAGGATCGCCACCGGCAGGGTCGCCAGCAGCGTGGCCGCCATGACGTGATGCCATTCGATCGTATAGCGGCCGGCGACCAGCGAGAACACCTGGATCGGCAGCGTGTAGCTTTCCTGGCTGCGCAGCATGGTCAGCGCCACGACGAACTCGTTCCAGGCGTTGATGAAGGTGAAGATCGCAGTCACCGCGATCGCCGGCAGGCAGAGCGGCAGGAACACTTTGCGCAGCGTCAGCCAGCGGCCGGCGCCTTCCATCCAGGCGGCTTCCTCGAGATCGCGCGGAATGGTGTCGAAATAGCTCTGCAGCATCCACACGGTGAAGGCGACGTTGAAGGCCATGTAGATGAAGCCCAGCGCCGTGGTGCTTTCGACCAGTCCCCAGGCCGCCATCAGCCGGAACAGGCCAAGCACCAGCACGATCGGCGAGATCATCTGCGAGATCAACAGGAACTGGCGGAAGGCGCCATAGCCGGCAAAGCGAAAGCGCGACATGGCGTAGGCGGTGGGAACGGAGATGAGGATCGCGCCGACGGTAGCGATGACCGAGACATAGAGCGAATTGGCCAGCGCTCGGCCGAAGCCGGTCGCCACCCACATGTCGGAGAAGTTGGACCAGCGGAACTCGCTTGGCCACCATGTCGGCGACAGCACCTCCTGCCGTGGCTTGACCGCCGTCAGGAACATCACCGCGAAGGGAAAGATCGTCACCACGATCAGCGGCGCCAGCAGCAGCCAGGCGATGATGGTGCGTTTGAGTTTGCTTCTCATGCACGTTGCTCCCGCATGGCAAGGCGCACATAGATCATGGTGAAGACCAGCAATATGGCGAACATCACCAGCGACACCGCCGACGCCTCGCCCAGTTTGCCGATGCGGAAGGCCAGCTTGTAGAGGTGGGTGACCAGGATGTCGGTCGAGTTGGCCGGCCCGCCCTGCGTCATCACCCAGATGATCGGAAACGAGTTGAAGACGTAGATGGTGTTGAGCACGATGGCGATGTTGATGAACGGTTTTAAGAGCGGAAAGGTGATCTCGCGGAACTGCTGCAGCGGCGTCGCCCCTTCGAGCGCCGCCGCCTCGTAGAGATCGTCCGGGATCGACGACAGGCCGCCGAGGAAGATCGTCGTGGTGAACGGCACAGTCACCAATATGCCGATCAGCACCTGCATCGGGAAGGCAGTGCTGGCCTGCGCCAGCCACTGGATGTTGTGGTCGATGATGCCGAGGCCAAGCAGCGCCGAATTCAGCATGCCGCTTTCGCCGCTCAGCGCCCAGCGCCAGACCACGGCCGTCATGGTCAGCGACACCGCCCAGGGCAGCATGATGATGACACGGGCAATGCCGCGGCCATAGAAATCGGTGTTGAGGATCATCGCCACCGGGACCGACAGCAGCAGCGCGCCGCCGACCACCAGCACGGTCCAAAGGCCGGTGCGCCAGAGTGCCGCCACGAAGTCCGGATCGGCGGCAAGTGCCGCGAAATTGGCAAGGCCGCTGAACTCGCGCAACTGGCCGAAGCGGTTGACGTCATGCGTCGCGATCTGGATCAGGTCCCAGACCGGCCAGAAGATGACCACTGCCGCCAGGAGCAGGCTGGGCAAGGTCAGGAGATAGGGCAAGAAACGATTTTGCATCGGCTGGCCTGCGCCTCGGCGCGTGGATCAGAAGTTTCTATGCGAATTTCGGATCCGCCGCACCAGGCGGGAAACCAAGGGAGTGGCGCGCCCCGCCTGAGTCTGGGGCGCGCCACGGGCGCAGGGAGATACGCCCTATTTGTTTGAGCTACTTCTTCAGCACTGCATTGGCCTTGGCCGCCGCGTCCTTCAGGCCTGCCTCGGGGTCGCCGCCGAGATAGATCTTCTGCATCGCATCCGACGTGATCTGGGCGACTTCTTCCCAGCCCGGAATGACCGGCGCGAAGCGGGCGTCGGGCAGCAGCGCTGTGAAGGCGGCCAGATCCGCATTGTTGACGTAATAGTCCATCTTGGCCTCTTCCTTGTTCACCGGCAGGAAGCCTTCGCCTTGCGTGAACTTGGCGCGCTGCTCCTTGGTGAACAGGAAGTCCATCAGCTTCCAGGCCTCGTCCTTGTTCTTGGAGTTCTTGAACATGATCATGGAATCGGTGACGCCATAGGTGCCGCGCGCGCCTGTCGGACCAGCCGGGATGGCAGCGACGCCATATTTCAGGGTCGGTGCCTCATCCTTGATCTGGTTGGACAGGAAAGGCGCGGTGATCATCATGCCGACCTTGCCCTGCTTGAACAGATTCTGCACATCCTCGCGGTTGTTGGAGGTGACGCCAGGTTCGGTCAGCCCTTCGTCGATCATCGACTTGTAGAGCTTGGCGGCTTCGAGCGCGCCCGGCGTGCCGAGGCCCGACGTACCATCCTTGTTGAGGATCTCGGTGCCCTGCGACCACATGGCGTAGTAGTAATAGACGTCGGTCTCGATCTCCTTGCCCTGCAGGCCGAACCCGAACGTGCCGGAACCCAGCGCCTTGATCTTGCGCGCATCGTCCTGCAACTCGGTCCAGGTCGCCGGTGGCTTGGCAATGCCGGCCTTCTCGAACAGGTCCTTGTTGTAATACATGGCGCGCGCCGAAGCCGCGATCGGCAGGCCGTAGGTCTTGCCGCCCATGATCGATGGCGACAGGAAGGTGTCGATGAAGCGGCCCTTGAATTCGGGCGTGATATAGCCGTCGAGCGGCTCGGCGACATCCTGCTGGACGAAGTCGATCAGCCAGCGCGTGCCGATGATCGAGAGATCGGCATTGGTGCCGGCGGTGATGTCGGTTGTCAGCTTCTGCAACAGCACATCCCACGGCACGACTTCGAACTTGACGGTGATGCCCGGATTGGCGGCTTCGAATTCCTTCTTCACCGCTTCGAAATACGGGCCGGTCTTGGCGCTGTATTCGGCAACGGTGACGCGCACTTCACCAGCCTCCGCCTGCGCCGCGAAGGCCAGCATGCTCATTCCGGCCATCAGGCCGACAGTCCATTTGGCAAGGTTCATCTGATCTCTCCCATTTTTGGTCCGCGCATATGCGCCCTTGGTGCCGATGGCTGGCGCCAGATTTATGTGACTTTCCTACATTATCGATGAATTGGCCGCATGCAAGCAGATTATCGTGTTGCTTAATTACATTCCGTTCGATAGCCTGCCGGCATCCGCCTGACATGCTGGAGGAGCATCCCTGTGGTTTCGAGAGCCGAATTCGAAGGCAGAACTGCCGTTGTCACCGGCGCCGGCGGCGGCCTTGGCTCGGCGATTGTCGCGCTGTTGGCCGATAGGGGCGCACGCGTGGTCGGCTGCGACCAGTCGGACGCGGCGCTGGCAAGCCCGCAGCTTGCCTCGCGCCATGTCTTCAACCTTCTCGACCGGACTTCCATCGAGGCAGGGATCGCCGCTGTCCTCGACCGGGACGGCGTGCCTGACATCCTGATCAACAATGCCGGCTGGACACGTGCCGAGACGCTTGCCGCGCTCGACGCCGACAGAATAGAGCACGAGCTCGACCTCAATCTGACCGGGGTGATGACTTTCGCCGACCCACTGGTGAAGGCGATGGCCGCACGCGGTTCAGGCAGCGTCGTCTTCATCTCTTCCGTCAATGCCATCGCGCATTTCGGCAATCCCGTCTACGCCGCGGCCAAGGCCGGCATCAACGCCTATGCCAAATCGATCGCCGTCGAGCTTGGCCGCAGCGGCGTGCGCGCCAATGTCGTCTGTCCGGGATCGATCCGCACCGCCGCCTGGGACCATCGCCTTGCCAAGGACCCTGAAATCCTTGGCAAGCTGCAGCGGCTCTATCCGCTCGGCCGCATCGTCAATGCCGCGGAAGTGGCGGAAGCGGTGGCTTTCCTTGCATCGGATCGCGCATCGGGCATAACAGGCGTGGTGATGCCCGTGGACGCCGGGCTGACCGCCGGCTGCCTGCCCTTCATCGACGACATTTTGGGAGCGTAACCATGACCGACGTCGAGTTCCGCGACCTGTCGAAATCGTTCGGGCAGCACAAGATCCTGGAAAACATCAGCCTCGATATCAAGAGCGGCGAGTTCGTGGTGCTGGTCGGCCCGTCCGGCTGCGGCAAGTCGACCTTGCTGCGCATGCTGGCGGGCCTGGAGACGATCACCTCTGGCGATCTACTGATCGGCGGCGTGCGCGCCAACGATCTGCCACCGCAGCGGCGCAACATTGCCATGGTGTTCCAGTCCTATGCGCTGTTTCCGCATCTCAAGGCTTCCGACAACATCGGTTTCGGCCCGAAGATCCGTGGCGAGGCGCGGACCGCCATCGATGCAAAGGTCAAGAAGGCATCCGGCGTCCTCAACCTGTTCTCCTATCTCGATCGCTATCCCCGGCAGTTGTCGGGCGGCCAGCGCCAGCGTGTCGCCATGGGCCGCGCCATCGTACGCGAGCCGTCGGTGTTCCTGTTCGATGAACCGCTGTCCAACCTAGATGCCCAGTTGCGCGTCCAGATGCGCACCGAGATCAAGGCGCTGCACCAGCGGCTGAAATCGACCATCGTCTATGTCACCCATGACCAGATCGAGGCCATGACCATGGCCGACCGCATCGTCGTGATGGATCGCGGCAGGATCCAGCAGGTGGGAGCGCCGCTGGAGCTCTATGACCGGCCGGCCAACAAGTTCGTCGCCGGCTTCCTCGGCTCGCCATCGATGAGTTTTGTGTCCGGGGCCCTCAAGACCACGCCTGACAAGACCTGGTTCGAGTCGGCCGGCGGCGGGCGTCTTGCGCTTGCCGGCAAGGCGGCGCCGGCAGGCAGCGCGGTGGAGGCCGGCATCCGGCCCGAGCACTTCATCATCGGTGAAGCGGCCGATGCCATGGCGCTCAAGGTGGATGTCGTCGAGCCGACGGGTTCCGAGACCCATGTCTATGGCGCCATTGGCGCCGATACGGTGCGCGCCGTGTTCCGCGACCGGGTGCCAGTCAGGCCGGGCGACCTGCTGCCGGTCTCGGTCGATCCCCGCAACATCCATCTGTTCGACAAGGCGACGGGCCTGCCGCTATAACGCCTACCCCTGCGAAGGCAATCGCGTGAAGACGAAGCGAGCAACATGAAGACGAAAACACGGGCATGAAAACGCCGGCCGACATCATCACGCGGCTGCAGCTGATGTCGCAGGACGGCACCAAATCCGATCGCCGGCTGGCCAGCCTCGTTCTGTCCGACCTCGACTTCGCATCCAAGGCGGCAATCTCCGAAATTGCCGCGCGCGTCGGGGTCAGCGAACCGACGGTGACCCGCTTCTGCCGCAATCTCGGCTGCGAGGGCCTGCGCGATTTCAAGTTCTATCTGGCGCAGGCCATCGCCATCGGCGGCCAATATCTGTCGCCTGAACCGCTGAGCCGCGACGCGCGTGAGCAGCGCATCGCCTCGGCCATCACCGAAGCCGCGATATCAGCCATCCAGCGCGCCAGCGAGAACCTCGACATGACGACGTTGGTCACTGTCGCCGAGCGGCTGGCGACGTCGGGCAATGTGCTGTGCATCGGCTCCGGCGGCATCTCCTCGATGATGGCGACCGAAATGCAGAACCGGCTGTTCCGGCTCGGCCTGCCGGTGCTGGCGCAGATCGACGGCCAGTTGCAGCGCATGTACGCCGCCGTTGCCACGCCGGAGACCACGCTGGTCGCCTTTTCGGTGTCAGGCTATGCCCGCTCGGTCATCGAAGCGGTGCAGGTCGCCCAGCAATATGGCGCCACCACGATCGCCGTCACCGCGCCTGATTCGGCGCTGGCCAAGGCCGCCGACACGGTCATCCATCTGCAGCCGCTCGAGGACGGCAACATCTACAAGCCGACATCGTCGCGCTACGCGCTGCTGGCGATCGTCGACATGATCGTGACATCGGTTGCCGAGGCGCGTGGCCCCAAGGTGCTGGAGAATTTGCGCCGCATCAAGCAAAGCGTGAACACGCTGAAGGTCGACGATCCCCGCCTGCCGTTAGGCGATTGAACTTCAGCCGGACGACTGGCCGCTGAGCGCTTCGACGTCCCGCGCCAGCATCTCGGGATCACCCAATATACGCAACGTCTTGAGCCGTGCGGTGCCGCCGGCGACGACCGAGACGGACGATGCCGGCACTCCCAGTGCCTTGGCGACCAGGTTCTGCAACGCTTGATTGGCGGCGCCGTTTTCCGGCACGGCGCGGACCCGCGCTTTCAGATGGCTTCGCCCGTCCGCCGATGTCTCGACGCCTTCCAACCTGTCCACGGAAGACTTTGGTGTCAGCCGCAAGAACAGGTCGATGCCGTTCTCGCGGATGCGAAACGGCGTGCTCATGCGAGCGACGGGTTCACAGCACCAGCGGCGCTACCGTGGTGAGAATGAACTGCCTGACGAAGAACAGGATCAAGAGCAGGATGATCGGCGAGATGTCGACGCCGCCAAGGTCCGGCATGAAGCGGCGGATCGGCCGCAGCGCCGGTTCGGTCAGCCTGTAGAGCATATTGCCGATGCTGCCGACGAACTGGTTGCGCGAGTTCACGACGTTGAAGGCGTACAGCCAGGAAAAGATCGCCGAGGCGATGATGATCCACCAGTAGAGGTCAAGCGCCATGACGATGGTTTGAATGAGGGCGAGCATGCCGGTCTCCGATTGTTGCCGACATGTAGCCATTGCGCGCCAAACCGGCAAGGGCCGGCAGCCGACGCTCCGGGCAACAAGGATTTCGGCAAGACGCCGCCTTGACAGAAATCCGCCGCGCCCGATAAATGCGCCATCCGTTGGACGGGGCTGTAGCTCAGCTGGGAGAGCGCGTCGTTCGCAATGACGAGGTCAGGAGTTCGATCCTCCTCAGCTCCACCAGCGGGATAATCGGTTCTCCGCCTCTGCCGCGCCGCCAAGGCTCGGGCACCGTTCGATAGAGCGCGATGCGACGCAGCGCCGATACTCCCAAAAAAGGCCATACACGATTTCGCGCGATTCCGATGCATGGCAATTGTCAATTGGACTTATGGCGATGGCCGTTGCCGGATTGGCGCTATTTTTTTTGGAAGCTGTCCCATTAGACTGGGGCTCTCAAATCAGTTTTTTCTGTGCGTTGTGACAAGGCGTTTCGGCGGGGGCGACCGAAGGCGCTATATGGATTCTTGAGTTGAAATGATGAATTCGCCTGCGAAAGCAACACCGTGTCCATTCGCGAGAACCTCGCTGCAAATCTCCGACGGCTCTGCAAGGACCATGCTTCGGTTAGCGCGGTATGCCGTGAGTTGGGTATCAACCGCACGCAGTTCGAACGTTACCTGCAGGGCCAGACCGTTCCGAACAAGGCGACCGCCAAGCTGATCTGCGACTATTTCCGCATCGACGAAGCGGAACTCTACCAGGATCCTGGTGCTCCCGAGCCCAGGAATCCCGGCCTGCCGCCGATCTCGGAAAGCCTGTTCAACCAGATGATCCGCCCACCCGCCCCGTCGATCGCGGGCGGCACCTACTTCACCTACTTTTCTATCCCGGCCCGTCCCGACCTCTTGATGCGGTCGGTGACCTTCGTGCGTCGCGAAGCTGAACTGGTCACATTCCGCAGGGTCACCGGATGGTCGGAGCGGCGTGGCTCGACATGGGCGCGGGCGCGCGGCAACCACTATGGCGTGGCGATCTCGCGCCTGAACTGGATCTATTTCAGCGGCATCAATCGTCGTCAGACCGGCGAACCGTCGCTGATCTCGGTGCAATGGGCCCCCATCTCCGAACCGGTGCTGATAGGCAAGGCTATGCTGCTGACCGAGGCTGGGCCGGCGTTCGTATCGGTCATCATGCGCCAGGATATGTCCGGTATCCGGCCGCGGCATGCGATCCGCATGGCTCATGTCGTCAGGCTTGACGACCCGGGCATGGATCAACTTGTCGCCAGCCTTGCCCGGGACTGGCTGGGCTGAAGCGCGCGTCGCGTCGCAACGAATGTGGCGACGCGCTTAAGGTCCTTGTTTCCATCCACTAGATCCCCCAAAGCCGGAGGACGCCTTTGCGCGCCATCAAGCAACCGCTCGCTTACGCTAAATAAGAATAAGAATATCTCGAAAAAGCGTATGCTAGCATACGCCTACTCCCTATCTGAGAAAAATCGATTTTTTAGACTTTAACGTTAGGAAAGATATTTTAGATCACGTTGGCTTTACTACAATTTTAACAAATCATTAACTCTTTCGACCTTACCCTTCTTCTCGCGGATCCTGCTGTGGGGATCTCTCAACAGATCCCATTGGGGGTCGGGAAAAGGGACGAAAAATGGCCAAGAAAGTAACCAATGCCCCGAAGCTGACGGTCACCGCGGGCACGCAGACCGTCTTCTTCTCGCAGGGCATGCACTACAACAAGCGCTGAAGCCGCTCGGCGCCGACGGGCTGTCAGCCAGTCGGCGCTTCGCATTCACGAAACGGCATCCAGCATCATGAAAATGCGCTCTTCAAAAACGCTTGTCTTCTATCCCGGGACCAACAAGGTCACGGCGTGCAATTTCCTGACCAGAAGCGTCTTCGAATGCAGCCCCGAAGTGATTGGCCTTCTTGCGTCCTGGGACGAATGGGCCTCCACGACGGAAATCGCGCGCGCCCAAGGATGGTCGAAATCCGACCTCAACGCCGTCGTCCCGCAATTACTTGATTTTTCCGCCCTGGTCACCGCCGGCTCGCCGCTGGCCGAGCAGGAAACGAAATTTTCCGGACAGTGGAGGTGGGGCATCCCGACCGCGCTGATGCATTTCTGCGTCCAGGACGCAGAGTTCATGACTATTGAACAGGCCGAGACACACCAGATCGACCGTGCCGGGCACGTCGCGCAGCCCGACCTCGTGCTCAAGAATGCCATGGGCGCCATTCGGCTGCCGAACGCGCTCGACGACAACGAGCTTCTGAGCCTGATGGCGCGGCGCCGCACCAACCGCACCGCGGCCGCACCCACCATCACCGCGCAGCAGCTCTCCGACTGCCTGTTCGCGGGCATGGGCATTACCGGCGAGACCAGCAACTGCGTCGGCGCCCTGCCGCTAGGCATGACCCCTTCGGGCGGCGCCCGGAACCCCTATGAAGCCTATGTGGTAGCACTTGGCGTCGAGGGTCTGGAGCCCGGCGTCTATCACTATTCCGCCGTCGATCATGATCTCGGCAGGATCCCGGCCAACCATCTGCCAAAGATCTCCGAGCTGGTCGGTGGGCAGGAATGGGCGGATGCCATGCCATGCCTGATCCTGCTTTGCGCCAGGCTAGACCGTACCATGTGGAAATATGAGGATGCCAACGCCTACCGCGTCGTGCTGATCGAGGCTGGCCATATCGGCCAGAACGTGATGTTGGCCGCGACCAGGCATGGCTTGTCGGCCTGTCCCACGGCGGCGCTCAGCCATTCTGCGATCAACCGCCTTCTCGGCCTCGACCGCCTCACCGACGCGCCGATCTATGCGTTGACCCTCTCGACCCCTGAACCAGGCCCGCATTCCGCGGGTCAGTCAATTAATTAGCCGTCTTATTATGTCTGTTGTAGCCAGTACGCGTTCCCTGAGTTCCACCAGATGACAGGAGAAGCACGTGCCAAATCAGACCCTACGTCAGTCAGAGATCGATAGTCTCCAATATATCGCATCGATGACCAATGAGCTGGTGCAGATGGCCGAAGCAAGCCGTTTTCCCATGATCTCCTATCTGCTCGGCATGGCCTATGCCGAAGCCTTCGATGTGCTGCGCGGCGCGCGGCCGGCAAGACATGCCCAACTCAGCGGCAACCCGATGCATGCAAAGGATAGCCCCGCTCAGCCAAGGAGAGCGTAGCGGATGCAACCGTCAGCCTTATGCGCGCCGGCCGGCTCGCAGCCGAACCGGTGGGAGACACTTTGTGCGTTACAAGGTCTGCTGCCGCTCCTGAAGAAGGCCGCCGCCGACCTCGGCCATGCCGAAATGGTCTACTGGTTCGAGCAGGCAGAGGCCGAGGCCACCAACCTGATCCGAGGCCGACCATCCGATACGGCAGCGATTCCGACCTTGATCGCCAGCAGCCCGCAAGGTCGACATTAATGCACGCAGATTTGAGGGGGACCCGCCGATGAACATGATCGCAACCATCAGCAGCGCCGACGCCAGCGAAGGCATTTTCGGCCAGCTCCACGCCTTGATCGCTCGCCGTCCGCCATCACCGGATAGCGCGCGCATCGAAGCCCGCCAGCTCGTCTCGATGGCAATGGCCGACACCTGGCAGGCCGACAGCCTGTGGGGCGCGACGGATGCCTTTCACGCCCATTTCGACTTCATGATGCAGACCATCGAGATCAATGGTGCCGAAGACCCGAACCTCAGGACGCTGCGCACGAAGTGCCGCTTCTATCTGGAACAGGTCGAAGCGCTTTGCCGGTCGATGAGCCGCTGATCGGTCACTGTCTGCGCGAGGGCCAATGGCACCACCGTTTCGGTGCCCCAGGACGCGCTAATCGCGCAAGTTGAAGACGAACGGCGCCGTGCGGCTTTGGCGCCCACCAAGCTCAGGCGGGGGTGCCGGAACGGAAGCTCCCTGGAGCACGGAAAGTGCCGCGCGATCCAGGTCGGCATTGCCGGAGGAACGGGTCAATCTGGCAGACAGCACCCGGCCGGACGAGTCGACTGTAAACGTTACGTATGCACTGCCTTCGGCGCGTTGGGCTCTCGCCGCACTCGGATAGCGCGTATGTCGATTGATCCATGAGCGCAGTCTTGAATCCCATTTGCTGGAGTCGCCGGATCGCCCCGTCGCTTCCGCCGATTTCGGCGCTGCTGTCTTGGCCGCAGCCTTGGCATCGGCGCTGGCGGCGGCTACCGTTTTGGGCGGCGCCGCTTTTTCCTTCTTGGGTTTAGGCTTGTCGACAGGCTTTTTAGCCTTGGCCTCAACCGGTTTCTTGTCCTTCGGCGCCTCGACCGGCTTCGGCTGAGGTAACGGAACGACCACATCGGGGGCGACCGCCTCGACAATGTCCGGGATCACCTCATCCAGCGGTGGCTGATCGATCTGCTCAGCCATTTCGGTCTGGGTGGGCTCGGTCTCGTCGGGCGCAACAGCTTCCGGCTGTTCGACAATCGGTTCAGCCTTCTCGACATGTTCAGGTGTCGGTTCCGTCGTCGGTGTTGGCGTTGGCTCGCTCTGGTCAGGCGTCACCGCATCCAGCGCCGCGACCTGTTCCTCCACAGCCGGCATCACCGTCATCGGCGCCATCTCAATCACCTGGGCTGGTGGCGGGCCGCCATCCGCTTCATTGACCATGCTGAAGTTCTGCACGGCATAGGCAACCGCAACATGCGCTCCGAGGACCAAAGCGGCCGCCCCCACCCACAGACCGAGATCGCGCCCGCGAAGGCGCGACAGCTCTACCGTGGGAGAACCGGCCGATTGCATCATGGCATCACGGTTCCCGTCGTCGCGGGCGCCGGTGCATCGGCCGCGGGTGCCGCCTCCAGGCCGACCAGCGCGACTTTCAGGTAACCGGCGCCACGCAAAAGGTTCATCGCCTCCATCAGGTCGCCATAGGCGACCGCCTTGTCGGCACGCAGGAAGATACGCGTCTGCTTGTCGCCCTTTGTCCTGCTGTCCAGCGTGGCGGCGAAGGCCGGGCGCGGCACGGTGTCGTTGCCGATCGCCAGCGTAAGATCATCCTTCAAGGTCAGGAACAGCGGTGTCTCCGGCCGCGGCGCGGGTCTCGCCATCGAGCCCGGCAGGTCGATATCGACATCCACCGTCGCCAGCGGCGCCGCGACCATGAAGATGATCAGCAGCACCAGGATGACATCGATGAAGGGCGTGACGTTGATCTCGTGGCTCTCCTCGAGATCGTCGTCCATATTCTGCCGGATTCTGCTTCCCATGACGCTACTCCGCCGCCAGGGCCGTCGCCGGCGCTATCGTGCGGAAATCGAGGTCGCGGCTGACCAGCCGTTCGACGCCCGCCGAGGCATCGGTGAGGATCTGCCGGTAGCCGGCTATCGAGCGGACGAAGACGTTGTAGATCACCACGGCCGGAATTGCCGCGACGAGGCCCATGGCGGTGGCCAGCAGCGCTTCGGCGATGCCCGGCGCGACCACGGCGAGATTGGTGGTCTGCGCCTGCGAAATGCCGATGAAGGCATTCATGATGCCCCAGACAGTGCCGAACAGGCCGACGAAAGGCGCGGTGGAACCGATCGTCGCCAGCACGCCGGTGCCGCGCGACATTCGCCGCGACGCCGCCGCCTCGATGCGCGACAGGCGCGAGCTGACCCGTTCCTTCAACCCATCGCCGGACACGTGGTCGAGGGCTCCAGCCGAAAGCACGGCCTCTTCTTGCGCTGCCTTGACCAGAAGCGCGCCGGGGCCGCCGCTGCGGTCGAGCGCTCGGCTCGCCTGCTTCAGCGTGGCGGCATCGCCGATCGCGCGGAGGGCACGGCGGATGCGCAGCTTGCCGCCGAAAATCTCCAGCGATTTTGCCAGCCATATCGTCCAGGTGACGAGCGACGCGAAAGCCAGTCCGATCATCACCGCCTTCACGATAATGTCGGCAGCCATGAACATGCCCCATGGCGACAAATCGTGAGGCAGGTTCAGCTCCATTCTTCCCGCAGCCTCGGCCGGTGCGGCTGCCGCCGGTGTGGCAGGCTCTGGCGTGGCAGGCGCTGGTACGGCGGGGGCAGCTGGGGCGGGCGCTGATGCGGCTGGAGCAGCGGGTGCGGCAGCAGTGGGCGCGGCAGGGGCCTCGATCGCGGGGGCAGAGCCGGCCGCTTGCTCCTGGGCGGTCGCGCTGCCGCCCGCCAGGATCACCGATGCGACCAACGCCGCCAACAAACCATGTCTAGACAAGAGCTTCTTCCTTGTTCTCACAGCGGCCAGCCGCTTCCGCCGCCGAAATCGTCATTGCACATAGCCGACGGGTTGACCGGTGACCGGGTGCGCGAACACGCCCATCTCGACACCGAAAATGCCCTTGAGCACGTCGCCCCGCATGATTTCGCTCGGTGTGCCGCGTGTCAGCAGCTTGCCTTCCTTGAGCGCGATCAGCTCATCGCAGTAGCGCGCCGCCATGTTGGGATCGTGCAGCACGACGACGACGCACAGGTCGCGCTTGCGGCTGAGCTCCCTGACCAGCCCCAGCACCTCGACCTGATGGGCGATGTCGAGCGCCGAGATCGGTTCGTCGAGCAGCATGACGCCGGCATTCTGCGCCACCAGCATGGCAAGCCAGGCGCGCTGGCGCTCGCCGCCGGACAATTCATCCACCAGCCGGCCGGCGAAACCTTCCATGTCGGTCAGCACAAGCGCTTCCTCGACATGCCGTCTGTCTTCGGAGCTGAAACGGCCGAGCGCGCCATGCCAGGGATAGCGCCCGAGCGTTGCCAGTTCGCGCACCGTGAGGCCGGTTGCCGCCGGCGTCGTCTGCGGCAAATAGGCGAGCGCGCGGGCGAGCTCACGGGCGCCCCATTGCGGCAGCGGCCGTTTGGCGAAGGTGATAGCGCCCGAGCTTGCCGGCTGCTGGCGCGCCAGAAGCTTGATCAGCGTCGACTTGCCCGAGCCGTTGTGACCGATCAGCCCATAGACGCGCGAACGCTGCAACTCGAGCGAGACCGGGCCGAGCAGCGTCCGCTCGCCGACGGCAAACCGCACCGCATCGATATGGAAAGCGATCTCGGTATCGATTCCAGCCACGGTCATGGCTCTTCTCCCGTGCGACCGCCCGCATTTCCAATTTTTGACCTCAACAGTCCGATGCCCGGTTGACTATAAAACATGACCTTACTAGTCAACATTTAAGATGACTGCAACAGTCAACAAATCGTTGCGACGGGCGTATAGCGAACGGGCGCGCGACATCTGCCCGGCAGGCGCCACGGCGCTCGGCAACTTCGCGTTTAGGCCATCACCCGGTAGACGACCGCGCCTTCGCCAGTCACGATGGGGCCTCGCAATCGGCGAAGAGAGAACCGCGGATGATCAAGGCAACGCCCTTCGACTACCCCTATGATGGCAGGCTGATGGCCAAGAACACTGCGCTCATCGTCATCGACCTGCAGCAGGATTTCCTGTCGACCACGGGCTACTTCGCCAAACAGGGATATGACCCCTCGCCGCTGCGGGCGATCCTGCCAACCGTGAACCGGCTGATATCAGCCGCACGCAAAGCCGGCGTCACGATTATCCACACCAGGCAGGGCTACCGCGCTGACATGGCCGACATGACACCCTACGAGAAATGGCGCCGCAAGCGCTCCGGTCTCGACGGCACCGACATCCTGCTGCGCTCGGGCGCGGGTTTTCAGATCGTCCCGGAGATCGACGTCGCACCTGACGACATCATTGTCGACAAGACCTGCAACAGCGCCTTCACCTATACGGATTTCGAGCTTGTGCTGCGCGCGCAAGGCATCACGCATCTCATGTTTTCCGGATGCACGACCGATGTCTGCGTCCACACCACGCTGCGCGAGGCCTGCGACCGCAATTTTCAGTGCCTGACGATCTCTGATGCCTGTGCCAGCGGCGACCAGGGAGCCCACGAGGCGGCCCTGCACATGGTGACGGTCGAGGACGGCGTCTTCGGCGCGCTGGCAGATTCCACCGCTGTCATCGACGGCCTGTCGCGGCTTGGCGACAGGCCAACGAAAGACTGACGGCTTCAGCCCGCCGCACGCGTCTCCAGCCCGGCACGAGGCGCATAGGCGCCTGGCTGGAAGGCATCATGTTCGCGGCGCGCCAGGGAGTTGCGCAGCAGGGCGAGCGTTTCCCGGCCGACTGTCGCGATCTCGCGCGGTGCGTCGACGCCGACGATCATGAATTCATCGATGCCTAGCCCGGCATAGGCAAGCAACGACAGCGCGACCTGGGCCGGCGGCCCGGACAGGTCGACCGCCTTGTGGCCCGTGGCGGAAGCGCCCCGGTGGATCCGGACCGGCAGCGCGAAGCGCAGCTTGCCCGCCCGGCCATGTTCGGCGGCAGCACCACGCGCCCGCTCCATCAGCTGCCGGACCTCATCGATCGAGCCCGGCGCCAGTTCGAAAACGTCGGCATGCCGGCCGGCCACTTTCAGCGCCGTTCCAGACTGTCCGCCCATGCGGATGACGAGGTCCGCGCCATGCGGACCCTTGCGCTCGATATAGCCGCCCTTGATGCTGTAGAAAGCGCCTTCATGGTCGAACGGCCGATCGTTCGACCACAGCCGCTTGAGCAGCACCAGATATTCATCGATGCGCTGCCAGATGACCGTGTGCCCGACCGGACGTGTTTCGGCGTCGTCGTCGTTCAGCGGCTCACTGATCATCCTGAGCGCCAGCCGTCCGCCGCTTTTCGTGTCGATCGATGCCAGTTGGCGGGCCGCCACCGTCGGCTCGACCACGCCTGCCCAGTGGGTCAGAACGACCTCCAGCGATGAGGTGCGATCCAGCACCTGGGCGGCAAGATCCATGTTGGTCAGCAGTCCGGCCGGATCGTCGACGACGATCTTCTGGAAACCGCCATCCTCGATCAGCCCGAGCTTGGTTGCCGTCTCGGCAAAATCGTAGAAAAATGGAATGGCGGCAGCGGCGGTCTTGCCGGGGACATGCGTGAATTCGATCGGCATTGTCATCTCCTCCATCTCTGGAATCATGGATGCGGTGAAATTCGAACCACGGCTGCGCGCAAACGCACCGGGATCCGGTTCATTCAACTCCGATTGCCTGATACAGCGGGGAAACTGGCCCCCGTCGATCTGGTGCCTTAGGGAATAAGGCCCAGAACAACGGCCCCGGTGAACACAAACGCAAGGGCAAAGACGAGATAGGCGAACGCTCCGGCATAGGCCGGGCGAAAGGTCTGGGCATTGGCCAGCCTCTGGCCGCTGCTGTCAGTCTGAGCGTTCTGGATATAGGACATATCGACCTCCGTCTCGCCCGTTAATCTATAAAACTTGTAGACTTTGTCGATTGCTATTTTCGAGCCATAAGCAGAATAATTTTTCCTTATGCGCCACCTAATTGGTTGCCGATTGCTGAGAGGCCCTGTCTGGGAGGTCGATTGGCAGAGCCGCCCACATCACCCTAAGCGCTGAAATGGACCTATGGGCTTATTTTCAGGTTCTTCGTCCCAGGGACAGCTTGGCCCCTCCTCTACCAGAGGAACGGATGCCAAGCCCTATTGCCCTACCGTTCTTCCCTGCGGAACGGCTTCAACAGCGCCGACGGCGCCACCGCGTTGCGCGACATCACAGCCATCGCGACGATGGTGAAGATGAAGGGCAGCATCAGGAACGCTTCGTAAGGGATATGCCCGAGGCCGCTCGCCTGCATGCGCAGTTGCAGCGCATCGACGAAAGCGAACAGCAGCGCGGCCCCTGCCGAGCGCCACGGATCCCAGCGGCCGAACACAACCAGCGCGATCGCCACCCAGCCGCGCCCGGAGACGACGCCGAAGGTGAAGGCGTTGAACTGCGCCATCGACAGGAAGGCACCGGCCAGCCCCATCAACGCACCGCCGAGAATGACGGCCTGGAAGCGGGTGGCAATGACGCTGACGCCGGCAGAGTCCGCCGCGCGCGGGTTCTCGCCAACCATGCGCACCGACAGGCCCCAGGGCGTGCGGTAGAGCACGAAGGCGGCGAGCGGTATGGCGATGATCGCCACGTAGACCAGGGCGAACTGGTTGAACACCGCCGGCCCCAGCACCGGAATGTCGGAAAGGATCGGGATCGGAACCGTCTGAAAACCCTTGATGCTCGGCGGCACCGATTGCTGGCCAAAGATCAGCCGGTAGAGGAAATAGGCGAGGCCCGACGAGAACAACGTCACGCCGATGCCGCAGACATGCTGGCTGAGGCCGAGCGCCACCGTGAACAGCGCATGCAGCGCGCCCATCAGCATGCCGGTCAGCACCGCCGTAAGCACGCCGAGCCACAGGCTGCCGCTGAGGCTGGTGGCGGTGAAGCCGGTCATCGCGCAGAGCAGCATGATGCCTTCGATGCCGAGATTGAGCACGCCGGCCCGCTCGGAGAACATTTCGCCGAGCGTCGCGAGAGCCAACGGCGTGGCGATGCGGATGATGGCGGCCAAAAAGCCGACCTGAAAGATCTGTTCGAACACCGCGCTCATCGGGCAGCCCCGACGCGGCGGACGCGATAGGCGGTGAACAGCAGCGCTACCAGCATGGCAAGCAGCGCGGTGCCCTGGATGACGTCGCTGAGGAAGGCCGGCACGCCGGTCGCGCGCGACATCGCCTCGGCCCCGGTCATCACCGCGGCCAGAAAGATCGCCGCCGGCACGACGCCAAACGGATTGAGCCGCGCCAGCATGGCAACAACGATGCCGGAATAACCGTAGCCCGGCGAGATGTCGCTCATCACCTGGAAATGCACGCCGCCGACTTCGCCGACACCGGCCAAGCCGGCCAGCGCGCCGGACAGCAACGCGGTCGAGATCAGCACCCGTTCGACGTTGATGCCGCCATAGCGTGCGGCTTCGGGATTCTCGCCAGTGACCCGAATCCTGAAACCTAGCGTCGTGCGCACGATCAGGAACCAGATCAACGGTGCCGCGATCAGCGCCACGACGACACCAAGATGCAGCCGCGTGCCTTCGATCAGCACCGGAAAATTCGCCGAATCCTCGATCGGCGGCGAGATCGGATAACCGCTGAAGCTATCCTTCCATGGCCCTTCGATCAGCGCCATCAGCGCGTAGTAGATGACCGAGTTGAGCAGCAGCGAGCTGACGACATCATCGACCTTGAATTTTACCCGCAGTGTCGCCGGCACCAGCGCGACCGCGGCGCCCGCCGCGGCACCGGCGATTGCCATCAGCAGCATGGCAAGCGGCCCCGGCATCGGAATGGCACCGACGAAGCAGCTCGCCACCGCACCCGCAAGCAACTGCCCCTCGGCGCCGATGTTCCAGAACTTTGCCCGGAACGCGACGGCAACCGCCAACCCGGTGAAGATCATCGGGGCCGCGCGCACCAGCGTTTCGGTGATCGCATAGCTATCCCCGAGGGACGCCGTGAACATCACGCCATAGGATTCGAGCACACCGGCGCCAGCCAGCGCGATCAGGCCGCTGCAAAGCACAAGCGTCGCTACGATCGCCAGCAGCGGCAGCGCCAGGTTGAACCAGGCGGGCGTTGACGTGCGGACTTCCAGGCGAAACATCAGCTGTGGCCCTCCGCCCCGGTCATCAGCAGGCCGAGCCGCGCGATCGTCGCATCAGCGCTGTCCAGCGTGCCGACAATGCGGCCCTCATACATCACCGCGATGCGATCGCAGAGCACCAGCAGCTCTTCCAGATCCTCGCCGATGACGATGATGCCGCAGCCCTTGGCCCGCATGTCGAGGAACTTTTCATGGATGAACCGGGCGGCACCGATGTCGAGGCCGCGCGTCGGCTGCGAAACGATCAACACCTTCGGGTCGAAAGCCAGTTCGCGCGCCAAGAGCGCCTTCTGCAGGTTGCCGCCGGACAGGGCCCCGGCGCGGGTCATCGGCCCGGGACACCTGATGTCATAGGCCTTGATCTGTTCTTCGGCAAAGGCGCGGATCGCATCCGGCTTGAGCAGGCCCTTGGCTGAAAAGGCGGCGGTGCCGATGCGCGGCAGCACCATGGAATCGGCGAGTGGCAAATTGGTCACCAGACCGGTCGTCATGCGGTCTTCCGGGATGCGCCCGAGGCCGAGCGCCTGCACCTCGCGCGGCGAAAACCGCGACACCTTCTGGCCGGCGATCGTCATTTGGCCAGCATCGGGCGCGCGCACGCCGGAGATCACCTCGGCGAGCGCCCGCTGGCCATTGCCCGACACGCCGGCAATGCCGAGGATTTCGCCGGCACGAACTGCAAGCGACACGTCGCGCAGCACCGTGCCCGAATGCTTTGAGGTGGAAATGCCGTCAAGCGTCAGCACCGCTGCGCCGGGCGTCGATGGTCCCCGCGCCGGCGGCACGATCTCGTGGCCGCACATCAGTTGCGCCATTTCAGCCGACGTCGTGTTGGCCGGGTCATCGACACGGCCGGCGACACGGCCAAGCCGCAGCACCGTGCAGCGATGCGTCAGCGCCCGCACCTCGTTGAGCTTGTGCGAGATGAAGATGATGCCGAGGCCTTGCGCTGCCATCGACCGCAGCGCCGAGAACAGCCCGTCGACCTCGCGAGGCGCCAGCACCGCCGTCGGCTCGTCGAGGATTAGCAGCTTGGCACCGCGAAACAGCGCCTTGACGATCTCAAGCCGCTGCTGCTCGCCGACCGACAGCGCCGAGACCGGCAAGTCGGGATCCAGCGTCAGCCCATGCTGGCGGCTGATTTCGGCGAGACGCGCCAACCCGCCGGCACGGTCTAGCCGCCCCGATTTGCCCGGGATGCCGATGAGCAGATTTTCCAGCACCGTCAGCCGTGGCGCCAGATGAAAATGCTGGTGCACCATGCCGATGCCGGCGGCCAGCGCATCGGCCGAACTGGTGATCCGCACCTTCTGGCCCTGGATCAGGATCTCGCCGGCATCCGGCGCATAGGCGCCGAACAGCACATTCATCAGCGTCGTCTTGCCGGCGCCGTTCTCGCCCAGCAGCCCGAGGATCTCGCCCGGCGCAACACTGAGGTCGACAGCCTCGTTCGCCTTGACGGCGCCGAAGCTCTTGGTGATGCCGCGCATTTCGATGAGTGGGCCGGGCGTCGGCAAGGATACTCCTGATCGCTTCACAATTCAGCTTTGACCGATAGGGTTGCGCTGTACCCCCCTCTGGCCTGCCGGCCATCTCCCTCAAGGGGGGAGATCGGATGTCACTTTCGGCTTTCGCTAGTTTTCCACGTCGAAGAAGAGCGCTATCGACGAAGCCGCCGATCTCCCCCCTTGAGGGGGTTGAGGAATGGTCCGCGAAGCGGGTGGAAAGCCAATTGCTTGGCTTTCCAAATGACGAACGTCCGGCAGGCCAGAGGGGGGCGCCGCGCACTACCCCCTAAAACCCGACATCAATCCGAAACCGGCGTGTTCTCGTCGACATCGACGCGGAAATTGCCTTCCAGAATCTCGGCCTTCTTCTTCTCGACCAGGTCCTTGACGTCGGCGGGCAGCGTCTTGTCGAACTTGTGGTAGGGCGCCAGGAACGAGCCGCCCTTGGCCATGCGCGAGAAATCGCCATAGTCCTGCGCGGTGAAGACGCCGGCCTTGACCAGCTTGATCGCCTGTTCGACCGTCGGATACATGTCCCAGACCGGGCCGGTGATGACCGTATCGGGGCCGAGGCTCGACTGGTCGGACATGTTGGAGATGGCGAGGATCTTCTTGTCGACCGCCGCCTCGATGACGCCGAAACGCTCGGCATAGATGACATCGACACCGGCATCGATCTGCGCGACAGCGGCTTCCTTGGCCTTTGGCGGATCGAAGAAGGAGCCGATGAAGGAAACCTTCTTCTTGATGTTCGGATTGACCTCCTTGGCGCCGGCGAAGAAGGCGTTGACCAGCCGGTTCACTTCCGGAATGCCCATCGCCGCGACGGCGCCGACCGTGCCCGACTTCGACATCTTGCCGGCGATGATGCCGGAGAGATAGGCGGGCTCATGGATCCAATTGTCGAAGACGCCGAAATTGGGTTCGGCCGGGCCGGCGCCTGAGCCGAACAGGAAGGCGGTCTTCGGAAACTGCTTGGCCGTGCGCCGCGACTCGCGCTCGGCCGCGAAGGCATCGCCCAGCACCAGCTGGTAGCCGCCTTGCGCATATTCGCGCATGACGCGGCTGAAATCGGCGGTCTGCACTTTTTCAGACCATTTGTATTCGATGCCGAGTTCCTTTTGCGCCTTCAGCAGCGCGACATGGACCTGATTGTCCCACGGCTCCTCGATCGGTGTGGCGAAGATCGCCGCCACTTTCAGCTTCTTGTCCTTGGCGAAGGCGGCGCCCGGCAGCATCGCCGCGGCGAGACCCAGCGCGCCAAGCTCCAGCACATTGCGCCGCGACAGCCCGTCGCGCTTTATCTGGAATTTGTTGTTCCGGTTTTCCATTGCATTCCCCTCTGTTCGACAGCCGTGTCGAGCCGGTTGTTCACGAAAATGTCAGACGGGGAACTATGGAACGGGTCCGGACTTTTGTCCACATGGTCAAATTTGTCAGGCCAGATGGAATCTCCCATCTGGCCTGCCGAAAGGGCTTCAGATCAAGCCCGTTCGAGCGCGATGGCGATGCCTTGGCCAACGCCGATACACATTGTTGCCAACGCATAGCGGCCGCCGCGTTCGCGCAGCTCCAGTGCCGCCGTGCCCGAGATGCGGGCGCCCGACATGCCCAAGGGATGGCCGAGCGCGATGGCGCCGCCATTCGGGTTGACTTGCTCGGCGTCCTCGGCAATGCCGAGTTGGCGCAGCACGGCGATGCCTTGCGAGGCAAAGGCTTCGTTGAGCTCGATGACATCGAACTGTTTCGGCGTCAGGCCAAGCCGCGCGCACAGCCTCTGCGTCGCCGGCGCCGGACCGATGCCCATGATGCGCGGCGCGACGCCGGCGGCGGCCCCGCCGAGGATGCGGGCGATCGGCGTCAGGCCGTATTTCTTGACCGCTGCTTCCGAGGCAACGATCAGCGCCGCCGCGCCGTCATTGACGCCGGAGGCATTGCCGGCTGTCACCGTGCCGCCCTGCCGGAACGGCGTCGGCAATTTGGCCAGCGCCTCGACCGTGGTGCCCGCGCGGGGATGTTCATCCTTGCTGACAACAACGGCATCGCCCTTGCGCTGCGGGATCGTCACCGGGGTGATCTCCTTGGCCAGCCTTCCATTGGCTTGTGCCGCGACCGCTTTGTCCTGGCTGCGCACCGCAAAGGCGTCCTGATCCGCGCGCGAGACGGAAAAATCCTCTGCGACGTTCTCGCCGGTCTCGGGCATCGAATCGACGCCATACTGCTTCTTCATCAGCGGGTTGATGAAGCGCCAGCCGATGGTGGTGTCGTAGATCTCGGCATTGCGCGAAAAAGCCGTGTCGGCCTTGGGCATGACGAAGGGCGCCCGGCTCATCGATTCGACGCCGCCGGCAATCATCAACTCGGCTTCGCCAGCCTTGATGGCGCGCGCGGCGATGGTCAGCGCATCCATGCCCGAGCCGCACAGGCGATTGACGGTCGAGCCTGGGATTTCCTTGGGCAGGCCGGCCAGCAGCAGCGCCATGCGCGCGACGTTGCGGTTGTCCTCGCCGGCCTGGTTGGCGCAGCCATAGACGACGTCGTCGATCCCCTGCCAGTCGATGCCGGCATTGCGATCGACCAGCGCCTTCAGCGGGATGGCGCCGAGGTCGTCGGCGCGCACGGAAGACAAGGAGCCGCCGAAACGGCCGATCGGCGTGCGGATGTAGTCGCAGATATAGGCCTCGGCCATGTCAGGCAGCTTTCCCTTTTCCGCTTCCTTCATGCGCCGCCTTAGTACGGGCCTGCAGGTCGCGCAATGTCTTGAGTTCGAGTTCGCTTGGCGGCGGGGTTTCGTCAAGTGCGGCGGCGAACTTGACCATCCAGCCACAGGTTTCCTGCACCTGCTGGCGCGTCACGCCCGGATGCAGCGACACGACGGTGAATTCCTTCGTCGCCGGGTCCGGCCTCCAGATGGCGAGATCGGTGATCAGCAAGGTCGGGCCAGCAGTATCGATGCCCAGTCGCTGACGGTGATCGCCGCCTTCGCCATGGCCGAACGAAGTAAAAAAGTCGATCTTTTCGACCATGCCGCGCCTGGTCTGCGCCATGGTGATGTAGATCTCCTTCGACGAGGTCGCGATCTCCGGCGCGCCGCCGCCACCGGGCAGCCGTGTCTTGGGATGGAAATAGTCGCCGATGACCGTGGTGTTGATGTTGCCGAACTTGTCGAGCTGGGCGGCACCGAGGAAACCGATCGAGATGCGGCCGCCCTGCAGCCAGTAGCGGAACATCTCCGGCACCGCGACGGTGGTGACCGCGGTCTCGCACAATTCGCCATCGCCGATCGAGAGCGGCAGCACATCGGGCGCGGTGCCGATCGTGCCACTCTCATAGATCAAGGTGATGCCAGGCGCATGCGTCAGCCGCGCCACATTGCAGGCGGCGGAAGGCGCGCCGATGCCGACAAAGCAGACATCGTCATTCCCCAGCGCGCGGCTGGCGGCGATGGTCATCATCTCGTTGGGGGTGAAGCCCAGCCCACTCATGCCGCTTTCCTCAGATGCTCGACTCGGGCCGCGAAATCGTCGGCGCTCTTTTCGATGACGTTTGCCTGCATCCAGGCTTGGAACTTTTCCCGGTCGGCGGCGATCTCGTCCCATTCCAGATAGGCGGCGTTGTCGCGCGCATAATAGCCGTGGGCGTAGGACGGGTGCGAGCCGCCGGGCACGACCGATATCGCCGCGATGGTCCAGCGCGGCAGCACGGTCAGATTGGGATGCAGATCGTCGAAATTGTCGACCACTTCCTCGACCGTCACCACGGCGCGCCTGGCGGCCAGCACCGCTTCCTTCTGGATGCCGATGATGCCTTCGACCAGAACATTGCCTTTTTTGTCGGCCTTCTGCGCATGGATGAAGGTGACGTCAGGCCGGATCGAGGGAACGGCCGCCAGCACCTCGCCGGTGAACGGACAGGTGACCGACTTGATGTTCGGATTGACCGCCGCCAAACCGGCGCCACGATAGCCGCGAAACACCGCGCAGGGCAGACCGGCAGCGCCCGCCTCATAGGCATTGGCCATGCCGGCATGGCTGTGCTCCTCGACCTCGATCGACCGGGGAAAGCCGTTCTCGATGGCGTCGCGGGCGCGCCGCAGCAGGCCGACGCCCGGATTGCCGACATAAGAGAAGATGATCTTCTTCGCCATGCCCATGCCGATCATCTGGTCGTAGATCAGGTCCGGCGTCATGCGGATCAGGGTCAGGTCGCGAAACCCCTGGCGGATCGCCTCGTGTGCCGCCGCCGTCGGGATCAGATGGGTGAAGCCTTCGAAGGCGACGGAGTCGCCATTGTTCAAATTCTCCGCAACGGCCTGTTTGAGCGGCAGGAACTTGACCATCGCATTGGCTCCGGATTCAAAAAGTTCGCATTGCGAACATATGTATTATATGCGATACTTTCTATGCTAGGGGATGGCACAGAGTCAATCCCGGCAATGATGCCGTTCCGAGGACACGAATGGACGACGAGGCTGTTTCCCGTGACCATGTCGGCTCGCTCGAGCGTGGCCTTGCCGTCATGGAAATCCTCGCACGTCATCCCTCGGGCATGACATTGACCGAGATGGCCGAGGAAGCCGGCCTGACCCGCGCCGGCGCCCGTCGTTTCCTGCTGACGCTTGTTGCCACCGGCTATGCCACGCAGGACGGCCGTGTGTTTTCGCTGTCGCCGCGCCTGCTGACCATCGCACGCACCTGGCTCGGCGGCGGCTCGCTGTGGAGCTTTGCCGCGCCCACCATGCGCGCGGTGGCGGCGCAGCTGAACGAGGCCTGCTCGGCGGCGATCCTGTCGGGCCACGATGTCGTCTATGTCGCCCGCATTCCCGGCCGCCGTATCCTCAGTGTATCGCTCGATGTCGGCACCAGGCTGCCGGCCTATTGCACGTCGATGGGCCGCATCCTGCTGGCTGGGCTGACACCAGGGGAATTGGAGGCATTTCTCAGCCAAGCGACCATAGAGAGACGGACGCCGAAGACGATCGTCGACATTAGGCTGCTTGCCGGCGCCATCGGCAGAGCGAAGGCCGCCGGCTTTGCCATCGTCGACGAGGAGCTGGAGCTCGGCCTGCGTTCCATCGCCGTGCCGATCCGCGACCGGGCGGAACGCACGGTCGCGGCCATCAATGTCTCGACGCAATCGGCGCGATTTTCGGTCGCGGAGATGGAGCGGGAAATCCTGCCGGCGCTGCTTGAGGCCAGGCAGCGCATTGAGGATTTTTTCGTGGTTTAGGTCGACCTCAATGCTTGATGCGATCCCGCATCGCGTACCAAAGCATGCCCAGCACGTAGAGCGGACCACGCAGCGTCGTTCCACCGGGAAACGGCATCGGCGTCAGCGTCGAGAAGAGGTCGAGCCGTGAGGCATCCCCCGTAATCGCTTCCGCCAGCAGCTTGCCCGACAGCGTCGACAGGATGACGCCCTTGCCGGAATAGCCATGCGCGAAATAGACCTCGCCATAGTGCCCGACATGCGGCAGCCGCGACGTCGTCACCGACACCAGCCCGCCCCAGGCATGATCGATGCGGCAACCCTTGAGCTGCGGAAAGGTGGCTTCCATATGCGGCCGCACGAAGCCGGCAATGTCGGCCGGCGGCGACGGCGTGTAGCGCTCGCCGCCGCCAAACAGCAGCCGCCCATCCGCCGACATGCGGTAGTAGTTGACGACGAAGCGCGTGTCCGACACCGCGACATTGGTCGGGATGACGTTGCGTTTGCCTTCCAGCGGCTCGGTAGCGACGATGTAGTTGCCGACCGGCATGATGCGGCTGTTGACGCGCGGCTCCAGCCCATTGAGCAGCGCATCACCGGCCAAGACGACATGCTTGGCCTTGACCGAACCCTTTGACGTCGAGACCCGGATCGAAGGCTCGCGCTCCAGTTTCACCGCCACCGAATTCTCATGGATGACGACGCCGGCGGCCACTGCCGCGCGGGCAAGGCCGAGCGTGTAGTTCAGCGGATGCATGTGGCCGCCCAGCGGCTCATACATCGCGCCATGGTAAGGGGTGTCGACCTTGGCCCGGGCGTCGGCCGCCGACAGGATCTCGACGTCGCGGAAATTCATCACGCTCTCGAGGCACTTTGCTTCGTCTTCCAAATCCTTGAGGTCGGAGCCGTTGACTGCGCCGACCAGATGGCCGGTCAGCCTGACATCGCAATCAATGGCATGGCGCTCGATGATGTCGAGCACCAGTCCGCGCGCTTCGAAGGCAAGGTCGAACAGCACCTTCGCCCGTTCGGGCCCATAGAGCTTGACTAGGCCTTTGGCTCCCTTGCGCAGGCCGGGGATCATCTGGCCGCCATTGCGGCCCGAGGCGCCCCAGCCGATCTTGCCACCTTCGAGCAGCACCACCTTCAGGCCGCGCTCGGCGGCATGAAGGGCGGCCGACAGGCCGGTGCAGCCGCCACCAACGACGACAAGGTCGGCGTCGACATCGCCGGCGAGCGCCGGATAGTCCGGAGCCGTATTGGCGGTGGCGACATAATAGGATTTGCCGACATCGAGACCGGAATTGAAACCCGTTGAAGATGTCATGATCACACCTTCAGCAGCAAATGGTCGCGTTCCCAGCTCGTCACCACGCTCTGGAACAGATCGAGTTCGACGCTCTTGACGCGCAGATAGGTCTGGAAGAAATCCTCGCCGAGCAATGCCCGCACCGGTTCGCAAGCGGTGAAGCGGTCGAGCGCTTCCTCCATGGTCTTCGGCAGCGTGCTCTTCACCTTGTAGGCATTGCCCGTGGCTTCCGCCGAACGCGCCAACTTCTGCTGGACACCGAGATAGCCGGCGAGCAGCGAGCCGGCGATCGCCAGATAGGGATTGCAATCAGCACCCGGCAACCGGTTCTCCACCCGGCGCGCCGCGCGTCCTCCTGCGGGCACGCGCAAACCACAAGAACGATTGTCATGCGACCATTCGATGTTGGCCGGCGCGCTGTGGTTCGGCCTTATGCGGCGGAACGAGTTCACGTTGGGTGCAAACAGCGGCATGATCTCGGGCACATATTTCTGCAGGCCGCCGATGAAATGGCCGAACATTTCGGTGTCGGCATCGTCAGAGCTGGCAAACAGCGCATTGCCAGTCTTCTCATCGACAACCGACATGTGCAGATGCATCGAGCTGCCGGCCTGCGCCGCGATCGGCTTGGCCATGAAGGTGGCATGCATGCCGCATTGCTGCGCGGCCTGGCGCGTCAGCCGCTTGAACAGCAGCACCTGGTCGGCCAGCGGCAATGCGTCGCCATGCAGCAGATTGATCTCCAGCTGCGCCGTGCCCGATTCATGGATCAGGGTGTCGAGCGGCAACCCGGCGGCAGCGGCATAATCATAGACGCGACGGATCACCGGCTCGAACTCTTCCAGCGCCGCCATATCATAGGGATGCTGCACGCCCTCCGCGCGGCCATTGGCGCCGACCGGCGCGGTCAGCGGTCTGTCCGGATCGGGATTGGGCGCGGTGAGATAGAATTCAAGCTCCGGCGCCACCACGGCCCGCCAGCCACGCTGGCGGTAGAGATCGAGAACGGCGCGCAGCACATGGCGCGGCGAGGTCATCCATGGCCTGCCGTCCATGTGGAAGGCGTCAGCGAAGACGTAGGCCTTGCCAGCGCCGGCACCCGGCGCCAGGCAGAGCGTCGAGACATCGGGCACCATGCGCATGTCCGGGTCCGAATAGGCAAAACCCTCATCGATCGAGCCGGTATAGCGGCCATCGATGCTGACCAGGAAGGCGCTGCTCGGCAGGTAGAGCGCGCGGTCTTCCAGGGCCTTGAGGAATTTGGCCGTTGGCAAGGCCTTGCCGCGCAGCACGCCGTTCATGTCGGGCACCAGGCACTCGACTTCATTGATGCCGTGCTGGATCAGCCAGGCCTTGGGGTCGTTGGAGGCGATATTCGTGTTTTTGTCGGGCATTTCGTTCAAGTCCGTATCAGAGAGAGTATGGCTTGCGCGGCCACGTCCGTTCCGGGTTGCAACGCCATCCGGGCTGCATTGTCCCTCAGGCGGGCGCGCATGGCATCGTCGGCCAGCAGGCCGAGAATGGCTCTCTCCAATACTCCTTCGGTCCAGGCATCCCGGCCGATATGGTCGCCAACACCGGTCTCTCCGGCGCGGCGCGCATTGTCGTGTCCGTCCCAGCAATAGGGCATGATCAGCGACGGCACGCCGAAACGCAGCGCCTCGCAAAAGCTGTTGTTGCCGCCGTGATGGATGAACAGGTCGGACTTCGCCACCACGGAAGGCTGCGGAAACCAGGCGTCGAGATAGACATTGTCGGGCACCGCCCGATAGGCATCGCGCAGGCCGCCGACATTGACGATGAAGCGCGCCGGCAGCCTGTCGAACACGGCAAGCATGCGCTCGATCAACCCGACATCCATGGCGCCGAGGCTGCCGAAGGCGACATAGACCAGCGGCCCGCCATTGCGCGGGAAGACCGGCACCTCGAACGGCCCTTCCGACCGCACGCAGCCTTCGAGATAGACGAAGCGCTGCGGGTCGAGCGGTTCGGCCCGTTCGCGCCGCACGATCGCCGGCGTCAGCAGCAGATTGAGGTCGGGCGAGCTTTCCAGGAACAGGCCCTTGGGCAATGGTGCCAGGCCGGCATCGACGCGAAAACGGTTGAAGCGGTCATGCGCCGGCGCCGAGGCCGAGAGATAGCGCGCCTCGAACGCCGCGCGTTGCGGGTCGTCCGCACCCATTCCCGAGAGATAGGGCGGCACTTCAGCGTCGGGCAATTCCGTCTCGGCGCAGGAGACGACGCGCACCCAGGGGCAGCCAGCCGTCGCGATCGCCGGGAACATGATGACATTGTCGAGCACCACGGCGTCCGGCTTCAGCCGTGCCAGCAATTGGCGCAAAGGCGACTCGGCGTTGACAGCGGTGTCGACGATCGCTTGCCAGGTCGGCGCGACATAGGTTTCGAGCTGGTCGATCGGGCTCAGCCGGAAATGCGGCAGGTGCCGGCGCACGAAAGCCTGCCAATAGCTCTGGCGTTCGCTGTCGCTCAGCGGCTCGTCGGTCGGCAGCTGGTATTCCTGGAACCCATAGTCGGCAAAGACACCGGAGAAGCCGGCATGGCAGATAAAGACGGGCCGGGCGCCCCTGGCGCGCAAGGCCTGCGCGATGCCGACGCAATTCAACGCCGCACCGAAGCTTGCTTCGGGAAACAGCGCGATGGTCGGGCTGGCTTTACGCGTCAATTAATCCTCTTCATTCCGGCCGGCTGATCATGCCGAACAGCGCGGGCGCGCCGCGACTGGCCGCTTGCGGTCGCTGGTTGCGGGAGAGCCGCAGGTGGATGCGAAGCAGGTCGGCCGCCACCTCATACTGCCGGCTTTCAAGATGGTCGAGTATGTTCAGGTGTTCCAGCAAGGATTGCCGCAGCCGGAAGACGTTGACACCGCCGTAGATGCCTGGCAGCCGGCGCAGCCTGAGATGATCGGACAGTGCATCGGTGATGAAGCGGTTGGCGCAGCCCTCTGCGATCATGCCGTGGAAATCGATGTCCAGCCGCTGGAACTCGCGCGTGTCGAAGACGGCATCCGGCAGCGCCGACAACGCGTCCATGCCCTGGCGCAACGCCGCCGCCCGCGCGCCATCCAGTCGAAAGCCCGGAGTCAGGATTGCCGCGGGCTCAAGCAGCAGCCGGAACTCATAGCTCTCACCTTGCGCCTCCGGATCGTCGGGCGCACGGCGGAAAAGCCAGGACTGGCCGGGCGCGCGGTCCAGCAGATTCTCTTCTGTCAGTTTATTAAGAGCTTTTAGTACCGTCTTTCGCTCAGCGCTGTACCGGCGCATCAGCCCTGCGGCAGTCACCGTCTGGTCCAGCCGCCGCGCCGACCGGTCGCGCAGGATCGCTTCTGCGAGTTCGTCCTCCTCCGCAGCGGGCAATTCGGTGGCAATTGCCGACTGCGCGGCAAGGTCGACAGCCAGATGATAGCCGGTATCGGCCTCCCAGCGCACGACACCCCGTTCGGCGAGCAGGCTCAGCGCCGCCCTGACCGGCGTGCGCGAGACATTGCAGAGCGAGGCAATCTGCTGCTCGGGCAGCCGTGCGCCAGGCTCGAAGCCGCGCTGGCGCGCCACATCGAGGATGCGCTGAGCCAGATCGAGATGGTTGGTGCGAGGTCGTCGGGCTGTGGCTTGCATGACTGGTCTCGGGTGGCGGACATGACCTTATTGGTTTGACCGATCGCCGGCGCGGACGCAATCAGCCAGATTCCTCGGTCGATTGGCAGATTATGGATTGACGTACTTTTTTCTGCAATAGTACTGTCTTTGCAATCGGCAGCAAAAAGACCGAGGGAACAGGATCGAGAGCTGCGGCATGGGCCGCGCCGGATCCAGCACAGAATTCGACGATCAACCGGAATGGGAGCCTGCCATGACCGCTACCAGCCCGCGGCGCCGTGCGCTCAAGGTTTCTTCAATCGCTCTCGGCCTTGCCCTCGCGCTGTCGGCGCCGGCTGGTGCCGCCGACCTCGTCATCTCCAACTGGGACGGCTACATGGCTCCCGACGCCATGGCCTCCTTCAAGACCGCGACTGGCGTCTCCGGCGAGGTGGTGGTGCACGCCACCAACGAAGAGATCATGGGCAAGCTGATTGCCGCCGGCGGCAAGGGCTATGACGTGGTCTTCGTCTCCTCGCCCTTCGCCGAGGTGCTGAACAAGCTCGGCCTGACCGAACCGATCGACCACGCCAAAATTCCCAACCTCGCCAACCTCTATCCCGAGGCGACAAAACTGCCGCACGATGTCGGCAACGCCTTCTCCGTGCCCTACACCTGGGGCACGACAGGCCTCTGCTACCGCTCGGACCTGGTGAAGACAGCGCCGACGAGCTGGAGCGATCTGCTCGCGCCCTCCGATGCGCTGAAGGGCAAGACCACCATGCTGGCGACCGATCGCTGGCTGCTGGCCGCCGGGCAGCTCGACAAAGGCTTTTCCGTCAACGAGACGGACCCGGCCAAGATGGCCGAGGTCAAGGACCTGCTGATCTCAGCCAAGAAGACCCTGCTCGCCTATGACGACACCACCTTCTATTCGAAGCTCGTTTCCGGCGAGGCGCTGATGGTGCAGGCCTGGGATGGCTGGTGCAATTACGGCATCGCCGAAAAGCCCGAGATCAAATACGTCATCCCCAAGGAGGGGTCGGACCTGTGGGTCGACACGATGGTGGTGATGAAGGCATCCGAGCACAAGGACGACGCCTTCAAGTTCATCAACTTCATGCTCGACGCCAAGAACCACGCCTGGGCAGCGCAGAACATCGACTACAAGGTGCCGAACAAGCCGGCCATGGAAAGCCTGCCGGCCGATTTCCTGGCAAAATTCCCCAACATGGCGATGCCGGTCGCCGACCTCGTCAAGTTCGAACAGCTGCGTGACGTCGGCGAAGCCCAGCGCGACTATTCCAAGATCGTCAGCGAGATCAAGGCCGCGCAGTAAGGACGGTTCCAACGGCATCCTGGAAGCAAGCTTGCGTTTCGTCGCGCCCCCCTCTGGCCTGCCGGCCATCTCCCCCTCAAGGGGGGAGATTGGCTGTGGCATCGCTTTTGCAAATCGCCGACTTTTGAAGGCAGGCGGGAGGTCGGAACTGCCGATCTCCCCCCTTGAGGGGGGTGAGGAATGGTCCGCGCAGCGGACGGGAAGCCAATTGCTTGGCTTTCCGAACGACGAACGCCCGGAGCGACACCGGAGGGCCGGGCCCGGCAGGGCAGAGGGGGTTACTTCGTGAAGTACCAACCCTCCCGCTCCTCCCTGTTGATGGCTCCCGCGTTGGTCTGGCTGACCGCGCTGATGGTGGTGCCGTGCGCGCTGGTTCTGGCGCTGGCCTTCTTCCGGCGCGGCATCTATGGCGGCATCGACTACACCTTCACGCTGGAGAATTTCGGGCTGGTCTTCGACCCGCTCTATGCCGGCATTTTCCTCAATTCGGCGCGCATCGCCGGCACCGCGACGCTGATCGCGGTGGTGATCGGCTATGCCGCCGCCTACGCCATCGCGGCGGCACCGCGTCGGTGGCAGCCGGTGTTCCTGTTCTTTGCCGTGCTGCCGTTCTGGTCCAACTATCTGATCCGGACTTACGCCTGGATCGTGCTGCTCAACCGCGAGGGCCTGATCACCCAGCTCCTGCGCTGGTTCGGCTACACCGGCGAGCCGCCGTCAATGCTCTACACCGAGGGCGCCGTCATCGCCGGCCTCGTCTACAACTATTTGCCCTTCGTCATCCTCGCCTGCTACGCACCGCTGTCGCGCCTCAACCCGGAACTCGCCGAAGCCTCGCGCGACCTTGGCGCTTCCGCCGCCACCACCCTCCGCCGTGTCATCCTGCCCCTGACCGTGCCGGGCATCGCCGCCGGCGCCGTCTTCGTCTTCGTGCTGTCGATCGGCAATTTCGTCACCCCGGCGCTGCTCGGCGGCGGCCGCTTCCAGATGATCGGCAATCTCGTCTACGACCAGTTCCTGACCGCCAATGACTGGCCCTTCGGAGCCGCTCTCGCCATGGCGCTGATCGCCATCATGCTCCTGGTGCTGATGGCGCAGGCCCTGGCCACCGACCGCGCCGCCGGGCGTGCTGCTGAGGCTAGAGGTCAAGCCGATGGCTGAGCGCTCCCCCGCCACGCGGCGCACGCTCTGGCTCGCGCTCGTCCTCGTCTTCGCCTTCCTCTACATCCCGATCGCCGTACTGGTGGCGCTATCCTTCAACGAAGGCGGACTGGCTTTTCGCTGAAATGGTATGTCTCCCTAGCCCACAATTCCGCGATCCTGTCCGCAACGCTCAACACGCTGATCGTGGCTGTCGTTTCGACGGCCATCGCCACGCTGCTCGGCACGCTGCTGGCCATCGGTGTCGAGATGCGCCGGCAATATGGCATGGGGCTCGAAGCGCTGATCTTCGCGCCGATGATCATCCCCGACATCGTGCTGGCGATCGCATTGCTGTCGTTCTTTTCCATGCTCAATTTGACCATGGGCCTGCACACCATCATCCTTGCCCATGTCGTCTTCAACCTCGCCTTCGTCTGTTCGGTGGTGCGCGCAAGGCTGAAGAGTTTCGACTGGTCGATCGTCGAAGCCTCCGCCGATCTTGGCGCATCCGCGCTCACCACTTTCCGGCGGGTGACCTTGCCGGTCATCGCGCCGGCGGTGATCGCCGGCGCGCTGCTTGCCTTCACGCTGTCGGTCGACGAGTTCATCATCGCCTTCTTCACCGCCGGCGCCGGTCGCGCCTCGACCACGCTGCCGATGCAGATTTACGCGATGATCCGCTTCGGCATCACGCCCGAGATCAACGCGCTGGCGACGATCGTCATGGCGGTTTCGATCACCGCGCTGACCCTGTCGCAGCGCCTTAACCGTGGGATCATCGGCCAATGAGCGAACCACGCACGCTGCTGGCCATCGATCATGTGTCAAAGAAGTTCGGCCAGGTCACCGCCGTCGACGGCATCTCGCTCGATATCCGCGAAAATGAATTCTTCGCGCTGCTTGGACCCTCCGGCTGCGGCAAGACCACGCTGCTGCGCATGCTGGCCGGTTTCGAGACGCCGAATGACGGGCGCATCCTGCTCGATGGCCACGACATCGCCCGGACCCCGCCCAACAAGCGGCCGGTCAATCTGATGTTCCAGTCCTATGCACTGTTTCCGCATATGAGCGTCCGCGCCAATGTCTCCTACGGGTTGGAAATGGAGCGTTTGCCCGCGGCCGAAATCCGCTCCCGCGTCGATGCCATCCTGGCGACCACCGAACTCGTCCCGTTCGCCGATCGCAAGCCCGAGCAATTGTCCGGCGGCCAGAAGCAGCGTGTCGCGCTCGCCCGGGCGCTGGTCAAGCGGCCCCGGCTGCTGCTGCTCGACGAGCCACTCGGCGCGCTCGACAAGAAACTGCGCGGCGCCATGCAGCTGGAATTGAAGCGCCTGCAGCACGAGGTCGGCATCACCTTCGTCATCGTCACCCACGACCAGGAAGAATCCCTCGTGATGGCCGACCGCATGGCGGTGCTGAAGGACGGCAAGCTGCTGCAATGCGACACGCCGCACGCGATCTATGAACATCCGGCGGATCGTTTCGTCGCCGACTTCATCGGGGTGATGAATTTTGTCCCCGGCAAAGCGTCATCCGATGGCGTGGTCGCCGTGAATGGCGCGCGCATCGCCGGTAAGGTTCCCGCCGCACTTTCGCCTGGCGCGCCCGCCGTCGCGTCCGTGCGCCCCGAGCGCATCAGGCTGTTCCCATCAGGCGAGACCGCAAACCGCACCACCGGCACGGTCGAGGCACTGGCGTATCACGGGCTCGATTTGCAACTGCATGTCCGCACGCCTTTGTCACCAAAACCGTTCCTGGTGCGTGTCACCGCAGATGCCGCCGACCGCCGGCCGGTGGCGTCGGGCGACCAGGTCGAGCTCGGCTGGGATGCCGCCGATGTCAGAATTTTTGAGGAATAGAGGAGAAGCCTGATGGCGCAGAAGACGATCGCCTTTTTCCCGGAAGCCGCCTACGGCCCGGCGCTCAATTCCGTCGGCATCGCGCAAGCCGTCGAGGCCCGTGGCCACAAGGCCGTGTTCCTGTCCGATCCCGGCTTTGTCGAGGTCTACAGGGGCTATGGCTTCGAGGCGCATCCGGTGAACCTGTCGGAGCCGATGCCGCCCGAGCAGATGGCCAAGTTCTGGGAGGACTTCATCAACGGCCACATCCCGAATTTCCGCAAGTCGCCCTACGACCAGGTCGACAACTATGTGAAGGACTGTTGGACGGCGATCGTCGACAGCGCCAAATGGGCGCAGAAGGATCTGCCGCGCGTTCTGGCCACCATCAAACCGGATGTCATCTGCGTCGATAACGTCATCCTGTTCCCGGCCATCAAGCAGTTCGGCAAGCCGTGGGTGCGTGTCATCTCCTGCTCGGAAAACGAGATCGAGGACGAGGATATCCCGCCGCATCTCTCCGGCTGCGGCGAGAGCGACCATGCCGGTCACCAGCGCTACCGCGACCATTTCAACGCGGTGATCAAGCCGATCCATGACGACTTCAACGCCTTCCTCACCGCCAACGACGAGGCGCCCTATCCGGTCGGCCAGTTCTTCGAGGCCTCGCCCCATCTCAATCTGCTGCTTTATCCCGAAGCGGCAAAGTTCAAGCGCCGGCATCCGCTTGATCCCCGACAATTCCAGTATCTGGAAGGCTGCGTGCGGCAGGAGAAACCTTACGCTGTACCGACCTTCGCGGAGAATAATGACGGCCCGCTGCTCTATGTCTCTTTCGGCAGCCTCGGCGCCGGCGATGTCGAGCTGTTGAAGCGCATCATCGTTACACTCGGCAAGACGCGCTACCGCGCGCTGGTCAATGTCGGCGGCTACAAGGACCAGTACACGGACGTGCCCGGCAACATCATCGTCGATAGCTGGTTTCCGCAGCCCTCGGTCATCCCGCAGGTCGACGCGGTCATTCATCATGGCGGCAACAACTCGTTCACCGAGTGCCTCTATTTCGGCAAGCCGGCCATCATCATGCCCTATGTATGGGACGGCCACGACAACGCCACCCGCGTCGAGGAAACCGGCCACGGCTTCGGCATGCCGCGTTACGATTGGAACGATGCCGAGCTGGTCGCGAAGATCGAAGCATGCCTGACTGATCCGAGGATAAAGGCGAAGCTGGCGAAGACCTCGGCGCAGATGCACGTGCAGAACGGGCCGGAAAAGGCGGCGGGGTTGTTGGAGGCGCTGCTGTGAGTGGATTGGTTGATATGCCGCGCCAAGGCACCCCCCTCTGGCCTGCCGGCCATCTCCCCCTCAAGGGGGGAGATCGGCTGTCCCTATGGCTTTCGCCAATCGCAGAGGTCGTAAAGCAAGTGCCGCCGCAACAGCTGCCAATCTCCCCCCTGTTTGGACCGGAGACATCGCGAACAGGTGTGCGAAGACATCGCGAACAGTTTCGTGCGCTTTGCGCGGGGAGGTTCGTGNTGCCATTCGAGGCCAGGAGCGTGATGAACCAGAAGGAAGAATTTGTGCGCCTGGCGCTGGCGCCGGGTGCGAATGTGAGTGCGCTGTGCCGTCGCTTCGGGATCGGCCGGACCTGCGGGCACAAGCTGATCGCGCGCTTTCGCGCGCAAGGCGAGAGC
>NZ_AXAL01000015.1 GCF_000472785.1 Mesorhizobium loti CJ3sym
CTGTTCGTCGAGGATCACGCACGGGCGCTGGAACTGGTCGCCACCAAGGGCACGCCGGGCGAGAGCTACAATGTCGGTGGCAATTCGGAACGCACGAACCTCGCCGTCGTCGAGACGATCTGCGATTTGCTCGACATCAGGCGTCCCAGGGCCGGCGGCATGCGCTACCGCGAGCTGATCTCCTTCGTCGCCGACCGCCCCGGCCACGACCGCCGCTACGCCATCGACGCCTCCAAGATCGGCCGTGAGCTCGGCTGGGCGCCGAGCGAGAATTTCGACAGCGGCCTGGCCAGGACCGTGGACTGGTTCCTCGACAACAAATGGTGGTGGGGGCCGATCCGCGAGCAGCGCTACGCCGGTGAAAGACTGGGTGAAGCCCGCAAGGTGGGCGCGTGAGGCTCGTTGTCACCGGACGCGACGGCCAGGTCGCGGCTAGCCTGCTGGAAGTCGGCCAGGCGCGCGCCGATGTGGAGGTCGTCGCCCTCGGCCGCCCGCAGCTTGACCTGGCAAGGCCCGAGACCGTCATTGATGCCATCGCCGCGGCGAAACCGGATATCGTCGTCTCGGCCGCCGCTTACACGGCCGTGGACCAGGCCGAGGACGAGCCCGATCTGGCCTTTGCCGTGAATGCCTTAGGCGCCGGCAAGGTGGCTGAGGCGGCAGCGCGGCTCGGCCTTCCTGTCATCCATCTCTCGACCGACTATGTCTTTGACGGCTCGAAGGGCAGTGCCTACATCGAGACCGACGCGACGGCGCCGCTCGGTGTCTACGGAGCCTCCAAACTCGCCGGTGAGCAGGCGGTCGCCGCCGCCAGTCCGCGCCACCTCATCTTGCGCACCGCCTGGGTCTATAGTCCGTTCGGCCGGAATTTCGTCAAGACCATGCTGCGGCTGGCCGCCGACCGCGACGAGATTTCGGTGGTGGCCGATCAATGGGGAAACCCCACATCAGCGCTTGATATCGCCGACGCGATCATGCATGCGGCGGCAATGCTGCATGGCGACAGGCGCTTTGCCGCGTTCGGCATCTACCATCTGGCCGGCACGGGCGACACAAACTGGAGCGGCTTTGCCCGTCATATCCTTGACACAAGTGGCGTGCTTGGTGGCCCTTGGGCGCGGATACGAGACATTGCTACGATGGACTATCCGACCAAGGCGCGCCGCCCCGCCAATTCCCGGCTATCGCCCACGAAATTCGCCTCCACCTTCGGCTGGACCGCGCCGGACTGGCGGCAATCGACGGAAGCCGTGGTGCGCCGGGTTGTGGTTGGCGAGACGAAACAGGCTTTGACGGCATGAACAAGCATCCGTCACCTGAGCAATTGCATGACGCGACGCCCGGCGCGCGGGGGATCGATCAACCAACGCCGAAGAAGCGCGCCAAGGCTACAAAGCCCGAGCCGCGTATCTGCATCATGGTGCTCGGCATGCACCGCTCGGGTACGAGCGCGTTGACGAGGGTCATCAGCCTTTTGGGCGCGGCGCTTCCGCATCAGGTTCTTAATCCGGACGACAGCAATGCCAGCGGCTATTGGGAGCCGACGAATCTCAACCATCTCAATGAGAAAATGCTCGCTGAGGCCGGCAGCCGCTGGGACGACTGGCGCAGCTTCGACCCAGGAGATCTGGGACGTTCACGCATCCTGTTCTACAAAACGGAAATTTCCCGAATTGTCGATGAAGAATACGGAAATGCCTCGGCGATCGTTCTCAAGGAGCCGCGAATTTCTCGCTTTGTGCAGCTTTATGCCGCTGTTCTAAAAAAGAAAAAGTTTCAACTGCACTACGTACTGGCCATTCGCAATCCGCTGGAGGTCATAGCATCTCTCAGCAAGCGAGATGGCTCGACTTTCGCAACGGGCTCGCTGCTTTGGCTGCGACATCAAATTGAAGCCGAGCGCGCAACGCGGGGTATGTCGCGTGTCTTCGTCTCATATGACGCCATGATGGTCGATTGGCGCTTGGAGCTGACAAAAATCATCACCACTCTGCCGTCAGGCTGGTCCAGGTCGTTCGAGGAGGTCGGGCCGGAGATTGATGCGTATCTATCCTCCGACCACAGACATCACGCGATAAACGATGACCGCCTTTCGGCCGACGAACGGGTGCTTCCTTGGGTCAAAGAAGCCTACACAGCTTTTCGAGCGTTGGAAGCGGACCCGAACGATACCCGAGCGCTAGCCATTCTCGATGGCATTACAGCTGAATTCGACGCGCAGACGCTTGTTTTTGGTGAAGCCGTTTTCCCGGAGCTGAAAAAGAAAAGTGAAGAGTTCAGGTTTTTGGAAGGAAAGCTTCGGGAGCTTTTGAATCAAAAAGTCGAAGAAATAAGAGAACTAAGCGCTTCCAAACACACGATGCTGCATGGTTTTAATGCGGAGAGGTCAAGTTGGACTGCGCAAAGAGATGAGGCTCAGCAAGAGATCCGTGCGCTGCAACAAAGTGCTGCGGAGGCCAGGAGATCGGAAGCTGCGTTCTCCGAAGCTGCTGAGACCTTAGAAAAAGCGCTCTCATTACAGAAGGAGAAGGCTGAGGTTTTGATTGCCACGAATGAGAAAAAATATCTCGCAGACATCCGAGAGAAGTATAAATACATAGAGGCTTTGCAGGCAAAAGTTGATCAGATTGACCAGGACATCAAGGTATTGCGCCTCGATGCCGGGCGTAAATCTGACTTGATTTCGGCGATTCAGAAAAGCAGCTCATGGCGCGTGACCGCTGGCTTGAGGTACGTAAGGCGGTTTCAGGTCGAGCTCCCATCGAAAGTACGTTCCGCGACCGAGCGAGGCCTCGTCGCATTGTGGCGCCGTGCTCCGATCGGGGGGCACCGTAAAGCGGTTCTCAAGGCTGCCTTGTTCAAAAACCTCCCTTGGTTTTTTGAGAAATTTGACACCTACAGGCAGTGGTTGTCGAACAGGCAGATTGATAATTTGGAAGTGAAAGCGAGGCCAAAAATATCGATCGCGGGTCGGGTAGATCAGAAGCTGGCCAGGATTATTTGCTTTTATCTACCTCAGTTTCACGAAATTCCTGAGAACGATGCGTGGTGGGGCAAGGGATTTACTGAGTGGTCAAATGTAGTTCCGGCCCAAGCTCAATTTAAAGGACACAACCAGCCAAGGAACCCAGCAGACCTCGGATACTACAATTTGTTACAAAGCGATGTTCAGAGGCGACAGATAGAGATGGCCTCTTCCGCAGGAATCGAGGGCTTCTGTTTCTATTTTTACTGGTTCGGCGGGAAGCGCTTGTTGGAAAAACCCGTCGACAATTACCTCGCAGACACCACTCTCGATTTCCCGTTCTGTCTATGCTGGGCGAATGAGAACTGGAGCAGGCGATGGGATGGGCTTGAGAGCGACATTCTGATTGGCCAGAACCACTCGCCCGACGATGATATCGCATTCATTCGCGAGATCGCTCGATTCATGCAGGACGACCGCTATATTCGTATCGGCGACAAGCCTCTGCTTTTGGTCTACCGCCCGAGTCTCTTTCCTTCGGCCAGGGACACGGCAACACGTTGGCGTACGTGGTGTCGAGAGAATGGTATCGGGGAGATTTTCCTCGCCTGTACGCAATCCTTCGAGCAGGCAGATCCTGCCGACTACGGGTTCGATGCTGCGGTTGAGTTTCCTCCCAACAACTCGGCACCTCCCGATATTACCGATCAGGTTCAGGGTTTTGTGCCTAAGTTCGGCGGTCGTGTGTACGATTGGACTGCTTTGTTGAAGCGCAGCCTGAATTACGCCAGTTCAAGCTATGTCACATTCAGGGGGGTCTGCCCAGCATGGGACAATACGGCGCGGCGTAAAAACAAAGGCAACATATTCGTCAACAACAGCCCCCGCCTATTCGAAGAATGGTTGAAAAACGCCGTCGATGACAGTTTGCAGCGGTTTCAACGAGTCGATGAAAGGTTGGTATTCGTAAACGCCTGGAATGAGTGGGCGGAAGGCGCCTACCTAGAGCCAGACGACAGAGATGAATTCGCCTATCTTAGAGCGGTAAGGAACGCAGTGTTTTTGAATCACCGCTCGGAATACCTCCCTGCCGCAGCTATAAACGCGTTGCCGGCAATGAAGCTTTTCCCTCGTGTTGCTTTGGTCGTTCACGCCTACTATCCGGAATTACTGTCGGATATATTGGATATTGCTTCAGAGAATCCTTTTCCAATCAAGATTTTTGTTACGACGGGTAAGGATAGCGAGGGCGAGGTACGAAATTGTCTCGAGAAATATAGCATCCCCTTCCTTTTGAAGGTGGTCGAAAACCGTGGGCGAGATGTCCTGCCGTTCTTTAAAATTCTTCCCGAGGTGCTGCGGGAGGATATTCCCTATGTCGTCAAGGTGCACACAAAGAAGTCTCCGCATCGCGTTGACGGAGACTTCTGGCGGCAGGATCTGGTGAGAAAAGTTTTGTCCTATGAGGCTCTGAACGGTTCCCTGGAGAGGTTTGAAGCCGATCCCCGTTTAGGAATGATTGGCCCGGCCGGGCATTTCGTTTCCATGACGACATACCTCGGTTCGAACCATTCCCGGCTGGTCTGGCTGGCCGAAAAACTGGGGCTTACGGAGGAGCGCATCCTGCGCGAGGGCTTCTTTGCAGGAACGATGTTTGCCGCGCGCACGGCGTGCATGGCGCAACTTCAGCCGCTCGTGGCTGACGACCTGTTTGACCTTGAGGCTGGTCAGGTGGATGGTACATTTGCGCATGTCTTAGAACGAGGCTTTGCGTTGAGTGCCGTTTCATTGGGAATGAAGATCGAGGAATCGCACGCCGGCATGGATTTGGAGATGATCGGCAGAGGCGTCGTTCCGGCAGAAAGCTACCCGCATGCGTAATGTCTGCACTGTTGTGAAATCACGCCGAGGATAGCCTTTTGCCCGCTTCCGTTGAAATCTCTGAGGTGGATTGCCGAAGATTCCACCAAGTTGACGACCTGTTTCAATTGCTGGATCGATCGCTTCCTTTTTCGGACAGGGTCATTATCCAAGAGCCCGAGCGATGGGTCGGCACGACGCCGCACGGTCTTCGTGTCGGAGCGAACGTTTTCGGCGACGGGTACGCCGCTCCAATGATGTCTACTATAAAGAGCGAAACGCGAATGAAGTCAGTCGCTTCATTCGCGTGTGATCGCGCGACCCTGCTCCCTGCCACAGGTGCGGTGATCACCCAGGACAACGGACTGGTTCAATCAACTGTTGAGAATGCGCACTATTTTGGTGGCGTCGAGTTTGTTGAGCCCTACCTGTCTCGTAAGGGAGCCGGGCTCCAATCTTCCTACCTTAATGATCTGACGGATATTGATGCCGACGTTGTTACAAGTTTTGGAGTAGGGAGCTCGAATTATGGGCATTTCATGTTCGATGGACTGCAGGCAGCATATATTATTTACAACGTTGTTTCACCAAAGACAGAAGTATTTATTGCAACCCAGAAGCTGAATTCCTGGCAAAGGGGGATTCTGTCCGTCCTTGGTCTTGACAAGCGCGTTGTCGAGGTGGATCGCCCGACCCGCTTTCGCTCGATATTGGGGACGACACTCGTATCGATGCATATCTCGTATACGACACGGTTCTGCCGCCCGCTCTTTGATACGCTGCGCATGAACGTGGCATATCAGGACACCGCACCAAAAAGAATCTATATTCAGCGACCGCCTGGCAGCACTAGGGCGATGAAAAACCAGGACGCCGTCGAAGAGTTGTTGAAATCGCGGGGTTTCTTGCTGGTTAGGCCAGAAATCTTCGACATTCGGCAGCAGATTGGACTTTTCTCCAATGCGCAAGTCGTGGTGGCTCAGACCGGAGCTGCGCTGGCAAACATTGGATTTTGTCCGCCTGGATGCCAGGTGTTGGAAATCATGCCGGAGTGCTACTTCGACCAGTGGATTCGATCGACCAGCTATTTTCTGGGCCACGACTGGAAAGTCATTTTTTGCAGCGTTCCGGAGGCTTCTCGACATGGGCTCACGGCCGGCGGAAAAGAGCACCCTCATGCAGACTTCGATTTCTCAGTAGATATCGCCGAGCTTCGACGGGCGCTGGATGCTGCGGAAGAGTGTCTGGTTTCTCAACGCAATTGATGAGGACCGGAAGAGTATTATGCATCTTCGTATTATTTTTGACCTGGCTCGTCGAGAGGTCGCTGGTCGTTACCGTGGATCGACACTTGGGCTGTTGTGGTCGCTGCTTAATCCGCTCTTCATGCTAGCCGTTTACACATTTGTCTTCGGCGTGGTGATGAAGTCACGATGGACGATGCCTGACCAACAGGCCGCCACGCATTCGACGGGAGAGTTTGCGGTCATCCTGTTTTGCGGGCTGATCGTCTTCCAGTTTTTCGCCGAGGTCGTTTCGCAGTCGCCAGGACTGATCGTCGCCAATGCCAGCTACGTCAAGAAGGTCGTGTTTCCGATCCAGATTCTGCCTGTGGTTTCGGTTGGTGCTGCCTTGTTCCACGCTGCAGTGAGCCTGCTCGTGCTGTTGGTATTCGCCTACGTGATCTTCGGGAGCATTCCGCTGACGGTGGTGCTAGCACCGGTGGTACTGGCGCCGCTGGTGGTGCTGGTGCTTGGCATAGCTTGGATATTGTCATCGATCGGCGTCTATTTTCGTGACATGGGCCAGATCGTGACCCCACTTGTGACGGCGACGATGTTCCTCTCCCCGGTTTTTTTCCAGAGGACAGCCCTCCCTACTTGGCTGCAACCATGGCTCTCATTCAATCCGCTCGCTATTCCCGTAGAGAACTTTCGCAACACGGTTCTCTTCGGGGTGTGGCCGGATTGGATGGCGCTTGGCAATTATTCGATCGCGGCCATTGCGATCGCTTTTCTCGGCTATCAGTTTTTCCAGAGGACTCGCCGAGGCTTTGCCGATGTTCTCTAACAGGTTTGACGCCGACGCTCGTGCATTTCCGCGAGCGTGCTCGATATGTCGAAGCGTTTCTCGTCTTGATTGGATCGTCGGCTATGACCAGCAGTGATGTTGCTATCCATCTGCAGGATGTGACGAAAGTGTTTCGTATCTACTCGCGCCCCCAGGATCGATTGATTCAAATGGCAACTTTCGGCCGTGTTCGCAGGTTTCGGGAATATCCGGCCATACACGGAGTGTCGTTTGACGTTTTTAAGGGTGAGACGATCGGCATCATCGGCCGCAATGGTAGCGGCAAATCCACGCTTCTTCAGATGATTGCGGGCAACTTGCTACCGACCTCAGGCACGATCGAACAAAAAGGCAAGCTGTACTCACTGCAGCTTGGGACGGGCTTTGACCCGGACTTCACTGGGCGCGAGAACGCCTATCTCGGCGCCGCGATCCTCGGAATGTCGAGGTCCGACGCGGAAGCCAGAATGGGTTCGATCCTGGAGTTCGCGGGCATCGGCGATTTCATCGATCAGCCGGTCAAGACCTATTCGAGTGGCATGTACGCACGCCTGGCCTTCGCCGTCGCCGCGCATCTGCCGACGGAAATTCTTCTCGTGGACGAGGTCCTGGCCGTTGGTGATCTGGCCTTTTCTCAGAAATGCATGCGTTTCATCCGCGAGTTCAAATCGCGCGGGACGCTGTTGTTGTGCGCGCATGATCTAGGTTCGGTGATGGCCCTGTGTTCCCGCGTCGTCTGGGTCGACGGAGGCAAGATCCGCATGATCGGTGAGACCAAGGAGGTCTGCGATGAGTACCGCCGTGCGATCGAGCTTGAAGGCGACAGCACGGCCGAATTGAAATTTGGCGGTCGCCGCGGCGAGCGCCCGCCCGAGCCCCCCCCGCCTCCGGACCATCGTTCCGAAATACTGCGGTCGTCCTCGCTCGCCAACGAAATCAAAGTCTTCGATTTTGACGATGACGCCGCCTGGATCGGTACCCGCTCGGGGTCGATTGTTTCTGCAGGGTTGAGAAGTCCGGCGGGGCTACCGCTCACCAATCTTTCGGGTGGGGAGAGCATCGTCTTCGAGATCAAGGCAAAGGCAAATGCGAACCTTGAGCGTCCAATCCTGGGTTTCACCGTTCGTGACCGACGTGGCCAGGCTGTCTTTGCCGACAATACATTCCTGACCTATCACGACCATGACATCATCATACAAGCCGGGGAAACGATAGTTGCCCGATTCGCGTTTCAGATGCCCTATCTGCCGACCGGAGATTATGGAATTACGGTCGCGTTGGCCACTGGAAACCAAGCGGAACACATCAAGCAGCACCGGGTCGAAGACGCCATCTTTTTCCACGTTCTCTCATCGCATGTGGCAAAAGGCCTGATGGGCATCCCTATGCAGTCGATCACGATGGAAACCATTGGCGGGCAGGAGTTTTCGGCATGAGGGACCCGGGCGAGTTTTATCTCGATCTTCTGAAGCGCTCGCTGCTCAACTGTGTGTATCTCGATAATGAGCTTCGCATCATCTATCTGCGCAACTGCATTGCCGGCTCCGAAGTGTTTGACCCCCGCGTGCTGCACGATATTCGCCATGAACGTGCCGATGCCTATACCGAGATGGTCGCAGGGCGTGCCGATGGCAGGTTCTTTGGCCGTAGTATCCACAATGCCGGATATTCGCATACGATGATCGGACGGGCACGTCTGGACATGCTGCATGAGTGCCTCGACACAGTGGTTGACGACGGCATTCCCGGGGATCTTGTCGAGTGCGGTGTCTGGCGCGGCGGCAGCTGCATTTTCATGGCGGGATACCTGAGGATTAACCCAGCCGAAAACCGCCGGATATTTGTCGCCGACAGCTTCGAAGGACTACCTCCTCCGAGCCTTGCACAGGATGCCGGACTCGACCTGAGCAAGACAGTCTATCCCGAGCTTGCGGTAGGTGAGGAAACTGTTCGCGAGAACTTTGGCGTTTACGGGCTGGAGTCCGATTCGATCGTTTTTGCCAAAGGATGGTTCAAGGACACGCTCCCTCAACTCCAGACGCGTGAAATTGCCTTGCTTCGCCTGGATGGTGATCTTTATGAATCGACTATGGACTCCCTCGATGCGCTCTACGACAAGGTTTCGCTAGGCGGCATCGTCATCATCGATGACTACGCCATAGAGCAATGTCGTCTCGCGGTGGCAGATTATTTTGCGCGGACGTCGCGTGATCTTCCTCAAATGCACCAGGTCGACTGGACGGGCGTTTGGTTTCGCAAGGCGGCGTGATGGATTATCTTGAAGCCCTCTCGTCGATACACAGGATATTGCGACCCCGAAACTATCTCGAAATCGGGTCGCGTTTCGGCCACAGCCTTGCTTTGTCTGAGGCGCCGTCGATCGGGGTCGATCCGGACTATGAAATCAGGCTGCCACTGAAGGCGCCAACGCGTTTGTTCGCGGAGACGAGCGACGACTTCTTCAAGCGTGACGTCGCCGCGCTGGTGTGCGGCCCGGTCGATCTCGCATTTATCGATGGCATGCACAATGCGGAGTTTGCGCTCCGCGACTTCATCAATTGTGAGCGTGCGAGCCACGCGCAGGGCATCATTGTGATCGACGATGTCTTGCCGCGCGACATTGCTCACACGAGCCGTGAGCGCAACACTCAGGTCTGGACTGGCGATGTCTACAAACTGGTTGCGATATTGCGGAAATTTCGACCTGACCTGATCGTGGAAACATACGATGTCGAGATGAAGGGACTGTGCATCGTCTCGGGATTGAGACCGGGCGACGCCACCCTCACGGAAGCCTATCGCGACATCGAGGCCGGGATTCTGAATGGCCGCTACCAATTGGAAACGATCGAGGAAATCACTCGGATTGTCGCGCCGCAGCCGGCGGCCTCATTGCAAGCCGATCTTGAGCGATTGAAGGAGCGCCGCTCGAAACGAAGCTACGCGACGGGCCTGGTTGGCGCTGATCTCCCTGCTTACCACGCCGGGACTATGGAATATCGTTACCGCGGCATTCCGTGTCTAAAAAGCCCTGTCGACATCGCAATCTATCTGCGGCTCCTGGACCAGCTCCGGCCTGCATCGATCATCGAGATCGGATCGAAGCATGGCGGAAGCGCCATGCTTTTCCGCGACATGTGCGGGGCCATGGATATCCAGGCCCAGATTGTTTCGATCGATCTGGATCAGCCGGGCCTGCCCGCTTCGGAAGAAATTCGGTTCGTTCAAGGCGATGCCGCCAATCTTGAGACTCCGTTCCGCCAGCACGGACTTTTTGACTTGCCCCGGCCCTGGTTGGTGATCGAGGATTCGGCTCATAGCTATGCCGTGTGCACCTCGGTTCTTGAGTTTTTCGAAGAGCATCTTCGCACTGGCGAGTATCTCGTCATGGAAGACGGCGTGCTCGACGATCTCGGATGGTCGGCCCAATATCAGGGAGGGCCCAACAGGGCGATTGCGGAATTTCTTGCAAGAGGCTCCCGGTCCTTTGAAATAGACGTTGCCTACTGTGATATGTTCGGCCGCAACATGACTTACAACCCCAATGGATATCTACGACGGACATGAGGCTTTTTTCACGAAAGCGTCGACCGTTCCTTTCGGTGATCATCTGCATCCATGACATGGCAAGAGAGGCGCCGCGTACGATCCTGTCTGCTTGCCTTCCTTATCAAAAAAATGTCTCGCCCGAGGACTATGAGGTTATTGTCGTCGACAATGGCTCGGCTGTTCCTTTTACACTATCCGAAAGCGCGGTTCTGTTGCCGGCCCCCCGGATCGTAAGCATGCCTAGCCCGCGACCGTCCCCTGTCTTTGCGCTCAATTGGGCAGCAAGGCACGTGGCCAAGGGCACGCATATCCTATTTGCCATCGACGGAGCCCGCATCTTTTCGGATCAATTGATCGCCAATACTTTGAGGGCACACTCAATGTGTGCTGATGCGTTCGTCTACACACTGGGCTGTCATCTCGGGCCAAGCGTGCAGATGGTCTCGACGACCCAAGGGTATAATGAGGACGTCGAGGACAGGCTGATCGCGGAAAGCGGCTGGCCCTCGAAACCGTCCGCCCTCTACGATATTTCCGTATTTGCGGGCTCTTCCAGTAACGGCTTCTGGAAGCCGATCGTGGAAAGCAACGCATTCTCGGTACCGCGCCATCTCCTCGACAGGATGGGCGGTTTCCATGAAGGCTTCGTTTCCCCGGGCGCCGGCTTGGCCAACCTCGAGATTTTCGCACGATACGTGCAACGTCCTAACGCCAAGAATATATGCCTGCTGTCGGACATGACATTTCATCAAGTTCATGGCGGTGTAGCAACGTCGGGGAAGGTGCATCATTCCACCTTCGCGGCCGAGTATCTCTCGATTTTTCAATACGGCTACCAGCCGCCTTCCTTTGATCCGATCTATCTTGGGCCTCTCCGTGCAGAGGCCGAGAAATTTGCAAGGATTGGCCTCGGCGACTACAATTCGGCAGGGCTGACGCGGTAGCCGGCGTGCTGACCGAGTGCGTGGAATCCGAGCGTGGGCATTGCAAGGCGTGATGAAGCCTGGACAACAGATGACCGTGATTCCGAATCGCCGGGCAGGCGAGCCGCGCCCGGTTCACTTCCGACAAAGGGCCTGATCCCGCCGGAATGAAAATCTCAAGCAAGGTGTTTGACATCAGTGGATAGGGCAGATTTGCGCATAGCGGTGCTGATGGGCACCAAGGACGGCGCGACCTTCATTGGTGAGCAGTTGCAGTCCCTGCTTGCGCAGTCGCAGTCGCTCATCGATCTCTGGATCTCCGACGATGGCTCTGTCGATGGCACCATTGCCATCATCGAAGCTTGGAAGTCCCGCTGGACAAAAGGTCGAATCACTTTGGTGGAGGGGCCGCGCGCAGGATTCGCCGCCAATTTCCGTTCGATGATACTGGACCGGCGCATCGATGCCGACTGTTATGCCTTCAGCGATCAGGACGATGTCTGGGAGCCGGACAGGCTGGAAAGTGCCATCCGATGGATGCAGGCATTCGATGCGGGAACCCCGTTGATGTTCTGCTCGCGAACCGCGACCATGACCGAAACGGGAAGCCTTATCGGCCATTCGCCGCTGTTTCGCCGTCCGCCGTCCTTTCGCAACGCGCTTGTGCAAAGCATCGCCGGCGGCAACACGATGCTGCTCAACCGCGCGGCGCTCGATCTGTTGGCAAGGGCTTCGGCACGCACTGGCTTCGTCAGCCACGACTGGTGGGCCTATCTGGTTGTCACCGGCGCCGGCGGCGTCGTCCACTACGACCCGCGGCCCCTGGTGCGCTATCGGCAGCATGCGGCAAACCTTGTCGGCGCCAACGTGTCGTGGCGGGCAAGGATCTCGCGGCTTGGCCGTCTGTTCAAGGGTGGGTTCGCCGACTGGACCGATCTCAATCTTGCCGGCCTGGCGGCCAATCGCGACCTCCTTACGCCCGATGCCGCGGCGTGCCTTGACCTGTTCGCTAGCGGTCGAAAGGGCGGTCTGTTCCAGCGCTTGCGCGCTCTGCAAGGAAGTGGTGTCTATCGGCAGACCTTTGCCGGCACCCTGGGGCTTTATCTGGCATTCGTCCTTGGTCGCATCTGAAATCGAACCGCTTCAAGGCGCGCAGTCAGGGAACGCCGCCACAGTTCTCGCATTCATGCTCCGGCGAATGTAGTGACCGCTATCGGATGGGGTCTTGCTTGGCCGTGGTCGCCCGCGCCCTTTCAAGCGTCAAGGCCACGATCGCAGCCGCTCTGTCAGGGGTTGCAGCCTCCGAATAGCAGCGAAGCTCGGGCGCGTTGCCGGAAGGGCGCAAATGGACGATTTCGCCAGTCTGCATCCGCGCCCGGAGGCCGTCCGTCTCGTCGACTTCGGCAACGGTCCCGAGAGGCGCCAGAAATTGCCGCAGTGCATCCCGATCCGCGAGTCGGCGCATCAAGCCGCGCGAGCTCTCCACCGGGAAGTTTTCAAGTCGCTCGCTTGCGCAAACCGGAAGCTTCCAAACCGCGCGCAGTTGCGACAGCGTATTTCCTGTCGCCCCGGCCAGACCCAGGACGGCGAGGATCGGCAGCAATGAATCGCGTGTCGGCAATGCCGTCAGCGTCTTTCCGCGCAACGAACAATCCGACCCCAGGAGGACGCCGCCATTGGCCTCGAAGCCGATGACGATGCGACCGGCATCGTATGATGCTTCCATCCCTTCGATAACAAAGGGAGATCCGACCTTCGTTCTCACGACCTCGAAACCGAAAGCTTTCGAAATGCCTGAGTTGGAGGTCACCGGCGTCACGACGACGTCCGCCCGCAAGAACAAGGCCGTGGCGAGGCCGATCAGGTCGCCGCGAAAAAGATCGCCATTCTCGTCGGCGATGAGCGGACGATCGGCATCGGCATCTGTCGACACGATGGCATCCAGGTTGAATTCCCGAGCCCAACGTTTGAATTTTGCTAGTGTGGTCGGGCTCACAGCTTCCGTGTCAACGGGCACGAAGGTGTCGGACTTCCCGACAGGCGTTACTGTGGCGCCAAGCGATTGGAGAATCTCGACTAGCAGATCCGCCGCCACCGAGCTGTGCTGGTAGACGCCGACCCTTCTGCCGGAAAGGGAGCCGGGCTCCAATATCATCTCGGCGCGCGCGCGATAGGTGGCGATCGCTTGATCATGGCGTGTTGGTATAGCGCTTCCTGGCTGCGGCGGAGCGCGATAGACTTCCGATCTTTCCGCCGCGTATTGTGCCATGGCGGCTTCATCGGCCTTGCTGATTTCGCCGTGCGGGCCGTAGAACTTAATGCCGTTGCGGTCCGCGGGGATATGCGAACCCGTCACCATAAGTGCCGCTGCGCCATGCTGCTGGCCGTACAGCGCCAAAGCCGGTGTTGGAATGGCGCCGCAATCGATCGGTTGAAGCCCGCTTGCCGTCAGGGCTGCCATGCAGTTGGCGGCAATGGTGGGGCTGCTATCGCGCAAGTCACGACCCACCAGCACCATGGCGTTCGGCTGGGTTCCGGCGGAAGCCAGGCGCCAGGCAAACGCCTCGGTATAAAGTCCGCTCGGGTTCCCGACCAGTTCCGAAGCCAAGCCTCGAAGGCCACTCGATCCAAATTTCATCGCTTCGCTTTGAGTGGTGAGAGGGAAGGCCGTCATATTGCGGTAGGTTCCCCTGTCAACCGAAATCGCTTGCCCGTCCGGCGAGGGCTCTCCTTGAGAGCTTGCAACTGTGCATCGAACGAAAGGGTAAGGGCAGCGCTGTGAAAATGCGTCAAACGGCTGCCAATTTGCATCGCCGGACCTGCCCGTGGCAACAGCGTGCACCTCAAATCTTTCCGCCGGTCACCTGGCCGTCCTTAAGCTCTATGAGCCATAGCCACTTTGCCCTTGCTGTTGCGTGATATCCTGGTCGACGACTTCAGTCCAATCCCACCGCCAGTGAAAGAAAACTCTGGCGACGACGGCAACTCCACGCTATGCGATGGGTCGCAGCGGGGGCTGAGGATTTGGACTTCAACGGGTGGTTAGTGACGTATGTCAATTGATCTCACGCTAATGTAGTCTTCAAGTCCTTTCGCCTGGAGTTCAGTACTGGCCAATGACTTCCTATTTGCAAGCCGTGTCCGGAAGTCGGCCGAAGATGCGACGCGCCATCATCATGGTCCAGGATCTTGTCATGGTCTTGGTCGCCGTAGCGCTCAGCCTGGTCCTCTCACGGTCAAATCTTTCGTTCGAGGCGCTCTCCTATGAGGGCTTGGCCACCTGGTTTGGCATCGTTGTCATCAGCCACCTGCTGTTCAGATATTGTGGTCTCTACACCACGATCTGGCGTTTTGCCTCGACCCCGGATTTTTTCAACATTCTGAAGAGTTGCGGGATTCTGACGATTGTTCTTTATGGCGTCTCGCTGCTGGCTCGTTACATCCAGCCCGTCGCTGGCCTCAACGAGCGCCAGTTCATCGTCTTCTTCCTCGTTTCCTTCACCATCATATCGGCGCCTCGGCTGTTCTACCGATTTCTTCGCGACGGCGCGAGCTGGGGCATCCTCACCGACAAGACCGGTAAAGCGCAGGCCAAGCGGGCGCTGTTTGTCGGCCGCCTCGGCGAGGCTGACCTGATCATTCGTTTCACGCGCACGGCAGAGCCATCAGACCATTCCATCGCCGGCATCATGGCGACAGAGCGCGGTGCGCCGTTGGGCACACGCATTCAAGGTGTCCCCGTGGTGGCGACGAGGCCGCGCCTGATCGATGTCCTGGAGGACTACGCCGCCGGCACCAGGAGCATCGACCTGCTTATTTTCGGCAGCGGCGCCGAACATGAGATCGAGGAATATTCCGAGCTTGTGCGTGTCGCCCGGCATGGCGGCATCGCCGTTGCCCAGTTCTCGAGGCTTTCGCAACTGGGGCAGGAGGGCAAGCTCGTTCTCGACGAAGTCGAGATGGAAACGATCCTGCGCCGCCCGACGGTGCCGTCCGATATCGAGCGCATTGGTGCCTTCGTCGGCGGTAAGCGCGTCCTGGTGACGGGAGGTGCGGGATCTATCGGCCGCACGCTGGTCAAGCGGTCGTTGGAACTCGGGGCAGGGGCGGTGCTGGTCGCCGACAATTCCGAGTTCGGCATCTTCCAACTGAGCCAGTATGTCGACGAGAAGGACCATGATCGCCTCAAGGTTCGCATCGTCGATGTCGCGGACCGGCGCCAGATGACGCGCGTCGTCACGGAATTCAAACCGGACATCATCTTTCATGCCGCCGCGCTCAAGCACGTTCCGCTGCTCGAGGAAAACTGGGAATCGGCCATCCAGACCAATGTTTTCGGCACGCTTGTCTGCGCTGAGGTTGCCGCCAAGTGTGGCGTTCCGCAATTCCTGCTCATCTCGAGCGACAAGGCTGTGGATCCGTCCTCGGTGCTTGGCATCACAAAGAGAGCGGCCGAACAGCTCGTCAGTTCCCTGCACGAAAGCCACGCAATCGCACCGGATGGGCGCCGTTCCGGCACCAAGTTCATTGCCGTGCGGTTCGGCAACGTGTTTGGCTCCAATGGTTCGGTGGCAACGATCTTCCAGGCACAGATTGAAGCCGGCGGTCCGGTCACGATTACCGATCGACGCATGACGCGTTATTTCATGACGGTGGCGGAAGCTGTCGACCTCGTCATCATGGCGGCCGCCGACGCACAGTCGCGCAACGGCAAGGACGACTATGCCATCTACATGCTGGACATGGGCAAACCCGTGCCGATTCTCGAAGTCGCGGAAACCATGATCCGCATGGCCGGCAAGACGCCCTATACGGATATCCCGATCCGTTTCACCGGCATCAGGCCCGGTGAGAAGCTTCATGAGACGCTCCAGGGCGCCAATGAAGAGGTCGTCACGCTCGACATCGCCAAGATCTTCGGCCTCAGGACCGATGTCGTGGCGTGGCCGACGGTTCAAGCCGCGTTGGCTGCGCTACAGGCTGCAATGAAGAACCAGGACAAGGCTTCCGCCCTTGCCGTGTTGGCGGAACTCCATCGGCCGGAGACATCAGCGCCCGACACGCTGCAGGAAACTGGCACGAGAACAGTCGGGCAAGCGGGTTAGATACGTTGCAGCGGGTGGTCGAACGGCGAGGCTTTGCCCTGAAATCGATCCCCCGGCCGGCATTGTCAGAGCAATTCCCAGGGGAATTGCTCTAGTGAACAGGGAGCATTGGCGGATGGCCGTGAAGGGACCGAAGCGAGCCTTCGACCTCGTCGCGACAGCCCTGCTGTTGCTGGTGACGTCCCCTGTTTTGTTGCTCTGCGTCCTGGCCGTGCGGGCATCGTCGCCCGGTCCGGCGATTTTTTCCCAGACGCGGGTCGGCCGCGATGGCGCGTTGTTTCGCTGCCACAAGTTGAGGACGATGTATCAGGGAACGCCGTCCTTGCCGTCGCACGAAGCGCCCGCGCATGCCGTGACTTCGGTCGGAAGGGTCCTGCGGAAATTCAAGCTCGATGAGCTGCCGCAATTCTGGAATGTTCTGCGGGGCGAGATGAGCCTGGTCGGACCGCGCCCATGTCTGCCGACACAGACGGAATTGATCGAGCGTCGCAGGCGGCTGGGGGTTTTGGCAGCACGTCCGGGCATTACCGGCATGGCGCAGATCAGGGGCATCGACATGTCGAATCCGCGGCTTTTGGCGCAAACGGATGCCGCCTATCTCAGGACGGCGTCATTCTGGCTCGACCTTCGTATCCTGTTTGGAACGCTCTATCGCAGCGGAGGCGGTTGAGCGTTTCCGAGCCGCGCTATCTCGGCCAGCCGCTCAAGCGTGCCTGTTTCCGGCAGCCAGCCTTCGGATACGAGCAGGGACGGGTCGCATATCTGCGTCGCGGTCATGCTGTCCCAGGATGTCCGCTTGCCCAAGAGGATCGCGGCTGCCCGCAGTGGCCCGGCCGGCACGGCCATTAGGCGCGTCGGCCGCCCGAAACCGTAGCGAAAGGCGCCGACAATGGCAGCGATCGAAACCGGCGGCACATCGCTGGCAACATGGATCGGGCGCAGCGGCTCCGAATGGCTCAGCAGATGCCATATCGCGCCTGCCGCCGACTGCGATGACATGAGCGAGCGGGTTCCGGTCAGGGCGCCTGTCGGCAGCGGCAAGGCCGTGTCGGCCAGCCGCATCAGCATCGCCATATTCCCTTTCATGCCACTGCCATAGACCGGGGGCAGCCGCAGCACCGTGGCGTCGGGGCGGCCATGCGACGCATAGGCTTCCAGCACCCTGATCTCCGCTTCACGCTTCGAGCGCCCATAGGCGCATTGCGGATCGGGCATCGTGTTCTCGTCGATCGTCGCGCTGACGCGCGCGCCAATCACGGCCCGGGTCGAGGAGAGATGGATGAAGCGTCCGCTTGCCTGCGTGGCCGCGGCATGCGCCAGCCGTGCGCTCAGTTCCGTATTGGCCGCCCGAAAATCGGCTTGGGTGGCGTTGCCCTGATCATTGTTCAGGCCGGCGCAATGGACAATGTCGGTAACATCGCTGGTGAGTGCAAGGAAGGCCGCGGCCGAGGCATCGAAACCGGGCATCGGCATGGCATCGAAGCCCGGATCAAGTTTCTCCGGGTGGCGGGATGCAAGGCGAAGCTCGATGCCGGCCAGATGAAGCCGATGGACCACCTGGCGGCCGATGAAGCCTGTCGCGCCTGTAACCAGGACTTTCATTGCCTTGCCCGCAACGGCTAATGGGGAACTGGTGGGAGAGCTTCCGCCAGCAGAACCTGGCGGCCAGAAGCAAGATATGTTCCGCTTACCAGAAACACCATCAGCACAGAGTCTAGAATGTCGTGACCAACCAGGATGCCTGTCATTCCGGCTGTGAGATAGGTAATCACCACGATGACAATCATGGTGGCGCCGAACCGCTCGATCGGGTCCGCGCTGTTGCGCAGGACCAAGGCGGCATTCCTGGCTGCAACCACAAAGATCGCCGCCAGCGTCACCGCGCCCAGGATTCCGGCCTGCACCAAGGCGGTCAGGAAGCCATTGTGGAAATGATTGAAGCCGGCATCCATCCCGAACTGGTCCCGAAAGCCCTGTTTTATCAAGTACTGGGTGGCGCCCACGCCATGTCCGAACAATGGGGTCTCGCGGAACGACTTCAGGCCTATGTCCCAAAGGGCAACTCGGAAACCCAACGAGGTGTTGTAGTTGCCCTGTGTCCCAAGTGCATCCCAGTCGGCGCGCAGAAAGTCGACACGCCCGGATATCGTCTGGAAGCCGACAGCCGCGACCACGACGCCAACCGCCAACAGCAGCAACAGCAGGCGAACGGCATTCCTGCCTCTCAGCCGCTGCTGGTTGATCAGCAAGACAGCAATGCCGGCGATCAGCAGCGACAGCCAGATAATGCGCGTCCCGGAATAGACAATGGCGATCGTCCCGCTAAGCGCTGCGCAGATAAAGGCGTTCCTGTGTCTCTCGATACCCGACAAGGCTCCAGCCACACAGACCATTACGGCAAGGGAGAGGACCTCCGCGAACACTATCGCATTGCCGGCCCCGCCCTTGGCCCTCATCCCCAGCCAATATTGCTGGACAACGGCCAGCAGCAGCGCGACGAAACAGGCGGCAAGGCTGCTGAACACGATTATGCGGACAAGCGTGGTTTTCTGCGAGATGCTCCAGGTCGAATAGGAGATGGGGAAAAGCAGGAACGTCACGAGCGGAATAAGGCGTGGCGCATCCTGGACGATCGCGTTGTTGACGATGGACGCCACGAGATTGGCCGCGCAATAGGCATAGATCGCGATCGTCAGCGCCATCATCGCCCTGTCGGTGTTGAAGCGCCTCTTCTTCAAGGCGATCAACAGGGCGGACCACAGGCCGCCGCCATTGAACGCGAAGCTAACCAGCGATCCCAGGACCGGTGGAAAAAAGAAGCAAAGGGTGGAGAAGTAGATATTGATCCGCGACGGCGTGAGTTGCGGTCTCATGGACGAAAGCCGGTTCAAGTTTCGGGCTCGCTATTCTCGAGTAGCTCTAGGCGGCACATCCTGTCCAGCGGAACCGAATGTGCTCGCCTCGAAATTGCCCATGCCTGATGACGCATCTTGCCCGCTTCCGGAGGTTTGTATAGTGGCTGGGCTGTCTTTTCGATAGTGCGGCGGGGCTGGTTGTCACCGAAAATCGGCGGCCCGGCGGTCGTCGATTGGGAAATGGCTCCAGAAGCGTTTGTCATCACGTTCTCCCGAGCAATTTTTTTCCTGCGTTTCTTCGGGCCAGGGCCTTGCGAACAGAAATTTCCGGGTTCCGGCGAAAGCGTGGAAAATTCATTCTCGAACCGGCTGCTGCCGGGGCTTGTCTTGCATTGTTCTGCCGTGCGCTGATCTGCTAGAACGCCCGCACGAAACACGTTGTCCAGAAGCGAAGCTTGAATCGGCCATAAAGGCCCCATCATTTGACGCAAGGTCTTCTGCGAGAAAGCACGAGAGAACGCTCACAGTCGATGACAATAGCGCTTACGCATCTGCAGCGGCTTGAAGCCGAATCCATCCACATCTTCCGCGAGGTTGCGGCCGCCTTCGCCAAGCCGGTCATGCTCTATTCGGTCGGCAAGGATTCATCCGTTTTGATGCATCTGGCGATGAAGGCGTTCTATCCGGCCAAGCCGCCGTTCCCGTTCCTTCATGTCGACACGACATGGAAATTCCGCGAGATGATCGCATTTCGCGATCAGATGGCGCAAAAACTCGGCTTCGACCTTTTGGTTCATGTCAACGAAGACGGCGTGCGCGACAACATCAACCCGTTCGATCACGGTTCGAACACCCACACGCATGTGATGAAGACCGTGGCGCTGCGCCAGGCGCTCGACAAATACGGTTTCGACGCCGCTTTCGGTGGTGCCCGCCGCGACGAGGAAAAATCACGCGCCAAGGAGCGCATATTCTCTTTCCGTAACGCCCAGCATGTGTGGGATCCGAAGAACCAGCGGCCCGAAATGTGGAAGATATTCAACACGCGCATCGCAGCGGGTGAATCGATCCGCGTCTTCCCGCTGTCGAACTGGACCGAGCTCGATATATGGCAGTACATCCTGCAGGAGAATATCCCGATCGTGCCGCTCTATTTCGCCAAGGAACGGCCGGTGGTGGAACGCGACGGCATGCTGATCCTCAAGGACGACGACCGTATGAAACTGCGCCCCGGCGAGACGGTCGAGAACCGGCTGGTCCGGTTCCGCACTTTGGGCTGCTATCCGTTGACCGGCGCCATCGAATCCGATGCCGACACGCTTGAAGCCATCGTCGGTGAGATGCTGACCGCGCGCACCTCCGAGCGGCAGGGCCGCCTGATCGACCGTGATGAAGCCGGCTCCATGGAAAAGAAGAAGCGCGAGGGGTATTTCTGACCATGCGCCACATCATGGCAAAAAGCCTCGCACCCACCGACAGCGTCCGCGACTATCTGGCCGCACAGGAGAAGAAGTCGCTGCTACGCTTCTTGACCTGCGGTTCGGTCGATGATGGCAAGTCGACGCTGATCGGGCGCCTTTTGTCCGACACCAAGCAGATTTTCGAGGACCAGCTCGCCGCGCTCGAACGCGATTCGCGCAAGCATGGTACCACCGGCGACGACATCGATTTCGCTCTGTTGGTCGACGGCCTCGAGGCCGAGCGCGAACAGGGCATCACCATCGACGTCGCGTATCGCTTCTTCGCCACGCCGAAGCGCAAGTTCATCGTCGCCGACACGCCGGGCCACGAACAGTACACCCGCAACATGGCGACCGGCGCCTCGACCGCCGATCTGGCGATCGTGCTGATCGATGCCCGGCAAGGGGTGCTGCGCCAGACCAGGCGCCATTCGATCATCGCCTCGCTGCTCGGCATCCGCCACATCGTGCTGGCCGTCAACAAGATCGATCTCGTCGATTTCGATCAGGCGGTTTTTGACCGGATCGTCGAAGAATACCGGCAATTCTCGCGTGATCTCGGCTTCCAGACCATCGCGCCGATCCCGATGTCGGCCCGCTATGGCGACAACGTCAGCGGCCGCTCGCAGAACATGAAATGGTATTCCGGCCCGACTCTGATCGAGCACCTTGAGACCGTTTCGGTCGAAGAGGCTGCCGTCGAGCAGCCGTTCCGTTTTCCGGTGCAATACGTCAATCGCCCCAATCTCGATTTCCGCGGTTTTGCCGGCACGATCGCCTCCGGCGCCATCGCGCAAGGCGACGAGGTCGTTGTCGCCAAATCCGGCAAGTCGTCGCATGTCAAACGCATTGTCGCTTATGGCGGCGATCTTGAACAGGCGGTGGCCGGCCAGGCCATCACGCTCGTTCTTGACGACGAGGTCGAGGTCTCGCGCGGCAACATGCTGGTTTCGCCGGCCGCCCGGCCGCAGGTCGCCGACCAGTTCGCAGCCAACATCGTCTGGTTCGACGAGCATGCGCTGCTGCCCGGCCGTTCCTACATCCTGCGCACTGAAACCGACCAGACCAGTGCCACCGTCACCGACCTGAAATACCGCATCAACGTCAACGACTTTGCCCATGAGGCGGCCAAGTCGCTGGAGATGAACGAAGTCGGCATCTGCAACATCTCGACGCGGGCGCCGATCGCCTTCGATCCCTTCGCCGAGAATCGCACCACCGGCGCCTTCATCCTGATCGACCGCATCAGCAACGCCACGGTCGGCGCCGGCATGATCCTGCATTCGCTGCGTCGCGCCGAAAATATCCACTGGCAGTCGCTCGATGTCGGCAAGCGCGTGCGCGCCGACATGAAGAACCAGCGGCCAGCGGTGTTCTGGTTCACCGGGCTTTCGGGTTCCGGCAAGTCGACCATCGCCAATTTGTTCGAGAAGAAGCTGTTCGCCACCGGCCGCCACACCTATATTCTGGACGGTGACAATGTGCGTCACGGTCTCAACCGCGACCTTGGCTTTACCGACGCCGATCGCGTCGAGAACATCCGCCGCGTCGCCGAAGTCGCCAAGCTGATGGCTGATGCAGGACTGATCGTCATTGTCTCATTCATCTCGCCGTTCAGTGCCGAGCGGCGCATGGCCAGGGAATTGATGGCCGATGGTGAGTTCATCGAGGTGTTTGTCGACACGCCTTTCGAGGAATGCGCCAGGCGTGATCCGAAGGGCCTCTATGCCCGCGCGCTGAATGGCGAGATCAAGAACTTCACCGGCGTCGATTCGCCTTACGAAGCGCCGGAAAAACCGGAAATCCATCTGAAGACGCTCGGCAGATCGGCGGAAGAGATGGTAGACGCCCTGGAACACTGGCTGAATGAGCGTGACATTGCCGAAGACCAATACGACAACGGCGGCGGCATCTGACGACAGGCCGATGCTCGACATCTTCGAGCAGCTGGCGCTGGCCGCCGGACGCGAGGTCATGCGCGTATTTCACGCCGGCTGCGCGGTCGACCACAAATCAGACGCCTCGCCGGTGACCGAGGCGGACCGCGAAAGCGAGAAGATCATTCTCGCCGGCCTGCGCGCCGCATTTCCCGACATTCCCTGCGTGGCCGAGGAGGAAGCCGCGGCCGGCATCATGCCGACCGATCTTGGCGACACCTTCTTCCTCATCGATCCGCTCGACGGCACCAAGGAATTCGTCAATCGTCGCACCGATTTCACCGTCAACATAGCGCTTGTCCGCCATGGCGTGCCGGAAGTCGGCGTCGTCTTTGCGCCTTGCACGGGCCGCTTCTTTTCCGGCCTGCCGGGCAGGGCGGAAGCCCTCGAAATCGATGCCGACTACCAGATCGTCGCTCGCCGGCCGATTTCGGTGAGAACGGCAGCAGTGCCGCTCGCCGTGGTTGCCAGCCGCTCCCACAACACGCCGGAAACCGAAGCCTATATTCGCGACCTCGGTAGCGCCGAGATCGTCTCGGTCGGATCCTCCTTGAAATTTTGTCTTCTCGCCAGCGCCGAGGCGGACGTCTATCCGCGCTTCGGCCGCACCATGGAATGGGATACGGCCGCCGGCGACGCGGTGCTGCGCGCGGCGGGCGGCACGACACGCACGCTGGATGGCAAACCCCTGGTCTATGGCAAACGCGACCAGGCCGATGACGAGGATTTTGCCAATCCGCATTTCATCGCCAGCGGCAGGGCAGGGGCCAGCCCCGCCTGAAACCAGCGGGGTGGTTACTCGGCCGCGGCCTGCGCCGAGTTCGAGCCGATATAGTTGCGGATTGTCTCGATGATCCGGTCCTGGTCGTTCTCGCTGAGATAGGCGTGCATCGGCAGGCACAGGATGCGCTTCGGCAAGTCTTCCGACACGGCAAGACCGGTCGGCGTGCGCGGGTAGTCGCGATAGGCGACCTGGGCATGCAGCGGCTTGACGTAGTAGATGACCGACGGAATGCCCTTTTCGCCGAGATGCGCCTTCAGACCATCGCGCTTGGGCGTTTCGATGGCGTACTGCGCCCAGGCCGAACGGCTGCCGTCGAGGTTGCGGGCTGCGGTAACGATGTCGCCAAGCCCTTCTGCGTAACGGTTAGCCACCACCTGGCGCGCCACCATCTCGTCTTCGAGAATGGCCAGCTTTTCGATCAGGATCGCCGCCTGGATCGTGTCGAGTCGCGAATTGATGCCGACGCGGACATTGTCGTATTGCGTCTCGCCCTTGCCGTGGAAGGCGAAGGATCTGAGCTTGTCGGCCAACTCGTCATCGTTGGTGAACATGGCGCCGCCGTCGCCGTAACAGCCAAGCGGCTTGGCCGGATAGAAGCTGGTCGCGCCGACATGGCCGAAGGCACCGCACATCTTGCCGTCAAGCGACCCGCCCGTCGACTGGGCGGCATCCTCTATCACCAGCAGCCCCTCGCGGTTGGCAATGGCCATGATGGCGTCATAGTCGGCGGCAAGGCCGAACAGATCGACCGGGATGATCGCCTTCGGCTTCAACCGGCCTTCCTTCTTGATCATGCCGATGGCGGCTTCGAGGCTGGCGATGTCGATGTTGTAGGTGTGGGGATCGACATCGACGAAAACAGGTTCCGCCTTGGCCAGCGCCACCACTTCGGCCGTGGCAGCGAAGGTGAAGCTCGGCACGAACACCGCGTCGCCCGGGCCGATACCGGCGGCAAACAGCGGCAAAAGCAGCGCATCGGTGCCGTTGGCGCAGGCCACGACATGCTTGGTGCCGATGTAGGCGGCAAGCTTGTTCTCGAATTCGGTGACCTGCGGCCCGAGGATATAGCGGCCCTCTTCGACGACACGGTCGATTGCGGCCTTCAGCCGGTCGCGGATGCGTTCGCGCTGCGCGCCAAGATCAATGAACTGCATGTCGGCCTCAAAAAACGGTTCGAACCAGGCGGTTTAGCCAGATAACGGCCCGCTGGTACCAGAGTTGCGCCTGCCGAGAAAGCCGGACACGCAGATCCGCGAATTGCTGAGGTGCCGCAGTCTGTTACCTCTGATTTTACGCGACTCCTGGCGAGATGCCGGAAATCCGGGCTTCGTCAGGCGCAATTGTGCCTTTATAGTCCCACGGAGCGGTCCTGCGAAACATAAAGTGATCGGCTGGCTCGACTTAAGTTGAGCGTTGCTCAGGTGATTTCATGCCGCCACGGCGGATTGGCACCCGCGCGTGACACGGTCACCGCCGCTGCCTTGGCACCAAGCGACAGCGCCTTGCCGATGGCGTCTTTCGTGAGGCTGCCTATGGCCGCCTTCGTCAGCAAGCCCTGTTCATGCAGGGAGGCGAGGATGCCGGCGTTGAACGTATCGCCCGCGCCGACCGTGTCGACCACTTCGACTTTTTCCGGCATCACGGTGACAGAGTGGTCCTTGGTGTAGCCGACAGCGCCTTCGCTGCCATGGGTGACGACGATCAGCTTGGGGCCGCGGTCGAGCCAGTTGCGGATGACATCCTCGTGCGAACCGGCTTCGCCGAACCAGTTCAGGTCTTCGTCCGACAGTTTCACGATGTCGGCCATCGCCATCATGGCGCGGATGCGCCTGAGGTGCTTTGCCTTGTCCGGGATGAAGTTCGGCCGGATGTTGGGATCGAGCATCATGACGCGGCTTGCATGCTCGCGCTTCATGAACTCCTCATAGGCACTGCCGGCAGGCTCCGAGATCAGGCTGATGGCACCGAACAGCATGGCCTCGATCTCGCTGCCGAGCGTTGGCAGGTCGTCGATGGTCAGCAGGCGGCCCGCGGTGTTCTCGTCGTAGAAGGTGTAGGTCGCCTGGCCGTTGGTGAGCTTCACGAAGGCCAGTGTCGTCGGCCTGGGCGAGGTGTGGGCATAGGTGGAACTGACCTTGCTCGCACCCAGTGCATCCCTGAACTGGCCGCCGAACAGATCCGACGACAGGCCCGAAAAGAAGCCGGCCGGCGCGCCCAGCCGGCCAAGCGCGATGGCCGTGTTGAACACCGCGCCGCCGACATAGGGAGCAAAGGCCGGCTCACCCTGCGTCGTGGTGCGCGGCAGCATGTCGATCAGGGCTTCGCCGCAGCAAAGGATCATGTTTTTTTGGTCTCCGGCGGATAGATCACGCCCTTGCGGATGATGATGTTGGCGTAAAGCCGCGGCTCGCTTGTGGCGACGATGGCATGCGCCGATTTGACCCGTGCATAGAAGTCGGCGCCGGCCAAGGCAACCACCTTGCGGCCCGGCGCGCGTTTGGCACAGATCGCCTCGATCTCATGATGGACGGGATCGGCAAGCGACGGGTCGCCCTTCACGGATGCGCGAAACAACGCTTCGGGCACCGCATCGTCCACCGGCAGGACGCTCAGGATCGCATCGAGCACTGGAATGAGCGCATGACCGTCGGCGCGGATCAGGCGTCTCGCCTGCTCCTCGGCCGGGTAGTTTCCGTCGACAAGGGCGATCTCATCGCCATGGCCCATGGCGCGCAATGTCGCCAGAAGCTCCGGACCGAGCAGCGCCGGGATTCCGATCAGCATTCAGGCGCTCCTGGAAATCGTCGTCGAACCGATGAGGAAGCGTTCCGAAAGCGGCAGGCTGGCGCCGCCGAGCGCCCGGGCGTGGATGCCGACGGTTCCTTCGCGAACGGCGGGAAGTTTCAGGCCTTCGCCGTCGATCGTCGCGATGGCGGCGATAATGGCATCGACCAGCCGGCGTCGCACCGCCTTCGGCATCCAGCCGTCGATCACTGCCGCCTCGAAATCGATGACCGAGGACGCCGCGACGATGGCATAGGCAAGCGCCTGCGAGGCGCTGGCGATCCAGTCGTCGAGTTCCGAGCCTATCTCGCCCCAGTCCTCGGGCGATGTCCACAGATGCGAGGCCTCGACGCCACGGGCATTGAGCGCTTTTTCCAGCATGGCGATCGAGGCCACGTCGATCAGTTGGGTCGGCTTTCCGTCCGGCCCGGGTACCGGCATGGAGCCGAGCGCGCCGGCATTGCCGGTCGGGCCGCCGAACAACCGGCCGTTGAGGACGATGCCGCCGCCGGCAAAGGCGCCGATGTAGAAATAGACGAAGTCACGCGCGCCGCCCGCCTGGCCGAAGACGAGTTCGGCGCCGCAGGCCGAGGTGGCGTCGTTCTGCAGATAGACCGGAAACTCACATTGCCCCTGGATATCGGCCCTGATGTCGCGGTTACGCCATTCGTCCATGACGTCGCGCGGCGCACCGGCGGTATCGGCCCAGTTCCACAGTTCGAACGGCATGGCGATGCCGAGGCCGGCAATGCGCTTGTCCTGCGCCGGTGTCAGTTCGCCACGCATCTTCTTCATGCCTGATGTGACGAATTCCACCGTCTCGCGCGGTGCCGGATAACGGTAGGAGTGCTGCAGCATCGCGCGCACGTGCCCAAGAAAATCGATCAGCACCAGTTCCGCGCTGCGGCGGCCGATCTTGAGGCCGATGAAGAAAGCGCCTTCGGGATTGAGCGCCATCGGAATGGAGGGCTGGCCGATCTTGCCGCGCAACGGCGCCTGGCGCACGAGCAGGCCTTCTTCTTCCAGTTCGCGCATGATGACCGAAACCGTCTGCGCCGAAAGTCCGGTCATGCGGGCGATGTCGGACTTCGCCAGGCTGCCGTGCTGGCGCACCAGCGATAGCACCAACCGCTCGTTGTGGTCGCGCATGCCGCTCTGGTTGGTGCCGCGGTGAATCAGGCTGTCATTCGCTTCGGGCGAACCGTGCCTCGCAATGGCGGTCTCCACCCTGTTCCTCCCGTCGTTTCTTCTCGATGCTTTTGGGCCAGAATGAGTGAACGGCGCAAGGCTGTCAATAATAAATAAGAGTGATTTAATTATTGACAGAAGTCCCGGTCTGGTGTCTGTTGAAGCAGCGTCCACGCTGGGAGAAATTCGTTGGATGCGCTGTGGATGTCGGTTGGCCGGCATCCGGAATTGGTTCCACTGGGAGGAAAATCGTGACCAATACAAAACTGTTGAAGTCCACCGTCTTTGCGGCGGCGGCCCTGGGCCTGATGGCGTTTGCCTCGTCCGCATCGGCGGCCGGTGTCGGCGCCTGCCTTATCACCAAGACCGATACCAACCCCTTCTTCGTCAAGATGAAGGAAGGCGCGACCGCAAAGGCCAAGGAACTCGGCGTCGACCTCAAGACCTACGCCGGCAAGATCGACGGCGACAGCGAGAGCCAGGTTGCGGCGATCGAAAGCTGCATTGCCGACGGCGCCAAGGGGATCCTGATCACCGCTTCCGACACCAAGGGCATCGTGCCGACCGTGAAGAAGGCGCGTGATGCCGGCCTGCTGGTGATAGCGCTCGACACGCCGCTCGACCCGATCGACGCGGCCGATGCGACCTTCGCCACCGACAATCTCGAGGCCGGCAAGCTGATCGGCGCCTGGGCCGCGGCCACCCTAGGCGACAAGGCCAAGGACGCCAAGATCGGCTTCCTCGACCTGACGCCGTCGCAGCCGACCGTGGACGTGCTGCGTGACCAGGGCTTCATGATGGGCTACGGCATCGACGTGAAGGACCCCAACAAGATCGGCGACGAAACCGATCCGCGCATCGTCGGCCACGACGTCACCAATGGCAACGAGGAAGGCGGCCGCAAGGCGATGGAGAACCTGCTTCAGAAGGACTCCGGCATCACCGTCATCCACACCATCAATGAGCCGGCCGCTGTCGGTGCCTACCAGGCGCTCAAGGCCGTCGGCCTTGAAAAGCAGGTGCTGATCGTCTCGGTCGACGGTGGCTGCCCCGGCGTGAAGTCGGTTACAGAAGGCGTGATCGGCGCGACATCGCAGCAATATCCGCTGCAGATGGCGGCGCTCGGCATCGAGGCGATCGCAGCCTTCGCCAAGGACGGAACCAAGCCGAAGCCGACCGAAGGCAAGAACTTCTTCGACACCGGCGTCAACCTGGTGACCGACAAGCCGGCCACTGGCGTGAAGTCCATCGACACCAAGGAAGGCCTCGCCAAGTGCTGGGGCTAATGCCGGTCTGACTGGCAACAAAACAACCGAAACGGCCGGGGGGACTTGATCCCCGGTCGCTTCGGGTGGACGATGGGTCGCGTGACCGCGAACAATCCCGGCGATAGACCGGAAAGGCGTGGACGGGCGTCAGCGATTGGCTGACCCCTCACGGGGAGGAAACATGGCTCAAGCTCAGGAATTCGAGAAGGTTCTCTCGAGCAGCGACACCAGCGTCGCCGCTTTTGACGAGCACAAATCGGCCGTCAAGCGCATCCAGCATTTCCTGCATTCGACGCCGGCCGCTGTGCCGCTGATCGTGCTGGTCCTGTCGATCGTTATCTTCGGCATCGCCATCGGAGGACGTTTCTTTTCGTCCTACACGCTGACACTGATCCTGCAGCAGATTGCCATCATTGGCATTCTGGGGGCCGCGCAGACGCTGGTCATCCTGACCGCCGGCATCGACCTGTCGATTGGCGTGATCATGGTGATTTCAGCTGTGATCATGGGTAATTGCGCGGTCAGTTACGGCATGCCGAGCGTGCTCGCCGTGGCGATCGGACTCGCCGCCGGCGCGGCATGCGGGCTGCTCAACGGGCTGCTGGTCGCCTACATGAAATTACCGCCCTTCATCGTGACGCTCGGCACCTGGAACATCGTCATGGCCACGAACTTCATCTATTCGGCCAATGAGACGATCCGCGACACCGACGTCGACGCCCAGGCGCCGCTGCTGCATCTGTTCGCCCTGAGCTTCAAGATCGGCACGGCGGTGCTGACGCTCGGCGTCATTGCCACAGTCGTGCTCGTTTTGATCCTCTGGTACGTGCTCAATCACACGGCATGGGGTCGCCATGTCTACGCCGTCGGCGATGACCAGGAGGCGGCGAAACTGTCGGGTATCCAGACCAAGAAGGTGTTGATGACGGTCTACACTCTTGCCGGGCTGATCGCTGCTTTCGCTGCCTGGGTCTCTATCGGCCGCAACGGCTCGATCTCACCTTCGGCCGCCGTCACCGACTACAATCTGCAGGCCATCACCGCGACGGTGATCGGTGGTATTTCCCTGTTCGGCGGGCGCGGCTCGATCCTGGGCACGCTGTTCGGCGCGATGATCGTCGGCGTCGTCTCCATGGGTCTCAACATGCTGGGCGCCGATCCGCAGTGGAAAGTGCTGCTCACCGGTGTGCTGATCATCGGCGCCGTGGCGATCGACCAATGGATCAGAAAGGTTTCGGCATAATCATGACCCAGGAACCCATCCTTACCGCGCGCGGGCTGGTCAAACGCTACGGCCGCGTCACCGCCCTCGACAATGCCGACTTCGACCTTTATCCGGGCGAAATCCTCGCCGTCATCGGCGACAATGGCGCCGGCAAATCATCGCTCATCAAGGCGATTTCCGGCGCGGCCGCGCCGGACGAAGGCGAGATCCGGCTCGAAGGCAAACCCGTCGCCTTCAAGTCGCCGATGGAAGCACGCGAAGCCGGCATCGAGACGGTCTATCAGAACCTGGCGCTCTCACCGGCCCTGTCGATCGCCGACAACATGTTCCTCGGCCGTGAGATCCGCAAACCCGGCTTCCTCGGCCAGTGGCTGCGCATGCTCGACCGCCCGGCAATGGAAAAGCGTGCCCGCGACAAGCTCACCGAACTCGGCCTGATGACCATCCAGAACATCAGCCAGGCGGTGGAAACGCTCTCTGGCGGCCAGCGCCAGGGCGTGGCGGTGGCGCGCGCCGCTGCCTTCGGCAGCCGGGTGGTCATCATGGACGAGCCGACTGCTGCCCTCGGCGTCAAGGAGAGCCGCCGCGTGCTTGAGCTGATCCTCGACGTCAAGAAGCGCGGCCTGCCGATCGTGCTGATCTCGCACAACATGCCGCATGTCTTCGAAGTGGCCGACCGCATCCACATCCACCGCCTGGGCCGTCGCCTCTGCGTCATCGACCCCAAGCAGTATACGATGTCCGATGCCGTTGCCTTCATGACCGGAGCAAAGGCTCCCCCGGAGGCAGCGCTGGCAGCCTGACTGCCAAGTTGCCGCAGGCGCTCTTGGTTGCGCAATCGCCTAAATCGATTGAACATCCTGAAAGATGCGCTAGCATGGGCTGGGAGGATTGACGAAAGCCGGTATGATCGGGGCAACCGCACGAGAGGCAGCATGACGCGCGCGATGACATCCGAAACCCTTCCACCACTGCTCGAAAACCCTGATCCGAAGACGCTCGCAAGAGAAGTTCTGATGGCCCTCAAATACAGGGTCGGCAAGGACACCACCGTCGCAACCCAGTACGATTGGCTGACCGCCTCGATCAAGGTCGTGCGCGACCGCATCATCGATCACTGGATGGAGGCGACCAAGGAAGCCTACGACCAGCAGGAAAAGCGGGTTTACTACCTGTCACTGGAATTCCTGATCGGGCGCCTGATGCGCGACGCCTTTTCCAATCTCGGCCTGATGGAGAACATGCGCGAGGCGCTGTCCTCGCTCGGCGTGAACCTCGACCTGATTGCGGCACTGGAGCCGGACGCCGCGCTCGGCAATGGCGGCCTCGGCCGGCTCGCCGCCTGCTTCATGGAAAGCATGGCGACAGTCGACATCCCCGCCCACGGCTACGGCATCCGCTACGCCAACGGCATGTTCCGCCAGGAGATCCACGATGGCTGGCAGGTCGAACTGCCCGAGACCTGGCTCGACCATGGCAATCCGTGGGAGTTCGAGCGGCGTGAGCGCTCTTTCGATGTCGGCTTCGGTGGCTCGGTGGAATCGGTCACGTCGAAGGACGGCCGGCTCGAGCGCCATGTCTGGAAGCCGACCGAGCACGTCCTGGCCGTCGCCTACGACACGCCGGTCGTCGGCTGGCGTGCGAACCGCGTCAACACGCTGCGGCTGTGGTCGGGCATGCCGGTCGATCCGATCCTGCTCAGCAAGTTCAATGCCGGCGATCACATCGGCGCGCTGGCCGAAAGCAACAAGGCCGACGCGCTGTCGCGCGTGCTTTACCCCGCCGATTCCCATATGGCCGGCCAGGAACTCAGGCTTCGGCAGGAATATTTCTTCTCCACAGCCTCGCTGCAGGACATCGTCCAGCGGCATCTCAGCCAATATGGCGATCTGAAGTCGCTGCCCAACAAGGCGGCTATCCATCTGAACGACACCCATCCGGCGATCGCGGTGCCGGAGCTGATGCGCCTGCTGATGGACGTCCACGGCATGGACTTCGATCTCGCCTGGGATGTTACAAAGCGCACCTTCGGCTACACCAACCACACGCTTCTACCCGAGGCACTGGAAAGCTGGCCGGTGCCGCTGTTCGAACGGCTTCTGCCGCGCCACATGCAGATCGTCTACGCCATCAACGCACAGGTGCTGCTCGAAGCGCGCGCCACCAACCAGTTCTCGGACGAACAGATCAGCCGCATTTCGCTGATCCAGGAGAATGGCGACCGCCGGGTGCGCATGGGCAATCTCGCCTTCGTCGGTTCGCACTCGATCAACGGCGTCTCGGCGCTGCATACCGAGCTGATGAAGGAAACGGTGTTTGCCGATCTGCACAAGCTCTATCCCGATCGCATCAACAACAAGACCAATGGCATCACGCCGCGGCGCTGGCTGATCCAGTGCAATCCGGGGCTGACGTCGCTCGCCCGCGAAGCGATCGGCGACCGTTTTCTCGACGACATCGAGGCAATCAAGGGGCTCGACACCTTTGCCGATGACAGCGCGTTTCGCGACAAGTTCGCCGCAGTCAAGCGACAGAACAAGGCGCGGCTGGCCAATCTCGTCGCCGACCGGCTCGGCATCAAGGTCGACCCCTCGGCCCTGTTCGACATCCAGGTCAAACGCATCCATGAATACAAGCGCCAGCTTCTGAACATCCTCGAGGCGATCGCGCTTTACGACCAGATTCGCTCGCATCCGGAGCGGGACTGGATGCCGCGCGTGAAATTCTTCGGTGGCAAGGCCGCGCCCAGCTATCACAACGCCAAGCTGATCATCAAACTCACCAACGACGTCGCCAAGGTCATCAACGGCGATCCGTCGGTGCGCGGCCTGCTGAAGGTGGCGTTCGTGCCGAACTACAATGTCAGCCTGGCCGAGGTGTTGATGCCGGCCGCCGATCTCTCCGAGCAGATATCGACCGCCGGCATGGAAGCGTCGGGGACCGGTAACATGAAGTTCGCGCTCAACGGCGCGCTGACCATCGGCACGCTCGACGGTGCCAATGTCGAGATCAAGGAGCATGTCGGCGACGACAACATCTTCATCTTCGGCCTGACCACCGCGGAGGTCGCCGAGCGGCGCAACAACGGCTACAATCCGCGCGCCGTGATCGAAGCATCGCCCGAACTGGCGCAAGCCGTGGCCGCTGTTTCGTCGGGCGTCTTCTCGCCGGATGATCCCAACCGTTACCGCGACCTCATCAACGGTCTCTACGACAGCGACTGGTTCATGGTCGCCGCGGATTTCGATGCCTACACCGCCGCCCAGCGCGAGGTCGACGCCGTCTGGCGTAACAGTCCGGACTGGTATGCCAAGGCAATCCGCAACGTCGCGAGGGTGGGCTGGTTCTCATCTGACCGCACGATCCGCCAATACGCGAAAGAAATCTGGAACGTGCCCGCCTGATGTGATTGCATGAGGCCACGAACAATGTGGTCCCGGTGATGTGCGTTGAATGTCAATTCACACCACCAGAAATAACCACCTGGTGCCCGGGGAGGGACACTGCCTGATGACGAAGCCGCGCGCGACCGCTGCGACAAGCGGGCCGGACGGACTGGCGCCAGCCAGCGATGTTGCGGCGATTGTCGCCGGCACGCACGGAGATTCGTTTGCTGTCCTTGGTGTCCATGAGGTTGGCAAGAGCCTGTTTGCCCGTTGCTTCGTTCCGCATGCCGAGACGGTCACCGCCTATACGCTGACGGGTATCGCAGCCGGTGAGCTGTTGCGGCGAGACGACGGCGGCTTCTTCGAAGGCAAATTGTCGATCAAGAAGCGGCAGCCGCTGCGCTATCACGCGCGCAATGCTGGCGGTGACTGGTGGCTGACCGATCCCTATTCGTTCGGCCCGGTGCTCGGTCCGATGGATGACTATTACATCGCCCAGGGATCGCACCTCAGGCTGTTCGACAAGCTCGGCGCGCATGTCATCGAGCACGAGGGCGCCACCGGCGTCCATTTCGCCGTATGGGCTCCCAATGCGCGGCGCGTCTCGGTGGTCGGCGATTTCAACGACTGGGATGGCCGCCGCCACACGATGCGCGATCGCCGCGACACCGGCATCTGGGAACTGTTCGTGCCCGACATCGGTGCCGGGCGACCCTACAAGTACGAGATCATTGGGCCCGATGGCGTCAGACTGCCGCTAAAGGCCGACCCGTTTGCGTTCAAATCCGAACTGCGTCCGGCCACCGCTTCGATTGTTGCCGTGCCGCCGGCGCATGAGTGGGGCGACGAGGCGCACCGCAATTTCTGGCGCAATGCAGATCACCGGCGTGAAGCCATCTCGATCTACGAAGTCCACGCCGGTTCCTGGCAGCTTCGCGATGACGGTACGTTCCTGTCATGGGACGAAATGGCTGACCGGCTGATCCCCTATGTGGTCGAAACCGGTTTCACGCACATCGAATTCATGCCGATCTCCGAGCATCCCTATGACCCGTCCTGGGGCTATCAGACGACCGGCCTCTATGCGCCGTCGGCCCGCTTCGGCGATCCGGACGGTTTTGCCCGTTTCGTCGATGGCGCGCACCGCGCCGGCGTTGGCGTCATACTCGACTGGGTGCCGGCGCATTTTCCGGTCGACGCGCATGGCCTGGCCCATTTCGACGGCACCGCGCTCTACGAACATGCCGATCCGCGCAAGGGTTTTCATCCCGACTGGAACACCGCGATCTACAATTTCGGTCGACGTGAGGTGGTGTCGTTCCTTGTCAACAACGCGCTGTTCTGGGCCGAGAAATATCATGTCGACGGTCTGCGCGTCGATGCGGTCGCCTCGATGCTTTATCTCGACTATTCGCGCAAGGCCGGCGAATGGATCCCCAACGAGAAGGGCGGCCGCGAGAACCTCGAAGCGGTGTCCTTCCTGCAGAAGATGAACAAGGAGGTCTACGGCCACCATCCGGGCGTCATCACCATCGCCGAGGAATCGACCTCATGGCCGAAGGTTTCGGCGCCGGTGCATGAAGGCGGGCTCGGCTTCGGCTTCAAGTGGAACATGGGCTTCATGCACGACACGCTGGAGTATTTTGCCAAGGAGCCGATTTTCCGCAAGCACCACCACAATGACCTCACCTTCGGCCTGACCTACGCCTTCTCGGAGAATTTCGTGCTGCCGCTCTCGCATGACGAGGTCGTGCATGGCAAAGGCACGCTACTGGGCAAGATGGCCGGCGACGACTGGCAGAAATTCGCGACCTTGCGTGCCTATTACGGCTTCATGTGGGGCTATCCCGGCAAGAAGCTCTTGTTCATGGGGCAGGAGTTCGCGCAGCGGCGCGAATGGAGCGAGGCACGCGCGCTCGACTGGAACCTGCTGGATTTCCGGCCGCATCGAGGCGTCTGGCAGACGGTGCGCGATCTCAACTATCTCTACCGGTCGCGCCCGGCGCTGCACGGCCGCGACTGCGAGCCGGAAGGGTTTTCCTGGCTGATCGTCGACGACAGCCAGAATTCGGTTTTCGCTTGGCTACGCAACGCGCCGGGCGGCAGCCCGGTGGCCGTCATCTCCAACTTCACGCCGGTGCCGCGCGACAATTATCGCGTGCCGCTGCCGAAGGCCGGCAAGTGGCGCGAAATCATCAACACCGACGCTTCTGCGTATGGCGGCTCCGGTATGGGCAATGGCGGCATGGTCGAGGCAAGGGCGGACGGCAAAGGCATCTCGGCAACGATGCTGTTGCCACCGCTGTCGACGATCATGCTTGAACTCGTTGCCGACTGAACCCGTCGGGGCCGAGTAACATGGCGAGACTTGAGTAACTTGGGAGGGTAGAAATGGCAGACTTGAAACGGACACAGCCGCTGGCGCGCGATGCCATGGCCTACGTGCTGGCCGGCGGCCGTGGCAGCCGGCTCAAGGAATTGACCGACCGACGTGCCAAGCCGGCGGTCTATTTCGGCGGCAAGACGCGCATCATCGACTTTGCGCTGTCCAACGCGCTCAACTCCGGCATTCGCCGCCTTGGCGTGGCCACCCAGTACAAGGCGCATTCGCTGATCCGCCATTTGCAGCGAGGCTGGAACTTCCTGCGGCCCGAACGAAACGAAAGCTTCGACATCTTGCCGGCCAGCCAGCGCGTCTCTGAAACGCAATGGTATGAAGGCACCGCCGACGCCGTTTACCAGAACATCGACATCATCGAGGCCTATGGCCCGGAATACATGGTCATCCTCGCCGGCGACCACATCTACAAGATGGATTACGAGCTGATGCTGCGTCAGCATGTCGACGCCGGCGCCGATGTCACGGTCGGCTGTTTGGAAGTGCCGCGCATGGAAGCGACCGGCTTCGGCGTCATGCATGTCGATGCCAAGGACAACATCATCGCCTTTGTTGAAAAACCCGCCGACCCGCCCGGCATTCCCGACAGGCCGGAGTTTGCCCTGGCCTCTATGGGCATCTACGTCTTCAAGACCAAGTTCCTGATGGAGCAGTTGCGTCGTGACGCTGCCGAGCCCGGCTCGAGCCGCGACTTCGGCAAGGACATCATCCCCTATATCGTCCAGCACGGTAAGGCGATCGCCCACCGCTTCGCCAAGTCCTGTGTCCGCTCGACGATGGAAAACGAGGCCTATTGGCGCGATGTCGGCACCGTCGATGCCTATTGGGAAGCCAATATCGATTTGACAGACATCACGCCGGAACTCGACCTCTACGATCGCGACTGGCCGATCTGGACCTATGCCGAGTTGAAGCCGCCGGCAAAGTTCGTTCATGACGAGGATGGCCGGCGTGGTTCGGCCGTGTCCTCGCTCGTCTCGGGCGACTGCATCGTCTCGGGTGCGTCGCTGAAAAGAAGCCTGATCTTCACCGGCGCGCGCATCAATTCCTATTCGACGCTGGAAGAGGTCGTCATGCTGCCCGACGTTCATGTCGGCCGGAACGCAAAGTTGAAGCGCGTCGTCATCGACCATGGTGTTAGGATACCGGAAGGGCTGGTGGTGGGCGAGGATCCGGTGCTCGACGCCAAGCGTTTTCGCGTCTCCGAAAAAGGCATCTGCCTGGTCACCCAGGACATGATCGACAAGCTGAAGCTTTAGGAGCTATTCCAGGAAAAGTGGGAAGCGGTTTTCCGTCCGGAATTGCGCAAAACAAAAATTGGACAGGATCCATAGACGCATGCAGGTTCTGTCGGTCACGCCCGAGATTTTCCCGCTGATCAAGACCGGCGGGCTTGCCGACGTGACCGGCGCGCTGCCCATCGCGCTCGCTGCCAAGGGCGTGACCATGCGCACGCTCATTCCCGGCTTTCCCGTGGTGATGGATGCCTTCAAGAAAAAGAAGGCTGTTTACCAATACCCGCTGCTGCAGGGCGGCAAGGCTTCGGTCCATGCCGTCCAGATTGCCGGGCTCGACCTGTTCGTGCTCGACGCGCCGCATCTGTTCGACCGCCCCGGTGGCCCCTATGGCAATGCTGCGGGCGCGGATTGGCCGGACAATTGGCGGCGCTTCGCGGCGCTGAGCCAGGTTGGCGGTGACATCGCCGGTGGTGCCATCTCAGGCTACCAGCCTGACATCGTCCACGCCCATGACTGGCAGTCGGCGATGACGCTGGCCTATATGCGCTACGGCAAGGCGGTCGGCGTGCCGTCGATGATGACCGTCCACAACCTCGCCTTCCAGGGCCAGTTCGGCGCTGGCATCTTTGGCGAACTCGGCTTGCCCGCGGTCGCGATGGCGCTTGACGGCGTCGAATATTATGGCGGCGTCGGCTTCCTCAAGGCCGGCCTGCAGGCCGCCTGGGCGATCACCACGGTCAGCCCGACCTATGCGCAGGAAATCCGCTCGGCGGAATTCGGCATGGGCCTCGACGGCCTGATCAACATGCGCTCCAGTGACCTCTACGGCATCGTCAACGGCATCGACACCGACATCTGGAATCCGGAAACCGACAAGCATCTTGTGTCGGCCTATTCTGCCGGAACACTCAAGGCCCGCCTTCCCAATCGGGCGGTTGTCGAGGACCGTTTCAACCTCGACCGCGATGACAGCCCGATCGTCTGCGTCATCAGCCGGCTGACCTGGCAAAAGGGCATGGATATTTTGGCCACCGTGATCGACGGCATCGTTGCGACCGGTGCACGCCTGGCCATACTGGGCTCCGGTGATGCCGGCCTCGAAGGCGCGCTGCTTGCCGCTGTTGCACGCCACCGTGGCCGCATCGGTGTGGTCGTCGGTTATGATGAGGGGCTGTCGCACACCATGCAGGGCGGCTGCGACGCCATCATCATCCCGTCGCGCTTCGAACCCTGCGGACTGACCCAGCTTTACGGTCTGCGCTACGGCTGCGTGCCGATCGTTGCCCGCACCGGCGGCCTGGCGGACACGGTCATCGATGCCAATGAAGCCGCCGTTTCCGCCGGCGTTGCCACCGGCTTTCAGTTCGCGCCCAACAATGGCGTTGCCATGCTGCACGCCATCCGCCGCCTCGTCGATGCACATGCCAATCCGGCTATCTGGGAATCGCTGCAGCGCCAGGGCATGAAAGCCGATGTGTCCTGGGACAAGAGCGCGGAAAAATATGTCGAACTCTATCGCCTGCTGCTTTCGAAAAAGGTTGCCTGAAGCATGATACGGACCGTTCCCACCAAACCCTACCCCGACCAGAAGCCCGGCACGTCGGGCCTGCGCAAGAAGGTGCCTGTGTTCCAGCAGGAGCACTATGCCGAGAACTTCATCCAGTCGATCTTCGACGCGCTCGACGGGTTCAAGGGCAAGACCCTGGTGATCGGCGGCGATGGCCGCTTCTATAACAGGGAGGTCATCCAGAAGGCCATCGCCATGGCCGCCGCCAACGGCTTTGGCAAGGTGATGGTCGGGCAGGGTGGTATCCTGTCGACGCCGGCCGCCTCGCATGTCATCCGCAAATACAAGACCTTCGGCGGCATCATCCTGTCGGCCAGCCACAATCCTGGCGGCCCACACGAGGATTTCGGCATCAAGTACAATGCCGGCAATGGCGGCCCGGCACCGGAGAAGCTGACCGACGCGATCTTCGAAAAGACCAAGGCGATTTCGAGCTTCAAGACATCAGACATCGATCCGATCGACATCGACACGATCGGTACGGTCAAAGCCGCCGGCATGACGGTCGAGATCATCGATCCGGTCGCCGACTATGCCGAGTTGATGGAAAGCCTGTTCGATTTCGACGCGCTGCGCAAATTGTTCAAGTCGGGCTTCCGCATGCGCTTCGATGCTATGCACGCGGTGACCGGTCCCTACGCCAAGGAGATCCTCGAAAACCGGCTCGGCGCGCAGAACGGCACCTGCCGCAACTTCAAGCCGCTGCCAGATTTTGGCGGCCATCACCCGGATCCGAACCTCGTCCACGCCAAGCACCTCTATGACGAGATGATGGGGCCCGATGCGCCCGATTTCGGTGCTGCTTCCGATGGTGACGGCGACCGCAATCTGATCATCGGCAAGGGCATTTTCGTCACCCCGTCGGACTCGGTCGCCATGCTCGCCGCCAATGCCCGCCTGGCGCCCGGCTACAAGGATGGGCTGAAGGGCATCGCCCGCTCGATGCCGACCAGCGGTGCCGCCGACCGCGTCGCCGAAAAACTCGGCATCGGCATCTATGAGACGCCGACCGGCTGGAAGTTCTTCGGCAATCTGCTCGACGCCGGCATGGCGACGATCTGCGGCGAGGAGAGCGCCGGCACCGGCTCCAACCATGTCCGCGAGAAGGACGGCCTGTGGGCCGTGCTTTTGTGGCTCAACATCCTCGCCTCGCGCGGCGAAAGCTGCAAGCAGGTCGTCACCGAGCACTGGGCGGCCTATGGCCGCAACTACTATTCGCGCCACGACTATGAAGAGGTCGAGAGCGACCGCGCCAATGCCCTGGTCGATGAACTGCGCGCCAAGCTCGGCTCGCTACCCGGCACCAGCGTGCGCGGCCTGAAGATCGCCAATGCCGACGATTTTGCCTATCACGACCCGGTCGACGGTTCGACCAGCGAGCACCAGGGCATCAGGGTGCTGTTCGAAGGCGGCTCGCGCGTCGTCTTCCGGCTTTCCGGCACCGGCACTTCGGGGGCGACGCTCCGCGTCTATATTGAGCGTTACGAGCCGGACAAGACGAAGCACGATATCGACACCCAGGTCGCACTCGCCGACCTGATTGCCGCCGCCGATGATATTGCCGGGATCAAGAGCCACACCGGCCGCAACAAGCCGAGCGTGATTACTTGAGGGTGGTGTCGTGCGCTCCACCTTCTCCCCTTGTGGGAGAAGGTGGATCGACGCGTAGCGTCGAGACGGATGAGGGGTGCGTGACAGATCGCCGTCTTTGCCAAGCTGGAGCACCCCTCATCCGTCGCCTTCGGCGATACCTTCTCCCACAAGGGGAGAAGGGGGAGCCTGCATGACCCAACTCGGTGCCACCATCACCCCGGAAGGCATCCGTTTTGCCGCCTGGTCCTCGTCAGCCCGTCGCCTTTGGGTGTCGATCTTCGACGAGCAGGGAAACCGCGAACTCGATCGGATGGAAATGAAGCCGGAAGGCGAGGTGGTGCATGCGCTCTTCGTCTCCGGTCTTGCCGCGGGCACGCGATACGGCTTTCGCGCCGATGGCGATTACGCGCCCGAGCGTGGGCTGTGGTTCGACCCCGACAAGCTGCTGACCGATCCCTACGCCGTCGAAATCGACCGGCCCTATGCCTATCACTGGCGGCTTGCCGCAAAGCGTAACGAGGGTGCGGACACCGCGCCGCTGATGCCCAAGGCCGTGGCGACGGCCTTGCCCAAGGCCGTGCCTGCCCTGCCGCCGCTGTTTCGTCCGGGCGGCCTGATCTATGAGCTGAATATCCGCGCCTTCACCAAGCTGCACCCGGACATTCCGGAAGAGCAGCGCGGCACGATCGCGGCACTCGCTCACCCTGCTATCATCGAGCATCTGCAAAGGCTCGGCGTTTCCGCCGTCGAACTGATGCCGGTGACGGCCTGGATTGACGAGCGGCATCTGCCGCCGCTGGGCTTGAGCAACGCATGGGGCTACAATCCCGTTACCTTCATGGCGCTTGATCCGCGCCTGGCGCCTGGCGGCCTGGCAGAATTGCGAAACACCGTCGCCGCGCTGCGAAAGGCGGGCATCGCTGTCATCCTCGATCTTGTCTTCAACCACACAGGCGAAAGCGACCGGCTCGGGCCAACGCTGTCGCTGCGCGGCTTCGACAATCAGGCCTACTACCGGCACCAGCCGGACGGCAAGCTGGTCAATGATACCGGCACCGGCAACACCGTCGCCTGCGACCATCCGGTGATGCGGGAGATGGTGCTCGACACGCTTCGCCATTTCGTCCGCAATGCCGGCGTTGACGGCTTCCGCTTCGATCTCGCTCCGGTGCTTGGCCGCGTCGACGGCGCGTTCAATCCCACAGCGCCGCTGCTCGGTGCGATCGCCGGTGATCCGGTCCTTGCCGATCGCATGTTGATCGCCGAACCCTGGGATATCGGTTCGAACGGCTATCAACTCGGCAATTTCCGGCCGCCATACCTGGAATGGAATGATCGCTACCGCGACGATGTCAGGCGCTTCTGGCGCGGCGATGCCGGTTTGGTCGGCGCGCTGGCTACCCGGCTTGCCGGCTCGTCCGATGTCTTCGCCAAGACAGGCCAGCCGGTGAGCCGCACGGTCAATTTCATCGCCGCTCATGACGGCATGACGCTGGCCGATATCGTCGCCTATGAGCGCAAGCACAACGCGGCCAATGGCGAGCAGAACCGCGACGGCCACAATGAGAATTTGTCCTGGAACAATGGCGTCGAGGGCGAGACGGGCAACGCTGCGATCACCAGCGCGCGCTTCGACGACCAGTGCGCGCTGCTTGCCACGCTGTTTGCCTCGCGCGGCACCATCATGCTCACCGCAGGCGACGAATTCGGCCGCAGCCAGCAGGGCAACAACAACGCCTATGCGCAGGACAATGCCATTACCTGGCTCGACTGGGCAGGCCGCGACCGGGCGCTGGAGCGTTACGCATCGGCACTCGGCACGCTTCGCCGTGCCGTCCCCGCTCTGTCAGACACGGACTTCCTCACCGGAGAGCCGGCCGATGCGACAGGCATCCCCGACGTCGCCTGGTTGACCGAGACCGGCACGCCGCTCGCAGAGGCCGACTGGAACGATGCCGCGCGACATCGCCTCGTCATGCTGCTCGGCGATATGGAGGGCAATCGCCTTGCCGTCATGGTCAATGGCGACCGCCGCCAATGCGTCTTCACCTTGCCCTCGCGGGAAGGGTTCGGATGGCAGCCGGCGATCAAAACGCAGACGCTCGACCTTGCGCACCCGCTGCCGGGCCGCAGTGTCAATTTCATGATCGAGCGTCGGGCCGCAAAGGGCGGCGCCGGGAAGGGTTCGTAATGGCCGACGACAATGCCAGCCCTTGGGCCGACCCGGGGCCCGAGCAGGGCACCGAATGGTGGCGCGGCTGCGTCATCTATCAGGTCTATCCGCGTTCTTTCCAGGATACGACCGGCGACGGCAGCGGCGATCTAAGGGGTATCACGGCAAGGCTTGCCCACATTGCCTCGCTCGGCGTTGATGCCGTCTGGTTGTCGCCCTTCTTCAAGTCGCCGATGGCCGACATGGGCTATGACGTGTCGGACTACCGCGACGTCGATCCGATGTTCGGCACGCTGGAGGATTTTGACGCCCTGGTCGCCGAGGCGCACCGGCTGGGCCTGAAGATCGTCATCGACCAGGTGCTGTCGCACTCCTCCGACAAGCACGAATGGTTCGTCGAAAGCCGTGCCAGCCGCGACAATCCCAAGGCCGACTGGTACGTCTGGGCCGACACGAAACCCGATGGCAACGCGCCCAACAACTGGCTGTCCGTCTTCGGTGGCCCGTCCTGGGAGTGGGATTCGACCCGCCGGCAATATTACATGCACAATTTCTTCGCCTCACAGCCCGACCTGAATTTCCACAATCCCGATGTCCAGGACGCGCTGCTCGACACGGTGCGCTTCTGGCTGGAGCGCGGTGTCGATGGGTTCCGGCTTGATACGGTCAACTACTATGTCCACGACCGCTGGCTGCGCAGCAATCCGCCTTTGGCGTCCAGCGTCGCCGGCACCAATGGCGAGACCAACACCTACCTTTATCAGGAGCATCTGTTCGACAAGACGCAGCCGGAAAACTTGGCTTTCCTCAGGCGTTTCCGGGCGTTGCTCGACGAGTATCAGGACCGCGCCGCCGTCGGTGAAATCGGTGATGAGGGGCGCTCGCTGCAGACGCTGGCCGCCTATACTTCCGGCGGTGACAAGCTGCAGATGTGCTATACGTTCGATCTGCTCGGCTCACAATTTTCGGCGGCGCATGTGCGCGGCTGCGTCGAGGCCTTCGAACAGGCGGTTGTCGATGGCTGGGTTTGCTGGGCGTTTTCCAACCATGACGTGGTGCGCCATGTCAGCCGCTGGGCACGACCGGATGGTGATGCCGACGCGGTCGCCAGATTCTCGATCATGCTGCTCGCTTGCCTGCGCGGCTCGATCTGCCTCTATCAGGGTGAGGAACTCGGCCTGGAGGAGGCGGAACTTGCCTATGAGGATCTGCGCGATCCTGTCGGCATCCGCTTTTGGCCAGGCGTGAAGGGGAGGGATGGCTGCCGCACGCCGATGGTCTGGGAGGCCGGCGCCGACAATGCGGGTTTCTCGACCGGCAAACCCTGGCTGCCGGTCCTGGCCAGTCATCGCGCCCGCGCCGCCGATGTGCAGAACGGTAATGAGCAATCGGTGCTGTCCGCCTACCGCTCAACGCTCGCCTTGCGCAGGCGCCATCCAGCGCTGGTCAGCGGTTCGATCCGCTTCCTCGACGCCGAGGGTGACGTGCTCGCCTTCATCCGCGAGGGCGGCGGCGAAGGGCTGCTCTGTGTCTTCAATTTCTCTGGGGAGCCGGCGAATTGGCCGTTGCCGCCTGATATCGGAACCGTTGCGGCTGTCTTGGGTGGCACCGGCGCTGTCGAGGAAGGTGCGCTCTCGCTGCCGGCTCTCGGTTGCTTCCTTGGCCGGATCGACTGACTGCCGGTTCGACCGTGTCTTGGCCAAACGATCCGCTTGGCTACAAATACCCTATTGAACCAGCACCGCCCGTCCGCAGGTCGCTCCGGTGACGCGCACGTCGGCCTGGCCGACACCGACGCCCAGTACCGAAAGCACATTGTAGAGCAAGTCGTCGACGGGCGCCGTTACGGTGTTGAGCACCGCCACCACCGCGGGTTTGACGGTTCCGAGCAGGGCGGTGAGGTCGATGCCGAGACCAAGCACGCCCACCGAAAGCGACAGGTTGTTGACCAGTGACGTGGTGAGCGACTGCGAGATGTTGCGCGTCGAAACGGTCTTGATCGTCTTGTTGGCAATCTCGGTCGCGTTGAAGGTCAAGGTCTGGGGGCTGTTGTTGGTGATCGCCGTCGCGGCCGAGCCCATCACCTGGATCAGCGGGAGATTGATGAGCAGCAGATGCAGGCTCACATCGGCGATCTCGGCGTCGGTGAAGGTCTGCGGTTGGCTGAAATCGGCAAAACCTGAGGGATTGTTGCTGTTGGCCAGGTTCAACTGGGCAATGCCGGGGTGTGCGGCGATGGAAACGCTGATGCTGGAAGGCCCCGTCGGACAGGTGATGTCGGTCAGCTTGGCCTCGGCATAGGCGACTTCCACATTGAGTGGCAGGTTGACGGCCAGCAGGCTGATGCCGCCGCCGAGGCCAGACGTGCCGACACCGACGGATGCTGTCAGCTTGATGCGCGTCTGGGCGGTCCGCACCGTGGTGCCGATGCCATCGACGGCCAGCCATGGTGAAGATTGTGCCGGCTCGCCAATGGCGATGGCAAGCTGGGTGGAAAGAAGGCCAGGTATGGTGGCGCCGAGATTGACCTGAGCCTGGTTGGTGCCGTTGGCCAGCACGGCAGCGGCCGTCAGCATACCCATGGCGCTTGCATCGACCCCAAGGCCTGTTGGGGTTTGCCCCAGTCCCAGGCTGCCGACGGAGCCGAGATCGATAAGGCTGCTGAGCGGAATCTTGACCGTGCTGGTCGATTTGGAGGCGATGCTTTGCAGGGCAAGCTTTGCCGTATTGCCGAGGCCGGGAACGTTGGCCATGGCTGTGGCGATCTGGCCGACCGTCGCCTTGGAGGCCAGCACGTCCGAATAGGTGCCGGCCGTTATGTTCAATTGTGTGGCGAGCGCACTGATGAAGGAAAGCACGCTGACATCGGCCGAGATCAGTCCGTTGTAATCCATGACGCTGAGCGAGATGTTGCCGCCGAGAAGTCCGCTCAGCAGAGCGTTGAGGATGCCGCCGTTGACGCTGAGCAGTCTCGAACCGACCGAGAATGTCGCCTGCGGCGTCATGCTGGCCGTGGCCACGGTTCCGATGACCGGAGTGGGGATGAGAGAGCTGGCGAAATAGCGGTTGGGTATTTTTGCCAGCGTGACACGCACCGCGTTGTAAGGTGTCACGCCGGCCTGGAAGCGCTGGGTGACATTGGTTGTCGTTGAGGCATATCGACCTTGCGTGACCGTCACCACCGTCTTCCCGACAGCCGGGGGAATGGTCTGGCCCGAAGCTTGAACGACGACGCCTGGCATGCCGTTGTCGGTGAGCGTGGTGACCACCGCCGTGTTGACATTGGTGATGTTCGACGCTGCGGTGATTGCCGCCAGGTCGACCATCGCCTGGGCTTGCCGACGCTCTGTGTAGATCGAGCCCTCATCGATCGCCACAGCTGCCAGCGCCAGCGCGACAGGTGCGCTCAATGCCGTCATGACGGCGAAATTCGCCTTCTTGTCGGTCAACAGACGCAGGACTGCTCGGCCGATCCTCGTGCGTGCGCGAAGCAACATTCAGATACCCCCGACCCTGATCGTTGACTGGCGCGTGATCGTGGTCCCCGGCATGGCTATGCCCGGGAAGAGATTCCAGATCGGCAGGTTGCGGGCATCGTACGAGATCGACACCACGAACTGGCTTCCATCGGCGACGCTGTCATTGGCCTGATAGGTCAGTTTGCTGGCGTCCACGAAGGGGTATCCGCCGGCATTGTTGGTAAGGTAGCTGGCCACCAGCGTCTGACGCTCGGTCTGGTTCAACCCGGCTATGGCCGTCCGGGCAGCATCCGCCGCGATCTGCTGGATTGAATTGGCAGCTCCAAAATAGATGCCATATGCAACCATTCCGAGCAGGAGAAGGATGAAGAGCGGCGATAGCAGGGCGAACTCGACCGCCGACGTTCCCGAGGTGTCTGTTCGGAACACGCGCCTTCGGACCTTGGAAATGAGGTTCTGCACCATGGTCCTACCATGCCAAAGTTCGCATGCAGAAAGCGAAAACTCCGGGTACAACCTGAGGGCGTGTGCGATTGAAAAAGCCGCTCTAATTTAGCCGTTGCTTTTGCGATCATGAGGATTGACTTAGGGTCAATCAGTACTCGGTTGAAAAGAGCTTACCTCCTGTCTAGTCTCCTGCCACCAGCTGCCGGAGGGAACCGGCGGCGCGCTCAAAGGGGCCAGACATCGGTTCCGGGGCGTCAACACGTAAAGGCGCGCCCACGGCAGCGCCGACAGGGAGAACTTCATGCTGAAAAACATGCTGAAGGCGACGGTATTCGCCACGACCATGACCTTGGCTGGCGGCACATTCTTGACGCCGGCCTTTGCCGAGACCGTCTACAACAGGGGCACCGCCGCAGAGTCGGAATCGGTCGACCCGCACAAGACCTCTACGGTCTATGAAGCGAATGTCTTGCGTGACCTGTTCCAGGGGCTGGTCATGCAGGACCAGAAGGCGAACCTCATCCCGGGGGCGGCCGAAAGCTGGACGGTATCGGATGACGGCACCGTCTACACCTTCAAGCTGCGCAAGGACGGCCAGTGGTCGGACGGCAGCCCGGTGACGGCGGACGACTTCGTCTACGCCTTCCACCGCCTGGAAGACCCGGCGACCGGCGCCGAATACGCCTCTATGCTGTACCCGGTGAAGGGTGCGGAGGACGTCAACACCAAGAAGGGCAAGCCCGAGGACATGGGCGTCAAGGCAATCGACGCTAGCACTCTTGAGATAACGCTCAAGGCGCCGACCCCATACTTCCTGGAAATGTTGACCCACCAGGCGACCTATCCGGTCAGCAAGGCCTCCATCGAGAAGCTGGGCGCCGACTGGATCAAGCCCGGCAATCTCGTTTCGAACGGCGCCTATACGCTGGCTGAATGGGTTCCCAACGACCATATGAAGCTGGTCAAGAATCCGAAATTCTGGGATGCGGCGACCGTCAAGTTCGACGTGGTCAACTATATCCCGACCGAAGACCGTTCATCGGCGATGAAGCGCTTCGAGGCCGGCGAACTCGACAGCTATGACGATCTGCCGACCGAACAGCTCGCCGATCTCAAGACCAAGTTCGGCGATCAGATCCATGTCGGGCCATATCTCGGCACCTACTACTACGCGATCAAGACCGACAAGGCGCCGTGGAACAATCCCGAGCTGCGCAATGCCATCTCGATGGCGATCGACCGCGACTTCATCGCCGAAAAGGTCTGGCAGAATTCGATGCTGCCGGGCTATTCGATGGTGCCCCCGGGCATCGAGGGCTACACGCCGGCAATGGCCAAATTCGCCGATATGCCGCAGATCGATCGCGAGGACGCAGCCAAGAAGGTGCTCGAGAAGCTCGGCTATACGCCCGATAAGCCGCTGAAGATGGAGATCCGCTACAACACTTCGGAAAACCACAAGAATATGGCAGTGGCGATCCAGGAGCAGTTGAAGCCGCTTGGCGTCGAAGTGACCCTGCTCAACACCGACACCAAGACCCACTATTCCTTCCTTGAGCAGAAGGGCGACTATGATTTGGCTCGTGCCGCCTGGATCGCCGACTACAAGGATCCGGAAACCTTCCTCGGCATCTCGCGCAAGGCGAGCGGTAACAATTATTCGAACTACAACAGCCCGGCATACGAGGCGGCCATGGATAAGGCGGCCGCAGCCGGCGGCAAACCCGAAGAGCGCATGAAGGACCTCTCCGAGGCCGAACGCATCCTGGTCGACGATGTCGGCCAGATCCCGCTCCTCTATTACAGCTACCACGACATCGTATCTTCGAAGCTGCATGGCTTCACCGACAATGTGATGGATGTCCATCCGTCGCGCTTCGTCAGCAAGGACTGATCCCGGCCAAGCCGCCGCGTCTTTCGAGGCGCGGCGGCGCTGGTTTGCCATCGCATCGGCCGGGAAACGGAATCGATTTTCGGAAAATCCGGTGCGAAGATTTGAAGGCTGGAGCATGTCAGTCCAATTGGACGTACAGGCTCCGGATCAAGCGGGGCACCGATGCTGCGATACGTACTCCGGCGGCTTTTGACCGCCATCCCGACGCTGTTCGTCATCGTGACGATGGCGTTCTTCCTGATGCGCGTCGCACCAGGCGGCCCATTCAACCAGGAGCGGGGGCTTAGCCCCGAGATCAAGGCCAACCTTGAAGCCCAGTTTGGCCTCAACGATCCGCTCTGGCTGCAATATGTCCACTATCTCGGCAATCTCTTGCGCGGCAATTTCGGGCCGAGCTACAACATGCCGGATTTCACCGTCACCGAACTGTTTGCCAAGGGCCTGCCCATTTCGATCCAGCTCGGTGCTTCGGCGCTGATCCTGGCGTTGCTGCTGGGCAGCGTGCTCGGCACCATCGCCGCGCTCAACCAGAACAAGCTTGGCGACTATACGGTGATCGCGCTGGCGACAGCCGGCAGCACCATCCCCACCTTCGTCATCGCGCCGGTGATCCAGCTTCTGTTCGGGCTGACCTGGAAGCTGTTGCCGATCGGTGGCTGGGGCGATGGCGCCTTCCTCAACAAGATTGGCCCGATACTGACGCTTGCTCTGCCGCAGATCGCCATCGTTGCCCGCCTGATGCGCGGTTCGATGATCGAATCGCTGCGCTCCCACCATATCCGCACCGCCCGCGCGCTCGGCCTCTCCGACTGGTCGGTGGTGGTCAAGCACGCGCTGCGTGGCGCCATCCTGCCGATCGTTTCGTTCACCGGCCCGGCGGCGGCGGCGCTGCTGACCGGTTCGGTCATCGTTGAGACGATCTTCTCCATTCCAGGCGTCGGCCGCTATTTCGTCGATGCCGCGCTCAACCGTGACTACACGCTGGTGATGGGAACCGTGGTGGTGATCGCGATCTTCACCATCATCTTCAACCTGATCGTCGACGTCATGTACGCGGTCGTCGACCCGAGGGTGCGCTATGACTGACATTACAGCCACGGCTCCCGCCATTGTCGGCCGATCCTTGTGGGGCGATGCCTGGGCACGCCTCAAGGCCAATCGCGCCGCCATGATCAGCCTTTATTACCTCGCCTTCATCGCTCTCATCAGCGTGTTTGGACCTTGGGTCGCACCGCATGAATACACGACCATCTATGGCGACTATGTGCGCACCCCGCCAAGCCTGACGCCCTATCCCAAGGCCGACATGATCGAGACGGCTCTCAACGACGCGGTCAAGCGCATGAGGGTCGAGATCAAGGAATGGAAGCAGGATGGCCAGCGCGTCACGGTGACCGTCACCTCGACCAAGCCGATCGACGATCGCAACATCCGCTATCTCGACCGATCCGATGCCTTTGACGACACCAAGATCGATAGCAAGTCGCCGGACGGGCTCGAAGTGACGATGAGCACATCGGTCAAGCAGCAGTATTTCCTGTTCGGCACCGACAACACCGGCCGCGATCTGCTGTCGCGCACGCTGATGGCCGGACGCATCTCGCTGGCCATCGGCCTGCTCGCAGGCGTCGTGGCGGTGGTGATTGGTGTGATCTACGGCGCCGCTGCCGGCTTTTCCGGCGGCAAGATCGACGAGGTGATGATGCGCATCGTCGATGTGCTCTATTCCTTGCCGTTCATCTTCTTCGTCATTATGCTGGTGGTGTTCTTCGGCCGCAACTTCGTGCTGATGTTCCTGGCTGTGGGGGCGGTGCTGTGGCTCGACATGGCCCGCATCGTGCGCGGCCAGGCGCTGTCGATCCGCCGCCAGGAATATGTCCAAGCGGCGGAAGCCATGGGCGTCGGCCAGCGCGGCATCCTGCTACGCCATGTCATTCCCAATCTGCTCGGCCCGGTCGTCATCTACATGACGCTGCTGGTGCCGCAGGTCATCATCCTGGAAAGCTTCCTGTCGTTCCTCGGCCTCGGCGTGCAGGAGCCGATGACCAGCTGGGGCGTGCTGATCTCGGTCGGTGCCAAGAACATCGGCTACGCCAATTGGCTGCTCTTGTTCCCCGCCTTCTTCCTCGTCTCGACGCTGTTCGCCCTGAACTTCGTTGGCGACGGCCTGCGCGACGCGCTTGACCCGAGGGATCGATAGAGATGGGGACCGTTGATATGGCCACTCCCGAAACGATCCTCAGCGTCAAGGATTTGCGTGTCCGCTTCCGTACGCTCGATGGCGCGGTCGAGGCGGTGAAGGGCATCAACATTCACGTCAACGCGGGCGAGACCGTTGCCGTGGTCGGCGAGTCCGGTTCCGGCAAGAGCCAGACGATGATGGCGGCGATGAGCCTGCTCGCCTCGAATGGCGAAGCCACCGGCCACGTCGACTATCGTGGCCGCAACCTGCTGACGCTCAGCAAATCCGATCTCAACAAGGTCCGCGGGGCCAAGATTAGCATGATCTTCCAGGAGCCGATGACCTCGCTCGATCCGCTCTACTCGATCGGCAACCAGCTGATAGAGCCAATCCGCCGGCATCGCGGCCTGAATGCCACCGCCGCGCGCGAAGAGGCGCTCAAGCTGTTGCGGCTGGTGCATATTCCCGATCCCGAGCGGCGGATGAAATCCTATCCGCACGAAATGTCGGGCGGCCAGCGCCAGCGCGTCATGATCGCCATGGCGCTCGCCAATGACCCCGACATCCTGATCGCCGACGAGCCGACCACGGCGCTCGACGTCACCATCCAGGCGCAGATCCTGATGCTGCTCGCCGAATTGCAGCGCAAGCTTGGCATGGCGATCGTGTTTATCACCCATGATCTCGGCATCGTCAGGCGCTTCGCCGACCGCGTCTATGTCATGCGCCAGGGCGAGGTCGTCGAGGAAGGCGAGGCGGAAGCGATCTTCGTCAACCCGCAGCACGCCTATACCAAGATGCTGCTGGCGGCCGAGCCGACGGGAACCAAGGCGCCACCGCCGGCCAATGCGCCCGTGGTGCTCGAAGGCAGGAATGTCGAAGTCACCTTCAGGATCGGCGGCGGGTTTCTGGCTGGCGAGCCGCTGATGCTGCGTGCCGTCGATGACATTTCGATCCGGCTGCAGCGCAACCAAACCATAGGCATCGTCGGCGAATCCGGTTCAGGCAAATCGACGCTCGGCCGCGCCTTGCTGCGGCTGCTGCCGAGTGATGGCCTGATCCGTTTCGGCGATCGCGACATTTCCACTGCCGACCGGCAGACGATGCGGCCGCTGCGGCGCCAGATGCAGCTTGTCTTCCAGGATCCATTCGGCTCGCTGTCGCCGCGTATGACAGTCGGTCAGGTCATCACCGAAGGGCTGTTGGTGCATGAGCCTAACCTGTCGCACAAGCAGCGCGACCAGCGCGCGGTGGAAGCCTTGCTTGAAGTCGGCCTCGATCCCAACGCCCGAAACCGCTACCCGCACGAGTTCTCCGGCGGGCAACGGCAGCGCATCGCCATTGCCCGCGCCATGATCCTGAAGCCCAAAATGGTCGTGCTGGATGAGCCGACCTCGGCGCTCGACCGCTCGGTGCAGAAACAGATCGTCGAACTGCTGCGCAAGCTGCAGGCCGACCACGAACTGTCCTACCTCTTCATCAGCCACGATCTGACGGTCGTGCGCGCCATGGCCGACTACATCATCGTCATGAAGCAGGGCAAGATCGTCGAAGAGGGGCCGACCGAGGCGATCTTCAGCAATCCACAACACGCCTACACGCAGACACTGATGGCTGCGGCGATCGATGTGACGCGGTTCAGGCTGAGCGCTTGAATTCGGCGAAAAACAGAGACTTGAAACGCGTCGCCTTTGTCCGTTTCGGCGCGACGCGCTTCAAGCTTCGGAGAGGCTTTTCTGAAGGGCGTCGAACGCAGCCCGGTATTCCTTTTTGACGGCCTCAGCCCCACCGAGGGCCGCCGTCTTTTGTTCGATGCGGGACCAGAGCCCGGTTTCATCGAGCTCCTTCGCCGAATAGTAGCGGCTGTAGTCCTGCCAGATTTGTCCGGTCTTCACCGTGCCTCTGGCGGTATCGTCGACATAGTCCTTCAACAAGCTGATCGGCGGATCGGCAAGCGCCAGCTCAAAGGGTTGTCGTCCGACATTGTCGGCCGTGTCGCCGCTCCCGAACCATTGCTTGAAGCGGTCTCGGCCGATCAGAATTTGGCTAGCGGTACGCGATGGTCTGAGCCGAACGAGCAGATTATAGGGATCGTCGGCATGGCTGAGATAAAGGTCTTCGCTGAGGAAATGCGGCGTCGCGTGCGCCTTCTTCCTCGAACTCGGGTCCTGGTAGACGACCTCCCTGGCCACCGGAATATTCACGATGCGCAGCATGGCGGCGAGAAAGGCCGCGGTTCCCCAGCAGCCTGCGGTGATGTGGTGAGGCGGGTCCTTGCGTCCGGCGACGACCGTGCCTGAAATGATGCGGGACATTGGCGGCTCGCCATAGTACTGCCATTGCCGCTCCAGATTTGCATTCGACGTGTCGCCGGTGAAGTGCACGAGCCGCGCGATGCACCACTGCAGCAGTCGTTCGATCGTTGCCCGACGGGTAGGACCGATGAGTGCCTGGGTGCGCAGAAAATGATACGCGACATCCGGAGGCGCGGGGATGCCCGACCAATTCACCCGATAGAGTTGGGTGTGACGGTCGAACAGGAACATTTCCGGTGGCGAGAAGAGGGCAGCGAAGCTTGCATCGCTGTCCTGCTCAATCGACCAAGGCACGCGTTTGCCGATCTCGACGACGAGACTTTGCGCCACAAGCGCCAGGAACAGACGCCGCGCGTCTTCCGCGCTCAAAAGGGTCTCGTTGATGGCCGGGTCGCACCGATTGGGAGGTGGATCGGTTAAGGCCAGTGGCTGTCCGGCCCATAGCAGATTGAAGAACTGCTTGAGTTCTTCTTTCCAGGAGGCCGGCCATTGCGCATAAGCGAGCTGATTGGCGGCGCCGGGGGCATACCAGCTGATCGCGCTTGCAACACGAGGGCGTCGGTTGAGCTCGCGCGCGACGTCAGGTGCCGGGCCGGCTGCTGCGCAGGCAAACTTTGCCGATGCGGAGACGGCGCCTAATCCAAGGATGGTCAGAAAGGCTCGGCGTGTCTGTACCGGACCGCAGAGGCTACATCTCAAATGCATGGAAACCTCATTCTTGAACCGTTGCGGGCAGAAAGAGCCGGAGTGCACGGGTTGTCGAATCGTCTCCTGTTACAGTTGCGTAAGCCCTGAAGCTGCCGTGTCGGTGAAAGGATGCCATGCTTTGGTCCTGAGCGGCATCTCCCAAATGGGTGGCACGCTCGCCTCAATCCCGTTTAACGGCAGGACCTTGAGGGATAGACGCTGATCGAACATGAAGCTGGCGCAACTCATTGCGAGGACGCACAGCGGCTCTTTCTTGCGGCGATGAGCGTCTGCTGTTGTTGCTGCAGCCGCTCGATTCGGGTGGTTTCGCGATTGGCCACCACGGTCTTCACCCGCTCGCCGCCAAGCAGCCATGTGGGAACACTGGTACTGGCGACCTTGCCGCGGCTGATCGCGGTCCGCGAGATGTCTGTGGCGGCATCGCCAAGCGCAACGTTCAGTTCCTGACAGCTCATCCGGTCGTATTTTGCCGGACTGATTGACGCCACTGTCGACGAGCAGCCGGCTGCCAACAGCAGCAGTGCGGTCATCGGTAAAATGGCCATCGGTGCGAATTTCATACGCTCACCCGGTTCGCCGTCCCAAATATGGACTACCGCCCAAGGTAGCGCATGACGCCACGAGGTCAAACGAACGGCTGCCGGGCGAGCGCAAGCGGTCCGCTCGGTGTTCGACACTGCTGAACTCGGGAAAAGCAACAAGCATCAAGTGCTTGTTTTTCTCGTCGGAGTGGCAGGATTTGAACCTGCGACCCCTTGTCCCGAACGAGGTGCGCTATCGGGCAATGTTGCACTGGGAACAGGCCAATGGCATATTATGCCATTGGCCTGTTGTTCGATAGCGAAAGGAGAGTCCGATGCCAACGCGCAATGTCGTCCTGACGGATCATCATGAAGAGGTGATCGAAGGGCTCGTCAAAGCCGGTCGTTACCAGAACGCCAGTGAGGTGCTTCGTGACGGCTTGCGTCTGGTGGAACAGCGCGAGGCACGGGAGAAGGCCAGGCTTGTTGCGCTTGAGGAGGCGGCCCGTATCGGATTTCGTGACATCGAAGAAGGCAGGTTCCGCGACGTGAGTGACGATAGGCTGGAGAAATTCATGAGCGACCTGGGACGGCAGGCAAGTACAAGAAACGCAGGCCGATAATACTGTGGCGGTTTTTCGGCTTGCTGCGTCGGCCGAGGAGGACATCGTCGAGCTGCTGTCTTACACGGCAGCCAATTTCGGTGAGAGTGCGCGCATCCGCTACGAGCGATTGCTGATCACCGCACTGCGCGACGTTGCCAGCGATCCCATACGAACGGGCAGCGTTGCCCGTGCCGAACTTGGCGACAATATCCGCAGTTATCATCTCAGGCACAGTCGCGACCGTGCAAGGACCGATCATGGAATCGTCCAGCGCCCGCGAAACCTCCTGCTTTACCGCGCTACCATCGAAATGATTGGCGTTGGCCGCGTTCTTCATGACGTGATGGAAATCGAACGGCATCTACCCGCAACTTATGGCGACGACTGAATGCCTATGGCCCGCGACATCAAAGATTGTGCCCGGGGAGGATGGTTTGCTCTTGTCGGGGAAAAACTCGGGAGCACAGCTAAGCTGCTGTTTTTTCTGGTCGGAGTGGCAGGATTTGAACCTGCGACCCCCTCGTCCCGAACGACGTTGCTAGGCAACAAAGCGTTATAAAACAATGAGATAGCGGCGACGTTTGAATCAAAAAATCACTGTTTGTTCCGTTCATTCGTTGCCAATCATTGCCGTAACCATAAAAGACGTCCGGCCGAACCGGCCGCCGCAAAAACTGACCTGAAATAGGAAACACACACATAATGCGCATACGAAACGCGCGGCGGCTCAAGATGGAGCCTACGCCGCGAGGATTCACCACGCTTGCCCGGTTCGAGTTCGAGCCGGTCGATGGAGTGGTGATTTACGACTGCATCCTCATCCAAGCGCCGGACGGCAAGTACCTCGTCTACGGGCCGCCCGCGAAGAACGATGCTCCAATTTTGAGCTTGGCGCCCGAGTTGCGCCGCGAACTGATTTCCATGACGCTTTCTGGGATTAATGATGACAATGACCGCAACAACGCCTGAAACCGCCCCGCCTCGGCTGCCCAAGCCGGAAAGCCTCGAGGCCAAGTTCAAACTCTCGACCAACCTGCCATACGACCCGCGCGCCAAGCGCAAACATATGCTGGTCTTCGGCTTCATTCTCGACTGGTATCATTCGAAGTACGGCGATGCCCTAGCGAGTGTGCGCCACATAGAAGCCCTGCTGAAAGAGCGCGACCCCTCCGGCAAGGGCCTTTACATTGGCGACGTTCACGCCGCGCTTACGGACCTCGTGGCCTGGGGATATCTGGAGCAGGAATTGGGCGCCGGTCGCAGAGCGAGCCGCTATGTGCCGAACTGGGGTTTAGTCTGTAGCGTTCGGGAAAACACTAACACTACGGATGCCGCCTCTAGTGTTATGATTTCCCCGAACGCAAGTGTTATGATTTCCCCGAACGCTACGTTCGATAGCGTTCGGGATTCTACGAACGAAGACCCACTTACTGCGACCCGTCCACAGGACGGGGTCACAAGTAATGGTACAGATGTATCCGCTTTGCCCGCGGCTGGCCTTGCGGCCGCCGCGCCAGCGGGCTTCGAAAATATCTGGATTGCATACGGTAAGCACGGCAGCAAGGTCGCGGCTCGAGCCGCCTTCGCTGCTATCGTAAACCCAGACGTCGACCATATCGCCGAACGTGCAGCGTCGTGGGCGGCCAGCGCAAAGCCCGGCAAAAAGCGGATGCCGCTTGAAAAATGGCTGGCGGCAGAGAAGTACGACGAAGCTGATAGGATGGTTGAGCGGAAGGCTGCCGCTAAGCCGGTGGTCGCTAAGCCGCCGGCCACGATCCCTGCAAACGACAATCAGCCGTCAAAATGGGCGGATGAAGTCTCTCCATTCGTGACGCCTGGCCGACGTCCTTTTCGCGTGACTGGCGCAGTCGGGCGGGAGATAGGTGATAACTATGAGGTGACTCTTTCGCTGGATATAGACAACGGCGAGATGACCCTGGAGGGCATTCTGCACGTGTTCTTCACGCAGCACGCTGACGAGGCCGTCCAGAAGCGCGGACAGTCGCATTGGCATGGTGTATGCGGTGCGGTTGACGCGGAATGGAGCGGTGAAACCGTCACGGGCGTCATCGGCAAGAGCGGCTTGGCTGAAGTAGGCAACGACGGCAGTATTGAGTACATCCCGTGCTGGAAGGTGGCAGCATGAACCGCAGCACGTTAGCTTAGCTTGACCGCTTACCCTTGCTTGGCTTGGCCGTGTCGGGATCGCCAAAATTCTCGACCAGTACGCGCTTGGCCACATAAACCACCAAGCTCCACTTCAGCATTCTCAACATGGTTGGCTCCTCAGCGACGACGACGTGGCGCGTCTGGCACAGGATCGCCGCCGCCCGGCACGTTGTCCGGGAAGCGTTTCCCAAAGCGCCAGCCGAAGAACACGGCCAGACCGATCAGTATCCACCTCGCAGCCATCGCATCCTCCATCGTGATGCGGATGAACGCGGCCGAGCCGGCGGAGTTCCCCATGGTGCAACCCACAACCATAAATGCAACCCCAGGTAGGGGCCGTCGTCGTTCCAAAACCGGCCTTTCTGCGGACCGTTCGGACCCCATCACGCTCATCAACACTGCCCCGGTTCAACAAATATTCGGCCTTTGCCTTGCGACGCAAGGATTTGCGGCCCGAAACCAAAGGAAAACACATGCATTCAACTAACGCTCAGGCGCAGAAACCGCCCGCAAACCTGCGGCCAGCTACCCGAAAATGGTATAAATCCGTGATCTCTGACTTCGACTTGGAAGGCCACCATATCAAGTTACTGACCTTGGCGGCCGAGGCTTGGGATCAAAGTCAGATTGCACGCGAAGTCCTCGATAAAGACGGCCAGACGTACACAGACCGCTTCGGCCAGCCAAAAGAGCGGCCTGAAATTGCCATCCTCAATGCATCTAGAATTGCCTTCGCCAGGCTGATCCGCGAGCTGGCGCTTGACGGCGTTGACTCGCCTGAAGCGCCACGGGGCGCCCGGACAGCCGACTACGGCCGGAGGCGGTGATGCCAGTCAGACGTAAAACACAGAAGCGCAGCGCCGACGTTGCAGTGGCATGGGCACCCTATTTCGAGGAGGGCTGCGTCCTTCTTTGCCAGTTGGACATGGTCGGTATTCCGACCACACACGGTGAGCCAGACGACGCCGAGGCTGCAGAGGTGGCCTGGCACACTTACGGGCCGGACTTCATGGCCAGTCGTGAGGCCAGCGCCGACGAGCCGTGGGCACTAGGCGAGTATGGCCTGCCAGGGAGGACCAAGCATGCCCGTTAGGAGACGCTTGGATAGACGCAGAAAAAGCAACATCCCGATCGTGGACGCCGACTTGCTCATGCGCGCCGGCCGCGATTACTTCGAGTGCTTGGCAAGCCACGGCTTCGATCCAGCGCCGCGGCCCGGCCTGATTGAAGACTCGACGATGCTGGCCATTTGGGCTGACTACGCCCGCGAACTTGAAGCCGAATGGTGCGATCGACGGTCGAAGTTTTACATGTGGCCAGAGCAAGGTACTCCGTATATTTACGAAGTACTGTCGCGGGCAGATACAAAATAGTTGTGGGAAACCTCTTGCGGCGACAAGTCAGAACAGCCATTTCAGGGTAATTTGGGATTGTGGTTCATTTGCGAGGGGAATTGAATGGCTAGATGCACAGCACCGGTAAGAGGCCATATACGCGGAGGCGGAGCGGATTGCCCGGCATGCGGTAGCCGCTATGGGCGCAGTTATGGTGGCTACAGCAGCTATAGTAGCCACTCATCTTATTCGCCGCCGCCCTACTCTTCGTCCGGTGGTAGTGGCGGCGGGAGCAGCGGTGGCGGGTCGGGGCGCCGCACCTCAAAGCCTCGCTGGTCAGGAGCCAGTTCGTCCGTGTGGTATACGCCTGAACAAGTGCAGGCGCTCACCCCGGTTCGGGAAAACGTGGAGAACCTAGCGGCCTCGCAGCCGGACCTTCGCGACGTGTTCCTTTGTCACGCATGGGACGACAGACAGGGCTCCGCCAAAGAACTGCATGACCTATTGGAAGCGCGCGGTGTTCGCGTGTGGTTCAGCGAGAAGGATCTTGGGCTCGGTGTGCCGATGATGCGGGCGATCGACAAGGGTCTGGTGAATTCGCGCGTCGGCATCGTTTTGGTAACTCCTGCTATGTTGGCACGTCTGCCGGCCGAAGGCATCGCAGACAAAGAGCTTTCGGCGCTCCTCCGGCGTGAGCGGCTCGTCCCGGTCGTTCATGGAACGACCTATGAAGCCCTTGAGAAGGTCAGCCTCTTGCTAGCCTCCAGAGCCGGGCTGAACACCGCCGAAGAGTCGATGGCAAGCGTAGCTTCTAAAATTGCCGAGCTAGTCGCCATCTAATCCGGCAAGGTTGGAAAAACGCGGTTGGCCCACACGGCTTCAACCCAATTACAGAATTTCCCCTCGCGCGTGCGCAAGTGCGCGCGATCGAGCGTAACGCGCGCGAGGGACGATGAAAAAAATGGTACCTAGGCTGCCGGAAGAACTATCTGCTACTTTAGCCGGAGATGCTGGAAGTAAGAACTCGATGAGGAGTGGTTCAATGCGCGCTTTTCTAGCAATCTCAATCTTGCTGGCGACAACCATGTTCGCCTCCTCTGACGACTTCAGCGACAGCATAAAGGCATTTGATCGCTGTTACGTTCAGCAGCTTGACATGTTCCGCCACCTTTGCGATCCGGCGGACAAAGTGGCGACCAACATAGTCAACGGTTGTCCGAAAGAGATGCGCGATTTTATCGACGCCGCCTCGAAAACCTGGGGCGCGCCGAGAGCCTACGAGTTAGCTGCCCAACTCGGCAAAAAACGGCAGGACCAAGCGATCGCTGCCTTGATGCGGGAACGGCTGCAGCACCCGTGCCCGAAGTAACGCGCCCTTGACGGATGCCAACGCGCCTCCTCTTATGACCCTGTGCCGACTGGAATAAGTTAGCCTGGAACACTATATTTAGTGTTTTCAGGGCGTTTCGGCGCTAGATAGTGTGAATGCCGCCTGAAAGCGGCCAGGCCGCCGGCAATGCCGGTAAACACGGGAATACCGGACTGGCATCCGGAAAATCTGGGGAAACTTCAACAAATGGCAACCTTCAACCGCAGCGCGGCGATTTCGCGCGGCCATCAACTTTACACGTCATCTAGGACCCTGAAGGATTTGGCCGCCACTCATGCGGCAAACAACAGTTACTCTTCCCGCGGGAAGCCATGCACCTGGCCCGCTGAGCCTGGCAATTGGCTCACATCGAACAGCATCCGATTGGCCAAGGTCGACAAGGAACAGCCTGCAGATTGGGACATCTGGATTGGAGCGCGACTGGCGGCGGCCAACGACAACGCACCTCCGCGGCGCTCTGTGCCGCAAGAGAATGATGGCCCGGACGCGGACTATCACGAGCGGCAAGCAAGCCCTGGCACGTCGCGCGATTACGAGGGCGATATTCCTTCGCGACTGCTTGCTGAGAATGACCTTGAGTCGTACTTCGTGCTTCGCGCTGTCCGAGCGCTGATGTCACCTGCCGGGTTGCTGGCTGCCAATGACAACTCTGCAGAAGATGCAGACGTCGAGATGGACGACGGCTTCGGGCTGGACTATGCGCTTGACCAAGACGAAGCCGGCGATGTGGTTGAGCAGTATTGCGCCACCGGTCGTCTACCGAACGGAACCTTCAAATTCCGACAGCGCAGCGGCGCAGGTGGATGCAAACTTGCGGCCGAGCATCGGAAGCGGGAAAAGGAAGGGCGCCACGTCGACCGGTACCTCATGCTTAGGGGCGTGGCCACTCTGCCTCCGCAGGAATACACCAGTGACGGAGAAACGCCGTGGTGGCGCTCGCATGCGCCGAAGAATGCAAAAGCACTGGTCGACTTGGCTGAAGCGTGCGACCGAACCGATTGGAGCAGGGTCACATGGACGCGCTACGCTGCACTGCCGGCACGCGTGTACGGTGCGCTTGGCATCTGTTCCGAGATGACGGGAAGCGGAGAGGGCAAGACCACAGCCTCCGCGCACGATACCACCCATGAACTCTGCCGGCGGGCAGCCGAGAAGGAGTTTCGCGCGCGACTGCCAGAGCGATTCCTGCGCATCATTGACGCTGCATTGGAGCGGAAAGGATACGGGGCCATTGGCGAAGCGGAACGTATTTCGGGCAATGGCGCCAAGAACGCCGTCAAGACGGCGCTTCGCGAGGCGTGGCATGTGCTTTCCGACATAACGGAAGAAAAACTTCCGGAATTCGAGAAAAAGTTGGCTGCGTAGTGCGATTTTCGCCATCGCCATTCCGGTAGACATAGGAAGACAACTCAATGGGCGCTCCGGCGCCCTTTTCCTTGCGCCGCGCCTCCCCAGACGCTGCGCCGCCGCCATGTCGCCAGCCTTGGCGGCAACCCGTCATTGCGGAAGACCGCAGGCGGGACCAATTAGCCGCCACTTCCGTTGCGCATTTCGGAGGTGGCGGCTCTTTTTGATCTCAACAATCCAAAAATCTAGGAGTTACCTGAATGGCCAATCTCGCCGCGACTACCGCGGCTATCGAAAAATATTGCGGATTTTCCGCCGGCCGCATCCGGACTGTCGCTGAGCGCTTGCTTGAGGCGAAGCTACTTGAGCCTGGCGCGCCTGGCGTTGCCGTTGCGATCAAACAGGCTGACTTAGCGCTGCTACTTCTTGCGCTGGCATCTGGCGCGCCGTTGCGCGCTGTGGCGGATGCTACAGCAAACTTGGCATCCTGCATTCCGGATGGCGCAGACGTCAGTGTAATGCCGGAGGCAATTAAGCCGGTGCAACGCACCGCGTTTGACGTGCTGCACGACATTATCTGGTCGCCGGATGCTTTGTCCGTAACCGCTATCGAAATTTGCGAGACTTGGCCTGAGGTCACCTTTCGCACACCAGACGGTGTCGCACGCTTTGTGTCAGCCGGAACGCTTGCGAGCCATTGGCAAGGTGGAAAGCAACGCCGCGCCACGACCATACCCACCAGCGCCATCTCGCTCGCGGCACGCAACCTATTTGGAGAAAGATAACCCATGGCTTCCATCTTTAAGAAAACCGTCGCCGCACCAGCCGCCGAACCATTCCGCGTACCTAACCTGGCCGAGGCTGATCCAGAAACCTATGGCGCTCTGGTGCAAAAGCGCGATGACCTGACCGTGCGACTACGGGCATTGAAAGCCGAAGCGGCCAATCTGACTCAATTGATTGAGGCGGATACGTCTCGGGACGTTCGGCCTGCTCTTGCGGCGTTGCTCGGCGATGAGCCAGGTACGAAGTCCATTAATCGCGGCAAACTTGCCGAGACACAGAAGCTCTCCTCAGATCTCTCAGAGGCGATCGGCGTGATTGAGCAGCGCATTCGCGATGCGAAATCGGGTGCCGTTAGGCGGCTTGTTGCGCTAGCGCGACCGGAATGGGATAGGCGCTTTTCCGCCCTGACTGAAGGGCTGAAGATTGCTGCCGTTGCTTACCGTGATCTCGACAAGTTGCGAGAGGATCTCGACGCCGAAGACGCAGCTTCGCACTTCACGAATTCCGTGAATTATCCGAGTTTTCTGGGTAGCGCTCGCGATGGCCATCTGACCCGGTTTCTGAGGGAGACCGACAATGCGTGAGACCGCAGTAAGCGAACGAAGCGACAAGCGCAGACGCGTCACTTATGCGGGCAAAACGTCGACGCGAAGCGACTTCGATCCCAAGAAGTTCGCACTTTCATTGATCGAAAAACGCGTGAAGAAGCCTGGAATTGAGGAGCGTGAGGCTCGCTTGCGTAGAGCGGAGGCGGCCGTTGCTGCAGCCAATTGAGATTCGCACTGGCGACGTGGCCTTCGCGGGGACCACCGCTCGAGGCCATGCCGCTGTATTTAATACTTGGACGCGGATTGCGGGGCTTTTCGATGAGCGCCTAGACCCGTCGTGCTTCACTCGCACCCTAAAGCAGCAGCCAGACGTTCTGGCTCTCTGGAATCATTCGCCTGACGCACTTCTTGGCAGAACGACGGCAGGAACCCTGCGATTGGCAACAGACAGTAAGGGCCTTAGCTTCGAACTGGATCTTGACCCGAGGTCGCCGACTGGCGCCCTTGCTCTCTCGGCAATAGAGAGAGGTGACGCGCACGGCTGTTCGTTCGGCTTCAGCGTCTTAGGCGAAAGCTGGGAAGACGATGACAGTTGGGAGCGTCCGCGGCGTACTATCACCGACGTGGCTTTGTACGAAATAACCGTCACACCAACACCGGCCTACGAAACGACAACCGCCAGCTTGCGGTCGGACAGCCCGAACGCCGCAAACGCCCGGCGCCGAGTCATAGAAAAAGCCGAGGCGGCGATGAGGCTGCGCGGCATCAGGTAGGGGTGTCCCGCAGCCTAACCCGTCTGCCGGCGGTACCGGCGGGGGCGATGCGGCGGGCAGATCAGATCTCCCGAAAATCACGGTCGATTGCTCTGGTATGGGTGGTTCGGTGGCGGGGGATACGATATCTGCTCGAGAAATATTTCATGCCATGGCCGCATCTTGGGGTTACCCAAAGATGAGAGAGATGGGTCTTTCATATGAATAGCGAAACGGTAGGCCAGTACGGCGAAGAAATCCGCTCTTCTGGTGAAATCTAATATTTCGTGCTTATAAAACTCACCTCCGGCGAATACGTCTGGATGAGACGTCAGCAAAATGTCCCTTTCAGGATTGAAATCCTTACCGCCTGTATGAGAGTGAACCGCAATCCAATGGACGATCTTATTTCTAGTGCTGCTGATACCCTTAAGACTCTCAATTAAGGAGTCGAAGAATTTGTTGTACTTGTCGCCGTGAGTTAGATTGAGCAATTGTTTCATGGTGCTCATTCTTACCTGGTTGGTGGCGAAAGACGCGAACATTGCGTAGGCTTTTTGAATGTCGGTTCCAGAAATGGCCGCGAAAATCATAGCAAGATGGCTTTCAAGGCGGGCATATTCGTTGATCGCTTTAGATCGCGCGATAGAGAACACGTCGTCGGCCTCTTTACGGGCTGCATTCTCTATCTGTGGGTCGGTCATTTCATACCTTTAAAGGTGGTGGCCCGGATGTGTGGGACTCATCAGCTTGCAGGAGGCGCGAGACTCGCCGAATAACCCCGCGCCTCCCGTTAGGCACTTACTGCTTAGTCATCATAGTGTGTGTCTGGACGATCATCAAAAGTATGACCGCCATCTCGTAGTACGTCAGGAAGAACACCCTCCCTTCAGCCTTGGGAAATTTCCTCCGCCTGCCTCAAACAGGCGGGGGATGGCTGCAAAATTCGGATCGACGCACCCCGGCCTGCGCTTTTCTCCTCACCGTCCTTAGCCCCTCAGCAATTACGATACTGGACCTATTGGCGTCCGGGTCAATGCCACTCCCAAAGGAATCCCCATGACCAAACCACGCGCAACCGCGCGGCGCACCCGCGCGCCCAAAATCGACCCAGACCAAGCGCTGCTAGACGCGCTCGAAAACGCCATCACCTCCACCGCAACGGCCGGTCACATCGCCGCCTTGCGCGGCTACGGCTTCAGCGACCCGTACATCGCGGCCAGCCTATTGGCCGGCGTGCAGACCCTGATCCGGGGGATGCCCAACAAGGCGCCCTGGTCGACGCTCCTGTCCCAAATGGCGGAGGATATCCGCGGTGAGTGACAGGACCGACGACCTTATAATCTCCGTAAGCACCGACGTCTCAACGGTCAAACGCCAACTGACGCAACTCGGCCAGGATATCGGCCAAGTCACCAGCAAAATCTCGAACCAATTCGAGGCGATGAGCAAGGGCATCGATCAGTCGTTCTCGCCAGTGCAGCGGCGGATCAATGACATGGTGGGCATTCCATACACCGGCAAGGTGAAGGAATGGACTGGCGCCCTAGCTGGCTTCGGCAAGGAATTGGACCATGCCGGCGGACATGCTGCCGGTAGCGCCACGCAGATGATGGCGCTTCAGCACTCTGCCCGTTCGATGATCGAACAGCTTGCGCTTGGCACGTCGCCCTTACAGGCGCTTACCGCGCAGTTTAGCCATCTGTCCTTCGTCGCATCACAGCCAGGCGGTCTAACTGGCGCACTGAAGACGGCCGGCACAACCGCATTGGGGTTGGTCACAAAATTCCCCTATGTAACTGCCGCTATTGCCGCAGCTGGCGCAGCGTTTGCGGCTTACGAATTGATTGGCGGCAAAAGCGTTGAGACGCTTGATGAAATTATCAAGAAGCATGCCGACAACATTCTTCTTCTGGGGGATGCCTACGACCAAGTTGTAGGCAAGCAGCAGAAATACGCGCTTGTCAGCGGCGCGACCGTCAACCTGCTCAATGATAGCGATGCAGCCAAGGTTAAAGCGAAGCTACAGGCCGCGATAGGTGACATCTTTGCGTCAGCCACAACCGGCAGCGTGGCCGGCGGCTACCGATCCTCGGTAAAGACGGCATTCGAGCCGTTTCAGGACGCGATTAAAGACCTTCAGAATAGCGCTCGAGATACAAGCGCACTGCAAAAATTCTTGGCCGCAGTCACTGCAATTTCGGCGGTCAACCCGGACTTCAAAGACATTGGCGCACAGCTTGCTGAACTGTCGAGAGGTGCTCTGCTAGCGGCAGGCGAACTGCCAGGAGTCACCGCAAAAGTCACGCCGCTTGACGATGCGTTCGGTCTTTTGAAGGCAGCGATCGACGACATTAAGTCCGACGATCTTCGCAAACAGCTCCAAGCGATGATGGACGACGCCAAGAACGGCAAGGGGAGCATCGACGATGTTACGGCCGCGCTTGCCACGCTGAGCGGCGCAAATCTCGACCTCGCTGGCCCCATGTCCGCGCTCCAAGCTCTGTTCAAGGCGGCTGTGCAAGCCCGTGATGCGGTCGGGAACGTTCAGGTTCTGTCACCACTTGGAACCATTCCGCCAGTCTACAGCGGCGGCGGAAAGTTCCAGAACGAAGACCAGGTCCAGACCGATCGCGCCAACGCGACCAAGTCGCAGTACCAAATAGAACTTGAAAAAGGAGCCAAACACAGCGGCTCCAAAGCCCCCAAGAAAACCGCAGCCGACCAGTTCGACAACGACCTTCAGGCAATCCAAGATCGCACGGCCGCGCTTACTCAAGAGCAGGCTTCACTCGGTTTGACTTACGAAGCCCAGCAGAAACGCCAGATCAGCCTGCAACTTGAGCAGACTGCACTGAAGCAGGTGCGCGAAGAGGCCCGCAAAAAGGGCGATACTGACTGGCAGAATGCGCAGTTGACGCCAGACCAGATCGCGAAGATCGATGCCGTTTCCGAGGCGTACGCGCGTGAGGCCGAGGCGCTTAAGAAGGCGCAGGCAATCCAACAACTGCAGCGCGATGTGCTGCAGACAGCGTTCGACGATCTTCGGAGCTCGCTTGAGCAAGGGCAACTGAATTGGAAGACGTTCGGCAAGGTCGCCGAGGACGTGCTCGACCGCATTACCGCCGACGTTTTCAAAATCGATTTTGAAGGGATCTCACAATGAGCGCATTCATCGCCGGAGTCGGCGAGCACTCCGCCATCCTTATAACCGACGCCGCCGCCTATGATGCTGGCGGCACTGTGGTTGCAATCGCCCCAAAGGTCACAACGGGCAAGGTGTCTCCTATCGCCGTAACGACGCGCGGCGCGCACGTTCTGGGAATGAGGTTACAGCAGGCAATATGCGACCAGGCCGACCAGTTCGGCGTCGACTATGCGCTAGAGAACTTCGCCCGCGAGTTCCCCCGAGTTGGCATCGCTCGTCACGGCAGCGTGGACATGGTTCATGTCCACATCATCGCCTGGTCCCTGACGCATGGCGCCATCCAACTGTCGGCACATAACTGCCCGCACGCTTTCGGCGACGGGCAAGAGCCGCTTGTCGTCACGGCGCCGGCCGGCCACTACATCGCAGGCACCCACATTGACCAGGCCGGCCTTACCGCCTCTGGCATGCGCAAGCGGCATGAAGGTGAGGACTTGGTGCCGTACCTGACCGTCGAGGGCGTAAAGCTCATGGAAGCGATGCGGCTGGCGCCAGCGAAGCCCATAGAGGGCGATTCATGGGCGGGCGAGCAATATCTAATCGGCGGCCATATCGACGTAACTGTCGTGGAAATGCTTGGCGCCAAGACGGAGACGGTTAGGACGTGGCCGGATGTGGTCGGTCAGAAGATCGTGCCGTCCGTGGAAGCCGCGCTGTCGAACATCAACGCATTGCTCGGCGCCTTCGTGGCGCGCACTGCCGCGCGTAAGTCGCGCAAACAATAAGGACTTCTCACATTGTCATACTATTCAACGGGCACCGTAACGGTGACCGCCGGCAGCGCTGCGTTTGTCGGCGCCGGAACAGCATGGGCGGTGGCGCTTGTGGCCGGCGGTACGCTATGCATCGAGGCGGCAGGCAACCCAATGCCTATCGCGTCCATAACGGACGATACGCACGGCACTGCATCGGTCAAATGGACCGGCGCGAGCGGCACTTACAGCTACTCGATTGCATTAGAGAACGCTAACGCAGCCGCGATGGTGAATGTTAATACCACCCTCTCGCGCGTGCTCGTGTCGCTCAGCCTTGCCGGCATCCATCCGGACTCGTCCGGCACACTTACGCAGCGCAATGCGCTTACGCTTAACAACACCAATGACGGCTATCTGTTCCTGCGCGCAGAGATTGGCGTCGAGTTCGCCTTCTATCGGTGGAATGGTAACACGCTCGCCTGGGAAGGCCCGTACATCTGGACGGGGCTTGCCGGCTCGGCGAGCGTTGTCGGCACCTCCACGACAAGCTTGGCAATCGCCACGGGCGCCAAGACCTTTACTGTGGTGGAATCAGCCAGAGGTTGGGGAGCAGGCGCGCGCTTGCGCGCTTCGTCAAATGCGAACGCCGCAAACTTCATGGAGGGCACGGTCACCTCCTACAGCGCAAACACGCTGGTGATGAATATTGACCTGATTGGCGGATCCGGCACGAAGACCGATTGGACCATTAATCTCGTCGGGCAGCCGGGCGCCGTCACCAGTGTCAATGGCGCGACGGGCGCGGTGTTTATTGAGGCTGTCACCCACGCAGCAACCAGTAAAGCGACGCCGGTTGATGCTGACGAACTGCCTCTGGTAGATAGTGCTGCGTCTAATATTCTGAAAAAGCTGACTTGGGCTAACCTGAAGGCGACGCTTCTCGCGGCCGCAACGTTTACAACTTCCTTGACCGGGCCGCTTTTGGTTGGCGGCACAGGCACTGGTTCTTCGCTTACTTTGCAGTCGACATCTGGTGTCGGAGCGACCGATTTTATCAGGTTTATGGTTGGCAACAACGGCGCGACGGAAGCGGCGAGGTTCGATACTTCTGGACACTTCGTTCTCGGCTCAACGACAAGTCAGGCAACAATCGCTGGCGGCCAGCCACCGTTTCAGGTCCATTCGCTAGGCCCGTTCACCTCCACATTCTACACTTGGGCCAACGCTCCAGCCGGCCCAATTTTCACCTATGCGAAGAGTCGCGGCGCTACGGTAGGTGCTCACACTATCGTCCAGAGTGGTGACACACTCGGCATAATGATCGGTGCGGGCAGCGACGGCACGCAGTTCATATCTGCTGGAGAAATCCGGTTCCTGAGCGACGGAACGCCAGGCACCAACGACATGCCGGGGCGCATCGCCTTCAGTGTCACACCAGATGGCACGGCAGCCGTTGTCGAAGCGCTGCGGATTTCGAACAATGGAGCTCTTGCTCACCGCAACAATGCACAAACGATCTTCGACCAGAACTCACATCTCGGCCTTCGCCAGTATGCCGCTGGTTCACTTCCTGCTCAATCGGCAGGCTTCTTCATCCAGTCGTCAGACGTTCTTGGCGGGGAGCTTGCATCCGATGGAGTGCAATGGATTTCGCCGGGTATGCTAGTCAAGAATGCCGTCACGGCGAACACGACAATCAGCGTTCCGGCCGGCTGGTATATTGCCGACATTGTCTTTGCAAATACGACGGCCAACGCTGTCACAGGCGGCGTAAAGATCGGAACGACTTCTGGCGCGACCGATGTTGTCGCTGCTCAAGCCATCGCAGGCAGTGCTATCGGAAAAGTGCCCGATGCCTCAATTTTGAAGACCCTGTTCTCCCGTACCGCTGCACAGACTCTCTTTATCCAGACCGTCACCTCGTGGAACGGCGCCAGTGTCGAACTCTCATTCAAACTTCGGAAGGCATTCTGATGACCGCTATTACCCGCGAGGTGTCTTAGAGAACTAAAGCGACGGCAGGACCAGCGCCCGCCCGCCTGGCAAACCACTGCTGTACGCCTGTGATGATTACGGCAGCCGAATGCCGTTAGTTTCGCGTTGGTCGAAGTTGGCCGGCGTCGTTGCCTGAAATGACGCCGGCCAGACGGTCCTGCAGGTCCGCCGCGCGAGCATGGGTATATGAGATCGCGACTTATGTTCGATGTTGTTATCACTCATCGCGTATGGTTTTGGTCCGTCGTTGTGATCGATGCGTTTCGGTGTCGCAGATTTGCGATGCTCAAAATGATGACCACCAAAATGGTGTGATTTAAAAATTGGGTGGTTGCGAAAAACGCAACGTGGCACCAAAATGGTTACACCTCCTTAAGTCGGAAACGGGAGATGGCTGTAACCATCTCCCGTCCTCCGGGGAGCCATCTGGTAAGACGGGGTTTGCGGATTAAGTCACTTGTTAGGAGACACCGCAAACCCCAACCAGTGATGTGCAATATACTGCCAATCCGATCATGCCGCCCGCCAAGGCTGGCTTTTCCCACAAGGTTTTTGTTCCCTTTGTGTTCTTTTGGGAGTAAGGGCATGCAAGCGGCAGTAGCCGATTTACAATTGCCTATCATCGTAGGACTATATTCCTTGGGTCGGGCGAAAACGCTGGTGGGCGCCATGAAACCGATCGCGATTGCAATTCCGTTACTCTTCCTCGTGGTGCAGGCTCAAGCGCAAGAGCGCAGGGATATCGCCGGCCGGAGTTGCGCCGAAGTTCAGGCACTACTGAAGCAGGACGGCACCACCGTCATTCGCTACCGCTCCATATTCAACCTCAGCCTGACGCGCTACGACCTCTATGTCAGCGGTCAGAAACAATGCGGTCCCGGTGAGGTGGCTTCCGGCGCAGGGGTGCCGACGACCGACACAGATTATTGCCCGGTCCATAAATGCATTGCGAGCAATCTCTTCGTGGCAAGGTAGCCGGTCAGGTCGAGCCAATGATCGCCGAAAGGTGGCCCGGCTTTTCTTTCACCGATCAGACTGCGTAGCGCCATTTACCGTTTGTTGACGATATTAGCGCGGGCTTACATACGGACATGCCTAGTAGCTCGTACATGGCTAAAGCCCCCGGCGCCCCCCCAGCGCTAGGGGCTTTTTGTCAACGGAACCATTTCCTGTCACCTGCCGTTAGGTCAGTTGGAAGGGTATGCGCGCCATGATGATTGAAGATGTAGGCAAACAAGCCGCGCCCGGATAACGGCTTTGTGGTGCGTCGTCTGGTCGTTGAAACTGGCATCACCGCACCACAAGCTATCGAGCTTATCGCCTTACTGGGGCTCAACTGGTCATCGCTAGTGCGAGAGGCCAAATTGTTGAACCCCGGACATTAGAGCCGCACGAACTCATCCAGCCCTAAGCGTATCCGCTGGCCTTCCGCGAAGGCTAGGGCATAGGATTCCAGTTCGTAGGTAAGGGTGGTTGCCTTGCCGTCCTCAACCACTCGGACGTGCCATTCGCCGCATGCTTCGACCACTTCAACGCAAGGGTGGACCTTGCCGTTCGTCTCGCTATCCATCGCCGTTGCCTTGTAGCAAATGGTAACCAGGCGATTTTTATAAAGTCGTCGAGAGCGGTCTTTCAAGCGGAATCAATTGTACATTTCATACCAAAGCCCGGCGCCGGTGGCTTCTCGTCTTGGAACTTTAGCCAGCGCTAATGGTTTTTGATTTGCGGCAGTTGCTTCCCGCTCCGGCCGCGACCGAGTGGGCACTTGGTCGGCCCGCGCTTCCCCGAGTAGCGCGGGCCACAAGCAATTTGTTCACTCGCGTTCTCCTGTTGACGCGCCGCGTAATGAATAAGAAACCCTCGTAAGCTGTTTGGCCTGCTAACCGCGCTTTACGGTAACGCCAATGCGTTCGTTATCGTCCACGAACTCAACACCAGCGGCGCGTAGCGCACTCTCTATGGCGACCAGGGTGGATGCCTTAGGGTCCGCATAACCCTTCTCAATATTGCTTAAGCCTGTGAGCGACATTCCAGCGGCTTGCGCCAGGTCTGTCTGCTGCCACCCAACAAGCGCACGGGCGGCCCTGATCTGTTTGGGCGTTATCATAACCTCGTTTATAGCGCTCTTGAATTTTTTACAAGTGTCACTTGATTCCAACTTCAGTTGGTATTATTATATTCTTGCTTGAATTTTTTTCAACGAGGAGACGCCAGCATGCTTAACGACAGCGAACAATGGAAGTTCAAGATCGGCGCCATGATCACGCACGTGGACCATCCGATGCCGTCACTGGTTGTCGATCGACAACGAGGAAGGCCCAAGCGCGGGCCGACTATAGAGGTGTACGGCGTGCGATCGTTCGCACACGTAGATGCGCAGCGCGACAGGCTCATCCTTGGCGACTACCTAAAGCCGATAGATGATGCCGCCTGGGACATCTGCATACTTAAAGGTCTTTGGATGGTCGACGGGCCAGCCTGACCCTGTGTTCCGGCCCTCGCAAAGACAAGGCCCACCCGCCGCGCCAACGGCAGGCGGGTGCTTGACGATATCCGTATCGAATCCACTGAATGAAGTGCCGCCTGGCGCGGCGGCAACCGTCCGGCCTTACGTCACCATGTAACCCATGGTCGTGGTGTCGGACGGCGCACCTATTGGAGGGGGGAAGTGTGAAGGCAGACAACGATAACCAGGCTCCGATGCGGCTTGCTGACGCTATACCATTGGCCTTCCCTCACGGCGGGATGACCGTCAGTGGGCTGCGCCGCGAAGCCGAGCGTGGGCGATTGACCATAATGCGCATCGCCAACAAGGATTTCACCACGCTCTCTGCAATCGAGGAGATGAAGCAAAAATGTCTCGTTCCCGCAAACCAGCGCGGCTCTGGCTCCGGCCTGCCAGCACCGACAGGGAGGCTGTCTGGATCATCCTCGATGGAAAACAGTTCAGCACGGGCTGCGGTCTCCATGATCGCGAACAGGCTGAGCAAGCGCTCGCACAGCACATCGCCAAACGCTTCTTAGAAAAGCCAACTGAGAAACATAGGGCCGCTTCCGAAGTATCGGTGGCGGAGGTGATTGCGCACTATCTCCTCGTGAAGGAAGACGGCGCACGTCGGCCCAAAGAACTGGCAGCGCGTGCACTCGCGTTGGACGCCTATTGGGGCGACAAGACCCTCGACGACATCACCACCAGCACATGCGCGGCTTACGCAAAGCAACGTTCGTCGCAGACGATGGCTCGGCGTGAATTGGAGGATCTTCGGGCCGCTTGTCGCATGGCGATTGCAGACAAGGTGACTCGGCATGCGGTGACTGTGACTCTGCCGCCTAAGCCGAAGGGCCGCATCAATCACCTAAACCGCGATCATGTGGCCAAACTGATATGGGCTGCTTATCGCAAACGCGAGGTCCAGCGTGGTGTGCCGACCGCTAAGAAGGCCACACTGCACGTAGCTAGATTTCTAATCACATCGCTGTACACGGGCAGCCGATCGGCGCGGGTCTGGCAGGCTTCATTTACACGCCAGCCAGGAAGGCCATACGTCGACCTAGAGGCTGGCGTCTATTATCGTGCCGCGGAAGGCGAGAACGTTGCTGCAAACAAACAAGCACCACCTGTACGCCTGCCTGGCCGATTGCTAGCCCACTTGCGTCGTTGGCATCGGCTCGGCGCCAAGTACGTGGTTGAGTATCATGGACGACCTGCAGACCCCAAGCGAGCCTTCCGCAACCTGGTGGACGACGTACTTGGCGACGAAGGCCAAGGCATTGTCCGACACACGATGCGGCATACAGCAACCACGTGGCTGATGCAGGCAGGCGTCGATATGTGGCAAGCGGCCGGTTATCTTGGCATGACCAAAGAGACGCTCGAAAAGACATACGGCCATCACCATCCGGACCATCAAAGCGACGTCGGCGATGCTTTCACAAGCGGTCGAGCGGGCAGGCTACGCCAGTGATCTTCAATCATTGCCGTATTCGTTGCCGTGGAATTTCGGGAAGGCAACGAAAGCCTTGGAAACACTGGTCGGAGTGGCAGGATTTGAACCTGCGACCCCCTCGTCCCGAACGAGGTGCGCTACCAGGCTGCGCTACACTCCGTGACCAGACGCGGGCTTATAGCCGCCACACTTCATTCCTGCAAGCGGCAATGGCAGCACTTCTGTCGCATTTGTTTGCTTTCCCGAAGCTTCTCCGGATGGCTTGGGATTTAGCAGTCGGATAAAGGTGAGCTTAAGCGCCGAGTTGATAGATCGGGGCAGACTGGGGCCAGACTTTTGACGAGACTTCCATGAGCCAGCGCATCGTCGGTTTCGTCATGAGCGGCGGCGTCGGCTCGCGGCTATGGCCGCTGTCTCGCGAGGACAATCCCAAGCAGTTTCACGATTTTTCGGGCGATGGTTCGATGCTGGCCAAGACCTTGCGCCGGCTGACGGCGCGGCCGGCTGGCGAGACACCAGTTTTCCTGATCGCATCGGAGCGCCATGCCGAGCGCGTCCATGCCGACCTTGCCGGCCTCGATCTCGCCGGCGGCGGCCCATTGTTCGAGCCCACGGGGCGCAACACCGCCGCGGCGGTGGCGCTGGCGACGCTGCGAACCTTGTCCGAATTCGGCGACAGCCTGGTGCTGGTGGTGCCTTCGGACCACGAAATATCAACCGCGGCGCAATTCTGGCTAAGCGTCGAGGCAGGCGTCGAGGCGGCGCGTGCCGGCCGGCTTGTGGTGTTCGGCGTCAAGCCGACGCAGCCCGAGACCGGCTATGGCTATATCGAGGTGGTAGGCGCGCATGCCGGCATCTTCGACGTCACGCGCTTCGTCGAAAAGCCGGACCTCGGCACCGCGCAGAGCTATCTCGAGGCGGACAACTTCTACTGGAACACCGGCATCTTCCTGTTTCGCGCCGGAGCCATGCGCGACGCCTTCGCGACGTTCCAGCCCGACATCTGGCAGGCCACCGAGGCCGCCTACAAGGCGGCGACATCGGTTTTGTCTGGCCTCTATATGCCGCTGGAACTCTATGCCGCCATCCCATCAAATTCTATCGACTACGCCATCATGGAACGGGCGCAAGGCATTGCCATGGTGCCGGCCGGCTTCCGCTGGAACGATCTCGGCTCCTGGCAATCGCTGCTAGATGTCGGCCCCGCCGACGACCAGGGCAATGTCCTCATCGGCGATATCGTCGCCATCGATTGCGAGAACTCCTACATCCGTAGCGACGGCCGCCTGCTGTCGGCAATCGGCATGAAGGATGTCGCCATCGTTTCGACCGCCGACGCCACTTTCGTCGCGCCGGTCAGCCACAGCCAGCACGTCAAGAAGATCGTCGAGCAGCTCGAAAAATCCGGCCGGCTGGAAACCAGGTTCACACCGGCGCATGACCGTGTCATTGAAACCGGTGCCTGGCGGCGACGCGTCCATCACTGGCTGTTCCAGGAAACCTTGCCGCTGTGGTCGACATCGGGCGTCGACGAGCGCCATGGCGGCTTCCACGAGGCGCTGGGCTTCGACGGCACGCCGCTGATGAAACCCAAGCGAATGCGCACAATGGCAAGGCAGGTCTACGCCTTCGCGGTCGCCAGCGCGCGCGGCTGGGATGGTCCGGCCGACCGGCTGATCAGCCACGGTATCGAGTTCATGGTCAGAAATGGCCGCACCGACAGAGGCGGCTGGGCTCGCACCCTGCATGTCGACGGCTCCGTCGCCGACGCCACCGAAGACGCCTACGATCATTCCTGCGTGCTGCTGGCGCTGGCGCATGCGCATATGTCGGGCAATCCCGATGCCTTGCGGCTCGGCAAGGAAACCTTCGCCTTTCTCGATGCCCATCTCGAGGATCGTCGCATGACTGGCTTCCTCGAAACATCGGACGGCGAGGGCGAGCGGCGCTCCAACCCGCACATGCATTTGCTCGAAGCCTTCCTGGCCTGGCACCAGGCAACCGGCGAGCGGACCCATCTGCGCCGCGCGGCGCGCATCATCGATCTCTTCCGCAGCCATTTCTTTGACCGGGAAAGCTGGACGCTGGGCGAATATTTCGATGCCGAGTGGACGCCGTCAGCCGGCGAGAAGGGCGCCTGGACCGAGCCCGGCCATCACTTCGAATGGGCGTCGCTGCTGGTCGATTTCGCCGGACGCAGCGGCCAGGCTGAGTTGAACGGCTTCGCCAGGAAACTCTATGCCTCGGCCATCGCCAATGGTCTAAACCGCGCCACCGGCCTCGCCTATGGCGCGGTCTCCCGGCAAGGGCTGCCGCTTGACCTGATCTCGCGCAGCTGGCCTCAGGCCGAGGCGGTCAAGGCCGCGATTGCGCTGAACGGCGTTGGCGGACCGGATCTTAAACCGGAGATCGAGGAGCGTGTCGGCCGGCTGTTCCGCTGGCACATCGACCCGGCGCCGCTCGGCCTGTGGATCGACCGCATCGACGAACGCGGCCGCTCGCGGGCATCGGACGTGCCGGCCAGCATCTTCTATCATCTGGTCTGCGCGCTGACGCAGTATCTCGATGGGACGGCCGGGGAGGGGTGAGGCCTCTTGAGGAGTCGGCGCGACAGCACCCCCTCTGGCCTGCCGGCCATCTCCCCCTCAAGTGGGGAGATGGGCTACTTTGGCGTCGGCCCTTCTCTTGCAACGTCGAAAATTAGCGAAAGCGTTTAAGTGCGTGATCTCCCCCCTTGAGGGGGAGATGCCCGGCAGGGCAGAGGGGGGGTGCTTCGCGACGGCCTCAATAAGGCGACGCCACATCCCCCGTCTCGACATAGATCGACTTCAGCTGCGAATAGAGCGCCAGCGCCGCCAGCGAGTTCTCGCGGCCGATGCCGGACTGTTTGAAGCCGCCGAACGGGATTTCAACCGGAGTCAGATTGTAGGCATTGATCCAGCAGGTGCCGGCCTGCAATTCGGCGATGACACGATGGGCACGCGGCAGGTCGCGGGTGAAGACGCCGGCGGCAAGGCCGAATTCGGTGTCGTTGGCGCGGTCAATCACCTCGTCCTCGCCATCGAATTTCAGCACGCTCATGACCGGCCCGAAAATCTCCTCGCGGGCGATCCGCATCGTGTCGGAGACACCGGTGAAGATCGTCGGCTCGACGAAGAAGCCGCCGTCGAAACCCTGTAGCGAGGGCACGTTGCCGCCGCAGGCGAGAACAGCGCCATCCTGCTTGCCTATCGCGATATAGCCAACCACCTTCTCATGCTGTGCTTTCGACACCAGCGGCCCCATCTGGGTCTCGGGGTCGAGCGGATCGCCGATGCGGATCTTTTTCGTCCGCTCGATCAGGCGATCGACGAAACGATCGTGAATGCCGCTCTGCACGAAGACGCGCGTGCCGTTGGAGCAGATCTGGCCGGTGGAGTAGAAATTGCCGAGCATGGCGCCGCCGATGGCGTTTTCGATGTCGGCGTCGTCGAAGACGATCAACGGCGACTTGCCGCCGAGTTCCATCGTCGCATGTTTCATCTTCGAGCCGGCAAGCGATAAAACCTTGCGGCCGGTAGGGACCGAGCCGGTCACCGAAACCTTGGCAACGACATCATGGCCGACGAGGCCTGCGCCGACATCGCCATAACCCTGCACGACGTTGAACAGCCCGTCCGGCAGACCGGCCTCGCTGTAGATCTCGGCCAGGGCCAGCGCTGATAGCGGGGTGTTTTCCGACGGTTTGAACACCATGGCATTGCCCATGGCGAGCGCCGGTGCTGATTTCCAGCCGGCGATCTGGATCGGATAATTCCAGGCGCCGATGCCTACGCAGACCCCCAGCGCCTCACGCCGCGTGTAAGCGAAAGGTCCGCCTAGGTCGACGGATTCACTATTGTAGGCGGCGACCGCGCCGCCGAAATATTCAAGGCAGTCGGCGGCCGAGGGCGCGTCCGCGACCAGCGTCTCCTGGATCGCCTTGCCGGTGTCGAGCGTCTCGATGCGGGCGAGATCGGCATTGCGGGCGCGAAGAATGTCGGCGGCGCGGCGCAGGATGCGCCCGCGCTCGACCGGCTTCAGCCGCGCCCAGGCCGGTTGCGCGGCTCGTGCGGCCTCGACGGCGAGTTCCAGCACATTCGGCGTCGCCGAATGCAGGGTGGCGATGACCTCGCCAGTTGCCGGATAGATCACCGGCAGCGGCGCGCCGCCTTCATCCTCTATGTAGCGTCCGTTGACATAGTGCGATGCCGTTGGCTGGGCGCGCATGGGGAAGTCTCCAAATTGTCTTTCGCGGCATGCGGATCGTGCAGTCTCACGATCATGGCCTATCTGTCGGATAGCTGCCAGCGCGGATTGATCCATGGTTCCTGGTTCGACGGCGCCAGCGGCGTGCGGCCAAGGATGTGGTCGGACGCCTTCTCGCCGGTCATGATCGACGGCGCGTTGAGGTTGCCGTTGGTGACACGCGGGAAGATCGAAGAGTCCGCGACCCGCAATCCGTCGACACCGATGACCCGGCATTCCGGATCGACGACACTCATCGCATCGTCGGCGCGACCCATCTTGCAGGTGCCGCAGGGATGGTAGGCACTCTCGGCATGGTCGCGAATGAAGACATCGAGATCGTCGTCCGACTGAACATGGCTGCCCGGCGAAATCTCCTTGCCGCGATAGGCGTCGAAGGCCGACTGGCCGAAAATCTCGCGGGTCAGCCGGATGCAGTGGCGGAACTCTGTCCAGTCGTCCGGATGTGACATGTAGTTGAAGCGGATCACCGGTGTCGCCTTTGGGTCGGGCGAGCGCAACGTCACCGAGCCGCGCGACTTCGAGCGCATCGGTCCGACATGCGCCTGGAAGCCATGCGACTTCGCCGCCGCCTTGCCGTCATAGCGGACCGCCGCCGGGATGAAGTGGTACTGGATGTCTGGATAGTCGACGCCGTCGCGCGAGCGCACGAAAGCGGCCGCCTCGAAATGGTTGGTGGCGCCGAGCCCGGTCTTGAAGAACAGCCACTGCGCCCCGATCAACGCTTTCGAGAATGGATTCAGCACCGAATTCAGCGTGATCGGCTTGGTCGATTCCTGCTGGATATAAAGCTCCATATGGTCCTGCAGGTTGCGGCCGACGCCGGGCCTATCGGCAACGACGGCAATGCCGTTTTCGCGCAAATGCTCGGCCGGTCCGATGCCCGACAGCATCAGGATCTTGGGCGAATTGATCGACGATGCGGCGATGATCACCTCACGTCGTGCCTTAACGACTTGAATCTGTTTGTGAGCTTCGATCTCGACGCCAACAGCGCGTTGATTCTCGATGACCACCCGGCGGGCGAAGCCCTTGAGCAGGCTAACATTCCCACGTTTGAGAGCCGGCTTCAGATAGGCCGATGCCGCCGACCAGCGGCGGCCGCCACGGATGGTCTGCTCCATCGGCCCAAAGCCTTCCTGCTTGGAGCCATTGTAATCGTCGGTCAGTTCGAACCCGGCCTGGCGGCCTGCCTCGACGAACGCGCCGTAGAGCGGATTCTTACGCGAGCCGCGTTGCACATGCAGCGGGCCGCCGTGCCCGCGCCAGCCGTCCTCGCCGCCGTCATTGTCTTCCATGCGCTTGAAATAGGGGAGCACGTCGGCAAAGCCCCAGCCTGCTGCGCCTTCTTCGGCCCAATGGTCGAAATCACGGGCATGGCCGCGCACATAGACCATGCCGTTGATTGAGGACGAGCCGCCAATCACCTTGCCGCGCGGCGTAGCCAGCACACGGCCGCCGAGATGCGGCTCCGGCTCGCTGGCAAAGCCCCAGTCGTAGAGGCTCATATTGAGCGGGATCGACAGTGCCGACGGCATCTGGATCAACGGTCCCATATCGGTGCCGCCGAATTCGATGACGATGACCGAATGCTTGCCGTCCTCCGACAGACGATAGGCCATGGCCGAGCCGGCCGAGCCGGAGCCGATAATGACGAAATCCGCTTCAAGCATGGTTCATATGCGCCATAAAATCGGCGAGCGAGACGTTGCCGCCGGTTGCCACAACAAGGACGGTCTTGTCCTTCACATCCACCTTGCCGCCGAGCAGCGCCGCCAGCGACGCCGCCCCAGACGGCTCCAGCACCAGCTTCATGCGCTCGAAGGCGATCTTCATTGCCCGCCGCACCGACTGGTCGTCGACGGTGATGCCGCGAACGCCAGCGGTCTTGACCGCCGCGAATGGAGCGTCGCCCGGCCGTCGCGACATCAGCCCGTCGCAGATCGACTTCGGACCGATCGGCATGGTCTCGATGGCGCCATGCGCCAGTGACGAGCCCATGCCATTGAAACCTTCCGGCTCGACGCCGATGATCTCGGTTGCCGGCGACAGATAGTGGAAGGCGAGCGAAACGCCACCGATCAACCCGCCACCGCCGACCGAACAGAACAACAGGTCGGCGCTGGCATCCTTGGCGGCAAGCTGGTCGAGCGCTTCGAGCCCGGCGCCTGCCTGGCCGGCGACGATCTCCGGGTCGTCGAAGGGATGCAGCAGGGCCAGCCCTTCGGTCTCGGCGATCTCACGCGCCTTGGCGGCGGCGACTTCCTCACGCGCGCGATCGCCGTGGTCGGTCAGCACGACACGGGCGCCATAGCCTGCCGTGGCATCGCGCTTGGCCGCCGGCGCGTCGATCGGCATGACGATGGTGACCGGAATGCCGAGCGCCTGGCCGGCGGCGGCCAGCCCTTGCGCGAAATTGCCGGAGGAATAGGCGACGACGCCCTTTTTCGCCTCATTGGCCGAAAGCTGCTTCAAACGCCAATAGGCGCCGCGCACCTTGAAAGATCCCGCCCATTGCAGCGATTCTGGCTTGATGAAGACGCGGGCCGCGCCGGTCTCGCGAGCAAGTGCCGCCGATTCCAGCAGCGGCGTGATCTGCGTTGCCCTGGAGGTGACGGCATATGCCTGTTGGAGGTGGTCTAGGGAGGGAACGAGAAGGTCTGCCATCATTCGCCTCGCGGGAACCGTTTCTGCTCTTCGAGCACGTTCAAATCCATATGGTTGCGCATGTAACGTTCCGAAGCCTTCTGCAGCGGCTGGAATTCCCAGGGGTAGTGCGTGCCGTTGCGCAGCGCTGGATAGACCACCCAGCGCCGCGCCTGGCTGACCCGCACGGCGGCGTCGAAAGCCGCCATGTCCCAGCGCGCGCGGACCTTTTCCATGAAGGCCGCCACCAGACCGGCGTGCGCCGGATCGGCGGCGAGATTGTTCAACTCATGCGGATCGGCCTCGATATCATAGAGTTGTGACGGATCGATCTCGCAATGGACGAACTTGTAGCGGCCGTCGCGGATCGCCACCAACGGCGCATTGGAGCCTTCGGCGACATACTCCATCAGCACCGGTGCTGTACGTGGCTTGCCATTCAGCAGTGGCAGCAGCGACTGGCCGTCGGTCCATGGCGCGATCGCGCTCATATCGATGCCGGCGAGATCGCACAGCGTCGGCGTCACGTCGAGATTGGAGACCGGCGCCTCGATCAGTCCGGCCGGTATGCCCTTGCCGGCAATCATCAGCGGCACCCGCGCCGAGCCCTCGAAGAAGCACATCTTGAACCACAGGCCGCGCTCGCCGAGCATGTCGCCGTGATCCGAGCAGAACAGGATGATCGTGTCGTCAAGCATGCGCGTGCGCTCTACCACCGACAGCAGCTCGCCGACCTTGTCGTCGAGATAGGAGATGTTGGCGAAATAGCCGCGCCGCGAGCGGCGGACCTGCTCGGCCGTGATGTCGAAGCTGTCATAATCGGAAGCCTTGTAGAGCCGCTGTGAATGCGGATCTTGGCTGTCATAGGGAATGAAGCCAATCTCAGGCTCGAGCGCCGGGCAATCCTCGTAGAGGTCCCAATATTGCCGCCGCGCCACATAGGGGTCGTGCGGATGGGTGAAGGAGACCGTCAGGCACCAGGGTCGGTGCGCGGCATTGTCGGAGACGCGGGAGAAATCGTAGAGCTTCTGCACCGCATGGAAGGCGACCTCGTCGTCATACTCCATCTGGTTTGAGATCTCGGCGACGCCGGCGCCGGTCACCGAGCCCAGATTGTGATACCACCAGTCGATGCGCTCGCCGGGCTTGCGGTAGTCCGGCGTCCAGCCGAAATCGGCCGGATAGATGTCGGTGGTCAGCCGCTCCTCGAAGCCATGCAACTGGTCGGGCCCCACAAAATGCATCTTGCCCGAGAGCACGGTGTGGTAGCCGTCGGCGCGCAGATGATGGGCAAAGGTTGGGATCGACGAGGCGAATTCGGCGGCGTTGTCATATACCTCGGTGCGCGACGGTAACTGGCCGCTCATGAACGAGGCGCGGCCCGGCGCGCAGAGCGGCGAGGCCGTGTAGTTGTTGGCAAAGCGTGCCGATCGTGCGGCCAGCGCCTTCAGATGCGGCGCGTGCAGAAACGCGGCCGGCCCATCTGGGAAAAAAGTCCCGTTGAGCTGATCGACCATGACGATCAGGAAATTGGGTCGCTTCGTGGTCACTGTTTGCGCCGCTCGCCGAGTTTGGTTTCAAGATAGTCCTCGACCAGCGCAATCGCGGTCGCGGCGTCAGGCACGCCGTCCTTGAGCGCCCGCCTGATATAGAGCCCGTCGATCATCGCCGCCGTCGCTTCGGCGGCCCGGTCGGCCTCAGCCCTGGGCAGGATGCCGGTCAGCCCGCTCATCAGGTTCGAATGCAGCCGTCGCGCATAGACCCTGAGCAACCGGCGAAGCGCTGACGATTTCTGCGCCTCGACATAGAAGGCGAGCCAGGCGGCGATGGTTTCCGGCTGGAACTGGATGTCGGAGAAGTTGACGGCCACCACCGCCGAGACGCGCTCGCGCGGGGAAGTGGCGGATTGCAGGGCGCGGCGCATGTCGATGGTCAACTCGGCAAGGATGTGCCGCATCGTTGCCAGCAGCAGCTCGTCCTTGGCGCCGAAATAGTGATGGGCAAGCGCCGAAGACACACCAGCGCGCCCGGCGATCTCGGACATGGTCACGTCAAGCGAACCGCGCTCGCCGATCGCTGAGATCGTCGCGTCGATCAGCGCCTTGCGGCGCAGTGGCTCCATTCCAACTTTCGGCATGTTGTTCCCGATTTTTGCGCGGAGATTATTTTTTATTGACGGGTCAATCAACAAAAAATTCGACACTGGGACAGCCTGTACCAAGCGATTGTCTTGTTTCGGCCCTTTCCGAGGCGAGGGCGATTGTTTATATTTGAACAATACCAGCGAACTGCGCCATGTCATAGGCTGGCGCCAAGGATGGAGACCGCCATGACCGCATGCATCGTTGGCTGGGCGCATTCGCGCTTTGGCAAGCTTGAAGGTGAGACGCTCGAAAGCTTGATCGTCAAGGTCGCGACGGACGCGCTCGACCATGCCGGGATCGGTCCGGACGAGGTCGACGAGATCGTGCTCGGCCATTTCAACGCCGGCTTTTCGGCGCAGGATTTCACCGCCAGCCTGGTGCTGCAGGCCGACGACAGGCTGCGCTTCAAGCCGGCGACGCGTGTAGAGAATGCTTGCGCCACGGGATCGGCGGCGGTCCGGCAAGGCATCCGCGCCATCGACGCCAACGCGGCCCGCATCGTGCTGGTGGTCGGCGCCGAACAGATGACGACGACGCCTGGACCGGAGATCGGCAAGAACCTCTTGAAAGCATCCTATCTGCCGGAAGATGGCGAGACACCGGCGGGCTTCGCCGGCGTCTTCGGCAAGATCGCGCAGGCCTATTTCCAGCGCTATGGCGACCAGTCGGACGCGCTCGCCATGATCGCCGCCAAGAACCACAAGAACGGCGTCGACAATCCCTATGCGCAGATGCGCAAGGATTTCGGCTACGAATTCTGCCGGCAGGAGAGCGAAAAGAACCCCTTCGTCGCCGGCCCGCTGAAGCGCACCGACTGCTCGCTGGTCTCCGACGGCGCTGCCGCCCTTATCCTTGCCGACACGGCGACCGCGCTGAAGATGCGCCGTGCCGTTGCCTTCCGTGCCAACGAACATGTGCAGGATTTCCTGCCGATGTCGAAGCGCGACATCCTGGCCTTCGAAGGCTGCGAGCAGGCTTGGGGCAAGGCGCTGAAGAACGCTGGCGTGACACTCGACGATCTCTCCTTTGTCGAAACGCATGACTGTTTCACCATCGCCGAACTGATCGAATATGAGGCGATGGGCCTGGCCAGGCCGGGTGAGGGCGCCAGACTGGCGCTGGACGGCACGACGGCGAAGGACGGCCGCCTGCCGGTCAATCCTTCAGGCGGCTTGAAGGCCAAGGGCCATCCGATCGGGGCCACCGGTGTCTCCATGCATGTCTTGACCGCCATGCAACTCGTCGGCGAAGCCGGCGGCATCCAGGTGCCGGGCGCAAAGCTTGGCGGCATCTTCAACATGGGTGGAGCGGCCGTCGCCAACTACGTTTCCATTCTCGACCGGATCAGGTAAACCGCCCCTGCATTTTGCGGGAGGTGACATGACAAATCCGGTTCTGATCGAAGTTCTGCGCGGCGCGATCGTCGAGAGCGTGCATCGCGGTGCCGTCGCGGTCTTCGACGCCGACGGCAAGCCGGTCCTGGAGATCGGCGATACCTCGAAGCCTGTCTTTCCGCGCTCGGCTGTCAAGGCGATCCAGGCCTTACCGCTGGTCGAAACGGGTGCTGCCGATGCCTATGGCTTCGGCAGCCGCGAGCTGGCGCTCGCCTGCGCATCCCATTCGGGCGAGCCGGCGCATGTCGAACTGGCGCGGTCCATGCTGGCCAAGGCTGGGCTCGATGAGCGCGCACTCGAATGCGGCACGCATTGGCCTTCGAATCATGAGGCAGAGATTGCGCTGGCCCGTGCCGGCGGCTTGCCGAACGCGTTGCACAACAATTGCTCCGGCAAGCATTCCGGCTTCCTCTGCACCTGCGTCCATTCCGGCATTGCACACGGGGGCTACGTGAAGGCCAGGCACGGTCTGCAGGAGATGGTGCGCGACGCCATGCAATCGGTCACCGGCGCCGTCCACAGCGCGGATGAGCGGGCGACCGATGGCTGCTCGATCCCGACCTATGCGGTGCCGCTGAAAAGTTTCGCGCTCGGCTTTGCGCGCATGGCCACGACATCAGGTTTTGGCCCCGAGCGCGCAAAGGCCGCCAAGCGACTGCTTTCGGCCTGCATGGCAGAACCATTCTTCGTTGCTGGCACGGGTCGCGCCGATGTCGCCTTGATGGAAGCGGCACCGGGCCGGATTTTTGCGAAAGGCGGCGCCGAAGGCGTCCACTGCGCCGCAATCCCGGAACTTGGCCTCGGCATCGCGATCAAATGCGATGATGGCGCCGGGCGCGCTGGCGAGGCCATTGCAGCCGCCGTCCTTTCCGGGCTGTTGCGTGCCGACGAGGCCTTGGCGGCGAAGCTACTCGAAATGGCAAACGCGCCGATCCAGAGTCGGATCGGCGCCGAGGTCGGTGCATTGCGGCCGACCTCAGCCCTCGGCTGAAGAGCACCGTCTAGATCGCCGCGCGTGCCGCGGCGACAGCAGGGTTCGACATGGCTTCTCGTTGGTTGGCTCTGACGACAGCTGGGTCATAGCTCTTGCGGGCGAAGACTTCCCTCACCATCGGCGCGAAGAATTCCAGCGGCCGGGTCGAATAGTCCGGGTCAAAGCTCGACTGGTCCCATTTTTCGCAGAACTCGGTGCAGTCGTCGAAATAGGCGCTTTCCCGGAACGCGTCGCGCTTGTGCGGATTGGCCCCGACATGCTCGCCATAATAGACAAGCTGGAAATCGCCATGCTTCTCGACCACCCAGGCGCATTGCTCGCGCACGAACGGTCGTATGATGGCGGCGGCGTATTCGTCGTGGTTATAGGGCGCGTAGATATCGCCGATATCGTGCATTAGCGCCGACACCACCCAGTCTACGTCGGCGCCAGCATTCCAGGCCCGCGTGGCGGCCTGCAACGAATGACCGAGCCGCGTCACCTTGTAGCCTGACAGCGATTTGTCGAGTTCGACCATGGCCGCCAGTAGCCGATCGGCCGTGCCTGCGGCATATTCGATTTCATGCGCGGTCAGGAAGGCATAATCCTCGCGGTCGCCATCCTTCATCTGGGTGAACTTTACCGCTTCCATCGTCGTCACCTTCCGCAACCAGAAACCTAGCGGCCGAGCTCAAGATAGAGGTCGTCGCCCACGACCTCGACCGGAAATGTCCGAGCCTTCAGCCTGTCATCGACGAGGCATTTTCCCGACCTGATCTCGAATTCCCAGCCGTGCCAGGCACAGCGGACGATTTCGCCTGCGCGCTCATAGACGAATTCCGCCCTGTCGGTCGGCCTGGTGGTTCCACAAACCGGCCCTTCGCAAAGCCGGCCTGCCCGGTGCGGGCAGATGTTGAGCAAGGCGGCATAGCCATCGTCGAGCTGGAATATACCGATGCCGATGCGGCCGAAGGCGACGATCCTGGGTTGCCCGATCGCGACCTCGTTGACCTTGCAGGCAAAGGTGCGGCCTCGGACTGGCACGGCTGCTGCATTGGCCGTCATCACGCAACCCTCGCGCTGGCGGCAGGAGCTTCGATGCGCTTGTAGACCTCCAGCGCATTCAGCCCCATCACCTTGTCGCGCCAGGCCGGCGGGATGTGGATGTTGGTCGGCGCGTCGAAATCCCAGTGCGGATAGTCGGACGCGAAAAGCAGCGTGTTCTGGCCATCCATGTGCTCGAGCGTCTCCCAGAGATGCTTCACATTTTGTGGCTGCTCAAGCGGCTGGGTGCTGAAGCGAATGTTGCGCCGGCAATAGTCCGACGGCAGCATCTTCAGCCACGGCGTCTCCTTGCGCAGCGCCTTGAAGTTGGCGTCGAGGCGCCACATCAGCGAGGGCACCCAGGACACGCCGCATTCGATGACGACGAAGTAGAGGTCGGGATATTTTTCGAACACGCCGTTGGAAATCATGCTGACGACATGGGTCATCGCCGGCTGGCTGAGCAGCGCATGTGTTTCCCAATAATAGGTCGTCGGGCCGCTAGCGATGGCATTGTGGTTGACGCCGCCCTGGCCCCCGAAATGGATGGCGAAGGGCAACCCGACTTCGGCGCAGGCCTCGAAGATCGGATGATAGAACGGGTCGCCGTAAGGACGTTGCGAGCCGTGGCTGGCCAGCACCTGGACGATGTCCTTGTGGCCGCCAAGCCGGCGGATTTCGGCGGCGGCGCCATGGGGATCGGTCGGCGAGATGATGATCGATCCCTTGAAGCGCCTGTCCTTGGGCAGCCACCAGTCGATCATGTAGTCGTTGTAGGCTTTCACCAGAGCGTTGGCGTAGTGGTAGTTGGCCAGCGTCGAGGCTTCCAGCGGCTCGTCGGCGGTGAGGATTGCCACGTCGATGTCGTAGAGATCGAGGTGCTTCTCCTTCATGATCAAATAGTTGTCCTCCTCGGTCTGCGGCCTGATGTCATGCCGCGAGAACCCCTCCGGATGCAGCCATGGGCGGTGTCCGTGCGGAAAGCTTCCCGCGGGACCTGGCTTTTCGCCACGAACCAGGAAGTCGCGCCAATAGGGTTCGAGATAGGGGAGCAGGACCTCGGCACTGGACCAGTAATTGTGGACGTCGGTGTCGACGATGAACATGGATGGATGACCTGCCGTAGCCGATGTCTGAAAGATGCAGCAATTCTGCGCGTGAAGGGGATATCCGGCAACGCAACCCGGGATGGGATGTTAATCGAAGAATCCGATTAGCCATTGTCGAAGCGGGCCAAAAAGCGGTAGCCGTTGCGGGCGTTTTCCGTAGGTGGCCAAGATGCAGATCGAATTGCTCGACACGTTCCTGGACCTGATCGAAACGCGCAACTTCAACCGCACCGCGGAACGGTTGGGCATCACCCAGTCGACCGTTTCGAGCCGCATCCGCACGCTCGAGGCGCTGCTGGAAAAGCAGCTCTTCATCCGCAACAAGAGCGGCACGGAGCCGACCGTTGCCGGCCTGAGGTTCGAGGAGCATGCGCGCGCGGTCAAACTGCGCTGGCTCGACGCCCGCCGCGAAATCCAGTCGGTCGGCAAGTTCGACCGCCTGATCCGCATCGGTATCCAGTTCGAGCTTTACGAACGCGTGCTGGAAGGGTGGCTGGAATGGGTGCGGGCGACGATGCCCAAGCTCGCGATCTATGTCGAGATCGACTACTCCAACCAGATGATCCTCGATCTGACTACAGGCAGCCTCGATCTGGCGGTGCTCTATTCGCCGCAGCATCTTCCGGACATGCACTACGAGCAGATCGCCGAGGAGAATTTCGTCATGGTTTCGACGCGCGGCGTTGCCTTCGGCGAGGTGGTGCCGGCGGACTACATCCGCGCCAATTACTCGGCCTTCTTCAACCGCGCCCACAAACAGATGCTGCCGGAACTGGAAAACAGCCCCGTATCGACGGGAAATGGTGGTGCGGTTGCCTATCTGCTGCGAAGCCGGGGCGGCACCGCCTTCGTCACCGAAACGGTGGCGACAAAATTGCGGCAGGAAGGTGTGGCACAACTCGTTGCCGATGCGCCGAAGATCTCACATCCCATCTATTCGGCCGTACATGTCAGGCATCATCATTCCCACACGCATGTGCGCCTGCTCAAGGCGCTTAAACTGATGACCGCGTAAATTAGAGGTCGAGCGAGATGTTTCCCTCTGGCGTGCTGCTGCAGGCAGGATGAAGCCATGCTGGCGCTCTATCTCCGACAGCCCGCCCATGTCGCCTCATTGATCGCCAAAAGCGTTCAGGCCATCTTCAGCTGACGCGGTTCCGCTCAACCGTCAGATGCGCAAAGCCACTGTTGGTCACCTGCGTCAGGTCAGCGGTCACCGGCTCAGCCCAGCGCTGGCCGATGACGGCGCCGTTCAACGCGCCGTCGATGACGTTGTCGGAAATGACGGCTGTGCCGGCACCCTCGACCACGCTGACGACGATGCCCGTGCCTGCCTTGCGGATGATGTTGCCCGTGGCCACGACATTGCGCAGATACGGCCCCCAGCCGATCGACATGCCGTAGAGCGGCGCGTTCTCGATGACGTTGTTGGAAGCGATGGTGTCTGCTTCGACGGCGATGCCGACGCCGAAGCCGGGCGGATCAGCGGTGTAGGGGCCACTGGACGACAAATTGCGAACGATGTTGCCGGAGCAGACACCCATGCGGCCGCCTTCGTTGAAATTGACGATCGAGATGCCGTTGGCCGCGCCATCGACGATGTTGTTGCTGATGACGGCGCCCTCGAACGAGAATTCGGAATAGACCGCGGTCTCGCCCGAGCGCGAGCAGGTATTGCCGGAAATCTGCAGATTGCTGGAACTGTTGGCGCGGATTGCCGAGAAGGCGCAGTCCGAAACGACATTGCCCGAGATGATAACATTGCCGGCGCGAAAGGCATTGATGCCATTGCCGTTCTGCCCGGTCCCGCCGCTGCGCGCGCCGATGCGTTCGACACGGTTGCCGGTGACCATCGTGCCGTCTTCCGCCGCCTGCCAGCGATGCACGAGGATGCCGCCATTGGCGCAGTCGGAGACGGTGTTGCCCGTGATCGCCAGGCCGCCGGCTTCGACTGAATAGATACCGGCATCGGCGGCCCCCGATATATCAGAGCGTTCGATGCGGCCTGTCGCACGTTCCAGCGCCAGTCCGTTCTTGCCGCTGCCGGTTATCTGGCAATTGTCGACCACGAGATGACCGACCCGGCGCAGATCGAGCAGCCCTTGCGCATAGTCACCCATCGAGCGGTTCGAACCGTCGAAGACCAGCCCGCTCAACTCGATATGGTCGGCCTGTTCGGCCATGAAGAGGTGGCCGTCGCCGCCATAGACGATCCGCGTCGCACCGGGCACGCCGGAAAGCCGTACGCGGCCGGGCAGCGACAGGTTGGACACCACATAGGTACCCGCCGGCAGGAACACCGGCATATCCCGGCTGTTCGCATCGCGCAGCAGCTTGGCAAAGGCCTTGCTCTGGTCGTCGAAGGTGCCGGGCTGCACGCCAAGTTCGGTGGCATTGATCGAGCCGCGTATCGAGGCCTTTTCGATGCCGGTCAGGCCGGCGGCCGCCGCTTTGCCGAGCGCAAGGCCCATGACGGCAAAGCCGGTGGTCCCGGTCAGCAGTGTTCGCCTGTTCAACATCGGCACAGTTTCCCAGCGTTCAGTACTGCCACCGCAGTGTCAGCCCTGACACCGCAGGAATCGTGCCAGACGTTCTGTTCCCCTTCACGAACTGTCGACGATGGCTTGTCGAGCAACCACTCGAGGCCTAGGTTTAGGGAATGAGCAGAGCTTTTACCCGCGAAGAAGACAGCGAAAACGCCATCGCCGGCGTCGGCGAGCGGCCGATCAGCACGCACCGCAATCTGGTGACCGAGCACGGCCTCGCGCAGATCGAGGACAATCTGGCCGATCTGCGCGATATCCTGGCGAAAGCCGAACGGAAAGCCGACCGCGAGCGCATCGCGGTCGTGTCGCGCGACCTGCGCTACTGGACGGCCCGGCGCGAAAATGCGGAGCTTTCCGTGCCGGAGCCCGGCAGCGATCTGGTGCGCTTCGGCATGGGCGTCACGCTGGAAGGCGATGACGGCAAGAAGGTGCACTGGAAGATCGTCGGCGAGGACGAGGCCGATCCGGCCAAGGGCAGCATTTCGCACGTTTCGCCGATGGCTGTGGCCCTGTTCGGCAAGAAGGTCGGCGAGGTCGTCACGGTCAACGGCAAGGAATGGGAAATCGTCAAGCTGTCGGACGCCTGACGCCAACTGGCTTCGCCTACTTGGCCAGCCTTTGCAATGCGGCCTCATACTTGTCCATGACATCACGAGCGGCGCGCATCTGCCGTTCGACTTCGTCACTCCCCAGCGGTCTTAGAATGACGCCATCATCGATTTCGATGACCTGGAGTTGATCGCCCACCTGCAGGTTCAAGCTGTCGAGCATTCCCCGTGGCAAGATCACGGCGCCTGATCCGTCGTCGAGCTTGTGAATGATAGTCTTCACGGCTGTCACCTGCGGTTGTGTCCGGGATTGTGACATAACGTTTTCCAGCAATACAGCGATGTTTCGCTCAGCCCGCCAGCAGCCGGTCCAGCAACCGATCTGCCGCCTCCGGAATGACAGTACCCGGCGGGAAGATTTCCGCCGCACCGGTCTGCAGCACCGCTTCGTAATCCTGCGGAGGAATTACGCCTCCGGCAACGATCACCATATCGCCTCGGCCGAGCTTTTTCAGCGCGTCGCGCAGTTCGGGGATCAGCGTCAGGTGTCCCGCCGCCAGCGATGAGGCACCGATGATATGGACGTCCTGCTGGACGGCCAGTTTCGCGATCTCTTCCGGTGTCTGGAACATCGCGCCGACCGTGACGTCGAAGCCGAGATCGGCGAAGGCTGTGGCGATCACCTTTTGCCCACGGTCGTGGCCATCCTGTCCCATCTTGGCAACGAGAATGCGTGGTCTGCTGCCGTTTTTCTTCTCGAAGGCGTCGAGCTTGTCCTGCAGCCCGTCGACCACTGGATTGTCGCCAAGCGCCTTGCGATAGACGCCGGAAATGGTCTGCACAGTCGCGACATGCCGGCCAAAGGCCCTTTCCAGGGCGAATGAGATTTCGCCGACTGTCGCATTGGCACGTGCGGCGCGGATGGCGAATTCCAGCAGGTTTTCATTGCCATGCGCGGCACGGGTCAGTGCATCGAGCGCGCTTTCCACCGCAGCGACCTCGCGAGTGCCTTTCAGCCGTTGCAGCTTCGACAATTGCCGGGCCCTGACCTCGGCATTGTCGATCTTCAGCACATCGACCTTGATGTCGTTCTCGGGGCGATGCACGTTGACGCCGACCAGCATCTGCTCGCCGGAATCGATGCGTGCCTGCGTGCGTGCTGCAGCCTCCTCGATGCGCAGCTTCGGAATACCTTGTTCGGTCGCAGCCGCCATGCCGCCGAGAGCCTCGACTTCCTCGATATGGGCAAGCGCGCGCGCCGCCAGATCATGCGTCAGCCGTTCGAGATAGGCCGAGCCACCCCACGGATCGATGATCCGCGTGGTTCCGGATTCCTTCTGCAGGATGAGCTGCGTGTTGCGGGCGATGCGGGCCGAATGGTCGGTCGGCAGCGCCATTGCCTCGTCGAAGGAGTTGGTGTGCAGCGACTGGGTGTGCCCCTGCGTCGCCGCCATCGCCTCGATCATGGTGCGGATGATGTTGTTGTAAGGGTCTTGCGCCGTCAGCGACCAGCCGGACGTCTGGCAATGGGTGCGCAGCGACAGCGAGCGCTCGTCCTTTGGCGCAAAATTCTTCTTCATCAGGGTTGCCCAGAGCAGGCGCGCGGCTCTGAGCTTGGCGACTTCCATGAAGAAGTTCATGCCGATCGCCCAGAAGAACGACAGGCGTGGCGCGAAACGGTCGATATCGAGCCCAGCCGCAACGCCTGCACGGGCATATTCGATGCCGTCGGCGATCGTATAGGCGAGCTCCAGGTCGGCGGTCGCCCCGGCTTCCTGCATGTGATAGCCGGAGATCGATATCGAATTGAACTTCGGCATGTTCTTCGACGTGTAGGAGAAGATGTCCGAAACGATCCGCATCGAGGGTTTCGGCGGATAGATGTAGGTGTTGCGGACCATGAACTCCTTCAGAATGTCGTTCTGAATCGTCCCGGCCAGATCCTTCTGCGCAACGCCCTGTTCTTCCGCCGCGACGATGTAAAGCGCCATGATCGGCAGCACCGCGCCGTTCATCGTCATCGACACCGTCATCTCGCCGAGCGGAATGCCGTCGAACAATTGCCGCATGTCGAGGATGGAATCGATGGCGACGCCCGCCATGCCGACATCGCCGGCAACACGCGGATGGTCGCTGTCATAGCCGCGATGCGTGGCGAGATCGAAGGCGACCGACAGGCCTTTCTGGCCGGCGCCAAGATTGCGCCTGTAAAAGGCGTTGGACTCTTCGGCTGTAGAGAAACCGGCATATTGCCGGATCGTCCAGGGCTGCTGGACATACATGGTGGGGTAGGGGCCGCGCACGAAGGGCGGCAGGCCTGGATAGGTATCGAGATGCGGCAGGCCCTTGAGGTCGCCCTGATTGTAGAGATGCTTGACGACAAGGCCTTCCGGCGTCGTCCGCTGGCCCTTGACTTCGACCGGCGCGCGGCGTGGCGGCACCCAGCCGATCTGACTGAAATCCGGAATCAAGAAGCGGCCCCGATGGATTGGTCGATGCGGGCCGCAAACAGCGGTTCGCAGAGCACGACACCTTCGGTGAAGGCAGGCCGCCGCTCGGCGTCCAGCGTCTCGACCGGCCGCTCGTTTTTCACGGGATAGAGCGTGGTGCCGATGATGGCCCGCTCGCCGGCCTTGAAGGCGGTTTCGCGTTGAGCCGCAGCAGCGCGAACGCGTCCCTGGATATGCCCGTCCCGAAGGCTGGACAGCACACCCCCTTCGGCCTCGATCGCCTGCAATTCCGCCCATGCGGCTTCGCAAAGGTCAGATGTCAGCGCCTCGACTGCGCCCGAACCATAGGCAGGATCGGCAACATGATCGACATGGCTTTCATTGGCCATGATCAGCTGCGCGTTCCGCGCGACGCGGCGGGCAAAAGCCGCCGGCAGGCCGTGCGCGATCGTGTGCGGCAGGATGGAGATCGAATCGGCTCCCCCCGCAGCCGCGGCGAAGCAGCCGATCGTCGTGCGCAGAATGTTGGTTTCCGGGTCCAGGGTCGTCATCATCCGGAATGATGTCTCGGCATGGATGTTGGCCGTCGAGTTGGGGATCGAGCAGGCCTCCTGCACCCGCGCCCACAACCTGCGCAGGGCCCGCACCTTGACCATCGACAGGAACTGATCCTGGTCGACGCTGAGCGCGAAGCCGATGTGCGGTGCGGCATAGACGAGCGGCTGCCGCGCCTTCTCGAACATTCTGAGATACGAGACCGCCGAAGCCAGCATGATGCCGAGCTCCTGCGCCTCGGTGGCCCCGGCATTGTGGAAGACGCGACCGTCCGCCTCCAACAGCACGCCCGGAACACCCATCGAGAAGAAATGCGCCAAGGATTGCGGCATCGATTCCTGCAGCGCCTCGATCGACATGCGCAGCCGGCCGGTGCCGGCAAGGATCGCCGCCGGGTCGATGCCGAAGGAGAGGTTGAGCTTTGCCGGATCGGAGCGGCGCTTGCTCAGGAACGCCACCAGCCAATCGGCCATGGGGCGGCTCCAGGGATGGGTATCGATGCGGACCTGGACCCGGTTGAGGGGCACGCCCTCCAGCACCGTCTCCAGCGCCTGTGCTGTCCTAGGCAGGCCGTAGCCAAATGCGTTCGGTGCGCCTTCGAAGACGAGCGACAATCCCGTCGCGCCTTGGGCGATGTCGTCCAGGACCTGGGCCTTGGCACGATCGATATCAGGGTCGTCGACGCGCTGGCTGACGATCCAGGGCGACCGGGGATTCGCGCGCACGATCGGCTCAGTCCCGGTTGCACGGTCGTAGAGTGGCTCGACGCGGATGTTGTCGTCGGTATGCGAGACCAGCTTTTCCTCGAAGGATGCACCAGCCAGCGCCTTTTCCGCCAAGGCCAGCCAACGCTGGCGTTCCGCGCTTACAGGTTCAGCACCCCTAGTCAAGGCTCCGGCGCCCATCGATCTTCCTCGTTTTATGCGGCCGCATCAGCCGGTGCGGTTCAGTCTACGGTTCCCAGTCGGTTATCGCAATGCGACGTGCCTCCAAGGTCAAAATTCGATCATCGAGATATAGGGCGGCTTGCGTGGACGAACCATGAACGATTGGCAAACACCAGCAAAATCCGCAAGCTTCAAAATCCGATTTCCGAGATTGGCGCGCTTTGGACGATTGGCCCCCGCTTTGGACGATTGGCCCCCGCTTTGGGCAATTGGCCCCCGCTTTGGGCAATTGGCCCCCGCTTTGGGCAATTGGCCCCCGCTTTGGGCAATTGGCATTGTCGCTGCGCAACAGCCTCACTATACCTTCGGGCAAAGGCTGGCTTTTTAAACACATCAGTTTGCGGAGACCCTGGATATGGCTGACGACACCAGTATTTTCATCGGCGCCAGCCGCAAGCCCGACGACAGCTATCAGCGCCCCGAGCAGCTGTTGCTGCTGTATGGGAATCGCCATGGCCTGGTGACCGGCGCCACCGGCACCGGCAAGACCGTCACCTTGCAGATCCTGGCCGAAGGGTTTTCGAATGCCGGCGTGCCGGTGTTCTGCGCCGACATCAAGGGCGACCTGTCCGGCATCGCCATGATGGGCACGGCGCAGGATTTCCTGGTTAAGCGGGCCGAACAGGTCAAGCTCGACCCCTACGATTTCCAGGAATTTCCGGTCATCTTCTGGGACCTGTTCGGCGAGCAGGGCCATCCGATCCGCGCCACCGTCTCGGAGATGGGGCCGTTGCTGTTGTCGCGGCTTATGAACCTGACCGAGGCGCAGGAAGGCATCATGAACATTGCCTTCCGTATCGCCGACGAGGAAGGCTTGCTGCTGCTCGACATGAAGGATTTGCAGGCGCTGCTGGCCAACGTCGCCGAGCGTGCCGACGAGATCGGCTCGCGCTACGGCAATGTGACCAAACCTTCCGTGGGCGCCATCCAGCGCACGCTGCTGATCCTGGAGCAGCAGGGGGCGGCCCATTTCTTCGGTGAGCCGGCGTTGCGGATCTCCGACATCATGCGCACTACGCGGGACGGCCGTGGCGCCATCAGCGTGCTCGTCGCCGACAAGCTGATGATGAGCCCACGGCTCTACGCCACCTTCCTGCTGTGGCTGATGTCGGAACTGTTCGAGGTGCTGCCGGAAGTCGGCGACCCTGACAGGCCGAAGCTGGTGTTCTTCTTCGACGAGGCACATCTTCTGTTCGACGAAGCGCCGAAGGTGCTGATCGATCGCGTCGAACAGGTCGTCCGCTTGATCCGCTCCAAAGGCGTCGGCGTCTATTTCGTCACGCAGAACCCCTTGGATATCCCTGAAAAGGTTCTGGCCCAGCTCGGCAATCGCGTCCAGCACGCGTTGCGCGCCTATACACCGCGTGAGCAGCAGGCGGTCAGGACAGCGGCCGAAACGTTCAGGCCGAATCCAGACTTCGATTGCGCGACGGTGATCACACAACTGGGGACCGGCGAAGCGCTGGTCTCGACGCTTGAAGCCAAGGGCATTCCGTCGATGGTGCAGCGCACGTTGATCCGTCCGCCGTCGTCGCGGCTCGGGCCGATAACCCCCGCCGAGCGGCAAAAGCTGATCGCGGAAAGCCCGGTCTCCGGCCTGTACGACGAGGTCATCGACCGCGAATCGGCCTTCGAGATGCTGCAGAAGAAGGCCAAGGAGGCGCAGGACGCCGAAGCGCAGGCACAGCAGGCGGGCACCGGCGGTTCGCGCTGGACCATTCCGGGTTTTGGCAATGACGATCCGCCGCAGCAGTCGAGTGGCCGCCGCGCGCCGGCGCCGCGCCCCTCCAATCGCCAGACGGTGACCGAGGCCGCGATCAAGTCGGTGGTGCGCTCGGTCGGCTCGTCGGTCGGGCGTGCGATCGTGCGCGGGATCCTGGGGAGCCTGTCGCGGGGGCGTTAAGCCACGCCCAGGGCCGATAGCTCTGCTAGCTCGAATGTCCAAAACATAGCGGCGTGTTGATTCCCGAACCGGCGAAGCGCACGCTAAAACCTACATCACGAAGGTCGAGAACGGCCGCGTGTACATCGAGGTCTGACATGTCCGATACTTTTGCGCTTGCGGCTTGCGCCGAAATGCTGTGGCGCGACAAGCCGATGGAATGGCGCGTCAAGCGGCTTACCGAAATGGGCTTCCAGGTCGGCCTCTGGAACTGGCCCGATCACGACCTTGCAATGCTGGAGAAATCCGGCGCGACCTTCTCGATCATGAACGGCTATCTCAGCGGCCGGCTTGCCGATGACGAGGGGGCCACCGAACTCCTAGAGACGGCGAAGGAGACCGCCGCGATCGGCAAGCGCCTCGGCGTCGCGCGGCTCAACCTGCATGGTACCGGGCTCGGCGACGGCGGCCTACCGGTCATGCCGTGCGAGACGGTCACCGGTGCCATGTGGCTCAAGGCGCGCGACACGCTGAACCGCATTGCCGACCTCGCCGAGGCGGAAGGCGTGACATTTACGCTGGAGAATTTGAACCTGCCGGTTGACCATCCCGGCGTGCCGTTCGGGCGCGCGCAGGATACTCTGGCGCTGGTCTCGAGCATCAACCGGCCGGGGCTTCGCCTCAATCTCGATCTTTACCACGCGCAGATCGGTGAGGGGAATTTGATCGAGCTGTGCCGCGCCTGCCTGCCCTGGATCGGTGAGGTCCAGGTTGCCGATGTTCCCGGACGCATGGAGCCCGGCAGCGGCGAGATCAATTACCGGGGCATCGCCCACGCGCTGAAGGACATGGGCTATCGCGGGCCTGTCGGCATGGAGGCGTTCGCCTCCGGAGACCCTGAAGCAGCCCTGCGGGCTTTCCGCGAAGCTTTCACCGTCTGAGGGAACAAACTTAGCCGCCAAGAAGCGACGGCTGCCCGCCGCTCCATCAACCAGTTCAGAAAATCGCGTTCGTCACTGCCTTGACCGGTCCGAGCAGGACCGATCCGTCCGGCACGCCGGCGTCGATCGGGATGGCTTTGCGATTGGCCGTCGCCGCCGCGGCCTGACTGATATCGGCGGTGACAATGACCGGGGTCTTCGACGGCACGCGATCATAGAGATCGATGATGTCCTGGTTCATGAAGCGCACGCAGCCTGACGAGACCGACTTGCCGATCGATTTCCATTCCGGCGAACCATGCAGACGGTAGAGCGTGTCGACGTTGCCCTGGAAAAGATAGAGAGCGCGCGCGCCGAGCGGGTTCTTCAGGCCGCCGGGCATGCCGCCATTGTCGGCGCTGTATGGCTTCAATTCCGGCTGACGGGCGATCATTTCATCCGGCGGCGTCCACTTCGGCCATTTCTGCTTCCACTGGACGACGGCATCGCCGGACCATTCGAAGCCGGCGCGGCCGAGACCGACGCCGTAACGAATCGCCTGGCCGCCCGGACGTACCAGATAGAGATGATGTCCGGTCGTATCGACGATGATGGTGCCGGGCTTCTGCCCCGTCGGATCGGGCACGATCTGACGCAGATACTGCGGATCGATCCTTTCGAACGGGATGGCCGGAAGGTCGAAACCGCCATCGCTGACGGCTGCATACATCGTCGCGTAGTCGGGCAGAGGCGGCTCGACATAGGTGGGCGGCGGTGGCTCGACCGGCCCGGGTCCGGTGGTGGCGCATGCCGAAACCGCAATCGAGGCTGCGCCCAAGGCTGCGGCATTGAGGAAGCCGCGACGGCTCAGGCGAAAGGATTCGATTTCGGTTATGGACATGACTGCCTTCTTTAAGTCGGGAATCGCAACAAAGCGTGAATTCACCGACCGCTATTACCGGTGCCTGACAACACCTGGGGCGATAGGCGGTTCCGATTCTGGCCCGAACGTGGACAAACAAAGGCGAAGCTGTGACCACGCCGCCACTGTGGCGCCAGGGCCACAGCCTGTTGCTGGAGCAATGCCAGGAAAAGTGTGAAGCGGTTTTCCGTCCGGAATTGCATCAAACGAATAGCTGAAGCAGTTCACCGTTTCCGTGAAACGGTGAACTGCTTCAGATGCCAGGCACCAGCGCTTCGAGGGTCGGCAGGATCAGCGCCGGCGGGAAGTCCCGGTATTCCTCGGGTTGGTTGGAGCGGTTGATCCAAACCGTGCGGAAGCCGAATTTGGTGGCGCCCGCAATGTCCCAGCGGTTGGAAGACTGGAAGGACACCGCGCCGGGATAGAGGCGCCAGCCGGTGGCAACCATGTCGTAAACCGCCGGATCGGTCTTGAAACGCCGCACGGCATCGACCGAATAGATGTCGTCCAGAACCTGGTCGAGCGCGGCGGACTTGACCGCTGCTTCCAGCATTTCGGGCGAGCCGTTGGAGAGGATTGCCAGCCGGGCTCCCGAGGCCTTGAGCGCCTTCAGCACGGCTGGCACTTCCGGGTAGCAATCTAGGCGCCAGTAGGCTTCCAGCAGCCTGGCCTTGAGACTTGGATCGGCGGAAGGGACCTTGCGCAAGGCGAAGTCGAGCGCCTGTTCGGTCAGCTGCCAGAAATCTGCATAGGCGCCCATCAGCGTGCGCACCCAGGAATATTCGAGCTGCTTGGCGCGCCAGATTTCGGACAGCAGTTGGCCGTCAGGCCCGATCCGGTCGGCATGGCGGCGCACGGCGGCGTGCACGTCGAACAGCGTGCCGTAGGCGTCGAAGACATAGGCGGCGTATTGCATGGCAACAGTTTTGAGGCGAGGCGGGGCAAGGTGCAAGCCTTGATTGCAACGCGCCCGCCGCTGGCCTCAACAAAACTCCGCGATGCCCGTTGACGGCAGCGGCCAAAGCATCATCCAATGTTGTCACACAAGATTGATCGGAACGGGACAACGCGATGACACTGGCGGCAGCGGCGCAATCCGCGACATGGACTTTCGTCGACGGCGACTGGTACGAGGGCAATGTCGCCATCCTGGGGCCGCGCAGCCACGCCATGTGGCTTGGCACCAGCGTGTTCGACGGCGCGCGCTGGTTCGAGGGCGTGGCGCCCGACCTCGACCTCCATGCCAAAAGAGTGAACGCCTCGGCGATCGCGCTTGGCCTCAAGCCGAACATGACGCCCGAAAAGATCGTCGGGCTGACCTGGGACGGATTGAAGAAGTTCGACGGCAAGACGGCGGTCTATATCAGGCCGATGTACTGGGCCGAGCATGGCGGCTACATGGGCGTGCCGGCCGATCCGGCCTCGACCCGTTTTTGCCTCTGCCTCTATGAATCGCCGATGATCCCGCCAACCGGCTTTTCGGTGACTGTGTCGCCATTCCGGCGTCCGACCATTGAAACCATGCCGACCAACGCCAAAGCCGGCTGCCTTTATCCCAACAATGGCCGTGCCATTCTCGAAGCGAAGATGCGCGGCTTCGACAATGCGATGGTGCTCGACATGCTGGGCAATGTCGCCGAAACCGGGACCTCGAACATCTTCCTGGTCAAGGACGGTCATGTCTTTACGCCAGCGCCGAACGGCACCTTCCTGTCCGGCATCACGCGCTCGCGCACGATGACGCTGCTGGGCGAGTATGGCTTCAAAACCACGGAAAAGACGCTGTCGGTGCGAGATTTCCTCGAAGCGGATGAGATTTTCTCGACCGGCAACCATTCCAAGGTGGTGCCGATCACGCGCATCGAGGATCGCAACCTGCAACCCGGGCCGGTGGCCAAGAAGGCGCGCGAACTCTATTGGGATTGGGCGCATTCGACTTCCGCCGCGTGAGCGGATAAAAAGGCGACCGACGCTTCATTCCGGAGTTGTCCAAATCCATTCCAGACCTATCTTAAATCGGTATCCACACCGGACTTTTCCACGAGGGAGTACTACCCATGGCTTTTGAATTGCCCGCTCTGCCCTACGACTACGAGGCCCTGCAGCCTTACATGTCGAAAGAGACGCTGGAGTATCACCACGACAAGCACCACAAGGCCTATGTCGACAACGGCAACAAGCTGGCCGCTGAAGCCGGCCTTGGCGATCTGTCGGTCGAAGAGGTGGTCAAGCAGTCGTTCGGCAAGAATGCCGGCCTCTTCAACAATGCCGCGCAGCATTACAACCACATCCATTTCTGGAAGTGGATGAAGAAGGGCGGCGGCGGCAACAAGCTGCCTGGCACGCTGCAGAAGGCGGTCGACGCCGATCTCGGCGGCTACGACAAGTTCAAGGCTGATTTCATCGCTGCCGGCACGACGCAGTTCGGTTCGGGCTGGGCCTGGGTTTCCGTCAAGGACGGCAAGCTGGCGATCTCGAAGACCCCGAACGGCGAGAATCCGCTCGTCCATGGCGCCTCGCCGATCCTCGGCGTCGACGTCTGGGAACACTCCTATTACATCGACTACCGCAACGCCCGCCCGAAATATCTCGAGGCGTTCGTCGACAGCCTGATCAACTGGGATCATGTGCTGGAACTCTACGAAAAGGCGAAGTAATCGATCGTCAGAAAGGCCCCGGCAATCCCGGGGCTTTTCTTTTTCTGCATCGACGTCAGTGGCTGCGAAGGCTCGGCAAAAATCGTCGGAGGAAAGGGAATATTCCCCTCGTCGCATCCGTTAACGTCCTGTCCTGAAATGCCTTCATCATGGAGCCAAATGAATGAGAAAGCTTGTCATCGCCATCTCAATGCTCGCCTTCGCCGGTTCGGCCGCCTTTGCCGATCCGATCCTCGACAGGCAGGCTCTGATGAAGGAACGCGGAAAGATCGTAGGCGGCCTGGCAAAAGTGGCCAAGGGCGATGACCCGTTTGATGCCACTGCCGTGCTGACGCAGTTGCAGGCGTTGCAAGCAAATGCCGAGAAGTTCGATGTCGACGCGTTGTTTCCGAAAGGCAGTGATACCGGCGACACCACGGCAGGACCGAAAATCTGGGAAGACATGGCTGGCTTCAAGGCCGTCGAGGACAAGTATCTGGCCGACGTCAAGGCAGCTGTCGCGGCGGCTCCCGCCGATGTCGGCGCGCTGAAGGCGCAAGTCGGCGCGATCGGGTCGGATTGCGGCACCTGCCATCAGGGCTACAGGGTCAAGAAAAGCTGATTTCAGCCATGGCATGGCTGAAGAAACTCGTCGGCGTAGCCCTCGTTCTGGGCGGCGTCGGCGCGGCTGCTGGTTGGCTGCTGTCGGCGCCGGTCAGGCTCGACACGACGGTCCTGGCGCAACTCGGACCTGGCGATGCCGCCAAGGGCAAGCGCATTTTCTATGCCGGCGGCTGCACATCCTGCCATGCGAAGCCGGGTTCGCAGGGCGATGCGCGGCTTCAACTCGTGGGCGGCCTCGAACTCAAGACACCGTTCGGAACCTTCGTTCCGCCCAACATCTCGCAAGACCCGAAGGACGGCATCGGCGCCTGGTCGGTCGAGGATCTCGCCAACGCCATGCTGAAGGGCGTCTCACCGTCTGGCCAGCATTTCTATCCGGCCTTTCCCTACGCGTCCTACGCCCGCATGAAGCCGTCGGACATTGCCGATCTCTATGCCTTCCTGAAGACGCTTCCTGCGGTCGCCGGCAAGGCGCCGGATAATTCGCTCGTTTTCCCCTTCAACATCCGTCGTGGCATCGGCATGTGGAAGTTACTCTATCTCAGCGACCAGCCTGTTATTCCCTTGCCAGCCGGCACGCCTGATCCGGTGATGGCCGGCCGCTATCTGGTCGAAGGGCCGGGCCATTGCGGCGAATGCCACACGCCGCGCGACTTCGCAGGCGGTACCAAAAAAGGCGAATGGTTGGCCGGTGCCGTGGCCGCCGAAGGCAGTGGCGTCGTGCCGAACATCACATCGGGCGGGGGTGGTTTCGGCAACTGGTCGCAAGCCGACATCGCCAACTATCTGGAGACCGGGTTCACACCCGAATTCGATTCCGTCGGCGGCGCGATGGTCGACGTGCAACGGAACATGGCTGAGCTGACACCAGACGATCGCGCCGCGATTGCCGCCTATCTCAAGGCTGTACCGCCGCACCCGAACGGCTATCCCACACGCAAGCCGGCGAGCTGATTATCAATTACAGGTGGCGATCGCCGAGGAAATCAAAACCCGTCTCGAAGAAATGATTGTAGTTGCAGGTCATCTCCTCGCCCGCTGCGATGTCGCGTAAGGCGTAGGTTTCCTCGGGCGAGGAGACATCGCAATTCGGCTCGTCGTCATGGTTCATGTAGCGGGCGTCGTCCGCTTCGAAGACGATATAGGCCGGATCGCGCCGGTCGGGATAGGAATAGCGATCGAGATAGTTCTTCACCGGTCCGCTCTCGCCCTCATAGGTCTCGACGTCGATGATGCGGTCAAACCGGGGGTCGAGCTTCCAGACTAGCGTGCCCTTGGCAATGTGGCTCTTGGCAAACACACCGATGCCCTGGATCGGCGATTTGTCGAGATAGACGTCGACGAGCAACATGGTACACCCCGGTAAAAAACGTGGCAGGCACGGCTCGCGAAAAGCCGCGCACTGGTTAGCGCGCGGCTGGTGCAATTGCGAGCGGAAATGAGCAGTGCGGAATTCAAAAAGTCATGATCGCAATGTCTTCCGGAAGATGTCCGTCCGAAGCCGGCCTCTCCAGCGTCAGCGTTGTTGCAAGGCCAGGCGGACGCCAAGGGCACAATAGATACCGCCGACCACCTTGCCCTGCCATTTCAGCGCTGTCGGATTTCTGCGCAGGAAACTGCCAAGCCGACCTGCGCTCACCGCAAAAATGACTGTGCTGAAAAGACCCAGCACGACGAAGACAGTTCCCAATACCGCCAGTTGAAGCATCGCCGAACCGTTTTCGGGCCGCACGAACTGAGGCAGGAATGCCAGGAAGAAAGGCGCGGTCTTGGGATTGAGCACCTCGGTGAAGACAGCCTGTCGAAACGCCTTGCCGGCAGGGATCGCGAGCGCGCCGGCGGTCGGATCGGTCGGCGTCTTCTCGAGGATGGCGCGAATGCCGAGGTAAACAAGGTAGGCCGCGCCGATATACTTTACGACGCTGAACAGCGTCGCCGACGCGGCGATGATGGCCGAGATGCCGATCATCGCCATGACCGTGTGAAACATGTCGCCGGCCGCGATCCCGGCACCGGTTGCGATCCCGACCTTCGTTCCAGAACCCGTTGCCCGGGCGATCGTCAACAGCGTCGCCGGACCCGGGATAAAGACAAAGCCGAGCACGACGGCGATGTAGGCGATCAATGTCGACAGATCGATCATCGGAGGGTCTCCTCGGCAAGCTGCGCCTTGCCCGTCACCTTCAGTGCGAAGGAATAGGTATAGGCAATCTCTTCCAGGCGTGAAAACCGGCCCGACGCACCGGCATGGCCGGAATCCATGTTGATCTTGAACAGCACCGGATTGTCGCCGCTCTTGCGGTCGCGCAGCCGTGCCACCCATTTGGCCGGTTCCCAATAGGTGACGCGCGGATCGGTGAGGCCGGCAAGCGCCAGGATCGGCGGATAGTCGAGTGCCGCGACATTGTCATAGGGGGAATAGGCGGCAATCGTCTGGTAGTCGTCGGCCGACGCGATCGGATTGCCCCATTCCGGCCATTCGGGCGGCGTCAGCGGCAAGGTCGCGTCGAGCATGGTGGTGAGAACGTCGACGAACGGCACCTCGGCAACGATGCCGCCGAAGCTTTCGGGCGCCATGTTGGCGATGGCGCCCATCAGCATGCCGCCGGCCGATCCGCCTTGCGCGACAATGCGGTCATGCGCGGTATAGCGCTCGGCGACGAGGTGGCGCGCGCAGGCGATGAAATCGGTGAAGGTGTTCATCTTGGTTGCCCGCTTGCCGTCATCGTACCAGCCATAACCCTTGTCCTTGCCGCCACGGACATGGGCGATGGCGTAGACGAAGCCGCGGTCGACCAGCGACAGGCAGTTGGTGTTGAAGGCCGCCGGCACGGTGATGCCATAGGAGCCGTAGCCGTAGAGCAGGCAGGGTGCTGATCCGTCGAGCGGCGTGTCGCGATGGTGCAAAAGCGATATCGGCACCAATTCGCCATCGGCGGCGGGCGCCATCAGCCGCCTTGTCACATAGTGGTCCGCATCATGGCCGGACGGCACTTCCTGGGTCTTGAGCAACACGCGCTCGCGGGTGCGCATGTTGTAGTCGAACACCTGCGCCGGCGTCGTCATCGACGAATAGGAAAAGCGCATGATCTCGGTATCGTATTCATAGGAACCCGACAGGCCGAGCGAGAAGGCCTCCTCGTCGAGAGACAGAAGATGCTCTTCACCGCTGGTGCGGTCGTGCAGGACGATGCGCGGCAGGCCCTCCTTGCGTTCAAGCCGCACCATGTGGTCCTTGAAACCGATCACCGACAGGATCAGCCGGCCCGGCTCGTGTGGCACCAGTTCCTGCCAGTTGGCGCGGACCGGATTGCTCGCCGGCGCCGTCATAATTTTGAAATCCTTGGCGCCGTCAGCATTGGTGAGGATGAAGAAGATGTCGCCGCCTTCCTCCAGCTCATATTGCAGGCCGATCTCGCGCGCTGAGACCAGCCTGGGTTCGGCAAATGGGTCGCTCGCGCTCAACAGGCGATATTCCGAGGTCTCGTGATCGTTGATGCCGATCATGATCCATTCGTTGTTGCGGGTGCCGTCGACATTCATGAAGAAGCCGGGGTCGGTTTCCTCGTAGATCAGGCGGTCATTTTCAGGGTTTTGTCCAAGTGCGTGGAACAGCACTTTCGATGGTCGGTGGTTGGGGTCGAGACGCGTATAGAAGAACCCGTCATTGCCCCCGTCCCACACACCTGAACCACCGGTGGCGGGAATCTGGTCCGCCAGTTCCTTGCCATCGGCAAGATCGCGCACGCGCAGCGTGTAAAATTCGGAACCCTTGTCGTCGAAGGCCCACAACAGCTTGCGATGATCGGCCGAATGATCGACACCGCCCAGCCGGAAATAGGCCTTGCCTTCGGCTTCCGCGTCGCCGTCGAGCAGGATCTGCTCAGCCCCGCCGTCACGTGGCATGCGGAAATAGCGTGGCTGCTCGCCGCCGAGCTTGAAGGAAGAACCGTAGGCATAGGGCCCGTCCTGCATCGGAACGGAAGAATCGTCTTCCTTGATGCGCGCCTTCATTTCCTTGAAGAGTTGCTTTTGCAGGCCTGATGTGTCGGCCATCAGCTTCGACTGGTAGGCATTTTCCGCTTCGAGTTCGGCGCGGATCCCTGCATCGAGCAGGGAAGGGTCCCGGAACATCTCCTGCCAGTTGTCGGCCCGCAGCCAGGCATATTCATCGGTCCGCGTGATGCCGTGATGTGTGTCGAAGACCGGCCGCTTTTCGGGTGTTGGCGGGCTGGCGATCGGAAACATGGAAGTCTTGGTCATTGCGTCTCGCTTGGGAAATATCTTGAGTGGGCAGTGAATACGCCGGTCAGGGCGGGTTCAAGGGCCGCAGCCTCATGCGACCGTATTCGCGGCTTGGCAAGTGGCCAATGTGCTGGTCGGCGACACGCTCAACGTGGGCCTATGGCAAAATACATCACCTATATTGATTGACCGCCATCGATTGGCCCCAGGCCGGCGGCAGGCAGCTCTCTTGTTTGTGTGTGATGCGCGGCAACCTGTGGTTTTGTGGACAGATGTGAACAACCAAGACTGTCGGCGCGATAGCAAAGCAAACCAGAGCATTGAAACCTGCTTTGTGAGTTATCGCGAATGTAACGAGGGACTGACGTTACGTCAGGCTTTGCCGGTTTGGCGTGCGAAATATCGAAAAATTACATGATGCACGAAAGATTGAAGCTGATCCGCGAATAGTTGATCAACATCCTTAAATATAATGCAGAGACCGAATTGACTTACTTGCTTTATGGTCGCATTGATGTGCCCGCGATACGAATCGCAGGAAATCTACCTGCACAAAATTCGTGCAATGCCCTGTCTGTAAAAAAGGGCGCAGATCGACGTAACTCTTGTTGGGGCCTGAAGATCATGGATATTGTCGAAACACCTTCCAGAAACAACGATGCGCTGATCGAGTTGACCGCCGATGTGGTGGCCGCCTATGTCAGCAACAATCCCGTGCCGGTCGGCGAACTGCCGAACCTCATATCCGATGTCCATGCCGCTCTCGGGCGTGTGGGCGGAACCACCGAACAGCCCCCTGCCGACAAGCAGAAGCCGGCTGTCAACCCGAAGCGCTCGGTTCATGACGACTATATTGTCTGTCTTGAAGACGGCAAGAAGTTCAAGTCGCTCAAGCGTCACCTGATGACCCACTATGACCTGACGCCGGACCAGTATCGCGAAAAGTGGAATCTTGACCCGAGCTATCCGATGGTTGCGCCGAACTACGCCGCGGCCCGCTCGCAGCTCGCCAAGAAAATGGGCCTTGGCCGCAAGCGCAAGACGCGGTAATCGCTGCTTTGTCAGGTCAAAGCTGAATCAACGGCGCTTTCGGGCGCCGTTTGATTTTGTGAGGGCCGTTGGCCGGCCGGAGGGCGTCAGGCGGTCTGCGCGAGTGCCACTTCGGCATCGCGCTTGATGCGCTTGACCATCGAGCGAAGGCCATTGGCGCGCTGCGGCGACAGGTGCTCGTCCAGGCCGAGCTCTTTTAGCGTTGCTTCGGCATCGGTTTTCTGGATTTCGCTGGCGGTCTTTCCGGAAAACAGCGCCAGCATGATAGCGACCAGCCCGCGCACGATATGGGCGTCCGAATCGCCGGTGAAGGTGATGACCGGATCGCTGCCCGGCCCGCGTTGGGTGGTCAGCCAGACCTGACTGACACAACCTGGCACCTTGTTGGCGGCATTGCGCTGCTCATCGGGAAATGGCGGCAGCGCCTCGCCCAGTTCGATCACATAGCGGTAGCGGTCTTCCCATTCATCAAGGAACGAAAAATCGTCGCGGATCGTCTGGATCGTGGTCGTCATGATCCCGGATATAGTCACGCGGCAGCGCCGCGTCACGAGAAAAACAAAGACACCGCGGGCGTCGAGAGGGCAGACGGCCCGCGGTGTGCCGTCGAGACGGCTTAATTCCTTATCGGCAGGTTGACGGTCTCGGGCAGGACGATTTCTTCCGGCACGCTGCCTGTCGTTGTCGAGGTGTCTGGGCCGGCGGACTTGTCGTCCAGCATGGCTGCCGCGATCTTGGCCGTCTCCTTGGCACGCGCGGTGATGGTGTGCATCGCCGACTTGCCGGTTTCACAGACATCGGGTTTGCGCTCGCAGATGCCGGCAATATCGCCCACCGCATCGCGTGCCGCGAACAGGGCCTGGATCGGCCCGACGCTTTCCTGCCCCGGCTCGTCGGAACCGACACTCAGCGGCAGCGCCAGCAGCACAAGTGAAAACCAGAAAGCCATTCTTATCAGGAAGAACATGCCTTGCCTCTCGTCGTGACCGGATCATGCATCACATGGCATGACCTCTTTTATGGGCAGGATGTTGGCACACAGGCACAAAGGACGGCTTGCAAGTTAGACGAGAATTTTCCTCAAATTTTAGGCAAATCCGAAAGGAAGCGTGTTGCAACCGATTTGTTTCATATCGGGACCATTCGCGTTACCATCCGATAACCATTTATCTGGTTGTTTGCATTGCAGTTTTCTTGAGTTCGGGCGGCTCTCTTCCCGCCCATGGTCCGCCGACGGCAGGCGTTGGCGGATAACGCTCCATTTACTATGGCGGCATTTGCACGGGTTTTCGGCAGCGAGCGTCCCGATATTTGCCGCAGGCCGGGCGTTGGTCGGCCCTGCCTTATCCATTCCTTAAACGCTGGATGAGAGTTTCAGAGGCAATCAAAAGAATCTGCAAAAGCAGTGCTGTTCACGACGAGTGCGAGTGCGTTGAGTTGAGTTTGATCAAGGCCAGATACGCTGAATTGCCTGGCGCGATTGCCGCCGGTTGCGAACGTATGGTCCATCCCTCCATTCTTGGGCAGAGCGACCGCGAGCGCCAGCGCCGCTTCATCGGCGTCATGCTGGCGGCGCCGTTCTTTGCCGCCGGCGCTGCGGTCACGCTGGTCACATCGGGCATGGGTGCCGCGGTCACCATGGTGGCCATCTTCTCAGCCTTCGGCCTGTGCTGGTTCGTCGCCTTGCTGGTGGCAGCGACCGGCAAGATGGCCGTGGCGGCGCGGATCGCCCTGGCGATGGCGGCTGTTGCTCTTGGCGGTCTCATCGCCGCCGCCGGCGGGTTGAGTTCTCCTGTCGCCATGCTCGCCGTGGCGCTGCCCTTCGAAGCCTGGTGGATCGGCGCCTCGCGGCGTACGGCCCTGTGGGGGGCTGTTTCGGCCATTGTCGCCATTGCTCTTCAGCCGCTGGCCGCGGCCTTTATGCCAATCGCGGGCGCGCAGATCGCTGCCTGGCACTGGCTGGTGCCATTGGCCTGGGCGTTGACGATGGTCCCGCGCCTGTCGGCGTTTCGCCACACCGCCGGTGCAGCCGACACGCTGGATAGCGTTGATAGGCTGGAAGACATCATCGATGCGGTGGTTTTTCGCGTCGCCCGCCAAGGCGAGGTGCTCGATGCGTCCGCCAGGGCGCGCACGCTTTTGAAGTTGCCGCCGGAACTGCTTTGCGGAACCGGCTTCTTCGACCGCGTCCACCTGTCAGACCGCGTCTGCTATCTCAGCGCCCTGGCCGACATGCGTGATGGCGCCCTGTCGCGCCGCCTCGAGTTGCGCATCAGGCTGCCTCAGAATGGCAACGGCCAGAATGACAATCGCCTGGCGGCCGACAATTACCGGCCATTCCTGCTGGAACTGGTGCGCGGTGTGGAACATAGCGACGTCTTCACGCTGGTCCTGCGCGAGAATGACGAGACTGCCCGGCTGCGCGAAGAACTGGCAGAAGCCAATGAGGCAGCGGTCGCCGCTGAAGTGGCCAAGGGACGGTTCCTGGCGGTGGTAAGCCATGAGCTGCGCACGCCATTGAACGCGATCATCGGCTTCTCGGACATGCTGCTGCATGAGATGTTCGGCGCCTTCAAGGATCCGCGCCAGAAGGAATATGTCACCCTGGTGCGGGATTCGGGCCAACACCTTTTGGCCGTCGTGACATCCATACTCGACGTATCGAGGATCGAATCGGGCGCCTACGCGACCGAACCGGAGCCGTTCCGGTTCATGGAAGCTGTCGACATGTGCCAGTCGATGATGCGGCTGCAGGCGCAGGCAAAGAACATCGACCTGCAGGCGCAGATCGCTCCCGACGCCGGCGACATCAATGCGGATCGCCGCGCCGTGCAGCAGATCCTGATCAACCTCGTCTCCAACGCGATCAAGTTCACACCCGACGGCGGCGATGTCGTCGTCGGCGCCAAGCGGATAGGCTCGCGCCTGCATTTCTGGGTCAGGGATACCGGCATCGGCATTGCCGAGGAGGATTTCGCCAATCTCGGCAAGCCCTTCATGCAGATCCAGAACGACTATACCCGCCGTTTCGAGGGGACCGGTCTTGGCCTGTCACTGGTGAAGGGTCTGGTGGCACTGCACGAAGGCACCATGTCGATCGAAAGCATGCCGGGTGAGGGCACCACGGTGACCATCAGCCTGCCGGTCAACGGGCCGAAAGGGCGCCCGGCCAACCAGGCAGGGGTGCTGACGATGCCGGTGACGAGGGCGAAAGGGGACAGAAATGGCTCGCTCCGCAAAACAGCCTAAGGCGGTCAAGCGCCGCAGCAACGCTTTTCAGGACGGCGCCATCGCCGTCGGCGGGATGATTTCGCGCAATCCCGTCCTGGTGGGCGGATCGACCGCATTCCTGGTGACGCTGTTCTATGTCTCGGCCAATGCGCTGTGGTATCAGCCTTTCCCGCATGCTGGGGCGTTCTTCGCCACCCGCACCTTCCAGGGTGTTCCGCACGCCGCCGCCGACGAGCCGGAGACGACGATCAACATCGAGCGGCCGAATGCGGCACCCGCACCGATGAAGGGCGATCCGGTGGTCGAGCAGGTGCAAGGCATCTTGAAGGATCTCGATTTCTATCCGGGCACGGTCGACGGCATTTCCGGCCCCAACACGCGCAAGGCCATCCAGGCCTATCAGCAGAAGGTCGGGCTCAACGCTTCCGGCGAGATCGACGCGCTGCTGCTGGATCAGCTTGGCGCAAGGCCGAAGACTGCTGCCGTGCCGAAACCGCAGCCACGTCCCGACGTATCGCCAGCCGCTGTTCCGGTGTCGTTGCAGACGAATTCCGGGCAGACGAATTCCGGCCAGACGAATTCGGGGCCGACGAACGCCGCCCCAATCGAGGGACCCGATCCCCGCATCGTCAAGATCCAGGCCGGTCTGAAGGCATTCGGCAATGACGACATGCGGCTGGACGGTGTCGTCGGTACCCGCACCAAGGCGGCGATCAAGGAATTCCAGTCACTGTTCGGCCTGCCGCAGACCGGTGAACCCGACGAGATCGTCTACGTCAAGATGCGTGAGATCGGCCTGACCAACTGAGGCCCGAAACGACGGCTCGCCCAGTAGCTGAAATATAGATACATAGCCCGCACACTTTGCGGAGTTTCCCATGCGCGTCACATCGGATTTATGGGTTTCTGCCTTGGTGCGCCGGGTTTTCGGCGCCGGCGGCTTTGCCGCCGTGGTCAACCGTGGCGCGACCGAGGCCGGCGCCGTTTTCGTACTGGCGCGAGGCAGGCTGGGCGAAATCACCCTCTACGGACCGGCGCCGCAGACAAGTTATGATTCGGCCAAGCCGGACGATCGCTTCTTCAGCCTTCTCGCTGCCAGTGATGATCCAGCCGTGCTCGATGCCCGCCTTGAGAGGGAAAAGAAGTTTGACCCCGACATCTGGGTGGTCGAGATCGAGGCTGGCACCGTTCCCGTCGAGGAACTTATTTCCGTGAAGACGCCCTGAGGCCGGGAGCAGCGGCTTCGTCGCTGTTCGAGGCCTCGCGGCTATCGCTATTTGCGGGAGAAGCGTCGCGAACCATCCTGGACAGCGTCTCGGCTTTCCATCCCCGCACCCTGTCCAGAGCCACATCGCGATGCAGCAGACGGTAGCGGTCGAGATAGGTGCGGATGGCCTGCGGATGCGGGAATAGGCTCGGATAGATGGCGACCGTGATCAGGAATGCCCTGTCTTCGCTGAAGTCGAGCGAGCGCAGCGCCGCAAGCAGTGAGGCGTAGTTCTGGTTGGCGGTCAGCGAGCGGGCGGTCGAGAAATCGATGTCGAGGGCGTCGGCAAGCGCGGTCTGGAAGAACGCGGCGTTTCCCGTCAGCGCCGTCTCGCGCAGCTTGACATAGGTATCCGAACCGGGGAACGCATCGACCTTCGCCGCTGATGCTTCGTCGCCGGTGCGCATCATGGAGCGCAGCCTGCGCCGCGCATTCTCGGCGGCAATGCCGGAGGATTGTTGCTCTGTCGCGCTGTCTTCGGTCGCTTCGGCTTTTGCGGTTGCAACGGTTTGTGCGGTAGGGGCTTGCACCTCCGGTTCCCGCACCCGCACCAGCGTCGGTCTTTCGAGCGCCCTTATCAGATCGGCGATGGTCGGGTTCAGGTCCTTGCGGCGCGCGATGGCGCGCGCATGCGGCAGCCCATGCCGGCCGATCAGCGCGATAAGGTCGATATCGCTGACGGCGCGCGAGCGGATCAGCAGCGGCGCGGCAATATCGACCGGCTCCTCGCACAGGCGCCGCACAAGTGCTGCGGGGGCATATTCGCATTCGGAAAGGGCGGCGGCCACGTAGCGTCGCGATTCGACGGACACATCATCGAACAGCGGCAGCGTCAGGTCCTCGAGCTGGCCGATCTCGCGGCGTGACGGGCGGGTGAGGCAACAGAACGCCGATACCGCGGCGCGGAACAGCCTTTCAGCCCGACCCGATTCCGTTCGTACAGCGATTTGCCTGAAGTCCGAAGATGACACGAAGGATACGCCTGACAACAGATACACAACCTTGGTCACGCTCAACCGGGAGTTATGTCGGTTTCGCGATCGCCAAGAACAAAGATCAAGTTAGCGACGATCCGTTAGCGCTCCGTTAACCCTCTGCCGGCCTTAATAACATTTGGAGGCGTTGCGTTGTGCTCCGGGGAAACCGAGAGGAATGCGCGAATCATGGGCATGGTACTGTCTTTCGTGCCGCGAGCGGCACCAACCAATCGAGCCAAGCAAACCGCTGAAATACCGGCGGCGGTGATCATCTTTCCTGGCATCCGCTATGAGCGGTCCAGCGCCGCTGATGCGCGGCCTGCCGGGCCAGACAAGCCGGGATCGCCACGGACGCCGATGCCGCATCACTGAGCCTGCTGAAGCCGCGGCCTGGCCCGTCAGGTTGACAGCTCGCGACCGTTGTTTAGCGGCCTAGGAATCCTGCAGCTCGCAGGAACTCTCATCGAGGAAGCGCGACACGATCGGCTTCCAGCTGTCGTCCGGCACGAAGCTGCGGATGACAAAGATGCCCTCGTCGATGGGTGCTTCGACGAAGATGGCGCCCTGCAGATCCTCAGGCAAGTCCTTGCGCACGTCGATCATCTGCGCCGGTGTCAGCACCACGGCATCCAGCTTGCCGCCGGTCGCCGTATGGTCGTTGAAGGAATAGATGTTGTGGCCGTTGCGGTCATAGACCGAAACCGACCAGAAGGGCACGTTTCCCGGCGCCTTGATGCGGACCATGCCTTCCTCGAGGTCGAACCGGCAGGCCGTGGCGTAGAACAGCGGGTCGACCGATTTCACCACCGGCGCGCCGCCCGCCTCGGCATCGAGACGGTTCATCCGGTAGAGATCGGACGCCATCGACAGTCGCGACCAGGCGTCGCGTTCCGAAAATTCCGGTACCAGAAGCAGCACCACGATGTGCACGATGCCGGCGCCGACCAGGCCGAGTAGGACGGCATGGAAAAGACGGCGCAGCGCTGCCAGGACATTACGCATCGCAGCCGGCCTTCACGATCCGGGGCAGCGAGACGTCCGACAGGCCGGTGCTGCTGGCGATCGGCGTGTCGTAGAAGGTCAGGACGAAATACATCCGCCCCGAACCGTCGGTCAAAAGCCAGTTGCCTTGCATGGGGTGGTGGCCGACAGAAATGATCACCGAATTGTCGGCTTGGCGTAGCACCTCATAGGACTGAAGCGCGGCAAGTCGCGGCTTGCCTGTTTCGACGACGCCAAGCGATTGATCGGCGGCATAGAGCGTCCAGAAGCGGGCCGTCGGAAATCCGCCCTCTATCCTGTACGTGCATTCCCGCTTGAGCTGATCGCCGGCAGCGTCATTTTCCGCGACGAAGGACAAGCCTTCGGCGCGGCCTAGTGCAAGCACGCCCTCGCGTGCCACGCGCGCCTTGGAATAGGGGTCGGCGGCCGGCGTGCCGATGTCGGGAAAGGCGGTCCATTGGCCGATCCGGATCGCGCCGACGCCGTCCTGGATCTTCAGCGCATACCAGACGCTGGCGCCGCCGCCGCCAATGGCTATGGCAAGCGAAAGCAGCATCAGGAAGGCGTTCTTGAGCATCAAAAGCCGGTCATGTGGAGAATTGCAGCTCGGGGATATCGCGGCGCGGGGCCTTGTGGCAAGCCGGCGTGATGGAATTGCCCATCCTGCTGCGCTGCGGCAATCACAGCGCCGAAAGCGTTTCGGGCGGGGCGGGGGCGTCGAGCCGGGGCGCTGTCTCGAACAGCCGGGTCATGTCCCTCAAAGTCTGCGTGGTCCGGCTGGACAGCACCGGCGGGCGTTCGGCAGCGGCATCGGCTGCTGCCTGTTCCTCGCTCTTCTTCTGCGCTTCAGCTGCCTTGGCCGCGATCTCCTCGTCGACAAACGGTTTGTCGATGCCGGGGATCGGCTTCAGGTCGATGTTCTGGTGTGCATAAACCATCAGCCGTTGCCAGACCATTGCCGGCAGTGTGCCGCCCGTCATGTTCTTGGTCGGGGTGAAATCGTCATTCCCCAGCCACACCGCGGCCGTGTAATTCCCGGTAAAGCCGACAAACCAGGCGTCGCGGTAGGATTGCGTCGTGCCGGTCTTGCCGGCGACGACGATGTTGGGAATGAGCGCGCGCCGCCCCGTGCCCATCACGGGCACAGCGGCCAACATGGTGTTCATCGATTTCAACGCCTGCTCGGACAGCACGCGGTGCGGCGGCGGCGCGTCCTTGGCGAAATCGTAGACCACCTCGCCGGTACGGGTGACGAGCTGCGTGATGCCGTGGCGGGAACCGACGAAACCGTTCTGGGCGAACACGCTGTAGCCTGTCGCCTGGTCCATCACCGTCATGCCCGAGGTGCCCAGCACCATCGTCTTGTGTGCCTCGAGAGGGGACTCGACGCCGAAGGAAACCGCCGTCGCCTTGATAGGGTCGATGCCGAGATATTCTTTGGCAAGCCGCACAGGCACCGTATTGATCGACTTGGCCATCGCCATGATCAGCGTGATGTTGCCGGCGGATTCACCGGCATAATTGTGCGGTGACCAATTGCCCCAGCTGATCGGGCCGCCCGATATGATCGAGTTCGGCGTAAAACCGTGTTCCATCGCGGTGGCATAGACATAGGGCTTGAACGACGAGCCGGTCTGGCGCAGCGCCTTGGTGGCGCGGTTGAACTGGCTGGCGCCGTAGTCGCGGCCGCCGACGATCGCCCGCACCGCGCCATTGGTCTCGATGACCACCACGGCACCTTCGGTGACGTTGTACTCCTTGCCGAACTGGCGCAGGTGGAACTCGACCGATTCTTCCGCCGCCTTCTGGATGTTGGCGTCGAAGGTGGTGTGAGCAACCAGCGAGTGCTGCCCCGGCTTGGCGATCTTCTTGACCTCGTCGAAGGCCCAGTCGAGGTAGTAGTCAGGGCTCTTCTGTTCGCCGCGGTCGACGACGTCGGCCGGATGCAGCCTTGCCTGCAGCACCTGGCCCTCGGTCATGAAGCCGGAATCGACGAGGTTGGACAGCACCACATTGGCGCGGGCGCGCGCTGCCGGCAGGTTGTTGTGTGGCGCGTATTTGGTCGGCGCCTTGAACAGGCCGGCCAGCATCGCCGCCTCGGCGAGGTTCAAATCCTTGACACTTTTGCCGAAATAGAAGTCGGCCGCCGCTTCGATGCCGAAGGTGCCGCCGCCCATATAGGCGCGGTCGAGGTAGAGCTGCAGGATTTCCTTCTTCGACAAATTGGCTTCGAGCCACAGCGACAGGAAGGCTTCCTTGATCTTGCGCTCGAAGGTGCGCTCATTGGTTAGGAACAGGTTCTTGGCCAATTGCTGGGTGATGCTGGAACCGCCCTGGACGACCGAGTTAGCCCGCACATTCTCGAAGATGGCGCGCGAAAGGCCGAGCACATCGATGCCGTAATGCTCGAAAAAGCGGCGATCCTCCGTGGCAAGCACCGCCTTGATGACGTGGTCGGGCATCTCGTCGACCGGCACGGAGTCGCGCTGGATGATGCCGCGCTGGCCGATCTCGTTGCCGTAGCGGTCGAGGAAAGTGACGGCGAAATCGCCCTGGGCGCGCCAGTCGCCAGTCGTATCGTGGAAGGCCGGGATCGCCAGCGCCAGCAGCACCACTATGCCGCCGGCGCCGAGCGTAAAACCTTCGCTCAAAACTTCGATGATGCCGCGCCGCCAGCCCTTGAGCCGGAAGCGCCGCGAGAAGATTGTGGCGCCTTCCCAGAACTGGCGCGCCTTGAAACCGATCTCGTAGAGCGAGGAATCGACCCAGGCATCCACCGCCAGAAGGCGCGACGCGATCGGACCTCTTCTTTTGCGCGGTTCAGGGCTGACCATTCAAAAACCCGGCTCGGCTGTGGCGTGACCTGAAAACCGCAAGCGGGCAATTTCAGGGCGGCGCCCTGCCGCGACTATTCATCCATTTTTCGGACGCTCACAAGGGCAGTGAGGACACAGCTGCGTGGTTTGTCGATGGAAAAGGCAGTCAACAGCCGACATGGCTGCCTGCTCGCCGGATTTTCGATCCGGCGGGCAGGGGAGTTTCCGCTATCGGGCTATCAGGCCGCTTCGCGCTTCAGCGCCTGCGCCATGCAGTGGATGCCGCCGCCGGTCTTGGAGATTTCGCTCATGTCAACGGCCGCGACCTCGAAGCCGCGCGCCTTGAGCTGCCCGATCAGAGACTGGCTCGACGTCGGTGCGATCACCCGGTCCTTGCCGAGCGACATGAAGTTACAGCCGAGCGCCATCGTGTCCTGGAACGGCACGTCGATGATCTCGTGGCCCTTGCCCTTCAGCCAGTCGACGATGCCGGGCTCGGTGCAGGCGAGGCAGACGGCGGTGAGCTTTTCGGCGATCGGCACCACCATCAGGTCGATATGGACATAGTATTCGTCGATGAAGGCGAGACGCGTCTCCCAGCCCTCTTTCTCGAACCAGGACTGCACCTGGCGGGCACCTTCCTCCTGCGTGCGGGCACCGCCGCAGCCGATCAGTACCACGCCCTCCTCGATGACGTTGAAGTCACCGCCCTCGAAAGTACCTGCGGTGACCATGTCGTAGATCGGGATGCCGAGCTTTTCGTAGGTGCGGATGGCGGCGTAGTTTTCGCCGCGCCGCCACCAGTTGGCCATCGCGGTGATGAAGGCGCCGTAGGGGGTCATGACGCTGGAATCGCGGGAATAGACCTGCATCGGCAGTTCCGGCGTCGGCTCGTGCCAGTGGATGTTGACGCCGAAATGCTCATAGGCCGCGACCAGGTCCTTGTGCTGCGCCTGCGCGATCTGAACGTTGCAGGGTGCCTCGCGCAGATGTTTTCGCGACAGCGAACTGGTCGACAGATGGCGCAGGAAATTGGGTGAGCCGAGCAGCACGTCGGTCAACACGTCGGTCTCGTTGGCGAAGCCCCATGATGTCAGCGGCTTGGTGCCGCCGGCCGGATTGCGGCGCTGCAGCGAAAACGGCTCGGCGACGATGCGATCATGAACGGTCATGGAGTTCTCCTCGTGGGCTTGTTCTCAAGAGTTGGTCGGTCATGCATTGCTTGGGATCCACCAGTCGCGGCCGCGCGCGGTGGTGACATATTCCGGCCAGCGGAAATTGATCGGCGGTTCGTAGTCGCAGAGCGGCGCGATCCAGTTCGTGCCACCAACGCCGCCTCCGGTGCGGGTGACGAATTCGTCCATCGCCGCGTCGCGGGCGGTCTTGTCCTCGAGCAGGCGCAGCGCCGCCAGCGCGACGGTCTTGGCCGCGCAGGTCACCATCGGGTCTATGGTGGCGGAAATACCGCCCAGTGCATTCATCACCCAGGATGGATAGGCGTGGCCATTTGCCGAGCGCAGCGCCGGGCGCGCGACATAGAAGCGTGCCGTCGGCGCATGCCAGCTTATGTCGGTGTAGTCGTCGGAGGTCGAATTCACCTGCGAGGGTGGCAGGTCGCGTCGCAGGATCGCCTCGGCGTCTTGTGGCGAAATCAGCCGCTCCAGCTCGTCGATGAACGGGTTCTCGGTCGCGGTAGCTCCGGCATTGACCTGGATTTCGCGCGCGATCGCCCTGGCGGCCTCGTCCCAGCGCGGCGGGCCGACCGTCGACAGCGCTTCATAGGCGATCTCGGCCATGGCATGGTTGGCCAGCCCTGGCCGCGACTTCGACACCCAGTGGCGCTCATAGCGGCAGCCGCTCATGCTGGCGGCGGCGGCGGCATTGCGGTCGAGCACTGATGTGACCTGCTCAGCCATGGCAATGGTCGGTACGCGGATCATGTACTGGATCTCGGACAGGCCCGCCGGCAGATTGTCGGCGGTTGCCTGGCCAGCGGTCAGGATCGCCTCGCTGATCGACCATCCACCTTGATGCGGTAACATGGAATCGCGCAGCGCCTTGGAAGCCATGTACATCGTCATCAGCGCATCATTGGCGCCGGGGGCGCGGACCGCCGAATGCGCCTGCGGGATCGGTGCGCCATCGCCTGCGCGAACCCAATTTTCGGGTTCGTCGCAGATGAAGCGGTAGATCATGGCGTAGGCGGCACCGCAATGCGTATCCCAGCGCGCCGTGTTGCAGAGCGGCAGCATGTAGAAGGGATGGAAGGAAATCATGCCGGCAAGGCCATCATAATAGCCCCTTGTCGCATGGATCGGCTTCGAGCCGCGAACCTTCTCCGCCGGCTCGCCGGTGAAGCGCAGTGTGCCTGGAATGCCGTGGCGCTGCATGGCGGCCTTGGTGGCCAACAGGCCGCCGACGCTTGCCATGCCGAGCCCCGAATGCGGATCGGTGTGGCCGCCGGCCTCGACGCCAAGGCCGGGCCGCGGCTGCTTCACCGTCACCGCGTCCTGGCAATTGCCGGGCACCGCGTCATATTCGGCATACATTCCGATTGTCGGCCCGGCGCCATTGGTCCAGTGGGCACAGAACGCAGTCGGCATGCCGCCCGAGCCTTCCTCAACGGAAAACCCCTCATGCTTCAGCCGCGCTACGTACCAGGCGGCCGACTGGTATTCGCGCCAGGCGGTCTCGCCGAAATCGAAAATGGTGCGCGTCCATGCCGACAGCGACGGCTGGATGCCGTCGATGCAAGCGAGCGCAGTCTCTTGCGCGGATGTCGTCACCGCTTTGTCCATGTGTCAAAGAAAGCAGTGAAGCGCCTCGCCAAAAAGTGATATGTTTTCCCGGTTCGTGCAAATTCGGTTCACCTCTTGAGAATTCCGTCCACGCAAGCGCTGCGCGCCCTCGACAGTTTCGCCCGCCACGGCAGCGTCTGGCGTGCCGCCGACGAACTGCACCTCACCCGCAGTGCGGTCAGCCATCAATTGCGGCTGCTTGAACGCGATCTCGGCTTCGATCTGCTGGAGCGCATCGGCAAGGGCGTTGCACTCACCCCGCGTGGTCAGCGCTACGCCAGCGATGTGCGCAAGGCGCTGACCGTGCTGGGTGACGCGGTGACGCGCGATGCCGGCACCGGCGTCGGCGGCTCGTTCGCCGTTTCCTGCACGCCAGGCTTCGCTTCGCTGTTTTTATGCACCCATATCGGCGAGTTCCGGCAGATGTATCCTGACGTGGCGTTGCGCATCCTTACGCCCAGGCGGCTCGACGATGTCAGCAATGCGGAGGCTGACGCCTTCATCGCTTTCGGTGTCGGCAATTGGCCGAACCGCTTGGTCGAGCCACTCTGCGAGATCTCGTTCACGCCGCTCTGCAGCCCGACGCTGCTCAACAAGGTCGGTGGCTTTTCCAAGCCGGCGGACGTGCTGCGCGCCAATCTGCTGCATCTCGACGACACCGAGGATTGGGCGCGCTGGCTGGCGCTGTCGAAGGTGGAAAACCCCGACACTGAGGGCGGCATCTTCTTCTCCGACATGAACCTCGTTTTTTCGGCGGCGATTGCCGGCCAGGGCATTGCCATGGGCGACGAATTGACCAGCCGGCGCGCCCTCAGCGAAGGCCGGCTGGTCAGGCCGTTCGACATCGCCATCAAGTCGCCGCGCTCTTATTTCCTGGTGTCCGAACATGCCAAGGCCTCGCATCCGGTGCTGGACGCCTTCGCGGGATGGCTAAGGTCGAAGCTGTCGGAAAATCGCATTCAGCCCTATTGAGGGCAGGGTGGCGCCAGCTCGCCATAGATGAATGAAATTTGCCGATCAGGCGAAAACTATTCGGTTGCGGTGAGCCGCCAGCCTGCCTACGATTTCCTCTTGGCACTGAGGAAGAGGCAGGATGCAGCAACCCGGCCGGGCCGCGGAGATCAAGGCAATCGGGATCGGCAAGAGCTTCGGCTCGTTCCGTGCGCTGGACAATCTGTCGCTCAACATCGGCCGCGGCGAGTTCCTGACGCTGCTCGGTCCCTCCGGTTCGGGCAAGACCACCTTCCTGATGATCCTGGCCGGCTTCGTGCAGCCGACCGAAGGCAAGCTGTTCAGCGACGGCACCGACATCACCGACCGCCCGGCCGAACAGCGCGCCGCCGGCATGGTGTTCCAGGGCTATGCGCTGTTCCCGCATATGAGCGTCGAGGCCAACATCGCTTTCCCGCTCAAGGTCCGCAAGAAATCGGCCTCCGAGATCAAGAAGCGTGTCGGCGAGATGATCGAGCGCGTCGGTCTGATCGGTCATGAGAAGAAACTGCCGTCGCAGCTTTCCGGCGGCCAGCAGCAGCGCGTGGCGCTTGCCCGGGCGCTTGTGTTCGAACCGGGCGTGCTGCTCCTCGACGAGCCGTTCTCGGCGCTGGACAAGAGCCTGCGCGGCCAGATGCAGGCCGAAATGAAGCGCCTGCACCAGGAAACCGGCACTACCTTCGTTTTTGTCACCCATGACCAGAGTGAGGCGCTGGCGCTGTCATCGCGTGTCGCCATCTTCAACCATGGCAAATTGCTGCAGGTCGGCGCGCCGGACGAAGTCTATGACCGGCCGGACAACCGCTTCGTCGCCGAGTTCCTCGGCGAGATCAACATGCTGCCGCTGAAGGGGGTCCAGCCCGCCGACAATGGCTCCACGGGCCTCTGCGAGGACCGCGCGGTCAACATGCACTGCAAGGCCGAGAAAGTCCTTGGTGACGCGATCCTGGCGATCCGGCCCGAACACATGTCGATCGCGCGCGAAGCGGCGGTCGGCGAGAACGGCATTGCCGCGACCGCCACCGCCTCGACCTATCTGGGCGCCGCGACCAAGCTTGATCTCACCACACGCCAGGGCGCCAAGGTGACCGTCTCGGTGCCCAATGAGGTCGCGGCGGCAGCGCTGAGCAAAGGCAATTCCGTCTGGCTGACCTGGCCGGCGGAAAAGGGTTTCCTCCTTCCGGACGGAGGACAATGACCGCCAGCGTGGACCGATGGGACACACAGGCTTCCGGGAACGATCAACGACAAAAAGGGGAACTGACATGACAAACGATACCAAGAAACAAGCCATCGACGGCCTGTCGGCCAGGGCAGGCCGAGGCGAGATCTCGCGCCGCCAATTCACGCAGCTCGCGGCCCTCGTGCTCGCCGGCACGCCAATGCTGCTGCGCTCGACCGGTGCCTTCGCGCAGGCCAAGGAACTGGTGCTGGTCAATTGGGGTGGCGACGCCATCACGGCTTACGATGCCGCCTACGGCCAGGCCTTCACCAAGGACACCGGCATTACCGTGAAGATGGACGGCTCGGGCCCGACCGAAGGCGCCATCTCGGCGCAGTTCAAGAGCGGCGCCCCGACCTGGGATCTGGTCGACGTCGATCCGTTCTCGGCCATCACGCTCGGCGCCCAGGGTGCGCTGGAGCCGATCGACTACAACATCGTCGACAAGAAGAAGATGCGGCCGGGCTTCGGCTGGGACTATGCCGCCTCGACCTATTTCTTCTCCTACATCATCGCCTATGATTCGGAGAAATACGGCAAGGAGGCCCCGACCGGCATGGCGGACTTCTTCGACGTGAAGAAATTCCCCGGCAAACGCTCGCTCTACAAATGGGGTGTATCTAGCTGGGAGGCAGCCCTTCTGGCCGACGGCATCGCGCCGGCTTCGCTCTACCCGCTCGACCTCAAGCGTGCGCATGACAAGATCGCCGCCTTCAAGGAAAACGTTGTCGCCTATTGGGGCGGCGGCGCCGAGAGCCAGAGCGTGCTGCTCAACGGTGAAGCCTCGATGGCTATCGTCTGGTCGACGCGCGCCTCGCTGATCGAGCAGGACTCGGGCGGCAAGATCAAGTTCATCTGGGATCAGGGCCTGATCTCGCCCGGTGCGTTGGCCGTGCTCAAGGGCAACCCTGGCGGCAAGGATGCGGCGATGAAATTTATTGCGAGCGCCCAGGATCCGCAAAAGCAGCTCATCATGTTCGACAAGCTCGGCCAGGGCCCGGCCAATCCGGCCACCGACGCACTGATCCCCGCTGACAAGAAGCGCATCAACCCCGTCGATCCGGACAATATGAAGAAGCAGATCGCGCTCGACATGGATTGGTACGCCAAGAACTACGGCGCGGCGCTCGACGAATACACCAAGATCATCTCCGCCTGATCTGGGCAGGGATGCGGTCCTATCTCTCCGACAGGATGGGCGCGGCGCTGTTGATGGCGCCGCTGCTCCTGTTTCTCGTCCTGGCCTATGCCTGGCCGTTTCTCGGCGTGGTGAAGTGGAGTTTTACGCTGCCGACGCCTGGGCTTGGCCAGTATGAAGCATTGCTCACCGACGATCTGGTGCAGTCGGTGTTCATCCGCACGCTGCGCATCGCCGCCATCGTTACCGTCGTCTCGGTCTGCGCCGCCTACGCCATCACTGTCGTCTGGGTGCGCGGCACGCCGGCACAGCGCCTTATCGCCGAATTCTGTATCCTGGTGCCATTCTGGATCTCGGTACTGACACGCGCCTTCGGCTGGGTGGCGCTGTTGTCCAATCGCGGCCTGATCAACACCTGGCTGCAGGCGATCGGCTTCATTTCAGAACCGCTGGCGCTGGTGCGCAACGAGTTCGGTGTCATCGTCGGCATGACGCACTTCCTCATTCCCTTCGCCGTGTTTCCGCTGGCGTCGGCCATGCGCAGCCTCGACGACCGCGTGCTGCTGGCGGCGCGCGGCCTCGGCTCAAGCCGCATGCGCACCTTCTGGACTGTGTTCGTGCCGATGACGCGCTCCGGCATCATCGGCTCGGCCATGATCGTTTTCGTCTTCTCGCTGGGCTTCTTCGTGACGCCGGCGATCCTTGGCGGCGGCCGCAGCGTCATGATCGCTGAACTGATCTATCTCAGGATTTTCCAGAGCCCGGACTGGGGGCTGGGCGCCGCGATCAGCGTCGTGCTGGTGCTGTTCGTCAGCGTGCTGATGGCAGTGCTGTTCCGCTACGTCAAACCGAAGCAGCTGATCTGATGCCGACCTATCGCCCCGGTCCCGTCTCTCTGATCATCGCAGCCCTGGTGGCGCTGTTCCTGCTGATGCCGCTGCTCGCCGTCATCCCGGTGTCGCTGACACCGAGCCGCATGCTGGCGATGCCGTCAGGCGAACTGTCGCTGCGCCACTACAGGGCATTGATCGAGGATCCGCGTTGGATCGATTCGATCCTGCTTAGCATCCGTATCGGCATCGTCAGCAGTGCCTTCTCAACCGTGCTCGCACTGTGCTTCAGCCTCGGCGTCTGGATGTTCCAGCCACGCTTCACGGCAGCCCTCGTTGGTTTCGTGCTGCTGCCGATGGTGGTGCCGCCCGTGGTGTCGGCCATCACGCTCTACTTCCTGCTGACCTCGGTCTCGGGGATGAGTTCGTTCTTCGGCTACGACACCTGGCTCGGCGTTGCTATGGCGCATTCGGTGATGACGGTGCCCTTCGCCACGGTGCTGATTCTGGTTTCGCTCAGCCAGCTCGACCGCCGCATCGACCTTGCTGCGCGTGGTCTCGGCGCAACTGTCTGGGAGCGCGCCACCCGCATCATCATGCCCAACATCAAATTCGGTATCGTCACCGCGGCACTATTGTCCTTCGTGCTGTCCTGGGAAGAGATCGGCGTCACCCTGTTCATCACCTCGGTCAATGCCATCACCTTGCCGCGCCTGATGTGGATGGGCCTGCGCGACAACATCGACCCGGCGATCGCGGCACTCTCGGTGATCCTGATCATCATCACGGTGCTGGTGTTGGCGGTGAGGAGTGTGGTCACCAGGCAGCGCGCGTTGCATTAACTCCTGTTTGGGACGGAAACTCGCTCAACTTTTTCTACACAAACCGCACCGAGACGCGGCCAAACCGGCCCAGATCGCCGATGACTTCGTCACCGGCCTCGACGCTGATCGGCGTCACGCAGGTGCCTGTAATCACCACTTGTCCGGGCTCGAGCGCTATGCCGAGCCCGGACAGTTCATTGACGATCCATGTGAGCGCGATACGGGGGTCGCCCATCACAGCCGCACCCGATCCATTGTGCTGCGACTTGCCGGAAACCAAACCGACCACCGGATGCTCCGCGAGGTTCACGTCGCGCCATTCATCTTTTACCGCCTCGCCGATGACAAACAGATTGGCACAGGCATTGTCCGCGATGAGTTGTGGTGCCCCGACAGCGCAGAAATCATTGTAGCGCGAGTCCGGTATTTCGATCGCCGGGTGCAGGCTCGCCACCGCATCCATTACCTCGGTGATGTCATAGGGCGCCGGACGTGGCGGCAGCAGGCGGCCGAAACAAAAAGCGAATTCGATCTCGGCAACGCGCATCCTGCTCGTCGCCAGGGAAACGGTGCCGCCAACCTCGACCGATCTCTCGGCGATGAGACGACCAGCCATCGGGCCGTCGACGTTGATATGCCTTTGTCCGGCGAGGCTGGTCGCGGCAATCTTCCAACCGAAAAGCGGAGCTGACGAACGATCCATCACATGCGACTGGATGGCGTAGCCTTCGATCCGTGTTTGTGGCCGCAACTCCTGGGGTATGGCGTCGAGACGGGTACCGTTGTCCCAATGGCCTACCAGCAACCGCGACGCGGCCCCAGCCTTTTCTGGATCGAGCATCATCAGCTCCGGAATGTGGACCCGCACAAATGAGGCAAGGTTAGGGGACTGGGAATCGAGAGTCCACTTCCGCGCTCTGCTTGCCCCGGCATCTTGGTCAGGTCGCGTGATCGCCGCCGACTGGCCAAGCCGCTGCAACGCGGACACGCGACATGTGGACGTGCAACCGCAGCTCAAGCCGCGACATAAGCAGTCTTCTTGCGCAAATAGGCATCCAAACCATATTTGCCGTCCTCGCCGCCAAGCCCGGAGTTTTTCCAGCCGGAATGAAAACCCTGGACCATCTCGCCGCAGGTGCGGTTGATGTAGAGCTCACCGAAGGCGCTTTCGCGATTGAAGCGCATGACACGGCTGAGGCTGCCGGTGAACAGATAGGCGGAGAGGCCGAATTCAGACTCGTTGGCCAGGCGTAACGCTTCGTCGAAATCGGCGACGCGCATGACCGGCACGACCGGCCCGAAAATCTCCTGCTGCATGATCGGCGTCGTATTCGAAGGGGCCATCATGACGGTTGGCTCGAACCAGTGTCCCTTGGCAAAGGCATCCCCCTTCGGTCGATGGCCGCCGGTCAGCAGATCCGCGCCGCCTTGCACGGCCTCGGCCACCATGGCTTCGACCTTTTCGAGCTCGGGCCGGCTGATCTTGGGGCCAAGATCGACCGCGTCCAGCGGGTTGCCGATCCGCAGTGCCGCTGCCCGTGCAACGAAGCTGTCGAGGAACCGGTCGGCGATGGCTTCGTGCAGGTACATGCGCTCGTTGCAGGTGCAGATCTGGCCGCAATTGGTGAAGCGCGCAATGATCGCCGCATCCACCGCCGCATCGATATCGGCATCGTCCATGACAATGAACGGCGCCTTGCCGCCCAGTTCCAGGCGAATGACCTTGAGGCTGTTGGCGGCGGCGGCATAAATCTCGCGCCCGGCGCGCACGCTGCCGGTCATGGTGACGAGATCGGAAAGCGGGCTGCGCACCAGCGCTTCGCCGACCTCGCGGCCGCGACCGCTGACGATGTTGACGACACCCGCCGGAATGCCGGCTTCCTCGCAGAGCCGGCCGATCTCGAGCAGGGAAAGCGGCGTCAGTTCGTGCGATTTGAGCACGATGGTGTTGCCGGTCGCCAGCGCCGGGCCGAGCTTCCTGCCTGCCAGCGCCACCGGATAGTTCCAGGCCGTCAGGCCGACCGCGACGCCGTAGGGCATGCGCCGGATCCAGATTTCCTCGCCCGCCGCATCGGAGGGGATGATGTCGCCTTCGATGCGCCTGGCATTGTCGGCGGCGAATTCGATGAAGCCGATGGCGCCGCCGACTTCTCCACGTGCCTGGGCGATCGGCTTGCCCTGTTCCAGAGTGATCAGCCGGGCAATGGTTTCGCGATCGCGGTCGAGCAGGGCGCAAAGCCGGCGCAGCAACCTGGCCCGTTCGATCGGCGGCAGCGCTGCCCAGGCCGGTTGGGCGGCGCGGGCCGCCCTCAGTGCGTCCTCGGCATCGCCGGCGACACCTTCCGGGACGGAGCCGACCAGTTCTTCCGTCGCCGGGCTGTGCACGGCAATCGTTCGGGTCGCCCGACCTGATGTCCAGCGGCCGCCAATATACATCTTGCCTTCGACCGGCAGCCCGGTTTGCGCGGTCATGGCTGTCATCTCCGGTTCAATGAGACGGCAAGGATGATGATGACGCCCTTGACGATCTCCTGGATGGTCGTCGAGAGGCCGATCACCACCAGGCCGAAGGCCAGGATGCCGATGAAGATGGCGCCGATCACGGAGCCGATCACCGAGCCGCGGCCGCCGAACAGGCTGGTGCCGCCGATGATGACGGCGGCGATGACGTTGAGCTCGAGCCCGACGCCGACGCTTGGGTTGCCGGCCGAGGCGCGCGCCGCCAGCATGTAGCCGGCGAATGAGGCGCAGGCGCCGCAGACGGCAAAGGCCACCACCTTGGCGCGATCGACATCGATGCCGGAAAACCGTGCTGCCGCTTCATTGCCGCCGGTTGCCGCCATCTGCCGGCCGATCACCGAGAGATGCAGCACATAGATGCCGGCCAGCGCGAACACCACCGTCCACCACACCGCCGCTGGCAGGCCGATCAGCGTGCCATTGGCCATGATCTTGCCGAGCGTCCGGTCGCCGATCGGCACCGGCAATGAATCGGTCAGCGTGAGTGCCGTACCGGACAGGATGCTGAGCATGCCCAGCGTCACCAGGAAGGAGGGGATACGCAACCGGGTGACGATCAGGCCGTTGACCAGCCCGATCAGCGCACCGAAGGCCGTCATGACCGGGATCGACAGCCACGGCGCGATGCCGGTCTGCATCAGCATGGCGCCGACCATCGCCGAAAGGCTGGCCAGCGCGCCCACCGACAGGTCGATCTCGCGGCACATGATCACCATGGTCATGCCGACCGCCATGATCGACACCACTGCCGTGATGCGGCCGATGGCGTTTGCCGTCGCCAGCGAGGCGAAGTTGGGCGCATGCAGGATGAAGAACAGCGTGATCAGCCCGAAGACGATGAATGTGATGTGGTCGCGCGCCAGGCGCTTCGCCTTGTGCCAGCCCAAGGCATGTCTGGCGGCCGCGATCGGGCTTGAAGTCAGGATCGAATTGCTCATGCGGCCTCGTGTGTGACGGCGAGTTGTTGCAGGACCGTGCGGATTTCTTCCTCGCCGCGCGCCGTGGCCTCGCCCGCCACGAGCTGGCCGTCGACCATATAGATCAGCCGGTCGGCGAGACCTGCGAGTTCATCGAGCTCCGAGGTGATCAGCAGTACCGCCATGCCCTTTTCGGCGGCCTGCAGCACAAGGGCGCGCATTTCCGCCTTGGCGTTGACGTCGACACCCGCCGTCGGCTCGTCGAGGATCAGCAGTTTTGGATTGCTGGCGAACCATTTTGCGAACACCACCTTCTGCTGGTTGCCGCCGGACAGCTCCGAGGCTGGCTGGGCCGGCTCGCGGCAGGCAATGTGCAGCGCTTCGCGAAAACCGAGGAACATCTCGGTCTCGCGTCGCCACGACAGGACGCCAGGCCAGCGCGATGTCAGTTCGGCGAGATTGGGCAGCGCCACATTGGCGGCCAGGCTGTGTTGCGCGACCAGCCCCTCGGCGCGGCGATCCTCCGGCACCAGCGCCATGCCGGCGCGGATGCGCGGCGGCGTCGCCAGCGCGCCGATCTCGCGGCCGCAGAGCCGCACGTCGCCGCGCGCGTCCAGAAGCAGCCCGAACAGCGCCTTGGCAAGCGTCGAGCGGCCGCTGCCGACAAGGCCTGCGATGCCGACGATCTCTCCGGCGCGCACGGCCAGCCCGATATCGCGCAGCTTTCGCGCCGTGCTCAGCCCAACGACCTCGAGAACGATTTCGCCTGGTTCGCGCCGGGCCTGCGGTTTCATCACCACGACGGAGGCGGAGCGCGCCATCAGCCGCGACACTTCCGGTATGGTGATCTGGTCGGTGGCAAACGGTCCCTGGATCTGGCCGTCCTTGATGATGCTCAGCCGGTCAGCGACGCGAAAGATCTCTGACATGCGATGGCTGATATAGACGATGCCGATACCGGCGCCGCGCAACTGGGCGATGGTGGCGTGCAGCACCTCTTCCTCGCGCACGGTAAGCGAGGAGGTCGGTTCGTCCATGACGATCACCGAAGCGCCGCGCGACAGTGCCTTGAGGATTTCCACCTGCTGGCGCGCCGCGAACGGCAGGTCCTCGATGCGGGCGTCCGGATCGAGCGCAAAACCTTGCTTGGCGATCAGTTCAGCCGCCTCGCGCCGGATACGGCGGCGGTCGATACGCCCGCCGAACAGCACCGGCTCGCGGCCGAGAAACAGATTGTCGGCGACGCTCATCGCCGGCACCAGGCTCAACTCCTGGAAGATCATCGCCACGCCGGCATCGAGGCGCGCGCGTGTCGAAACCGAGGCCAGCGGTTCGCCGCGCACCAGGATCGTGCCTTCGTCGGGCTTGTGAATGCCGAGCAGCACCTTCATCAGCGTCGATTTGCCGGCGCCGTTCTCGCCAAGCAGCGCATGGACCTCGCCCGCCCGGACCTCGAAATCGACAGTGCGCAGCACGATGTTGGCGCCGAACCGCTTGACGATGCCGCGCATCGAAACCAGCGCGGGCAGGGGATTGTCGGCAGGGGACATGGCGGTTCCCGAAAGAGGCGGTATAGGCGGCGGGACGACCCGCCGCCCGGGATCACGATCAGTAGCAGGCGCCGGCACAGGCCTTGACGACATCTTCCGGCACATCCTGCTTGGTCACCTGCTTGAGGGCCGAAAGCAGATTGGCCTTCTTCACCCGCAGCGAGGGCAGCGAGATGTAAGGCGGCACCTGCTTGCCCAGCAGTGCGGCCGCACCGGCCTGGGCTTCGGCTATGCCAAGATCGTAAGGCAGTTGCGCGCCGATGGCGATGATCTGGTCGCGGGCGATGTAGAGGGCGCTGTCCGGGCCGAGATCGTTGGTGGTGACGACGAGGTCGTTGCGGCCGAGCGACTCGGCGCCGGCCAGCGTCTGCATGGCCGGGTCGCCCCACACCGCGAAAATGCCCTTGATGTCGGGATGCGCGGTCAGCATGGCGACAGCCTTGTCATAGGCCTCGCGCGGCTGGGTGAACTTTTCGCGTGCCGCCACGGTGACGCCGGGATGGGCGGCGACTGATTTCTCGAAGCCGGCAACGCGGGCGGCTATTGAATAGTAGGATTCCTGGATGTAGGTCATCAGGCCGACTTCGCCCTTGCCGCCGATTGCCTTGATCAACTCGTCGGTGGCGAACACCGCGTTCTGTTCGTTGTCGGATGCGACCACGGTGACATAGTCCTTGCCCGGCGCCATGCCGTAGGCGACGTTGTCCATGAACACGATTTTCACGCCGCTTTCGGACACCCGCTTGTAGGTGTCGGCCTGGCCCTTGGGGTCGATCGGCACCGAGAAGATCAGATTGACCTTCTGCGCGATCATGCCTTCGAGCTGGTCGGCCTGGGCGGTTGGCGCCTGCTTGGCGTCGGTGACCGCCACGACCTTGATGCCGTATTCATCGAGTGTCTTCTTCAGCGCCTCGACCTGCAGCGTGTTCCAGGGCGAGTCCATGGCCTGCATGGCGATGCCGGCGGTGAAATTGCCGGCCTTGAGTTTTGCCAACTCGTCGGCGGTGAAAGTCAATGATGCGGCCGGGCTCGCCGGTGCGCCGTCGGGAAAGCCGACCACCGGCTGGCCGGTCGGCGACAAGGGCAGCGGCACCATGAGTTCGGCGGCTTCGGGCGGCAGATCGGCGGCGAAGGCAGCCGTGGCCATGGGTGCGACCGACAGCAAGAGGGCAAGCGCGAGTGGACGAAGGCGAGACGATCTGGTCACGAGTGTTCTCCGTATTGTTCCCCTGAGCGGTTGATTCCGCTTCAGTTTATCAAAGAAAATATTGCGGTAAGTCCTTCTGGAGGCGGCGCAATTCGCCTTCGTTGTAGCGGATATGATGGGCGATGGTGTTGGCCGCCTTGCGCGGCCGCCCGGCTTCGATTTCGTCGACCACCATCGAATGCTCGGCATAGGAGATGGCGAGACGACCGGGGCGCGGCAGGCCGAGCCGGCGCACGCGCACCAGGTGCAGCCGTGCCGCCGCGATCTGGTCCCAGAGCCCTGGCAGTCCCGCGAGTTGCGCGAGCATGCGGTGGAAGGCGTCATCCGCCTCGTGGAATCCGTCGACGTCGCCGGCGGCGACGAGCTGCACCTGTTCCAGAAGCTGGCTGCGCAGCGCTGTTACGATCGCGCTTTTCGGATGCGACGCGAGCTCGTGCACGATTTGCGCCTCGACAGCGCTGCGCAGGAACGAGCTTTCGATGACGTCGGCCGGTGATATGCGCGAGACGTAGGAATTGACCTGCGGGATCACCGTGACCAGCCCCAGACCGGCCAGACGATTGATCGCATCGGTCACCGGCTGACGCGATACGCCAAGCTCCCTGGCGATGTCGTCCTTGAGCAAAAGATCGCCCGGCCGGCGGTCGACCCGTACGATCGTCTTCAGCAGCGCCTCGAACACGAATTCGGCGCGGCTCCGGCGAACCGAAGCATCGACCACGATGTCGTCATCATCTTCATTGGCAGCCATTTCGAAGCCCTTTGCCTGGGGGTCAGTCGCCATAGGCTAAACACCAACATTGCCGTCAATCAAGATAATTTTCGCTGATTTTTGGAACGCAGCCGATGCAATGTCATTCAATATACTGTTTTTATTGAATATTATTTTTTAGAGATAGGCATGTTAAATTTCAGTTTGCCGCCGATCGCGTTTCGAAATATGGATACCCAGTGACAAAAGCCAGCAAGATTCCAGCAATTAAGGGCTTTTGGCGGGTTGGTCGCTTTGAAAGAGGCGGTAACAAAAATTTTAGCTGCGAGGCGTCGATGCTGCTGCGGACTGATCCTGTGGGGGCCTTCGTGGATTACCCGCCAATCCCGGTTGCTTCGGCGGCAGGCGGGCCACTGGCCGGCCTGACGCTGGCAGTGAAGGATCTCTACGACGTCGCCGGCTATCCCACCGGCGGCGGCCACCCGCTGCGGCGCGACTGGAGCGGCGGCAAGCCCGCCACGGCGCCGGTGGTACAGACATTGTTGGATGCCGGCGCCCGGTTTGTCGGCAAGACCCATACCGACGAGTTCGCCTATTCAATGAATGGCGAGAACCCGCATTACGGCACGCCGGTAAACCCGCGCGCGCCGGGCCGCATCCCGGGCGGGTCGTCCTCGGGTTCGGCCGTGGCGGTCGCGGCCGGCCTCGCCGATATTGCGCTCGGCACCGACACGGGCGGCTCGATCAGGCTGCCGGCCTCCTACTGCGGGCTCATTGGACTGCGCCCAACCCATGGACGCATCGAAACCGCCGGGCTGCAGCCACTGGCGCGCAGCTTCGACACCGTCGGCTGGTTCGCGCGCGACATTGATGTCTACGAGGCGGTGGCGAGGTTGCTGCTGCCGCAGCCTGCCATTCAGCCGCCGATCACTCGCCTCGTCGTCGCGGCGGACATTGCCAGCTACATGTTGGGCTATGCCGAGCGCCGCGTCTTCGAAGATGCGCTCCAGCGGCTGTTCCGGATCATCGACATCGCCGGGGAAGTCAGGGTCGCGCCGGAGGGTTTCGATGCCTGGCGGCCTACCTTTCGCACCATCCAGGCCTACGAAGCCTGGTCCGATCATGGTGCCTGGATCACCGAGCACCGGCCGGCCTTCGGCGAGGGGGTGCGGCAACGCTTCGACTGGGCGGAGGGGGTGTCGAATTCCGAATACGAAGCGGCTCTCGCCATGAAAGCCGCCACACAGGACCGGCTGTCGTCACTGGTTGGCTCGGGAACCGCGCTGGTCTTCCCGACCGCCCCTTCCGTCGCCTTGCCGTTGGGCATGGCTGGAGAGGGGCTCGAGGCCTACCGCGGCCGTTCGATTTCGATGCTTTGCTCGGCGGGGCTGAGCGGCTTGCCGCAAATATCGATGCCGATCGCCGAGGTGGAGGGGCTGCCGTTCGGAATATCGATCCTTGGTCCTGGGAACTCCGACATGGCTTTGCTGTCCCTTTGCCGCAAAGCGCTCGCGCAATTTGCCGGCTGAGCAGACTGGTTCTCTAGAGCAATTCCAGGAAAAGTGTGAGCGGTTTCCGTCCGGAATTGCGTCAAAACAAAGAGTTGGAGCGGTTCGCCGTTTCCATGAAACGGTGAAACGCTATAGGGTTGCCCGGCATGGCAATCTGTTCATAACAGAGTCGTATTTTCGAGATGATCGGCGTTCAAGATCGCGGCGAGACGAATTATGCGATATGGCGCAGGCTTGTCGAGCCGGGTACGCTGCGCGCGAATTTGCCGGTATGGCGAACGGCTTGCACAAGGCGTGACAGGCGAGGGGGGACGACAAATGACCGCGCCCGGCGATTTGCAGCAGGCACTGTTTCTGAGACTGAAAAGCGACAAGTCGCTGTCGGCGTTGCTCGGCGGTGCCGGGCTGTTGGAAAGTCCAGCCGCAAATGCCGCTTTTCCCTATGTGACCTGCGGTCAGACCTCGGCCTTTGACTGGGATACGGGCGCCGAGAACAACGACGACCAGCTGATCACGTTGCATGTTTGGTCGAAAGCCCATGGCGAAGCCGAGACGCTTGCTATCATGGACGCCATCAAGGCACGCCTCGCCAATGCGGCGCTGACGATTGGCCCGCGCGGCCAGACGCGGCTTACGCTTGAATTCACCGAGGCTCGTTACGACGAGGATCTCCTTGTGCACCATGGGCTGTTGCGGTTTCGTGCACTGACGCAGGAAAATGCCTGACACGCTTTCAATGTGACCGGAACGGAGTCTAGACTGGCCTTCCGGGATTTCGCCGAGTGGGCGTCGAAATCGCGATCTGCCGTCTCGCGTTTCAGGGGTATAGCGGACATGGTTTTCGCATCGATCACCGTTCATTTCACGTTCAGCACCGATGCGTTACAACGCCGACCATGAAAACGCTTCGCTCCCACTTCCGAACCGCGACCCTGGCGCTCTGTGCCGCCGGGCTGTTTGCGTCTCAGGCAAGCGCCATTTCGGTCGCGGCGTCCGGCCAGGACGATCCGATCGTTGTGGCCGGGAACGACTGCTACGCGATTGGCCAACAAGTGGCCGAACAGAATGGCGGAACGCTGGCCAAGGCCTCGCAGTCGACGCGCGGTGGCCAGGCGGTCTGCGTCATCGTCGTTCTGGTGCCTGGCAAGGATGGGCAGCGCCCGCGCCGCTCCGAGATCGTCGTTCCGCAGAACTGAGCCAGCCTTCCGTCTTACGGGCTACGTTTCCCTGGCCGTCGGAATCGGCCTATATCTGACCCAGACTTCAACCCGACCAAGTTCTTCAATCTAACCAAGCTCTTCAACAGGTATCGATCTCCGCATGCGCGTACTCGTCGTCGAGGATGACAAGGATCTCAACCGGCAGATAGCGGATGCGCTGGTCGACGCCGGCTATGTGGTCGACCGCGCCTTTGACGGCGAGGAGGGCCATTTCCTCGGCGACACCGAGCCTTACGACGCCGTCGTGCTCGACATAGGCCTGCCGCAGATGGATGGTATCAGCGTGGTCGAGCGCTGGCGTCGCGGTGGCCGCAAGATGCCGGTGCTGATCCTGACCGCGCGCGACCGCTGGAGCGACAAGGTCTCCGGCATCGATGCCGGTGCCGACGACTATGTCACCAAGCCGTTCCATATCGAGGAGGTGCTGGCTAGGCTCCGGGCCTTGATCCGCCGCGCCGCCGGCCATGCCTCGTCCGAACTCACCTGCGGGCCGCTGCGCCTCGACACCAAGGCCTCGAAGGCGGATGTCGATGGCGTGCCGCTGAAGCTGACCTCGCACGAATTCCGCCTGCTTGCCTATCTGATGCACCATATGGGCGAGGTCGTCTCGCGCACCGAACTGGTCGAGCATCTCTACGACCAGGATTTCGATCGCGATTCCAACACCATCGAGGTGTTTGTCGGGCGGCTGCGCAAGAAGATGGGCATCGACATGATCGAAACCGTGCGTGGCATGGGCTACCGCATGCGTGAGCCGGAGGCGTAACTCGGAACCGCTCAAACCAACCGCAAAGGCGCCGCTTTCGCTGCGTTTGTGGCCGCGTTCGCTGACGTTCCGCGTCATCGCCTTTTCCACGGTCTGGGCGATCCTGACCCTTGTCGTCATCTTCACGCTGATCACCACGCTCTACCGCCAGGCCAGCGAACGCGGCTTTGACAGCCTGTTGTCGGCGCATCTTTTCAACCTGATCGGCTCCATCGGCATTTCCGATGCCGGAGCGCTCACCGGCTCCCCCGACCTTGGCGATCTCCGGTTCTCGGAGCCGAATTCTGGCTGGTACTGGTCGGTGGAGCCCGCCTCTGAAGGCGTGCATGGCGACCTGCATTCCTCTTCGATGACCAAGACCATTCCGTCGCCAAGCGTTGCCGCAGTGCCTTTCAATGCCAGCTTCCAGCGCAGTTATGCAACCGAAGGCATCGATGGCGAGCAACTCCAGGTGTTCGAAAGCGAGTTCGTGCTCGATGCCAAGAACCGCGCCGCGCGGTTCCGCGTCATGGGCAACCAGAGCGAACTCGAACAGGAAATCTCCACCTTCCAGCGCCGCTTGCTGACCTATCTCAGCCTGTTCGGCGTCGGCATGATCGCCATCAACGCGATTGCCATTTTTCTTGGCCTGCAGCCGCTGCGCAGGGTCCGGAACGCACTGGCCATGGTTCGTGAAGGCACCGCGCAGAGGCTTGACGGCCGCTTCCCGGCCGAGATCGAACCATTAGCCAACGAAACCAACGCGTTGATCGAAAACAACAAACGCATCGTCGAGCGCTCTCGGACTCAGGTCGGCAATCTTGCTCATTCATTGAAAACACCGCTCGCGGTGATGCTCAATGAGGGCCGCGCGCTTGGCGGCGCCAAGGGCCAATTGATTGCCGAACAGGCCGCCTCCATGCAGAAGCAGGTCGAGCATTATCTGCAACGCGCCCGTGTGGCGGCGCAGCGCGACAGCGTCGTTTATCGCACGCCGGTGGCGCCCCTGGTGCAGCGCATGGTGCGGGTGTTGCAGAAGCTCAATCCGCAGACCAGCCTGTCGCTGACACTGCCGCCTGCCGAGATTGTGTTCGCCGGCGAGCGCGAGGACCTCGAGGAACTGCTCGGCAATCTGCTCGAAAACGCAATGAAATGGGCCAAGGGTGCTGTCGCGATCTCAGTCGTGCCCGTGGTCAGCAAGGATGAGAGCCTCTTCGAGATCAGCATCGACGACGACGGCCCGGGCATTCCCGAGGACAAGGCGCGCGATGCGCTGAAGCGCGGAAGACGCCTGGACGAGACAAAACCGGGAACAGGTTTGGGGCTTGCCATTGTCGCCGACCTCGTCAACGAGTATGGAGGCGTTCTCGCGCTCGAACGGTCCAGTATGGGCGGATTGAAGGCGGTGGTGCGGTTGCGGAGCCTTCAGTGACGCTTTCCCAGGCCAATCGACAGCGGTGGACGGGCCATGTTATGGCGACATATCAATTGCTCCCGGACCAATATCTATTGCTCCCGGCGTTGCCGGCAGCGGCCAAATTTCCGACAAATATCAATACTATGGCCACGCCTACTTCTCCGATGACGCGGCCCCCGGCGCATCCATGGCAGGCTCCAACTCAAGAAAACCGGTTGTTGGCATGAAGATTCGCGTCGCGCTCGTTTCCGCCTTGCTGGCCGTGTCCGGGCTGGCTGTATCCGGCTGCACCACCTTGGGCGGCAAGGGGCCAACCATTGGGGCTACGCCGGCCTCGACGCCTCCTTCCGCCGGCAAGGTCACCACCTCGATCATTTCCGCGATGGACGGTGGCCTGATTGGCGGCTCGATCGGCAGCAGCCTCAGCGCAACGGAGAAGCGCAGCGCGCTCGAGGCCGAATACAAGGCGCTCGAATATACGACCAGCGGCCAGAAGGTGACATGGAAGGGCGACCAGGCTTCGCGTTACGGCGAGGTGGTTCCGGCGCAGCCCTATCGCGTCGGTTCGCAGGACTGCCGCCAGTACACGCAGACCGTCTTCACCGGCGGCGCCGGCGTCACGGCCCGCGGAACCGCTTGTCGCAACGCAGACGGCAGCTGGACGCCGCTGACCTGATATCCAGACCGGCTCCGGCCGGTTGATGTCGATCAAGAACGTCTGGCGCGGCGGCCGTCAAAGCGTCGCAGGATGCCCGTGTTGGCAGGGCAGGGCTCTGCCGTTATTGGAAGAACCATGCTGTTCTGGGTCATAGCCGCGATACTGACGCTCGGTGCGAGCCTGGCGGTGCTGTTGCCCCTGGCCGGAGGCGCCAAGGGCGCGTCGTCGAGCAGCGATCACGATCTGGAAGTCTATCGCGATCAATTGTCTGAGCTTGACCGCGACGCCGCGCGCGGCTTGATCCAGCCTGCGGAAGCGACGGAGGCCCGCGCCGAAATCGCGCGCCGCATCCTTCGCCTCGACAATGCCGATACGGCCGGCAAGACCTCGGCCAAGCAGGCCTCGATGACGGCACGGCTTGTCGCGACCGTGGCCGTGCTGGCCGTGCCGCTGGTCAGCTGGGGTCTTTACAGCCAGATCGGCTCGCCTGATTTACCGTCGCAGCCGCTTAGCGAGCGGCTGGCCAAGAACCCGACCGACAGTTCGGTCGACGAGTTGGTGGCGCGGGCCGAGGCCCATCTTGCCGCCAACCCTGCCGACGGCAGGGGATGGGAGGTGCTGGCTCCGGTCTATCTGCGCATGCAACGCTTTTCCGATGCCGTGGCCGCCTATCGCAACGCCATTCGTCTCGACGGCGACAGTGCCGCCCGCCAGGCCGGCCTCGGCGAGGCGATCGCCGGTGCGGCAGGCGGCATTGTCTCGGCCGATGCCCAGGATGCCTTCGAGGCGGCGCTGAAGCTCGATCCGGCCAATGCGAAAGCCAACTTCTATCTGGCGATGGCCTTGGCGCAGGAGGGGCGAAACAAGGAAGCGGTGACGGCCTGGCAGGCAATGCTGGGCACTTTGCCGCCGGACTCGCCATGGCGCGGTGCGGTCGAGCAGGCATTGGCCAAATCCGGTAACCCGGAAGTTGCTTCCGGCGCGGCAGCGAAAGGCCCCGATGCCGGGCCCGATGCAGGGGATGTCGACGCCGCGTCCTCCCTATCGCAACAGGATCGCGAAGCCATGATCAATACGATGGTCGCCGGCCTCGACGAAAAACTGCGGCAAAATCCGCGTGACCCGGAAGGATGGATGCGGCTCGTTCGTTCCTATGTCGTGCTGGGCAAGGCCGACCAGGCGCGCGATGCGCTGGGTCGTGCCATCGCCGTCTTCGGCGCCGGCAGTGACGAAGCCAAGAAATTCACCGCCTTTGCCGCCTCGCTCGGCCTGACGGCGACGGAGTAGAATCGGATATGACGCGCAAGCAGAAACGGTTGTCGGTCATTGCAGGTGGGTTGGCTTTCCTGGGCGCCGCCACCGGGCTGACCTTCTACGCGCTTGGCCAGAAGGCCTCGTATTTCTACATGCCGGCCGATCTCACCACGGCAAGCGTCCAGCCCGGCCAGCGTATCAGGCTGGGCGGTCTCGTCGAAAAAGGCACCATCCAGCGCGGGCAGGGTGCGACGGTCGCTTTTTCGGTCACCGACACCCACAAATCGATCAAGGTGACCTATACCGGCATCCTGCCCGACCTGTTCCGCGAAGAGCAGGGCGTCATCACCGAGGGTACTTTCGGCCCTGACGGCGTCTTTGTTGCCGACAGCGTGCTGGCCAAGCATGATGAGCGCTACATGCCCAAGGAAGTGGCCGACGGCCTGAAGGCCAAGGGCGTCTGGCAGGAGAGCAAGAGTGAATAGCCCTGGCATGAGAGCAAGAGTGAATCACGGGCATGGTTGAAACCGGACATTTCGCCCTGGTGCTGGCGTTTGCGCTTTCGCTGGTGCAGATGACCGTGCCGCTGTTCGGCTCGCGCCTCAACAACCAGCGGCTGATGGCTGTCGGCGGTCCGGTCGCGGTGACCGGCTTCGCGCTGACCGCGCTGTCCTTCGCGGCGCTGGCGAGTGCCTACGCGAACTCCGATTTCTCGGTGGCGAGCGTCTGGGAAAACTCGCATTCGCTGCAGCCGATGATCTACAAGATCACCGGAACCTGGGGCAATCATGAAGGCTCGATGCTGCTCTGGGTGCTGATCCTGACTTTCTTCGGCGCGCTGGTAGCCGCTTTCGGCTCCAATTTGCCAGCGACGCTGCGCGCCAATGTGCTGGCGGTGCAGGGCTCCATTGGCGCTGCCTTCTTCCTGTTCATCCTGGCGACATCCAACCCCTTCATCCGGCTCAATCCAGCGCCCATCGAAGGCCGTGACCTGAACCCGGTCCTGCAGGATCTCGGCCTCGCCATTCATCCGCCGCTGCTCTATCTCGGCTATGTCGGCTTCTCGATCTGCTTCTCCTTCTCGGTCGCCGCGCTCATAGAGGGCCGGATCGACGCCTCCTGGGCGCGCTGGGTGCGGCCATGGACGCTGGTCGCCTGGATGTTCCTAACCGGCGGCATCGCCATGGGCTCTTACTGGGCCTATTACGAGCTCGGCTGGGGTGGCTTCTGGTTCTGGGATCCGGTCGAGAACGCCTCCTTCATGCCGTGGCTGGCGGGCACCGCGCTCCTGCATTCGGCCATCGTCATGGAAAAGCGTTCGGCCTTGAAGATCTGGACGCTGCTGCTCGCCATTCTCACCTTCTCGCTGTCGCTGCTCGGCACCTTCCTGGTGCGTTCCGGCGTCCTGACCTCCGTCCATGCCTTCGCCACCGATCCGACGCGTGGTGTCTTCATCCTGTGCATCCTGACGCTGTTCATCGGCGGCTCGCTAGCGCTGTTTGCGCTGCGCGCCTCGCGGTTGACGGCCGGCGGCCTGTTCCACCCGATTTCGCGTGAAGGCGCGCTCGTCCTCAACAATCTGTTCCTGACCACGGCAACCGCCACCGTGCTCGTCGGCACGCTCTATCCGCTGGCGTTGGAGGCGCTCACCGGTGACAAGATCTCGGTCGGGGCACCCTTCTTCGACCTGACCTTCGGCCCCTTGATGCTGCCGCTTCTGGCCATCGTGCCGTTCGGGCCGCTGCTGGCCTGGAAGCGTGGCGATGTCTTCGCCGCATCGCAACGCCTGATGGCGGCCTTCGCCGTAGCGCTGGCGGCGATGCTGGTCGCCGGCCTGTTTATCGACGGCGCGTCGGTCTTCGCCGCCCTCGGCATCGGCCTTGCCGTCTGGCTGGTTGCTGGCGCGCTCACCGACCTTGCCGTCAAGTCCGGCGTCGGATCGGTCGCACCGGCCGTCATGTTCAGGCGCTTCGCCGGCCTGCCGCGCTCGGTCTTCGGCACGGCATTGGCCCATCTCGGCCTCGGCCTGACATTGCTCGGCATAGTCGCCACGCTCTCCTTCGGCACTGAGAAGATCCTCAGCATGCGTGCCGGCGAGACGGTCGAATTGTCAGGCCATACGCTACGTTTCGTGGGGCTTTATCCGGCGCAAGGGCCAAACTACAGCGAGGACCGTGGTCGCTTCGAACTGATCGGCGCCGACGGAAACGCGGCTGGCGAAATCACCTCGGCCAAGCGCTTCTTCCCCGTGCGCCAGATGACGACGACAGAGTCCGGCATCAGGACACTCTGGTTCAGTCAGCTCTACCTCTCGCTCGGTGATGAGAACAAGGATGGCTCGGTCGTGGTGCGCCTGTGGTGGAAACCGCTGGTAACGCTGATCTGGGGCGGCGGCCTGGTGATGATGGCGGGCGCTGCGATGTCGCTGATGGACAGGCGCCTGCGTGTCGGCGCGCCCTCGCGCCGGCGCAAGCAGGCGAGCGCAGTGGCGCCCGCGACTCTGCCATGAGCGCACGCCTCTCATTGACCTCGATTGTCCTTTTGCTGGCGCTGTTGTTCGCCGGCACGGCAATGGCGGTGAAGCCTGACGAGATGCTGGCGGATCCGGGGCTCGAGGCGCGGGCGCGGGCCCTGTCGGAAGGCCTGCGCTGCATGGTCTGCCAGAACCAGTCGATCGACGAATCCGATGCCGACCTTGCCCGCGATTTGCGCATCCTGGTGCGCCAGCGCCTCGTCGCCGGCGACACGGACCAGCAGGTTATGGACTATGTCGTGTCGCGTTACGGCGAATTCGTTCTGCTGAAGCCGCGTTTCGACCTGCGCAACGCACTGCTTTGGGGCACGCCAGTCATGCTGCTTTTCATTGGTGGCATTTTCATAGCGCTCAGCGCGCGATCTCGCAGCACGGCATCGACTGCACTTTCGGCCGAGGAGCAAGCCGCATTGGACAAGATGCTGGGCAATTAATTCGGCCACTCCTCCGGCGGCCAGTCTCGCGAGGTATGAAGAACGCGCAGGATGACGATGCTCTCGCGCCCGGCAATCGGCCGCAACTCGTAGGCGATGATGTAGGGCAGGCGGGCCAGTGGCTTTTCATAAGTGCCTGTTACCCGGCCAGGTCTACCCGTCGCCATCTCACCGAGACTCCTTCCCGTGTCGCGAATGCAATCTGCGAGGCGTCTTGCTGCGGTAGGGTTGTCTTGCGCGATGAAGGCGATTTGCTGTTTAATGTCGTCCAGTGCGTCTCTCGACCAGGTGACAAGCCGCTTCACGCGTTGCCCGTGCGCTCGGCTTCCACGCTCTCGATAACAGCGGCGATTTCCGCCATCGCATCGTCGTGAGACACGATACGGCCAGCCGCTACATCGGCCATGCCGCGTTTGATGCCCTCAATGATCTCAAGCTCACGGTCGACATAGGCGGAAATCGCCTCGGCGGCGAGGAAGGATTTGCTGCGACGGGTGTCGGCGGCGATCCTTTCAAGCTTCAGCTTGGTTTCGGACGAGACCCGAATCGTCATGGTGGTGCTGTCCGTCATGTTGAAAGCCCTATGCTGAGTTGTGTACAACATAGGCTCTCGAAAGGCTGTTACCAAGAAGTTTGTGACCGCTTCCTGTCGGAACATTACCAAAGATTCATGTGTCGGAAATGGCGCTGTAATGTGCGCCTCTCTAATTCTCTCTTCCCGAGGATGCCGATCAAGCAGCGTCCGTTTGAAAGAGGATAAGAGACCCATGAATATTGCCCCCAATTCATATTCCCGAACCCGCAGCCGTCTCCTGGCTGCTGCCGCTTCCGTCGCCGTTGCCGGCGTGATCGGCGTTGGCGCGCTGACCAGTGGAACCAGTCCTGTTCTGGCCGATGCCGTACGCGTCGAGGCGCCTCAGGTGCAAGGCTTTGCAGACGTGGTCGAGCGCGTTTCGCCTGCCGTCGTCAGCGTCAAGGTGAAGGCCAAGATCCAGCCGACCGCCGATGATGGCTCCGATGATCAGGACGGTCTGGATAATCTTCCCAACAATCCGCAGTTGCGGCGCTTCTTCAAGGAGTTCCGCGGCTTCGGCGACCAGAACAGCCAGAACGGCCAGAACGATGACGGTCATCGCCGCTTCGGTAACCGCGACCGCAACAACGACCAGCCGCGCCCGGTGGCGCAGGGCTCCGGCTTCTTCATTTCCGACGACGGCTACCTCGTCACCAACAACCACGTCGTCGAGGAAGGCACCGCTTTCACCGTGGTGACCAGTGACGGCAAGGAACTCGATGCCAAGCTGGTCGGCACCGACCCTCGCACCGACCTCGCCGTGCTCAAGGTCGATGGTGGCGGCAAGTTCACCTATGTCGACTTCGCCGACGATTCGAAGGTTCGGGTCGGCGACTGGGTCGTGGCGGTCGGCAATCCGTTCGGGCTCGGCGGCACCGTCACCGCCGGCATCGTCTCGGCGCGCGGCCGTGACATCGGCGCCGGACCTTATGACGATTTCCTCCAGATCGATGCCTCGGTCAATCGCGGCAATTCGGGTGGCCCGACCTTCAATCTCAACGGCCAGGTGGTCGGCATCAACACCGCGATCTTCTCGCCTTCCGGCGGCAGCGTCGGCATCGCCTTCGACATTCCGGCCTCGACCGCCAAGCAGGTTGTCGAAGACCTGATGAAAAGCGGTGCGGTTCAGCGCGGCTGGCTCGGCGTCGAGATCCAGCCGGTCACATCAGACATCGCCGAATCGCTCGGTCTGAAGTCCAACAATGGGGCGTTGGTGTCGAGCGCCCAGGACGACGGCCCAGGCAAGAAGGCCGGCATAACAGCCGGTGACGTGATCATCCAGGTCGAGGGCAAGGACGTCGCTTCGCCGAAGGAACTCGCCCGCTTGATCGGCGCTTATTCGCCAGGCAAATTGGTCGACGTCACTGTCTGGCGGGACGGCAAGAGCCAGACCATCAAGGTCGATCTCGGCAAGCTGCCGGCAAGTGACAAGCAGGCCTCGAACGACCAGCAACAGCAGCCCGCCGCTCCGGCAAAGCCCGACACGCTGGCAGATCTCGGCCTCAAAGTCACCAAATCTGAAAACGGCAAGGGTCTTGTCGTGACCGATGTCGACCCCGACAGCGATGCCGCCGATCGTGGCATCCAGCCAGGCGACATCATCACCGCGGTCAACTCGAACGAGGTGAATGGCGCCGACGACATCACCAAGGCGATGACCGAAGCGGTGAAATCCGGCCGCAAGGCAGTGCTGATGCAGATCACCCGCGACGACAACAACCGCTTCGTCGCGCTGCCGGTCGCCAAGGGCTGACAACGACTTTTCCGATGCGGCGGTTTCAAACACCCCCGAGCCGCCGCATGGGAAAGCATGGAGCCGGGTACGTTAGTCAGTCATCGTGCTCTCCTCCAGCGGCAGCGGGCCTCCCATCGCCCGCTGCCGCACATTTTGAAGGCCGCCGAAGACGTTCCCTCGGATTGCAGGATCATGCCCCGAAACAGGCATGACCGCGATGAAGACAATCAGAGAACAAGATTTTATCGCGCGCGGTCTCGATCATCTTGATCGCGATGCGCTTTGGCAAAGGCTAAAATGCAGATGCCGACTACTCAACCTTCCAGCGAAATCGCGTATAACGGTCCTATGAAGATTCTCGTCATAGAAGATGACCGCGAGGCTGCGGATTATCTGCAGAAAGCCTTCGCCGAGGCTGGTCATACCGCGCATGTCGCCGGTGACGGAGAAACCGGCTTCGCGCTTGCCGACGCCGGTGACTATGACGTGATGGTCATCGACCGGATGATGCCGCGCCGAGACGGCCTGTCGGTCATTGCCGGTCTTCGCTCGCGGGGCAACACCACGCCGGTGCTGATCCTGTCGGCACTGGGTGAGGTCGATGACCGGGTGACCGGCCTGCGCGCCGGCGGCGATGATTATCTGACCAAACCCTATGCCTTCTCCGAACTTCTGGCCCGCGTCGAGGTGTTGAACCGCCGCGCCAGCGCCAAGGAGACCGAAACCGTCTACCGGGTTGGCGATCTTGAACTCGACAGGCTGTCGCATTCGGTCCGCAGGGCGGCGCGTGAGATAACGCTGCAGCCGCGCGAATTCCGCCTGCTCGAATATCTGATGCGTCATGCCGGCCAGGTGGTGACGCGCACCATGTTGCTCGAAAATGTCTGGGATTATCATTTCGATCCGCAGACCAATGTCATTGATGTTCACGTCTCCCGGCTGCGCGGCAAGATCGAAAAAGGCTTCGACAAGCCGATCCTGCATACGGTTCGCGGCGCCGGCTACATGCTGAAAAGCGGCTAGCAACAGCATGGCTCTTTCCGTGCCCGCCATCATGAAGACGACGGCAGCGCGGCTTTCGGCGCTCTATTTCCTGCTTTTCGCGCTGTGCGCCGTGCTGCTGGTCTTCTATATGACCTCGCTGTCAGCGAGCATGCTGACCGGGCAGACGCAGGACACAATCAATGATGAGGTAATAGGCTTGGCCCGCGCCTACAAAAAGGGCGGCCTGCCGTTGCTGGTGCGCGTGGTCGAAAACCGCTCCCGTCAGCCTGGCGCCAACCTCTACCTGATCGCTGACGCCAATGGCCAGATCCTGACCGGCAATGTGCAAGCCCTGGAACCAGGTGTGATCGATACCGAGGGCTGGACGACCGAGCCGTTCTCCTACAAGCGTTTCGGTGAAGGTGAGCTTGATCGTCTACGCAGCGGGACGTCCGACCCGACGCCATCCCCTTCAAACGATGCGGCGCAAACAGAGGGCGAGAAAGGTCACAACGCCATTGCGCTGGTGCTGCGGCTGCCCAATCAGATGATCCTCCTGGTCGGCCGCGACCTTGGCGAACCGGAGCGTTTTCGCGCCGTCATCCGCCGCGCCCTGATGCTGGCGCTCGGCATGATGGGGCTCGGCGGACTGCTGATATGGTTCTTTGTCGGCCGCGCCGCGCTGAAGCGCATCGACAGCGTGTCGGAGGCGAGCCGCCGCATCATGGGCGGCGACCTCTCGGGCCGGCTGCCGGTGACCGGCGCCGGCGACGAGTTCGACCGGCTCTCGGAAAACCTCAACGCCATGCTGGCCAGGATCGCAACGCTCAACGAAGGCCTGAAGCAGGTTTCCGACAACATCGCGCATGACCTTAAGACGCCGCTGACCCGGCTGCGCAACCGCGCCGAAGCGACACTTTCGGGCAAGCACAGGCCCGCCGATTACCGCCAGGCGCTGGAAGGCACGATCACCGAGTCCGATCAGCTGATAAAGACCTTCAACGCCATCCTGATGATCTCCCGGCTGGAGGCCGGATATTCTTCCGAGCACACCAACCGCGTCGACTTGGCGGCGGCCGTTCGGGACGTCGTCGAGCTCTACGAGCCGGTGGCGGACGAGGCAGGCGTTTCGCTCGAAGCCGAAGTGAATGGTGCTTTTCTCGTCGACGGCAACCGCGAATTGATTGGCCAGGCGCTGTCCAACATCGTCGACAATGCGATCAAATATTCGACGGACTCCACGTCCAAACCCACGGTCCGTGTGGCGCTCGATCGGACCCATGGCGAGATCAGGCTTTCCGTCGCCGACAACGGCCAGGGCATTCCCGACGATGCTGATCGGGCCCGGGCGACAGAGCGTTTCGTGCGGCTGGAGAAGAGCCGTTCGCAGCCCGGCTCCGGCCTTGGCCTCAGCCTCGCCAAGGCGGTGATGACCTTCCACTACGGCCGGCTTGATCTCCTGCCTGGCAATCCGGGACTATCCGTGGTCATGAGTTTCCCCGCGCGGGAGGATCATTGATGGCCGTGGTCGCGAAACGGACGGCTACGGACTGGCTGCTGAAGCCGGCGGTTGGGCTTGTCCCTCTCGACGAAGCCCGTGCGCGGCAGGAGCTGGCCGAAATCGCTGCGGCGGCACGCGAAGAAGGGCTGACGCGGCTTGCCAGGTTCCTGGGCGGCAAGGGGGAGGGTCAGGATTTCCTCGCCGCCGTCTTTGACCTCTCCCCATTCCTGCGGGATATGGCGCGGCGCCGGCCTCGGATTCTGGATGCTCTTTTCGACCAGCCGGTAGAGGTTCGCCTCAAAGCGATCGCCAACGCGATCGATAAGGCGCCTTTGGCTGAGACGGTTTCCGAATCCAGCCTGATGATGGAGCTGCGTCAATGCAAGGCCGAGGCGCATTTCCTGATCGCGCTCGCCGATCTCGCTGGTGAGGCAGAAACATCTCTTACGGTGCGGCGGTTGAGCAACCTTGCCGATGCCTGCACCCGTGCAGCCGTCGACTTCCTGCTGCGTGATGCGCATGGCCAAGGCAAGCTCAAACTGCCGGACCTCGACAACCCGTCGCGGCAATCGGGCTGGATCCTGCTCGGGATGGGCAAGCTTGGCGCGCATGAGCTGAATTTCTCCTCCGACATCGATCTCGTCGTCTTTTTCGATCCGGAAGCGCCTGCCGTGGTCGATCCCCTCGACGCCACCGAACTGTTTTCGCGGCTGGCGCGCCGTCTGGTCCGCATCCTGCAGGACCGCACCGAGCACGGCTATGTCTTCCGGACCGATCTGAGGCTGCGCCCGGATCCCGGTTCGACTCCGTTGGCAATCCCCGTCGAAGCAGCACTGCGCTACTACGAGGCGCGCGGCCAGAACTGGGAGCGCGCGGCGATGATCAAGGCGCGTCCGGTGGCCGGCGATCTGGCCGCGGGTGCCGCCTTCCTCAAGGAGCTTCAGCCCTATATCTGGCGCAAATACATGGACTACGCGGCGATCGCCGACGTCCATTCGATCAAGCGCCAGATCCACGCCCACAAGGGGCATGGCGAGATCGCGGTGAAGGGCCACAACGTCAAGCTCGGCCGTGGCGGCATCCGCGAGATCGAGTTCTTCGTCCAGACCCAGCAACTCATCGCCGGTGGTCGCTTCCCCGAACTGCGCGGCCGCGAAACCGTGCCGATGCTCGGCCAGCTCGCGGCGCGTGGCTGGATCACATCAGATGCTCGTGACGCGCTCGCCCGCCAGTACTGGTTCCTGCGCCGCGTCGAACACGCCGTGCAGATGGTGGCCGACGAGCAGACGCACACGCTGCCGCAAGACGATGAAGGGCTGGAGCGGATCGCCCGCATGCTGAGTTTTGCCGATGCGGCTGCCTTTTCGCTGGCGTTCCGCGCCTCGTTGCAGCAGGTCGAGCGCCATTATGCGGCGCTGTTCGAGACGGCGCCGGAGCTTTCGGCGGGCATCGGCAATCTGGTCTTCACCGGCGATGTCGATGATCCAGACACGCTGCAGACCTTGCATGGTCTCGGCTTCCAGCGGCCGAGCGACATCTGCCGCGTCATCCGCGGCTGGCATTTCGGCCGCTATCGCGTCACCCGGTCGGCGGAGGCGCGCGAGCGGCTGACGGAGTTGACGCCGGCCCTGCTGCGCGCTTTCGGCCAGACACGCCGGGCGGACGAAGCCTTGATCCGCTTCGACGAGTTCCTTGGCGGTCTGCCCGCCGGCATCCAGCTGTTCTCGCTGCTCCAGTCCAACCCGGCTTTGCTCAAGCTGATAGCGACGATCATGGGCGCCGCGCCCCGGCTGGCGGCGATCATCACCCGCCGCCCGCATGTCTTCGATGGCCTGCTTGACCCGGCCTTGCTGACAGAGTTGCCGGACCGCGCCTATTTGTCTGCGCGACTTTCCGCCTTTCTTGAGGGCGACCGGCTCTATGAAGACGTGCTCGACCGGCTGCGCATCTTTGCCTCGGAACAGAAGTTCCTGATCGGCGTGCGGCTGCTTGCCGGCTCGATCGACCCGGCCAGGGCTGGCCGCGCTTTCTCCGATCTCGCCGATCTTACCATTGAGGCGGCTCTAGGGGCGGTGTCGGCCGAATTCGCGGCGCGCCACGGCACGATCGCCGGCGGCGTGGTTTCGTTGCTCGGCATGGGCAAGCTCGGCAGCCGCGAATTAACCGCGGGGTCGGATGTCGACCTTATCCTGCTCTACGACCACGCTGCGGACGCCGAGGATTCCGATGGCGACAAGCCGCTGGCGCCTTCGCACTACTATACCCGCATGACGCAACGGCTGATCTCGGCCGTATCCGCACCAACGGCGGAAGGGGTGCTCTACGAACTCGACCTGCGGCTGCGGCCGTCGGGGAACAAGGGGCCGGTGGCCACCCACATCGATGCCTTCAAGAAGTACCAGCGCCAGGAGGCCTGGACCTGGGAGCACATGGCGCTGTCGCGGGCGCGTGCGATCGCCGGCGATGGCGATCTGTGCGCTGAGGTCGAAGCGGAAGTGGCGGCCGTGCTTGGCCAGCCGCGCGACGCCGCAAAAGTGAGGGCGGAAGCCTCGGACATGCGTGCCATGATCGAGACGGAAAAGCCACCGCGCGATCTCTGGGACATCAAGCTGATCCCCGGAGGACTGATCGATCTCGAATTCATCGCCCAGGTGGCTGTCATCACCGGGCAGGTCGAGGCTGGGCCGCGCGTCACCGGTACGGCCGAGATCCTGTCTCGCCTGACACCTCGCTTCGCCGATGCCGGGGTCAGGCAGGAACTTGCCGATGCCTATGCGCTCTATCTGGCGCTGACCCAGATGACGCGGCTGTGCCTTACCGGCGCCTTTGAGCGCGACGATGTTCCGCCAGGGCTTTCGGATCTGCTTCTGGCGGTCACCGACCTGCCGGATTTCGGTGTGCTGGAAGCGCACCTCAAGGAAACGTCGCAAAAGGTCAGGAAGGATTTTGATCTCTTGCTTCGTGCCGGACGACCGTGAAATAGCGGGTCCGGCCGCATCGGGGGTGACGATGCAACAGGAGAAGACCATGAGAAAGTCAACCAAACTCGCCTTTGCCTTCATCGCTCTCGCCGGCGCCGTCGGCAGCGCGGCGTACGCCGAAAACATCGACAGCGCAAAGATTCGCGAGCGCACGATGATGCGTCTCGACAGGGCGCTGAATGATAATGGCGGCACTATCACCTTCGACCAATTCTCCGATGCCATGAACGCCCGGCTGAAGAAGCTCGTTGCTGCCAATGGCGGTAAGCTGACCGTCGCCCAACTGGCCGACGCGCTGGAGAAGGCCCGTTTCGAACGCTTGGCCAAGCGCATCATCGCCCGCTACGACACCAGGGGCGATGGCACGCTGACATCAGACGACATTACCAGTAGCGAGAAAAAGGTCTTCGCCGCGCTCGACAAGAACAATGACGGCAAGATCGAGAAGGGTGAGTTGCCGAAGGGCGGGCGTTTTGGCCATCACCGCCAATCAGATGACGACGGCGGCGTGCAGTGAAGCTGCAGAAGACAGCAGGCTCCGGCAACATTAACTGGGGCCTGCTGCTCAAGCCGCGACTTTGACCGCCTGGGTCGCCCTCTTCACCGGTATGCGCACCGACACGATCGTGCCGACGCCTTCAGTCGAACGGATCTTCAGCGCGCCGCCCTGGAGCTCGGCGAGCGAGCGCGAGATGGCGAGGCCAAGGCCTGATCCGGCGTGGTTCTTGGAAAACTGGTTCTGCACCTGTTCGAAGGGCCGCCCGAGCTTGCCGAGCGCCGCTTTCGGGATGCCGCAGCCATTGTCTTCGATCGTCAGCACCAACGCGCCTGATGTGTTGCGGGCCCGGACCGATATGTGTCCGCCCTGGCCGGTGAACTTCACCGCGTTGGACAGGAGGTTGATGACGATCTGCTTGATCGCCCGGCGATCGGCGAACAAAGTCAGCGCGTCGGCGATACGCGTTTCGACGGTGATTGCCTTTTGCGCGGCCTGAAGCGAGACGACGCGCACCGTCTCGCTGATCAGCGGCCCGAGGTCGATCTGCTCCTGGTCCAGCGAGAACTGGCCGGCTTCGATCTTGGACATGTCGAGAATGTCGTTGATGACGCCGAGCAGATATTTGCCGCTGCTGTTGATGTCGGTGGCGTACTCCTCGTAGCGCTCCGAGCCGAGCGGGCCGAACAGCCCCTGTTCCATCAGTTCGGAGAAGCCGATGATGGCGTTCAGCGGCGTGCGCAGTTCATGCGACATGTTGGCCAGGAATTCGGATTTGGCCCGGTTCGCCGCTTCGGCGCGTTCGGTTTCCTTCATGTATTTGCGGTTGAGGTCGACCAGCTCACTGGAGCGCTCCTCTTCGGAGCGCCTGGCGAGGCTGAGATCGTGGATCGTTGCCATCAGCCTGCGTTCGCTGTCGACCAGCTTTTCCTGATGCAGCTTGATCTGGGTGATGTCGGATCCGACCGAGACGATGCCGCCGTCCCTGGTCCTGAGTTCGTTGACCTGCAGCCACCGGCCGTCACTCAGCTGGCGCTCGAAAGTGGCGCCGCCTTGCGGACCATTGGTGTTGGCGAGCCGGCGCTCGGAAGCAAAGGCAAGCATCCGCTCTTCCAGGAACGCCCGCGTCACGCCTGGCATCACGTCGCGATCCGAGAGCCCGTTGTCCTGCTGGTATTTGGAGTTGCACATGATCAGGCGCTGGGCCGAATCCCACAGCACGAAAGATTCATTGATGTTCTCGATCGCGGTCCGGAGGCGAAGATCGGCCGCCTCGGACCGCAGCGCCAGATGGCGCTGCTCGGTGACGTCGACGGCGATGCCGATCAGCTGGATTTCCGGCGCTTCCGGATCCATGACCTGTGCCCGGGCACGCATCCACACCCATTGGCCATCGGCATGCCGCATCCGGAACACCTGGTCGATATGGTCGATCTCGCGGGCGACAATTTTGTTGGCGAGCTCGAACAGGTCGCCATCCTCGGGGTGGATGATCTCATCGACCTCACCGAAGGACAGCATTGTGTCGCAGGGCTCGTAGCCGAGCATGTCGTACATCGAGCGCGACCAGTACATCTTGCCGCGCACCATGTCCCAGTCCCACAGGCCGCAGCGGCCGCGAACCAGCGCCATGTCGATGCGCTGATGCGCTTCGACATAGATACGGTCGGCGGCCTGCGCACGCGCCGCCTGCCCGAAATAGGCATAAAGGATGATGATCAGCACGCCGGCGGTGAGCACGAACAGGGTGACGTTCAGCGAGACAGTCTTGCGCCAGGCGTCGAAGACCGCGTCCTGCGGTACCAGAGCCGCCGCGGCCCCCTTCTGGTCCTTGGCCACGCTGACCGCGGCGTACCAGTCCTGCCCGCCGATGCTGACCTCCATGACGCCGGCACGATCACCGAACATGAACAGGGGCTGACCGCCTTCGACGAGTCCGTCGAGGGCATGGCCTTGCCAGGGCATCGAGCGCGGCGTCACCGCGGTGATCTTGAAGGCGCTGTCGGTGATGACGAGCACATGGCTGCGGCCCATCGCGCCCTGACGGCTGGTGGTTTCCAGCAGATCCTGAACGGCGCCAGGCACGGTATCCGAGGTCGTGGCCAGAGCACTGGCGAGCTGTGCCGCCGCCAGCGTCAGGATCGCCTTGGCATCGCGCTCGACATCGTCGCGCTCATTCATCAGCGACAGCACACGCAGCGCCGCGATGACGAGCAGGAAGATGATGATGAGGGCCGGTATCGACCGGCGCAGCAGCGGTTCGGCGGCCAGAAGCCGCTTGTAGGCCGGTTCGGCAATGAGCCGCGTATTCCCGGCAAGGCCATCACTGCGCATCTCGCGACGCGCAAAAGCCATCCCACCGGGCGCGCCCCACGCGTCCGCCTTCGCCATAAATGGCACTCCCCGAATTTGCCTATGCTGCTTGGTGATCCGGCAAACACCGCACTTCCGAATCGTCAGTAAAGAATCAAACGTGATTCGCCTTGTCCAGTGGTCCGGCGAAAAAAGATTAAAAATCGACTAAAATAATGGGCTTTTGGAGCTCCAGTGGCTCGGGCCTTCCCCCTCGCGGGAGAAGGCAAGGACGCCTAAGCCAGCGTTCGCTCGACAATATCCCTCAGATCCGCTGACTGGTTTTCGGCATTGGCGATCGAAAGCAGCGCTTCCCGGGCCTTGGCTTGCCGGCCCGGTTCGAGCGAACGCCATGACCTCAGCGCTGTCGCCAGCCTTGCCGCCACTTGCGGATTGCGTTTTTCGACCTCGAGCACCGTTTGCGCAAAGAACCGGTAGCCTTCGCCGTCAGCGCGGTGGAAGCCGGTCTGGTTGGCGCTGGAGAATGTGCCGATCAGCGAGCGCACCCGGTTTGGATTGCCCATCGAGAAGGCCGGGTGAGCGGCCAGAGACCGCACGGTGTCCACAGCCTGCGGTCCCGGCACGCTGGCCTGGATCTGGAACCATTTGTCCATGACCAGCGGATCGGACCCATAAGTCGCCTCGAATGCCGCCAGCGCCTTGATGGCCTCGGGCGAACCGTGGTGGCGATGAGCAAGCGCGCCAAGCGCCGATGCGCGGTCGGTCATGTTGGTCGCCGACTGGAAATGTTCGGCCGCCAATGCCGCTCCACCCGGCTGTAGCGCGAGATAGTCGAGCAGTGTGTTGCGCAAGGCTCGCCGTCCAGCACTCGCCGCATCGGGGCTGAACGCGGCTTGGTCGGCAAGGCCGCCATAGAGGTCCAGGAAAGCCTCGCGGTTTGCATTGCCGATTGCGCGCGCCAGCGCTTCGCGGGCCGCATAGATGGCATCGGGATCGATGTTCTTGCCGATGTCGCGGGCGATGTCGGCCTCGCCGGGCAGCGCCAGCGCCAGCGCCCTGTAGGCGGGCTCCAGCGTCTCGTCGGCGGCGATGCTGCCGGCGAGCTCGGTCAGCCGCGTCGCAAAGACCGACTGCTTGCCGCCAAGGATTTCTCGGAAGGCAGCGATCAGCGCATCGGTAAGCAGCGTGTTGAAGGCCTGCCAGCGCGAGAAGGCATCGCTGTCATGGCGGGCGAGGAAGAACTGGTCGTCGGCCTTCTGCTCGACCGACAGCGTCACCGGCGCCGAAAAGCCGCGGTTGAGTGACACAGCTGGGCGCTCGGTCACACCCGAGAACCGCACCACATGGCGACGCTTGCGGACATGGATGACGCCATCCTCGACGCTGGCGCCCTCGACGCTGCTATACTCGACGGGCTTGCCGCCGGCGCCGATCAGCCCAAAGGCAAGCGGAATATGCATCAGCCGCTTGCGGCTTTCGGAGGGTGTCGGCGGTACCGACTGCTCGATCTCGAGCGTGAATTCCTGCGCGGCCGCATTGTGTGTCGAACTGACCGTCAGATTGGGCGTGCCGGCTTGATGATACCAGAGCGCGAACTGCGACAGGTCGCGGCCCGAGGCATCCTCGAACACCTTGATGAAATCCTCGATCGTCGCCGCGTCGCCGTCATGCCGTTCGAAATAGAGGTCCATGCCGGCGCGAAAGGTCTCGGCCCCAAGGATGGTGCGGATCATGCGCACCACTTCGGAACCCTTTTCGTAGACCGTCGCCGTATAGAAATTGTTGATCTCGCGATAGCGACGGGGCCGCACCGGATGCGCCAGAGGGCCCTGGTCCTCGGGGAACTGATGTGCGCGCAGCAGGCGCACCTCGGCGATGCGCTTGACCGGCCGCGAACGCTGGTCGGCCGAGAATTCATGGTCACGGAAAACCGTCAGCCCTTCCTTCAGGCAAAGCTGGAACCAGTCGCGGCAAGTGATTCTGTTGCCTGTCCAATTGTGGAAATACTCATGCGCGATGATCGCCTCGATATTGGCGAAATCGGCATCCGTCGCGGTCTCCTGGTCGGCCAGCACATATTTGTCGTTGAAGATGTTGAGGCCCTTGTTTTCCATCGCGCCCATGTTGAAGTCGGACACGGCGACGATGTTGAAGACGTCGAGGTCGTATTCACGGCCAAACGCCTCCTCGTCCCATTGCATCGACCGCTTCAGGGCGTCCATGGCGTAGCCGGCGAGCTTCTCCTTACCGGGCTCGACATAGATGCCGAGCTCGACCTTGCGGCCGGATAGAGTGACGAAATTGTCGGCAACCTGGCCGAGATTGCCGGCCACCAGCGCGAACAGATAGGACGGCTTGGGGAAGGGGTCGTGCCAGACGGCATAATGCCAGCCGTCGCCGAGATCGCCTTTTTCTCCGGGATTGCCGTTGGAAAGGAGCAGCGGCGCCTCGTCGCGCTGCGCCTCGACACGCACGGTGTAGACCGACAGGATGTCGGGGCGATCGAGGAAATAGGTGATGCGGCGAAAGCCTTCGGCCTCGCATTGCGTGCAATAGACGTTGTTCGAACGGTAGAGGCCCATCAGGGCTTCGTTACCGGCTGGCGCCAGCTCGGTTTCGATGAGCAACTGGAAACGGCGGGCGGCCGGTGGCTTGAGAATGGTCAGCTGGTCAGGTGTCGCCAGCAGATCCGCCGGTTTTGCCTTTTTGCCGTCGATCTCGATGCGCTTGAGCGTCAGCCCGTCGCCGTCGAGCACCAATGGCGCCCCCGCGGATACGCCGTCGCGGCGTTCGACCGTCAGCATTGCGGTGACGATTGTGGCCTCGGGCGAAAGGCGAAAGGTGAGATTGGTCTGCGGAATGAGATAATCGTTGGGGCGATAGTCTTCGAGCTTGAAGACCTGGCCGGTGTCCGTGCGCATTCCGTTGTTTTTCCTGTCGATTGCGTTGGGAGCGGACTTTCCCGCCGGTCCAAGAAATTGAAGTCCGCGCTCTTTACACGAAACAGTCCCTCGACAAAACTGCGAGAGGGTCTATCGAGGCCTTACTTTGCGGCATCGCGGCTAAAGCATGTTGAATGCCGGGGTCGCCGGACATACAGGCAACGATCAGGGACTCATCGCCAGAGTGACATCAGGAGCCGGGGCTCAACCAGAAACAACCGGTGGCCACGATACGCTGAGGGGCATCGCTCTGAAGATCGTGTCGGTGGCGGTCTTTGTCGGCATGCAAACCTGCATCAAGGCGGCCGGTGACGTGCCGGCCGGGCAGATCGTCTTCTTCCGCTCCTTCTTCGCTATCTTCCCGATCATTGCCTTCCTGGCCTTGAAGGGACATCTGGCAACGGCATTCGTCACGAAGCGGCCCTTCAACCACGTCGCGCGCGGCGTCGTCGGCGTAGGCGCCATGGGGCTTGGTTTTTTCGCGCTCACCAGGCTGCCGCTGCCGGAGGCGATCACGCTGAACTATGCACAACCGCTGCTGGTCGTGGTGTTCTCCTCGGTCTTCCTTGGCGAGACGATCCGCGTCTATCGCTGGAGCGCAGTCGCGATCGGTCTCATTGGCGTGCTCATCATTTCCTGGCCGGAGCTGACCCTGCTCAACTCGGATGAAGGGCTCGATGATCAGGAGGTCCTAGGCGTCATGGCCGCGCTGGTGGCCGCGGCGATCTCGGCTGTCGCCATGCTGCTTGTGCGCAATCTCGTGCAAACGGAGAAGACGGCGACCATCGTGCTATGGTTCTCGTCTACCGCCAGCGTGCTCTCACTGCTGACGCTGCCTTTCGGCTGGCAATCGCTGACGCCGACGCAAGCCGCGCTGCTCGTCATGGCCGGCTTCTGCGGCGGCCTCGGCCAGATTCTGATGACCTCGGCCTATCGCCATGCCGAGGCCTCGGTGGTGGCGCCGTTCGAGTACACGTCGATGATCCTTGGCGTTGTCGTCGGCTATTTTGTTTTCGGCGACGTGACCTCGTTCAGGACGCTGGTCGGCGGCGTGATCGTGGTGGCCGCCGGCATCTTCATCATCTGGCGCGAGCGGCAGCTCGGTCTGGAGCGCCAGCGAGCACGCAAGGTGACGCTGCCGCAGGGGTAAGAAGAGGCCCTCGACCGCTATTCAGCCAGGAAAATCGGACTACGCTTCGGACCGTGACAGGCGGAAGGCGTCGACCTGGTTGCAAAGATGATCCACGGAAACCAGCAAAGGGTAGGGCGAGAGATCGACGCCGAAACGACGGGCGTTGTTCATTTGAGGGACAAGGTGCAGGTCCGCCCACCCCGGTGCGTCGCCGAAACAAAATGGGTATTTGGTTTCGCGTTGGGTCAGCGTTTCCTCCAAAGCGGCGAAGCCCAGGCTCAACCAGTTTTGTACCCAGCGATCGATACCGGCTTCGTCGATGGAAAATTCGGATTGCAGAAATCGACGAACCCTCTGGACCGTGATGGCATGCATTTCTGAGGCAATGTGCGCCCCGAACGCCCGAGCTTGCTCGCGCGTTACGGGGTCCAGAGGCAACAGGCTTGGCTTCGGGTAGAGTTCCTCAAGATATTCGAGAATGGCGGGCGATTGGGCGATAATCCGGCATTCGATGTCGAGGGCGGGCAGTAAGCCTTGCGGATTGAGGGTTTTGTATTCGCCCGGCGCCAGGGATCGCACCGGCACGTAGGTGAACTGCAATCCCTTCAGTCGAAGCGCAATTCGAACACGTTCACCGGCCGAATTCTGCCAGCGGGATAGTAGACGCATGTGGTTTCTCCTACTCCGCGAACGGTAACAGGCTGCGCGGCAAGCCCGTCAGGGGTCAGCCAGCCCGCTCCTTAGCCAGCCGCACCAGCACCGCCCTTGTCTGTTCATCCGCCGGGAAGAAGGATTCGATTGCCAGTTCCGACAAGGTCACGTCGAGCGGCGTGCCGAACACGGTGATGGTGCTGATGAACGACAGCACCTGATCGCCATGGGCAAGCCTGAGCGGATGCACGATGGCATTCGGCTCGACGGGGGTTGGCCTGCTGCCCTTGAGGCCGGAAGGATAGCCGCGCAATTCGCGTTCCAGTTCGACCAGCACCGGGTCGCCGGCGGCATCGTTCTGGTGCTTCAGGCGCTCGAGCAGGTGCGTGCGCCATTCCTGGAGATTGACGATGCGCGGTGCGATACCGCCGGGATGCAGGCTGAGGCGAAGCACATTGACTGGTGGCGTCAGCAGCGAAGCCTCGCTGACATCGGCAAGGAACGGAGCGATCGCGGCATTGGCCGAAACCAGGTTCCAGTGCCTGTCCACCGCCAGCGCCGGGAACGGCTCATGGCCCTTGAGCACAATCTCGACCGCCGCCATCGCCGGTGCCAGCGTCGTGTCGGTAAGCGGCCGTTCGCCGAAGCTCGGCGCAAAGCCCGCGGCCAGCAGCAACTGATTGCGTTGCCTCAACGGGATCGCCAACTGCTCGGCCAGGTGCAGGACCATGTCACGCGAGGGCGCGGCACGCCCGCTTTCGACGAAGGAGAGATGCCGCTGCGAAATCTCGGCCTCCATGGCGAGGTCGAGCTGGCTCATGCGGCGGCGCGTGCGCCATTCGCGGATGAGGCTGCCGGCGGAGGTTTGGGCTGTTGTCATAGCAGGATGGTTAGGCCGACAGGGACGGCATTTCAATTACCTGCGAGGTCATAGGCAGAGCAATTCCAGGTAAAGTGCGAAGCGGCTTTCCGTCCGGAATTGCGTCAAAACAAAGAGTTAGAGCGTCCGCAGCTTCGCCTTCACCTCGAGAAAATCCCGCCATGCCAGCTTCTTGTGGGCGGGTGTCCGCAGCAGATAGGCCGGATGAAGCGTCGGCATGGCCGGAATGGCGATGCCGGAGGCGGTGGTGTGTACACGCCAGTCGCCACGAAGCCGCAAAATGCCTTCCGAGGTGTTGAGCAAGGTCTTGGCCGACGGCCCGCCGAGATTGACCAGCACCTTTGGATTGACCAGTTCGATCTGCCGTTCGATGAACGGCCGGCAGATTTCGGTTTCGTGTGGCGTCGGCGTGCGATTGCCCGGCGGCCGCCATGGAATGACATTGGCGATGTAGACCGAAGTGCGGCCGAGCCCGATCGCCGCCAGCATGCGGTCGAGCAGCCGGCCGGAACGGCCGACGAAAGGCAGCCCCTCGATGTCCTCGTCGCGACCGGGCGCCTCGCCGACCAGCATCACGGCCGCCTCCGGATTGCCGTCGGCGAACACCAGATTCTTGGCGGTGGTCTTGAGATTGCAGCCGTCGAAGGCCGCCATATGCTGGCGTAGCTCGTCCAGGGTCGTTGCCGTCGTCGCCAACTGACGCGCGAGCGCCGCTTGTGCTTCGTCTGGCACCGCGGCGACCGACGAACGCGCCGGTGGCGCATCCGGCACCCGGCTCGCATCCAGTCCAGGAGCCGCCGCTGGTCGCTCCGGCACCTTGTCTTCGCGAGGCGCCGCCGCTGGTGCGCGCTCGACAGGCCTCGGCGCCTCGGCGAAGCGGTTCACCGGGGCGTCTTCCAGTGCCTCGTCGACACCGGCGCTGGCATAGAAGGCCAGGATGTCGGCAATTTCCGTCGGGCTGTTGGGGGAGGCGGCGGTCATGGCACGCACATTCGTCCGCATGACTGCAATTTGCAAGGCTGGCGGCTCGCCCTATCCCGTCGGTATGCGCGGATCCTGCACGACATAGAAGGTCCATCGGGGCGTGTAGTCGGTCATCAGGAACTCGAAGCGGGCCGTTTTCAGTGGGTCGACCTTGCCGTTCTTGAACAGCAGCCGATCATAGGGCTCGAACTCCCGGTCGAAATCGGCAAAGTTGCTTGACCAGAGATTGTCCGGCGTCTTGTTGCGCTGATCGAACGAAAGCCCGTCGCCAAACACACTTGGCTGATCCAGTATCTCCTGAAGCTCGAACTGGAATTCGATCCAGGCTTGGCCGCTGTTGTTGAGCACGTCGATGCGCATGTACATGATGCCATTGGCGAACTCGCCCGCCTTGCCGAACGCCTGGATTGGCTTGGTGGTGCGGATGGTCAGCGTTACCGGTGTCGCCGAATTCAGCTCTTCGGTGATCACAAGCGGATCGTCCTTGGTCCCGATGCCGGAGGCTCCGGTGATGCGAAAGCCGCCAAGCTCATCGGAGAAGGAGTAGGCGCCTGTTGCCCAGACTTTCACCTCGTCCGCCGCGGCGTGACCCGGTGCCGATATCAGAAGGGCCAGAAGAATCGCCCGGCAGGCCCGGCCGGACGGGAAAAGAAAGCGCGTCGAAGGAAAGCCGGCTGGCCCAGGAATGCGCATGGCGGGAAGTATGGCCGATAAGCAAGCCGCCGAACAATTAAAAAACGCAAGCGCGGCAGGGCGCATCGGGCATAAACGGTTGCCTTGCCACAGGATGCGCGACTTTTTGGCCAAATCCGCATTGTCACGTATGCGCCGGTTTCCTGTCGCCGATTGATGCGCTATGCAGCGCAGGAGCCAGCAAGATACGCAACAGCGGCAAGCCAGTGCGGAGGGGTTGATGAGCGACATCGAACGCGAAAGCATGGAATTCGACGTGGTTATCGTCGGCGCCGGACCGGCCGGCCTCGCCGCGGCCATCCGCCTCAAGCAGGTCAATCCAGAGCTTTCCGTCGTCGTGCTGGAAAAGGGCGGCGAGGTCGGCGCGCATATCCTTTCCGGCGCCGTCGTCGACCCCATCGGCATCGACCGGCTGCTGCCGGGTTGGCGCGAGGAGGAGGGCCATCCGTTCAAGACACCGGTCACGGCGGATCATTTCCTGGTGCTGGGCCCTGCCGGCTCGTTCCGTCTGCCCAACATCTTCATGCCGCCACTGATGAACAATCATGGCAATTACATCGTCTCGCTCGGCAATGTCTGCCGCTGGCTGGCTGGTAAGGCCGAGGCGCTCGGAGTCGAGATCTATCCGGGCTTTGCCGCCGTCGGCCTGCTCTACAATGAAGAAGGTGCTGTCACCGGTGTCGTCACCGGTGACATGGGCGTCGAGAAGGACGGCACTCACGGCCCAGGCTTCGCACCGGGCATGGCGCTGATGGGCAAATATGTGCTGATCGGCGAGGGTGCCCGCGGTTCGCTCGCCAAGCAGCTGATCGCCAAATACAAGCTGTCCGATGGCCGCGAGCCCGGCAAATACGGCATCGGCCTGAAAGAGCTATGGCAGGTCAAGCCGGAGAACCACCGGCCCGGCCTCGTCCAGCACTCCTTCGGCTGGCCGCTCGACCTCAAGACCGGCGGCGGCTCGTTCCTGTACCATCTGGAAGACAACCAGGTGGCGGTCGGCTTCGTCCTCCACCTCAACTACAAGAATCCCTATCTGTCGCCCTTCGAGGAGTTCCAGCGTTTCAAGACGCATCCAGCGATCGCAGGCACGTTTGAAGGTGCCAAGCGGCTGGGCTATGGCGCGCGCGCCATCACCGAGGGCGGCTGGCAGTCGGTGCCGAAATTGTCCTTCCCGGGCGGCGCGCTGATGGGCTGTGCTGCCGGCTTCGTCAACGTGCCGCGCATCAAGGGTTCGCACAATGCAGTGCTGTCGGGCATGCTGGCTGCCGAGCATGTCAGTGAAGCAATTGCCGCCGGCCGCGCCAATGATGAGCTCACTTCCTATGAGGAAGCCTGGCGGGCGACCGACATCGGTAAGGATTTGAAGAAGGTGCGCAACGTCAAGCCGCTGTGGTCGCGCTTCGGCACCATTGTCGGCATTGGCCTCGGCGGCCTCGACATGTGGCTGAACACGCTGTTCGGCGTCTCGCCCTTCGGTACGCTGAAGCACGGCAAGGCCGACTATGCCGCGCTGGAGCCTGCGGCGAAGCACAAGAAGATCGTCTATCCCAAGCCGGATGGCGTGCTGACCTTCGACCGCCTGTCATCCGTGTTCCTGTCCAACACCAATCACGAGGAAAACGAACCAGTCCATCTGCTGGTCGGCGACATGGAGCTGCAGAAGCGCTCCGAACACGATGTCTTTGCCGGGCCTTCGACACGCTATTGCCCGGCCGGCGTCTACGAATGGGTAGACAAGGATGGAAATGCCGCTGCCGATCCGGCGGCCAAGGACGTGCGCTTCGTCATCAACGCGCAGAATTGCGTCCACTGCAAGACTTGCGACATCAAGGATCCGAACCAGAACATCAACTGGATACCGCCACAAGGCGGCGAAGGCCCGGTCTACCAGGGAATGTGAATGCCCTCAGGGTCGGTGGTATGCTACCGTCGATCCCGGCGTCATCTTTGAAGGGAAGCGTGGATGTGCTTGCTCGCACGTTCGGTTCTGGCAACCATCACCGCGTTGTGCAGCTTGACGTCCGTTGCCTGGGCGGATGTCAAAGTCCTGGTGAAGACGCAGACATACGATATCTCCGGCACGACGGGAGAGGCCTTGATCGAGTCCATGGACCGCAATGGGCCAAGGCATGGTTTCATGGCCCGCGCCATCGCGCAGACCAGCTATACCAAGGATTGGGATTTCGACTTTGTCCAGACCAAAGGCTCCTGCCGCATCAAGCAGGCGAATGGGACGCTCAACCTGAATTTCACCTATCCGCATGTGGCTTCGGTGCTGCCGCCGGCGCTTAACACGCGCTGGGCGCGTTTCTTCACAGGTGTTCGCACGCATGAGGAGACGCATGGCGACATCGCCAGGCAGATGATGGCGGCGACCGAGAAATCGCTTACCGGCCTGACCACCGCGAACGATGCGCAGTGCTCCAAAACACGACGCGAAGCGCGCCGGCGGATCGACGCTGTCTTTGACGAGTATGAGGGCAAGCAGAACGCCTTCGACGCGCGCGAGCACCGGGAAGGCGGCCACGTGGAATATCTGGTAGATGCCCTGGCGAAATCATAGCGCTTTATCAGCGCTTCCCCGGCGACTTCGATGCTCGCACCATGCGATGGTGGCAAAACTCAGCTTTGTGGTTTGAACGGCTGAGACAAGGAGACGGTTGCGGTTTCATGCTCGTCGACTGGTTTCTGCTCCTGCGGCCTGAGCGTGAACTCGACCAGCACCGGCAGATGGTCGGAGCCGGTATCCTCCAGCCGCGTCGAGGACAGGATCGTCAGCCCGCCCTTGCTGAACACCTGGTCGATCGGCAGGCCTGCATAGCGGCGCAGGAAATCGGGCAGTGTCCGGTGGATCCAGGTCGGGCCGGCTGAAGGCATAAGAGTCAGCCCGCCGAGAGCCGCGACCCGCCGCACCGCGGCACTCCACGGCACGCCATTGCAATCCCCGGCCATGATCGCGGTCTCGCCGAGCGTGGCCAGTGGCTGCGCCAGTTCGCCAACCTGCCAGTATTGTTCCTTCGGCCACGGCCAGCTCAGATGGATTGCCGCGACATCGACGCTTATCCCACCGAAGTCGACTGTGGCGATCGCCATCGCGCCGCGCGGCTCGCAGTGCGGCGTGCTGCCGGCGGCAAAGGGCCGCCGCGACAGCAGCGCCACGCCGAACATGCCGTTCGGATACGGGCACAGGATACGGTAGGGATAGGCGCTGGTGATGGTGCCAAGCTCGGTTGCCCACATGCCAGACACTTCATCGAGGGTAATCACGTCCGGATTGGTGCGGCCGATCAGCGAGAGCACTTTCTTCGGCGTCGGGTTGTTGAAGCGCAAATTCATCTGCAGCAGGCTGTAGACAGCCTGGTCGGCGGGCTTGGCGACCGCCGGCTGCGACCAAAGTGTCGACAAGGTGCTTGCCGTCGTGGCCAGGCAGGCGACGGCGAAGAGCAGCCCCGCCGCCGCTTGCAGCCGAAACGAGCTGGCGAGCAGCGGCAGTGCCAGAAGCGCCATAAGCACGCTGAAGTGAATGCGGAAATGCGAGAAGGAATCGAACGCCGGATGCAGCGTGCCGAAGAACCCGGCCAACAAGGCGGCCGACAATCCCGTCATTGCCAGGAATGCTAGCCCAGCCACCATGTTCGAGCGCGCGCCTTTTGTCATTGAGGTCGTGTCTGCTGAATGCCGCCTGCGTTCGATCTGCTTATCGGCCAAATTGCGGCATGGGCAAGACGACGAATCGCTTCGCCGCGGCGTCGCGGCCGCCTATTGGAACGCTGTCTCCGAAAAGCTCCTGAGCTTGCGCGAATGCAGCCGTTCCATCGGCATTTCCGAGAGCTTCTCCATCGCCTTGATGCCGATGGTCAGGTGCTGCGCCACCTGCCTCTTGTAGAACTCGGTCGCCATGCCGGGCAGTTTCAACTCGCCATGCAAAGGCTTGTCGGAAACGCACAGCAGCGTGCCGTAGGGCACGCGGAAGCGGAAACCATTGGCAGCGATGGTCGCTGATTCCATGTCGAGCGCTATGGCGCGCGACTGAGACAGGCGTTGCACCGGTCCGCGCTGGTCGCGCAGTTCCCAGTTGCGGTTGTCAATGGTTGCGACCGTGCCGGTGCGCATGATGCGCTTCAGATCATAGCCGGACAGGCCGGTGACTTCGGCAACCGCCTCCTGCAGCGCCACCTGGATCTCGGCCAGCGGCGGGATCGGCACCCAGACCGGAAGATCGTCATCCAGCACATGATCCTCGCGCACATAGGCATGTGCCAGCACATAGTCGCCGAGCGCCTGGGTGTTGCGCAGGCCGGCACAGTGACCAAGCATCACCCAGGCATGCGGCCTCAGCACGGCGATATGATCGGTGATCGTCTTGGCGTTCGAAGGACCGACACCGATATTGACCATGGTGATGCCGCCATGGCCGGGCTTCTTCAGATGATAGGCCGGCATCTGCGGCAGGCGCGGCGCTGCCACACCTGAACTGGGTGCGCTTTCTCCGGCCTTGGTGATGACATTGCCCGGTTCGACGAACTCGGAATAGCCACCGCCGCCTTCCGCCATCTGCACGCGAGCGCGGGCGACGAATTCGTCGATGTAGAACTGGTAATTGGTGAACAGCACGAAGTTCTGGAAATGCTGCGGCGTGGTCGCGGTATAATGCGACAGGCGGTGCAGCGAATAGTCGATGCGCTGCGCCGTGAATGGCGCCAGCGGCCTCGGTTCGCCGAAGGGCACTTCGAACGTGCCGTTGGCGATCTGGTCATCGGTGCCGTCGAGGTCCGGCACGTCGAACAGGTCGCGGATCGGCCGTTTGATGCGCTCGGCCGCGGCGCCGTCGACATGGGTACCTTCGAGAAAGGCGAAATGCAGCGGGATTGGCGTGGTTGATTCCGAAACGGTGACCGCGACACCATGATTGCGCATGATCAGGCGCAACTGCTCGATCAGGTAGCTCTCGAACAGGTCTGGCTGGGTAACCGTGGTCGAAAAATGTCCCGGCGTCGGCATGTGCCCATAGGCCTGCCGCGAATCGATCTGGGTGAACGAATTGGTAGTGACGCCGATCTCTGGATAGAAGGCGCGGTAGCGCTTGCCGTTGTCACCGCCGGCTGCGGCCAGCTCCGCGAAGGAGTCGCGCAGGAACTTGGTGTTGCGATCGTAAAGCACTTGCAGTGCGGCAACGGCTTTTTCGGCGTTGTCGAAGCTTTGCCGGCCAAAAGGCTCGGGCATGACGACAGATTCGATGGCTTGGGGGTAGATTCGCTTTTCCATGGCTCAATATAGAGACTCGGATGAGCGGTTGGGAGGGGGCTCGCGGCCGAAGGCGCCCAAAGCGCCATTTTTCTTTATCCCCGCTGCAGGCTGACCAGCAGAACGAAACCCACGCCGGAGTTCTTCAAGGCCGGCGCCTCGATCGTCGAGCCGGTATCGGCGCGCATCATCGGAACGGCCAGCACCGGAGCGGCCAGAAGCATCAGGACAAGCATCGCCCGCGGCAGGAGCCGGAGGGTCTTGAGGGTGTTGGCGGCGATGCGGTCCATGGCTTTTGCTTTTCTCTTTGGATCTGTGTCTTTGTCGCTTCAGCGGCGAAAGTGGTTCACGCAATCGAATTGGCAGGAACTGGCTTTGTCCCAGGCGCGGGCAGGACGGCCCGCTTCGGCGACGAGGATGGCGAAAAACATCCCAAACAGGCTCATCAGCAGGCAGACGATGGTGAAGCGGCGAGCAAGCATTGGGGTCGTGTCTCCTTCAACACGAACGAGATTGCCCCAACGCCTCTGAACCGGCTCTGATGCCTGCGTTCATCTGCGGTTCAAATTGATTGACGGGATCTGACCGGGTCGCCCGAGCCTGTATGGCAGCAGGGCAAGAGCATTGGTGCTCGACATGTCGATGAAACGAAAACGGGGCCTGCTGGCCCCGCTTTGAGATTACTTACAAGGAATGGCCGATCAGAGCTTGTGCCAGGTCTGGCTCTTGCAGATCAGCCCGCCGAGCACGCAACCGCTCATCTTGAGTGAGGTGCCCGACAATGTCGCCTTGCCGGAATAGGTCTTGTCGTTTGCCGGATCGGTGATGTTGCCGGTGTATTTGTTGTCGCCGGCAGCCTTCAGCGAGCCGATGGTCTTGCCGGCATACTTGCCTGATTTGAGCGTGATGGAAAACGAGCTGCTGCCTGAAATGGCAGCGGTGTCGCCGGCTTGTGTCTTCCAGTTGCCCTCGATTGGATCGGCCGACGCCGCACCGGCCATGATCAATGTGGCTGCAATAGCCAGGCTTACTTTTCGAAACATGTCTTCCTCTCTTTGGATAACCGGTCGGATGCTCCGCCTCGCCGGTCTGCCGCTTACGCAAACGTAAGCTAATCCAGGTCCCGGCAAAACAAAAGCGGTGCCGCAACGGAAGAGTTTGGGATTTTGAAAGCGCCTGAATCCGCACTGTCGGCCGCGAAATGAAAACGATCGGCGCATCGTGTTTGTTTCGTAGGGTTAGCGGAGTGTTGATTGCGCCTCCGAAAATTTTCGTCAAATTTAGCGAAAAACCGCTCAATCGCTGGCTTTGTATCCTTAATGAATTTCAGCGTTTACCTCTTGTTTTAGCTTTGTTTTCCTCAAATTAAGCACGCCATTTAACGACGGATTCAAGCCTGCACGGCATTCTCGAAAGCATCGGAAGAGCAGCCGACGAGAACGAAAGAAGGCAGCTCTCGGGAGCCTGACAGGGGCCACAAACAGGGGACTGAAATGGCACGTTTTGAAATGCTTGAAGCAGGTTTCGGCGCCATGGGGGCAACTGCCCAGGCCGACATTCTTTTCGAACTGGGCATGATGTATGCGACCGGCCGCGACTGCGAGACCGACGTCGTTGCCGCCCACAAATGGTTCAACATCGCCGCCATCAAGGGTTCAGCCCGCGCCGCGGAACTGCGTTCGGAACTGTCGGCAGCCATGTCGAAGGTCGAGATCGCCAAGGCGCTGCGCGAAGCCCGCGCATGGATGACTATGCACTGAGTTTTCGTCAGACGGGACGCTCCGGCCAAGACCGCTCGAAGACGGTCGGGCCAAAAACAGGGACAAGGCTGCGCAGACAGCCAGGCCAAAGGCCATCAACGACAAGAACGCGGCAGGCCGACAGGTCCAGGCCGCGCGACGGAGCATGATCCCGAAAATCGGAAAAGATCATGGTCAACGGGAGACAGGGAAGGCGACGTTGGGTTCGCGGCGCGGGGGCGCTGGGGAGCAGCCCGACAGGCAAAAAAGCCACGACCAGCCGGAACAAGGCTGGCGTGGCTTTTTTGCGTGGATGACGCCTTGCAGGCCCAATCGAGCGGTGCCGATGCGCCTAGACAGGCCCAATGAAGGATGAAATTGTCCCGCCTCTCTGGAAGAAGCGCGGCCGGGACGGCCGCGCGTGAGTGGAGGAGTTCTATTGTCATGAAAAAAATGAGTATTTTGAGCGCGGCCATTTTTGGCCTGATGATGAGTGCGCCGGTCGCATTCGCCGACGACATCACTGTTTCGGTGGTCGGCCCGATGACCGGACAGCTCGCCACGATCGGCGATCAGTTCAAGCAGGGCGCACAGGCCGCCGCCGACGCCATCAACGCCGCGGGCGGCGTCAACGGCTCGATGATCAAGCTTGATATCGAGGACGACCAGTGCGATCCCAAGCAGGCTGTTTCGGTGGCCAACCGCATTGTCGCCAATGGCACCAAGTTCATCGACGGGCACGCCTGCTCGGGTTCGAGCATTCCTGCCTCGGCCGTCTATGCCGAAGCAGGCTTCCTGATGATGAGCCCGGCTTCCTCGAACCCGGTGCTGACCGACGCGGCCGCCAAGGCCGGCTGGCCGACGATCATGCGTCTCTATACGCGTGACGATGCGCAGGGCGCCTTCATCGGCCCGTGGATCGCAAAGAAATACGCTGGCAAGAACGTCGTCGTCCTGCACGACAAGAGCGCCTACGGCCAGGGTGTGGCTGACGCCGTCAAGGCAACCATGAATGCCGGCGGCCTCAAGGAAGTCTACTATGACGCCATCAACCCCGGCGAGAAGGACTATTCGGCGCTCGTCACCAAGCTCAAGGACCTGAAGGCCGACGTCGTCTATTTCGGCGGCTACCATCCTGAAGCTGGCCTGATCCTGCGTCAGTCGGCCGAACAGAACTTCAAGTTTCAGCTGATCATGCCGGATTCGATCGCTTCGCCGGAATTCTGGCAGGTTGCCGGCCCGGCTGGCGAAGGCACCATGTTCGTGTTCCCGTCGGATCCGCAGGCAAAGCCGGAAGCCAAGGCAGCCGTCGAGAAGATCAAGGCTGGCGGCTTCGTGCCCGAAGGCTTCACGCTGTTCTCCTACGCCGTGGTCCAGGCTTTCGCCGAAGGCATCAAGCGCGCCGGCAGCGAAGATCCGGGCAAGGTAGCCGAAGCGTTGAAGAACGGCACGCCGATCAGCACCGTTGTCGGCGACGTCACCTTCGACGAGAAGGGCGACCTCAAGAATGCCAGCTACGACATCAACCAGTGGCATGACGGCAAATACGCGCCGATCGCGCAGTAATCTCAGGCGATTAGATAATCCAGGAAAATGGCCGGGCTCGTCCCGGCCATTTTCTTTGTGATCGTTCGATTCCAGCGGTCAGTTGGTGACGGGCGTCGAGGCGCTCTGGTCCTCGACGAACCGCACCAGCACCGTCCCGTCGGAGACTTGCGCGCCTTCGGTCGCGACCTCGGCAATCACGCCATCATGCGGGGCGGCGATGGTGTGCTCCATCTTCATGGCCTCGAGGATCAGCAGCGGTTGTCCCTTGATCACCGCATCGCCCTTGGCCACCCGGACCAGCTTGATCAGGCCTGGCATCGGCGCGCGCAGGCTGCCGGAGGCGGCAGCCGCTTCATCCGCCCTTGCTAGCGGGTCTGGCACGGCGAAAGTATAGCCAACGGCGCCTTCGAACACCGTGACATGGCCTGGCCAGCGGGCAAGGCGGGGAGCGGCGCGAAAGTCATGCGAATTGCTGCTGTCATAGGGTGCGTCGAGCGCGATCTGGAAGCGCCCGTCCGGCCGCACCGAAACCTTCGCCAGAATATCGGCCTCGCCGAACTTCAGCCGCGTGCGCCGCGCCACACCTTGGAAATGCGCGTAGCCGGAAAGCGACGACCATGGGTCGTTCGACGGCGGCAATGCGTCTGCCCCGGAGGCGGCCAGCGCGGCGGCCGAGATGATCTCGCCGGTTGGTGGTGCGACCTCGGTCAGTGCCACCTGATGTCTGCCGATCAGGCCGGTATCGACGTCACCAGCACAAAAATCCGGATCGGCGGCAAGAGCGGCGAGAAAGGCGGTGTTGACGGTGGACCCGGCGATCTCGGTTCGCGATAGCGCCGCGCTCAGCGCCTCCAGCGCCGCTTGCCTGTCCCTGGCATGGACGACCAGCTTGGCGATCATCGGATCGTAGTAGGGCGAGATGGCATCGCCGGCCCGCACGCCGGTCTCGATGCGCATCGTGGCCGCGTCGGGTGCCGTCTCGGGGAACTTCAAATGATGCAGCGTTCCGGTAGCCGGCAGGAACCCTTTTGCCGCGTCCTCGGCATAGATGCGCGCCTCGAAGGCATGGCCGGCAAGCGTGATCTCGCTCTGCGTCTTCGGCAGCTTCTCGCCGCTGGCGACGCGCAACTGCCATTCGACCAGATCAGTGCCGGTGACCATTTCGGTGACCGGATGCTCGACCTGCAGGCGGGTGTTCATTTCCATGAACCAGAAGCGGTCGACTTGCAGGCCTTGCGAGGCATCGACGATGAACTCGATGGTGCCGGCGCCGGAATAGCTGATCGCCTTGGCGGCCTTGACCGCCGCATCCGTCATTGCCTTGCGCAGTTCCGGCGTCATGCCGGGGGCAGGCGCTTCCTCGATCACCTTCTGGTGGCGCCGCTGCGCCGAGCAGTCGCGCTCATAGAGATGCACGGCATCGCCGAAATTGTCGCCGAACACCTGCACTTCGATATGCCGCGGCTTGTCGACATATTTTTCGACCAGCACGCGGTCGTCGCCGAAAGCAGCCTTTGCTTCGCGCCGCGCACTGGACAGCGCCTCGGAAAATTCGTCGGGATGTTCGACGCGGCGCATGCCCTTGCCGCCACCGCCGGCGCGCGCCTTGATGAGCACGGGATAGCCGATCTCGCGCGCCTTGGAGGCCAGCAGCACGATCTCCTGCGCTTCGCCATGATAGCCCGGCACCACCGGCACACCGGCTTTCTCCATCAGCCGCTTGGCGGCGTCCTTCAATCCCATGGCGCGGATCGAAGCCGCCCACGGGCCGATGAAGGTGAGCCCTGCCGCCACCACCTGGTCGACGAAATCAGGGTTTTCCGACAGGAAGCCGTAACCCGGATGGATCGCCTGCGCCCCGGTCGCGAGCGCTGCCGCGACGATCTTGTCACCACGCAGATAACTTTCGCCGACCGGCGAGGGGCCGATATGAACAGCCTCGTCGGCCATTTCGACATGCAGGGATTTCGCGTCGGCGTCAGAATAGACGGCCACGGTGTGCACGCCCAGCTTGCGGGCCGTGCGAATGACACGGCATGCGATCTCGCCCCGATTGGCGATCAGGATTTTGCTAAACATGGAGCCTCCCGGGTCAGTCTCGGGCGGCGCCATATTGGCAGGCGCCGGCCTACTTGGACGCGGCGATCTCGCATGCGCCGCCGTTCGTCACCTTGTAGCGCGCACGTGTGGCCACGCAGGATTTCATTGCTGCCGCTTCGGCGACCTTCTGCGACGGGGCATTCAGGCTTGAGCCGCATATGATGTATAGTGACATCACCCTGGTATACGGCGTGGTGGCGTAGGCCGAATGGCCGCCGGCCGCGACATAGGCCTTGTAGCCTTTGTTGCATGGCGACTTGGCATCTCTGGTCAGCGCCGGCGGGAACCGCTTGTCTCCCTCGCTTCCCGCCAGCGACCCGGCCACGCCGGAGCCGCATGCCGAGACTATAAGAAGTGCCGAAAGTATTGAGGTGCATGCCTTCGGCAAATATTTCAGCTTCATTTTCAGAAAATCCCCATTGCACGACGCGCTTCAAGTATGAACAGTAGCGAATGTTCTCCATTGCTGCCAGTTCGACAAAGGCGGCTCGCAATTTTGTGAGCGGGTGGATGATCTCCCCCATGGCGTTCATCTCACATCCTGAACACGCCGAAGCGCGTGTCCTCGATCTCGGCGTTGAGCGCGGCCGACAGGCTGAGCGCCAGCACGTCGCGTGTCTTGGCCGGATCGATGATGCCGTCATCCCACAGGCGCGCTGACGAATAGAGCGGGTGGCCCTCATGTTCGTATTTCATCAGGATCGGTTTCTTGAATTTCGCCTCTTCCTCGGTGCTCCACTCCCCCCCCTTGCGCTCGATGCCTTCGCGCTTGACCATGGCCAGCACCGTTGCCGCCTGTTCGCCGCCCATCACCGAGATGCGGGCGTTCGGCCACATCCACAGGAAGCGCGGCGAATAGGCGCGGCCGCACATGCCGTAATTGCCGGCGCCGAACGAACCGCCGATGATGACGGTCACCTTCGGCACCTTGGCGGTGGCGACAGCCATCACCAGCTTGGCGCCGTCCTTGGCGATGCCGCCGGCTTCATATTTTCTGCCGACCATGAAGCCGGTGATGTTCTGCAGGAAGACCAGCGGGATCCTGCGTTGGCAGCACAGTTCGATGAAATGCGCGCCCTTCAGCGCGCTTTCGGAAAACAGAACGCCATTGTTGGCGATGATGCCGACCGGCATGCCATGGAGATGGGCAAAGCCGGTGATCAGCGTGGTGCCGTAGTTCTGCTTGAACTCGTCGAACTCGGAACCGTCGACAAGGCGCGCGATCACCTCGCGCACATCGTAGGGCTGGCGCAGGTCTGTCGGCACGATGCCGTAGAGTTCGTCCGCCGGATGAAGGGGCGGAATCGGCTTCTGTAAGCTCAGGCTTACGGTCTTGTTCCGATTCAGGTTTTTGACAATGCGACGGCAGATGGCGAGCGCATGGTCGTCGTCCAACGCATAGTGGTCGGCAACGCCGGAGAGCCGCGTATGCACCTCAGCGCCGCCGAGATCTTCGGCGCTGACATCTTCACCCGTGGCCGCCTTCACCAGCGGCGGGCCGCCGAGAAAAATGGTCGCCTGGTTGCGCACCATGATTGTCTCGTCCGACATCGCCGGCACATAGGCGCCGCCTGCGGTGCAGGAACCCATGACGCAGGCGATCTGCGGGATGCCGGCAGCCGACATGTTGGCCTGGTTGTAGAAGATGCGGCCGAAATGCTCGCGGTCGGGAAACACCTCGTCCTGGTTGGGCAGGTTGGCGCCGCCGCTGTCGACCAGATAGATGCAGGGCAGGTTGTTCTGCAGCGCGATCTCCTGCGCCCGAAGGTGCTTTTTCACCGTCAGCGGGTAGTAGGTGCCGCCCTTCACCGTGGCATCGTTGACGACGACCATCACCTCGGTGCCTTCGACACGGCCGATACCGGCGATCAGCCCGGCCGCCGAAATCTCCTCGCCATACATCGACCATGCCGCGAACTGGCCGATCTCGAGGAAAGGCGAGCCGGTGTCGAGCAATTGGGCGAGACGTTCGCGCGGCAACAGTTTTCCACGCGAGACGTGGCGCTCACGTGCTTCGTCCGAGCCACCACGGTCGACGCTTGCCGCCTTCTCAGAAATGTCACTGACCAGCACACGCATGCGCTCGGCATTGGCGCGGAATGTGTCGGAGGAGGGGGAAATCTGGGTCTGCAGGACGGCCATGTTACACCCCCTCGGCCATGATCTCGCGGCCGATCAGCCAGCGGCGGATCTCGCTGGTGCCGGCGCCGATCTCGTAGAGCTTGGCGTCGCGCAACAGCCGGCCGGTCGGATAATCGTTGATATAGCCGTTGCCGCCAAGCAGCTGAATGGCGTCGAGCGCCATCAGCGTCGCTTTCTCTGCTGCAAACAGCACGCAGCCCGCGGCATCCTTGCGCGTCGTCTGGCCGCGATCGCAGGCGGCGGCGACGGCATAGACATAGGCGCGAGCAGCGTTCATGGTCGTATACATGTCGGCCAGCTTGCCTTGCACCAGCTGGAATTCGCCGATCGGCTGGCCGAACTGCTTGCGCTCGTGAACGTAAGGGATTGCCACGTCGAGGCACGCCGCCATCAGGCCGATCGGGCCGCCGGCAAGCACGGTGCGCTCATAGTCGAGACCCGACATCAGCACTTCGACGCCGCGCCCTTCCTCGTGCAGCACATTGTCGAAAGGCACTTCTACATTCTCGAACACGAGTTCGCCGGTGTTGGAGCCGCGCATGCCGAGCTTGTCAAGTTTTTGCGCCACGGAAAATCCGGCCATCGCCTTTTCGACGATGAAGGCGGTGATGCCGCGCGATTTCCGCTCCGGATCGGTCTTGGCATAGACGACCAGCGTTTCGGCGTCCGGCCCGTTGGTGATCCACATTTTGGTGCCGTTGAGCACATAGCGGTCATTGCGCTTTTCGGCGCGCAGCTTGAGCGAGACGACGTCCGAGCCGGCACCGGATTCCGACATCGCCAGCGCGCCGACGCGTTCGCCCGAGCACAGCGGCGGCAGGAATTTCTGCTTCTGTGCCGGCGTTGCCCAGCGGTTGATCTGGTTGACGCAGAGATTGGAGTGGGCGCCGTAGGAGAGGCCGACAGACGCCGAGGCGCGTGAGATTTCCTCCACGGCAATGACGTGGGCGAGATAACCCATGCCGCTGCCGCCGAAATCCGGATCGGCCGTTATGCCAAGCAGGCCGAGCGCGCCGAGCTCGCGCCACAGATGCGCCGGAAATTCGTTGTCGCGATCGATATCGCCGGCAATCGGCGCGATCTTGTCCTGGGCGAAGCGCCGCACCAGGTCGCGCAGCGCCTCGATATCCTCGTCATGCCCGAAGCTGAGCGTGTTCGTGTACATGTTTTTCCTCCGTGCCGCCGATCTTCGCGCCGACGAGCCGCATTGTCATTGAGAGATATGTCGCCGTTACTTCAGTGACCGACAGCCGCTCGCCCGGCCGAAACCAGACGATGACGCCGGTCATCATCTGGATCAGCGCCATCGCTGTCAGGCCGGTATCCTCGACGCTGAAGACGCCAGCCTCGGCACCATCGCGCAGAATGGCGCGCAGGTCCTTTTCGTAGGCCGTGCGCATGCGCAGGATCTGCGTCAGCCGGTCGGGCGACAGACTGCGCAACTCCATGTTCGACACATGCGTGGCGTGCCGGCGCTCGATGTGGAAAGCGATGTGGTTGCGCACATAGGCAGCAAGCTGCTCCGCCGGATCGGCATCGGCTGGGCGGGCGTTTTCCCAAGCCTCGCGAAGCCCTTCCATGTGCTCGCGCATCAGCGTGAACAGCAGGTCTCCCTTGGTCGGGAAATAGCGGTAGAGCGCGGCGGCCTGGACGCCGACCTCGGCCGCCAGCTGGCGCATCGACATCGCCTCATAGCCGTAACGCGCGATCAGATTGACCGCCGCCTCGCGGACGGCCGCCTCGGTCTTTTCACCATCGGATCCGGTCGTGCGCGCCATGATCGCCTCGCTAAGGCGAATATAATAAAACGAACGTTCAATTAATTCAAGTGGTCGCCAAATGTTCTATTGTGGAGGAGGGCAATGTGGCCAAAGGTAAGGAGCGACCGCATCACGCTCGATCAGGTCAACGGCTTCAGTCACCGCGAAGGGAGCGGCCTGTCCGTTCGGGCAATGGCAATGCACCGTGGCGTCTGGACGAGATCGCTGCCAGGGCACGCCGAGGGCGGCGACTGCTAATTCCCTCGCGCCGCTGCGAGCACGCCGGGCAACTCCTCGGCAAAAATGTCCAGTTCATGGTCGAGGCCGACACTGACGCGGATGCAACGGTCGAGCACCGGCACCATCGGCTTGCGGATGAACACGTCGCGCGACAGCAGCCCCTGCAGCACTTTCAGCGCGAAGGCGCCGTCCTGGCCGCAGTCGATGGTGACGAAATTGGTCGCCGAGGCCAGCGGTTTCAGCCCGTTCTGCTCGGCGATGTCAGCGATGCGCCGGCGTCCAGCAGCCACCCGCGCCACCACCTTCTGGAGATAGGCCCGGTCGGCGAGCGCCTCGACGCCGGCGATCTGCGCCATGCGGCTGACGCCGTAGTGGTTGCGGATCTTCTCGAAGTCGCGGATCACTTGCGTCTCCGCCACAGCATAGCCGCAGCGTATGCCGGCCAGCCCATAAGCCTTTGAAAAGGTTCGCATGCGGATGACATTCGGCCTGGAAATATCGATCGGCGGCAGGGCAGAGGCCGGCCCCAATTCGCCATAGGCTTCGTCGAGCACCAGCAGCGTGGTTTCCGGCAACGCTTCGATGAAGCGAATGATCTCGTCCGCTTCCCACCAACTGCCCATCGGATTGTCCGGGTTGGACAGATACACCATCGGCGCCTTGTCCCTGACGACTGCCGCCAGCAGGCCATCCAGGCTTTCCCTGTCATTCTCGTAAGGGACTGTGACCAGCCTGCCGCCGACGCCGGCAACATGGAAGTTGAAGGTCGGATAGGCGCCGAGCGAGGTGACCACGGCATCGCCCGGTGCCACATACATGCGCGCCACCAGGCTGAGCAGGCCGTCTATGCCTTCACCGACAACGACGTTGTCGATCGCCACGTCGTGATGCGCGGCGGCCGCAAACCTGAGATCGTAATTGTCGGGATCGCAATACATCCACATGTCACGGGCGATCTCGGCCATGCGGGCGATGACGCGTGGCGAAGGACCAAAGCTGCTCTCATTGGCGCCGATGCGGGCGCGGAAAGCGCGCCCGCGCTCACGCTCCTGTGCTTCCGGGCCGACAAACGGCACTGTCGACGGAAGCGCGGCGATGACGGGCGTGAGGGGCGGGCGCAGAAGCATGGCAGAGGCTCGCGTGGAAAGGGAGTTTCTTGCTAGCGTGGCGACAAGGTGGGCGCAAGCTTGCGGAGTGTGCAGAAGGCTGGATTCCTTCGTGGCTTTTTGCTAGCAAGATTCTATGAACAACCGTCTGCCACCCGCCTGGGCAAAACACCTCAAGTCTGGTCCCGCGCCGAAGCCGCGCTTGCCTCAAGCAAATCCGACAGCAGCAAAACCACTCGTGCGCGCCGCCAATGACGCGCGTGCGCGGCCTGATGACCAATTGCTGATGCAGGCGTATGAACATCAACAGGCCAAGCGGCTGGCCGAGGCCCAGGATATATGCCTCGAGGTGCTGGAGCGCACACCAAATCATCCGCTGGCGCTCTACATCATGGGCACGGTTTATCTGGGCTACGACGACGAAGCGGCTTTGCGCTATTTCGGACGTGCGATCGCTGAGGAGCCTAGAAATCCCTACTACCATCTTAGCCTCGGTGAGGCCTATGGCAAGGTGAGCGAATTTTCAGCTGCGATCAAACACATCCGGTACGCCCTGGAAGCGCAGCCCGATCTTGTAGAGGCCCTGTGTGCTCTGGGTCGCGTTTATACCCAGTACGACAAACCCGACCTGGCCTTGCCGCTTTATGAGAAGGCGCTGAAGATTAACCGTAATCACCCCAAGGCGCGGATCGGCATGGCTGCTGCGCTCACTGGTCTTGGGCGCATGGACGAGGCCGGCGTCTTTCTTAAGGAGGCGATCGAACACCGCGTCGACGTAGGGGCGGCCTACTACGACCTTGTGCAGACCCGAAAATTCACCGAGGAGCCGGCCGAACTCCAGCCGATCCTGCGCGAGTTGCAGAGTCCGGGAATTAAGCCGGAGACGAAAGCGAGTCTCAACTACGCCGCCGGTAAGGTGGAAAACGACCTCAAGCGCTATGCGGAAGCCTTCGACCATTTCAAGAAGGCGAAGCAGGCCGAAGGCTATAGATTCGACATAGACCAGTACCGCCGCTTCATTGACGCATCGATCGAGACCTTCACGGCGGACTTCTTTGCTGAAAGGTCCGGCTACGGCAATCCTTCGGAAGCGCCTGTATTCGTGGTCGGGATGCCGCGCTCGGGGACGACACTGACCGAACAAATATGCGCCAGTCATCCCGACGTTCATGGCGCTGGAGAGCTTAGCAAGCTGAGGCGGGTAGCGAACGCGATGGGTCTGAAACCCAACGCTTCTGATCTCGACAAGCAGATTATGACGGTCACCGAAGGCTTGTCCAGGACGTTGGCCGAAGAGCATCTTTCCTATCTGCGGGAGCGCGCTCCGACTGCGCAGCGAATCATCGATAAAATGCCGCACAATTTCGAATTGATCGGCCTCCTCACCCTGCTCTTTCCCAATGCCCGCATCATTCACTGCCGCCGCGATGCCATCGACAATTGCGTGTCGTGCTTTGTCCTGCCTTTCAGTTCGGCACACAGCTACAATACAGACCTGCGGGCACTCGGGCTCTACTATCGGGAATATGACCGCCTGATGCGTCACTGGAACGAGGTTTTTCCGGGTCGTATCTTTGAAAATCGCTATGAGACGCTTGTAGAGGATCAAGAGGCGCAGTCGCGCCGGCTCATCGATTATCTCGGCCTTCCCTGGGATGACGCATGCCTACGCTTTTTCGACCGGGAAGGGGCGGTCACCACGCCCAGCCGCTGGCAGGTTCGTCAGCCGATCTACAAATCGTCCATGAAGCGCTGGAAGAATTACGAAAGTGAGATCCAGCCCTTGATTGAAGCGTTGGGAGACCTCGCCGACGTTTGACCGTTAGTTTCCCGGGCCAAAGCCTGTCAAGGAATTAAGCGCGGAAGCGAATCCCAGAGATTGCGACGCGCTTTATCGGGTGATTTGGCGCTTGGTAGAAGCGCCAATGCGACGCCAGCGCGCCGTCGTCATCCTCGGGCTTGATCTGGCTTGACCCGAGGATTCTTGCCGTGATCCGGCACGCCTCCGCAAAAGTCATGCATGGACCCTTGCGGCCTCGCTCCGCTTCGCGTCGCTCCGCCCAAGGATAACGAAGCTGTGGGGCTTCAGCCAATTGCGAACGTTTGCGGTGGTGCCGAATGCAGCACTGCTCACCTTGGCTATTCCTCATGCATGATGCCCAAAGTGCGCAGCTGCGTTGGAACAACGGGATGCATCAAAACAAAAAAAGAAACCCGGCGGTTGCCCGCCGGGTTTTCGTATCTCCCAGAATATCTGGTCTTAGAAATCGCGCTGGAAGCGGATGATACCGCCGACGGAGTTCTTCTTCACACCGTCCGCATACGCGGCACCAGCCCAAACGTTGCCGGCGTCAATAGCGCCCGAACCAACGTGCTGGTAGTCGATTTCGGGCGTGATCGTGAAGCCGGGAACGAGGGTATAGGCAACGTTCGCCGCAACACCGTAGTCTTTCCACTGATCACCCGACACCTGGAGGTTGAACGAGGCCTTCTCGTTGAACTTGTAAGTGGCGCCGGCCCAGGCGCCCCAGTGACCACCCCACGGCTTGTAGAAGCCGCGGCCGTTAGCGAAGGAGGTTGTACCGCCGAAGCTGAAGCCCCCGTCGTTAAGCTTTCCCTCGCTGGCGTAACCGAACATGCCGAACAGGGACAGCGCGCTGGAAACGTTTATGTCCACGCGAACCTTACCCGAGGCGTATTCGTAGTTGCTGTCATAGGCGACAACGCCGACGATATCACCCCAGCCCTGCGTGTACTTCAGGCCGCCGACGATATGCGGAACATAGCTGTCGACCGTGCCGCGACCATAACCATAAGAAACACCTGGTTCCTGGTCGGCGCCGCCTGAACCTTCTTCGAGAGAGGCCATCGCCGAGAAGCCGTTGCCGGCGTCGAAGTAGTACTGGACGACACCGGTCTTGAACCCGCCGTAGGGAACGATGGTGTCGTTGATGACGTTGCCGGCGTAGCCGACGAACGTATCGAATGCCGATTCGTCCAAGCCTACACGAAGGCCGCCAAGCTGGATCCAGGCGAAGTGCGCGTCGAAGGAGTTTCCATTGTCATTACCGGCGCCGCCATTGCTGACACCGTTGTCCAGGGGGTGATTCTGGAAATTCATGCGCGTTTCGGTATAGGTCTTCAACGTACCGAGTTCGGTTTCCTGGCCGGTCCAGGTCTTCAGCGTGAAGCGCGAGTCTTTGTAGAAAGTGCCCTGGTTCTTGCCGCTGGTCACGTCGTCGGCGCGTGCGCCGGTGAACGAGCCGACATCGCCGGCGCCGACGTCATAACGGACATAGCCGCCGATGCGCAGGCAGGTTTCGGTGCCGGGGATGTAGAAGTAGCCAGCGCCGTAGACGTCGCAGATCTTGACGTATTCAGCGGGTTCCGGCTCGGCGACGACGACGGCGTCGGCGGCGCGCGCACCGGAAACTGCGATCAGGGCCGCAGCGGAGCCGAGGAGAAGGCTCTTAATGTTCATTTTCTGACCTCCAGTCAGAATCGAAGGCGGAGGTCGGAGAAAAGCAGATTCAATGGCTGTTTTTCGTTTTATATCAGCTAGATAGAATTTTTGGTCGTCAGCGGCGCTCGGTTCGCCAGAATCGCTTGTTAGCAAAAGCCTTGCCCGATCCGGTCTTGAAATACCGCTCCAACTGCCGTGCATTGGCCTCGGTTTCGACCGCAATATACGTCTTCAAGGCGACAGGCAGATGAGCCTTGGTCGATGTCACATAGCCTGATTGATGCGATTCGAAACGGCGTCGAAGGTCGTTTGTCGACCCGACATAGACGTCACCATTATGGAGCTGCAGGAAATAAACGTACCACATAGTCCCCCTACGCTACTTCGTAGCTTCGGGCGACATCCCGCGCCCTTTGCGCCGCGGGGTGGCCTGC
>NZ_AXAL01000016.1 GCF_000472785.1 Mesorhizobium loti CJ3sym
CCGAACTCACCCGCAAGCAACTGCGCCGTGGTGTCCATACCTCCACCAGCCAGCTTGAGGCCGATATTCGCGCCTTCATCCAGCGCCACAACGAGAACCCCAAGCCATATCGATGGACCAAGTCCGCAGACGACATTCTCGCCTCCGTCAAACGCTTCTGCCAGAGGGCGGAACACTCCTTATGCCACGAAATTTAGATTCAGATGACTAGATCCCAACGACATCGCGGGAATTCCGATCGCTCGTCTTGACCCAAAGCAGGAAGCGACTATCGCGGACCTCGCCGAAGAGGCGGCAGCAAAGCAAGCAGAGGCGGAATCACTCGAACGTAAGCTATCCGAGGAAGCAGGGGACGTCATTTCACAGTACCTCACTATGTCAGGCAGTGCCTGAGCAGCGACGATGTCAAACCCAAAAGGACCAAAATTTATCCAGTATTTCCAGCCCGTGATAGATGGGCTGCGCGAGTTGGGGTCCTCAGCGAGACCTAGGGAGGTTTACGGCTGGATTTCCGAACATCGGAATGTTCCTAAGTTGGAGATCGAGGGCACAACCAAAGGCGGGCAATCGAAATTCGAAAACAAGGTCGGCTGGGCGCGTTTCTACTTGGCAAAGGCTGGTTTGATAGCCACTGAGCAACGCGGTGTCTGGGTGCTAACCGAGAAGGGGCGTGCGACCAATTTAACGCATGATCAGGCCTACCAGCTCTTTAAAGCGATCCATAGTGCGTTCCCCCGCCCAGATAAGGCAGAGGAGCGAAATCAACCTAGGTCTCCCACCGACGATGAGGACGCCAGCGCGCCCGATGAGAAGGTTTATCTCAATCAAGATGAAATTCAGGAACGCCTTGTCGAATTATTGCGCAGCACGACAGATAAGGGTTTCGAGGAGCTTTGCGCGCGTCTCTTGAGACACATCGGTTTTGAGAACGTAAAGGTCACTGGCCAGCGCGGAGATCAGGGCATTGATGGCGAGGGATACCTCCTCATCAATCGTTTTGTACGTACGAAGGTCATGTTCCAGTGCAAACGCTACGATGGGACGGTGGGGCCGGAGAAGGTCCGAGAATTTCGCGGCGCGATCCAAGGAAGAGCCGAGCGAGGCATCTTTCTTACGACGGGCACATTCACCAAAGGAGCTCGCGACGCCGCTGCGCTCGACAACGCCACAGCGATCGAACTTGTGGACATCGATCGGCTGCTGCAGCTTCTGATCGAAGAAGGTCTTGGGGTCAGGGAGACGAAAGCTCTGACGATCGAACCTGACTTCTTCGTTGCCTACCAAAAGAAAAACTAACTTGGCATACGGCCGTTGCAATCCTCTGGGCTGCTACAGCATCGGACGCATATGGCGCACCCGACAGGATTCGAACCTGTGACCTCTGCCTTCGGAGGGCAGCGCTCTATCCAGCTGAGCTACGGGTGCTTCCCGGGAACCGGAAAACGAACCAGCCGGTGAACCGGCAAGTCACGGCTTCTTAGCGGAAGCGGGCGCGGGCTTCAACGGGGAATTGTGCGGCGTCTGGTGACGGAGTGGATGGTCTGGTCGCTGATACGGGCCAGTTGTTGATGGCGCTCCCCCTCTCCGTCTCGGCTTCGCCGAGCCACCTCTCCCCCGCCTCTGGCGGGGGCGAGGAACCAAGCTGCCGGGGCTCCCTACCCCGCCTCACCCTTCACCGTCCTCCGCCTCGCGCCGCGCACCGTGCGCTTCGTCTTCTTCGCGCCCGCCAGCTCCTGCATGGCCTCGAGCTGCATCTGCTGCATCTCCGCCAGGCGCGTCCATTGGCGGGAGATGAGGTAGTCGAGTTTTTCGTGCAGATGGCGCACTTCAAGCTCGGCTTTGAGGTTGACGCGGTATTCGTTGAAGGAGCGCAGGCGGTCTTTCACCTCCTGGCGCTTCTGGCTCATCATGATGATCGGCGCCTGGATGGCGGCGATGCAGGAGAGCAGCAGGTTGAGCAGGATGAAAGGATAGGGATCGAAGGCGCCATTCAAACCCTCGAACAGGTTGATGCCGATCCAGATCAGGAGAACCGTGGCAAACGAGATCAGGAACCACCAGCTGCCGCCGAAGGCCGCCATGTTGTCGGAGACGCGGTCGGGAAACGTGCGGTGCTCCTCGAACTCCTCTTCCGAGTTTTCCGAAATCGTGTCCTGCCTGGCGATCGATTCCACCACCTGACGGTCGAGCTCGGAGAATTCGCCGTGCTCCTGCTGCAGCAGCTCCTCCATGTAGCGCATGCGGTAGCGGCCGAGCTCCTCACGGCTGACGCGGGCGCCCTTGGGCAGGTCCGGATGGTCCGATCGAATGCGGTCGGCGAGGCTCGGGCGCAGCGTGTCGATGCGCACTAGGTCGCGCTTGCGGAATTTGCGGCCCGAGATCGCCGACGGTTTTTTCCTTGGCTTTGTCCGCGACGCGCCGGGGAGCGATGGTTCGGAATCCGGCACTTCGGGCGTGTCGAAATGCTCGTCGGAAACCTCTTGCAGATCCTCCTGCGCGATCGGCGCCTCGAAATATTCGCCGCCGCTGTCGTTCTCATTGTCCGCCGCCTTCTGGTCGGCTGCCTTGGGAACGGTGCTCATGGTGCTGGCTCCTGCTGTGGCGCTGCTGACTCAAGGATACGCCGAGGTGGCGGGGTATAGCTACCACCGGTTTTGCCAGCCTATGCCATGGCTTCCCAACGATTGCGTGACAACAGGATAACAATAGCCGGCTGCGGGTTTTTCGCGGCTGTTCGCAGGGTGAGCGAAGCCTTCCCCCGCTTCGAGGGGTGGCTCCGCTCCGCTGCTGCTTTACTGCTGTTCGGCGAACATCAGCCTGGTCTTGGTGGCATCCATCGTCGGCGACAGGCTGCGCTGGATCAGGGCTTCGACATGGTCGTTGCGCTGGCGGGCACTGTCGGCGCCCATCACCACCACGATCAGCTGGCGGCCGTCGGCATCGTAGGAGGTGACGATGTTGAAGCCGGAGGCCCTGATGTAGCCGGTCTTGATGCCGTCGACGCCGCGCACACGGCCGAGCATGTCGTTGTGGCCGCGCACCAGCTTGCCGCGGAACATGAAGTCGCTTTCGGAGAAATAGTGGAAGTGCTGCGGAAAGCGGGTGTGCAGCGCCATGCCGAGCACGGCCATGTCGCGCGCCGTCGTCATCTGGCTGTCGTCGGGCAGGCCCGATGCATTGCGGAACGTGGTGCTGGTCATGCCGAGCTGGCGCGCCTTTGATGTCATCATGGCGGCGAACTGGTCCTCCGAGCCGCCGAGATACTCGCCGACCGCCACCGCCACGTCATTGGCGGATTTGACCACAATGGCGCGGATGGCGGAATCGACATCGATCGTTTCGCCGCGCCTGAAGCGCATCTTGGTCGGCGGCTGCGAGGCGGCGTGGTCGGAAACCGGGATCTGCGTTTCCTTGGTGACGCGGCCGGAGTCCATCGCCTCGAACAGGAGGTAGAGCGTCATCATCTTGGTCAGCGACGCCGGATAGCGCTGCGCCGTCGAGTTGACCTCGAACAGCTGCTTGCCGGTCTTGGCGTCGACGACGATGGCCGCATATTTCTGCGGCGGCGCGGGAACAGTCAGCACCTGATCCGGCGGAGCCGTGGTCGAGCAGCCGGCGACCATCAGCAACACGCCAAGGGCGACGAAAAGTCTCTGAAGAAGCGGAAAGGGACGCAGATTGGACAAGGGCTGGACTGTTCTGGCGATGCTGTTGCTGAGATAAGGCGAAGCTAACGTAACGCGATGGATGCGTCCATTTGGTTAATGGCTGTTGGCCCCAGGATTGTCGAGGCCTTCGTAAGCCGCCCCGAAATCGCCCGTTTCTGTGTCTTTCCTTGCCAAGGCCGCGTTTCCTGTGGGAAGGGGCGTGGGCATCTGGCGGCTTGGGGGGCTTGGCATGGCGGATATCGGGGTTGGGGGCGCAGCGCCCTCGCTTATCAGGGCATCACTCAGCCGGACCGGCAAATGGGCCGGCAGCGTCGCTTTCATCAGCGGCGCCGTTGGCGACGTGCTCAATCCGCTGGCGCCGTTCGCCGCCTATATCGCGCTGGTCGCGGCGGTGGCAGCGGCCATCATCGCCATCGCCATCGTGCTCAAGCTTGTGCTGGCCGCCAAGGCGCTGCCGGCGCTGGTGTTTGCCACCAGTGCGGCGGCGGTCGCCGGCGGTGTCTATGCCGTGCAGCAGGAGACCAATTCGCAGAACGGGGTGATCGCTGGCCTGGTGCCGGCGATCGCGCAGTTGCAGCAGTCGATCGGCATCGTCTCCGAAAAGGTGGCGAAGATCGAGCAGACGGTCACGCAAACGCAAAAGACCGTCGAAGAGGTCAAGAAATCGACCGACACGGTTGCGCAGAAGACCGATCAGATCGCGTCCGCCCAGCAGCAGCAGACGGCGCAGGGCGCCGAGACGCAAAAGACCGTCGAGGCGGTCAAGAAGACGACGGAGACGCTCGCCGCCGGCCAGCAACAGCAGCAGGTGCAGGCGCAAAAGCTGCAGGCGACAACCGAGCTGATCGCCGCCTCAATCGACACCATCGCCAAGGGGTTTGCCCAGCTCGCGGCGCAAGGCGGGGCGATCGCCGAGCCAAAGCGGCCTGACGAGTTCTACCACAATGCCCGCGTCTACGAACTGTCCGGCGACATGCTCAACGCACGGCGCTCCTACCTTGCCTTTGCCGGCTTCGATGTCGACGCCATCGACCCCTATACGCGCTTTGCCACGCTGCTTCGGGTGCAGGACGGCAAGGCCGGCGCGCGCGAGGTGTTTGGCGCTTTGGCCGACAAGGGCAAGGCGCTGTCGATCAAGCTGGTGCATATCCTGCAGTTCGACGACGCGCAGCGCCTCGACAAGCTCAACGCCTTCATCGCGGCCAACCCCGATTTCGCGCCGGCCTACTACCTGCTGGCGCAGGAGTTCTCGGAAGACCGCCTCGGCAGCCAGACGCTGACCGACAAGCGCAGCGAAGCCCAGGCGCTGACCAAATTCGTGTCCTACGAAAAGGATGGCGGGCTGCTCAAATATTTCGTCGACCAGACGCAGCTCGCCGATTGGCTGGACCGCAGCCGCAGCCGGCTGGCCGCACTTGGCGACGTGCTCGACCCCACCCGCTTTGCGCCTTCGGTGACGCCGATGCGCTCCAACCAGGGCTGGTCGATGACCATTTCGCTGCCGGAGCCGGCGACGGCGATTTCCTGGCGTCTCGGCGACACCGGCTCCTTCACCGACACCGGCCTGATGGCGCTCAACGACCAGCGCACCGGCAAGCCGATGCCCAATCCGAGCTTCGAACTGCCCGACAGCACGGCGGCGACCACGATCGCGATCAAATATCTCGATATCAGAGGCCGAGAAACCGGCCCGTTCGACATCCGCTTCGATCCGGATGCCGCGCTGCAGCGAGGTGACAAGCAGATCCTAGACCAGTTCTGGACCTCGTGGATCGCCTTCGACTCCGGCGGCAATCACGGCCTGGTCTATTTCACCCAGATGCTGTCTTACCGCTGCGCCATCAAGGAGGTGCATTACAGCCTGAACGGTGCCGCGCTCGACAAGTCGCTCGATATACCGCCTTGCGACAAGAAGGATCCCTACGCCATCCCCTACGATGCCAAGGGTTATTTCAAGGTCGCCGACAGCGTGAAGTCGATGTCGGTGCAGGTCACGTACACCGACGGCACCAAATCGCCGGTGCGGGAATACAAGCGGCAGTAGCCGATGCGAAATGCCGGCCGCGGTGCTTGCGAAACCCGAGCCAAACAGGTTCTGTTTGCGCGCTTTGTTTTGCGCATGATCCTTTCCGAAAATCGATTCGGATTTTCGGGGTCGTGCGCCAAGAATCGGTGACAGCTCAATGACCATCAGCACGATCAAGGCCAGGGGTATTTCGGTTTCGCTCGACCTCACGGTCGGACATATCGCCGACATGACCATCGAGAGCGGCGGGCGCCAGCTGAAGCCGCTGCACCGTGCGCCCTGGGTCGACGCAGGCGAGGCGCTGCCCGAAGACCTGCCGCAAGGCACGGTTCGGCTGTCCGGCGATTTCCTCTGCGCGCCGTTTTCGCGCAGCGATGTCGAGGAGGCGCCGCTGCATGGCTGGCCGGCCAACAGCGCCTGGGATGTCACCGAGAGCGCCGCCACGGATGGCGGATGGCGCGCTGTCTACCGGCTGCGGCACAAGGTGACGGGCGCCAGCGTCGACAAGATCTTTACACTGCGCGACGACCATCCATTCCTCTATCAGGAACATGTGTTTTCCGGCGGCTCCGGCGCGATTTCGGTCGCCCACCACCCGATGACGGCGATGAAAGGCGGCGGCAGGCTGGCCTTTTCGCCAAAACGGTTCGCCGCGACGCTGGACGCGCCGCTGGAGCCGGACCCGGCGCGCGGCCGCTTCATGCTGGCCTATCCGGCGCGGTCCACCGATCTCAGCCATTTTCCCGCCACCGGCGGGGGCACGCTCGACCTGACGCAATACCGCATGGAGGACCGGCGCGAGGATTTCATCACGCTGGTCGAGGCCGACCATGGCGGGCCGGGCTGGACGGCGCTGGCGCGGCAGGCCGAGGACGATCTGGTTCTGGTGCTGAAGAACCCGGCCGAGTTGCCGATTACCATGCTGTGGCTCAGCAATGGCGGGCGCGACTACGCGCCCTGGAGCGGGCGGCACCTCGGCGTGCTCGGCATCGAGGATGGGCGTGCCGCCGTCGGCCATGCCGCCTCGATCGGCGACAATTGGCTGAGACGCGAAGGCGTGGCGACCGCCTTTGCGCTCGGCGAAGGTCGCAGCGTCTCGTTCCGCCATGTCATCGGCGCGCTGTCCGGCGGCACCCCACCGCGGGAGATTGCAACGGCGGACGGCCAGATGCGGCTCTCGGCCGATGGCTCAACATCGCAAGTGCCCTTCGACAGCGCGTTCCTGCGCATTGGTCAGCCTGCGGCTGCTTGAGCGGGAATTGCGCGACCGCGGGGTTTGAAATTTCCACCGACTGCCGCCAAGATGCGGCAGAAACATCGCGCCGATCATCCAGGTGAGGTTCCCATGTCCGAAATCGCCCACCTCGCCGCCAGCATTTTCAAGCGCGCCGGCAAGGCCAAGCGCTTCATCGTCGCCATTGCGGGGCCACCTGGCGCCGGCAAGTCAACGCTGTCGGCCGGCCTGCATGACCTTTTGCCGGAAGGGGCGGTGGAAGTCGTGCCTATGGACGGCTTTCACTATGACGACATCGTGCTCGACGCGCGCGGCCTGCGCGCGCGGAAGGGCGCACCGGAAACCTTCGACTTTGCCGGCTTCGAAACCTTGCTGAAGCGTATCCGGGCCGGCGAACCCGACATCGCGATCCCCGTCTTCGACCGCAGCATGGAACTGTCGCGCGCCGCCGCGGCGATCGTCGGCACCGAGACCAAGTTCATCCTGGTCGAAGGCAATTACCTGCTGCTCGATGAGGAGCCGTGGTCGCGGCTGGCGCCTTTGTTCGACTTCTCGATCTTCGTCGACGTGCCGCGCAATGAACTCGAACGCCGCCTGATGGAGCGCTGGCACGGCCATGGCCGTTCCGACGAGGATGCGCGCGCCTGGATCGCTTCCAACGACATGCCCAACATCGAGCGCGTGCTGGGCCGGCGCCGGGCGGCGGATCTGGTCATTGGTTAACACGCTTAATTTTCGGTATTTTCGGACGGGAACTTTAAGAGTTTCACGCCGTTATTGCGGAGAACCTATCTGTCCGGCGTAAGGAATTTTCCGATGGCAACCAAGGCAAAAAAACCCGCCAAGACGACGCCTGCGAAGGCAACGCAGGCGAAGGCTGGTGCGGGTCCAGCGATTGCGGAACGCTCGAAGGATGCCAAGGGCGCTTTTGGCAAGGCCGCCCCTAGAAAAGTCGCTCCGGCCGCGAAGGCTGCCAGCCCGCGTAAGTCGGTGCCGGCGAAACCCGGTGCGGTCCGGACGGCGGCGAATATAGCCGCTGGCGCGGTGGTCGCAACCGCGCGCGGCGCCGTTTCGCTTGCCGCTTCCGTGATCGGCAGGGGTGGCTCGAAGGCCAAGGCCAAGGCGAAGTAGCAACGCCTGCATCGTCTACCCGACCCAGGGCAATCGCCTTACAGGCCCGTTTCAGCCCCTTGCCGGGATGCTAAGGCCCTTCTGCACCGCCGGCCGTGAAAGACCGCGTCCCAGCCAAGCGCCGACATTGGCGAAATCCTTGAAGCCGACAATCTCGCCTGCTTCATAGAAGCCGATCAGATTGCGTACCCAGCCGAGCAGCGAGATGTCGGCTATGGTGTAGTCGTTGCCCATGATCCATTTGCGGCCCTTCAGCCTGCCGTCGAGCACACCGAGCAGCCGCCTCGACTCGTCGCGGTAACGTTCCAGCGGGCGCTTGTCGGCGATCTCACGGCCAGCGAACTTGTGGAAGAAGCCGAGCTGGCCGAACATCGGCCCGACCGCGGCCATCTGGAAGAACACCCACTGGATGGTCTCGTAGCGCCGCACCGCATCCGCGGGCAGAAGCAGGCCGGTCTTTTCGGCGAGATAGAGCAGGATGGCGCCGGATTCGAAGAGGCCGATCGGCTTGCCGTCCGGGCCGTTGGGATCGATGATCGCCGGAATCTTGCCATTGGGGTTGAGCGACAGGAATTCCGGCGTCCAGCTTTCATCCTTGCCGATGTTGACGTAATGCGGCTCGTAGGGCAGGCCGATCTCTTCCAGGGCGATCGAGACCTTCACGCCGTTCGGCGTCGGCGCCGAATAGAGCTGGATCTGATCCGGATGCTTGGCTGGCCAGCGGGTTTCGATCGGGAAGGCGGACAGGTCGGCCATGGAAAACTCCTGAAATGGGATTGGCGCCGAAAAGCGCCGGGTTGGCGGGTCGCCCAAGAATTAGGCGCGCGGCCCGGCATGATCAATATGGCGGCAACGGTTTCGCCGTGCACGGACAGTCACGGAACCGGATTGGCGGTGGTGACCGCCTGGGGCAGGTAGTGACCGCCCGGGCGGTGGTAACCACCCGGGATCAGACCGCCTTGAAGGCCAGCACCGCGTTGGTGCCGCCAAAGGCGAAGCCGTTGCTGATCGCGGCGCGCACCTTGCGTTCGCGGGCAACATTGGGCGTGACGTCGAGATCGCAATCCGGATCGGGCTCGCGATAGTTCGCGGTCGGCGGCACGATGCCTTCGCGGATCGCATTGACGCAAGCGATCATCTCCAGCGCGCCGGATGCGCCAAGGCAGTGGGCATGCATCGATTTGGTCGACGACACCGACAGTCTATAGGCGTGGTCGCCGAAGACGCGCTTGATTGCCGCCGTCTCGATCAGATCGTTGGCCTTGGTCCCGGTGCCATGCGCATTGAGATAGTCGACATCCTCGGGATTGAGCCCGGCGTCGGCCAGACAGGCGCGCATGGCGGCCGTCGGCCCCTCGACGGTCGGCGCGACAATGTCGGATGCGTCAGCGGACAGGCCGGCGCCCGCGACTTCGGCAAGAATGGTGGCGCCGCGCGCCATGGCATGTTCATAGGTTTCCAGCACCGCCATGCCGGCGCCTTCACCAAGCGACAGGCCCTGGCGATCGGCTGAAAACGGCCGGCATGTGTCCGGCGCCAGCACCCGCAACGCCTCCCACCCTTTCAGGATACCCCAGACAAGCGGCGCATCGGTGCCGCCCGCTACCATGACGTCAGCGCGGCCAAGCCTGATCTGGTCGACCGCCGAAGCAATGGCATGGTTGGACGACGAACAAGCGGAGGTGACGCCGAAAACCGGACCACGCAGGCCCAGATTCATGCTGACATGGCCCGAGGCCGCACTGGGCATCACCTTCGGAACGGTAAAGATGCCGGCGCGGTTCTTGCCCTCGGTCAAGATGGCGCGATAGCTCTCCTCGATCGCTTCCCAGCCGCAGACGCCGACGCCGATGACGGCGCCCATCCGGTAGGTGGTGGCTTCATCCGAAACCAGGCCGGACTGCTTCAGGGCCTCGCGTGCGGCGATCGTCGCCAACAAGCTGAAACGGTCCATCGACACCGTCTGCTTATGGCCAATGCCATGATCGGGCAGCGTCTTGATTTCGGCGCCGACCCTGACCTTCAGATCGTACAGTGGCGAATTGCTGATCTGGCCAATGGCCGAGCGGCCGGCACGCATCTCGTTCCAGATCGCGGGCGCGTTGGTGCCGAGCCCGCAAATGCCACCCATGCCGGTAATGACGACGCGCTTCAGCATTCAGTTCAGGCTTTTTTCGCGATCAATGCGCGAACGGCCTCGACCATGTCGCCGACATTCTTCAGATTGCTCCAGGCATCGACCGTATTCATTTCGATCTCGATGCCATATTGCTCCTCGAGATCGAAGATGATCTCCGTCAATTCAAGCGAATGGATGCCCAGCGACGTCAACTCGGTGCCGGTGGTGATTTCCTCACCGCCCGACTCCGCATGAGCCTTGATCTTTTCGATGATATCCGTTGCCAGTTGGTCAGCCATTCCGCCTCTTCCCCACTTTTCGTTTCTCGACGCCAACTGAACAGCGCCTTCTTGTCCTCGATATCAGGCTGCGACCGTCGCCTTACACCCCCGCCAAGCATCGCATGACCGCACCAAGGTGGCTCCCTCTATAGAAACGGAAACGCCATCAAGCAACAAGCTATATATCGACAAAACCGCCGCAGTGCTTAACCTGACGGCGTGGATACGATCGAATATACCAAGTTTTCGGGCCAGCCGGCCCAGCGCGCCGCGGGTCTGGCACAGCTGGGCTGCGCCAGCGCCGACGGCCGCACGCGGTTGCAGCGCCTCTATCAGGATGGCTCCGCCAAGATAAGGCTGCCGGCCGTTTCGGCCGATCCGCTGGAGGCGGTGCTGATCAACACCGCCGGTGGATTGACCGGCGGCGACCGCATCGGCTGGGAGGTGGATGTCGGCGCCGATGCCTCGGCATCGATAACGACCCAGGCCTGCGAGAAGGTCTACCGCGCCGCATCCGACCAGGCCCAGGTGCGGGTCAGGCTGAGCGTCGGCGAAAACGGCCGCATCGCCTGGCTGCCGCAGGAAACCATTGTCTTCGACCGGGCGGCCTTTGCCCGCACATTGGATGTCGAGCTTGCCGCGGGGGCCGAGGCGCTGGTGCTGGAGGCAACCGTCTTCGGCCGCCTAGCCATGGGTGAAAGCGCCGCGCTGGGCAGTTTTCGCGACCGCTGGCGCGTCCGCCAGGGTGGTTTTCTCATCCATGCCGAGGATTTCCGAATCGGACCTGATATCGCCGCAACCCTCGCTCGCCCGGCGGCTGCCGGCGGCGCAATCGCGGTGGCAACGCTGCTGCTGGTGTCGGCGCGGGCCGAGGCTTTGCTCGATCGGGTCCGGGAGATCGTCGGCGACCAGGGGGGCGCCAGCGCCTGGAGCGTGAAGCCATCTGGCAAGCTTCTTGCGAGGCTTTATGCCGAGGACAGCTACCAACTGCGCCAGCGGCTGGTTCCGCTTGTCGGATTGCTCAATGGAAGGGCGGGGCTGCCCAAATTATGGTCACTGTGATTCGGGAACCCGCATGAACCTGACGCCAAGGGAAAAAGACAAGCTGCTGATCGCCATGGCGGCGATCGTGGCGCGCAAGCGGCTGGAGCGCGGCGTCAAGCTGAACCATCCGGAAGCGATCGCGCTGATCACCGATTTCGTCGTCGAGGGCGCCCGCGATGGCCGCCCGGTTGCCGAATTGATGGAGGCCGGCGCCCATGTCGTCACCCGCGCGCAGGTGATGGAAGGCATCGCCGAGATGATCCATGACGTGCAGGTGGAGGCAACTTTTCCCGACGGTACCAAGCTGGTGACCGTGCACGAACCCATCAGGTGAGGAGAGGAAAATGCTTGAACTGCGTCCGAACTGCGAGTGCTGCGACAAGAACCTGCCGCCGGCGGCGACGGACGCATTGATCTGCACCTTCTGCGCCGATTGTGTGGAACACGTCCTCAAGGGCGTCTGCCCCAATTGCGGCGGCAATTTTTCGGCCCGGCCGATCCGCCCGGCGGCGAAGCTGGAAAAATATCCGGCTTCGACCAGGCGCGTCCTCAAGGCCGAAGGCTGCGGCCCTCGCAAGGCGGCATGAATACCCTGACATTGGAAACGGAAGGCAAATGGAAATGATCCCTGCCAAACGACTGTCACTCTCGGCGATCCTGTTTCTGGCCGCGGCAATGCCCGCCCACGCCCATGTCGGCATCGGCACGACGTCGTCCTTCACGGCCGGCTTCATGCACCCGCTCTCCGGCCTTGATCACATGACGGTGATGATCGCGGTCGGGCTGTGGGCGGCACTCAAGGGCGGCAGGGCGATCTGGGCGTGGCCGGCTGCCTTTGTCGGCGTCATGCTGGGCGGCGCGGCCCTTGGCATGGCCCATGTGCCGGTGCCCTTCGTCGAGCCGGGCATACTGGCCTCCGTCGTGGCGCTCGGCCTGCTGGTGGCGCTGGCGGTCGATCTGCCCGTCTCGGCCGGTGTTGCCATTATCGGCCTGTTCGCGCTGTTTCACGGGCACGCCCATGGCACCGAAGTGCCGGAAAATGCCGGCGGGTTCGAGTATATGGCGGGCTTTGCCGTCGCCACGGCGCTGCTCCATGCTGTCGGCATCGCCGCCGGGCTTGGTCTTGGCCTGAGGTTGCGTGGTCTGGCCCGCGTCGCGGGTGCTGCCTGCGCGGCGATCGGTGTCGGCCTCGCTTTCGGCGTTGTGTGAGGTCCAATGATCCCCGGCGAAATCATCCCCGTCCAAGGCGACATCGAGCTCAACAAGGGTCTGGCGACCGTCACCCTGAAAGTTGCCAACAGTGGCGATCGGCCAGTTCAGGTCGGCAGCCACTACCATTTCTACGAGACCAATGAGGGGCTGAAATTCGACCGCGAACAGGCCCGCGGCATGCGCCTCGACATCGCCGCCGGCACCGCCATGCGCTTCGAACCGGGCCAGGAGCGCGACGTCACGCTGGTGCCGCTCGGGGGAAAACGCGAGGTTTACGGGTTCCAGCAGAAGATCATGGGCAAGCTGTGACGTGTAGCGGCGCGCTTAAGTCATCTGGAGGGCTTGGCAGCCGCATAGATGACAATCTCTCCTGGATCGTCGAACTCGACGGCGAGGACGTCCTGCGCCAGCACGCGCCGCGAATCGATGGCATTGAACAGCAAAGCGTTCGCCTCGATCTCCTTACGCAGTTCGGCGACGTCGTCCTTATGCTGCCGGACCTTGTTCTCGATGGCCGGCGGCGGGCCGCCTTCGCTGCGCGCCGCGTCGGTCAGGAACACGATATCGACCTTGTCGAGCTTGGACGTCTTGCGCACCGTGCTGATGTTTTCACGCGTGCGGTCGATCGCCGAACTGACTTTTCCGATTTCAGCGGTGGTCCTGGCCACTTCCTGATTGACCTGCGATCCAACGATCCGGTTGACGGTTTCAGGGTTTTCCAGGCCCTGCGCGTCGGCAAAGGGCAGAGTTGCGGCCAAAAACCCGGTTACCACGAGCACGGGCAGCCATTGGGGGGTGGGCAACGCTGGAACGGCCATGATTCGCTTTCGGGATTTGTTTCCGTCAGGCATCAAAACGTCTCCCGCCTTGCCAAGGTTCCCCGTCCAATGCGGTCGGCAGGCCGGATGCCGGCCCGCCAAGCCGCGTCGTCAACTCGCCTTCTTGGTGATCAGGGTCAACGCACCATTGGGCTGCATGCTGGCCGCGATCACCTGCGCCGAGGTCACTCCCTTGGCGTCCATCGCGGACTTCACCTCGGGCGTGGCGTCGATCGAGCTCCGCAGCTTCTGCAAACCGGCGTCGCCGCGCTGGGCGACAATCTGATTGACCTCGGTCTGCGTGGCTGGCGGCAGCTCCTTGATGTCAACGATGTTGACGCTCTGGATCGCCGGTGCCTGAGCCTTGGGAGCAGGCGCGGTTGGAGCCGGCGCGGGCTGCGGCGTGGGTTGCTGCTGGGCACTGGCGGCACCGGCCAGCATCAGGCTGGCGGCGGCTGCAAGAATTATCGTTTTGCGCATGGATTTTCCTTCCATCGATTTGGCAAACGGGTGTTTTGGGGTGACCTCCCAACCTCAACCGCCAAATGGGATCAGAAGGTGTCGGCCAGCGGGTCATTGAATGACCATTGGATGGCAACAATGTGCGGGCAGGTTTCAGACAAATCGCATTTCGGGAGCAATCGCTGATGGCCAGAATAACCCGCGCCGCCTACGCCCAGATGTATGGCCCGACGGTCGGCGACAAGATCAGGCTGGCCGACACCGAGCTGTTCATCGAGGTCGAAAGGGATCTCACCATTTACGGTGAGGAAGTAAAATTCGGCGGCGGCAAGGTCATCCGCGACGGCATGGGCCAGAGTCAGGTTTCGCGCGCCCAGGGCGCTGTCGACACCGTCATCACCAACGCGCTGGTGATCGATGCGTCGGCCGGCATCTTCAAGGCCGATATCGGGCTCAGGGACGGCCGCATCGCGGCGATCGGCAAGGCCGGCAATCCCGATACGCAGGACGGCGTCACGATCATCATCGGCCCCGGCACCGAGATCATCGCCGGCGAGGGCAAGATCCTGACCGCCGGCGGTTTCGATGCGCATATCCACTTCATCTGCCCGCAGCAGATCGAGGAAGCACTGATGAGCGGCATCACCACCATGCTGGGCGGCGGCACCGGCCCGGCGCATGGCACGCTGGCGACGACCTGCACGCCGGGCCCCTGGCACATGGCGCGCATGATCCAGTCCTTCGATGCTTTCCCGATGAATATCGGCCTGTCGGGCAAGGGCAATGCCTCGCTGCCGGCGGCACTGGAAGAAATGGTATTGGGCGGCGCCTGTTCGCTTAAGCTGCACGAGGATTGGGGCACGACACCAGCGGCCATCGACTGCTGCCTGTCGGTCGCGGACGAGTACGACGTCCAGGTGATGATCCACACCGATACGCTCAACGAATCCGGCTTTGTCGAAAACACCGTCGCGGCGATCAAGGGCCGCACCATCCACGCCTTCCACACCGAGGGCGCCGGCGGCGGCCATGCGCCTGACATTATCAAGGTCTGTGGCCTGCCCAATGTCATCCCGTCCTCGACCAACCCGACGCGGCCCTACACAGTCAACACGCTGGCCGAGCATTTGGACATGCTGATGGTCTGCCACCATCTGTCGCCGTCGATTCCCGAGGACATTGCCTTCGCCGAAAGCCGCATCCGCAAGGAGACGATCGCGGCCGAAGACATCCTGCACGACATCGGCGCCTTCTCCATCATCTCGTCCGACAGCCAGGCCATGGGCCGCGTTGGCGAAGTGGCGATCCGCACCTGGCAGACTGCCGACAAGATGAAGCGCCAGCGCGGTTCGCTGCCGCAGGAAACCGGCAACAACGACAATTTCCGCGTCCGCCGCTACATCGCCAAATACACGATCAATCCGGCCATCGCGCATGGACTGTCGAAAGACATCGGCTCGATCGCGGTCGGCAAACGCGCCGATCTCGTTTTGTGGAACCCGGCCTTCTTTGGCGTCAAGCCGGACATGGTGCTGATTGGCGGCATGATCGCCGCAGCCCCGATGGGCGATCCCAACGCCTCGATCCCGACGCCGCAGCCGATGCACTACCGGCCGATGTTCGGCGCCTACGGCAAGGCGCGGACCAACTCGTCGGTGACTTTCGTTTCGAAGGCAGCGCTCGAGTCCGGCCTGCATGGTCGGCTTGGCGTCGACAAGCAGTTCGTCGCTGTCGAAAACACCCGCGGCGGCATCGGCAAGCATTCCATGGTGCTCAACGACGCGACGCCTCATGTCGAGGTCGATCCGGAGACTTACGAAGTGCGCGCCGACGGAGAACTTTTGACCTGCGAGCCGGCAACCGTGCTCCCGATGGCGCAGCGGTATTTTCTGTTTTGAGGCCGGCCCCAAAGTCATGGTTCATGAATTCGGGCAAATGCCTCTGAGAAGTGCGCGCATTTCGTCAAGTGCCGACGCGAAGCGGTCCTCGAAACCGACGGTACTTCGTGGATCCGCCTGATCGCCGGCATGCTTTAGCTTCCAACTTGGAAATCCGGGGCCTTTGGAGCAATATACGCTTCATGAACAAGATCTTTCGAAAACAGCAATTGACGCCCTATGAGGCCGATTATGCTCGGTGGTGCGCGGAGCAAGGCGCGCTGTTGCGCGAAGGTCGTCTATCCGACCTCGACCGCGAGAATCTTGCCGAGGAGATCGAGAGCTTGGGGCGGAGCGACAAAAGGGAAATTGCAAGCAGGCTTGGTACCCTGGTCCTTCACTTGCTCAAATGGGAGTTTCAGCCGGAGCAGCGCAAAACTGGATGGCTGCTGACAATCCGTGAGCAGCGGCATCGGATAGAAAATCTGCTCGATGAAAGTCCGAGCCTGAAAGCATATCCGGCGCAGATGCTGGGACGAGAGTTCAAGATAGCAAGATTAAAGGCGCTGGACGAAACCGGCATGACAGATCGCGATTTCCCTGTTGATTGCCCGTATGCGATCAGGGACATTCTGGACCATGACTATTTTCCAGGTGCGCCGTGGTCTTCGGACAAACTTATTCGCGGGTAACTGAGAATTGGTCCGTCGCAGATATTTCATAACGTCGTGAGCATTGGTATCCGCCCATGGCCACCGAACTAGCCTCTCCCCACGATATTTTCCCGCATATCCGCATCGTCATGGGCATGGTGATCGGGCTTGGCGTCGCCCGCCTGCTGTCTGGGGTGGCGCGCATCGTCCAGCATCCCGGCCAATACAGGCTCTATCCCGTGCACCTCGCCTGGGTCGCCTCCATGCTGTTGCTGCTGGTGCATTTCTGGTGGTGGGAGTTCGGTCTCTACACCATAGAGGTCTGGACCTTCGGCAAATACCTGTTCTTGATCTTCTACGCCATCACGCTGTTCCTGCTGTGCGCGCTGCTGTTTCCGGATTCAATGCTGGACTACACCAGCTACGAGGATTTCTTCTATTCCCGCCGGGGCTGGTTCTTCGGCCTGCTGGCGACGACCTATCTGCTCGACGTGGTCGACACGCTACTGAAAGGCCCGGAGCATTTCGCCCGCTACGGCAATGAATATCTGTTCCGCACACCGGTCTTCGTGGCACTGTGCATTGCCGCCATACTGGTGCGCGATCGCCGCTTTCACATTGCCTTTGTCGTCGGCACGCTGATCTATCAGGTATCGTTCATCCTGCGGCTCTTCGACACCATCGTATGACGGTGGTGGATGGTCTAGGGTCCGGTGAAAGGCAGGTTTCAACGATGTATAAGGCCATCGGATCGCGCGGATCCCGGGTCAGCCGCGTTCTCTGGATGCTCGAGGAACTCGGGCAGCCCTATGAATTCGTCGAGGTCAAGCTGCGCTCGCCGGAAGCCTATGCGCTCAACCCATCGGGCAAGGTGCCGATCCTCATCGACGGCGAGCTGACGGTGACGGATTCGGCGGCGATCTGCGTCTATCTGGCCGACAAGCACGCCGACAAAGGCATGGGCGCCAATCCGGGCGTTGCAGGCCGAGCCGAGATGGATTCCTGGATGCATTTTGCCCAGAGCGAGTTCGAGGCGCCGCTGTGGAACAAATTGCGCCACCGCTTCCTGCTGCCGAAGGAGGTTCGCGTCGATGTCGGCCCCGCAGCGACCTATGACTTCGTCTCGGAGCTTAAGGCGCTGGATCGCCGGCTTGGCGACCAGACGTTTGCGCTGGGCGAACGGTTTTCCGCCGTGGACGTGCTGCTTGGCGACATGGGCAACTGGGCCCGCGCCGGAAAATTCCCGATCGAGTCCGAGCGCGTCAACGCCTATTTCGACCGCGTTCTGGCGCGGCCTGCCCGTGCGCGGGCGCAAGCCAACGGAGGCTCCATGAAATGAAGCTCAACCTCAACACCGACTTCACCAAATTCCCCCGCGCCGTCTCCGTGCTGCAAGCTGGCAGTGCGGGAGCCACAGCGCCATCCGGTCGGGCCGTACTTGCCCATGACGAGCGGCATCTGCGCCGCCGCGCCATCGAACTTGCCGATGGCAGCAAGGTGCTGGTCGACCTGCCCGAACCCGTCGCCCTCAACGATGGCGACCGGCTGGTGCTGGAGGATGGCCGCCATGTCGAGATCGCTGCTGCGCCGGAAGAAGTCTATGACATCCGCGCCCGCGACAGCGTGCATCTGACCGAGCTCGCCTGGCATATCGGCAACCGTCATCTCGCGGCGGGCATCGAGGCCGACCGCATCGTCATCCTGCGCGACCACGTCATCAAGGCGATGCTGGAGGGACTTGGCGCCACTGTGCGCGAGGTTTCCGAACCGTTCAAGCCGGTGCGCGGCGCCTATTCCAGCCATGGTGGTGGACATGGGCATGATCACGGCCATGCCCACAGCCACGCGGAAGCGCATTCGCACGCGCATGGCGAATCGCATTCCCACGCGCACAGCCATTCCCACGCCGGCCATCACCACGACCATGACTGAGCAGCCTTCGACCATTGCGCTCTTGCGGCTGATGGCGTGGCTGTCGCCGGCCTTTCCGGTCGGCGGCTTTGCCTACAGCCATGGTCTGGAGCGCGCGGTGCATGACCGGCTGATAACCGAAGCCGGGAGTCTGGCCAGCTGGTTGGAAACGCTGGTCGAGATGGGCTCGGGCTGGAACGATGCCGTGCTGTTCGCCGAAAGCTGGCGCCGCGCCCGCGACGGCGGCGATCTCGACGAAATCGCCGCACTGGCCGAGGCACTCGCCGGGTCGCGCGAGCGCCACACCGAGACCATGCTGCAAGGTGCAGCCTTCCTTAGGGCTGCCGCAGCTTGGCCCAACCCGGTGCTGGAGCGCTTGCCGGCCGAATGTGCCTACTGCATCGCTGTCGGCGCCATCGCCGGCGGCAATGGCATTGCGGTGCAGGACGCACTCTCCGCCTTCCTGCAGGCCTTCTTCTCCAATCTCGTCCAGGCGGCGATCCGGCTCAGCGTCGTTGGCCAACGCGAAGCCACGGCGCTGCTTGCCGGCTTCGAGCCGCTGGCGCTCTCGACCGCAGCCCGCGCGTCCCGGTCGACACTGGATGATCTCGGTGGCTGCGCCTTCCTCTCTGACGTCATGGCGATGAAGCACGAAACCCAGTATTCGCGATTGTTCCGTTCATGATCGTCCTCGCTTTCGCCCTCTCCCTGGTCCTGCTGCTGATCACCGCCCTGCATGTCTATTGGGGCATTGGCGGCATCTGGCCGGGTACGGATGGCGCCTCCTGCGCCCGCGCCGTTGTCGGTTTTCGTGGCGTCGATGAAATGCCGACGCCCTTCGCCAGTTTCGCCGTTGCCGCCTGTCTTGGCCTGGCGACGCTCTGGCCGCTGGCGCTCATCGGTTTTTTTGCCTCGCCCTTTCCCAAAGAGGGCCTTGCCGCCACCGCGCTGCTCATCGGCCTGGTGTTCCTCGGCCGCGGCATTGCCGGCTTCACGCCATGGTGGCGGCGGCTGGCGCCCGAGCAGCCTTTCGCTCGGCTCGATGTCAGATATTATTCGCCGCTCTGCCTGTTGATCGGGCTCGGCTTCGCTACCCTTGCCATCATGGAGTTCCCGACATGACCCAAGCTAACGGCCCTCTTCGCATCGGCATTGGTGGCCCTGTCGGCTCCGGCAAGACGACGCTCACCGAGAAGCTCTGCAAGGCGTTGCGCGATGAGTTCTCGATCGCGGTCGTCACCAACGACATCTACACCAAGGAAGACGCCATGATGCTGGCCCGGCTGCAGGCGCTGCCGGAGGATCGCATCATGGGTGTCGAGACCGGCGGCTGCCCACACACCGCCATTCGCGAAGACGCCTCGATTAATCTCCAGGCGATCGCCGAGATGAACAAGAAATTCCCCGATCTCGACATCATCTTCATCGAATCCGGTGGCGACAACCTCGCCGCCACCTTTTCGCCGGACCTTGCTGACCTGACGCTTTACGTGATCTCGGTCTGCCAGGGTGAAGAGATCCCGCGCAAGGGCGGGCCGGCGATCACCCGGTCCGATTTCCTGGTCATCAACAAGAGCGATCTGGCGCCCTATGTGAACGTCAACCTGGACGTGATGGAGAGCGACGCCGGCCGCATGCGCGGCAAGCGGCCGTTCGGCTTCACCGATCTGTCGCGCGGCAAGGGGCTGCAGGAGGTCATCAACTTCATCGTCGAGCATGGCGGGCTGAGGGCCGTCGCTGCCGCCTGACGGACAGCCTGCACCAATCGAAACCGGTTGCGAGCAGACGTTGGTCGCGCCATTCTTGCCAAAACTGGAGATTTCGAGATGAGCATTGCCCGCCTGCAGAAAGAGCCGCTGACCAACCTGCCCTTCTATGAGGAGCGCGTCGATCTTGCCTGTGCCTTCCGCTGGACGGCGCGGCTCAACATGCACGAGGCGGTGGCCAACCATTTCTCGCTGGCGGTGAACGAGGACGGCACTCAGTTCCTGATGAACCCCAACCAGGTGCATTTCTCGCGCATCAAGGCGAGCGACCTGTTGCTGATCGACGCCAACGATCCCGACACGCTCTCCGGCCCCAACGCGCCGGACCCGACGGCGTGGGGCCTGCACGGCGCTATCCATCGCAACGTGCCGCACGCGCGCTGCGTCATGCATGTGCATTCGATCCATGCCACGGTGCTGGCCTCGCTTGCGGATTCGACCCTGCCGCCGATCGACCAGAATTCCGCGATGTTCTTCAACCGCCATGTCGTCGACGCGCATTATGGCGGGCTGGCCTTCGAGGAGGAGGGCGAGCGCTGCTCGCAGCTCCTCACCGATCCCAAGGTCAAGGTGATGGTGATGGGCAATCATGGCGTGCTGGTGATCGGCGACACGGTCGCCGATGCCTTCAACCGCATGTTCTATTTCGAGCGCGCCGCCGAGACCTACATCAAGGCGCTGTGGACCGGCCGGCCGCTGCGCACCCTGTCCGACGCGATCGCCGAGAAGACGGCGACAGAGACAGACGATTATCCCGGTCAGGCCGATCGCCATCTCAGCGAGTTGAAAGCGCTCCTCGACGAGCAGGAACCGGTCTACCGGAATTAAAGCCCGACTTCCCGGCGCAGTTCCTCGGCGCTGTTGATGACAATGGCGCCGGGCGGGCCTTCCATGGGCGCTTCCGGCCAGAAGATCGTCTTCATGCCCGCCGCCAGCCCCGCCAGGGCGCCCGGCCAGCTGTCGTCGACCGCTACCGCTTGCGCCGGATCGACATCGGCCAGATAGGCGGCGCGCAGGAACGGTTCGGCGTGCGGCTTGCCTTCGCGCACGTCATTGCGACTGATCGTCTTCATACCGGGATAGGTCAGGCCGACCATGCGCAGATTGGCGTCGACGATCATGCGGTCCGAATTGGAGACCACCGCTTGCTGCACGCCCTTTGCGCGCAGTTCGTTAAAGACTTCGATGGCGCCGGGGCGCGGCTTGAGACCCTCGACCAGCGGAAGATAGTGCTCGTATTTGCGCATGATCCAGTCGTCGAACGGCAGGTCCAGGCCGAATTCGTCGCGCATCATCTCGTAGACCGGCCAGGCGGCGACGCCGAGAACGCGCTCATGCAGGTCGGCGGGTGGCTTGAGACCGACATTGCGCATCGCCGCTATCAAAGCTGCCTCGTGCAGCGGCTCGCTGTCGACCAGCGTGCCGTCCATGTCCCAGAAAACCGCCTTCGGTGTCATGCAACGCTCCTTTTTCGATCCCCTTAAAGGGTTTGCGCCGGGAGATAAACCATCGAGACCGCAGAACGTGGCTGCAACCGGAGCCGAAATTGCCCAGCTTTCTCCAGCCAGACTTTGTCGGCGGAACCACCTCAGCTGCGCGCGTGCAAGCATTTGCCCTTGAGATTGACAATTGCGCAGCGAGGCATTCCCTGCGAAAGTAAGGGCGGACCGTCCAATGATCGGCGGTTTCGGGAGGCAGGACGTGAATACCCGGCAGGATGGCGGCTCAAACAGGCTGGACGACGCGGCGCGCGCCGGCTGGCTCTATTATGTTGCCGGCAACACACAGGACCAGATCGCCGCCACGCTCGGCATCTCCCGGCAGACGGCGCAGCGGCTGGTGTCGCTGGCGGTGTCGGAAGGCTTGATCAAGGTCCGTGTCGATCATCCGATCGCCAACTGCCTGGACCTTGCGGCACGATTGAAATCGCGCTTCGCGCTCGACCTTGTCGAAGTGGTGCCGAGCGACCCGACGTCGTCGTCGACGACCATCGGCATCGCCGAGGCGGCGGCCGCGGAGATCGAGCGGCGGCTGCGGTCACCGACGCCGATCGTCATGGGGATCGGCACCGGGCGCACGCTGAAGGCGGCGATCGAACAGTTGCCGCCGATGGAATGCCCGCAGCACAAGGTGGTGTCCTTGACTGGCAACATCTCGCCCGACGGCTCAGCCGCCTTCTACAACGTCATCTTCACCATGGCCGACAGGGTCAAGGCGCGATCCTTCCCGATGCCGCTGCCGGTCATCGCCTCCTCGCCGGAGGAGCGCGAGATGCTGCTCAACCAGCCGATGATCCAGCCGACGCTGGCGCTCGCCGCGGAGGCCGACGTCACCTTCATCGGCATTGGTGATCTCGGCCCCAAGGCGCCGCTCTACGAGGATGGCTTCATTTCCGAAAGCGAGTTGAAGGCCCTGCAGAAGGCCGGCGGCGTCGCAGAGATCGTCGGCTGGGTGTTCGACAGGGACGGCCGCATGATCGAGGGCATCACCAACGACCGGGTGTCGTCGGCTTCGCTGCCGTCGCGTGAAAAGTCGCTGGTCATCGCTCTGGCAATGGGCGAACGCAAACTGCCAGGCATTTTGGCGGCTGCCAACCGGCGGCTGATCAACGGCCTCATTACCGATGAACGGACCGCCGCCGCCCTGCTGGCGAGCCTATAACCGGCCGCCGTCAGTTGGGGATTGATTGCGATAAACCGGGCCACGCTATCTGTGTGGCCCGAAAGGGTCGTTGCCATCGAGAAAACCGATGTCGCGTTGCAGATGCGGCGACAGGTCCCTGATGTCGAGATGCGCGCGTTTTTTGGCTGCGAACCAGCAGAATCCATCCGCCAGCCACGAAATCCAGCGATGATCCGGGGTGGGAGTGCATTTTTGCTGCGCCATGGTCATGATCGTCAACCTCCGCTATCCTGAACCCGAGTGACGGGTTGACGCTGAATGTCGGTGTCGGCGGCCACCTTTGCCAATCGAACGTCGATCACGGCCCATAAGGAGGCCTTATGCCTGATCTCAGCTCGCGACAGGTTTCCCAGCTCCCGCCGCTGCAGGCGATCAGGGTCTTCGACGCGGTGGCGCGGCACCTTTCCTTCACCAAGGCCGCCGTGGAACTCGGCATGACACAGGCTGCGGTCAGCTATCAGATCAAGGTGCTGGAAGAGCGTGTCGGTTCACCGCTGTTCCTGCGCCGGCCGCGGCAGATCGAGTTGACCGAAGCCGGACAGCGCCTCGCGCCCGCCGTCAGTGAGGCTTTTGCCATTCTTGGCCAAGCCTACGCCGCAGCGCGCGCTGGGGCTGACGGATTGCTTTGCGTCACCACCGTGCTGACCTTCGCCTCGAACTGGCTGGCGCACCGCCTGGGCTCGTTCCAGATCGCGCATCCCGCACTTGCCGTGCGGCTGGAGACATCGAGCCGGCTGACGGATTTCTCGCGTGAGGATACCGATATAGCCATCCGCTCGGGCGGTGGCAAATGGCCGGGCCTGGAGGCGCACAAGCTGCTCGACGCCGATTTCACGCCGATGCTGAGTCCCACGCTCGCGGCAAGCATTGGCGGCGTCAACGAACCGGCCGACCTGTTGCGCCTGCCGATCCTCGATCCGGGCGACATCTGGTGGACGGAGTGGTTTTCGGCCGCCGGCGTGCACTCGCACGATCTTGCCAGACGGCCCGGCAGCAGCATGGGCGCGCAGGCCTATGAGGCCAATGCCGCGATTGCCGGTCATGGCGTGGCGATCCTGACCAGGGCCCTGTTCAAGGCCGAACTCGCCGACGGCCGCCTGATCCAGCCTTTCGACCTAGTCGGCGATGATGGCCATGCCTATTGGCTGGTCTATCCCCAGGCGCGCCGCAACGTGCCGAAGATCCGCGCCTTCCGCGACTGGCTGCTCGCCGAGATGGCCTGCTGACAGGCAGCCCCTCCGCACGACACCAATTTCGCACGTCTCCGCCGTCGTCGCTGAAATCCGGCGACGGCGAAGCTCGTCTGCGCAAATCTCCACACACGACACTGCCCGTCAGCATCGCCGAGTGCTGCGCTGCAGCATCGAATCCGGCTTGACATAATTCATGCCAAGTGAGTAATTGCTCATAGCCAAGGCAAATGCTCATCTTGGTTCATGGGAGGAATTTGATGAAACTGCGCACGCTCACCCTGGGCTTGTTGTCGGCTAGCGCTCTCGCTTTTGCCGCACATGCCGAATCCATCACCATCGCCACCGTCAACAATGGCGACATGGTCCGCATGCAGAAGCTGACCGAAGACTTCACCAAGGCGAACCCCGACATCCAGCTCAACTGGGTGACGCTTGAAGAAAACGTGCTGCGCGAGCGCGTCACCACCGACATTGCCACCAAGGGTGGCCAGTATGACGTGATGACCATCGGCACCTACGAGGTTCCGATCTGGGCCAAGCAGAGCTGGCTGTTGCCGCTCGACAAGCTCGGCGACGACTATGACGCCAAGGACATCATCCCGGCCATCGCCGGCGGTCTTTCGGTCGACGGCAAGCTCTATGCCGCGCCCTTCTACGGCGAAAGCTCCTTCGTCATGTACCGCAAGGACCTGATGGACAAGGCCGGATTGAAGATGCCCGACGCGCCGACCTGGGACTTCATCCGCCAGGCCGCCGACAAGATGACCGACCGCGCCAATGGCGTGAACGGCGTGTGCCTGCGCGGCAAGGCCGGCTGGGGCGAGAACATGGCCTTCCTGACCGCCATGTCGAACTCCTTCGGCGCCCGCTGGTTCGATGAGAACTGGAAGCCGCAGTTCGATCAGCCGGAATGGAAGAAGACGCTGCAGTTCTATGTCGACCTGATGAAGGCCGACGGCCCGGAAGGCGCGTCCTCCAACGGCTTCAACGAAAACCTGGCGCTGTTCCAGCAGGGCAAATGCGGCATGTGGATCGATGCCACCGTCGCTGCCTCCTTCGTTTCGGACCCGAAGAACTCGACTGTCGCCGACAAGGTCGGCTATGCGCTGGCGCCGGACAATGGCCTGGGCAAGCGCGGCAACTGGCTCTGGGCATGGTCGCTGGCCATTCCGGCCGGCACGCAGAAGGCTGACGCCGCCGAGAAGTTCGTTTCGTGGGCGACCAGCAAGCACTATGCCGAACTGGTTGCTTCGAAGGAAGGCTGGGCCAACGTTCCTCCGGGCACGCGCTCCTCGCTCTATGCCAATGCCGAGTACCAGAAGGCGGCTCCGTTCGCCAAGATGACGCTGGACTCCATCAACGCCGCTGACCCGACGCATCCGACCGTCAAGCCGGTGCCCTATGTCGGCGTCCAGTTCGTCGCCATCCCTGAGTTCCAGGGCCTTGGCACCACCGTCGGCCAGCTCTTCTCGGCGGCTCTTGCCGGCCAGTCGAGTGTCGACGATGCCTTGAAGCAGGCCCAGGACGCGGCCACCGCGACCATGACCGAAGGCGGTTATACCAAGTAAGGCTCCTCCCGGTGCCGAATGCCGGTCGCCTACCATGACCGGCAAAGGGCCGCCCGAAACCCAGTTCGGGCGGCCACTTTTCAAAATCGGGAAAATTCTGGCACAATTCTGAAAACCTGGCTGACCTTGGGAGGGTGACCATCATGGCTACTCAGCAGACCCGTTCGCTTGCCCGTTTCATGATGGCGCCATCCGTGGTGCTGCTGCTGGTCTGGATGGTCGTTCCGCTCGCACTCACCCTGTGGTTCTCCTTCCAGCAGTACAATCCGCTCAACCCCATCCGCGACGGCTTTGTTGGCTTCTCCAACTACGCACTGTTCTATTCCAATCCGGCCTTCCTGCAGTCGATCCTCAACACCCTCACCCTGGTGGTCAGCGTGCTGTTGATCACGGTGATCGGCGGCATCCTGCTGGCACTGCTGATCGACCAGCCGATGTGGGGACAAGGCATTGTCCGCATCCTCGTCATCTCACCGTTCTTCGTCATGCCGCCGGTGGCCGCACTGGTGTGGAAGAACATGATCATGCACCCGCAATATGGCGTTTTCGCCGATATAGCGCGCTTCTTCGACGCCCAGCCGATCGACTGGTTCGGGCAGCATCCGATGCTGGCCATCGTCATCATCGTCGCCTGGCAGTGGCTGCCTTTCGCGACGCTGATCCTGTTGACCGCGCTGCAGTCGCTTGACGGTGAGCAGAAGGAGGCCGCCGAGATGGACGGCGCCGGCTTCGTCAGCCGCTTCATCTATCTGACGCTGCCGCACATGTCGCGCGCCATCACCGTCGTCATCCTGATCCAGACGATCTTCCTGCTGTCGGTCTATGCCGAGATCCTCGTCACCACCAATGGCGGCCCCGGCTATGCGTCCACCAACCTGCCCTTCCTCGTCTACCAGAAGGCCTTGCTGGAGTTCAAAATCGGCCAGGCATCCGCCGGCGGCATCATCGCTGTCATTCTCGCCAACATCGTTGCCTTCTTCGCCATGCGCGCCGTCGGCAAGAACCTGGACAAGTAAGGGAGGATACGATGGCACGCTCAGTCACCACCCAGCACAAGACGATCGCGACAATTGCGGCCTGGATCGTCGCCCTGCTGATCTTCTTCCCGATCCTCTATACGATCATCACCTCGTTCAAGTCGGAGCAGGAGGCCATCCAGGGCTTCAACCTGATCCCGTCGGGAACATTCGAGAGCTATATCGAGGTTCAGGCGCAGAGCGGCTATTTCAAATTCTTCCTGAACTCGGTGCTGCTCTCGGTCGGCTCGACCATCCTGGCCCTGCTTGTCGCCATCCCGGCGGCATGGTCGATGGCATTTGCGCCGACCAAGCGGACCAAGGACATATTGATGTGGATGCTGTCCACCAAGATGATGCCGGCGGTCGCCGTGCTGTTCCCGATCTACCTGATCTTCCGCAATCTCGGACTGCTGGACAGCCGCATCGGCCTGATGATCATGCTGATGCTGATCAATCTGCCGATCGTGGTGTGGATGCTCTACACCTACTTCCGCGAAATCCCGGGCGAGATCCTGGAAGCGGCGCGCATGGACGGGGCCTCCCTGTGGAACGAGATCATCTACGTGCTCACGCCCATGGCGGTGCCGGGCATCGCCTCGACCATGCTGCTCAACATCATCCTGGCTTGGAACGAAGCCTTCTGGACGATCCGTCTGACGACCACGGAAGCCGCGCCGCTCACCGCCTTCATCAGTTCCTTCTCCAGCCCGCAAGGCCTGTTCTGGGCCAAGCTCTCAGCGGCCTCGACACTGGCCATCGCGCCCATCCTGATCATGGGCTGGTTCAGCCAGAAGCAGCTGGTGCGCGGCCTGACATTTGGTGCCGTCAAGTAACGTGACGCGTAAGAACGTCGGACAATAACCCCTCGGGGAGGAAACCATGGGAAACATCACGCTCAAGAACGTCTCCAAGTCCTTTGGATCGACGTCCATCATCCCCGGCCTCGATCTGGTGATCGAGAATGGCGAGTTCGTCGTCTTCGTCGGCCCGTCGGGTTGCGGCAAGTCCACGCTGCTGCGGCTGATCGCCGGGCTGGAGGACACCAGCGGCGGCACCATCAACATCGATGGCCGCGACGTCACCGGCGAGGCGCCAGCCAAGCGCAAGCTGGCCATGGTGTTCCAGTCCTACGCGCTCTATCCGCATATGACGGTGGCCAAGAACATCGGCTTCCCGCTGAAGATGGCCGGTGAAGACAAGGCCACCATCGACAAGAAGGTGGGCGACGCGGCGCGGGTGCTGAACCTCACGAATTACCTCGAACGCCGTCCCGGCCAGCTTTCCGGCGGCCAGCGCCAGCGCGTCGCCATCGGCCGCGCCATCGTGCGCCAGCCTACCGCCTTCCTGTTCGACGAACCGCTGTCCAACCTCGACGCCGCACTGCGCGGCACCATGCGGCTGGAGATCAGCGAGCTGCACCATCAGCTCAAGACGACCATGATCTACGTCACCCACGACCAGGTCGAAGCCATGACCATGGCCGACAAGATCGTCGTGCTGAACGCCGGCAATATCGAGCAGGTCGGCTCGCCGATGGAGCTCTACAAGACGCCGAAGAACCTGTTCGTCGCCGGCTTCATCGGCTCGCCGAAGATGAACCTGATCGAAGGCGCACCCGCCGCCAAATACAATGCCAAGACCATCGGCATCCGTCCCGAACATATGGAAATCTCGACCACGGCAGGCGAATGGAAAGCCACTGTAGGCGTTGCCGAACATCTTGGCTCCGACACGTTCTTGCACGTCCAGGCCGATGGCGTCGGTCCGCTGACGGTGCGTGCCGACGGCGAACTCGCGGTTCACCACGGCGACACCATTTATCTGACGCCCGACAAGGCCAAGATGCACCGCTTCGGACCCGACGGAAAGGCGCTGGCATCGTGAGACTGGCCGGCAAATCGGCGCTGATCACGGGCTCCGCCCGTGGCATCGGCCGGGCCTTCGCCGAAGCCTATGTCGGCGAAGGCGCCACGGTGGCGATTGCCGATATCAACCTCGAGGCCGCGAAAAAGACGGCTGGCGAGATCGGCGGCAAAGCCTATGCCGTGAAGCTCGATGTCACGGACCAGGTATCCATCGACGCGGCGGTAAAGGCGGTGGAAGCCAAGGCTGATGGCCTCGACATACTGATCAACAACGCTGCTCTGTTCGACCTGGCGCCGATCGTCGAGATCTCGCGGGCAAGTTACGAAAAACTGTTCTCCGTCAATGTCGCCGGCACGCTGTTCATGTTGCAGGCTGCCGCCCGATCGATGATCGCGCGGGGCAAGGGCGGCAAGATCATCAACGTGGCAAGCCAGGCCGGTCGGCGCGGCGAGGCGCTGGTCGGCGTCTATTGCGCCACAAAGGCCGCCGTTATCTCGCTGACCCAATCGGCGGGGCTTGACCTGATCAAGCACCACATCAACGTCAACGGTATCGCACCCGGTGTCGTAGACAGCGATATGTGGGACGAGGTCGATTCGCTGTTCGCCAAGTACGAGAACCGGCCAAAGGGCGAGAAGAAGAGACTGGTTGGCGAGGGCGTGCCTTACGGCCGGATGGGCAAACCGGAGGACCTCGCCGGCATGGCTGTCTTCCTGGCGAGCGCTGACGCCGAATACATCGTCGCCCAGACCTACAATGTCGATGGCGGCCAGTGGATGAGTTGAGGGGGGACGGCCTCTGTTCCTCGTTCCTCCGCGAGGCGCAGAGGCCGACACATCAAAGTGAAAGGCCGCATCGACCCCGGTCGGCGCGGCATCCCTGACCTTCTTCCCGTGAACACGGGAGAGGGGAATAACGCAGGCCGAAATCAGGCCAAAGGGTAAAACAGATGACCGTGAAACTCTCGTCTTCCAATCTCTCCAAGCTGCCCGCCAATGTCGCCGGTCCGAAATACGACCGCTCGAAGCTCAAGGCCGGCATCGTGCATTTTGGTGTCGGCAATTTCCATCGCTCGCATCAGGCCGTCTATCTCGACGATCTGTTCAATTCGGGTGTCGGACATGGCTGGGCACTGGTCGGCGCCGGCGTGTTCGAGGGCGAGAAGATCGGCCGCGGCAAGCTCGAAGAGCAGGACTGGCTGACCACGGTCGTCGAGCAGGATGAAGGCCATATGAGCGCCCGCGTCACCGGCGCGATGATCGACTTCCTGATGCCGGGCGATGCAGCCGGCACAATCGAACGCCTTGCCGATCCGGCGATCAAGATCGTGTCGCTGACCATCACCGAAGGCGGCTATTTCATCGACCCGGCCTCGGGCGTGTTCAACCCGACCCACCCCGATATCGTCGCCGACGCACGACCGGGCGCCATGCCGAAGACCGTGTTCGGCATCATCCTCGCCGGACTGGTGCGCCGGCGCGACGAGGGCACCGTGCCGTTCACCGTCATGTCCTGCGACAACATCCCCCACAACGGCCATGTCACGTCGGATGGGGTCATCGGGTTGGCCCGGCTGATCGACGAGGATCTGGCCAACTGGGTCAGCGACCATGTCGCCTTTCCCAACGGCATGGTCGATCGCATCACGCCGGCCACCACCGACCGCGAACGCGGCATCCTGGCCAAGGATTTTGGCGTCGAGGACGCCTGGCCGGTGTTCTGCGAGCCGTTCCGGCAATGGGTGCTGGAAGACCGTTTCACCGATGGTCGCCCACCGCTGGAAAAGGTCGGCGTCCAGTTCGTCAAGGACGTCGCGCCCTACGAATTGATGAAGATCCGCATCCTCAATGGCGGCCACGCCACCATCGCCTATCCGGCCGGGCTGATGGACATCCATTTCGTCCATGAGGCGATGCAGGAGCCGCTGGTGCGCGGCTTTCTCGACAAGCTCGAGCACGACGAGATCATTCCGACCGTGCCACCGGTGCCGGATACGGTGCTGGAGGACTATTACCAGCTCATCGAGAAGCGCTTTTCCAATCCCAAGATCGGCGACACTATCCGCCGGCTCTGCCTCGACGGCTCCAACCGCCAGCCGAAATTCATCATCCCGACCATCGCCGACCGCCTGAAGGCGGGAAAAGGTGTCTCCGGCCTGGCGCTGGAATCCGCACTCTGGTGCCGCTACTGCTTCGGCACATCAGACAGCGGCGCCGTCATCGAACCCAACGACCCGAGCTGGGACCGGCTGCAGGCAACGGCAAGGGCGGCAAAGGATGCGCCCGCCGCCTGGCTGGCCATGGAGGACATCTATGGCGATGTCGGCCGCGCGGCGGCCTTTGTCGAGGCCTTCGGCCATGCGCTCAACGTGCTGTGGGCCAATGGCGCCCGCGCCACGCTGACGCGCTACATCGCCGGCAAGCTCTGAGAGCCATCCGACGCCATGACGCCTGAACTGGTCATCTTCGACTGCGATGGCGTGCTGGTCGACAGCGAGGCGCTCTCCGTCTCGGCGCTTCTCGGCATGATCGAGCTTGCCGGCGGCAGCATCGGGGAGGACGCCGCCTACGAGCATTTCCTCGGCAAGAGCATGAAAAGCGTGCGCGAGATCCTCGGCCGCGACTTCGGCCTGGAGATCACCGATCAGCACCTGACCGCGATGCGCGTCGACCTGATGCGAAAGTTCCGTGAAGGGCTGAAGCCGATCCCCGGCGTCAAGGAGATGTTGCGTGGGCTTGGCCTGCCGTTCTGCGTCGCCTCCTCCGGCACGCTGGAACGCATCCGCTATGCGCTTGATGTCACCGGTCTGCTCGGGCTGATGGAGCCGCATCTGTTCAGCGCCGCCATGGTGACCAAGGGAAAGCCGGCGCCCGACCTTTTCCTGCATGCCGCCGCCAGCATGCAGGCCGATCCACGCAAATGCCTCGTCATCGAGGACAGTCCGGCCGGTGTCGCGGCCGCGCGCGCGGCCGGTATGCGCGTCTTTGGCTTCACCGGCGGCGCACATGCCGGCAACCCCGCTTTGAAAGCGCGGCTTGCGTCGAACGAACCTGACTTTATATTCGCTGACATGCTGCAATTGCCCGATCTGATTGCAGGCCTGGGAGCGAGAGTTAGAGCATCTTGACGAAACAGTTTGTTTGCGCGGTCGATGTCGGCACCGGGAGCGCTCGCGCGGGCATTCTCGACACCAGTGGCACGTTGCTTGGCCGCGCCGAGCGGCCGATCGCCATGAATCAACCGAAGCCCGACCACGCCGAGCATGATTCGCGCGATATCTGGTCGGCGGTCTGCATCGCAGTACGTGCCGCCCGCGAAAAAGCCGGCGTTACGGCAGAAGATATTGTCGGCATCTCCTTTGATGCCACCTGTTCCCTGGTGGTGCGCGACCGGCAGGGCGACCAGCTCAGCGTCTCGGTGTCGGGCGACCAGCGCTGGGACACCATCGTCTGGCTCGACCACCGCGCCATTGGTGAAGCCGACGAATGCACAGCGAGCAGCCACGAGGTGCTCAACTATATCGGCGGCGTCATGTCGCCGGAGATGGCGACGCCGAAGCTGATGTGGCTGAAGCGTAATCTGCGCAAGACGTGGAATGAAGCCGGCTACCTATTTGACCTGACCGATTTCCTGACCTGGCAGGCGACGGGCTCTCTCGCCCGCTCGCAATGCACGCTAACCGCCAAATGGACCTATCTGGCGCATGAGGAAAGCGCCTGGCAGCGCGATTTCTTCGAAATGGTCGGCCTCGACGATCTCTTTGAGCACGGCAACCTGCCTGAAAGGGCAAGCCCGGTTGGCGCCGATATCGGCCACTTGACACCGCATGCGGCGGCGGAGCTTGGCCTGAGCGAAAAATGCCGGGTCGGCGCAGGCGTCATCGATGCCTATGCCGGCGCACTTGGCGTGCTTGGCGGTTTTGCCGGCGACGAACAGGATATCGGCCGGCACCTGGCGCTGATCGCCGGCACGTCGAGCTGCGTCATGGCGATGTCGCCCGACCCGCAGCCTTTCGCCGGCGTCTGGGGACCCTACTACGGCGCGGCGCTGCCGAAGCTGTGGCTGTCGGAAGGCGGCCAGTCGGCCACCGGGGCGCTTCTCGACCACATCATCCGTTGGCACGGTGTTGGCGGCGAGCCGGATGCGGCCATGCATGCCAAAATCGCCCGGCGCGTCGCCGAACTGCGCGCCACTGAGGGCGAGAACCTCGCCGCACGCTTGCATGTGCTGCCTGACTTTCACGGCAACCGGTCGCCGCTCGCCGATCCGCACGCGGTCGGCGTCGTCAGCGGGCTGACGCTGGATTCCTCCTTCGACAGCCTGTGCAAGCTCTATTGGCGCACCGCCGTCGGCATCGCGCTCGGTGTGCGCCATGTGCTGGAGGCGCTGAACGAGAACGGCTATCTGATCGACACGCTGCACGTCACCGGCGGCCACACCAAGAACCCGCTGCTGATGGAACTCTATGCCGATGCCACCGGCTGCACGGTGGTCGAACCCTTGGCCGACGAAGCGGTGCTGCTTGGCACCGGCATGGTGGCCGCCACAGCTGCCGGCCTGTTTCCCGACCTCAACGCCGCCTGCCTTGCCATGCAGCAAGGCGGCAGGACGCGCGCCGCCAATCCGGCCGCCGGCGCCCGCTTTGACCGCGACTACCGGATTTTCCTGGAAATGCACCGCCAGCGGCAGGCGCTTGACGCGATCCGGTAGCGGCCTGGAACGGGCCGCGTCACTGCCTGAGCAGGGATGCGCCGGATGCCGCGTTGAACAGATGCAGGCTCGATTCATCAAAGGTGTAGCGGACATCGCTGCGGATGATGGGGCACGCGCGGCTGGAAACCAGAGCGCTGATTTCCTTGCCGCCCAAAGCAAATGTCACCAGCGCATCGTTGCCGTGAAACTCGATGAGATCAGCTGTGCCTGCCAGCAGATTTTCGGAGCCGCCGGGCGTCGCTGTCCTGAGGTCAGGAGGCCTGATCCCAAGCACTGCGCGCTCGCCATCTTGAAGCGTGAAGCGTGAGCCATCGATGGTAAAGGCGGTTCCGGGATTGGTCAGCGTCCAGCCATTCGCGACGCGGCTGACCGTCACGTCGATGAAATTCATGTTCGGTGTTCCGATGAACCCGGCGACGAACAGATTCGCCGGCCGCTCGTAGATTTCCGCCGGCGAGCCGATCTGCTCGATCCGGCCGTCGCGCAGCAGCACGATGCGGTCGGCGAGCGTCATCGCCTCGAGCTGGTCATGGGTGACGTAGACGGTGGTCGTGTTCAGCGACTGGTGCAGCCGGGCGATCTCGATGCGCATGTGGTTGCGCAGCTTGGCGTCGAGATTGGACAGCGGCTCGTCAAACAGGAACACTTTTGGCGTCTTGATCATGGCGCGTGCGATGGCGACGCGCTGCTGCTGGCCGCCGGACAGCTCAGTGGGCTTGCGGCCGAGATAGGGATCGAGACCCAGCGTCTTCGAGACTGCCTCGACACGCTGCTGGATCTCGGCCTTCGGCACCTTCTGCCGCTTCAGGCCGAAGGCGATGTTGTCGAAGATCGTCATGTGCGGATAGAGCGCGTAGTTCTGGAACACCATGGCGATGCCGCGGTCGCCCGGATCGAGATCGTTGACCACCTTGCCGCCGATCGAGACCTCGCCGCCGCTGATGTCCTCCAGCCCCGCCAGCATGCGCAGCAAGGTCGACTTACCGCAGCCGGACGGGCCGAGGAAGACGACGAATTCGTGCTCCTCGATCGAGAGGTTGAGGTCGCGGATGACCGTGGTGGCGCCATAGGCCTTGTCGACATGGGAGCAAACGATCGCGGACATGCTCAGCCCTTCTCGCCGGTCAGCAGGATCTGCAGCTTGACGTCCTCCGGCTTGCCTTCGGCGGCCCGTTCGAATGCCTTGATGCTGTCGGAGAAATCATAGGTGCCGGTGATCAGCGGCTTGAGGTCGACCTTGCCGGAAGCGATGAGCTGCAAGGCGCGATCGAAAATGTTGGCGTAGCGGAATACCGTCTCGATGCGCACTTCCTTCGAGATCGCGGCCGGTACGTTGAGCGCCACCGGCTCGACCGGCAACCCGACCAGCACCACCGCGCCGCCCGGCCGCACGACATCGAACAGATCGGCGAAAGCCTTCGGGCTGCCACTGGCCTCGAAGACGATGTCGGCACCCCAATTGTCGGTCGCGGCGGCGACGGCATCGACCAGCGACTGCTCGCCGATATTGACCGGTACGATGCCGGCATACTGCGCGGCGATCTTCAGCTTGGGCGCGGAGAAATCGGAAATCAGCACTTTCGAGCAGCCGCCGGCAAGTGCGGCAAGCGCGATCATGATGCCGATCGGGCCACAACCGACGACGACGGCGACATCTCCCGGAACGATCCGGGCCCGGCTTGCCGCCTGCATGCCGATGGCGAAGGGTTCGACCATCGCGCCTTCGGCGAAGGAGACATTGTCGGGCAATTTGTAGGTGAAGGCGGCGGGGTGCACGGCATAGGGCGCGAGCACGCCATGCACCGGCGGCGTCGCCCAGAAACTGACATCAGGGTCGACATTGTAGATGCCGAGTTTCGTCGCGCGCGACGACAGGTTGGGCACGCCAGGCTCCATGCAGACACGGTCGCCGACCTTGAACGTCCCGACATTGGCGCCGGTCTCGACCACCGTTCCAGCGGCTTCATGGCCGAGCACCATCGGCGCGCGCACGACGTAGCTGCCGATGGCGCCATGGGTGTAGTAGTGAACATCGCTGCCACAGACGCCGACAGTGTGAATGGCGATCTTGACGTCGTCCGGCCCGACATCGAGCGGCAACGCGATCTCGCGCAGCGACAGTTCGCCTTTTTTCTCAAGCACCAGTGCCCGCATCGGGTAATCCTCGCATCAAGTCTTTTTTTGCCGGAAAACGGAATTCAGGAAGCCGCTGAGCACGCCAAGGAACAGCAGCGGCGGCAGCGACAGCAGCACGACCGAAGCATTCAGGATGCCCCACGGCACGTTCATGCCTTGCTGGGACAGTTCCGAGGCGACGATCGGCAAGGTTTTGGCGTTGGAGCTCGACAGCATCAGCGCAATCAGGAACTCGTTCCAGACCAGCACGAAGCTGAAGGCGACCGCCCCGATCAGCGAGCGTGCCGCGACCGGCAGCGCGATCCGCCAGAACACCGAATAGGCGCCGTAGCCATCCACGAAGGCGGCTTCCTCGATTTCCTTCGGCACGGCCTGGAAGGCGGGAATGGCCAGCCACATGATGACCGAGATGGTGAGCAGCGAATAGGTGACGATCAGCGCGGTCAGCGTGTCGTAGAGGCCAAGCTGCAGCCAGATCACCATCAGCGGAATGGCGACCGCCACCGGCGGCAGAAAGCGCAGCGACAGCACGAAAAACTGGATGTCGCCGGCCCAACGGTTGGGATAGCGCGCCACCGAGTAGGCGGCAGGCAGGCCAAGCACCACCCCGATCAGCACCGCGACGCCGCAGGCGATGACCGAGTTGTAGAGGCCGGTCATGACGCTGTCGCGGCCGATGATATAGCTGATGTTGGCCAGTGTCGGCGTGAACACCAGGCGCGGCACGCGGGTGATGATGTCGACATTGTTCTTCAGCGAATTGAGCGCCGTCCAGGCGAGCGGAAACACAGCCATGAAGCCGGCAAAGGCCAGCACGGTCTTGCCGATGAGAAGGCCCGGTCTCATGTGATACAATCTCATGCCTGCACCCGCTTCCACAGCATGGTGAAGGTGATGACGGTGGCGATCATCATCAGCACCGCCATGGCTGAGGCGTATGACACCTTGCCCGACTCGATGAAGCCTTGCGAGAAGGCGTACATGTCGAGCGTTTCGGTCGCCACGCCCGGTCCGCCGCGGGTCATCACATAGATCAGGTCGAAGGAGCGCAGTGATTCGATCATCTTGACGAACATCAGGCTGACCAGCGGCGCCTTCAGCATCGGCAAGGTGACGTAGGCGTGGATCTGCCAGCGTTTGGCATGATCGAGCCGCGCCGCCTCGATCGGCTGCGGCGGCAGCGTTTCCAAGAGCTTCAGCACGATGACGGCGAAGAACAGACCCCATTGCCAGACATCGACCGATGCGACGGCGAACAGTGCAGTCGCCGGCTTCGACAACGGATCGAAGATCAGCCCGCCAGTGATCAGCCTGTAGGGATAAGTGGCGATGCCATAGAGCGGATGGTAGGCGAACTTCCAGACGAAAGCCGCCGAGACACGCGGCAACAGCACCGGAATGATGAACAGCAAGCAGTAGACGTTTCGCATGCGCGGCGAGGCGGCCTCGAACATCAGCACGCCCAGGCCAATGGCCACGACCATCGTGGCGATGACGGTGACGAACTCCCACTTCACCGACACCCAGACGGCGTTGAGGAAGCGGCGATCGAAGAACAGGTCATAGAAGTTCGAGAACCAGACATAGGAATAGGCTGTTGAACTCAGCTCGCGGTTCTGCAAGGCGATGATGATCGCATACAGCGTCGGCACCATCGACAGGATCAAAAGAATGACCAGCGTCGGCACAATGAATGTGACCGGCAAGGAAGAGCGTCGCGGCATCTGTCTATCCCTGGCTGTGTCTCGGCAGTGGCGAAAAGGGAGACCCGCGGCGCACAGGTCCCGACATTCCCAGGAATGCCGTGGACCGCGCGCCGCAGGGGGAGGATGGCTTATTTCTTCACCAACTGGTTGGCATAGGCATCAAGCTCGTTGAGGCTGCCCTTGATGTCGGTGCGCGTGCCGGCAATCAGCTCTTCGAGGATAATACCCCAGCGGTCGCCGAGATCCGGCCAGCGTGGGTCCTGCCAGAAGTTGACCGCCGTGACCTTGCCTGTCGCGGCCAGCGCCTGGCCAAGGTCGGCGCCGTAGATGTCGGCGAATTCCTTGCTGGACAGGATGCTGGTGCGGTTCAGCTCACCGAACTGGTGGGCATCGAGCCGGCGCTTCTCGTTTTCCTTCGACGTTGCCCAGGCGATGAACAGGCCGGCGCATTTCTTCGAAGCGTCGTCCGCATTGGCCTTCGCCGCGATGGCAAGGCCATGGCCGTAGCCACCACCAGGAAGCGGCGAGGGCGGCGGCAGGAAGCCGATCTTGCCGACAACCTGCGAGGTTTTCGGATCGACCGCCATGCCCGACAGCGGCGTCGATTCGACGAGGATGGCGACCTGGCCCGACAGGAAGGCGCCGGTCGATTCATCCCAGCTGCCGGTCTGCGTGCCGGGCGCCGAATCCTTGAACAGCTTCAGATAGGTCTCGGTCGCCTTGACGGCGGCGTCGGAATTGAAGACCGGCTTGTCGCCATCGAACCACTGGCCGCCATAGGCTTTGAAGAAGGGCATCCAGCGCCAGACATTGGCGCCCGAACCGCGTGCGCCGCGCAGCGCGATGCCGTACATGCCTTTGTCTGGATTGGTCAGCTTCGGCACGTCGGCGATCAGTTCATCCAGCGTCTTCGGCGGCTGGATGCCGGCTGCCTCCAGCACGTCCTTGCGGTAGACCATCAGGTCGCCGCCGCCGGTCAGCGGCGCAAACCAGACCTTGCCGTCATAGGTCGCAACCTTCTGCCGGCCGGGATCGAAGTCGGCATAGTCATAGTCAGCCGGATAATAATCGGTCAGCGGCACGATCCATTTCGACGACGCAAACAAAGCGACATTGGCTTCGTCGACATAATAGACGTTGTAATTGCCGACGGTGGACGCATCGGCGCGTGATTTGGCCCGGCGGTCATTCTCGTTGAGATAATCGATCTGGAAGCTGGCGCCGGAGAGCTTCTGGAACTCGGCCTTGGAGTCCTCCAGAAGCGTCAGGCCGTCGCGTGGCTGCGCCAGCACCTTGACCGGCGCCGAGCAGATCGGCGCCTGCGCCAGCGCGATGGTGGATACGGTAGCGGAAAGCATGAAAGCTGCGCCCAAGCTCGCAGCGAGCCGAATTGGTTTCATTGATTTTTCTCCTCCAGGAACACTCGCGGGAAGCGGAAGTCCTCGGGTCTGCGATCCTCACCATCGCCCGAGTGACATGCCACCCGTCGCCAAAATGCGCAGTTGTGACGGGTCATGCTAGAAGCCCCGTTGCAGCCGACCTGTACTTTTATGCATTGTGCGGCGCAAAATGCAGCGCCCATCGACAACGGTTGTCACCTGAGTATTGATCGGGGGTGGGATGGGGATTTCAGGGGGTGCTTATGCGCGCAATGTCAGCCGCTGCCGCGACAACCGGCGATAGGACGACGGCGTCATCTTATGCTTGCGCATGAAGGCGCGGTTGAAGTTCGAGATGTTCATGTAGCCGACCTGAAAACAGATGTCGGTTATCGCGACATCGGTGTCGGCCAGGAGCTTGCAGGCCTGCCAGAGCCGGAGCTTGGCCAGGTGGTCGCTGAAGGCGTTGCCGGTGTTCTTCTGGAAAAAGCGCGAAAACGTACTCTCGCTCATGCCGGCGAGTTCAGCCAAGTCGGACAGCTTCAGATCCTCGGCGAAATGCTGGAACAGATAGGTCAGCGTGCGCTGGATGATGTCGAGCGAAGCGGCGTCGAGAAGCGGCGAGAAATCCGGCGACGACAAGAGTTCGTATTCGTCGGTCCTGGCCAGGAGGTCGACCAGTTCGAGAAACAGACAGAGGCGGGCGAGCCCATGCACCGCCCCCATCCGCTCCAGCAACTCGGCGCCTTCCAGCGCCGTGCCGCCGTGAAAAACCATGCCGCGCAGGGACCGCCCCAGAAACGGCTCCAGCTCGCGCAATTCCGGCAACAGGCCCGCCGAGCCACGCAGCCTTTGCGCATCGAATTGCAGGACGATATCGCGGCCTTCGATCAGCTCGCCCGGCTGCACCGCCGTCACCCAATCATGCGGCAGCCCGCCGCCGACGATGGTCAGGTAACCCGGCCCGAACTCGCCGATATGATCGCCGACCAGCACCACGCCAGAAGATTTCCTGAGCAGATGGATTTCGTACTCCGGATGGAAGTTCCAGACATTGCGCTCCCAGGGATAGTCGTCGAGCCGCCACAGAAAGCTGTCGCTGGCTTCGGTGACGATATGTTCGAAGGCCGGCACTGTGCGCGGGATCGCGGCCGTGTTTTTTCGCTGTCTGAACGCCATCCATTCCTCCCGGCGGGTTCGCTGGCTGCCGGTCTCCAAGGCAATCCGTAACAGTCCGCGCCCGGCAAGGGAACGACGCAGTGGCACCTCTGGAATGACGCTGGCTCAATCGGTCTCCGCTCCTCCTCCCTTGCCTTCACGTCGCGTTTCGTCCAAAAGCTGACACAAACGCCGCGAAACCGAAGGTTTTGCCGTTTGCAATGCAGCTTCCGGCCTTATGCCGATGTGCCGCAACCTTGAAAGAGCAGGACAATGTCTGCGATCGAAGCCGGCGCTCGTGCGCCGGAAAATCTTTGGCGTCAGGAAATCAGGGCGACGCTGGCGCTGGCCTGGCCGATGGTGCTGACCAATCTCGGCCAGACCGCGATGACGGCGACCGACGTCATGATGATGGGACGTCTCGGAGCGGATACGCTGGCCAGCGGCGCGCTTGGCGCCAACCTCTATTTCATGCCGCTGATCTTCGGCCTCGGCCTGATGCTGGCGACCTCGCCGATGATCGCGACCGAGCTTGGCCGCCGCCGCTATTCGGTGCGCGACTTGCGCCGCACCGTGCGCCAGGGCCTGTGGCTGGCGATCCTGATCTCGATCCCGATCTGGCTCGTGCTCTGGCACGGCGAAGCTATTCTGCTGGCCATGGGCCAGGAGCCCGTGCTGGCGCATCAGGCGGGCGTGTATTTGCGCTGGCTCGAATGGGCGGTGCTGCCTTTCTATGGCTATATCGTGCTGCGCTCGTTCATCTCCGCGCTGGAGCGGCCGGGCTGGGCGTTGATCATCGTCTTCGTCGCCGTCGCCTGCAACGTGCTCTTCAACTGGGTGTTCATGTTCGGCAATCTCGGTGTCCCGGCAATGGGTATCGCAGGCTCCGGTCTCGCGACCTCGCTGTCCAGCATGCTGATGTTCGTCGGCATGGCCGTTGTGGTGATGCGGGAGAAGAAGTTCCGGCGCTATCGCTTGTTCGGCCGCTTCTGGCGCTCCGACTGGCCGCGCTTCAAGGGGCTGCTGCGGCTCGGCCTGCCGATTGCCGGCATCCTTGCCTTCGAGGTGACGATCTTCAATGCGGCAGCACTGCTGATGGGCCTGATCGATGCGGATTCGCTGGCCGCGCACGCGATCGCCATCCAGATCGCCTCGATCTCCTTCATGGTGCCGCTTGGCCTCAACCAGGCGGTGACCGTGCGCGTCGGGCTCGCGCATGGCGCCGGCAATCCGGAAGGTGTGTCGCGTGCCGGTTGGACGGCCTTTGTCATCGGCGTCTCGTTCATGGCGCTGATGGGGCTGGTGATGATCCTGTGGCCGCATCTGTTGATCAGCGCCTTCATCGATATGACCAACCCGGCCAACGCCAGGGTGATCGCGCTTGCCGTGTCGTTCCTGGCTTTTGCCGCCCTGTTCCAGGTGTTCGACGGTGCGCAAGCGGTTGCCGCCGGCATGCTGCGCGGCCTGCACGACACCAAGGTGCCGATGATCTATGCCGCGATTGGTTATTGGGGCGTCGGCCTGCCGCTCGGCGTGCTGCTCGCCTTCCATTTCGGCTTCCACGGCGTCGGCATCTGGATGGGCCTGTCGACAGGACTGGCCGTGGTGGCGGCGTTGCTCTTGGCGCGCTGGCTGCGGCGCGACCGGATCGCGCCGTCGCTCGCCTTTCGGCATTGAAGCGGGAAATACCGCGCGCACTTCATTCATCCTGCCCGGACGGATGGGATCTGAGATAGGCGATGATATCCGCGCGGATTTGCGGATCGCCTATCGAGATGCCCATCCGCGTTCCGGGCAGCAACTGACCGGGTCCGGACAGCCATTTGTCGAGCAGCTTTTCCGACCAGATGAATTGGCCTTGGCGCAAGGCCTGGCTGTATTGGAAGCCGGCAACGGATCCAACACGCCTGCCATAGACATCGCCAAGGCGAGGACCGAAGCGGTTCTGCGAAATCGAGTGACAGCTGGTGCAACGGTCCTCGAAATACCCCCGACCGCTGGTAGCATCTCCCTTGGACGCGGCGGCTGATGCCGCCCGCGCTACGGTCAATGCTGGTGGGACGGTCGCCAGCAGCACTGCGGCAAACACGGCAGGCAAACGACCGACACTGCGTGAGAAGCGAGAGAGCAAAACCATGCTATCGACCTTAAACGTGAGGGTTTATCATGTTATAACGTGATAAACCCTCACATTTAAATCGTCAAGTGCACCGCCTACTACTTCAACACAGCCAGGAAATCGGGCACGTCCTTGAGCGCCGCCGCACGAGCGGCCGGATTGAGGCCTGCATGCGCGACACCGTCGTCATTGGCGGTGAAGGCCAGCCCATGCAGTTCGTGAAGCTTCTGCGCCTCATTGTCGAAGTCATGATAGGCGCCGGCATAAAGGATAAGCTTGACGCCATCGGGATTGGCGGCAGCCATGGTTTTGCACGGCTTGGCCGGTGTCCAGTCATCCGCTTCGCCCATCACAATCAGCAGCGGCATGCGTGTCGCCCAATCGCCCTTGTCGGCCAGGGCAGTGCAACCGGGGTAGAACGCAACCGCAGCGCGAAAGTCCGGCGAATCCGGCTTCGGCGTGTCCTTTGGACGGACTGTGTAGAGGACGGTCGAGCCACCATTCGACCAGCCAAGCAGGGCGATAGCGTCAGGCTTCACATAGGGCAGCGTCTGCAGATAGCGGCGGGCGGCGTTGGCATCTTCCACCCGCTCACGGTATGGCTCGACTTCCCGGTCGCCGTTCTTGCATTGCGGTCCAAGGTCGCGCGACCCGTAGCTGTCCGGAAAGATCACGACGTAACCGAGAGCCGCCAGGCGCTGGCCCCAATCGGCATGGCGCGGGCTGAGCTTCGTCCCGTTCTTGCTGCTCCACAGGCCGCTACAGCCATGCATGGCCACAACAGCCGGAAACGGCCCCTGCCCTTGCGGCTTGAACAGCATTGCGTCCAGCGTCGCCGGCTCGTTCTTGCCGTCGGCCGGAATGCTGACGCGATCGGGTATCTGATCGGCCGCCGCAGCCGGCTGGGCCATCCAAAGCGCGAACAGGCCCGCGAGAGCAACACGATATTTCGCCTGCATCGCCAAACCGCCCTCTTCCTCGAAATGCCGTGGCACTCACAGTGTGGCGTATGCCAGCCAACCACAAATCACGGTTGCGTGGCTTAACGGGTAGCCGCCCGCTTCTCGAGCGAACGGGCATATTGCGTCAGCGGGAAGCACATGGCGAAGAAGATCAATGCCACCAGCCCATAGACCTTGAACGGTTCGAAGGTGGCGTTGTTGATGGCGTTGGAGGTGCGCACCAGTTCCTCGAAGCCGATGATCGAGGTCAGCGCCGTCGACTTGATGAGCTGCACGAGGAAGCCGACCGTCGGCGCGCGGGTGATCGAGAACGCCTGCGGCAGGATGATCAGCCTGAGCTCCTGCAGATAGTGCAGGCCGAGGCTGGCGCCTGCATCCCATTGGCCCAACGGCAGGGCATCGACGCCGGAGCGCCAGATCTCGGCGAGGTAGGCGCTGGCGAAGAAGGTGAGGCCGAGCACCGCGGCGGTCCACGGTTCGATGCGCAGGCCGAGCATCGGCAGGCCGAAGAACATCAGGAAGAGCTGCATCAGCAGCGGCGTTCCCTGGAACAGGGCGATGTAGCCGGAGGCAATACGCCGGCTCCATTTATTCTTGGATATCCTGAAGAAAAGAACCGCCATTCCGACGGCCGCGCCGCCGACGAAGGCGGCCAGTGAAAGCAGCACCGTCCAGCGGGCGGCGAGCAGAAGGTTGCGAACGATGTCCCAAAGCGTGAACTCGATCATGACACGCCGGCTCCGAGCGCGCGGCGCCCGCCGGTGACCAGAAGCCGGCGCAAGGCCATCGACAAAGCGAGATAGACCAGCGTCACGACGAAATAGGTCTCGAAGGACCGGAAAGTGCGCGCCTGCAGCATGTCGGCCTCATAGGTCAGCTCGCGCACCGCGATCTGCGACACCACGGCCGATTCCAACATCATGATGACGATCTGGCTGGTCAGCGCCGGATAGATGATCTTGAGCGCCTGCGGCAGCACGATCTTGATGAACACCTGACGTGGCCGCAGCCCAAGTGCCAGGGCTGCTTCCGTCTGCCCTGGTGGCACCGCGTCCAGCCCGGCGCCGACGATCTCGATCGTATAGGCCGCCATGTTGAGCGTCATCGCCAGCATGGCGGCCAGGATCGGATCGAGCCTGACGCCGAGGCTGGGCAGGCCGAAGAAGATGAAGAACAGCTGCACCAGGAACGGCGTGTTGCGCATCACCTCGACATACCAGGCGATGGCCCGCTTGAGCAGCGCGGGACCGTTTCGCCGTCCGGCGGCACCGAGGATGCTGAGCAGCGTCCCCGCCAGCGTGGTCACGGCGATCAGCAGGATCGTCGTGGCCGCGCCGTGTGCGATGTCGCCCACAGCACCTGGAAGCCAGCCAAAGGTCACGGAACTCAATCCTTGAGGTTGTCGGGGTTGAGCGGCGTCTTCAGCCAGGCTTTCGAGCTTTCGTCCAGCTTGCCGTCAGCCAGCATCTTGGCGATGGCGTCGTTGACCGCCTTCTTCAGGGCGTCCTCGTTCTTGTTGAGACCGATATGCGAGGGCGAGGTCAGAAGCTGGAACTTCTGCTCCGGCTTCAGCGCATCCTGCTTGGCCAGCACCTGGGCGCCGACATCGTTGCCGACGACCATCAGCTGGGTCTGGCCGGAGATGAAGGCCTGGATCACCGAATTGTAATTGTCGAAACGCTTGATGTCGGCCGAGGCGGGCGCGGCCTCGGTGAGCGAAGTGTCCTCGAGCGTGCCGCGATTGACGGCGATCGACTTGTCGGCAAGGTCTTCCTTGCCTTTCACCATCATTGCGGCGGGACCAATCACCGCGATGTAATAGGGCGCGTAGGGGGCTGCGAAGTCGATGACCTGTTCGCGCTCCTTCGAATAGCCGACGCTCATCAGGATGTCGACGCGATGGTCGTTCAGATAGGGAATGCGGTTCTGTCCGGTGACGGCGACCGTGTTGAGTTTCACCTTGAGCGTGTCGGCGATGTACTGGGCGACATCCATGTCATAGCCCTTGAGGCTCATATCGGCGCTGGCCGACGAGAAGGGCGGGAAGTCGGCGAAGACGCCGACATTGATGGTGCCGGCCTTGGTAATGTCAGCCAGCGCGTCGGCGTTGGCTGCCTGGATGGCGAGGCCGAGACCTGCGGCGCCTAGCACCAGGGCGGCGATGGATGATTTGAGTGTCGAGTGGATCGTCATGTTATTCCCCTTCTGGAAGCTTTTGATTGTTGGGACGGCCGCCAGTTCCAGTGCAGCGACCGCCTTTTGCTTTCTGAACATCAGGCGCCCTTGCTTGTGATCGCCGGGCTGAACACCATCAGGCTCAGTATCTCGAACAGCACCTGCGCGGCGGCATGGGCCGTGTTGGTGGTGGCGTCATATTGCGGCGCCACCTCGACGACGTCGCCGCCGACAATGTTGAGGCCCTTAAGGCCGCGCAGCAGTTCGAGCACTTCGCGCGTCGTCAGGCCGCCGACTTCCGGTGTGCCGGTGCCCGGAGCAAAGGCCGGGTCGACGCTGTCTATGTCGAAGGAGATGTAGGTGGGGCCATCGCCAACGATCTTGCGCGCCTTCTCGATGATGGCGGGAATGCCGAGACCGGTCACCTCCTCGGCATGGACCACGGTCATCCCGGACTCGTAGGTGAACTCCCAAAGGTATTCGGCCGAGCCGCGAATGCCTATCTGGATGGTGCGCGTCGGGTCGAGCACGCCGTCGAGCACCGCGTTGCGGAACGGCCCGCCATGGTGGAACTTGGTCATGTCGAACAGGCCGCTGGTGTCGCAATGGGCGTCGATGTGGATCAGGCCGACCGGCGCCTTCTTGCCGACAGCCTTCAGGATCGGATGGCTAATCGAATGATCACCGCCGACCGACAGCGGAATGACGCCGGCATCGACGATCTGGTTGGTGCGGCGCTCGATATCCTCATGGCTGATCTCGAGCCGGTAGCGGCTGCGGAACGGAGTGTCGCCGATGTCGGCCACGCGAAGCTCATGTGTCGGCGCGCATTCCAGCACGTGATTGTAGGGGCCGATGCGCTCGATTGCGCGCAGCGCCCTTGGTCCAAAGCGCGAGCCCGGCCGGTTGGTGACGCCGAGGTCCATCGGCACGCCGATGATGGCCACCTGCAAATCGCCGAAATCCGGATTTTCGGCCGCGATTTCGCGGTAGGGCGCGGCGAGGAAGGTCGGAATGCCGGCATAGGGTGCCAGCCTGGTGCCGCTCTTGGAAAAGATCTTGTCGGCGACCTTGCGGAATTTTGGGTCGAACATTTCGCCGCCATGGCTCTCGCCATATTTGCGACGCAACGCGTCGAGCTTGCCGCGATCGTAACCCATATCCGTTCCTCCTGGGCTGATGCAGTGCGACCGTCGGCGACCTCGAGCGAATTGACCGTCGTCCGGCCGGGTCGCTTGTCCCGCTGGCTGCCTGCAGATTTCACGTCTTGATATTTGTTCCGAGCCGAAGTGTCCGGCAGCCGCATTGAAAAATCAATTGATATTGTTAGGGTGTTTTCTGTGAGAAAATCTCACAAAGAAGTCGAGCACTCATGGCCAAGCGCCTGCCACCCCTGAATCCACTGCGCGCCTTCGAGGCAACGGCGCGCCATGGTTCGCTGACGAAGGCGGCCGGTGAATTGAATGTCACACATGGCGCCATCAGTCACCAGATCAAGGCGCTGGAGCAGTCGCTCGGCGTCAAGCTGTTCGAACGTGTCGGCCAGCGGGTCAAACTCACACCGCATGGTGCCGAGCTTTTGCCGGCGGTGTCGACCGCCTTCGACGGCATCGCTGCCGCCACGCAGCGGCTGACGCGGCCGGCAAGCAGCGGCGCTCTGTCGGTGTCCTGCGTGCCGGCATTGCTGCTTTTGTGGATGACGCCGAGGCTCGGCAGCTTTACCGCGCAGTATCCCGACATCCAGCTGACGCTCATTCCCTCCAACGATCCCAGGGATATCCGCGCGCCGCATATCGATGTCTGCGTGCACTATGGCAATGGCAGCTGGGCCGATTGCTGGATGCGCAAATGGTCGGGCCTCGAACTGTTTCCCGTGGTCAGCCCGACCTTGATCAACAACCGGCCGATCCGCAGCGTCAGGGATCTTGCCGACCATGTCTTCCTGCATGGCGATGACGGCCGCGAATGGCACACCTGGCTGGCGACCGCCGATGCACTGGATCTCGAGCGCGGCCGCCGCCATTATCTGGGTGACGCACGCATGGCGACCGAGGCCGCCGTGCACGGCCATGGCGTGGCGCTCGGCGATTCCGTGACCGCAAGCGCGCTGCTGGCCAGAGGCATGCTGGTCGCGCCATTCAGCCTGTCGGTGCCCGCGGTCGATGAATTCTACATCGTCTGCCGCAACGAAATGCGGACCACACCCATCGTGCAGGTGTTCATCGACTGGCTGTTTGCCGAGAAGGCCGGGGATGACGGCCGCGCCGACGCTCCGGTTGCGGGCCGTATCATCAGCCGCCGCAAGCGTCCTCAGCTCAAGGTCATCGGCGCCAAGGCGGCTTCTTGACGCTGGACTGGAGTGGTTCCTTTTTGTCGGGCCAGCCCGCAAAGCGGGAGGCGCTTTCAAAAATTCAATGCTAAGAGGCATTTGCGGGGAGCGAGCAGCGAAGGCGGCATCGAGATATGGCAAAGACCGATATTGCGCGGCGCGTCTACAACCACACCTGGAAGCTCGACCCGATCGTGCGCAGCCTGCTCGACACGGATTTCTACAAGCTTTTGATGCTGCAGATGATCTGGGGCATGTATCCCAAGGTCGAAACCACCTTCTCGCTGATCAACCGCACCACTTCAGTGCATCTGGCCGACGAGATCGACGAAGGCGAATTGCGCGAGCAGCTCGACCATGCCCGTACGCTGCGCTTCTCCAAGAAGGAGATGATCTGGCTGGGCGGCAACAATTTCTATGGCCGCAAGCAGATCTTCGAGCCGGAATTTCTCGCCTGGCTGGAAGGCTTCCGGTTGCCCGACTACGAGTTGTCGAAGCGCGACGGCCAGTACGAACTGACCTTCAGCGGGCCGTGGATGTACACCACGCTGTGGGAGATTCCCGCGCTTGCCATCATCAACGAATTGCGCTCACGCGCCGCCATGCGGGCCTTCGGCCCGTTCGCGCTCGATGTGCTCTATGCCCGCGCCAAAGCCAAGATGTGGGCCAAGACCGAGCGGCTAAAGGCGCTGCCCGGCATACGCATTTCCGACTTCGGCACCCGCCGGCGCCACTCCTTCCTGTGGCAGCGCTGGTGCGTCGAGTCGCTCAAGGAAGGCATCGGCGAGGCTTTTACCGGCACCTCCAATGTGCTGTTGGCCATGGATAACGACCTCGAAGCGCTCGGCACAAATGCGCACGAACTGCCGATGGTGTTCGCGGCACTGGCCAACTCCGAGAAGGAGCTGAAGCAGTCGCCCTACAAGGTGCTGCAGGACTGGCAGCGCTACTATGGCGGCAACCTCTTGATCGTGCTGCCCGATGCCTTCGGCACGGCGTCCTTCCTGCGCGACGCGCCGGACTGGGTCGCCGACTGGACCGGCTTCCGCCCGGACAGCGCGCCGCCGATCGAAGGTGGCGAAAAAATCATCGACTGGTGGCGTGAGAAGGGCAAGGACCCCCGGCAGAAGCTGCTGATCTTCTCCGACGGGCTCGAGGTCGAAACGATTGAGGAGACCTACCGGCACTTCAAAGGCAAGGTGCGCATGTCGTTCGGCTGGGGCACCAACCTGACCAATGATTTCGAAGGCTGCGCGCCGATCGAGACCAACAGCCTCGACGCCATATCGCTGGTCTGCAAGGTCACCGAGGCCAATGGCAGGCCGGCGGTGAAGCTGTCCGACAATCCCGCCAAGGCGACGGGGGATGACAAAGAGATCGAGCGCTACATCAGGATTTTCGGCCAGAAGGATCGCGTGGAGCAGCTGGTCAAGGTGTAAGGGGTGGCGGGGCTCTTGGATAGGCTGAGTTCCTTGGCGCCCCCCTCTGTCCTGCCGGACATCTCCCCCTCAAGGGGGGAGATTGGCAGTTTCTCTGCCGGCGTTTCTCTTGCAACAACAGAGATTGGCGAAGGCGAAGATGACAGCATGATCTCCCCCCTTGAGGGGGAGATGTCCGGCAGGGCGGAGGGGGGCGCCGTAGAGCGCTGTCGTCGGCTGTTGGCAGTATTATCTGCGGCGTTGTTGTTCGCCTCACCTACCCCCGCCTTCGCCCACGCCTCCGACCGTGGCCATGTCCTGCTTCTGCCGACCGGCTATTATCTCATCGGCGGCGCTTTCGCCGTGGCCGTCAGCTTCCTCGTGCTGGCGCTGTTGCCGGCGGCTTCCCTCGATCGCTTCTGGCATCGGCGCATGATGCTTTTCTCCCTCGGCGACAAAGCCCGCACCGCCATCAGCCTGATCTCCTTTGCCGGCTTTGCAATCCTTGTCGCTGCCGGCCTTTTTGGCAGCCGCGACCCCCTTTCCAACCCGTTGCCTTTGGTGATCTGGACACTGCTGTGGGCCGGCCTCACGCTGCTGCAAGGCGTCTTCGGAGGCCTCTGGTCCTGGCTCAACCCGTGGTACGGGCCGTGGCGCCTCGTCACGCGGCTGTTCAGCGCAGGCGACGAAGGAGCGCGGCGCCTCCCCGGATGGATCGGCTGCTGGCCGGCCGTCATCCTGTTTTTCGCCTTTGCCTGGTTCGAGCTGATCGATCCGGCGCCCGACGATCCGGCACGACTGGCGTTCGCCGCCGGCCTCTACTGGCTGCTTACTTTCCTCGCCATGCTGGTGTTCGGCTATCCCCAGTGGAGCCGCAGCGGCGAATTCCTGACGGTCTTCTTCTCGATGGTGGCGCGTTTCGCGCCGGTCGAACGTGAAGAGCAGGGCCGGCTTTGCCTCTGCTGGCCGGGCGCCAAGCTGCTGGTGGCGGAACCATTGCCGCCCAGTGGCATCGCCTTTCTCCTATTGGCCCTGTCGTCGGTGTCATTCGACGGCCTGTCCAAAACTTTCTTCTGGCTTGGCCTGTTCGGCATCAATCCGCTCGAATTCCCGGGCCGCACCGCAGTGATCGGTAGCGGCACGTTCGGGCTCGTTCTGACATTCGTCCTGCTGGCGGCGGTGTTCCTTGTCGCCGTCTGGCTTGGCCAGCGCCTGGCCGGCAGCGATCAGCCGCTCGCCCGGGCAGCCGGCCTTCTGGTGTGGTCGATCGTGCCGATCGCGCTCGCTTACCATGTCGCGCACTATCTGACGGCGCTGCTGGTCGACGGCCAATATGCGCTGGCCTCTCTGTCCGACCCGTTCGCGCTGGGCTGGAACCTGTTCGGCACCGCCGACATGCAGGTCGAGGCCGGCATCGTCGCCGGCGCGGAGTCTGCCTGGTGGCTGTGGAACATCCAGGCCGGCGCCATCATCCTTGGTCACGTACTCGCCGTCCTCGTCGCCCACGGCTTTGCCTGGCGCCTGCATCTGCAGCCTGCCCGCGCCGCGCTTAGCCAGTTTCCACTCACGCTGCTGATGATCGCCTATACGGTGTTCGGCCTCTGGCTGCTTGCCACACCGACGGTCGGCTGAGAAACGGCGGCCCCAATGTCGTTGCGGAAAGCTCGCTTGCCACATCAAGGCTTTGATGATTAGTTTGTACACATGCAATTTTTTTGCCTCCTCTGAGCGAGGAGGCCGATGCCGCCTTATCGTTGGTCAAGACTGAAAAACAGGGGAACGAACATGGCTGACAAGAACGGATTTTTCGACCTCTCCAAGACTGCCTTCACCCGCCGCACGGCGCTGAAGGGCCTTGCCGCCGGCGCCGGCCTTGCTGTCGCGCCCGGTTTCGTCCGCTACTCCCAGGCGCAGAGTTCTGCGCCGATCAAGATCGGCTTCCAGTCGCACCGCACCGGCATTGGTGCTGCCTATGGCCGCTGGTACGAGAAGACCACGGCCGCCGCGATCAAGGCGATCAATGCCGCCGGCGGCATCAATGGCCGTCAGGTCGAGGTCATCATCGAGGATGACGGCACCGATCCCGGCCGAGGTGCGGAAGTGGTCGGCAAGTTCGCCACTCAGCACAAGACCGACATCGTCTTCGGCACGCTGTTCTCGCATGTCGTCATCGGCTCGGCGCCCGCCGCCGGCGAAAACAAGATGCCCTATTTCGTCGTCAGTGAAGGCCACCACGTCGCCTCGACCAAGCTCAACCGCTACGTCTTCCAGCCCGGCATCACCGATGTGAAGAGCCAGATCCAGTCGATGGCGCCGTGGATCGCGGCCAATGCCGGCAAGAAGGTGACGCAGATCTTCCCCGATTTCGCCTTCGGCTACGACCACCGCGACTACCTGCCGCCGGCGCTGAAGGCGCAGGGCGCCGAGGTCATCGCCCAGATCGCCATCCCGCCGACGGAATCGTCCTTCACCAAATATTTTCCGCAGATCCCGCCCGAGACCGAAGTGATCTACCACGTCATGGTCGGCCCGGCGGTGCTCACCTTCGTCAAGGAACTCGGCGAGTTCTACGGCTCCAACCGGCCGCAGCTGTTCGGCTTCATCGATTCGCTCGAGGCCACCGACATCAACAGCCCCGGCCTGGAATTTTTGGACGGCAGCCATTTCTGGGAAGGTTCGCCACGCTACGCGCAACCTGATGACAGCGAGGCACAGAAGGCCTATCGCACCGCGGTCGGCATCGACGACAATGGCGCCGCCGTCGGCGACCCCAAGGACGTCTCCACCGCCGCGCACATGTTCGGCTGCTGGGAGACGCTCTATGTCGTCAAGAAGGCGATGGAAGATGCCGGCTACAAGGGACCGGAAGACCGCGCCAAGCTCGTCGAGGCGACCGAAGCGCTGACCGCCTTCGCCGAAGGACCTGAGCATCCGCAAGGCGCAAAAACCTTCAACGGCAAGATCCACCAATGCTTTGGCATCCAGAACATCTCCAAAGTCGAAGGCGGCAAGCTGAAGGTGGTGCACAAGACCAAAATCGAGGACGGGCTTTACGAGGCCGAAGGGGATTATACGACGCAGGCGCTGTGAGCCTAGCTCTAGCAGCGTGAGCGCCAAGGCACCCCCCTCTGTCCTGCCGGACCCGGCCCTCCGCTGTCGCTCCGGGCGTTCGTCGTTCGGAAAGCCAAGCAATTGGCTTTCCGTCCGCTGCGCGGACCATTCCTCACCCCCCTCAAGGGGCGCGTTGGCGCTATCACCGGGTGTCTAGCCCATGCACTTCGGACCCCATCTTCTCCTCGCCGCCCTCGAAGGCCTCGTCACCTCGGCCGTGCTGGCGCTGACGGCACTTGGGCTGTCGCTGGTGTTCGGCGTGATGCGCGTCGTCAATGTCGCGCATGGTGAGTTCTTCATGCTGGGCGCCGTGCTCGCCTGGGCGATCACAACAGCAATCGGCGGCCATCCGGCGCTCGGTTTCCTGGCGGCGCTGGTGATAGCGCCCTTGATCGTCGGCGCCATTGCGCTGGTCGCGGAACGACTGGTGCTGCGCCGGCTCAACTACAATCCGGAAGCCACCATCGTTGCCACGATCGGCATGCTCTACATCATCCAGCAGCTGGCGCTGACCTTCTATGGTCCGGAGGCGCGGCCCGTCGAGCCGCCATTCAGCTACCGCATCCTTTTGCCGTGGTTCGGCTATTCCGGCTACAAGCTGTCGATCATCGCGGCTTCCGCGCTCATCTTGATCGCGACCTGGCTGGTGCTGACGCGCACCAGGATCGGCCTCATTATGCGCGCCACCCAGTATGACAGCGAGACGGCGCAAGCCTTCGGCATCCCCGTCGGCCGCGTCTATGGCGGCGTCTTCGCGCTTGGCGCCATGCTGGCGGCGATCGCCGCGCTGCTGATCGTGCCGATCAGCCAGGCGCATTATCTGATGGGGCAGGATCCGCTACTCTTGTCCTTCATCGTCGTCATCATCGGCGGCCTTGGCTCCCTGCGCGGCACGGTCGTCGCCGCCGTGCTGATCGGCATGTCCGACGGCATCGTCTCAATGTTCTTCTCGCCGACGCTGGCCAAGATCATCGCTACGCTGCTGGTCGCCATGGTGCTGGTGTTCCGGCCTCAGGGCCTGTTCGGGACCGCATCGCGATGAGCGATGCTTCCCCGGTAAAGGCCTATGCCCTTCATCTCGGCGTCATTGCCCTGCTCTTCGTGCTGAGCTTCCTTTTGCCGGAGTATTATCACGGCCTGCTTTCCCGCATCATGGTACTGGCGGTCTTCGCCATTGGCTACAATATCCTGTTCGGCTATGTCGGCCTACTCAGCCTTGGCCATGCCATGTTCTTCGGTGCGGGGCTCTATGGCGCCGGCCTTGCCGTCATCCAGCTCGGCTGGGGCGTGCCGCTGGCCTTCGTCAGCGGGATTGCCTGCGGCGCCGTGCTGGCGCTGGTGATCGGTCTCCTGGCACTGCGCACCACGGGCGTCGCCTTCATGATCGTCACCATGATGTTCGCGCAGGTGTTTTCGCTGCTGATCCTCTACTTCGCGTCGTGGACCGGGGGCGACCAGGGCATGGTCGTGCCGCAGCCGGCGCGGGTTCTCACTTTCGGTGCGACATCGCTCGACCTGACCAACCCGACTGTGCGCTACATGAGCGCGCTGGCGTTGTTTTCAGTCGTTCTGCTGATCACGCTGGCCATTGTCCGTTCCCGATACGGCCGCGTACTGATCGCCATCCGCGAGAATGAGGAGCGGACGAAGATGCTGGGCTACGACACCTTCTCCAACAAGCTCATAGCCGTCGTCGTCTCCGGCACCATCTGTGCTGCCTCGGGGGCCGCCTATGCGCTGCTGTTCGGCTATGTCGGATCGAGCTTCGCTTCGGTGCAATATTCGATCCTGCCGCTGCTGTGGGTCCTGCTCGGGGGTGCCGCCACGACGCTCGGGCCGTTGATCGGCACGGTCTTCATGTATTATGTCATCGACATCACCAGCGGCTACACATCGGCCTATCTGCTGATCGTCGGCATCGCGCTCATCCTTTTGGTGCTGTTCTTTCCCAAGGGTGTTCTCGGCACCATCCGCCAGCGCTGGCTCGGATGGCTGCCATGATGCCGCTTTTGACCACCAAGGGCCTGTCGCGCAGTTTCGGCGGCCTGCGCGCCGTCGACAATGTCGACTTCACCTTGATGCCCGGAGAGATCCGCGCCGTTATCGGACCCAACGGGGCGGGGAAGACCACCTTCGTCAGCATGGTCAGCGGCCGCATCCAGCCCTCTTCGGGCGCGATCGTCTTCGACGGCGCCGACATCACCGGCCTGCCGGCCTATATCAGGGTGCGCCAGGGCATCGCATACACGTTCCAGATCACCAGTGTCTTCGCCAACCTCAGCGCCTACGACAATGTCGCGCTGCCGGTGCAACGCACGCTGAGCGATGGCCGTTCGAAGGGTGCGGTGCGTGCCGGCGTCATGTTGGCGCTCGAACGCACTGGCCTAGCCGACCGCGCCCATATGCCGGCCGGGCAATTGTCGTATGGCCACCAGCGCCTGCTGGAGGTGGCGATGGGCCTGGCGCTGAAGCCACGCCTTTTGATCCTCGACGAGCCGACGCAAGGGCTGGCCGACAGCGAGATCGACAATTTCATCGTTCTGGTGCGTGAGATCGCCACGGACGCCACGGTGCTGCTGATCGAACACAACATGCCTGTCGTCATGCAGCTTGCCGACCGCATCACCGTCTTCAACGCCGGCAAGATACTGGCCGAAGGCACGCCCGAGGCGATCCGCGAGAATGCGTCGGTGCAGGAAGCCTATCTGGGGACCGCCCCATGATTGAAACGGGCAAGGCGGCGACGAGCAACACGCAAGCCCTGACGATCTCGGGACTGGACTGCTTCTATGGGGAGGTCCAGGTGCTCTATCGCCTCGACCTCGTGCTGAACCAGGGCGAGGTGCTGTGCCTGTTCGGCCGCAACGGCGCCGGCAAGACGACAACGCTGAAGGCGATCATGGGCCTGGTTCCCTCAAGGGCCGGCTCGATCAAACTCGCCGGCCGGGAATTGACCGGCCTGCCGGCGCATGAGGTACCGAAGGCCGGCGTCGCCTATGTGCCGCAAGGAAGGCGGCTGTTTGCCGAGATGACGGTGGCGGAGAACATCGAGATCGGGCTGATGGCGCGCGGCAAGGGCAAGGCCGTGCGGGAAAACGTGCTCGACCTCTTCCCCTTGCTGCGCCAGCGGCTGCGGCAGCGCTCGGGCACCTTGTCGGGCGGCGAGCAGCAGATGCTGGCGATGGCGCGCGCGCTGTGCCTCGAACCGCAGGTGCTCTTGCTCGATGAGCCGACCGAAGGGCTGATGCCGTCGATGATCGCAAAAATCCGCGAGACGGTATCGACGTTGCGCGAACTCGGAGTGTCCACCATCCTGGTCGAGCAGCGCGTCGATGCGGTGCTGTCGGTCGCCGACCGGGTGTCGTTCATCGAGAACGGTCGCAACCGCGAGACCGTCGATGTCGAGCAATTGCGCGCCGATCCATCGGCGGTCAGGCGCTATGTCGGTGTCGGCTGAGGATCAACCGAAAAACAGAAAACCCGCGATCAAAAAGGTTGGGATCAGCACCAGCCCGGACCAGAGCATGTAGCCGAAGAAGCCCGGCATCCTGACGCCGCGATGCCTGGCGATGGCATAGACCATGAAGTTGGGTGCGTTGCCGATATAGGTGTTGGCGCCCATGAACACGGCGCCCGCAGAGATCGCGGCCAGCGTCGAGGCGAACTCGGTCATCAGATGATGGGCATCGCCGCCGGCGAGCTCGAAAAAAACAAGATAGGTTGGCGCGTTGTCGAGGAAGGACGACAACGCGCCGGTCAGCCAGAAATAGGCGAGGTCGTTGGGCTGGCCGGAGGGAGAACTGACAAGGGACACCAGCGGCGCCAAGGCCCCTTCATGGCTTGCCCGGAGTATGGCGATCACCGGGACGATGCAGATGAAGATGCCGGCGAACAATTTCGCCACCTCCGCGATCGGCCCCCAGGTGAAGCCGTTGGCTTCGCGGTGGCTCTTGTAGGAGAGCGGGAGCGACAGCAAGGCGAGAGCCAGGATGATGGCGTCGCGCACCAGGTTCTGCAGTTCGACATCGACCCCGAACACGGAAAAACTCACGCCCGGCTTCCAGACCGCCGACAGCAGGATCGCGCCGATGACGCCGACGAGCAGCGGAAGGTTGGCCAGGCCCCGCAGGCGAACCGTCGTATCCGGCGTCGGATCCTTGATTTTCGGCGCGCCGTTTTCGCGTCGGTGCAGGATGATGTCGATGACCAGGAACACCGCCAGCACGACGAGGCCGACGAACAGCGTTTCGCGATAGAGGTTGGCCGTGGTCCAGAAGAAATCGACGCCGCGCAGGAAACCGACGAACAGCGGCGGGTCGCCGAGCGGCGTCAGCGAACCGCCAATGTTGGAAACCAGGAAGATGAAGAAGATGACAACATGGGCGTTGAGCGGCCTGTTGTCGTTGGCGCGTAGGACCGGCCGGATCAGGATCATCGAGGCGCCGGTGGTGCCGATGACAGACGCAAGCAGCGCGCCGGCCAGCAACAGCCCGGCATTGACCAGCGGCGTGCCGTGGATGTTGCCGGCCACCAGGATGCCGCCCGAAATCGTGTAGAGCGCAAACAAAAGGATGATGAAGGACATGTATTCGGTGAGCAGCGCATGCAGCACCGCCTCGGTCGCCGAAGGAATACCGAAGGCCAGTGCCAGCGGTACGATCACCAGCGCAGCCCAGAACGCTGTGATCTTGCCGTAATGATGCTCCCAGATATGGTGGAATAGCAGCGGACCAGTGGCGATCGACAGCAGCAACCCTGCAAAGGGCAGTACCCACCACAGCGACATGGTGGTGCCGGGCAGATCGTGGTCTTCCGCTGCGAAAGCCATTCCGGGAAAGACGACCGCGAGAGCCGCGATGAGACGAATTGCGTATGGGAAAAGCCCCCTCATACGGCCGCTGCGCGGCCACCTTCTCCCCGTGGGGGAGAAGAGCCTGGTGCCAATGCCGGTGATCTCCTCTCCCCTCGGGGAGAGGTTGGATTGGCCCGAATTGCTCTTCGCAATTTGGTTGGCAATCCGGGTGAGGGGGTACTTTCCCAAAGGCCTGTTCAGTCCGACAACTGGTCTTCAAGCGTCACGCCGGCGTCGCGCATGCGCTGCAGCATTGTCTCGAGCGAGCCGTTGAGATCGATAGCGCGGCAGGCGTCGAGCCGCACCGTGGTCTTGAACCCATGGCTGACCGCGTCCAGAGCCGAAAACCCGACACAAAAATCGGTCGCCAGGCCGACCAGGGTCAGCGTGTCGATGCCGCGCTCCTTGAGATAGCCGGCGAGGCCGGTGGGCGTCGTGCGGTCGTTCTCGAAGAAGGCCGAATAGCTGTCGATGTCAGGACGAAATCCCTTGCGGATGACGAGTTCGGCCTTGGTCCAGGCGAGGCCGGAATGGAAATCCGAGCCGAGGCTGCCCTGGATGCAATGGTCCGGCCACAGCGTTTGCTGGCCATAGGGCATCTCGATCGTCGAGAACGGTTGCGCGCCAGGATGGCTGGAGGCGAAGCTGGAATGGCCGGCAGGGTGCCAGTCCTGTGTCAACACGACATGGTCGGCGTGGCGGATCATATCGTTGACCAGCGGCACGATCTCGTCGCCGCCGGTCACGGCCAACGCACCGCCGGGGCAAAAATCGTTCTGCAGGTCGATGACAACAAGCGCTTGGTCGGCCATTTGGCCTCCTTCTTCTCTGTGTGGGCTCGGGCTACAGTAGAAAGATGCCGCTAACGCGACCGGAGGCAGAAACTTGACCAGATGGCCGGCCGCGTCAACCTCCGAAGACGTAACAATCGCGTTGCGGGCATCCGGGCAAAGGATGATGGTCCAAACTCTGGCTTTGACAATTTCCACCGGCTTGATATCATTTGCATACGAATGAGTTTCCGATTTCAAACCGGCAAGACAATCCCGGGGTAAACGCCCTGGGTGGGCCAATTTCGGGGAAGGCCCTATCTGGGAAGGCAAAGCGTGATCCGTTACGCGAAACCCACCACGGTCGACGAAGCGCTCGCGCTGCTTGGCGAGGGCGCGTGGCGTATCCTCGCCGGCGGCACCGATTTCTATCCGGCGCAGGGCACCAAGCCTTTCCGAGACAATGTCCTCGACATCAATGGCCTCGCGGCGCTGCGCGGCATCGCCGAGACGGATGACCATTTTGTCATCGGCGCGCGCACGACATGGACCGATGTTATCCGCCACCCGTTGCCGCCGGCCTTCGATGCGCTGAAACAGGCGGCACGAGAGGTCGGCTCGCCGCAGATCCAGAATGTTGCTTCCGTTGCCGGCAATCTCTGCAACGCCTCGCCGGCCGCTGATGGCGTGCCGGGCCTGCTCGTGCTTGATGCCGATGTCGAACTGCGTTCGGTGACTGCAACCCGTCATCTGCTCGTATCGGATTTCATTCTCGGCAACCGCCGGACGGCCCTGCAGCCGGGCGAAATGGTAACGGCCATCCGCGTGCCGAAACCCAGCGGCACGTCGGCTTTCGTAAAGCTCGGCGCGCGGCGCTATCTCGTTATTTCCATTGCCATGGTGGCGGCGCGTCTGCTCGTGGAGAACGGTGTTGTCGCGGACGCTGCCGTTGCCGTTGGTTCGTGCTCGGCTGTTGCCAAACGACTCGCCGGTGTCGAGACAGCGCTTCGCGGATTGCCGGTCGATGATAGGCTCGCGGCTGCGGCCCAGTCCGCGCCGATGTCCGAGCTGTCGCCGATCGCCGATGTCCGAGGCAGTGCCGAGTATAGGCTCGATGCCGTGCGCGAGATCGTTGCCCGCGTCGTGTTGCAGGCTTCCGGACAGACAAGTGATCACGGAATGGTGGCGGCATGAACCGGGTCAGGCCTGAAGTCGGTGAAACCCTGCCCGATCTTGGCGCCGTTCAGCGCGGTATCGGCCTTGAGCGCGCCGACATCGCTTTCGAGGTCAATGGCGATGCCGTTTCCGTCAATGTGCCGCCACTGCGCCGGCTGTCTTTGGTGCTGCGCGATGAGTTGCGGCTGACCGGCACCAAGGTCGGCTGCGACGCCGGCGATTGCGGCGCCTGCACCGTGCTGGTCGATGGCGATCCCGTCTGCGCCTGCCTGATGCCCGCGGCTTCCGTATCCGGGGCGACGGTGACAACTGTCGAAGGCCTTTCCAACGGCAGGCTGTCGGCCCTGCAGGCGTCTTTCCTGGCCCACGGCGCGGCGCAATGCGGCATCTGCACGCCAGCGCTGCTGGTCGCGGCGACTGCGCTGCTGGACAAGAAACCGAGCCCGACCGAGATCGAGGTGCAGGATGCGCTGAGCGGCATTCTCTGCCGCTGCACCGGCTACCGGAAGATCATCGCGGCGGTGATCGAGGCTTCTCAGCAGGCAGCAAGTCTGGATTTCTGCCTGCCTCAGTCCGGCCACGCCGTCGGCGCGTCACCTGTCAGGCTCGATGGCATGCCGAAGGTGACCGGCGGCGAAAAATTCGGCGGTGATTCCTTCCCCGCCGATGCCTTGTCCGTGCTGGTGGTCCGCTCGCCGCACTATCATGCCAGCTTTGCCTTCGGCGACCTCGATGACTGGGCAAAAGCCCATCCCGGCATCGCCGGCGTCTTCACGGCGGCCGATATTCCGGGAAAGAACTGTTTCGGCGTCATTGGCCCATTCGCCGACCAGCCGGCGCTGGCGGAAGGGTTTGCGCGGCTTCGCGGCGAGGCGGTGGCGCTGGTCGCCGGCGAGCGCGAGGCCATCCTCGATCTCGATCTGTCGGATTTCCCGATCCGCTGGACCGAGTTGCCGCATTTTCTCCAGCCTGCCGAAGCGCAGGCTGCCGACGCCGCTTTGATCCATGAGAACCGCCCGGCCAATTTGTTGACCAAGGGTTTTGTCGAGCGCGGTGATCCCGAAGCAGCGCTTGCCAATGCAGCCGTGACCGTGTCCGGCGCGATCGACACATCCTATGTCGAGCACGCCTATATCGAACCGGAAGCCGGCTATGCCTATCTCGATGGAGATACGCTCGTCGTCGTCGCCTGCACGCAAGCGCCCTATATGGACCGCGACGAGACGGCGAAAGTGCTCGGCCTTGCGGTCGACAAGGTGCGCATCGTGCCGACTGCGACCGGCGGCGGTTTTGGCTCAAAACTCGACGTTTCGCTGCAGCCGCTGATCGGCCTTGTGGCGCTGAAGACCGGGCGTCCGGCGGCACTTGCCTACACCCGCAACGAATCGATGATGTCGACCACCAAGCGCCATCCCTCGGAGATGAAAGCGACCATCGGGGCGGATGCCGACGGCCTCGTCACCGGCATGGTCTTTGCCGGCGATTTCAACACCGGTGCCTATGCCAGCTGGGGACCGACCGTTGCCAACCGCGTGCCGGTGCATGCCTCCGGCCCCTATGCGACGCCGAATTATCGTGCCGAAGGCCGCGCCATCCACACGCATGGTCCGATCTCCGGTGCCTTCCGTGGTTTCGGCGTGCCGCAGGCCACGATCATGCAGGAGACGCTGTATGACGAGCTGGCCGGCAAGCTTGGCATGGACAGACTCGATTTTCGCCTGAAGAACTGTCTTCGGAACGGCTCCGAAACGGTTACCGGACAGAGACTGGAGTCCGGTGTCGGTATCTTCGAATGCCTCGACTCCCTGCGGTCGCATTGGGCCCGCGCAACAGCCGGCGCCGATATATTCAATACATCTAATGTAAACAAAAAGCGCGGCGTCGGCGTCGCGTCCTGCTGGTATGGCTGCGGCAACACCTCGCTGCCCAATCCGTCGACCATCCGGGTCGGCATCTCGCCGTCGGGCGAGGTCATCCTGCACCAGGGCGCCGTCGATATAGGCCAGGGCTCCAACACCGTCATCACCCAGATCTGCGCCGACGCGCTTGGCCTGCCGCTGGAAAGATTCCGGCTGAAGAGTGCCGACACGGCGATCAGTCCCGATGCCGGCAAGACGTCGGCGTCGCGCCAGACTTTTGTCACCGGCAAGGCGGCAGAGAAGTCCGGCCGCGCCTTGCGCGAAAAGATCCTGCGTTTCGCCAATGTCTCGGAAAGGGCTTCCCTGCAACTGGATGGCTCGGCAATCGTCATCCGCGAGGGCGAGGCTACCCGCCGTATCGATCTCGCCGCGCTCGATGTGGATGCGGACGGCTTCGTCTTCCGCGCCGAGGAAACTTACGATCCGCCGACGCTGCCGCTCGATGCCAAGGGCCAGGGCAAGCCCTATGCCGTCTACGGCTACGGCGCGCAGATCGCCGAGCTGGAGGTCGATCTCAAGCTTGGCACGGTGAAGCTGCTGAAAATCACCGCCGCGCACGATGTCGGCAAGGCGATCAACCCGCTGCTGGTCGAAGGCCAGATCGAGGGCGGCATCGCGCAAGGCATCGGCATGGCGCTGATGGAGGAATACATTCCCGGTCGCACCGAGAATCTGCACGACTATCTGATCCCGACCATCGGCGACGTGCCGCCGATCGAGACCATCCTGATCGAGGTGCCCGACCCCGAAGGCCCGTTCGGCGCCAAGGGCCTGGGCGAGCATGTGCTGATCCCGACCGCGCCGGCGATCCTCAACGCCATCCGCCACGCCACCGGCGTGCTCATCACCAAGGTTCCGGCGACGCCGACACGCATTAGCGCCGCGATCCGCGAGAAGGAGGCACGCGCATGAGCGAGCTTGCCGAACGTTTTGAGACCCATGACCCCGGCGAGAAGCTGGTGGCGGAGAAGATCCGCTGCGATGCCTGCCCGGTGATGTGCTACATCGCCGATGGCCGCACCGGCGCCTGTGACCGCTACGGCAATACCGGCGGAAGGATCGTGCGCATGGATCCGCTGACCATTCTCGACCATGCGGCCGAGACCGGCGCTGCCATGGTGCCCTTTGTCGCAGAGGGCGAGGCTTGGGACGGCGAACTGGTCAACACCGGGCGCCGCTTCGTCACGGCGATAGGCGCGGGCACCACCTATCCCGACTACAAGCCGGCCCCCTTCATCGTCAGCCAGGAGGTCGAGGGCGTCGATCTCGTCACCGTGGTCACCGAAGGCATCTTTTCGTATTGCGGCGTCAAGGTGAAGATCGACACCGACCGCCACCTCGGACCCGAAACGGCAATCGTTCGCTCGCAGGGCGAAGCGGTCGGCCATGTCACGACGGGCGAATATGGCTCGCAGATGCTGTCGCTGGGCGGTGTGCATCATCTGACCGGCGGCTCCAAGTCGGAAGGCCGCGCGACTTGCGACGCGCTGCTCAATTTGTGCAACCGCAAGCCCGTGGAGCTCGCCATCGACGGTGGCGCCACCATCATCGTCGAAGCCGGCAAACCACCCGTCATCGACGGCAAGCAGGAACAGCGCATGCGCGTCGGCTGCGGTTCGGCCACCATCGGTATGTTCGCCACGCAATGGCGCGGGCTGGTCGACGAGGTCGTAGTGGTCGACGACCACATCACCGGCGTCGTCTCCGAGCATCAGGCTGGCAAGGTGCTGGGCTGGCAGGATACCGGGATAAAAATCATCGGCCGCCGTTCAACGCCGGGCCGCTATTTCAAGGTCTCCGAGCCCGGTCTCGGCTGGGGCGGCACCTCGATTTCCGATCCGCTGTCGATCCTCGGCGAATGGAACGCCAAGAAAGGCGCCCGCCCCGGCCTGTCGCTGCTGATGGTCTCGACCACCGGCGAGCAGTTCGCCTACTACGAACTCGATGACGATCTGAAGCCGGTGGAAAAACCGTTTCCGGAGCGGTTGCGGAAGTCGGTCAACCTGATCGAGGACAATTGCGAGCCGGCCTTGTGCACCGTGCTGTTCATCGGCGGCGCCGGTGGTTCGCTGCGCGCCGGTGTCACTGAAAACCCGGTCAATCTCACCCGTTCGGTGCAAGGCCTGAAGACCTATGTCACGGTCGGCGGCGCGCCGGTCTATGTCTGGCCGGGCGGCGGCATCACGCTGATGGTCGATGTGACGCGGGTGCCGGAAGGCGCCTTCGGCTATGTGCCGACGCCGGCGCTGGTGGCACCAATCGAGTTCACCTTGCGCCGCGACGATTACATCAGGCTCGGCGGCTACGAGGCCGAAATCCGCAGCGTCGAGGATATCGTCGCCAGGGGCGGCGAATACCTCAACCCTCGCCAGGGCACCGGCGCGCCGACCAGTAACCCCTGGCCGCCGCTGGCACAGTTGCGGCGCGCCGCGTCGAACGGGACCGGATGATGGACGGCCCGCAAGCGCATTGGCTTCAGGACGGCAAGCGGTTGCATCTCAACCACGGGCCGATCGATCTGATCGTCGAGGCGTTTGGCGAGGCGCACGAGTGCCATCTGGCCTATGAGCAGGCGGTTTCACGCTTCCAGACGATCCTGATCGAGTTGGTCGAGGAGCTTCCCGAATTGCGGCTCCCTGCGTTTTTCCTGGCGCCACGCACCTTTGCCGGCCCTACGGCGCGCCGCATGGAAGCTGCCGTCATGCCTTTGGCGGAATGCTTCATAACACCGATGGCCGCCGTTGCCGGATCGGTAGCCGACGAAATGCTCGCCGCATTGCTTGCCGATCGCAAGCTCGATCGCGCCTATGTCAACAATGGCGGCGACAGCGCTCTCCATATCGGCAAGGGCCAGTCGATGGGCCTGGCGGTCGCCGGCACCGGCAACGGCATGGCCGACCGGATCACGATACGCGCCGAAGATGGCGTTGGCGGCGTTGCCACCAGCGGTTGGCGCGGCCGCTCCTTCTCGCTTGGCATAGCCGATGCTGTCACCGTGCTGGCGCGGACCGGCGCCGAGGCGGATGCGGCGGCGACGCTGATTGCCAACGCGGTAGACCTGCCCGGCAATCCTGCCATCAAGCGCGTTCCGGCATACGAATTGTTGCCCGACAGCGATCTTGGCCCCCGCTTGGTGACACAAGCCGTCGGCCCGCTTGCATTTGGCGAGGTGGCGCGGGCGCTGGACAACGGCCTTGCCGTCGCCGAAGATTTTCGCCGGCGCGGCCTGATTGCCGCATCGGCGCTGTTTCTTGGCGGTGAAGCCCGCATCAGTGGCTCGGTTGCACTTGCCGCGCCCAACAAAAATCCGAGGGAGGAAATTGCCCATGCCTGAGTTCCCGATCCGCAAAATCGCGGTGCTGAGCGAAGAGATATTTCATGATGGCGGGCCGGTCGCCGAGGTGCCGCGCCGGCGTGCCGCTGCCATGGCTGTGGTCAAGAACCCGTTCGCCGGGCGCTATGTCGAGGATTTGCAGACCGCCATGGACGATCTGAAGCCGCTCGGGCTGTTGCTTTCCGACAGGCTCATCGCCGCACTTGGCGGTGACGTCAAACAGATCGACGGCTACGGCAAGGGCGCCATCGTCGGCATATCAGGCGAACTGGAGCACGGTGCGCTCTGGCATGTGCCCGGTGGCTACGCGATGCGCGAACGGCTTGGCGACGCCAAGGCGATCGTGCCGTCGGCCAAGAAGGTCGGGGCTTTCGGCTCGAAGCTCGACGTGCCGCTTGGCCACATCAACGCCGCCTATGTTCGTAGCCATTTCGACGCCATGGAAGTCGGCATCAGCGACGGTCCGCGCCCCGACGAGATTCTTTTCTGTCTGGCCATGACCTGCGGGCCGCGCATCCACAACCGCATGGGTGGTCTTGCGGCCGACGGCATCAAGGCCTGGGATGGGCTGCGGTGAGCGGCGAGGACAATCTGCTCAAGCTGGTCGAGGCCGAAGAGCCTGAGGACCACGATTACCTCCTGCAGGAGCAGGTCGGCTTCATCCTGCGCAAGGCGCACCAGCGCCATGTCTCGATTTTCGCCGCGCATATTGGCGATTTGACGCCACCGCAATTCGCGGCGCTGGCCAAACTGCGCGATGTCGGCGAGACCTCGCAAAACCAGCTCGGCACACTGATCGCCATGGATGCGGCGACCGTGAAGGGCGTCATCGACAGGCTGAAGGCGCGCGGCCTTGTCGAACTTTCCAAGCATGAGGTCGACAAAAGGCGGCTGCTGGTCAACTTGACCCCGGAAGGCCGCGACGCCATCGAACGCCTGATCCCGCTGGCCCGGGAGATCACTCAGGAGACGCTGGCGCCGCTCTCGGCCAAGGAGATCGCCACCTTCACGAAGCTGCTGGCGAAGCTGGCATAAGGATACCCGCCACCCGGCTAGCAATCAGGGCCGGAACACGCCTAAGCAAAGCTCCTGCAGTTTCGAAAACACACCCTTGCCGCCAGTGATGACCCGGGTGCCGTCGTGCAGCACCGTTTTGGGGTCGGCCTTCAGAACGGTGCCGCCGGCCTCCTCAATCAGCAGCATGCCGGCCAGGCAGTCCCAGGCATTCATGTGTTCTTCGACATAGCCAAGCAACCGTCCCGAGGCCACATAGGCCAGCATCAGGGCGCCTGAGGCGTTGCGGAAGAAGACGCCGCCTTCGGCCAGGATCTTCTTGATGAGCACGGCGATATTTTCAGCCTCCGCCCGGTTCGAGAATCCGGTCCCCACCGAGCCTTCTTCCAGGCTGGTCGCTGCGCTCGTCCTGATCGGCCTGCCATTGAGGAACGCGCCGCCGCCGAGCCGGCCGTGAAACGTCTCGCCGGTCGACGGTTCGTGAATGACGCCGACGACCGTCTCGCCATCCCTGGCGCAAGCTATCACCACGCACCAGGCCGGAATGCCGCGCACGAAATTGGCGGTGCCGTCGATGGGGTCGATGACCCAGACATAGCCGGTCGCACCAGTGACCGAGGCATGTTCCTCGCCGACGATGCCATCTTGCGGATAATCAGCGGCGATGGCCGCGCGGATAAACAGTTCAACCTCGCGGTCGGCTTGCGAGACCAGGTCCTGATGGCCCTTGCTCTCGATGGTCAGGCTTTCCAGGTCGCGGAAATATCCGAGGCCGAGCTCGCCTGCCCGCCGGGCCAGATCGATGGCAAACTGCGTGCGGGCGTCAAAATCATGTGTCACGGGAAAGCTCGCTCTTGCCTCTGGATGCTCCGCACTTAGCAGAGCATCGCTACCGGCAAAAGGACCCCGCTGGACACAAAACGTCAGGCCGCCTGCGACAGGGATTTGTGAGCGTCGGCCAGGATCTCGAAGGAGCGCACCCGCGCAGCATGATCAAAGATCTGCGCGGTGACCATCAGTTCGTCAGCACCAGTGCGGCGCACGAAGGCATCGATGCCCTGGCGGACCGTTTCGGGAGAACCGACAACGGCGCAAGACAGCGCCTGGCCGAGCATGGTCTTGGCCATCGGGTCGAGATCCCTTTCATAATTCTCGACAGGCGGCGGCAGTCGCCCCGGCCGGCCGGTGCGCAAATTGACGAAGGCCTGCTGCAGCGAGGTGAACAGCAATCGTGCCTCGGCATCGGTCGGTGCGGCAAAGACGTTGAGGCCGAGCATGACATGCGGTTTGTCGAGCTGTTCCGAGGGCTGGAAGCGCGAGCGGTAGATGTCCAGTGCGTGATCGAGCTCTGCCGGCGCGAAATGCGAGGCGAAGGCATAGGGCAGGCCGAGCATGGCGGCGAGCTGCGCGCCATAGAGGCTGGAACCAAGAATCCAGATTGGCACGGTCTGGCCTTCGCCCGGCACGGCGCGGAGGCGCTGGCCTTCTTCGGCGGGCAGGAAATAGCCCATCAGCTCGACGACATCCTGTGGAAAATTGTCGACGCCAGCCTCGAGGTTGCGGCGCAAGGCGCGCGCGGTGTTCATGTCGGTGCCGGGTGCCCGGCCGAGGCCGAGATCGATACGGCCGGGAAACAAGGCAGCCAGCGTGCCGAATTGCTCGGCAATGACCAGCGGCGCATGGTTGGGCAGCATGATGCCGCCGGCGCCGACGCGAATGGTCTTGGTGCCGCCGGCGACATGGGCGATGACCACGGATGTGGCGGCGCTCGCAATGCCCGGCATGTTGTGATGCTCGGCCAGCCAGTAGCGCTTATAGCCCAGGCGCTCGGCATGGCGAGCGAGATCGAGCGAGTTGGCCAGCGATTGCGAGGCATCGCTGCCTTCGACGATCGGCGACAGGTCGAGAACGGACAGTTCGGTCATGCGTTGGTCTCCACGATCTTCTTCTCACGCACCCTGGCCTCGAAAGCCGTGCGGTCGGGAATGATGATGCCGAGCTGGCCTTCCAGCATGTCGGCGAGTTCGGCGGCGGTAGCTATCTCTGTCTGCTCGGTGCGGCCACCAATGTGATGGATCGACAGGCGATTGCCGCGCAAAGCGTAACGCCGGTCGGGCGCGGCGCGCGCCGCCACGACAGTCGTCAGGAAATGCGATGTCGGACTGGTCGACAGGAAGTAGTTGGTGACGGAATAGTCGACCTCATACTGCGGCTGCAGGTCGAAGCGGTAGAGCGAGCGCCAGTCGCCGCCGATGGCGGCCTGCAGGCGGAAATGATCGTCGACCTCGACGATGCGAAATGTCTCGTGGGGGGGTTTTTGCTCCGCGCCGGGATCCAGCAGCAGCGGCGCCGTCAGGGTCAGGCCACCGAAGCCGACATCGGCGATATAGGTGCGGCCATCAAGCTCGATGCGCAGCAGCATGTGGCTGCGCGCCGTGATGGCATCTTCTGCCTGGCCCCAAAGCACGCGTGCGGCGAGGCCGCTGACCTCAAAACCAAGCGCCTTCAGCGCATGCATGAAGAGGAGGTTGTGCTCGAAGCAATAGCCGCCGCGCCCGCCAAGGACGATCTTGTCCTGCAGCGCGGCAAGGTCGAGCCTAACTGGGTTGCCAAGAAACGGATCCATGTTTTCGAACGGGATTGCCTGCGGATGCAGGAAATGCAGCGCCTTCAGCGTATCCAGCGATGCGTCCCGAGGACCGGCGTAACCGATGCGAGCGAGATAGGCGTCGAGATCGAAGGAAGGAACGTCGCTCATTGGGAAGGCACCGGCAGTTGATCGGCCGGATATAGGCATTCGATCCCGCCGCCGCAAACCGCGTCCACCTTCTATGCGGTGGCCTTGCTGCTCTCCTCCGCCGGCTCCTCTTCCACCACGGCGGTCTGCTGTGCGGCGAGAAAATTGCCGACATGGCTCAGCCCTTCGAAATGATCGCAGAACACCTTGATGACGACCAGCAGCGGCACCGCCATCAGGGCGCCGACGAAGCCCCACAGCCACGACCAGAAGGCGATGGCGATGAAGATCGCCACGGCGTTGATCTCCAGGCGCCGGCCGACCACCATCGGTGTCACGAACTGGCCCTCGACGATGTCGCACAACAGCACGAAGGCCGGCGCCAAAAGCGCGTAGGAAATGGTGTCGAAGCTGATCAAGGCCATGACCGTGACCAGCACCAAGGTCAGCAGCGCGCCGACATAGGGCAGAAAGTTGAGGAGTGCCGCGGCTACACCCCAGACCAGCGGGTTGGGCATGCCAAGCGCCCAAAGGCCCAGGCCGATCACCGTGCCGAGACCGGCATTGATGATGGTGACGGTGAGCAAATAGTGCGAGATTTCACGCTCGACATCAAAAACGACACGCAGCGCCCGCTTCTTCTCGCTGAGGCTGGCGAAGGACTGGATGATCTTTTCATAGAACATCGTGCCCGAGGCGAGCAGGAACAGTGAGAGCACGAAGATGATGGTGAGGCTTGTTCCCGCCGACAGGATATTGCTGGCGGCCGACGACAGGATGCCGGACTGGGCAACCGCCACCTTCTGCACGCCGGGCTCTTGCGTGGTCTCGGTCAATTGCTCGATCTGATGCGAGACCTGCATGATTTTTTCCAGCGGACGCCGCAATTGCGCCAAGCGCTCGGTGAGCTGCTGGCCGATCGACGATGTGTTGTTGATGAGGTCGATGACCGGACCGCTGAGCAGGTAGCCTGCGCTGGCGAACACGCAGATCGAGAGCAGCACAAGAAGCGTCGCCGAGACCACTTCGGGAATGCCACGTTTCCGCAGCAGCCGCACGATCGGCGTCAGCGTTAACGCCAGAAGGAAGGCCAGGATGACCGGCATGAAGAAAGCGCGGGCGAAGTAGAGCGCGTAGATGGTCATGAAAATGAAGATGCCGATGAGCAGCGAGCGCATCAGATGCGTATCCGCGCGAGCCGCGACGCGCACGTCTTGAGCCTCGGCAACACCTGCGCCCAAAGCGGCGGGTTCGGCTTTCATCACGGTCCCTCGGCGGCGCACCGCAATTGGTGCGATCCGTCGACCGAAAACGCCGGCGTGGCTTCAAGGTTCCGTTAGCCGGCAGGCCCGCGTCTGCAGGCCTGCCGTTGCTCATCTGGCTCAGGCGACGGGCGCTGCCACCTCCGCTGGGGATTTCGCCGTTTCCTTGCGCACGATCGGCGCCACCCTTGTGCCGTAGAGTTCGATCGCCTTCATGATCTTGGTGTGCGGCATGGTGCCGATCGCCATCTGCAGCAGGAAGCGGTCATTGTTGAAAATCCTGTGCTGGGCGACGATCTTTTCCGCCACCTGCTCCGGATTGCCGACGAACAGGGCACCACTCGGACCACGCGACTGGTCGAAATGCGCCCGCGATGTCGGGCCCCAGCCGCGCTCGCGGCCGATGCGGTTCATCACTTCCGCCTGCGGACCGTAGAAATCGTCGGCCGCCTGTTCGGTCGTCTCGGCAATGAAGCCATGCACGTTGATGCTGGTGGCGAGGCCCGACGGGTCAGCGTCGGCGCGCTTGGCGGCCTCGCGGTAGACATCGAACAGCGGCGCGAAGCGGGCCGGCTCGCCGCCGATGATGGCGAGCGCCAGCGGCAGGCCGAGCGCGCCCGCGCGGGCAGCAGACTGGGGCGTGCCGCCAATGGCGATCCAGATCGGCAACCTGTCCTGGAACGGCCGGGGATAGACACCGCGATCGTTGATCGGCGCGCGCAGATTGCCGGACCATGTGACCTTGACGCTGTCTCGGATGGCAAGCAGTAGATCGAGCTTTTCCGCGAACAGCTCGTCATAATCCTCCAGATTGTAGCCGAACAGCGGGAAGGATTCGATGAACGAACCACGCCCGGCCATGATCTCGGCGCGCCCGCCCGACAGAAGATCGAGCGTGGCAAACTGCTGGAAGACGCGCACCGGATCGTCGGAGGAAAGCACGGTAACCGCGCTGGTCAGCTTGATGCGTTTCGAGCGCTCGGCAGCCGCGGCCAAACCCACGACCGGTGCTGAAGCGGCATAATCGGGCCGGTGATGTTCGCCGAGCCCAAAAACGTCGAGACCGACCTGGTCGGCCAGTTCGACCTCTTCGATCAGGTTTCGCAGCCGCTCATGCGGCCCAATGGCGCCGGGGCCCGGTTGCGGGCTGACGTCGGCAAAGGTGTAAAGACCGAGTTCCATGTGATGTCATCCTGGTGTTGGGTTTTACCGCCAGAAGCAATTCCAGGAAAAGTGTGAAACGGTTTTCCGTCCGGAATTGCGTCAAAGCAACAGAAAGAGCGGTTCACCAAAAGGTGAACCGCTGACGTAGCGACGGTACAGCCTCGCCGCCAGAGAGGCTGACGGTGAACAGTGCATGTCGGTTTGCAAGGAAAAGGCGTCTCCCGCGCGCAACATCGCGGAATTTCATGGCTGGCATACCGTTTTGGCGCTTGAACTCTTGCTATTCGCGCGTATGTAAGCCTCGCGAATTGACTTCAGGGAAGTGGACTTGGCTATTTACAGGGAAAAAGACGTTTTCGAGCGGCGCAACGCCGCGAACGAGGCAAAGAAGGCGCTTCTCGAGCGCTTCAAGGCAAAGCCGCCGGCGGATGATCCCGCAGTGCTGGCGCGGCAGGCCGAACGCAAGGCAATTCTCGAGGCTCGCGAAATCCGTGAGGCCGAGAAGGCGAGGCTGAAGCAGGAAAAGCTGGCACGCGAGGCGGTCGAGAAGGCCGAGCGCGAGGCAGCGGCCGAAGCGGCACGCATCGCCGCCGAAGAGGCAGCGCAGGCTGAAGCGAAGATCAAGGAAGCCGAGGAGACCGAGCGCATAGCTCGTCTGCTGGCTGACGAAGCCGAGCGTAAGGCCAAGCGTGACGCGCGTTATGCAGCGCGCAAGCAGCGTACCGGCAGAACGCCTCCGGGCTTCTCCGCCCGCTAAGGCCTTTTCGGCCAAGCTTCGAAATTTGGAAGCAGGGTCGCCTTGCTGCGGCCCTGAACGCGTTTGCATGAAAACAAAGCCTTGAGCCTCTCTGAGGCAGGCCGTCCCAACGGCTCGCACCCTCGGGCCAAGCCCGAGGGCAGACGCTTGGAGGCAATCAGGCCGCGAACTTCAGCCCCATAATGCCGCAGACGATCAGCGCGATACAGGCCAGCCTGATCGCGGTTGCGGGCTCGCCAAGCAGCCAGATGCCGAGCAGCGCGGTGCCGACCGTACCGATGCCGGTCCACACCGCATAGGCGGTGCCGACGGGAAGCGCCTTCAGCGCCAGGCCGAGCAGGGTAAGACTGACGATCATCGATGCGACAGTCAGGACCGTCGGTACCAGTTTCGAGAAACCGTCGGTATATTTGAGGCCGATCGCCCAGCCGATTTCGAACAGGCCAGCGAAAAACAAAAGAACCCAGGACATCGGAAACGCTCCATCCAGCATCGGGCCGGAAACGGAATCCGATCCGGGATGCTTGATCAATGTGGGCGGGTCGTCCCGACCAAATTTTCGGAGGCGCGGGGCCGTCCTCGCGCCAGAGATATAGGGTTGTCCGAACGCCCGATCAATCCGGCGGCATCGTCTGACGCCGCCGGTGGGATTCGCCCGCGCCGCTTTGCCCGAGCCTTACTTTTCCTTGATGCGCATCGCCTTGACCGGCGGTGCCTTCAGGGCGGGAGCGGCTGCCGGCTTCTTGGCATCCTTCTTCGGCTTGCGGGCTTCCTTGCCTGCCTTCATCGCGCCTTTGGCCATGATTCGTTCCTCTAGTTGCGGGATGCGAAGTGAAACAAGAGAAACGCTTTGCCGCAAGAGGGCAGCGCCTACCGTAGCCGTCGGTCGGCCGCTTTCAACCGATTTCTAATTTGCTCGTAAACCATGGCGGTCCGTGCCATGGTCATTCTCGCACTGCAGCATCGATCCGTGCTTTCGCCGGGTGATCGTCAGGCAGGCGGTCAGGACGACAATGCGTATCCACATTGGCTGCGAGATGAGCTTCGACTTTCCGCAGGAAACGCCGCTCATCGCGATGCTCAATGTCCATTATTCCCGTGCCTCCGATCTCGAGCGTCCGGATTTCCTGACCTCGAACCCGCCGGTGCCGATCGAGAGCTACCGCGACAGTTTCGGCAATTGGTGCAACCGTTTCGTTGCACCGCCCGGCCGGTTCACATTCGGCACCGATTCGGTAATCCGCGCGCCCGGCACCTTCGAAATGGGCGACCTGATGGCCTGGCAGCACGAGGTGCGCGACCTGCCGGCGGAGACGCTGCTGTTCCTGCTGCCCAGCCGGTTTTGCGAGAGCGACCTTCTGGCCAACGAAGCGTGGCGGCTGTTCGGCCATACACCGCTTGGCATTCCGCGCGTGCAGGCGGTGTGCGATTTCGTCCACAACCATATCGTCTTCAGCTATGGAAATGCGCGGCCAACGCGTACCGCTGCGGAAACCTACCGCGAACAGAGCGGCGTGTGCCGCGACTTCGCGCATCTGGCCGTCACCTTCTGCCGGGCGCTCAACATCCCGACGCGTTACTGCACCGGCTACATCAGCGATATCGGCATGCCGAAGCCGTGGTCGAGCATGGATTTCGCCGCCTGGATGGAAGTCTATCTCGGCGGCCGCTGGCATGTATTCGACCCGCGCAACAATGCGCCGCGCATCGGCCGTATCCTGATCGCCTCCGGGCGCGACGCGGCGGATGTGCCGCTGACCCATATTTTCGGCCCAGGGACCCTCGCCGGCTTCAAGGTTTGGACCGACGAGATCGTCGAGTAACTGGCGTTCCCGACCGCGAGTCTTCAATGATCCGAACGACGAGACGGTTCGCGCGTTGTGCTGCCTGTGGAGCTTCGGCGGTGGGGCCGCTACAATGGGTAGCCTGAAGGGGACAAGACTATATGGCCGGGCATGGCGGCTCGAAAACGGTTATCTACGCGGCGCTGGCCGGCAATCTGGCCATCGCGGTGACCAAATTCGCCGCCGCTTTCTTCACCGGCAGTTCTGCGATGCTGTCGGAAGGCGTGCACTCGCTGGTCGATACCGGCAATGGCGGGCTGCTGCTCTACGGAATGCACCGGGCCGCGCGACCGGCCGACCGCACGCATCCGCTCGGCCATGGCCGTGAGCTCTATTTCTGGAGCTTCATCGTTGCCCTGCTGGTCTTCGCGCTCGGCGCCGGCGTCTCGCTATACGAGGGCATCGTCCACATCATGGCGCCGGAGCCTGTCGCCAACGTCAAGGTGAACTATGTCGTTCTCGGCCTGTCTTTCCTGTTCGAAGGCAGCTCCTGGCTGGTGGCGCTGAAGGAATTCCGCCGAGAAAAGGGCAAGCAAGGCTGGCTGCAAGCCGTGCAATCGAGCAAGGACCCGAGCGTCTATACCGTGCTGTTCGAGGACAGCGCGGCCCTGCTCGGCCTGATCGTCGCCTTTGCCGGCATACTGGCGGCTGAGCTGCTGGAGATGCCTGAGTTGGATGGAGCCGCCTCGATCGGCATCGCGCTTATCCTCGGCGCGACGGCGATCTTCCTGGCCCGCGAAAGCAAGGGCCTGCTCATCGGCGAGCCGGCCTCTCCCGAAGTACAGAAAAAGGTGCTGGCGATCGCTCAGCAGGATCCGGCGGTTCAGCGGGCCAACGGCGTCCTGACCGTCCACATGGGACCGCAGGAGATCGTTGCCGGACTGAGCATCGAATTCGAGGACCATCTGACGGCGCCGGAGATCGAGGCCTGTGTCGAACGCCTTGAGGCACTGTTGAAGAAAGAGATGCCGGAGATCACGCGGCTGTTCGTCAAGCCGCAGACGACAGGCACCTGGGAGCAGCGGCGCAAACTGATCGAAGCCGCGTCCAACTAGCCGCTGGACCATCGCTGCGCCGTTGCCCTGCCGCGCGGCCCCGCTAAGATCGGTCGATGGATTTTGGAGGAGCGAAAATGAAGATCGACGGCGGATGCCATTGCGGCGCCATCACATATGAAGCGGAGGTCGATCCGGAAAAGACCTCGATATGCCACTGCACGGATTGCCAGCAACTGACCGGCACGGCCTTTCGCGTTACCGTTCCCGCGCCCGAGGATCACTACAGGATCACCAAAGGTGCGCCGAAGATTTACATCAAGACAGGAGGAAGCGGTGCCAAGCGTGCCCAAGCCTTCTGTAGCGACTGCGGTTCACATCTTTACGCGACATCGGTCGGTGACGGTCCGAAGGTGTACGGGATCAGGGCGGGAACCGCCCGGCAACGCGAGAATCTGGTCCCGACACAACAGAAATGGCATCGCTCGGCTCTGCACTGGCTGCCGGAATTCGAGGTGACCACGACCGAGGAAGAGCGGTAGCAGCGTTCTCTTCGAATCGAATCCGGAGCCTGCAATCATGTGCTAGACTGCGGGCAGTGGACATGGGGAGGGTGAGCTGTGCTCGAAGGCGACAAGTTGTTTGCCGGCTCTATTCCGGAAAACTACGACCGCTATATGGTGCCGTTGATTTTCGATCCGTTCGCCACGGATCTCGCACGACGAGCGGCGTCCTTTGCGCCGAGAGCCGTCCTGGAAATCGCCGCGGGCACCGGTGTCGTCACCCGAGCACTGGCGCCAAAACTGGCCCCTGACGCCAGCTATGTCGTGACCGACCTTAACCAGCCGATGCTCGACTACGCCGCTTCGCGTCAAGCGCCCGACAGTCGCATCCAATGGCGCCAGGCTGATGCCATGGCGCTGCCATTTGAAGACGCGGCCTTCGATCTCGTTTGCTGCCAGTTCGGCGCGATGTTCTTTCCCAGCCGCCCATCCGCCTACCGCGAGGCAAAGCGGGTCCTGAAGCCCGGCGGACATTTTCTGTTCAACGTATGGGATCACATCAAGGAGAACGTGTTTGCCGATGATGTGACGAATGCCCTGGCCAGGATTTTTCCAAACGATCCGCCGCGTTTTCTCGCCCGCACGCCGCACGGCTACCACGATACCGCACTGATCCGCAGCGATCTGGCAGAGGCTGGCTTCTCCGATGTCGTGATCGAGACGAGAGCCGAACAGAGCCGTGCACCCTCTGCGCGCCTGCCGGCCGTTGCCTATTGCCGGGGAACTGTTCTTCGCACCGAAATCGAGGCCCGGGACCCGGGGAAACTGGACGCTGCAACGGATTGTGCCGCAGCCGCGATTGCGGCCAGGCATGGCAGCGGCGAGGTTGCCGCCAAAATTCAGGCACACGTCATCGTGGCCGTGGCCTAGGCGGAAAAATATCCGTTCAGTCGTCGCCTTCGACGACCCTCAGCCTGAGCTGCCCGGTCTTCGAATCGGCTACGCGGGCGCCGCCTGTGTCGAGCTTCGCCGCGGGAGCCCGTGACGGCGTCTCCGGCCCCGCATCGCCATCGACTTGCACGCCAAACTCCAGCGCCTCGATCTTCTGGCCGCGCTTGGTCACCTTCGATGTCGAGACAAGGATGTCGTCGATGTCCTTGGCCGACTGGCCGAAATGAACCTGCAGCTTGCGCACGCGCTCGTCGACACGGGCGACATCCTCCATCAGCCGGATCACCTCGCCCTGGATCAGATGCGCTTGTTCGCGCATGCGGGCATCCTTGAGGATCGCCTGGATGACCTGGATCGACAGCATCAGCAGCGACGGCGAGACGATGACAACGCGGGCGCGGTGCGCTTTGTGGACGATCGCCTCGAAATTCTCGTGGATCTCGGCGAACACCGATTCCGACGGCACGAACATGAAGGCGGTGTCCTGCGTCTCGCCCTGGATCAGGTATTTCTCCGAGATGTCGCGGACATGGATCTCGATGTCGCGGCGGAAGGCTTGCGACGCGACCTTCTGCAGGTCCGCGCCATCGGCGGCACGAATGGCATTCCAGGCTTCCAGCGGAAATTTGGCATCGATGGCCAGCGACGGCGCGCCGTTCGGCATCTTCACCAGGCAGTCGGGCCGGCTGCCGTTCGACAGCGTCGCCTGGAATTCGTATGCGCCCATCGGCAGACCGTCGGCGACGATCGCCTCCATGCGCGACTGGCCGAAGGCGCCGCGCGTCTGCTTGTTGGAGAGGATCGCCTGCAACTGTACCACCTGGCCGGCGAGCGACTGGATGTTGCCTTGCGCGACATCGATGATCGCCAGCCGCTCCTGCAGTTTGGCCAGGCTCTCATGCGTGGATTTGGTCTGCTCGGTCATGGTCTGGCCGAGCCGGCCGGTCATGGCGTCGAGCCGCTGGCCGATCGACTGCGTCAGCTCCGCCTGGCGCGCCCCGAACACTTCGGCGATGGCCCCCATGCGACCCTGCATCTCGGCCTGGCTCTGCAATATGCCGGCCATCCGCGCTTCGGCATCGCGGGCATGGTCGGCTGCCTCCGCGGCAGCAACCGCACGCGCCTTGGCCGACCGCCACAGCGCGATGACCAGCGCCACGAACAGGCCGAGAAACAACAATGCACCGAAGGCCAGGGCATGGCCGAGCGTGATCGTGGTGGCGCCAAGCCGTGCCACAGGCTCCGAAAGGATGGTGCTCAGGTCATTCATGTGGGCAGCATAGCCGATTCGCGGGGCTGGCACAGATCAAAACAGGAACAAGCCCCGGGTGCCCCGGTTGACGCTTTTCGCCGGAGGTCTTAGGTGGAACGCCATGCCGATCAAGCCGCTCATCATCCTTCCCGACCCCATCCTGCGCCAGCTTTCCAAGCCGGTGGAGCGCGTCGACGCGCCATTGCGCGCATTGGCCGAGGACATGCTGGCGACCATGTATGACGCGCCGGGCATCGGGCTGGCGGCAATCCAGATCGGCGAGCCATTGCGCATGCTGGTGATCGACCTCGCCAAGGAAGACGAGACACCGGCGCCGCATGTCTTCATCAACCCGGAGATCCTGGAAAGTGCCGACGCGCGCTCGGTCTATGAGGAAGGCTGCCTGTCGATCCCGGATTATTACGCCGAGGTCGAACGCCCGGCGTCCGTGCGCGTGAAATACCTCGACCGCGACGGCAAGCTGCAGGAGATGGAGGCCGACGGCCTCATGGCGACCTGCCTGCAGCATGAGATCGACCATCTCAACGGCGTGCTGTTCATCGACCACATCTCGAAGCTGAAGCGCGACATGGTTGTGAAGAAGTTCAAGAAGCTCGCCAAGGACAAAGCGCCGGGCAAGCTGGTGGGATAGGCTAGAGTCCTTTCCAAGCTGATGTCGGCGGGACAGGCCAATGGAGACGCCGATGGCCGGCATGCTGATCAATGACATTCCCGAGCCTTTGAAACGCGAAATCGAACTGGCGGCACGCAAGGACGGCCAGAGCCTGTCAGACAAGGCTATCGATCTTCTGCGCAAAGGCATGGCTGCAGAGCGAGAAGGCTGGTCAGGGCCGGGACTCTCGGCATGGGATGCGATTCGCTCGACTTTTGCGGCTGAGAACGCAATTGGCGACGAATACGCGGAGATCATGGATAGAATCGAAGCGGAAACGAAAAGCGACCACGGCCGTCCATGACTTCGACAGTCTTGACCAGAAGCTCGTAAACCCGTTTGAAGCGGGGGCGTGAGCCGGCTCACGGCACGCAATCAGAAGACAGGATCTCGAAAGAAAATGCCCCTTCGCGTGATCTTCATGGGCACGCCGGAATTTTCGGTGTCGACGCTGCGGGCGATTGCCGAGGCCGGACATCAGATTTCAGCCGTCTACACGCAGCCACCGCGTGCCGCCGGCCGGCGGGGGTTGGAGCTGACGCCGTCGCCGGTACAGCGCGAGGCCGAGCGGCTGGGCATCGAGGTGCGGGCGCCGACATCCCTCAAGGGCGAGGCCGAGCAGACGGCTTTCCGTGCCTTGCAGGCCGATATCGCCGTGGTCGTCGCCTATGGTTTGCTGCTGCCGAAGGCAATTCTCGACGCACCACAGCTTGGCTGCATCAACGGCCATGCATCGCTCTTGCCGCGCTGGCGGGGTGCCGCTCCCATCCAGCGCGCCATCATGGCGGGCGACCTGGAAAGCGGCATGATGGTTATGCGCATGGAAGAGGGCTTGGACACTGGACCGGTGGGATTGCTTGAAAAATGCGCCATTCAACCCGATATGACAGCCGGCGATCTGCATGATCGGTTGATGGGCGTTGGTGCCGCCCTGATTGTGGAAGCGCTGGCGCTGCTGGAAAAGAATACCCTGACATTTACTGCGCAAGCGGCGGAAGGGGTGACTTACGCCAGAAAAATCGATAAATCCGAGACGCGCGTGGACTGGACGCGGCCCGCGGCCGAGGTCCATAACCACCTTCGTGGCCTGTCGCCCTTTCCCGGCGCCTGGTCCGAGATTGAAATTGGCGGCCGCATGGAACGGCTGAAACTGCTTCGCTCGACGCTGTCCGAAGGCCCGTCGCTTTCGGAAGATTTGGGCGAGTCGGGAGGAATTCTCGATGACCGACTGACGGTCGCCTGCGGGGCAGGCGCGGTCAGGCTGGTCGAAGTTCAACGTGCGGGCGGAAAGCCCGCCGCCGCGTCGGAATTCCTGCGCGGAGCCAAGGTCGTAAAAGGAATGAAGTTCTCATGAGCATGATGTCGATACGCGCGGCAACGCCGCGGGATCGCGAGGCCATTCGCCTCGTCGAGGAACACGCTTTCGGCCAGCAGGCGGAGGCCGGGCTGGTCGACGCGCTGGTGACCGGCGGCGACGCCGTCGTTGAACTGGTGGCGGAAGAAGACGGACAGGTGGTAGGCCACATCCTGTTTTCCAGACTTTACGTGCAGAATGGTGGCAAGAGTTTTCCAGCAGTGGCGCTGGCGCCCTTGGCTGTCGAACCGTCTTTCCATGGCTCGGGCATTGGCGGCGCGCTGATCCGCGAGGCGCACATCCGTCTCAGGGATGCAAGCGAGGTGCTGGCCGTGGTGCTGGGCGACCCGGCCTATTACGGCCGTTTCGGCTACAGCCACGCCCGTGCCGAGAAATTCGAGAGCGAATACCAAGGCGAGGCGCTGCAGGCGCTGGCCTGGGGTGACGCTCCCGAGGCCGGCAGACTGGTCTACGCTTCCGCCTTCACCGCTCTCGCCGCCTAGGCAAGAACGTATAGCCGCCCGGCATGCCGCGTTTTCGCCTCGACATCGAGTATGACGGCAGCCTTTTCGCCGGCTGGCAGCATCAGGCCGACCAGCCTTCGGTGCAGCAGGCGATCGAACAGGCGGTCGAGAAATTCAGCGGCGAGGCGGTGCGGCTGCGCGCCGCCGGCCGCACCGATGCCGGCGTGCATGCCACCGCCCAGGTGGCACATGTCGACCTCGCCAAGGCGTGGCCTGGTGACAAGGTGCGCGATGCCATCAACGCGCATCTGCAGGCGGCCGGCGCGCATGTTGCCATCCTGAAGGCCGGCGTTGTCCCAGACGATTTCGACGCGCGCTTCTCGGCCACCGGGCGCCATTATCTCTACCGCATCCTCAACCGGCGCGCGCCCGCGGCCCTGGAGAAGGGCAAGGTGTGGTGGGTGCCAAAGCGGCTCGATGCTGGCGCCATGCACGAAGCGGCCAAAGTCATGCTCGGACGGCACGATTTCACCACCTTCCGCTCGACCCAGTGCCAGGCCAACAGCCCGGTGCGGACCTTGGAGCGGCTCGATGTGAGCCGGCACGGTGACCTGATCGAAGTGAGGGCTTCGGCGCGTTCGTTCCTGCACAATCAGGTCCGCTCGATGGTCGGCTCACTCAAGCGCGTCGGCGACGGCGGCTGGACCACTGCCGATCTCAAGGCAGCGCTCGACGCACAAGACCGCGCCGCCTGCGGCCAGGTAGCGCCGCCCGACGGGCTCTTCCTCACAGGCGTCGATTATCCCTGACAGCGCCGGCAGGCTCTATCCTGGGACCATCCCAGAAAGGCTCTGAGCCCCAACGTCGTCCGGCACGGTGATCCCAAGCAACGCCTGTAGCCCGAACAGCACCAGCAGCGAAGCAATGAACATGCCGACGAAAACGGCGGTGCCGACCGCTGCGCCCTTGCCGATCGTTGCGTTGGTCATGCGCCAGGTCAGCACCATCGACAAGGCAAACAGCAGCAGCGACACAAGGCTCGAGACCTGGCTCGCGGATGACAGGAAAAGCCTGATCAGCGCCGAGGGCAGCATCAGCCAAGCGGTGATGGCCGAGGCCCAGTTGCTGGCAACGACATAGTGGACGAAGCGGCCACCGATGCCGGCGCGCCGCGCGACCAAAGCGAGCGCGACCAGCGGCAGCACCCAGGAGCCGATATCGACCGTCGCCAGTCGCATCAGCATGCTGAAGCGGCCGGCGAAGGCGTCGGGATCACCGATCTCGTTGGCGATGCCGACCCAGCCGACGATCAGCGCCGGTGCCGCAACAATGATGGCGAAAAAGGAATTCCAGAACCCGTCGGCCGACAGGTCGAGCAGGCGCAATCCGTCGGTCTTGCCGAGCATCAGCCGCCAGGCGCCGGTCAGCGAAGCTTGGGTCTCGTCCGCCGTAAGCATGCTCATCAGCCCTGTCCGAACCAGTCTTCGATGAAGCGCTGGTAGATTCGCGTCAGCGTTTCAAGATCGGCGATGGCGACGCGCTCGTCGACCATATGCATGGTCTTGCCGACCAGGCCGAACTCAACCACCGGGCAGTAATCCTTGATGAAACGTGCATCCGACGTGCCGCCGGAGGTCGACAATGTCGGCTCCTTGCCGACCGCCGCCTTGATCGAACCGGCAAGCGTGTCGACAAGCTTGTCGTCGCGGGTCAGGAAGACATGGCTTGGCCGGTCGCGCCAGACAAGGTCGTAGTCCACCGGCGTCTTCTTGCCCGGCCGATACTTCTTGCGCCTGGCTGCCTGGTCGAGGCGGTTGTGAATCTCGGCCTGCATGGTCTCGGCGGTCCAGGTATCGTTGAAGCGAATGTTGAAGGTGGCGGTCGCCTTGGCTGGAATGACATTGGTGGCCGGGTTGCCGACATCGATGGAGGTCACCTCCAGATTGGTCGGCTGGAAATCCTTCGTGCCCTTGTCGAAGACGGGATGCAGCAAGGCGTCGACCAGGCTCATCAGCCCGCGCACCGGATTGTCGGCAAGCAAGGGGTAGGCGACATGGCCCTGACGGCCATTGACGGTCATTGAACCGGACATCGAACCGCGACGGCCGATCTTGATCATGTCGCCGAGCGCGTCCGGATTGGTCGGCTCGCCGACGATCGAGGCGTCCCATTTCTCGCCCCTGGAGGCGGCCCATTCGAGCAGCTTGACGGTGCCGTTGATGGCAGGCCCTTCCTCGTCGCCGGTGATCAGCAGCGAGACCGAGCCCTTGGGGCCGCCATTTGCCTCGACATGGCGCGCCACGGCGGCGATGAAGCAGGCAATGCCGCCCTTCATGTCGACGGCGCCGCGGCCATACATCTCGCCATTGGCAACCTCGGCGGCAAAAGGCGGATGCGTCCAGGCGGCTTCGTCACCGACCGGCACCACGTCGGTATGGCCGGCGAACATCAGATGCGGGCCATTCCCGGACCGCCTTGCGTAGAGGTTCTCGATGTCGGGCGTGCCGTCGTCCGAAAAGATCGGCCGGTCGACCAGGAAGCCGAGCGGTTTCAGCATCGTTTCCAGCGCGCTCAGCGCGCCGCCCTCAGTGGGAGTCACCGAGGCGCAACGAATGAGGGTGGCGAGGTTGGCGGCGGGATCGGTCGGCAGCGTCATGGCAAAAGCGATAGTCGAAAGCTGAGGGCCTGTCACGACCCGACATGGGGACCAGCCCAATGGCCTGACATACCGCCGACATTATGGTTTTCATGTCGTATAATTGCTGACAGGTGCGGAGCGACAGTATGGCAAACGGGGACAGAACGGTCGTCATTGCCGGTGCCGGCAGCATCGGCTGCTACGCGGGCGGTTGCCTGGCGCTCGCTGGCCGGCGGGTGATTCTGCTGGCCCGGCCGCGCATCGAGGCCGCGCTGCGGCAAGGCGGGTTGCGCATCAGCGACCTTGAGGGCCGCGATCGCCTGGTCAAGCCGGGCGCGCTTGGGATCACCGTGGATCCGGCCGCCGCCCTGCCGGAAGCGGACGTGATCCTGGTGACGGTCAAGAGCGGCGCGACGCAAGAGATGGCCGCGCTCATCAAGGCCCATGCCCGCCCTGACGCCGTTGTGATCAGCCTGCAGAACGGCGTCGACAATGCCGACCGGTTGCGCGCCGGACTTGGCCCGCGAACGGTGCTGGCCGGCATGGTGCCGTTCAATGTGGTGCAGTCGCCCGACGGCGAGCTGCCGCTGCGGGTCCACCGTGCCAGCGACGGCAAGGTAATGATCGAGGACGGCGACGCCGGCCTGGTCCGCCTTCTCGCCGTCGAAGGGTTCGCGGTCGAGGCCCATGCCGACATGAAAGCTGTGCTGTGGGGCAAGCTGCTGATGAATTTGAACAACGCGCTGGTGGCGCTTTCGGGCCTGCCGCTGGCAACGGAACTTGCCGACCGCCGCTGGCGCCTGATCCTGGCCGGCCAGATCGACGAGGCGCTGCGGGCGATGAAAGCCTCCGGCATCGAGCCGGCGCGGATCGCCGGCCTGCGGCCGGCGCTGCTGCCGAAAGTGCTCAGGCTGCCGGACTGGCTGTTCAGGCTGTTGGCGCGGCGCATGCTGGCGATCGACCCGCAGGCGCGCTCATCGATGTGGGACGATTTGCAACGCGGCCGGCCGACAGAGATCGGCGAGCTGCAAGGGGCGGTGCTCGGCCTTGCCGAAAGAGCGGGTACGCCGGCGCCGCTGCTGAAGCGCGTTACCGCTTTGGCTCGCGTGGCGGAAGCGGCGCGGCTTGGCTCGCCGGGCCTGGCGCCGGAACAGGTAGCGCCGCCGGGTGGCTCTCGATCAGCGTGATCTTCTGCCAGATTTTTCGCGACAGGTTCGAGCTCAGATTCTCGATGTCGTTGACGCCGTCGATGACGACGTCGTCATTGACCGACTGCGCGAAGAGTGCGGCGATCTTGCCGGTGATCGACAGCATTTCGGAACAATAGTCGAGGTAGCGCGCCAAATCCGCCGCATTGGTGATACGCGCCGGTGAGTTCGCCGTTGGCCTGAAGCTGGCTGAAAGCGTCGCGGGATCCTTAGTCAGCTGGTGCATGTCGATGACATGGATCAGCGAGCGCAGGCCATGCAGCTGGCGAAAGACCTGCTTGCGCTTGATGCGCTCCTCGGTGCGGATCAGCGCGAGCAGGCCGAGCACGGCGAGAATGACGGTGTTGATCGATGCCTCGATGCCTTGCACCGATTGCAGGGCATCGTCGTTTCCCGAGATGCGGTCGAGAGGCAGGATCGTGCCGACAAACACGAACACCAGCACACCGGCGACGAAGGCGGCGATGATGAGGCCGCGCAGCCACCAGATCGGCGCTTCGAGCGCCTGAGCCGCCTTGGCCAGATCGCGCGACAGCGACACCAGTTCTGCAGCGACGCCGCGCAGGCCGGCCTTGGGAAAGCGTTCGGAGACGCGGCTCTCCAGCCGTTCGGCGGTGTCGATGATCAGTTTCGGATCAAGCGTGCGGTAGCGCATGTCCGATCGGTCCTCAGAGCATGATGCCGAAAAGTGTGACGCGGTTTTCCGACGACATCATGCTCTATCTCTTTGGTTTAGAGTCGGATTCAGATTTCAGGTCGATTCGACCTGAAATCATCCGGCTCTAGGGTTGTGCCGGCTCGTTGGTGCGCCGGCCATAACGATTGGGCCCAGGCTGCCCTGGAAACAGGCACAATACAAGGAAGGCAACGATCGAGACCACGGGCACGAACAGCACCAGCGCCACGATGCCCGGCTTGTCGAGATCGTGCAGCCGCTTTATGGCAAGCACCACAAGCGGCCAAAGCGTGGCCATGACAACAATGACAAAAATGGACCACCACGTCTCGCTTTCCGGGCTGCCTTCCGGCAGCAGCTTGAAGTGATAGTACGGAAAGGCCTGGATGATGGATACGAGCAAGCCACTCAGAAAATAGGCCGCGCGGTTAACGCGGCCCGATGTCTTGAAGAAAAGCCAGGTGAGATCTGATCTGTCAGGCAAGCGGGTCCGGTCCATATTGATTGGCACCGCTGGTGCCTTGGAGAATGCCGAGCTCGACCAGCAGCCAGATGCCGCCAATGACGGGTACCAGGCCGATCAGCGTCCACCAGCCCGACTTGTTGCGGTCGTGCCAGCGTTTGGCATAGAGCGCAATCGCGAAATAGATCGATGCCAGTGCCAGGACGATGCCGATGATGCCGATCTGGGCACCACTGCCGGTGGTGATACGCGTGCCGAGGATCGAGTCGAGAATGAAGCCAACAATGCCTATAACGATGAATACGCCGATGCCGGCCCAGAATTTGGCACGGTTGATGCGGCCATCGAAACTCGTGAGAAGATATTTCCAGTCCATGTCACCCCTCCACTTTGAACCAACGCGACCCATTGTCGCGCCGGTGGAAGGTGCGCCCGCTTGGCGGAAAGATCAATCGCGCAACAATTCGTTGATCGAGGTCTTCGACCGGGTCTTGGCGTCGACGCGCTTGACGATGACGGCGCAGTAGAGGCCGGGACCAGGCTCGTTGTTTGGAAAAGCCTTGCCCGGCATCGAGCCGGCGACGACGACGGAATTCGGCGGCACCTCGCCATAGAAGACCTCGCCGGTGGCGCGGTCGACGATCTTGGTCGACTGGCCGATGAAGACGCCCATGCCAAGCACCGAGCCTTCGCGCACGATGCAGCCCTCGACCACTTCCGAACGCGCGCCGATGAAGCAATTGTCCTCGATGATGGTGGGGCCGGCCTGCATCGGCTCCAGCACGCCGCCAATGCCGACGCCGCCCGACAGATGCACATTCTTGCCGATCTGGGCGCAGGAGCCGACCGAGGCCCAGGTGTCGACCATGGTACCGCTGTCAACATAGGCGCCGACATTGACGAAGGACGGCATCAGCACCGCACCCGGCGCGACATAGGCCGAGCGGCGCACGATCGACGACGGCACGGCGCGAAAACCCGCCTTCTCGAAATCGACGGCGCTCCAGCCGTCGAACTTCGACGGCACCTTGTCCCACCACACGGCCTCGCCCGGGCCACCCTTGATGATCTCCATCGGGTTCAGCCGGAACGAGAGCAGCACCGCCTTCTTCAGCCACTGGTTGACGTGCCACTTGCCATCCGCCTGGCGCTCGGCGACGCGGACGGTGCCGTGGTCGAGCAGGTCGAGCGCAGACTGGATGGCGTCGCGCGTTTCGCCGCGTGTCGCGGTCGAAATCGTATCGCGCTCCTCGAAGGCCTTCTCAATGGTCTTTTCGAGGCTCGCCAGATCGGGCTTCGACATGAATTCGCTCCATTACCAAGCTGTTAAGGGGCAACGCCTTAACCTGTTTCCAAAGTCGCGCGGACCCTATGTGAAGCCTTGGTGAGGGTCAATCGCGGGTGCGTCACGGGACGGCGCAAGTGAAAGAATCGGACGGGTAAGACATATGACTCCTATGGAAAAGGCGGGGTGGACGCCGCTGCCGCATTCGGACGAGGATCTGGAGCGGTCGAAAAGCGTGCCGGACACGCCACAGACGCGGGCCGAGACCTACCGGCTGGCCTGGAACGATCCTGATTTCATGACGCGGCGCGAACTGCGCGCGGTCAGGCTGCAGCTGGAACTGCTGAAGCCGGAAATGATCCTGGCCGAGCGCGGCATCCGTTCGACAGTGATCCTGTTTGGCGGCGCGCGCCTGCCCGAGCCTGGCGGTGAGGCCTGGGCGGCCAAGAACGAGACGCAGAAGAAGAACCTCGAGGAAAACAGCAAATATTACGAGGAGGCGCGCAAATTCGCGCGGCTTTGCTCGCAGCAGTCGGCCACATCATACTACCGCGAATATGTCGTGGTGACCGGCGGCGGCCCAGGCGTGATGGAAGCCGGAAATCGCGGTGCCGATGACGTCGGCGCGCCGTCGATCGGCCTCAACATCGTTTTGCCGCACGAACAGGCGCCGAATATCTACGTGACGCCGGAGCTGTGCTTCAACTTCCACTATTTCGCCATCCGCAAGATGCACTTCGTCATGCGCGCCAAGGCGGTGGCGGTGTTTCCGGGCGGCTTCGGCACGATGGACGAGTTCTTCGAGACGCTGACCCTGATCCAGACCGGACGCATGGAGCGCGTGCCGGTGATCCTGTTTGGCAAATCGTTCTGGAAACGGGCGATCGATCTCGACTTCCTCGCCGAACAAGGCACGATCAGCCCCGGCGACCAGGACATTATCGATTTCGTCGACACCGCCGACGAAGCCTGGGGCATCATCAGCCGCTTCTACAAATTAGGGGAATAAGGGAATAGGGCAGTACGGGAAATAGATTTGAAAATCAGAGGCCAAGAACGCCTTCCTACTGCCCTACTGCCCTACTGCCCTACTGCCCTACTGCCCTACTGCCCTGCCACTATCCCTGTCAGAAAGCCGGCAAGATCGTCGGTGACGTAGTCGACGTCGTCTTCCTGCGCGGGATCGCGCTCCCAGATTTCGGCAAAGGTCGGCTCGAAATTGCGTGGCACCACGAGCACCGTGGTCATGCCCAGCGACTTCGGCACTTCCAGGTTGCGGGCGAGATCCTCGAACATCACCGCATTGTGGCCGGTGACGGCGTGCAGTTCGGCGAACTTTTCGTAGGTCTGGCGCGCGGGTTTGGGATTGAGGCCGGCGGCGACGATATCGAAGATGTCGTCGAAATGATCGAGGATGCCAAGCTGGCGCGCGGTGCGCTCGGCGTGCCTGCGATCGCCATTGGTGAAGATGAACTTGCGGCCGGGAAGCTGGCGGATGGCGGTGCCGAGAACGGGATCGGGCACCAGCCAGGAATAGTCGATGTCGTGGACCTTCTCCAGAAAGTCGTCGGGATCGATGCCGTGGCGCGTCATCAGCCCGTTCAGTGTCGTGCCGTATTCGCGATAAAGCTCCTTCTGCAGCTTGCGCGCCTCCTCGCGCGGCAGCGCTAGCAGCTCCCCGACATAGGCGGTCATCTTGACGTCGATCTGCGAGAACAGATTCGAATGGTGCGGGTAGAGCGTGTTGTCGAGGTCGAAAACCCAGTCGGTGACATGGGCGAAGCGGGCGGGATCAGGGAGCGTGGTCATGCGGTCCTTATGGCATGAAACGGAAAATCCGAAAGAGGCTTTATCCACAACTTCCACGCGCCAAGGGTAGCGGAAACGGCCCCGCGATTCAAATTTTAATCATCCGGGAAAGGTGGCCTTCAGGGCTTGCTGGCACAGAGACAGTTCTGTGGGGAGCTCGCGATGAACAGCGTTATTCTGAAATCCGCCGCCATCGCTTTCGCCTCCGTCGCCGCCTCGCTCCTGCTGACGCTGATTATTGTTCCGGCCATGGGATTCCCCGTCAACCGCACGATCTGGCTGACCTCGACCGTCTGTCCGTTGGTGCTCGCATGGGTGGCTTGCGCCAGCACCTTCTGGCAAAGCGACAAGCTGAAGAACGCGCATCGCGAACTTGCCCGCGCGCACGCCCAGCTCGCCGCCGCCCACCGCCGTCTGGCGGAGAAGGCCAGCCGCGACGACATGACCGGCATGCTCAACCGGGAGAGTTTCTTTGCCGCGCTGGATGGCTCCCGGCGCAAGTCCGACCGCGGCGCGCTGCTGATCATCGACGCCGATCATTTCAAGCGGATCAATGACAGTTTCGGCCACCTGACCGGTGACGACGCGCTGCTGTTGATCGCCAGCGCCATCGAGCGCGGGGTGCGCGGCGGCGACGTGCTCGGCCGTATCGGCGGCGAGGAGTTCGGCGCGTTTCTGATTGGCGCCACCGAGAAGGAGGCCAAGCGGGTCGCCGAGCGCATTCGCCGCGAAGTCGAGCTGATCCGTTTCCGGCCCGTCGACGAGCGGACTATACCGCTGACCGTCAGCATCGGCGGCACCGTCTGCGGCGAGGAAGCCAACGTCTCCGAGCTGATGCGTGCCGCCGACCGGCGCCTCTATCAGGCCAAGCATGCGGGCCGCAATCTGTCGATCCTGGGCACGGATATCTCGGCCGCCGCATGAGCCCGGTGGCAGCAGGCCGCGGGCCGACCGGAAGCACGGAACCGAAACTCGAGCCCCGCGGCTGCCGTTAAGAGAATTCTAACTGTGTTTGTACTGAGCCGCGCCAGTAACCGGTTTGAAACGGCTTCATGGCCAGGTTTGGCACGAAATCGGCTTCCTCCCCGGTGCATGTCCCGTTCAGAGAAACGGCAGGCATCGTCGAGGCCCCCATCGCGAGACCAATCATGAGTTTCTTCATCAAAAAAATGCCGCGCCGCATGATCGTGCAGGCGCTGATCGCGCTGCCTGCCCTGTCCCTGTTCCGCAAGCTGCCCCAGGCCGACACGCGTCCATCCCGGCTTGATCCATCCCAGGTCGATCCGAATGAGATCGTCGAGGTCAATGGCTGGATCCTCAAGCGGAGTGACCTGGCATGATCTTCGACAGCTACGAGGCGTTTCGCGCCGCCAACTTCAAACCCAGGGTATGCATCCTCGGTTCCGGCCCGGCCGGCACCACCATCGCCCGCAAGCTCGGTGCCGCCGGCATTCCGGTCGTGGTGCTGGAGGCCGGCTCGCGGGAGTTCAGCGACGAGTCGCAGGATTTCTACCGTGGCACCACGGTCGGCGATTTCTATTTCGATCTCGACATCACCCGGCTTCGGTTCATGGGCGGCAGCTCCAACCACTGGGCCGGCTGGTGCCGCGTGCTCGACAAACAGGATTTCGAACCGAAGGCCTGGGCACCGGATACGGGCTGGCCAATCCGCCGCGCCGACATCGAGCCCTACCTGCCGGAGGTGCGCGATATCCTCGACCTTCCCGAATTCCGGCCGGATGTGCCCGTCTCCGACGACATCCGCTGGGTGCAGCTGATCAAGAGCCCGGCGGTGCGCTTTGCCGAAAAATTCGCCGATGAACTCGACAAGAGCCAGAACATCGCCGTCGTGCTCAACACCTATGCCACCGAGCTCGCCGGCGACGGCAAACGCGTGACCGGCGCCAAACTCTGGTCGAACGGTCAGGATGCCGGCTCCTTCAGCGCCGACTATTTCATCACCTGCACCGGTGGGCTGGAGAATTCGCGGCTGCTTTTGTGGTCGAACCAACGGTCCAATGGCGGTGTCGTGCCGAATGCCGCAGCGCTTGGCCGCTACTGGATGGAACACCCGACCTTCGAGGGCGGCAACGCCATCCTGGCGAACTATGGCGAGTTCGAGGTCGATGCCGTCAACGAGGCCTTCTTCTCGCCGACGCTCGCCGCCATGGAGCGGCTGCAGATCATGAATTTCGGCATCCGGCTGATCGAAACGCCGTATCCGGGGGTCAAGAGCCTCATCGCCGATCTCGCCTGCACGGCGCCTGACATGGCCGAGTGGATGTCCTCCAAGCTCAGCCAGAATCTGCGTTGCGCGGCCCAGCTTTATGTCGCCTGGGAACAGGCGCCGCAGGCCTCCAACCAGATCGAGCTGTCGAAGACCGATGTCGACCATGCTGGCGTGCCGCGCATCGAGCTGCACTGGAAGAAATCGGACCTGGAGCATCGTACCCTTCTCGAAGGGCTCAGGCTGTTCGGCACTACGCTGATCGAGAAGAATCTCGGTCGGGTGCGCATCGCCGACTGGATCAGCAATGGCGGCGACTATCCGACGAATGACGAGACGGCGGGTCATCATCATATGGGCGGCACGCGCATGGGCACCGATGTCACCAGGAGCGTGGTCGACGCCAACTGCAAGGTGCATGGCATGGACAATCTCTATGTCGGTGGCTCCTCGGTGTTCTGCACCTCTGGTCAAGCCAACCCGACGACGACGATCACCGCGCTGGCCTGCCGGCTGGGCGAGCATCTGAGCAAGGTGGTCGCCGTCTGAGGGTCCGCCCCGGGCGCCCGTTTGCAATACCTTGCCGGCGCCAGTGATGGCGCCGGCGAAAACACGGCACGCTCAAAAGCCGTAAATGGCGATGCGCACCAGCACGGCCGCGGCGGCCAGCGATACGAGCAGGATGCCGAGGCCGATGGGCGAGCCCCAGCCATACCATTCCATCGCCAGCTTGGCGTATTTGAATTCTTCCTCGTGCGAGAGGGGGGCACGCTGTTGAATCAAGCTCATTTTTCACTCCTTGTCGGGCGGCAGGCTCTTGCCTTGTCTGCGTCCCAGCCGCATATTGTTGCGATGGTCTAAATGTTAGACGGATTGATAGTTAGATGATCGAAGTAAATTCGTCAAGCGGCAATCGCGACGAAATGACGGCCGCGATCGGCCACGCCATCATGCAATGGCAGGACGCGACGCAGGCCTATGACGAAGCGGTGGGTATGAGGCTTGGACTGAACATGGCCGAGCGCCATTGCGTCGGGCTGCTCTATGGCGGTCCACAATCGGCGGGCGCGATCGCAACCGCCACCGGCCTGACACCGGCCGCGGTGACGGCGCTGATCGACCGACTGGAAGCACGCGGGCTGCTGACCCGCACGCGCAGTCTCGAGGACAGGCGCAAAGTGGTGATCGAGGCGACAGAAGCGACGCGGGAGCTGTCGGCGCGCTATTACGGCGCCATCGCGCGGGAAGGCGAAAAGGTGATCGCCACCTTCAGCGACGCTGAGCTCGCCACCATATCGCGCTTCGTCAATGCCGCGCTCGCCCTGCAGCGCGCTCAGCTCGAGCGGCTGAAGGCCGAGGGGGCGCACACCCCCGGGCGATAGGGATGTCGATGGCTCCCGCCCACAGGCGTGGGCGGGAAACGTTCTTCCGAAAACTAGACCGTCACCGGGTCGAGCGCTGGCCGGGCCTTGCGGCGCGCGACGATCGCCTCGAAATCGGCGGTCTGGAAGGCGTCACGCAAGGCGTCGAAGGACGGCAGCACGAAATAGGCGCGCTGGAACTTGTCGATCTCGTAGCCGGTGCGCATCACCATTTCCAAGTCGAACGGCACGTGATGGGCGTCCTTGCTGCCGACGGCGAACTGCAATTCGGTAAAGGACGACATCAGGCCGGCGCCAAAGGCCTTCAGCGGCTGGCCGGCCTCCTGCATCAGGCCGTATTCGGCCGTGTACCAGTAGAGCCGGGTGATCATCTCGTCGCCGCCGAGCGCGATGATGTCGCCGGCCTTCTTGCCATACATCTGCATGAAATCGGCGAACACCGGCTGCGACAGCACCGGCACGTGGCCGAAGAAATCGTGGAACATGTCGGGCTCGACAATGTAGTCGAGTTCCTGCCGGGTCCGCAGCCAGTTGGTGACCGGGAAGCGGCGATTGGCGAGATGATCAAAGAAAGGTGCGGCGGGGATAAGACCCGGCACGGCGACGATCTCCCAGCCGGTGAGCTTGCGCAGCTTGGCGCTGATATCAGCGAAATCGGGGATGCGGTCGAGCAGGCCGAGTTTTTCGACACCGTCGAGGTAGGAATGGTGGGCGAGCTTGCGCGTCAGCTTGGTCTGGCGATCGCATAGTGTGCGCCACACCGCCTGTTCCTCGGCGCTGTAGTCATAACCCTGCGCCACGGTGAAATCGGAACGGCAAACCGAATAGTCGCCGCGCAATCCCTGCGCCGCACAGTCGCGGGCATATTCGGCAACGCTCATCGTCGTCATGGTTTTCTCCTCGCAAATCATCAATGCTGACCTGACCAAAGACTAGCCGAACTTGCCGAGGCAATTTGGTTTTGATGATGGCTCGTCGGCGAGATTCGAGATAACATTCACTCACAATTTGCATTAGATGAGTGAAAATGCCTCAATTCGACGATTTCGAGATCAAGATGCTCGATGTCCTGCAACGCGACGGCCGCAAGCCCGTCTCCGAGCTGGCGCAAGAGATCGGCTTGTCGACGACGCCATGTGCACGACGCTTCGAGGCGTTGCAGGATGCCGGCATCATCAAGGGATTTGCCGCGGTGATCAGCCGCCGCGCGGTGGGCCTAATGGTCGAGGTGTTCATCCAGGTGCGCCTGGTCAGCCACAGCGACGGTTCGCCGGAAACCTTCATCGCCGCCGTGCAGCGCATGGACGAGGTATCGGCGTGCTGGACGATGACCGGCGACCACGACTTCCTGCTGCATGTCATGGTGCCGTCTGTCGACGAGCTCAACGCCTTCGTCATGCACCGGCTGATGCGGCTCGACGGCGTGCGCGACGTCCACACGCAGCTGGTGCTGCAAAACATCAAGGGACCGGGCCACGTGCCGCTCGCGCATCTCAGGAAGTGACGCTACTCCGCATTCTTGCGTGAAAGCTGCACGCAAACTGCTGAAACGGGCCAATCGAGCGTCCACATCGCCGGCCAGCATAAGCGGACCATCTCTCCACGAGGTCCGCCATGAAAATCGTCCTGATCAATCCGCCGCACACCGCCATCGGCAGCCGCGTGCCGGACGATCACCTGCCGCCGCTTGGCCTGCTGGCGATCGGCGGGCCCCTGATCGATGCGGGGCACGAGGTGCGGCTGGTCGACGCCGAATTCGGGCCGATGCCGCTCGAGAGCGTCGTGCGCGACGCCCTGGACGGGTTTCCCGATTTCGTCCTGATGGGCCATTCCGGCTCGACCTCGGCGCACCCGACCGCCTTGCTGATTGCCGGCATGATCAAGCAGCGCGAGCCGGCAACCATGATCATCTATGGCGGCGTCTTCCCGACCTATCACTGGCGCGACATACTGGCGGCAACCGAGGTCTTCGACTTCATCGTGCGCGGCGAGGGCGAGGCGACCGTGGTGGCGCTGGTCGAGGCGTTGGAAATGCACCAGCCGGCAGCAAGCGTCGCCGGCATCGCCTTTCGCGACGACCTGCACCACCCCTTCGCCACGCAGGCAGCGATGACCATTGCCGAGCTCGATGCCTACCGCGTCGGCTGGGAACTGATCGATCACGGCAGATACAGCTACTGGGGCGGCAAGCGCGCCGTGGTCATGCAGTTTTCCCGCGGCTGCCCGCATCTGTGCAACTATTGCGGCCAGCGCGGCTTTTGGACCCGCTGGCGGCATCGCGATCCCAAAAAATTCGCGCAGGAGATCGCCTGGCTGCACCGCGAACACGGCGTCGAGCTGATCAACCTCGCCGACGAGAACCCGACGGTTTCGAAGAAGGCGTGGCGCGCCTTTCTCGACGCCCTGATTGCCGAGAATGTGCCGGTGCTGATCGTCGGCTCGACGCGGGCCGACGACATCGTGCGCGATGCCGACATCCTGCACCTCTACCGCAAGGCCGGTGTCATCCGCTGGCTGCTCGGCATGGAGAACACCGACGAACAGACGTTGCAGCTGATCCGCAAGGGCGGCAGCACCTCCTCCGACCGCGAGGCGATAAAGCTGCTGCGAAAGCACGGCATATTGTCGATGGCGACCTGGGTGGCGGGCTTCGAGGATGAAGGCTTTCGCGATCTGTGGCGCGGCTTTCGCCAGCTCATCGCCTATGACCCCGACCAGATCCAGGCGCTTTACGTGACGCCGCATCGCTGGACGCCGTTCTTCCGCATCGCCAGGGATCGCAAGGTGATTCAGCAAGATGCTCGCCTGTGGGATTACAAGCACCAGGTGCTGCAGATGACGCGGCTGAAGCCGTGGATGCTGTTCTTCAGCGTCAAGCTGATCGAAGTCGCCGTGCAGTCGCGGCCGAAAGCGCTGGCGCGCATCCTGTTCCATCCCGATCCCGAACAGCGCCATTCGATGCGCTGGTACACGCAAATGGGCCGCCGCGTCTGGTTTCGTGAGGTCTGGGGTTTTCTGGTTCGCGATGGCCGGGTGAAGGACGGCCCGACGCTGGCCGAATTCTGGGGCGCACCGCAGGACGCCGAGGAGGAATCGATGACCGTTCAACGCCTGGCACGAAAGCCGGCGCCCTCTGTCGTCATAAGTCACGAGCTGCCGCCAGCGAAACGATTAGCTGGCTGACAATCGACTACGGCACGATCAGCGTGCCGGCGCCGTGTTCGGTGAACAGCTCGAGCAGCACCGCATGCGGCGTCTTGCCATTGAGGATGACGACGCCTTCAACGCCCCGCTCGATCGCCTCGATGCAGGTCTCGACCTTGGGGATCATGCCGCCCGAAACCGTACCGTCCTTGATCAGCGCCCGGGCCTCGGCCACGGTCAGCTCGTCGATCAGCTTCTTGTTCTTGTCGAGCACGCCGGGCACGTCGGTCAGGAACAGAAGACGCGAGGCCTTGCAGGCGCCCGCAATGGCGCCGGCAAACGTGTCGGCGTTGATGTTGTAGGTGTGGCCGTCGCGGCCGGGCGCCACCGGCGCCAGCACCGGGATCATTTCCGAGCGCGCCAGAAGGTCGAGCAGCGTACGGTCGACCTCGACCGGCTCGCCGACGAAACCGAGATCAAGCACCCGCTCGATGTTGGAGTCCGGGTCGATCATCGTCTTGCGGGCCTTTTCGGCGAAGACCATGTTGCCGTCCTTGCCGCACAGGCCGATCGCCCATTCGCCCTCGGCGTTGATCAACGCCACGATCTCCTTGTTGATCGAGCCGGCCAGCACCATTTCGACGATCTCGACCGTCTTCTGGTCGGTGACGCGCAGGCCGCCTTCGAACCTGGATTCGATGCCCATCTTGGCCAGCATGGCGCCAATCTGCGGCCCGCCGCCATGCACGACGATCGGGTTGACGCCGGATTGCTTGAGCAGTGCGATGTCGCGCGCAAAGGCCTTGCCGAGCTCAAGGTCGCCCATGGCGTGGCCGCCATATTTCACCACGATCGTCTTGTGCTCGTAGCGTTGCATGTAGGGCAGCGCCCGCGACAGCAGATCGGCCTGCATTTCGGCGGTGGCGGTTATTTCCGTCATCGGCGTGATTTCCTGGATATGGGTAAAGACCGCGGCGTCTTAGCGGGAATTGGCTCTGCTCGCAAATGTCATTGTTGTCATATTCGGGCGGCTCGCAGCCTCGTCATCGTCACGGCACCATCAGCGGCGCCCGCCGCTTCAACCAACCCGAGATCTTCTCCATCTGCGCGGCGAAGGACAGAAGCGTCTCCTCATCGCCCGGGCGGCCGGCAGCCTGGATGCCGAGCGGCAGGCCGGCATCGGTAACGTAAACCGGCAGCGCGATCGATGGCTGGCCGCTGACATTGTGGATCGCCGGCCAATGGGTGAACAACAGGCTCTTGTCCATCAGCTGGCCGAACAAGGATTTCACTTTCAGCAGCGGCGTCAGATGAAGCTTGTCGAGCAGGTTCTCGATCAGCTCATCGGTGCCTTTCGGATCCATGGCGCCACAGGCGAGCGGCGGGTGCGCGATGATGGGCATCAGCACGGCATCATACTGCGCGGTCTCCTCGATCATCCGCCGTGAGGCGGCGTGCAGCCGCTGCAGGGCGGCATAGATCTCGCCGGCCGAGACCATTTCGCCCAGCCGGCCGAGCACGCGCGTGGCGCGCTCGACGTCGCCGGTAACGGAACGGCCGACGCGCAGCGCTTCTGCCCGCAGCATGCCGGCGACGGCGGAAGCAACCGTCCTGCAGAAGTCGGCGAAGAAGTCGCGGCCGATGAAGGGCAGGTCGATATCCTCGACCGTATGGCCGCCCTCGCGGGCAAGCGCCACCGCCGTGTCGAGCGCTTTCAGTGTCTCGGCCGAGATCGGCAGGCCGAGCGGCGAGTTGCGGTAGACGGCCAGCCTGAGCTTGCCGGGATCGCGCGCGGCGGCAGCGGCGAATGTGCCCTTCGGCGGCAGCGCGGCATAGGGCGACAAGGAGTCGGGGCCATGGGTGAGATCGAGCAGCAGAGCGCAATCGCGCACCGAGCGGGTGACGGCATGGTCGACCACCATGCCGTACCAGCCTTCGCTGACCAGCGGCGTCAGCGGGATACGCCCGCGCGAGGTCTTGAGGCCGACAAGCCCGGTGCAGGCGGACGGCACCCGGATCGAACCGCCGCCATCAGAGGCATGCGCCACCGGCACCACGCCGGCGGCGACGAGGGCCGCCGCGCCACCCGAAGAGCCGCCGCTGGTGTGGCCGGTGTTCCAGGGGTTGCGGGTGATGCCGAAGGCCTTGGATTCGGTCATCAGCCGCAGCCCGTGTTCGGGCGATGTCGAGGTGACGAGCGGAATGAGACCCGCAGCGAGGTAGCGATCGGTCATCACCGAATTGACATCGGGCACAGAGGCAGGAATGCGGCTGCCGCCATGCGACGGCACGCCCTTGATGGCGATGCCGAGGTCCTTGATGGCAAAGGGCACGCCGGCCAGCGGTAGCGAGCGATCCATGGTTTTCGCTCGCGCCCGGGCCATTTCATAAAGCGGTTCGGCCGTGGCATTGATTTCGGGCCTTGTGGCCTCGGCGCGGGCGATGGCCGCTTCGGTCAGTTCGATCGCCGACAGTTCGCCCTTGCGCACCAGACCGGCGAGGCCTGTTGCATCTTGTTCCCACAGGACCCGTTCAACCGACATGCGCGCGCTCCACCGACACCTCGGGCAAGGCTAGCCAGTGGCGACTTCAATGGCAAATCAACGGTCGACCCGGGCATGAAAAGCGTGAAGCTAGACGTGCACAAGGCTATTTCCGCCGTTGCAAATACATCGCAATACCCTAATTTGCCTGACATGACGCCGCAGGACATCACCAAGCTGATCGTCCGGACTTCGATGAAGGACCGGGCCGCGTTCGATCTGCTGTACCGGCAGACCAGCGCGAAACTTTTCGGCGTGTGCCTTCGTGTATTGAACGACCGGGGAGATGCGGAAGAAGCCTTGCAGGAAGTCTTCGTCAAGATATGGACGAAGGCGGACCGTTTTGCTGTTTCCGATCTGAGCCCGATTTCCTGGCTGGTGGCAATCGCGCGCAACCATGCGATCGATCGCATCAGGGCGCGGCGTAAGCCTGCGGCCGATATCGATGCCGCGCTCGACGTGGCCGATCCGGCGCCGGGACCTGAAGCGATGGTGGTGGCGGGCGATGAGTCCGAACGCATCCATCATTGTCTCGATGAATTGGAGAAAGACCGGGCGGCGGCCGTCCGGGGCGCTTATCTCAAGGGCGAAAGCTATGCCGAACTGGCGGAGCGCCATGGCGTGCCGTTGAACACGATGCGTACCTGGCTGCGCCGCAGCCTGATGAAACTCAGAGAATGTCTGGAAAGATGACGCTCGCAGAGGACAATGGACCGGAACGTGGGGGCGACGACCTGTTCGCCGCCGAATACGTTCTTGGCGTGCTGCCGGCGGACGAGCGGCAGATCGCTTCGAGGCGCATCGATTCGGAAACCGATTTCGCGCGGCTGGTAGATGGCTGGGAGGTTCATCTGTCGCCCATGGCTGCCGCCTATCCGGAAATCGAGCCGCCAGCTTCCGTGAAACCGGCGATCGACCGACGGCTGTTTGCGTCGACCGCAGCTACGTCCGCCGAAGCACGCGCCGGCCTGTGGTCCAGCCTCGCCTTCTGGCGCGGCCTTGCCGCGGCAGCGGTTGCCGCGCTGGCGATCTACATTGCGATCCCTTACGTTAACCCTCCGGTCGCACAGCCGCAGGCACGGCTTGTCGCCTCGCTGGCCGCCGACGGCAGCGATGTCAAATACCTTGCCGTCTATGATGCCGCACATCACGAGGTTGGCCTATCGCATGTCTCAGGTGAGCGTGCTTCCGGCAAGGACTTCGAACTGTGGATGATCGAAGGCAAGAACCCGCCGGTGTCGATGGGCGTCATTCCGGTCGGCTCGACAGCGCATATCGTCGTCTCGCCGGCGGCGCAGCAGAAGCTCGCCCAGGGCGCCGTGCTGGCCGTCAGCCTTGAGCCTGCTGGCGGATCGCCGACCGGACAGCCCACCGGGCCGGTGGTTGCCGCTGGCGACCTGAAGAGCATCTGACCTGCTCCTCCCGCGAAATCGGCTATAGAATAATTATAACCTGCATTATGTCAGGCATGTCTAAATAGACATGTGATCGGCAAATCGCCGCGCGAAATAAATCTCTTTCTCAGAACGAATAAAATAAAAAAGTCCGAATATTCTGAAACTCACGCATTTGTGTTCCGTATCTCCTCGCGTCCCCAAAAATGGGAAGAGAAAAACCCGAGGAGTTTGATCATCATGCGTAAATACGCCACCCTTTTGCTCGCCGGTACCATCGCTGTTTCCGTGCTCGCCACCGCTGCCTATGCTGAAAACCCGATGGTCGGCGGCGCCGCCATGTATGCCAACAAGAACATCGTCGAGAACGCCGTCAATTCGAAGGACCACACGACGCTGGTCGCCGCCGTCAAGGCAGCCGGCCTGGTCGAGACCCTGCAGGGCGCCGGCCCGTTCACCGTTTTCGCGCCGACCAATGAGGCCTTCGCCGCGCTGCCGGCCGGTACGGTCGACACGCTGCTCAAGCCAGAGAACAAGGACAAGCTCGTCAAGATCCTGACCTGCCATGTCGTCGCCGCCAAGGCGATGGCGGCTGACGTGGCCGCGATGGCCAAGGCTGACGGCGGCACGCACAAGGTCAAGACGGTCGGCGGTTGCGAGCTGTCGCTGAAGGCCGAGGGCGGCAAGGTCACCGTCACCGATGAGAACGGCAACGTCGCCAATGTGACGATCGCCGATGTCGAGCAGTCCAACGGCGTCATCCACGTCATCGACAAGGTTTTGCTCCCGAAGATGTGATCGGCCCGAAAATGTAACAAAGGGCTTGCCGCGACGAACCTGCAGCAAGAGCCCTCCGTCGGTTGCATAGTCTCGCTCCCGTGACCTGCAGACGACACGCGTGCTCCGCGACGCCCACGGTTATCCGTGGACCGGCGCGGAGTTTCGTTGAGGGCAACCGTCACCGGCTTTTTGATTTTCGCGTGACGGTATAGTTTGGCAAAGAAACGACAGGAGGAACTGGTCATGAACCGTCGCGATCTTCTTTTGAGCGGTGCCGCCGCCATCGGCGTGGTCGGGGCCGCGGCAGCCATGCTGCGCATGGGCATTCCGCAGACCGCGCAAGCGGCCGAGAAATTCGAGGTCACCAAGACCGATGACGAATGGAAAGCCATCCTGTCGCCCGCCGCCTTTGACGTGCTGCGCAAGGAAGGCACGGAGTATCCCGGCACCAGCCCGCTGCTCAACGAGCACCGCAAGGGCATATTCGCCTGTGCCGGCTGCGACCTGCCGGTCTATCCCTCGGAGACGAAGTTCGATTCCGGCACCGGCTGGCCGAGCTTCTGGCAAGAGATCGCCAATGGTATCGGCAAGACCGAGGACAGGTCGCTCGGCATGACCCGCACCGAAGTGCATTGCCGCCGCTGCGGCGGCCATCTCGGCCACGTCTTCGACGATGGCCCGGCGCCGACCGGCCTGCGCCACTGCATCAACGGCGTGGCACTGACCTTCAAGCCTGCCACGGCCTGACGAACTTATCGGTAATAAAAAACTCCGGGTCTTGCGGCCCGGAGTTTTTTTGCGCGGTCATGCTTTCGGGCGTGGACTGGAGGAGCTTCCCGAAAACGACGCCACGTATCAGCTTAATCTCAGTGGCCGCCTCCACCACCGCCAACGGGCGCCGGCTTCTTGATCAGCATGGTGAACAGACCGAGCGTCCCAAACAGCACCGTCAGCAGGTAGAACACGTCCATGAAGGACAGCAGCGCCGCCTGCTGCTGGACCATGCCCGACAGCTTGGAGATCGCGGCACTGGTGGCATCGAGACCGGTGACCTGCTCGAAGTTGAGCGTCATGTTCTGCAACTTGGTCTGCGCGGCGGCACTGCCCCACTGCACATGCTCGGCCAGCCTTGCGTAGTGGAAGGCATTGCGGTCGATCAGCACGGTGTTGATCAGGGCAAGGCCAACGGCACCGCCGAGGTTGCGGGTGAGGTTGAACAGGCCGGACGCATTCTTCAGCCGGTCCGGCGGCAAGGTGCCGAGCGCGATGTTGTTGATCGGCACCATGCACAGCATCATCGAACAGCCGCGCAGGATTTGCGGGATAAGCAGCTCATAGAAATCCCAGTCGGCGGTCAGATGCGTCATCCACCAGGTGCCGGTGGCGAAGCCGAAGAAGCCGATCATCATCATCAGCCGCAAATCCATCTTGCTCGACAGGATGCCCGAGATCGGCGCGGTGATGAACATCGCCAGGCCGCTGACGAACAGCGCCTCGCCGATCATCATCGAATCATAACCACGGATGCGGCCGAGGAAGACCGGATAGAGATAGGTCAACCCATAGAGGCCGATGCCGATGACGAACGAGAACAGCGAGCCGAAGGCGAAGTTGATGTTGGTGAAAGCCTTGAGGTCGACGATCGGCTCCTCGGCGGTGAACGCGCGCCAGAAGAACACGACAGCGCCGATGGTCATGACGATGGCGCAGATGAACACGCCCTGGTCCTGCAGCCAGTCATTGTTCGGGCCTTCTTCGAGCACGTATTCCATGCAGCCGAGGAAAGCCGCCATGCCGGCAAGGCCCCACCAGTCGAACTTGTTGAACAGCTTGAGATTGGGCTTGTCGAAATCGATCAGCGACCAGGCAGCGGTCGCCACCAGAATGCCAGGCACGACATTGACCAGGAACAGCCAGTGCCATGAAAAGGCATGACTGATATAGCCGCCGACGGTCGGGCCGATCGTCGGCGCCAGCGTCGCCACCAGGCCAATCATCGGCGAGACGATGGCGCGCTTCGAGGGCGGGAAGATGGTGAACGCGGCCGCAAAGACGCTCGGGATCATGCCGCCGCCGATGAAGCCTTGCACGGCGCGGTAGACGATCATCTGATCGATGTTGGTGGCGGTCGCGGCAAGAGCGCTTGCCGCGGTGAAGCCCGCGGCGGCAACGGTGAACAGCACGCGCGTCGACAGCATGCGGCTGAGGAAGCCCGACAGCGGGATCATCACCACCTCGGCGATCAGATACGCCGTCTGCACCCACGGAATTTCATCGGAACTGGCGCTCAGGCCAGCCTGGATTTCGGCCAGCGAGGCCGAGACGATCTGGATGTCCAGGATCGCCATGAACATGCCGAACACCATTGCCAGGAAGGCGATGACACGCCGCGTCGAAATGGTGTCAGGGACCGCCGGCCGTGCCGGCGGCGCTCCTGCGGTGATTGTAGCGGTTGCCATTGCATGGGCCTCCTTGAGGCAGGCCGGGCGGCTCAGTGCTTAGTCAGCCACCGAGCCGCCCTCCGAAAGAGCTTAGTTGGTCGTCGTGGCAGGTGCGGTGCGGCTGTCGACGTTGACGATGACGCTCAAGCCCGCACGCAGCTTGCCAGTCTTCAGGGCGTCGGCCGGGACGTCGATGCGGACCGGGACGCGCTGCACCACCTTGGTGAAGTTGCCCGTGGCATTTTCCGGCGGCAACAGCGAGAAGACCGCTCCTGAAGCCGGGGCCAGCGACGAGACGGTACCCTGGATGGGCTGGCCGTCGATGGCGTCGACCGAGATGTTGACCTTTTCGCCCGGAACCAGCCGGGCAAGCTGCGTCTCCTTGAAGTTGGCGACGATGTAGAGCTTGTCCATCGGCACGACGACGGCGAGCTTCTGGCCGGGGCTCACGAGGTCGCCCTGCTCGACCGAGCGGTTGCCGACGACACCATCATAAGGCGCCTTGAGCACGGTGAAGGAAAGATCGCGCGCGGCCTTGTCGCGGTTGAGCTGCAAGGAAGCAAGCGTGCTCGCCGATTCGGCGCGCTGTGCTTCCAGCACACCGATATTGGCTTGCGCCGCGGCGATCTGAGCGTCGGCGCCGACGAGAGCGGCATTGGCCTGGTCGAGCGCGGTCTGGGCATCGTCCAGCTGCGCCTGCGTGCCGACATGCGTCTTGAGCAGTTGCGCGGCGCGCTGCTGGCCACGCCCGGCATTGTCGGCCGCGGCCTGGTCGGCAACCTTCTGCGCCTGGGCCTGCTGCAGGGAGGCCTGCGCGGCCTTGGTCTGTGCATCGATGCGGTCGAGTGTCTTGGCCAGCGTGGCGATCTGCGCCTCGGCCTGGGCGACGGCGATCTTGTAGTCACCATCGTCGATCGTCAGCAGCGGGTCGCCAGCCTTGACCAGCTGGTTCTCGCTGACCTTGACCTGATCGACATAGCCGGAAATCTTGGGCGAGACGAAGGCCATGTCGGCCTGGACATAGGCGTCATCGGTCGAGATCATGAAACGGCCCGTGGTCCAGTAGTCGTAGCCATACCAGGCGCCGCCGCTCAGCAGGGCAAGGCCAATGATCGGCAACAGGAAGGAGCGCACCGAGCGCTTCTTCTTGGCCGGAGCTTCAGCCGCCGGCGGCGGTGCGACGACCGGATGAACGGGAATCTCCGGTGCTTCCGTCGCCGGTGCGACCTTGGCATTGGGGAAAGGGCGGACTTCGGCAGTGGTTGGCGCGTTCGAAGACATGACATCTCTCTAAAACAATAATACTGAACCGTTCGGTTCGATCTGGGCGTTGACATAGCGCGAAAAGAGGACCATATCAAGGGGCAATCGAACCGGTTGGTTCGAATTATTTCCGAGGTGTCATCCTATGACCGAAACCTTACCCAATGCCGAAACCTTACCCAACGTAGACCAGGATCCTTGCGACGTGCTGGAGCTGCGTCGCGGCCGCCCGGCGGCTGGGCAAGACCCTGTCAAGCGCAGCCAGATCATCGAGGGCGCCCGCCGTGTTTTCATCGAGAAAGGCTTCGAAGCCGCTTCGATGAACGACATTACGCGCGAGGCTGGTGTCTCCAAGGGCACCATCTATGTCTACTTCGCCAACAAGGAAGAGCTGTTCGAGGCGCTGATCGAGGAAGAGCGCGGCACCATCTTCAAGAATATGTATGACCTGCTCGACCGCGCCGACGATCTGCGCGAGACGCTGGTGAAGTACGGCAAGGTGCTGTCACTCAAGATCACGTCGGGAAAGGTCATCCAGGCGCAGCGCACGGTGATCGGTGTCACCGACAGGATGCCCGAGCTTGGCGCGCGGTTTTACGAACGCGGTCCCAAACGCGGCCACGACAAGATGATGACCTTCCTGAACGCGGCTATCGACCGCGGCCTGCTGAAGATCGACGATGTGGATCTCGCCGCCTACCAGCTCACCGAACTGTGCCTGTCCGGTCTTTTCCGCCAATGCCTCTTTGCCTACCGCACCAAGGCTCCGGGCCAGGATGAGATCGACCACATCGTGCGGTCGGGTGTCGACATGTTCCTGAAGGCCTATGGCACCGAGCAGCTTGCGGCGGAAGAAAGCCACGAAATGATTGCAATCGAGGCAAAGGTATAGCGCGGCGTAGTGCCCGCCGCGCCCGGTTTACCCGCCATTGGCCGCAAGCACGATCGCGGCATGCAACTCTTCGAGGCCTTCGCCCTTTTCCGATGATGTCGCCAGCACGAACGGAAACGCCGCCGGCCGTTTCTTGATCTTGGCCAGCGTCTCCTCGATCAGCCGCGGCACGCCGGCGGCCTTGATCTTGTCAGTCTTGGTCAGCACGATCTGGTAGGACACCGCCGCCTTGTCGAGCAGCGACAGCACTTCGTCATCCTTGGCCTTGATGCCATGGCGGGCGTCGATCAGCACATAGACCCGTTTCAGCGTGACGCGGCCCTTGAGATAGTCGAAGACCAGCTTGGTCCACTCGTCGACCTTCTCCTTGGGCGCTGTGGCGTAGCCGTAGCCCGGCATGTCGACCAGCGCCATCGGCGGCAGGTCGGCGCCCTCGCCCGAAAATCCGTCCGGCACGAAGTAGTTGAGTTCCTGCGTGCGCCCTGGCGTGTTTGACGTGCGGGCCAGCCCCTTCTGGTTGACCAGCGCGTTGATCAGCGACGACTTGCCGACATTGGAGCGGCCGGCAAAAGCGATTTCCGGCGGACCTTCCGGCGGCAGGAATTTCATGGCCGGCACGCCGCGAATGAAAATCCACCCGCGCGTGAAGAGGTCGGTGCTGATCACGGTGCTGTTCAGAGCGTTCAAGCTGCTGCCTCCAGAAGAGATATGGGCGCCCCTGATGGCGTCAATGTTGCTGCCGATCTTGGCCGCCGTGCACTTCGGCGGTCGCACGGGTCTGGTCAAAATAACGTGATCCGCCCTATAGCACCAATTGGCCGAGGAGCGAGTCTTGCGTGGCGGTAAACTTCATTTGTTGCCGCGGCAGATCACGATCGGATTGGACAGCGCGCTGTCGAAACCGCTGCCCTGGTAGACGGTGACATTCGCTGCTCCGGGCGGCAGCAGGAAGCTGCCGTCGACGACTTTCTGATCGCCGGCCGCCGTGTGCAGAGCCCAGCTAAACGTGCAGAATTGCGGCGGTGCCGTGGGTTCGACGTGGCTGCAGTTGAGCTGCGCGCCACCCAGCATGGCGGCGCCACCGCAGCTCACTGCCTGCCCTGCAAATGCGACGCCCGGGCACCCCAGGAGAGCCGCGACAGCTGCGATCTTTATCCAATTCATTGTCACAATCCTTGCCGGCAAAGTGCCACCGCCAAGCGCCTCTTCGGTGTCGTGGCCCATTCAATTTTTTCGTTTTCGGGGCTTAGCCCGTCTTGCGCGCGCCGTCCAGCAGGATTATGTGCATGATGATAATAAGCATGCTCACGAAAAGTTGCCACCAGATCCCGACCACCTCCCATGTCCTCCTCGCCCAATATCAGCTTCGTGCTGCACGACGTCGCGCGACTGCTTAGAAAGCGGTTTGAGCAGCGTTCGCGCACATCCGGGCTGACCCGCGCCCAATGGCAGGTGCTGGCTTATCTCTGCCTGCATGGAGGCATCCACCAGAACAAGCTCGCCGACCTTATCGAGATCATGCCGATCACGCTCGCGCGGCTGCTGGACAAGATGGAGGCACGCGGCTTCATCGAACGCCGCCCCAATCCTGCCGACCGCAGGGCATGGCTTCTCTATTTGACACCCCAGGCCCATCCGCTGCTCGAAATCATGCGCGCCAATGGCCAGAGAACACGCGACGAAGCCTTTATCGGCCTGTCCGCGGATACCCAGCAGCTCCTGCTGCAAACACTAAGCTTGATCAAATCCAATCTGCTCGAGGCTTGCACCCAGCCTGCCGTCGACCGGGAGAAAGTACATGGCTGAATCAACATCCCCCAAGAAGCCCGCCGAAGAACACCCTTCGGAGCGGGCAAGCGACCAGATCATCCGGCTGGACAGCGAACGCGAGCAGAGGCGTGCCAATGTCGTCATCGACGATAACGAGCTGGAAGCCCCCGTTGCCCTGGAGCCGGCGGCACTCGAGGCTCCGACCAAGGAGCCGCGGCCGCAGCAGGCGCCTGCCGCCATTGCCCCTCCCGCTCCTGCCCCGGTCAAGCCGAAGCGCAGCCTGAGGCGGCCGGTCCTGTTTGCCCTGCTTCCCGTCGCGCTCGTCGTCGGCGGCTATTATTATGTCACCGGCGGCCAGGTGATGAGCACGGACAATGCCTACATCCAGGCGCAGTCGCTCGGCGTGTCCACCGACGTCTCCGGCACCGTGCAGGAGATCGACGTGCACGAGAACCAGGTGGTCAAGAAGGGTGACATGCTCTTCCGCCTGCGGCCGGCCTCTTTCGAGACCGCGCTCGCCGCCGCCCAGGCCCAGTTGGGGACGGTGCGCAACCAGGTGCTGACCCTGCAGGCGAGCTACCAGCAGTCACTGTCCCAGATCGAACAGGCGCAGGCCGACATTCCCTATTACGAGGCGGCCTTCCAGCGGCAGCAGGATCTGCTGAAAACCTCCACCGCCTCGAAGGCGTCTTTCGACAGCGCCCAGCACGACCTCGTCGCCGCGCGCCAGAAAGTGTCCGTCGCCAAGGCGGTGGCACAGGCCATGCTTGCCCAGCTCGGCGGCGACGCCAGCCAGCCGGTGGAGAAGAACCCGTTCTATCTGCAGGCCCAGTCGGGCGTCGACGATGCGCAGCGCAATCTCAACGACTCTATCGTCAAGGCGCCGTTTGACGGCGTCGTCACCAATGTCGATGCGCTTCAGGTCGGCAAGTATCTGCCGGCTTCGCAGCCGGCCTTCAGCCTGATTTCGTCGACCGATCTGTGGATCGAGGCGGAACCGAAGGAAACCGAACTGACCTATGTGCGGCCGGGACAGACGGCGACGATCAGCGTCGACACCTATCCCGGCGCCGTCTGGCACGGCACGGTTGCCTCGATCAGCCCGGCCTCATCGTCGAGCTTTTCGCTGTTGCCGGCGCAGAACACCACCGGCAACTGGGTCAAGGTCGTGCAGCGCATCCCGATGCGCGTGACGGTTGACGATCCTCAGGGCAAACCGCCGCTGCGCGGCGGGATGAGCGTCGTGGTCGACGTCAACACCGGCCATACGCGCGGCCTGCCGGACTTCATCACCAACCTTCTCAAGATGTTCGGACAGAAATCATGACCAGCGCAGCCGCGACAGGTGCCACACCGGTGGTCGCCAATCGCGGCGCCATCACTGCCTGCGTGATCCTGGCCGTCATCATGCAGGCGCTGGACACGACCATCGCCAATGTGGCGCTGCCTTACATCCAGGGCAGCGTTTCGGCCAGCGCCGACCAGATCAACTGGGTGCTGACCTCCTACATCGTTGCCGCCGCGGTGATGACGCCGCCTTCGGGCTACCTCGCCAACCGTTTCGGCCGCAAGCGCATCCTCTTGACCTCGATCACCGGTTTCGTGGTCGCCTCGGTGCTGTGTGGCTTTGCGCAGTCGCTGCCGCAGATCGTCGGCTTCCGCCTGCTGCAGGGCCTGTTCGGCGCCGCCCTGGTGCCGCTGGCACAGAGCATCCTGCTTGATATCTACAGCATTGAAGAGCGCGGCTCGGCGATGGCGCTGTTCGGCGTTTCGGTGATGGTCGGCCCGGTGCTCGGCCCCGTCATCGGCGGCTGGCTGACCGAGAATGTCAGCTGGCGCTGGGTGTTCTACATCAACGTGCCGATCGGCGCTCTGGCTTTCACCGGCGTGTGGATGTTCGTCCAGGAGACGAAGCTTGATATCAAGGCGAGGCTCGACTGGCTGGGGTTTGGCGCGCTCAGTGTCACCATCGCCGGCTTGCAGATGTTTCTCGATCGCGGCGAGCAGCTCAACTGGTTCTCGTCCTCCGAGATCATCGTCGAGGCGCTGATCTGCGCGTCGGCCTTCTACATCTTCCTCGTCCACACCTTTACCGCCAAAAACACCTTTGTGAATCCCAGGCTTTTCCTCGACAGGAATTTCGCGGTCGGCATGATCTTCATCTTCATCATCGGCATCACCTACCTGGCCTCGCTGGCGCTGATGACGCCCTATCTGCAGACGCTGATGGGCTATCCCGTGGTGACGGCCGGCATCGTCATGGGCCCGCGCGGACTGGGCACGATGGCCTGCATGTTCCTCGTCGGCAGGCTGATCGGCAAGGTGGACACACGATGGCTGCTGTTCATCGGCCTCGCGATCACCGCCTGGGCGATGTACGACATGACCGGCTGGACACCCGACGTGTCGCAATGGACGATCGTCAGCACCGGCTTCATCCAGGGCGCGGGGCTCGGCTTCCTGTTCGTGCCCTTGACCACCATCACCTTTGCCACGCTGGCACCGGAGCGGCGTGCGGAAGGCACCGGCCTCTACAACCTGTCGCGCAACATCGGCTCCAGCGTCGGCATATCGGTGGTCACCGCGTTGCTGGTGCAGAACGTGCAGATCAACCACGCCAACATCGCCACCTATGTGACGCCCTACAACCAGGCATTCAGCAATCCGGCGATCTTCCAGGCCATGAACCCCTACACCGCCGCCGGCCGCGCCGCGCTGGATGGCGTGGTGACGCTGCAGGCGACTGTTATCAGCTACATGAACGACTTCAAACTGATGATGATCCTGTCGCTGGCCGCGATCCCGCTGGTTCTCCTGCTGCGCAAGCCAGGGACGCCGGCCAAGGTCGATCACAGCGCCGTCATGGAGTGATGGGCGGGAGGCGATCAACGTTTGTTCGCCAGAGCCCAGCCGTCCTCACGGCGCACAAAAAGAAACCGGGGCCCTGTGAGGGACTACAGGACCCCGGCCTCGCCGATACGACTTCCCAAGAAACATGGCACCTCGTCATGAGGCGGGGATGGCAGGCCGAGAAAGCCCAACGACCTGCCATTGCCCTCTTTTGCCGGAAGCCGTTACTTCGGCAACAGCACCTTGTTGACGACATGGATGACGCCGTTCGACTGGTTGACGTCGGCGATCGTCACCTTTGCCTCGCCGCCGGACTCATCCATGATGTAGAGCTTGCCCTTCTTGACCTCGGCGGTGAGCGTGTCGCCCGAGACGGTCTTCATCTCGTATTTGCCGCCCATCGCCTTGGCCTTCTTCATCATCTCGGCGCCCGAGATCTTGCCGGCCACGACATGCGCGGTCAGCACCTTGGTGAGTTGGCCCTTGTTCTCCGGCTTCAGCAGCGTGTCGACGGTGCCCTTGGGCAGCGCCGCGAAGGCCTCGTTGGTCGGCGCAAAGACAGTGAACGGGCCGGCGCCCTGCAGCGTGTCAACCAGGCCGGCGGCCTTGACGGCGGCGACCAGCGTCGTGTGATCCTTCGAGTTGACGGCGTTCTCGACGATGTTCTTGGTGGTGTACATCGGCGCGCCGCCGACATTCGGGTTCTTGGCGTAGGCGGGAGCGGCAATCGCCACGCTGGCGACGAGTGCGGAAAAGGCAATGGTCCTGAATGACGGCATGCGCATATGGTCTTCCTCCGGGTGAGGGCTGATCGGAATTGATAAGCCTTTGGAAATGCGCACGCAGTCACGCCTCGCGACGGCTGGCAGTTTCGCCGATCACGGGAACGTGATCGATCGCTTGCCCAAAGAAAAAGCCCGGACGAGCCGGGCTTTCTGGGAAAGAGACAGACTGTTCCGCTTCCTGGAGAAGAAGAGCGGCTACTCCGCAGGCGACGGTTTCTTTCGAAACAGCCCGACCAGGTTGTCCCACAGCTCGATCTTGGCGCCCTGGCGTTTCATGATGACGCCCTGCTGGAGGATCGACAGCGAATTGTTCCAGGCCCAGTAGATGACGAGGCCGGCCGGGAAACCCGCCATCATGAAGGTGAAGATCACCGGCATCCAGGTAAAGATCGCGGCTTGCGTCGGATCCGGCGGCGTCGGGTTCATACGCATCTGCAGGAACATGGTGACACCCATGATCAGCGGCCACACGCCGATCATCAGCATGTGCGGCAGCGTGATGGGAACGAGGCCGAACAGGTTGAAGACCGAGGTCGGATCGGGCGCCGCCAGATCCTGGATCCAGCCGAAGAACGGCGCGTGGCGCATCTCGATGGTGATGTAGAGCACCTTGTAGAGCGAGAAGAAGACCGGGATTTGCAACGCCACCGGCCAGCAGCCGGCAAGCGGATTGATCTTCTCAGTCTTGTACAGCTCCATCATCGCCTTTTGCTGCGCCATCTTGTCGTCCGCGTATTTCTCGCGGATCTCGAGCATCTTGGGCTGCACCTTCTTCATGTTCGCCATCGACGCATAGGACTTGTTGGCGAGCGGGAAGAAAAGCGCCTTGACGATGACGGTGGTGGCGAGGATCGCCAGGCCGAAATTGCCGAAGAATTTGTAGAGCGTGTCGATCAGCCAGAACATCGGCTTGGTGATGAAATAGAACCAGCCCCAGTCGATCAGAAGGTTGAACTGACGAATGTGGCGGTCTGCCTCATAGGCATTGATTTTGGCGACTTCCTTGGCGCCGGCGAAGATCTCGGTCTCGACCGTCGCGGACTGGCCGGCCTCGACACTGATTGCATCGGTGAGGAAGTCGGACTGGTAGCGGTGCCTGCCATCCTCGAAAAAGGCGTAGCGCGGCTGGAACGGCTGCTTCTCGGTCGGTACCAGCGTCACCGCCCAGTATTTGTCGGTAATGCCGAGCCAGCCATCGGTCGACTTGCCGGGCGTGACCTGCTTTTCGGATTCGATCTTGGCGTATTTGTATTCGGCCAAGCCCTCGGTCCCGGTCACGCCGATCAGGCCCTCATGCAGCACATAGGTGCTGGCGACGGCCGGCTTGTCGTAACGCGTGACACGGCCGTAATTGAACAACGACACCGCGCTCGAGCCGGAATTCTGCACCGTATCCGAGACCGTGAACATGTAGTTGGCGTCAACGGAGAAGGTGCGCTTGAAGGTCAAGCCCTTGTCGTTGGTGTAGGTGAGCGTCACCGGCGTCGACGGGCTCAGCGTGGGATTGCCGTCCACGCTCCACACCGTTTCCGCGCCCGGCACCGCACCGGTCTTGTCGTTGCCGACAAAGCCGATCTCGGCGAAATAGCCGTTGGGCAGAGCCTGCGGGTTGAGCAGGCTGATCTCGGGCGAAGTCTTGTCGACGGTTTCCGTGTAGTGCTTCAGCTTGAGGTCATCGAGACGCGCGCCGGTCAGGTTGATAGAGCCCTCGAGGCTCGGCGTGTCGATCTTGACGCGCCTCGAAGCGGCAAGCGCTTGGTCGCGGCTGGCCGCGGTGACGGAATCGCCGCCGGGCGCGTTGGGAATGGCGCCCGCCGCCGGCGCCGGCGTGCCGCCCGGGTTGGCGGCGTCGGCTGCCTTCTTCTGTTCCTCTACCCGCTGCTGTTCGATACGGGCAGCATCGCGCTGGGCCTCACTGCGCGGCAGCACATAAAAGTACTGCCACAGCGCCAGGATCAGCACCGACAGCGCGATGGTGATGAAGAAGTTCCGGTTGTTTTCCATCGAGAGCCTTGGCCTATCGTGTTCCGCGAAGTCGGCGGGAGAGTTCGGTCTTCAACTGGCCGAACGGGGCGCGTAGCGCGTCATCGCGCCCGACGATGACATAGTCACTGCCGGGCACCATGTCATCGGCGGCATGCGTGCGGACGGCTTCTTTCAGCCGCCGCCGGACACGGTTGCGCACAACCGCATTGCCGACTTTCTTGGTGACGGTAAACCCGACGCGCGGCGACAGACCGTCGCCACGGTCGATAACCTCAACAAGGAAAAACCGCCCGCGTCGCTTTTCACCACGACGGACGGCCAGGAATTGCGCGCGTTTCAGAAGCCGCTTGGGATTGATCCCCACTGGCTTGCCGGTTGCGGGCAACGATTTCGTCTCGCTTAGGCGCTGAGCCGCTTGCGGCCGCGATTGCGGCGAGCTGCGACGACGCCACGACCACCCTTGGTGGCCATGCGGGCACGGAAGCCGTGCCGACGTTTGCGGACGAGTTTGGACGGTTGGTAGGTACGCTTCATTTGTTTTAATACCGCGGGGTGCGGCCCTTCTTGATTCTGTCACTGTGTAACAGGAGCTTTGCCGGGCCGGCTTTGGCGCGATCGAAACCGCGCCGGGATGTATGGCCCGAGCGTGTGCGGGCTTATAGAAAGAAGGGATTTGGAAGTCAATCCGGGGCCGTCGCGCAGCGGACGCAGGCTTTATGACGGTAATTTAATGTTCCAACCAAAGGATGAAATTGGCAAAAAAGCCGTAATGACCTAGTGTTGGCTGATCAAGTGATTGTGAAGATCGAGTCGCATGAGCGAAGCCAGCCAAGCAGGGGAAGGGATCGGCACGGCGCCTGCCGCAGGCCGCAGCGTGCCCTTGTCACGCGGCCTTTCGACAAAACTGCTGCTGCTCACCATCGTTTTCGTTCTCTTGGCCGAAGTGCTCATCTTCCTGCCCTGGATCGCTAGTTATCGGCTGAGCTGGCTCAAGGAGCGGCTGAGCACGGCCGCCGCTGTGTCGATCGTGCTGGTGCAGGGCGAGTCCACCTCCTTGTCGCGCACGGCCCAGAATGATGTGCTGATGGCGATCGGCGCCAAGGCGATTGCGGTGCGCGATGGCGGCGTCTCACGGCTTCTGGTGGTGGCCGACATGCCGCCGCAGGTCGACGAGCATATCGACCTGGCCAGCGTCGGCATGGTCAAGGGCATGACCGGTGCGCTCGACACACTGTTCTTCGGCGGCGACCGGATGCTGCGTGTTTTCGGGCCGGTCGGCGACAGCGACAAGGAGTTCGAGCTGATCATGCCGGACTATTCGCTGCGCAAGGCGATGCTCATCTATTCGCGCAACGTCGCCTTCGTCTCGCTGCTGATCTCGCTGTTCACGGCCATGCTGGTCTATGCCGCGATCGACCTGATCATGATCGGGCCGATCCGCACCATGACGCGCTCGATGCTGTCCTTCTCCGAAGCGCCCGACGACCCCGGCCGCATCATCCATCCCGCCGCCCGCGCCGACGAGATCGGCGTTGCCGAACGCGAGCTGTCGCAGATGCAGGAGCGGCTGCAGAAAATGCTCTCCGAGCAGAAGCATCTTGCCGACCTCGGCCTGGCGGTCTCCAAGATCAACCACGACATGCGTAACATCCTGGCTTCGGCGCAGCTGATTTCGGACCGCCTGCGCCTGGTCAAGGATCCGACCGTGCAGGCCTTCGCGCCGAAACTGCTGCGCGCGCTCGACCGGGCCGTCTCCTATTCGGAAGGCGTGCTGGCCTATGGCCGCACGCAGGAGCCACCGCCCTCGCGCCGCAGGGTGCGGCTGCGCCAGCTCGTCGATGACGTGCACGGCCTGCTCGACATCGAGGAAGGCATCGAGTTCATCAATGCTGTCGAGTCGGCTTTCGAGGTGGACGCCGATTCCGACCAGCTTTTCCGCGTGCTCACCAATCTGTGCCGCAATTCGGTGCAGGCGATGGCCGGGGATATCGAGAGCGCCGTGGTGCGGCGGCTCGCCGTATCGGCCGTGCGCATGGGCAGCGTCAGCCGCGTCACTGTCACCGATACCGGCCCCGGCCTGCCGCCAAAGGCGCGCGAGAACCTGTTTGCGGCATTCCGCGGCTCGGCGCGCAGCGGTGGCACCGGCCTTGGCCTGGCAATCGCGCATGAACTGATCCGCGCGCATGGCGGCACGGTGGAACTGGTCGAGTCGATTGGCGGACGCACCACTTTCGCCGTCACCATCCCCGACCAGCCGGTGCGGCTCGACCAGGCCCGCGGCAGCCTACGCCGCCCGGCGTGACGACTTAGGCACCGTTTGCCTGGCGCCCCTACCGCCTTCCCGACCCCATGCTTTTATCAGCCCTCCAGCTTCGATCCCCGTGGCCGTGGAATCGAGCCGGCTTTGCAGCGGCTTCGACGCGACGCGGTCGAGCCCGTCGTTCACCGGATGACAGGCTTGCGACAAAACTTTTGCTCGATCGACTTGCTTTTCGCAAATTCAGTCGCTAGGGAACTGCACACATCGCGGTCGACCCCTCAAGGATCGGATCGCGGGGCTGTTGGAAACACGGCCTGATGCGCGCCCGTAGCTCAGCTGGATAGAGCACCAGACTACGAATCTGGGGGTCAGGAGTTCGAATCTCTTCGGGCGCGCCATTTCATCCGATTGATTTCCCGCCGCTTTAATAGTCGCCATTGACCTCGATCCAGTAGCCATCGGGGTCCTTCAGATAGACGGATCGCTGCCCGTCCGCCCTCACGTGCTCCTTGCCGATCTCGCCGGCAAGGTTGCCGAACGGAATGCCCTTGCTGCTTAAATGCTGCAAAGCCTGCGCGAAATCGGTGGTGGAGATGCAAAAATGCGTCGACATCGTCACGAAGGTCTTGCCGAAATCACCTTCGATCAGATGAAGCGACTGTCCCTCGCCAAGGCCGAACCAGCGGATGTTCGGCTTTCCTGCGGCACAAGCAATCTCGGGCAGTTGGAGTGCATCCTGATAGAACTTCGCGCTGGCTGCCAGATCGCGGACGCGGAGGGAAACATGATTGAGGCGCAGTGCCACCACGACGGTCTCCTTCACCCACCGAGAGTGGGGATCGTGCGTTGGCCGAGCCTTTGCGTCAATAGGGCCATCGAGCGTCGATACGCCAGGTACTCGTCGTCGGCTTCGACATGCAGCTCGGCCCATGCTCGCAGCGGAGGCGTTGGGCCGCTTGGCACGATGATTAGCTTCTTCCCGGTGCCGGGGAATCGCGCCCCTGGGCTCGCACGACGCCAAACCTCCTTTATATAGTTTCTGCCGATACAGCCGATACTGTCCGTTCGCATGCAGCGGGCGGATCCTTTGGAGTAGATCCGACCATGCCCCATCCCAGCATCAAGCGTGCGCTGATCACCGGCGCCGGAGCGGCCGACGGCATTGGCTTCGCCATCGCCCGACAGCTTGGTCGTGCCGGCCATGCCGTGTTCCTAACCGGCGCCAGTGCGCGTGTGCTCGATCGCGCCGCCGAGCTTTGTGCTGAGGGCATTGATGCCAGGGCCGTGGTCGCCGATCTCACCATCGCTGCCGATGTCGCGCGGCTGCGGGCTGATGTCGGCGCCGTCGATATCCTGGTCAACAATGCCGGCATGGGGTCACTGGCGTCGCCGTCGGTCGACAAGGCGTTTCTCGCCATGACCGAGGCCGACTGGGACCGGGGCATCGAGGTCAGCCTGAAGACCGCGTTTCTGGTCACCCAGGCCTTTTTGCCGGCGATGGTCGAAGCGGGTTATGGGCGTATCGTCAATGTGGCGTCGGTCACCGGGCCGCTGGTGTCTTTCGAAGGCACATCAGCCTATTCCGCCGCCAAGGCCGGCATGGTCGGCCTGACGCGCACGTTGGCGTTGGAAGTGGCCAGGAGCGGCGTGACAGTCAATGCCGTGGCGCCCGGCTGGATCGAAACCGGCGCGTCGAGCGAGATGGAGCGGATGGCGGCCCTGCATACACCGCCGGGGCGGGCCGGCCTGCCTGATGAAGTGGCGGCGGCGGTCGTGTTCCTGGCCTCGGAAGGCGCCAGCTATGTCAACGGCGCTTTCCTGGTGGTCGACGGCGGCAACAGCCTCCAAGAGCGCAAGGGCTGAGGCCAATCAGCGGAACCAAACCGCTCGGCAGCGGTTTTCTCCTTGAAGGGACCACAGAGTCAAGGGTTCGGAACAATGTACGACCATCTGGAACTGGAATTGGCGAGAGCCAGGCAGCGCGTCATGCGTGCGGAACTGTTTCTCACGCGAGCGAATGAAATGCTGGACGACGAGCGTGGCGTCGGCATCAGCCTTGCCCTGTGCTGCCGGATCAGATCCGGGCAAAAACGTGTGGCCGAAGCGCGCTCTCGTCTCCGCCACATCGATCCTACGACACACTGATTGTCCCATGGCTATGATGCCCTTCGAATCTCCTGAAAAGAATGCCGCATCTCGCGCCGCAAAGCTCGCCGTGCTGCGAAAGCTGATGGTGAAGCATATCGAGCGCACCGATGCTCAGGCTCAGAATGTCGAACAGGCGCTGGCGGTATTGGCCGAGGCAACGTCTCGAGCCCGCGGCGCGCATCAGTAGGGTCAGGTGGTCCACTCAGGACGCCTTGGCGAAAAAGCTCTGATAGTCCGACTTCGCCTGCAGCAGGCGCAGCACGTTGTCACGCGATCCCCGCACATGGGCGACTGGCCGGTGGCCAGGCCGTCGCGTTCGAGGCGGTTGAAGGCTTCGCGCACCGGCTTGCGGCTGACATTCAGTTTTCTCAGAGACTCGCTCGGCCCGAAATAGATCGGGCCGGTGGTGCGCTGCACCGGTATCGGCTTCTGAACGTCGTCACCGGGGTATTGACGATGAAATAAAATACGGATTTGATAATACGTGGATACAAAAATACTTTTAGGTGCCCCATGCCAGCAGCCTTTCCGGCAGAGCCACAGATGTCCGCAACTGCGGAGGAAGAGGCATACAGGCACCTTCAGAGAGCCCTTCGCCTCGGCCGCTACAAACCGGGCGAGAGGCTTATTCCGGAGGAGATTGCCGCCGAGATCGGCATGAGTCGCATGCCTGTGCGGGAAGCCTTTCGCCGCCTGGCCTCCGACGGGCTGGTGGTTCTGCGGCCCAATCGTGGATGCGTGGTCGCCGGCCTGACGGTCGATGAGCTTTACGAGATTTTCGAAATTCGCTCGGTTCTGGAGGGACTGGCCGTAAGGCTGGCGATGCCCCGGATCGATGAGGAGGAGTTCGAGGAACTCGAGCGCCTGCTCGATCGCATGGAACGCGCGGGCCAGAGCGGCAGCAGCGACTGGGTGGTCCGCCACCAGGAATTCCATGGCCGTATCTGTGCGCTAAGCTGGAGGCCCAAGCTTATCCACCAGATATCGGCGCTGCATGTGGTGATAGAGCCCTACATGCGCATCTGGTTCGACGACTGTGACAAGCCGCATTCTGCGCGCGAGGAGCATGCCGCCGTGATCGCGGCCTTGCGTTCAGGCGACGAACTTCACGCGGAAAAGGTGATGCAGGATCACATTCTCAGCACAGCACCGATGCTGGCCGAGTTCGTGAGTCCGAGCCGGTGACGAACGCCGGCCGGACAAGAATGGCCTCGAACCGGCAATGCGGCCGGACGTAGGAACAGCTCGATCAGCCTATCAAAAAAGGGGAACCACATGAAAGTTCGTCGTTTGGCCGCAGTTGCGGCCGCACTCAGCATGTTCGGCTTCATGCACACTGCATTGGCCGAGGACGCGCCCAAGGCCATAACCATCGCCACGGAGGGCGCCTACGCTCCGTGGAACTTCACCAACGCAGACGGCAAGCTCGACGGACTGGAGATCGAACTCGCCAACAATCTTTGCGAGCGGATGAAGGTCAAATGCACCATCATCGCTCAGGACTGGGACGGGCTTATTCCTTCGCTGAAGGTGGGCAAGTTCGATGTGATCATGGCCAGCATGTTCATCACGCCGAAACGCCTCGAGACCATCGACTTCACCCAGCCTTATGCGATCGACCCGGGCGGGTTCGCAGCCGCCAAGGATAGCGATCTGGGGAAGCTCGGCGCTTCGGCCGAGAAATTCAAACTGGACGATGAGGCTGCTACCAAGGCCGCGGTCGACAAGTTGAAGCCCCTGCTGAAGGGCAAGGTAGTCGGTGTCCAGGCGGCGACGGCGATGCTCGAATTCGTCAAGAAATACTTCGGCGACACGGTGGAGATCCGTGAGTACAAGACAACCGAGCAGCACGATCTCGATCTGGCCGCGGGCCGCATCGACGCAATATTCGCTCAGAAGACAGCGCTCGCCGCGACGCTCGCAAAACCCGAATTCTCGGGCTTCACGGTTGCAGGTCCGGGCTTTGTCGGCGGCTTGTTCGGCGCCGGAACGGGGGCGGGACTCAGGAAGGAAGACACCAAGCTCAAGGAAATGCTGAACGACGCGATCAGTGCCGCCATTGCCGACGGGACCATTAAAAGCATCTCGGAAAAATGGGTGAAAACGGACGTGACGCCGGTCAAGTAGCCACGTGTGTATTCTGTCCGGCCGATTGGTATCAACCGATCGGCCGGGCGCCGCGCTGAACGATCAGGTTTCACATGACGGACACACTCCATATCCTTTCCGTGGGAAAGGGCGGCTGGGGCGGAGCTCTGCTGCTGGCAGCTGGCGTGACATTTGCGCTGTCAGTCCTCGGCTTCCTTCTCGGCGCTCTCTTCGGCGCGGTTGCGGCAGGAGGCCGGCTCTCCACGAGAGCTTTACCTTCATGGGTCGCCAAGGGCTATGGCACGGTGTTCAGGGGTGTGCCCGATCTGTTGACGATCTACCTGCTTTACTACGGCGGCAGCATAGCATTGACTGAGATCGGTAAATTCTTCGGCAGTGCAGGCTTCGTCGGGCTGCCGACATTTGCTACTGGCGTCCTGGCGATCGGCATCATTTCGGGCGCCTATCAAGCCGAGGTCTATCGCGGAGCGTATCTCGCCGTCGATCTAGGCCAGTTTGAGGCTGGCAAGGCGCTTGGCCTGTCCCGGTTCCAATTGCTGCGCCTCGTCATCGTGCCTCAACTGATGCGGCACGCCCTGCCGGGCCTCGGAAATGTCTGGCAGCTTGTGCTCAAGGATTCGGCCTTGATCTCCGTGATCGGCTTGGTGGAATTGATGCGGCAGTCTCAGATCGGCGCGGGATCGATGCGGGAGCCCTTCGTCTTCTATATAGCAGCCGCGACGCTGTATTTCCTCATCGCTACCGTGACCGGATCGGTCTTCCGCTACGGCGAGGCACGGGCTTGGCGAGGCATGGTCCACGCATGATCGACTTCGCCTTCTTTGCAGAGATCATTCCCACCCTTCTCTCCGGCTTGCCGTTAACCTTGCAACTTGCGGGGTTGTCGATCGGAATAGGCTTTGCCTTGGCCCTGTTGCTCGCACTGGCGCAGCAGGGAAACCATCGGATGCTGGTCTGGCCCATCCGCTCCTTCGTTGCCGTCTTTCGCGGCACGCCATTGCTCGTCCAGATATTCCTCATCTATTACGGCCTCGGCCAGTTCCGCCCCACACTTCAGGCAGTTGGGCTCTGGTGGCTGTTTCGCGAGCCCTATTGGTGTGCCATCATTGCGCTCAGTCTCAACACCGCCGCCTATGGCAGCGAAATCCTGCGGGGTGCGATACAGGGTGTGCCGGGTGGCCTTGTCGAGGCGGCCTCTGCCTTAGGCCTGAAACGGCTCCAGATCCTGCGCCTCGTCGTTCTGCCTTTGGCGCTGCGCCAAGCCATACCGAGCTACAGCAACGAGATCATCCTCATGGTAAAGGGTACGTCGCTTGCATCGATCGTCACCCTGATGGAAGTGACGGGCATCGCCCAGGGGCTTATCTCGCAGACCTATCGCGCCGTGGAGGTTTTCGTAGCCGCTGGCGCGATCTATCTCACCATCAATTTCACGATCATCTCGGCACTGAACGCGCTGGAAACCTGGCTAACGCCTTATCGGGTCCGAGCCTGATATGCGTCTGGCGTAACGAGGAGAATTGGCAGAATGCGCAGTGTCGAGAAGCCGAAGCGATCCGTTGCCGTGTCGTGTTACGCCATGGCGGCAACGTCGCATCCATCAGACCAAGGGATACAAAGACAGAATGCGTGATTTCCAGTTTCCCGGCCGCTCGCCGGTTCGTGCCACGGAGGCGGTTGCCGCGACATCGCACCCGCTTGCGACTCTTGCCGCCATCGACATGCTGCGCGCCGGCGGCAATGCCATGGACGCCGCTGTCTGCGCCGCCGCCGTGCAAGGCGTGGTCGAGCCGCAGTCGACCGGCATCGGCGGCGATTGTTTTGTCCTCTACTCTCCGGGAGGACAAGGCAAAGTGCTGGCCTTCAATGGTTCGGGCCGCGCGCCGGCGGGCGCCACCGTCGACTGGTATCTGGACAAGGGTTTTAGCGAGCTTCCCAAACAGGGACCGCATGCGGTGACCGTGCCGGGCGCCGTCGATGCCTGGAGCCGGCTGCTGGAAGATCATGGCCGCAAGAGCCTTGCCGAGGTGCTGGCTTCAGCTATCCACTATGCCGAGAACGGCTATGTCGTGCATGACCGCGTCGCCTTCGACTGGGCCGAGCCGGAAACCGACTTGTCGGCCGACGAACATGCATCGCGCATCTTCCTGCCGGGTGGCAAGGCGCCGAAGGCCGGCGATGTCCACCGCCAGCCGGAACTTGCCGCCACCTTGCGGGTGATCGCCAGGCAAGGCCGCGCCGGGTTCTATGAAGGCGCGGTCGCCGACGACATGGTTCGCCGGCTCAAGGAACTGGGCGGGCTGCATTCGCATGAGGATTTCGCCGAGACCAAAGGCGACTATGTGGCCCCCGTCAGCACCGCCTATGGCGGTTATGACATCCACCAGATGCCGCCGAACAATCAGGGGCTGACCGCGCTCTTGATGCTGAACGTGCTGTCAGGCTTCAAACTCGGCGGGCTGGACCCCAACGGTGCCGAGCGCCTGCATCTGGAAATCGAGGCCGGGCGGCTGGCCTACCAGGATCGCGACCGCTATGTCGGCGACCAGGATCAGGTTCATGTGCCGGTGCAGCAGCTTCTGTCCAGCGCTTACGCCGACCGGCTGCGCGCCGAGATCCATCGCGACCGGGCGATGACGCATCTGCCGCGCCTGGACCTGCCCGGCAGCGACACGGTCTACATCTCGATCGTCGATCGCGACCGCAATGCGGTCTCCTTCATCAACTCGACCTATTATTCCTTCGGCAGCGGCGTCGTCGGCCCGAAGACCGGCATTGTGCTGCAGAACCGTGGCGCGAGCTTCCGCCTCGACCCGGCTCATCCGAACGCCATCGCGCCCGGCAAGCGGCCGATGCACACGATCATGCCCGGCATGGCAACGAAAAACGGCCGCGTGGTGATGCCGTTCGGTGTCATGGGCGGCGGCTACCAGCCTTTCGGACACGTGCATCTGCTGACCAACATGATCGATTTCGGCATGGATCCGCAGCAGGCGCTGGATGCGCCACGGGTGTTCTACAATGATGATACGGTGGAGGCCGAGCGCGGCGTCCCCGCTGAGGCGCTCGAAGGCTTGCGCCGGCGCGGCCATCGTATCGCCGAACCGGATCACCCGCTTGGCGGCGGACAGGTGGTGCTGATCGACTGGGAGAAGGGAACGCTGACCGGCGCCTCCGATCCGCGCAAGGATGGGATGGCGCTGGGATATTGAGGGACGGGGAGAACCGGTTTGCGAACGGCGACGCTGCTAGGATCGCAATCGACTTCTGGGCTTTCTAGAAGCAGTCGTTTGAAACATAGTCGGTAACCATGAGCACGAATTCAAAAGACCTCTCCCGCCGTCTTGCCGCCGGCGCCGATGACGCGCCAGCGATCCTGGCACCCGACAGGGCGACACTCACCCATGGCGGGTTGCGCAGCCTGATCGCGGCCACAGCCGAACGGCTGCATGCGCTCGGCATCGGCCGCAGCGACCGGGTGGCGATTGTGTTGCCGAACGGGCCGGAGATGGCCACCGCCTTCGTCGCTGTGGCGGCCGCCGCCTCGACGGCGCCGCTCAATCCCGCCTATCGGGCGGACGAACTCGATTTTTACCTGACCGACATCGCAGCCAGGGCGATCCTGGTCGCGGAGAACGAGACCGGTCCGGCTGTGACAGTGGCCGAGCGGCTCGGCATCGGCGTGTTGCGGCTTGTCGTTTCGCCGGGCATGCCCGCCGGCACTTTCACCATCAAGGGCGCGGCGGTCGGCCCGCAGGCAGTGCCCGACATGGCGCAAGATGATGACATTGCGCTTCTGCTGCACACATCGGGCACGACATCGCGGCCAAAACTGGTGCCGCTCAGCCATGCCAACATCGCGGCCTCATCAGCCCATATTGGCGCGACACTTGGCCTGACCGCCGATGACCGTTGCCTCAACATCATGCCGCTGTTCCATATCCATGGCCTGATCGCAGCGGTGCTGTCGTCGCTGGCAGCGGGCGGCAGCATCTACTGCACGCCGGGCTTCAACGCGCTGCGCTTCTACCAATGGCTGAGCGATGCCAAGCCAAGCTGGTACACGGCGGTGCCGACCATGCACCAGGCGATCCTGCCGCGCGCGGCGCGCAATGCAGAAGTGCTGGCGGCGGCACAGCTGCGCTTCATCCGCTCGTCCTCGGCATCGCTGCCCGCACGAGTAATGGGCGAACTCGAAGCGACCTTCGGCTGTCCGGTGATCGAATCCTACGGGATGACCGAAGCCGCGCACCAGATGGCGTCGAACCGGCTGCCGCCGGGCCTGCGCAAGCCGGGCAGTGTCGGCGCCGGCGCCGGTCCAGACGTGGCCGTGATGGCACCAGACGGCCGGCTGCTGACAGCCGGCGAGACCGGCGAGATCGTCATCCGCGGACCCAATGTCACGGCAGGCTATGAGAAGAACCCGGGTGCCAACGCCACGGCCTTCGCGCATGGCTGGTTCCACACCGGCGACCAGGGCGTGCTCGATGAGGATGGCTATCTCCGCGTCACCGGCCGGCTCAAGGAGATCATCAACCGTGGCGGCGAAAAAATCTCGCCGCTTGAGGTCGACGACGTGCTGATGGACCATCCGGCGGTGGCGCAGGTCGTCACCTTTGCCATGCCGCATGACAAGCTGGGTGAGGAGGTGGCGGCGGCCGTGGTGCTGCGCGAAGGCATGAGCGCCAACGAGAACGACATCCGCGCCTATGCCGCGACGCGGCTTGCCGACTTCAAGGTGCCGCGCAAGGTGGTGATCCTGGAGGAGATCCCCAAAGGCGCGACCGGCAAGCTGCAGCGCATCGGGCTTGCCGCCAAACTCGGGCTTTGACGATGAAGATCGCCATTTTCGGCGCCGGCGCGATCGGCGGCTATCTCGCCGCCAAGTTGGCCATGACTGGCCGGACCGATCTGTCGATCGTCGCGCGCGGCGCGCATCTCGAAGCGATCCAGGCCAACGGCCTGCGCCTGATCGAGGACGGCAAGGAATCGGTGGCGCCGGTAAGAGCCGCCGCGAAGGCCGGGGAGCTCGGCGTACAGAATTATGTCGTGCTGGCGCTGAAGGCCCATTCGCTGACCCCGGCGCTGGACCAGATCGCGCCGCTGCTCGGGGACAACACATCCGTCGTCACCATGCAGAACGGCGTGCCATGGTGGTATTTCCATGGCGCCGGCGAGCCGCTCGAAGGCACCAGGCTGGACGCGGTCGATCCCGGCGGCGCCATCTGGCAGCGGATCGGGCCGCAGCGCGTCATCGGCTCGGTCGTCTATCCCGCTGTCGAGGTCGACGCGCCCGGCCTCATCCGCCATGTCGAAGGCAAGCGCTTCTCGCTCGGCGAACCCTCGGGCACGCGCAGCGAACGGGTGACGCGACTGGCCGAGGAAATGGTCAAGGCCGGCCTGCAGGCGCCGGTGCGCGAGGACATCCGCAGCGAAATCTGGGTGAAGCTTTGGGGCAATCTCTCCTTCAACCCGATCTCGGCGCTGACGGGCTCGACGCTGGCCGCGATCGTCGCCGACGAAGGCACCCGCTCGCTTGCCCGCAGCATGATGCTGGAGGCGCAAGCGATCGGCGAAAGCCTCGGCGTGCGTTTTCCCATCACGGTCGACCGTCGCATCAAGGGCGCCGGCGATGTCGGCGAGCACAAGACCTCGATGCTGCAGGACCTTGAGCGCGGCCGGCCGATGGAGATCGACGCGCTGGTTAGTGCGGTGCAGGAACTTGGCCGGCTAACCGACAAGCCGACGCCGACCATCGATGCCGTGCTGGCGCTGGTGCGCAGGCTGGCGGTGGAGCGCGGGTGTTACGGGTGATGGCGACGGGCTGAAGCCCCTAGGTAAGGCGTTCCACGCAAGGCAGAGATATTGGAAACGTCGTGCTTCTCTTGAGGTCTTTGAGCCATTTCTGACATCGCCAGTCTGCCGACGGAGTGGCATGATGTGGATCGCCAATGCACAAGAGAATGATTTCATGTTCCCAGATCGCCGCGTTGCCTCGAAATTTGTCGTTCTCCTCGGCGTTTCGATCGGTGCCTTTTGCGCTTCAGCCGCATTTGCGGAAAGCGTCGATCCAGCGCTCGATAAGCTGATCAGCGGACCTCAGCGCTCACAGCCCAACAGCGTGCGCGACAAATATCGCCATCCCGGCGAAGTGCTGACATTCTTTGGCGTGAAGCCTGACAGCACCGTCGTCGAAATCCTTCCCGGCGCGGGTGGATATTGGACCGAGATCCTGGCCCCCTACCTGAAGCAGAACGGCCACTATATCGCGGCAAATGGCGAGAAGGCCTCGCCTTCCGCTGAAGTCCAGAAGGACAATGCCGCCCTGGCAGCCAAGCTTGCCGCCGAGCCAGCCGACTATGACAAGGTCACCGTCACTGAATTTGCAGCCGACAAATATGCCATCGCACCGCCGGGAAGTGCGGATTTCGTGCTGACCTTTCGCAACATCCACAATTGGATGGCTGCGGGCACCACCGCGGACGCTTTCGCCGCCTTCTATAAAGCGCTGAAGCCTGGCGGCATCCTTGGGATCGAGGAGCACCGGGGCAAGCCGGACGAGCCGCAGGATCCGCTCGCCAAGTCCGGCTATGTACGCCAGGACGTTGCCATCGGTTTTGCGCAGGCGGCTGGCTTCAAGTTCGTCGGCAGCTCCGAGGTCAATGCCAATCCGAAAGACACAAAGGATTATCCGAGCGGTGTGTGGACGCTGCCGCCAACCTTCAAGCTCGGTGCGCAAGATCACGCAAAATATGCGGCCATAGGCGAGAGCGATCGCTTCATCCTGAAGTTCCAAAAGCCATAGCAACGAACCGGCGGGCGGCTGTTGCTTAGGCGGCGCTACCGGTCTGGGATTTGCCAGGCAAGGCCGCTGCGGAATCGAGGAAGGTCGCGAGAGAGTTGTCGAAGCGGCCTGCATCGAAGGCCAGCGCATCCTGCATGGGAAGGGCTGTCGAGAAGAGAAAGCCCTGCGCGATCATGCAATCAAGCGACCGCAGGATCAGGCGATCGGCGTCGGTTTCGACACCCTCGGCGACCACCTCCATTCCCAGCGTTCGCCCGAGATCGATAACTGCCTTGACCAGGGCCTGATCCTCCACGGAGCTGGCGAGATCGCGAACGAAGTCCTTGTCGATCTTGATCTTGCGGATTCGGCTGTCCTTCAGCGAAACCAGCGTCGAAAAGCCAGTGCCGAAATCATCCAGCACAATCGATAGGCCCGCATCCGCCAGGCGTTCCAGCTTTTCGTCAACCCTGTCGCGATCCATGGGCGCCTCTTCCGTGATCTCTATCTCGAGCATCGCCACGGGAACATTCCTCGTCTTGAGGCTGTCCAGTATCATTTCATCGACATTGCCTGCCTCGAGCTCGCGTGGCGACAGATTCATGGCGACCCGAACATGCTGGCGCCCGTTTCTCACCAGCTCTTCAATCATGGCGCAGCAGTTGAGAAACACCGTTTCCGTCAACAGGGAAAGCAGCCCGGTTTCACGCGCCGCGGTGACGATCTCAGGCGGCGAAATGGGTCCATGAGCCGGATGTTGCCACCGCAGCAGCGCCTCGAAGCCGACGATTGCATCCGTATCCAGGCGCACCATCGACTGGAACCATGAGCAAAGAGTGCCTGTTTCGATGGCTCCGCGCAGATCGCGCTCAATGCAGTGCTTGCGTTCGAGGCCGCGGTCTAGTTCGGCATTGAAGAGACAGTATTGGTTCCTGCCGCTGCGCTTGGCCGCATAAAGCGCGAAGTCCGTCCGCAGCAGCATCTCCGTCAATTGTGGTCGCTCTGCTGCATAGATACCGATCGAAGCGCCGACGCGCACCGAATTCAACGCCGGATCCGGGTTCGCGATGGCCGCGATGATCGAGGATGCAAGTTCGTTGATCGACGGCACGGATCTGCTGGCTGGAAAGAGCAGCACGAACTCGTCACCGCCGATGCGCGAAATGGTTGCCCCTGGCGGCGCATGGTTTTCTATTCTGCGCGCAACCCTGACCAGCAGGTCATCGCCGATATTGTGTCCATAGGTGTCGTTGACGGATTTGAAGCCGTCCAGGTCGATCAGCATGGCCACGAACGGACCGCCGGTAAGTCCGAGCTGGCGGATAGCCTGCTCAAGCCCGTAGCGGTTGAGCAAATTCGTCAGCGGATCCCGCCTGGAGTTTCGTTCCATCTCGGTGGCGAATTCCTTCGCCTCGTATTTGAGGCGGCTTGCCTCGCGGAAGCGGGCCTGTCCGAGAAGCGCGCTGCGGATCATTCCAGCGAGAAAGAGCAGGACCGTGAAAGCCAGAATATAATTTTCGATACCGCCTTTTGCTGAGAGGCATCCGATGGTGATCAAGAGCGGCAGTGTCATGAAGTTGATCGAGGACGGCGCGTATGAGGTTCCGTAGGTGACCGAACCGGCCGACGCGCCGGCGAGAACGATCAGATAGATCGGCGCCTGGGGCGTGGTGTATCCATCGGTCAGCACTGCCAGAAAAGACCAGGCGATGCCCGACGCCAGGGCCAGCATCCCATAGGAAGAAAGCCGTGCACCCGCCGGCCTCAGCCTGCTCTCGGCCGTGCCTGATTGGGAGAGAGCAAGTGCTATGCGTGCGCAATTTATCGTGCCGACCGCGGCAAACCACAGCACCGCCGCAAACCCGCCGCCCGAAAGCATCTGCACGGCCAAGATCAGGGCCGAGAGGATCGTGCCGATAGGCATCGAAATGAAGATCCCGGTCCGCAGATCAGCCAACTGATCCCGGAGAATCCCGGCGTCCACGGATTCACCCTGCCCCTGAGGGGCGGACCCTGGAACAGGCTGCTTGGAATGCCTCATAGTGCCAAGTGGCTAGGCTAGCGAAGTGAAAATCGCGTTAAGGATTTCAGCAGCTTACAGTGCAATCACTCGATTCTGGGCAGTCACACCGCGTTCTTGTGCCCGCCCGCCAGAGGCGGACGGACTACATGCCTACAAAGGCACCCCGGGCGCTAGCCGGCACCATGATGCTGCAGGCGCCGACGATCGCGGGCGTTTCAGTTGGTGCTGGCTTTGGCGGTAAACCCGCACTGCTTCTGTTCCATATCGATCTGCTTGGTGATGCGGATGGCGTTCTGTGCGTAGGCCTCGGTCACAGAGCCGCTGTTCACGGTCTTGTCCTTCAGCGGACTGACGCCAGCGCAGAGGTGGAAGACATGCGGCTCCGAGGACTTCTTGGCTCCGTTTTCGGGTGCGATCCAGTAGACGACATCCTGACCGGCGGGGTGGCTCGCGTCCTGCGTCGCCGCTGTCACCGCGGCCGAGTCCGTCGCGATCGCCTGCGCCTGCGCGGCGACGTCGGGCGAACAGGCGGTGGTGGGCTGGCCCGACTTGATCTGGGCAGCGCATGCGTTCATGTCCTGGGTGTACTGTTCGACCGACGGGGGTTTGAGACTGACCCCCGTTATCGCGGCGACCACGGCCAGTACAGCACCGAGGCCGCCGGCAATCTTCTTGGTCTGCGGATCCATGTTCTTGTCGGAGAGGATCAGGAAAACCAGCGGGAGGAAGGCAATCAGCGTGATGATGGCGCCAAGCTGGTTTTGGAAGAAGAAACTGGCCGTGTCGGATGCACGGGCCGGATCATGCCTGTTGGCCGCCTTCCACAGCAAGTTGCCGGCGATTGCGAAAATCGCGATGCCAACCAGAAGGCCGATGATCAGCGGCAGGTGTCCCTGGTCGAACTTGTTCTGGCGAAGCAGGATAATCCCGTAGATCTCACCACCAATGGCGACGATCCACGAGAGTGCGGCGAAAAGGCGAAGTCGCGTGGCGGAAGACTTCTGGCCCTGCGTCGCTTGCCAATCCTTGGTAACGTCTGGCTTGTTGTCGGTCATTGATCAAATCCCCCGAGCGCCACAGCAGCCCTCATCACTATCCATATTGCGCATGAGTGAACCCGTCCATCCCCACGGAGACCGCCGCCTCGTTTCCCTGGCGGTCACCTCAATCGCGCGCAGTCGATCTGGCACTGATCAGTCCTTTCCCTGCCGCTTGAGAAGCCGCGCATAGAGTTCGCCGACAATGCCGCGCCGGAAGATCAGCACGCACACCATGAAGATCAGCCCGGTGGCGATGGTCACCGGGAAACCCGAAGTGGCAAGCGTGTTTTCCAGGCCGACGACGAGGCTGGCGCCGATGATCGGCCCGACCATCGTGCCGATGCCGCCGAGCAGCGTCATCAGGATCACCTCGCCCGACATCTGCCAGGTGACGTCGGTCAGCGTGGCGAACTGGAAAACGATCGCCTTGAGGGAGCCGGCCAGCCCGGCCAGCGCCGCCGACATGACAAAGGCGCCGAGCTTGTAGTTGGCGACGGAATAGCCCAGCGAAATGGCGCGATTCTCGTTTTCGCGGATCGAGCGCAGGATCATGCCGAAGGGCGAATTGACGATGCGCCAGATGGCGAAGACGCCGATCAGGACCACCGCCAGCACGAAATAATACATGTTCAGCGAGACGTTCAGATCCAGAACCCCAAGCAGCATGCCGCGTGGCACGCCCTGGATGCCGTCCTCGCCTTGCGTGAAGGGCGCCTGCACGCAGAAGAAGAAGAACATCTGAGACAGCGCCAAGGTGATCATGGCGAAATAGATGCCTTGCCGGCGAATGGCGAAAAAGCCCATGACAAGGCCGAGCAGGGCCGCGCCCGTCATGCCGAGCAGGATACCGGCTTCCGGCAGCCAGCCCCACACCTTGACGTCATGCGCGGTGAAGTAGGCGGCGCCGCCAAAGAAGGTGGCGTGGCCGAAAGACAGCAGGCCGGTATAGCCGAGCAGGAGATTGAACGCGCAGGCGAACAGCGCGAAGCAAAGCATCTTCATCAGGAAGATCGGATAGACCAGGAAAGGCGCCACCAGCAGCGCCGCTATGCCGAGCCCGACCAGCGTCCATTCAAGCCAGCCCTGGGTTCTGGCTGACGTCTCGCGAAGCGACAGTTCCGACATGTCAGATGTCCCTTCCAAACAGGCCGGCCGGCCGGACCAGAAGTACCATCGCCATGATGACGAAGACCACGAGGTTGGAAGCCTCGGGGTAGAAGACCTTGGTCAGGCCCTCGGCGAGGCCAAGCGCGTAGCCGGTGACGATCGCGCCAAGGATCGACCCCATACCGCCGATCACCACCACAGCGAAGACGACGATGATGAGATCCGATCCCATCAGCGGGCTCACCTGATAGATCGGGGCTGCCAGAATTCCGGCAAGCCCGGCAAGGGCGGAGCCGAGGCCGTAGGTCAGGGTCAGCAGCAACGGCACGTTGACGCCGAAGGCCTAGACAAGACGGGGGTTCTCGGTTGCCGCGCGCAGATAGGAACCGAGCCTGGTCTTCTCGATCAGCACCCAGGTTCCGAAGCAGACGATCAGCGAGGCTATGACAACCCAGCCGCGATAATTGGGCAGGAACATGAAGCCCAGATTGGTGCCGCCCGAAAGCAGCGACGGCACGGCGTAGGGATTTCCCGACACGCCGTAACAGTAGCGGAATATGCCTTCGAGCACGAGCGCGAGGCCGAAGGTGAAGAGCAGGCCGTAGAGCGGATCGGTATCGTAAAGCCGCGACAATGCCAGGCGCTCGACCACCATGCCGAAGAGGCCGACGATCAGCGGCGCAAGGATCAGAGCGGGCCAATAGCCGATGCCGAGATAGGTGACCAGGAGATAGCCTGTGAAGGCGCCGAGCATATACTGGGCGCCATGGGCGAAATTGATGACGCGCAGCAGGCCGAATATGACGGCCAGACCCAGGCTCAGCATGGCATAGAACGAGCCATTGATCAGTCCGACCAGCAACTGGCCGAGCAGTGCCTGGACGGGGATTCCGAAGATCATCGTCATGGCGCCCTCATACACCCAGAACGTCGTGGAGATGCGTCATGCGGTCAGCCAGTTCGCCGGTCGGAAATCCGGCGACGACCTTGCCGTTCTCCATCAGGCAGAAACGATCGGCGACACGGCTGGCGAAGCGGAAATTCTGCTCGACCAGAAGGATCGTCAGGCCGCGCTTTTTCAGCGTCACCAGCAACTCACCGATGCGCTGCACGATGACGGGAGCCAGCCCCTCGGTTGGCTCGTAGAGAAGCAGCATCTTCACGCCGGTCCGCAGCATGCGCGCGATCGCCAGAATCTGCTGTTCGCCGCCCGACAGCCTGGTGCCGGGACTGTTGCGTCGCTCCTTCAGATTGGGGAAGAGATCGAATATCTCCGCGACGCTCATGCCGCCCTCGGCGACGACCGGCGGCAGGACCAGGTTTTCGTCGACGGTCAGTGTCGCGAAGATGCCGCGCACGCGGCAGATGATCCACCAGCATGTGCTGCATACATACGGGACGGATTTGGCCATCAGGTTGAAAATGGCCGAACATGTCGTACAGCTCTGGAACCAGCTCTTCCCGGGGCGCCCGGCCGAAGAGATGGAAAGCTTCTATTCGCTCAGCAACCTGGGCAAGTTCCCCGCGAGAACCCCACAGAGCAGTTCCTCGGCTGCGTGAGCTGGCGAAGCGATCCGATGCGGCTGCAGCTGATTCAGTTGCCGGCAGCGACGAGATGGCCGTTGCCGACATCCTGCAATGCCAGCTTCAGCGGCGCCTCGCCGATCTTTCGGGTGGCGCTCGGGATCTCCTGGTCGAGGCGGGCGAAGCGGCTTCTTCGCTGCGCCGGATCGGGCACCGGCACGGCTTCAATCAGGCGCCTGGTGTAGGGATGGCGCGGGTTGGAAAAAACCTGGTCGCGGGTGCCCATCTCGACGATCTGGCCGAGATACATGACGGCGACGCGGTCGGAGATGTTTTCGACCACCGCCATGTCATGCGAGATGAAGAGATAGGCGACGCCGAATTCACGCTGCAACTCCTTCAACAAATCAAGCACGCGCGCCTGCACCGAGACATCGAGCGCGGAGACGCTTTCATCGGCGATGATCAGCTTTGGCCGCAAGGCGAGCGCGCGGGCGATGCAGACGCGCTGGCGCTGGCCGCCGGAGAATTCGTGCGGGTAAAGCTCCATCTGGTCGGCCGACAGGCCAACCCGCTCGAACAGCGCCGCGACACGCTGGCCGCGCTCTTCCCTCGAGGCGATGCCGTGGATCACCAGCGGCTCGGCGACGAGGTCGCCGACGCGCATGCGCGGGTCGAGCGAGGCGAAGGGGTCCTGAAAAATCATCTGCACGTCGCGGCGCACGGCCTTGCGCTCGTCGCGGCCGAGGCCTGCCAGATTGCGCCCGCCAATGACGATGTCGCCGCTGTATGGCACCAGCCCGGCCAATGCCTTGGCGGTGGTCGACTTGCCGCAGCCGGATTCGCCAACCAGCGCCAGTGTCTCGTTGGGTGCGATGGAGAAGCTGACGCCCTCGACGGCATGAACGCGGCGGGTGACCCGGCCGAAGAACCCACCATGCAGATCGAAGCGGACCTGCAGGTCTTTGACGTCAGCGACATTGGCCGGCGTTGCCGTCTCGACCTCTCTGGATGGCTGGCGGCCGACACCGCTGCCGATGCGCGGCACGGCGGCCAGCAGTTCGCGCGTGTAGTCGGCTTGCGGCCGGGCAAAAATGTCTGATGTCTTGCCCTCCTCGACCATGCGTCCGTGCCGCATGATGATAACGCGATCGGCCATTTCGGCGACCACGCCCATGTCGTGGGTGATGAGGATGACGCTGGTGCCGTGCTGGCGCTGCAGGTCGCGTAAGAGCTCCAGCACCTCGCCCTGCACGGTGACGTCGAGTGCCGTCGTCGGCTCGTCGGCGATCAGCACGTCGGGTTCGAGCGCCAGCGCCATGGCGATCATCACCCGCTGGCGCATACCGCCGGACAGTTCGTGCGGAAACTGCTTTAGCCGGCTTTCGGCTTCCGAAATGCGTACCGCCTTCAGCGCCTCGATGGCGCGCTGGCGGGCTTCGGCCTGCGAGAGGCTGGTATGCGCCTCGATCGATTCGGTCAGCTGCCGGCCGATCGACAGCACCGGGTTGAGCGAGGTCATCGGCTCCTGGAAGATCATGGCGATGCGGTCGCCGCGAATGCGCCGCATCCGGCGCTCGTCAAGCGTCGCCAGGTCGGTATCGCCGAGACGAATCTTACCGGATAATATGCGGGCCGCAGGCTGCGGCAGGAGTTGCATGATCGCCAGCGCTGTCATCGATTTGCCGGAGCCGGATTCGCCGGCAATGCAGAGCGTTTCGCCGCGCGCCAGCGTCAGCGACAGGTTGGAGACGACCTCGCGTTCGCCCTCCTCGCCGCGCACGCTGACGGAGAGGTTGGCGATGTCGAGCACCGGTCCCGCCGCGACCGGGGCAGCCGCCCCGGTCCGCTTCCTGGCCACGCCTGCGTTCATTCAAACACGCAGCGCGGGAAGTAGAACGAGACCACCCAGTTCGGCATGTCGACGATCTCGCTGATGCGGAGATCGCCACAGACCGAGGCCAGCATATAGGCCTCGACCGGGTCAATCTTGTAGCGGCCGGCGAGCAGATCGACCATCTGCGCAACTGCTTCTTTGGCGCCGGCCATCAGGTCCGGACCGACACCGGTCGTCACCTCATAGCCCTTGGCGTCTAGGTGACGTGTCACCGGGCCGGAGGTGGTGAAGCGTGGCGTCTTCAGCCTGGCGTCCTTGACCAGATCGAGCTTGAGCACGACGTCCATTGGGCTTTCGATCGCCGTCCCGCAGACCTCTCCGTCGCCTTGCGCGGCATGGGTATCACCGACCGAAAATAGCGCGCCCGCCACTTCCACCGGCAGGTACAGCGTGGTGCCAGCGGCGAGATCGCGGATGTCGAGATTGCCGCCGACGCGTCTCGGCGGCACCACCGAATGATGACCCATCTCAGCCGGCGCGTTGCCGATGGTGCCGGCAAAGGGTTTCAGCGGCACACGGGCATTCTTGCCGAACAGCGCCGGCTCGAGCGAGGCGGCGTCGTATTTCCAGATGTTCAGCGCCGGCTGCTTGAAGTCATCGGCAAGCAGGCCGAAACCCGGAATGTTCGCCGTCCAGCCGAAGCCGGACGGTTTGAACAGCTCGATCGTCACCTTGAGCGCATCGCCGGGCTCCGCACCCTCTACGAAGATCGGCCCGGTCACCGGATTGATCTGGCCGAAGTCCAGCTTGGCGATATCGGCGACCGTGCTGTCGGCCTTCAATTGGCCGCCGGAGGAATCCAGGCACTGGAATTCGATGGTCGAGCCGGGCGCCACGCGCTCGGCCGGGACAAACGAATTGTCCCAGCCGAAATGGTGGTGACGTCCGTGGATGGTGTAGTCGCAGCTATTGCACATCTTTTACGTACACATTGTCATAGTTGATCGGAACGTGGACCGGGTCGACATAGAGATTGTCGGCGCCGCCCATGCGCGCGGATTTCATGGTGAAGCGCTGCTCGTTGAAGACCGGCGCCCAGGGCGCGTCCGCCATGATCTTGGCATAGATGTCGCTCCACATTTTATAGCGCTCATCGGACTTCGCCGGATCAACGATCGAGTCGGCTTCGGCGGCCTTGGCATCGAGATCCTTGTTGCAATACCACGACCAGTTCCAGCCGCCGGGAACGGCACCGGCGCAGCCAAGGATCGGACCGTAGAAGTTCGAGGGATCGGGGAAATCCGCGATCCAGCCCATGCCGCCGGACCAGATCATCGGTGCGCCTGCCTTGTCGCCACCGGCGGCGATGACGTTGGCCTGGGCCAGTGCCTGGATGCTGGCCTTGATGCCGATGGCAGCCAGGTCCTGCTGGATGGCCTGGGCGATGCGCGGGTTGGGATCGGTGTTCATGGCAAACAGCTGGGTGTCGAAGCCATCGGGGTGGCCGGCCTCGGCAAGCAGCGCCTTGGCCTTGGCAACGTCATAGGGATAGCCCGTGAAGGCCTTGTCGTAGGCTGGCATTGACGGCGGCAGCGGCTGGTTGGCGGGAACGGCACGGCCATTGATGATCTGGATGATGCGCGCCTTGTTGATTGCCATGTTGACGGCCTGGCGCACCTTCACATTGTCGAAGGGCGCCATGGTGGTGTTCATGGTGATGTAGCCGGTGTGCAACTGGCCGCCTTCTACGACGCGCGCCTTTTGTTCGGGGTCGGACATCACCTCCTGGAATTTTGCTGGCGGAATGCCGTCGAGGGGCAGGTCGATCTCGCCCTTCTGCAGGCGCAGCAGGGCTACGATCGGCTCCTGGCCGACCTCGAAAGTGATCTTGTCGAGATGCGGCAGGCCCTTGTGCCAATAGTCCGGATTGCGCACGAACACGATGCGCTGGCCAAGCGTCCATTCGGCCAGCTTGAAGGCACCGGTGCCGACCGGATGCTTGCCGAAATCGGCGCCGTATTTCTCCACCTCTTCCTTCGGCACGACATGCGAGAAATTGATGGCCATGACATGGAGGAAGGTGGCGTCGGGGCGGCTTAACTCGAACTTGACGGTATAGGGGTCGACGACAGTGACACCCGCGAGGCTGTCCGCCTTGCCGGCCGCGACATCGTCATAACCCTTGATCGAGCCGAAGAAGCCAGCGCCCGGGCTTTGGGTCTTCGGGTTGGTGACGCGGTCGAGCGAATATTTCACGTCGTCGGCCGTCATCTCGCGGCCATTGTGGAATTTCACGCCGTGGCGCAGCTTGAAGGTGAAGGTCTTGCCGTCCGGCGAAATCTCGTAGCTCTCGGCAAGGTCTGGCTTCAGCTTGGTCGTGCCCGGTTCGTAATCCATCAACCCGTCGAACAGGCTCTTGATCATCGACCAGTTCTGCCAGTCATAGCCGATGGCGGGGTCGAGCGTGGTGACGTCATCCTTGTAGGTGGCGATGATCTCCCCGCCCTGCTTGGCGTTGGGATCGATGGTGTCTTCGGCGCGGGCGCTTGCCATGCCAAGCATCAGCGCCAGCGCTGACGCCGCGACGGTCGATGCGAGAAACTTTTTCATTGTTATGTTCCCTTTCTCTGTTTGTTTTCTTGGTTTCATCTGAGCTTGATTCGTGGATCAATGAACGGTGCGATGATGTCGGCGAGCAGGTTGCCGAGCACGATGGCGAAGGCTGAGACCAGCGTGACGCCCATGATGATCGGAATGTCGACGCGCTGAATGGCTTGCCAGGCGAGTTGCCCGATGCCGGGCCAGCCGAACACGCTTTCGACGACGACGATGCCGCCCATGAAGATGCCGATGTCGATGCCGATCATGGCGATGACGGGCAGGATGGCGTTGGGCAATGCGTGGCGGAAGATGATGGTACCGCGTGCCAGGCCCTTGGCCCGGGCGGTGCGGACATAGTCCTGGCGCAGCACGTCGATCATCGACGAGCGCATCATGCGGGCGTACCAGCCGGCGCCGAGGATTCCCATGGTCAGCGAGGGCAGCACCAGATGTCGCCAGGTGCCATAGCCGCCGATCGGAAACCAGCTCAGCCGCACGGCAAAGACATAGAGCAGCAACAGGCCGACGACGAATTGCGGCGCCGAAACGCCGACGAAGGACGCGACCATCAGCGTCTGGTCGATGGCGGTACCGCGCTTGACGGCGGCGATCAGGCCCATCGAGAGCCCGATCAGCAGTTCGCAGAGGATGGCGCCGACCATCAAAAGCAGGCTGGCCGGCAGTCGCGAGACGATGAGCTCGGTGACTTCGGATCGCTGGATATAGGAGCGGCCGAGATCACCGCTGATGAGCTTCGTCAGGTAGCGCCAGTACTGGACGATAAAGGGCTGGTCGAGGCCGAGTTGCTGGCGGATGTTCTCGACCGTCTGCGGCGTGGCGCTGCGGCCGGCGATCTGGCGCACCGGATCGGCGGGCAGGAGATAAAGCAGCGCAAACGTGATCAGCGATACGCCGAGCAGGATGAGCAGCGACTGGATGAGGCGGCGGCCGAGATAGGCGATCATGCCCGGCCCCTTTGCGTCGGATCGAGGATGTCGCGCAGCGCATCGCCGATCAGGTTGAAGGCCAGCGCCAATGCCAGGATCGCGGCACCTGGGAAGAACACCAGCCAGGGTGCTGCCTGAAAATAGGTCTGGTTCTCGAAGATGATGTTGCCCCAGGAGGCGGTCGGCGGCTGCACGCCGATGCCGAGGAAGGAGAGCGTCGCCTCAAGCAGCACCGTGGTCGAAATGCCGAGCGTGCCCCAGACGATGATGGTCGGAAGGAGATGCGGCAGGATGTGGCGAAACAGGATGCGCGGTGCACTCGCCCCGATGGTGCGTTCGGCGTCAATGAACTCGCGCTCGGCCAGCGAGGACGTCTCGGTGTAAATGACGCGCGCGGTTTGCACCCAGTTGACCAGAGCGATGACCATGGCGACGATCCACAGGCTAGGCTGGAAAACCGCCGCCAGGCAGATGGCGAGCAGCAGCGCCGGGAAAGCCATCATCAAATCGGTGAAGCGCATCAGCGCGCTGCCGATCCAGCCGCGGAAATAACCCGCGGTGACCCCGACCAGCGTGCCGATGAACAGCGCCACGCCATTGGCGACGATACCGATGATCAGCGAGGTGCGGGCGCCATAGAGGATGCGGGTCAACAGGTCGCGGCCGAGCAGGTCGGTGCCGAGCCAGAATTTGGCATTCGGCGGCAAGGGCGAGCCCTCGATGGTCAGGCCGTCGAACATCTGCTCGTTGGGATCATAGCCGGTCAGCCATGGCGCCAGCACGGCGCCGGCGACGACGATGGCGACAATCACCAGGCCGAGCAGCGCCAGACGGCGTTTGACCAGCCGCCGCCAGACGCCGGCGCGCGGCTTGGCCGGCATGCGCGCAGGCTCGATGAGATCAGGCGCGATGGGACTGGTCATCGCCGCCTTCCTCACCCGTTGCTTCTTCACTTGTCATGGCCACAATCCGCCGCGCGGCATCCTCGACGCTGATCTGCCAGCTCATCGCCAGCGAGCGCAGCTGCGCGTAGGCGCGCTCGTCATCCGACCCTTTCGACAGTGCCGCCACCGCGCGCACGATGGTCTGGCGTTCGGCGACGCGCTGGCGCAGCGCGGCAATTTCGCCGGCTAAGTGTCTTCGTGCCTCGAAACTTTGGCGGGCGATCAGCAGTGCGCTGTAGACGCCGGCATTGCCAACCGGCTTCAACAGTTGCGCGTCGGCATTGTGCGACAATGACCATTCAATGCGGCCGGGTGCCTCGGAGCCGATCAGCGCCACCAGCGGCATCGGCGCTTCGCCCGGCTTCCACGGAAATTGCTCGTCGAAGCCGAGATCGGCGTCGAAAAAGACGAAATCAGCCGCCAGCACCTCGGGTGGCAGTTCCGGCCAGCAGTCCTGCGCGATCAGGCCGATGGCCGACAATTGTCGTGTGATGGCCTGCACCGTCGGATGCGGGCGATGCAGGATAAAGGCCCTGGCGCCACCAAGATTGGGGATACGCGAGGTCCTGGTCACGACACCACCCTCAGGCGCGGACGGCCGAATGTCCTGGCGGGGTCGTAGCGCGACAGATAGGGGTCCGGTGCGACCTCATCCTCGCGGCTGACGACTTCGAAAAAGCCGTCGGCGATCCGGCCGATGATGACCGGCAGTGTCGCGTGTTGAGAGTGGGCGTCGATGGCGATCGGCCCGAGCCGGGTCGAAAAGCGCCGCTCGGCGAACGCTTTCGAAAACGCCGCCGGACCAGCTTCGGCATCGCGCGACAGCACATCGGCCATCACCTGCACCGAGGCATAGGCGGAGGCCTCGAAGGATGAGGCGAAGGCCGCCGGCCGCGGCGCGAAATAAGGCCCAACCGACAAATGGCCCTTCCCGGTTTCACCAATCGCCGGCAGTTCACCCTCTGTGAGGTTGCAGGAGATGACAGGGCAGGTTTCCGGACGGAAGGCCGGATCCTCGTTGCCCAGGTCCTGATAGGCGGCCAGAAAGGCGTAGGACGAGGTGCCGATCAGATTGTTGAGGATGAAGTTCGGCCGTGTGGCGCGGATTTCGGCGATCAGACGCGACACATCGGTCTCGCCGATGCGCAGATAGCGCTCGCCCAGCACCTTGCCGCCGCCGTCGGCGATCAGGTCACGCGCGACGCGGTTCATTTCCCAGCCCCAGATATAGTTCGAGCCGAGCAGGAAGCCGTTGGCGCCGAAACGCGGCACGACATGCGCCATCAGCGGCACCAGGTGCTGGTTGGGGCAAGCGTGCATGTAGACGACATGCTCGTTGGCCTCGAACCCCTCATAGGGGCAGGCATACCAGAGCATGCCCCCGGCCTTCTCCAGCACGGGGATTGTCTCCTTGCGGCTCCAGGAGGTGACGCAGCCGACGACATGGCGCGCGCTACTGGTCTTGAAGATGTCCTCGCAGAGCGTCGCGTAGCGATCGGCATTGCTCTGCGGATCGCGTTCGACCGGCACCAGTTCGATGCCGTAGCTCCGATCGGCATTGATGTCGGCGATGGCGCGCATGGCGCCCACGCGGCACGCATCGGAGACGAGCTGATAGCTCCCCGAGCGGGAATAGAGGATGCCGATCTCGATGCGCCGTTTCAAGCAGAACCCCAGAAATGACAATGCCCCGCAGCCAGCGCCGCAAGGGCGAGGCATACGAGGCATATTTGCCGCCCGGCGATCAGAGCCGGTATTTTGCCTTAGCGTATTCGGTCCGGCTGGTCAGTCAAGCGGGAAAGTGAGTCCCCACTTTAACCCTGCTGCAGCTGTTTCCTACGCCAGGAGGCGGGTGCTTCGCCGACCCGCTCACGAAAGAACCTGGAAAAATAGGCCGGATCATCGAAGCCGATCTCGTAGGTGATGTCCTCAACCGTGCGCACGGTGAACAGCAGCAGCCGCTTGGCTTCCAGCAGCCGTCGCTCGCCGACGACCCGCTTGACGCCGCTGCCCAGCACCGCGCGGCTGGCCTTGTCGAGAAGATGCGGCGTCGTGGCCAACGTCTCGACATAGCGATCGACAGGCCAGTTGTCGCGGAAATGCGCGTCGACGAGCCGGCGCAAGCCCATGGCCAGCGACGCATCGGAAGACGGTGCGGCGGCAATGGGCGCCGGTGCGAGGCGCGCGATGTGGGAGAGCGCGACGGCGATCAGCGACGGCAGGACCTTGTCGTTGCCGGCCTGCGCCTCGGCGTATTCGGCGGCGATCATCTCCAGCACCGCCGCCAGCCTTTGCCAGGCGGCGTGATGCGGCAGGCCGTCCGCGAAGACCGGCCTGTCCAGCGGTAGCACGCTATGACCGGCAATCGCCGCGAGCGCACCGTCGGCGACCGAGACGACGATGGCGTCGGTGCCAGGGCCAATCGAGAAGCCATGCACGATCGTGCTTGGCACGAAGCTGACGGCTGGCGCCGAAAAGTCCCAGGATCTGTCCTCGATACGATAGGTGCCGGAGCCACTGGTCCAGTAGGTGATCTGACCCATCTGGGGATGCTTGTGCGCGGCAACCTGACCATGATGAATGCTGCCTCGTGCCAACACTGTCTCGACATGCAGGAAGCCGACATCGAGCGGGCGAACCGGCTCGCCATAGACGAAGAAGTCGGGAATGGAACTCTGACTCATGGAACCGGAAAAAGTCCAATCGGTTTTGCCGTTCCGTCCATAACCGATCCGCCGCCCGAGCGCTAGGATCGGCGTTATCAGCGGAGGAACATCATGCGGTCAGAAGATTATCGTGCCGACAAAGCGCGCCCGTTCACCGGCGCTGAATATCTGGAGAGCCTGCGCGACGGCCGCGAGGTTTATATCAACGGCGAACGCATCGCCGACGTCACCACGCACCCGGCGATGCGCAATTCGGCGCGGTCGCTGGCGCGGCTTTACGATGCGCTTCATGATCCGAAACGGCGGGAGGTGCTGACCTCGGCCACCGACACCGGCTCGGGCGGCTACACCCACAAATATTTCCGCGTCGCCAAATCCTCCGGCGAACTCGCGGCCCAGCAGACAGCAATCGCCGAGTGGTCGCGCATGTCGTATGGCTGGATGGGGCGCACGCCAGACTACAAGGCGGCGCTGATGAACACGCTTGGCGCCAATGCCGACTGGTACGGGCCGTTCAAAGACAATGCGCTTGCCTGGCACAGCAGAGCCCAGGAAGCGGTGCTGTTCATGAACCACGCCATCGTCAACCCGCCGATCGACCGCCACAAGCCGGCCGAGCAGGTGAAGGACGTCTTCGTCCACATCACCAAGGAGACGGATGCCGGCATCTATGTCTCCGGCGCCAAGGTGGTGGCGACGTCCTCGGCGCTGACCCACTACAATTTCCTGGCGCAGAGCTCGGCGACGGTCACCGAGGATCCGTCGTTGTCGGTGATGTTCATCGTGCCGATGAACGCGCCGGGGATAAAGATGTTCTGCCGCGTCTCCTACGAGCAGACGGCCAACACGGTGGCGGCACCTTTCGATTACCCCTTGTCGTCACGCTTCGACGAGAACGACGCGATCCTGGTGCTCGACAATGTCTTCATCCCCTGGGAGGACGTGCTGGTGCTACGCGACGCGCAGAAAATCCTGTCCTTCCATCCGGCGTCGGGTTTCATGCACGGCTATTGTTTCCAGGGCTGCACGCGCTTTGCCGTCAAGCTCGACTTCCTCGCCGGCCTGCTGGCCAAGGCACTGCGCGCCACCGGCGGCGATGCCTTCCGTGGCAACCAGGCGGCACTTGGCGAGGTCATTGCACTCAGGCACATGTTCTGGAGCTTTTCCAACGCCATGGCCTACAACCCGATCCCATGGGCGAATGGCGCGGTGTTGCCTAACCTGGAAGCAGCATTGGCCTACCGCACCTTCATGTCGGAGGCCTATCCGCGCGTCATCGACACGGTGCGCCGGGTGATTGCGTCCGGCCTGATCTACCTGCCGTCGTCGGTCCGCGACTTCAACAATCCGGAGATCAACAAGTACCTGGCGCAATATGTGCGCGGCTCCAACGATATGGGCCATATCGAGCGCATCAAGATCATGAAGCTGTTGTGGGACGCGACCGGCACCGAGTTCGGCGGCCGCCACGCGCTCTACGAACTCAACTATGCCGGCGCGCCGGAAGAGGTGCGGCTGCAGGTGCTGAAGGGTGCTGAACGCGGCGGCCGGCTGAAGGCGATGGAGGAACTCGTCGACACCTGCATGGCCGACTATGACGAGAATGGCTGGACAGGCGACACCTGGCTCAATCCGCTTGCTTCACCGGCTGGGTAAACTCAGATGGCCACGCAGATTTCGAAAGCCGATTTCCGAGACGCCATGGCAAGGGTCTGCGCGCCGGTCAACATCGTCACGACGGATGGACCGGCGGGGCGCGGTGGCTTCACCGCCACCGCCATGTGCAGCGTTTCCGACGAACCGCCGACGCTCCTGGTGTGCATGAACGGCCGTTCGACGCAGGCCGCCATGTTCCTCGCCAACCGGCGTTTCTGCGTCAACGTGCTGACCCATGACCATATGCACCTGGCGGGAAAGTTCGCCGGCGCGACAAGGGACATGGAAGCCCGCTATTCGGCGGCGCGCTGGCAGACGCTGACCTCTGGCACGCCGGCACTGTCGGACGCGATCGTCAATTTCGATTGCGAGATCGAGGACGTGCACATCGTCGGTACGCACAATGTGATGATCGGCCGCGTCATCGATGTCAGGCACGGCAGCGGCGGCTCGGCCCTGCTCTATGTCGACCGCAATTATACGCAGCCAACACGACTGGGGAGTTTTGGCGGGTGAGCCTCAGCTCTCGCCGTCGATCAGCGTCTCCAGGAGATCGAGCAGTTGCTCCAACTTCTCGTGGCCAAACCGCTGTTCAATGTCGTCGTAGATGACGCGGCGCTCTGGCGACAAGGCGTCGATCAAAGCGGATCCGGCCGGCGCGATGGTCAGGATGACGCGGCGGCCGTCGCCTTCGGCCTTGTTGCGGGTGATGAATTTTCGGCCTTCGAGCGCCTTGATGATGCGCGTCAGGCTGGGCGGCAGCACCGAGGCGCGGTCGGCAAGCTCGGTCGCCTCGACCGAGCCGGCTTCGCTCAGCACGCGCAGCACGCGCCATTGCTGTTCGGTCACGTCATGCGCGGCGAGCATGGGGCGAAAGCGCGCCATCACCGCTTCGCGGGCGTGAAGCAGCGCCATTGGCAGGGAACGACGAGTGTTTTCAGGCAGCAAGACGCAGCGTCCCCGCGATTGCGATTGTTAGTCGGGTTCAACCCCTATGGACAACGCCAAAACCCGACCTTTTCATCCCGTATCGTCGCCTCAAGCCTGATGCAAGACTTGACTTCGACGATACCCCATGTAATTAACGCGTTAACTACAACAAAGCAAGATCTGGGAACGAAACGTCGTGCCTCACTTCTCCATCGAGTATTCGGCCAATCTCGATGCCAAGGTCGATATGGGCGAATTGTGCGCACTGGTGTTGCGTACCGTGCTGGACACCGGGCTGTTCGAGACCGGTGCGGTGCGCGTGCGGGCCTTTCGCGCAGACGCCTATGCCATTGCCGACGATCTGCCGGAAAACGCCTTTCTCGACATGTCGTTTCGCATCGGCACCGGCCGCAGCGCCGAGGACAAGAAGCGGACCGGCGAAGCCGTGTTCACGGCGGTGAGCCAATATCTGGCCACTTTGTTCGAGACCCCGCATTTCGCTCTGTCGCTGGAGATCAGGGAAATCGATCCGGTGCTGAGCTGGAAGAAGAATGCAATCCACCCGCGGCTGCGCGGCAAGTGACGGAAGACTGACATGTCCGATCTCGAAGGCAATCTGAAAAAGGCCGAGGCCTATCTGGCTCGGTTCAAGCGCGATGGCGTGCTCAACCAGATCGGCGGCGAGGCGGTGCCGGCCGTCGACGGCTCGACTTTCGAGACCCTGTCTCCTGTCGATCTCAAGTCGCTGGCCAAGGTCGCGCGCGGCAGTGCCGCCGACATCGACCGCGCCGCCAAGGCGGCGAAGGCGGCATTCCCGGCCTGGGCCGCCATGCCGGGCGAGACACGCAAGAAGCTGCTGCACAAAATCGCGGACGCCATCGAGGCGCGCGCCGAGGAGATCGCTTTCGTCGAGTGCTTGGACACCGGCCAGGCGCTGAAGTTCATGGCCAAGGCGGCACTGCGCGGTGCCGAGAATTTCCGCTTCTTCGCCGACCGCGCGCCGGAAGCGCGCGACGGCGAGACGCTGCGCACGACTGGCCAGGTCAACATCACGACGCGCGTGCCGATCGGCCCGGTCGGCATCATCACGCCGTGGAACACGCCGTTCATGCTTTCGACCTGGAAGATTGCTCCGGCATTGGCCGCCGGCTGCACCGTGGTTCATAAGCCGGCTGAATTCTCGCCGTTGACGGCGCGGCTGCTGGTCGAGATCGCCGAGGAGGCCGGCCTGCCGAAAGGCGTCTGGAACCTGATCAACGGGCTCGGAGAAAGCGCCGGCAAGGCGCTGACCGAACACCCCGACATCAAGGCGATCGGCTTTGTCGGCGAAAGCCGCACCGGTTCGATGATCATGCGCCAGGGTGCCGACACGTTGAAGCGGGTGCATTTCGAGTTGGGCGGCAAGAACCCGGTGATCGTCTTCGCCGATGCCGACCTCGAGCGCGCGGCGGACGCGGCGGTGTTCATGATCTACTCGCTCAATGGCGAACGCTGCACCTCGTCGTCGCGACTGCTGGTCGAAGCCTCGGTCTATGACCGATTCACCGATCTGGTGGCGGAGAAGGCAAAGCGCATCAAGATCGGTCATCCGCTGGACCCGAAAACGGTGGTCGGCCCGCTGATCCATCCGGTGCACGAGGAAAAGGTGCTGTCCTATATCGAAATCGGCAAATCGGAGGGTGCTGTGGTTGCCGCCGGCGGCGGCAAGTTCGCCGGACCGGGCGGCGGCTGTTATGTCAGCCCGACACTGTTCACCGGCGCCACCAACAAGATGCGCATTGCCCAGGAAGAAATTTTCGGGCCGGTGCTGACGGCCATCGCCTTCAAGGACGAGGCGGACGCGCTGGCGCTCGCCAACGACACGCAATATGGCCTGACCGGCTATCTCTGGACCTCTGATGTGACCCGCGCCTTCCGCTTCACCGATGCGCTGGACGCGGGCATGATCTGGGTCAATTCGGAGAATGTGCGGCATCTGCCGACGCCGTTCGGCGGCGTCAAGAATTCCGGCATCGGTCGCGACGGCGGCGACCATTCATTCGATTTCTACATGGAGACCAAGAACATCGCCTTCGCCACTTCAGCGCACGCGATCCAGAAACTCGGCGGCTGACTGGAGGAGATCAGAATGCCCTTGCCCAAACCCAACCTCTATCCCGCCTTCAACATCGTGCGGCTCAGCCATGTCGAGCTGGCGGTCACCGATCTTGCCAAATCGCGCGCCTTCTATGTTGACACGCTTGGCCTGCAGGTCACCGACGAGACGTCGGGCGCCATCTATCTCAGAGCCATGGAAGAGCGTGGCCATCACTGCATCGTGCTGAAGAAGGCAACGACGCCGGAAGCGCGCGACCTCGGCTTCAAGGTCTTTTCGGACGAGGATTTGGACAAGGCCGAGCATTTCTTCACGGCCAAGGGCCTGCCGGTGGAATGGGTCGAGCGGCCCTACCAGTCGCGCACCTTCCGCACCCGGGACCCGCACGGCATTCCGCTCGAATTCTATGCCGAGATGACGCGGCTGCCGCCGATCCACCAGAAATATGTGCTCTACAAGGGCGTGAAGCCGCTGCGCATCGATCACTTCAACTGCTTCTCGCCCAATGTCGACGAATCCGTTGCCTTCTACAACGAGCTCGGTTTCCGGGTGACTGAGTATACGGAGGATGCCAGCAGCGGAAAGCTGTGGGCGGCCTGGACGCATCGCAAGGGCGGCGTCCACGACATCGCGTTCACCAACGGCGTCGGGCCACGCCTGCACCACGTCGCCTTCTGGGTGCCGACGCCGCTCAACATCATCGACCTGCTCGATTTGATGGCCACCACCGGCTACCTGCCGAACATCGAGCGCGGCCCCGGCCGGCACGGCATTTCCAACGCCTTCTTCCTCTATGTCCGCGATCCGGACAATCATCGTATCGAGATCTACTGCTCGGATTACCAGACGGTCGATCCGGACCTCGAGCCGATCAAATGGGACCTCAAGGACCCGCAGCGCCAGACGCTGTGGGGCGCGCCGGCCCCAAAAAGCTGGTTCGAGGAAGGCAGCATCTTCGCCGGCGCCACCGCGCGCCAGCCGGATTTGACGGCGTCGCCGATCATCGCGCCTTAGGTGGGTTTTGGTTTGATGTCAGCGTTCGTTGTCGCCCCCCTTTGTCCTGCCGGACATCTCCCCCTCAAGGGGGGAGATTGGCTAGGCCCATGGCCGGCGCCTTTCTTGCCGCGCTGGAAATTGGCGAAGGCAGAGATGAAATCCAATCTCCCCCCAAGAGGGGGAGATGTCCGGCAGGACAGAGGGGGGCGCCGTAGAGCTCCAGCCTCGCGTATATTCAACATCATCAATGGCGGAGTTGCCGCATGACCCCGCCACGGCTCGCCACCTTCACCACCAACGGCAAGACCCGCTATGGCGCGGTCACCGACAAGGGCGTCATCGACCTGTCGGCGCGCCACAGCCAGTGGCCGACACTGCGCGAGGTGATCGAGGCCGGTGCCCTGCGGCGGTTGGCGGAAGAGGCCGAAACCTTCGCCGTCGATTTCCCGCTCGATGCCATCACCTACGACATCCCGATCCCGTCGCCGGAAAAGATCATCTGCGTCGGCGTCAACTACCCCGACCGCAACGAGGAGTACAAGGACGGCCAGGCGGCGCCAGCCAACCCGTCGCTGTTCATCCGCTTTCCCCGCTCCTTCGTCGGCCACGACGCGCCGCTGGTGCGGCCACCGGAATCGCCGCAACTCGACTATGAAGGCGAGATCGTCATTGTCATCGGCAAGGGTGGACGGCGTATCGAAGCGGCCGACGCGCTCAGCCATATCGCCGCACTCTCGCTGTGCAACGAAGGCACTATCCGCGACTGGGTGCGGCATGCCAAGTTCAACGTGACGCAAGGCAAGAATTTCGACGGCACCGGCTCGATCGGCCCATGGCTGGTGCCGTTTACCGACGAGGCTCAGATCGCCGATATCGCGCTCACCACCCGCGTCAATGGCGAGGTACGACAACAAGACCGCACCAGCCGGATGATCTTTTCCTTCCGCAAGATCATCAACTACATCTCGACCTTCACCACGCTGGTGCCTGGCGATATCATCGTCACCGGTACACCGACCGGCGCCGGCGCCCGCTTCGATCCACCGATCTGGCTAAAGCCGGGCGATGTGATCGAGGTCGAGGCCGACGGCATCGGTGTGCTCAGAAATGGCGTCGTCGACGAGGCAGCGGCATGACCCCGGAGCAAGTGGAAGACGCCGCAGCACGGCTGTTCGAAGCCGAGCGTTCGCGCCGCCAGATCCGGCTGCTCAGCCTCGATTTCCCTGAGGCGACCATGGAGGATGCTTATCGCGTCCAGGCAGCGCTGGTGAACCGCAAGACCGATGCCGGGCTGAAGCCGAAGGGCTGGAAGATCGGCCTGACCTCCAAGGCGATGCAATATGCGCTGGCCATCGACACACCGGATTCGGGTGTGCTGTTCGACGACATGTTCTATAGCGATGGCGCGACCATTCCCGCCGGCCGCTTCATCCAGCCGCGCGTCGAGGCCGAGATCGCCTTCGTCATGAAGGCACCGCTCAAAGGACCTGGCGTCACCATCTTCGACGTGCTCAACGCCACCGACTACATCACACCGGCGCTGGAGATCCTCGACACGCGCATCGAGCGCGTCAATGCCGAGACCAAGAAGGTACGAACTTTCTTCGACACGATTTCCGACAATGCCGCCAATGCCGGCATCGTCATCGGCGGCCGGCCGCAGCGGCCCGATCAAGCCGACATGCGCTGGATCGGCGCCATCGTCTCACGCAATGCTGAGGTCGAGGAGACCGGGCTTGGCGCCGGCGTGCTCAACCACCCGGCCATGGGCATCGCCTGGCTGGCTGACCGGCTCGCGCGCTACGGCCTATCGATCGCGACCGGCGAAGTGGTGCTGTCGGGCTCGTTCGTCCGTCCGGTAGAGGCACGGCCGGGCGACACGATCGTCGCCGATTTCGGCAGTTCGGGAACGGTCAGCATCCATTTCGCCAAGGGCTGACGGTTCTATCGCCGCCCCTTATTCGCCGCGCAGGTAGTCAATCACCACGTCGGCTGCGATATCAGACATGCGCAGGCCGACCTCTCTGGTGATATCGCCTTCGACACGGCTCTGCACCCAACCGAGGAAAGCGAAGGCCCGCAGCGCCGCGAACAATGGCAATGCGGCGATGTCCTGCGAGGTAAGGTCCCGCTGCTGCCGATAGCCATCGAGTAGAGCAGCCTCGATCAGCGGATAGATCGCCTCCTCGCGGTTCTGGTAAAGCGCGACAGCGAGGTCATACATGTGCCAGCCATGGCCGCAATCGTCGAAGTCGATGATGCGCACCGCGCTGTCATGGATGAGTACGTTCTCCCGCACCAGGTCGGCATGGATGAGGCCGAAGTTGCGGGCGCTGCGTTCATGCGCCGACAGCGCCTTCACGGCCTTGTCCCGGGCCTGGAGAACAAGCTCGCGGCGCGGACCATCGAGAAAGGGCGAGGTCTCGAAGCGGCCCCAGGTCGGGTTCTCACCGAAGAAACCGTCGAGATCCCAGGCATGGCGGGCAAAGCCGGCGGGCGGCGTCCAAGCTGATGTGACATTGTGCATATGCGCGATGGTCCGCCCGATCGCCGTGAAGACCTGTCTCGCCTGTTCCGGCGTGTAGGCCAGGGGTACGCCCCGCGCGCCGACGGCGCGGCCTTCGAGCCAGCTCAGGCAATCGGCCTGGCGAGGTGGCCCCGAAGTGGCCGTGCTGACGAGCACGAACGGATCGCCGGCCTGCGTTGCGACCGGAGACGGCGTTGCAACACCAGCTGATTCCAAAACCCCCATCCATTGCAGTTCCGAGCGCAGCGCGGCATCGCTGTGATAACCGAGCCGGTGAATGCGCATGGCTGCAGGCTCGCCGTCGGGCAGGCGGACGCGGAAGACGGCATTCTCGCGGTATTTCAGCAGCTCCGGTTCACCGTCGTGGACGCCCCAATGGGCAAGCGCCTGCCTGGCAAGCTCCGTAACATCTGCTGCGGTCTCAGGCTCGGATTGCGCGGAAATTGCGTTCACGCCGGCACTCCGCCGACTTCATTGAGCACTTCGTCGAGTGTGCCTATCAGCACATCGGCATTGTCGCGGGAAAACGGCATGGGCGGGCGGATCTTGAGCACATTGCCATGAATACCGGTCTTGCCCATCAGCACGCCACGCTCACGCATGGCGTTGATGACGCGCCCGGCTATGTCGGGCGCCGGCTCGCGCGTCTGATGGTCGTGGACCAGCTCGGCGCCGAAGAACAGGCCGGCGCCCCTGACTTCGCCGATGCAGTCATGGCGGTCGGCCAGCGGCCGCAACAGATCGAGCGCATAGGCGCCGACATCGCGAGCATTGGCGACAAGCTTTTCCTGTTCCAGGACATCGAGGACGGCGTTGGCCACCGCGCAGGAAACCGGGTTGCCGCCAAAGGTGTTGAAGTAGCGGAAGGCGTTGCGGAAGGTCGCCAATATATCCGTGGTGGTGACGACAGCGGCGACCGGATGGCCATTGCCCATCGGCTTGCCCATGGTGACGATATCTGGAACGAAGCCGGCGCGCTGATGACCCCAGAAATGGCTGCCGGTGCGGCCGAAGCCGGGCTGCACCTCATCGGCGATGACCAGCCCGCCGGCGTCGCGCACCGCCGCCACGGCGTCGTCGAAGAAGTCGCTGGGAAGCGTTGGAAAACCTTCATTGGCGAGCAGCGGGCACAGGATCATGCCGGAAAGGCCGATGCCGTCCTTTGTCAGCGAAGCGATGGCTTCGCGCACGGCGTCGCCAAACGCCTTGCCGTTGGCCATCGCGTCGGGGTAGCGATAACTGTCGGGCGCCGGCACCAGCCTTACAGACGGCGCGCGCCCACCGACCGGCGGCATGCGCGTTGAGAGCTGTGAAACCGCCGTGGTGTTGCCGTGATAGGTGGCGTCGGTGGCGATGATGCCCATCTGGCCTGAAGTCGCCTGCGCCATGCGCAGCGCGATGTCGTTGGCCTCGCTGCCGGTGCAGGTGAGGATGGCGGTCGACAGGCTGGCGTCGAAAGTCGCGGTCAGCCGCTCGACATAGTCGAGGATGGCGGTGTGGAGATAGCGCGTGTGGGTGTTGAGCAGGCTAGCCTGCCGGCACAGCGCCTCGACCACATGCGGGTGGCAGTGCCCGACATGAGCGACATTGTTGTAGGCGTCGAGATATTTGCGGCCATCGGCATCGTAGAGCCAGGCGCCTTCGCCGCGCACCAGATGCACCGGTTCGTCATAGAACAATTGCGATTTCGCGCCGAGCAGGCGAGACCGCCGGCTAAGGAGCGCTTCCTCGGTCATTACTTTCTGCGATTGAGTCATCCGTTGGTCCCAAAATCTCGTTGTATCTGCCGGCTCATCAGACCTTCAACAGTCCTGCGCCGATCGCCTCGCCCATCTTCGCGACGTTGGCGGCGCTGATGATCAGTGGGGGCGAGAGGATGATGGTGTTGCCGGAAACGCGCAGCATGACGCCAGCTTCGTAGGCCCCCTCCGAGACCACGGCCATAGTCTTCTTGTCGGCGGGTTTTTTCGTCGCGCGATCGGAAACCAGTTCAACCGCCGCCATCAGACCCTTGTAACGGACATCGCCAACGACTGCGTGCTTGACCTTCAGCCCTTCCAGCACGGCCGCCAGTTCGACGCCGCGTGCGGCCGCGTTCTCGTTCAGGCGCAGCCGCTTGGTCTCGGCAAGCGCCGCCAGACCCGCTGCACAGCCGACGGGGTGGCCGGAATAGGTATAGCCGTGGCCGATGGCGCCAAAGCTGGTCTTGTCGGCCTCGAAGACATCGGCAACCTTGGCGCCGATCAGTGTGGCGCCGAGCGGGAAATAGCCCGAGGTGATCGCTTTGGCGATGGTCATGAAATCCGGCTTCACGCCGGACAGCCGCGAGCCCGACCAGGCGCCGGTGCGACCGAAGCCTGTGACGACCTCGTCGGCGATCAGCAGGATTTCATGACGGTCGCAGATCTCGCGCACCAGCGGCATGAAGCTCTCATGCGGAACGATGACGCCGCCGGCGCCGAGCACCGGCTCCATGATGAAGGCGGCGATGGTGTCGCCGCCCTGGAAGGCGATCTCGTCCTCCAGCGCCTTGGCACAGAGCTTCGCCAGCCGCGCCGGGTCGGTTTCATCGAACGGGTTGCGGAAGGTCCAGGGTGCCGGAATGTGGAAGACCCCGGGCAGCAGCGGCTCGTAGTTGCGGCGGAAATTGGCGTTGCCGTTGACCGAGGCGCCGCCGAAATGCGTGCCGTGGTAGCCTTTCTTCAGAGCCAGGAATTTTGTGCGATCGCCCTGGCCGCGGATCTTCCAGTATTGCCTCGCCAGCCGCAGTGCGGTTTCGACCGAATCCGAGCCGCCCGAGGTGAAGAAGGTCCGCACCATGCCTTCCGGCGCGAACCATTCAGCGAGTTCGTAGGCGAGCTCGATCGACGGTCCGGTCGAGGTGCCACGGAAGCCGGAATAGTAGGGCAGCGCGCTGAGCTGGTCGGCGATCGCCTTCTTGATCGGGTCGCAGCTGTAGCCGAGATTGACGTTCCACAGGCCGCCGACGGCATCGAGTACGGTGTTGCCGGCGATGTCGGTGACCATGACGCCCTCGCCCTTCATGATCACCTTTGGCGGGTTGGCCCGCATCTCGGCGGGATGCGCCATCGGATGCCAGATCGGCTTGGCGTTGGTTTCGGTGAGGAAATTGATGTCGCGCATGACAAGGCTCCGCAGATGTCTCAGGGGACGAGGTCGAAATGGGCAAGGGCTTCGGCATAGGAATGCGCCGGCCGGGCAACGTCGAAATGAACCGTGCGCATGCCGGCGGCACGGCCGCCATCGACATTGCGCTGCTGGTCGTCGACGAACACACAAGCGTCGGCCGGCAGGCCAAGCGCTTCGGTGACGAAGCCATAGGCGCGCGGGTCGGGCTTGAGGATGCCGGTATGGGTGGCGTCGACAATCACGTCGAACAGGCCGAGCAGCGGTAGTCGCCGGCGGAAATCGGTGCCGTAGAACAGGTCGAGCTCGTTGGACAGGATCGCCAGGCGAAATCCCGCCGCATGGACGGTGCGGATGGCGCGGTCGGCTTCGGGCCGCACCACCTTTTCCGGCTCGGCGCCACGGGCGCGCTGGACAAAAGTCTCCATTGCCTGCCAGTCCTCGCCGACGAGCCGGCCGACCTCGCTTGTGCGCGTGCGCCAATAGTCGCGTTCGCTGATCTCGTCGGCCTGCATCGAGCGCCAAAGCGGGTCGCTGTCCGGATCGAAAGGCCCGCGCCATTGCAGCGTGCCGGGCTTCAGGCCAAGCGCCTGCTCGGTCAAGGCATGGGTCTCGAACAGCGTGCGGGTGACGACGCCGCCGAAATCAAGCACCAGCGCCTGGGCCGGGACAGCACTCACGCCGCCACTCCCTTGGCCGGCATGCCGCGCGGAATGATGCCTTCCTCGACCCAGCGGTCGAAGATTTCCAGCGCCTTGGCGACGAAGCCGTCGCTGTTGATGTGGGCGTCGATCTCATGGAACTCGACGCTGGCGGGGATTACCTTGCGCATTTCATCGACGAAGGCGGCAAGCGCTTCCGGCTCGTAGAGCGGTTCGCCCTCGACGTCCCATTCCTGGATGCCGCCCGATGGCAGGATGAAGGCGGAGCGCCCTTTCGAGGCGCCGAGCTTGGCGGCGATGGTCCTGGCGACCTCGCGGCGATCGTCGGCATCGACGGTGACCGAAGCGATCAGCCTGTTGTGAGCGTGAAACGGACGTTCAGAGAATTTAGCCGGCAAATCCTGCCAGGTCGGCAGGTCCACCATGTCGACCGCGCCGGGTGCGGCGATCTGCGGAATGCCGCGCGCGCCGGCATTCTCCAGCCGGTCAGCGCCCGAACTGACGACGGAGCCGGCCAGATGGTTGGTGATTTCTTGCAGGCTGAAGTCGAACACGGCGCAGAAATGGTCCTGGCCGGCGATCGATTCGAAGGCGCGGCCGCCCATTCCCGTGGTGTGGAAGACGGCAACGTCATAACCGCGCCGCTCCAGCGCCGGTTTCAGCGTCTTCATATAGCGCAGGCAGGAGCTGCCGAGCGAAGTCATGCCGACGGTCGGGCCGGTCACCGGCGCCGAGGCGCGGGTCTCCAGCACGATCCTGGCCGCACCGACCACCGCGCCGCAGGCTTGCGACAGGACCAGCTTGCAGATCGAGTTGAGGCCGTAGAGCCCGCCGGCCCAGAGGATCATCATCAGGTCGGGCGCGACGCGCTCCGGCGGGATGAGATGCGAATAGGCGATGGTCGAGACGACGAATTTCGGCACGCCGAGCGGCAGCGAAAGCGCCACGTCAAGCGCCAGATCGGTGCCCATCGAACCGCCTATGGCGATGAAAGCGTCGATCTCGCCGTTCCGGTGGAGCTGGCGCACCAATTGCACGGCGCCGCCGGCCATCAACGTCATAGCGGTGTTCTCGTCGCCGCTCGAAACGATCTCCTCGATCGTCACGTCGACGGCGCGGGCAACGGCATGCTTGTCGTGATCTGGGCTGTAGGGCGGATTGCCGAGCACGCTGACATCCATCATCACGGCGCTGCCGCCCGATGCCTCTATGCACGCTTTCATGAACAGCAGCTCGTCGGCCTTGGTATCCCCGGTGCCGATGACCAGGATGCGGGGCGCGGTCTGTGCAGACATCAGGCCTGCCTCCTCAGGGTTTGCAAATTGTCGCCATTGAGGCGCATCGAAATCTCCCTTGCCGCTTCCATCACCGCAAGTCCTCGTTGCGCGATGTCCGCCGCCGTCGTCCTGGCCTTCGGTGCCGCCACCGCTATGGTGCCGAGCGCGAAACCGTCCGCCGCCAGGATTGCCGCCGCGACTGATATGACGCCTTCTTCCAAGCCTTGATCGCAGATCGAATAGCCGCGCTCCCGGGCCTCAGCCATGGAGCAGGAGATGGCGGCGGGCTCGATCAGCGTATGCGCCGTGAAGGCTTCGAGCGGGCCTGCCAGGCATGCCTCGACGGCCTCGTCCCTGGCGAAAGCCAGATAGGCGATGCCCGACGCGGTCGAATGCAGGGGCAGAAGCTGACCGATATCGATGTTGACCCGGTTTGCCCAGCTGGGATGCTCGACATGGACGGTGACCAGCCTGTCGGTGCCGAATTCCGACAGATGCACGGTCTCGGCCGTCGCACTTGCCAGATCCCGCAGCAGCGGCACCGCGGTCTGCAGAAAGGGAAAGCAGGCCTCGCGGATGCGCGCCAGCCGCGACAGGCCGGCGCCGAGCCTGTAATGCCGCGTGCCGGCGTCCTGCTCGACGAAGCCGTGGTTAGTCAGCGCCACCAGCAGCCGCCGCGTCGTCGCCTTGTCGAAGCCCGAGCGGCGCGCCAGCTCGGTCAGCCCGAGCTCAGGCTCGGCCACGGTGAAGAGCTCCAGAAGTGAAATCGCCTTGCCGACCGTACCCAACGCATCCTCCAGGCATTTGCCTCCCACCAGAGGCAATCATTTAACGTGTGAATTAACTTGACAGGAAGCCGCTTTGTTTGCAAGTCTATATTCAAAATAATGGTTCAAATAATGAACCGCCATCCAGAGCGTGTGGGACAGGCCAGTGGCCGGCGAACTTTGGGTTCGTGAACAGGAGGGACCAATGTCAGCAGTTTCGGAACAGGCGCCGGCCAACAGGCTGCGTAAGAACAGTCTTGGCGTCGGCGCCATCACCTTCATGGTGATCTCGGCGGCGGCGCCGCTCACGGCGGTGGCCGGCGGCACGCCGCTCGGCATGCTGATGGGCAATGGCGCCGGCTTTGCCGGCACCTATCTGATCGTGACGGTGCTGCTTCTGTTGTTCGCGGTCGGTTATGTCGCCATGTCGCGCCATGTCGGCAATGCCGGCGCCTTCTATGCCTATGCCGCGCGCGGCCTCGGCGGTCTAGCCGGCGGCGCCACGGCGCTGATCGCCATCCTGTCCTACAATGCCATGCAGATCGGCGTCATGGGTCTGCTCGGCGCGGCCACCTCCGGGCTGTTCGCCGGCTGGGGCATCAACCTGCCCTGGTGGGTGTGGAGTTTCATCGCCATCGCCATCGTCGCGGTGCTCGGCTACCGGCAGGTCGACCTGTCGGCCAAGATCCTGACCGTGCTGGTGCTGTGCGAATATGTTGTGGTGCTGGTCCTCGATCTGACGATCCTGAAGACCGGTGGCGACAGTGGCCTGTCGGCCGCGCCGTTCAGTTGGAGCCAGATCACATCAGGCGCGCCGGCCATCGCCATCCTGTTCTGCTTCGCCGCCTTCATCGGCTTCGAGGCGACGACGATCTATGCCGAGGAAGCTCGTGACCCCAAAGTCACCATTCCGCGCGCCACCTATTTCTCGGTCATCCTGATCGGCGTCTTCTACATGGTCACCGCGTGGCTTATGGCGGTCGGCGCAGGCGTCGACAAATTGCTGCCGGCGCTGCAGGGCCTGCAGGATCCGACGACCTTCCTGTTCGGCCTCTCCGACCGCTATGCCGGAACGCTGCTGACGCATGCGATGAGCATCCTGTTCGTGTCGAGCCTGTTTGCCGGCGTGCTGGCGTTCCACAACGCGGTTGCCCGTTACATCTACGTCTCGGGCCGCGAGAAGCTTTTGCCGCAGTCGATCGGCGTCACGCATTCGGCGCATCAGAGCCCGCATGTCGCCTCGGTGATCCAGAGCGTGCTAGCGGCTGTCGTCGTCGGCCTGTTCGCCGTGCTCGGCCTTGATCCGGTGCTGGCGCTGTTCTCCTGGCTGACCAATGTCGCGACGCTCGGCGTTATCGTGATGATGGCGGTCGCCTCGCTCGCCGTGGTGATGTATTTCCGCGCCAACCCGTCCAGCCAGGAAAACGCTGTGAAGACCACCATCCTGCCCGGACTGACCTTCATCGCCTTCGTCGTCATCATCTACCTGATCGTCATCAATTTCGGCAGCCTGTCGGGAGCCGGCGGCTTCCTCGGCGCGTTCCTGCCCGGGCTGGTGCTGATCGCGGCGGTGATCGGCCTTCTGCTGGCCGGCGCCCTGAAGAGCCGCGATCCGGTCGCCTACGAGAACCTCGGTGTGCCCCTGAAGGATTGAGCGAAATATCTGGGCGGCGTACCAAGCCGCCCAGCAAAGACCCCACTTGAAATGAGAAGATAATGATCACTCAAAATGTCATCGACACGCTGCGCAAGGCGGAGATCGGCGCGCGCGGCCTGTTCATCGATGGCGCACAATCAGCGGCAACAAGCGGCGCGACGCTGCCTGTCATTTCGCCGATCGATGGGCAGGCCTTCGCCAGCATCGCCGACGGCAATGCCGCCGATATCGACCGCGCGGTGAAATCGGCACGCAAGGCGTTCGAGAAAGGCTCGTGGTCGCGCGCCGCCCCCACCTTTCGCAAGAAGGTGCTGACCAGGCTCGCCGAACTTATCGAAAAACATGTCGATGAACTGGCCGTGCTTGGCGTGCGCGACAATGGCACCGAGATCGGCATGGCCTACAAGGCCGAGCCGCTGTCGGCCGCTGGCACCATCCGCTACTACGCCGAGGCGATCGACAAGGTCTATGGCGAGATCGCGCCGACGGCCGAGAACGTGCTGGGACTGATCCACAAGGAGCCGCTCGGCGTCGTCGGCGTCATCGTGCCGTGGAATTTCCCGCTGATGATCGGCGCCTGGAAGATCGCGCCGGCGCTGGCCGCCGGCAATTGCGTGGTGGTCAAACCGCCCGAGATCGCCTCGCTGACGCTGCTGCGGCTGGCGGAGCTAGCCACCGAGGCCGGCCTGCCCGCCGGCGTGCTCAACGTCGTCACCGGCCGCGGCGCCGTCACCGGCGAAGCGCTCGGCCTGCATATGGATGTCGACGCCATCGCCTTCACCGGCTCGGGGCCGGTTGGCCGGCGGCTGCTTGAATACTCGGCGCGTTCCAATCTGAAACGTGTTTTCCTCGAACTCGGCGGCAAGTCTCCCAACATCGTCTTTGCCGATGCGCCGGATTTGAAACAGGCGGCGGTCGTCTCGGCCAATGGCATTTTCCGCAATTCCGGCCAGGTCTGCGTCGCCGGCTCGCGCCTGCTCGTTCAGTCCTCGGTCTATGACCGCTTCATGGAGGAGCTTGTCTCGGCGACCACGCGGCTCAAGGTCGGCGACCCTCTCGATCTCAAAACCGATGTCGGCGCTGTGTCGAGCGCCGAGCAGCTCGACAAGAATCTCGGCTTCGTCGCCAAGGCCAGGGAAGAAGGCGCAAGGCTGGTCACCGGCGGCGGTAGAATTCTGGCCGAGACCGGCGGCAGCTACATGGCGCCGGCAATCTTCGAGAACGTGACGCTGGACATGCAACTAGCCCGCGAAGAGGTGTTCGGACCGGTGCTCGGCGTCATGCGCTTCGACACCGAGGAGGAGGCGGTCCGGCTTGCCAATTCGACCGTCTATGGCCTCGCCTCGGCGGTGTGGACATCAAACCTGTCCACTGCGCATCGCATGGTGCGCGCCATCCATGCCGGCGTCGTCCACGTCAACACCTACGGCGGCGCCGACATCACAGTGCCGCTCGGCGGGGTCAAGCAATCCGGTTTCGGCCGCGACAAGTCGCTGCACGCGCTGGAGAAATATCTCGAGCTGAAGACCGCCTGGATCGCGCTTTGAGGACCCGCTGGGCTCTCTGAGAATCTAACCTCTCCCGATACCCCCTCGGGTCGCAGGTCGACCGCTGCGGTCGAGCTCGTGGCGTCTTGTGCTCCCGCCCATCAAATTTTTGAGAGAATATTCCCGGCTTTGCCGGAGAACGGCGAAACACGTTCTTTGATAAAATCGATAGAATTTCTGATCATGTGCTCAAGGCTAGGCAATCCGCCTATGCCATGACTTCGCAACCGCAGAGATCAGATATGTCCGACTTCAACAACACTTCGCCATCTTCCCTTTGGTCAACCATCAACCGGCGCGGCGGCCTGGCTCTGCTGTTTGCCTCGGCCGTCGCGATCGGCAGCCTGATGGCGCCGCATGCGTCCTTCGCCGAGGACAAGAAGGCGATCAAGGTCGGCATTATCAGCGGCGAGGACGAGGATGTCTGGCGTGTCGTGGTTGCGCAGGCCGCCGAAAAGGGCCTGACAATCGAGACCGTGGTGTTCAACGACTACACCCAGCCGAACGAGGCGCTGGAACGCGGCGAGATCGACGCCAACGCCTTCCAGCACCAGCCCTATCTCGACAACCAGATCAAGACGCAGGGCTATCACATCGTGCGCGTCGGCTATACCGGCGTCTGGCCGATCGGCCTCTACTCGAAGAAGTACACGAAGGTCGCCGATCTGCCGGAAGGCGCTGTCATCGGCGTGCCGAACGACCCGTCCAATGAAGGCCGGGCGTTGCGCGTGCTGCAGAACGAAGGCGTGATCAAGCTCAGGGACGGCACCGGCATTCTGGCCACCACCGCCGACATCGCCGAGAATGCGAAGAAGGTGCAGATCAAGGAACTCGACGCCGGCATCGTCGGCCGCTCGGTCGAGGATCTCGACGCTGCCGTGGTCAACACCGACTGGGCGCTGAAAAGCGGCCTGACGCCGGACAACCGCATCGCGCAGGAGCCGATCGCCGACAACCCGTACCGCAACTTCATCGCCGTGAAGGTCGGCAATGAGAACGAGGCCTGGGTGAAGACGCTGGTCGCTTCCTATCAGAACGACGCGGTGAAGGCCGAGTTCGACAAGGTCTACAAGGGCACCGGCCTCAGCGCCTATTGATCCGACCGGGTCGAGTGTAAATGCGGTCCGCGCTTGAGCGCGGGCCGCAATTGCGTTTTCAGATGGCGAGAACAGGGAACCGCATGAACCAGCATATAACGGCATCCCGGGAGATCGCCGATCCGACCCGCGAGCGGCCCGACGCGTCGCAAGACGTGGTGCGGCTCGTCGACCTGAAGCGTCGCTTTGGTGCCATGCCGGCGATCGACGGCATCTCGCTGACGGTGCGCAAGGGCGAGATCCTCGGCATTATCGGCCGCAGCGGTGCCGGCAAATCGACGCTGATCCGTTGCCTGAACGGGCTGGAGCGGCCCGATTCCGGGGAAGTGTTCATCGAAGGCCGCGAGATCAGCCGGCTCGGCGAGCGCGACCTGCAGCCGTTGCGACGGCGCATCGGCATGATCTTCCAGCATTTCAACCTGTTGTCGGCCAAGACGGTCGAGGACAATGTCGCGCTGCCGCTGAAGATCGAGGGCCGGCCTAAGGCGGAGCGGCTGGCGCGGGCGGCAGAGCTGCTCGATCTCGTTGGCCTGTCGGAGAAGGCCAAGGCCTATCCGGCATCGCTGTCGGGCGGCCAGAAGCAGCGGGTCGGCATTGCACGGGCGCTGGCCGCGCGCCCGGCATTGCTGCTGTCGGATGAAGCGACATCGGCGCTCGACCCGGAAACGACGCGCTCCATTCTTGCTTTGCTTAAAGACATCAACCGGCAGCTTGGCCTGACCATCCTGTTGATCACCCACGAGATGGAGGTGATCCGCTCGATCGCCGACCGTGTGGCGGTGATAGACGCCGGGCGCATCGTCGAGCAAGGGCCGGTCTGGTCGGTGTTCGCCGACCCGCAGTCGGACATCACCAAAAGCCTGCTTGGCGCCATCCGGCCGCAACTGCCGGCGGAACTGGCGGCCCGGCTGGTGCCGGGAGCCGGCGTGGAAACAATTCTGCGTGTGGACGTGGCCGGAGAGGCGGCGAGCAGCCCGTTGCTGTCCGACTTGGCCGCGACGATCACGGGTCCGTTCCGCCTCGTCCATGGCGGCATCGACCATATCCAGCAGCAGCCGGTCGGCACGCTGTTCCTGTCCGTCCCCGGAAGCGATGCAAGGCATCTCGCCGAGGTGATCACATTCCTGAGATCCCGCCAGGCGCGGGTGGAGGTGCTTGGCCATGTCGCCGATTCTGTTTGAGCTTCTGCTGCGCTCGATCTGGGAAACAGTCCTGATGACGGCCGCCTCCGGCCTGATCTCGCTGGTGTTCGGCCTGCCGCTCGGGCTGGCGTTAATTGCCACCGAACGCGGCGGCATCGCCGAAAACCTGTGGGTCAACCGCGCGCTGGGCGCCGTCATCAACGGCTTCCGCTCGGTGCCTTTCATCATCTTGCTGGTGGCGCTGATCCCGTTGACGCGGCTGATCGTCGGCACCTCGATCGGCACCTGGGCGGCCATCGTGCCGCTGTCGATCGCCGCCACGCCCTATTACGCGCGCATCGCCGAAGTGTCGTTGCGCGAGGTCGACAAGGGCCTGATAGAGGCGGCGCGCGCCATGGGCGGCAACCGCTGGACGATCATCCGCGAAGTGCTGGTGCCGGAAGCCTTGCCGGGTATCGTCGCTGGCTTCACCGTGACCCTGGTGACGCTGATCGGCGCCTCGGCAATGGCCGGCGCCATCGGCGCCGGCGGCTTGGGCGATCTCGCCATCCGCTACGGCTATCAGCGCTTCGAGACGTCGGTGATGGTGGCGGTGGTCATCGTGTTGATTGTTCTGGTCTGCGGCATCCAATGGGTGGGAGACCGGCTGGTGGTGCGGTTGGATCGGCGGGGGTGAGTCGGAAAATATTCGGATAAGCCGACGCTCCTCCCAACTTCGTCATCCACGGGCAGAGCAGCCGCGAAGCGGCGTCGCGGAGACCCGAGGATGACGAAGTGATGGGCGTTCCGGCTAAGCCCGCAACCTCGCCCCTTCCGGGTCGAAGAACGGCATCGGCGCAACCACCGCGCGTGTCCGCTTGCCGTCAATGTCGATACTGAGTTCTGTGCCTATCCCCGTGAACGGTAGCCGCAGATGTGCGGTGGCCAGCACCTTGCCGAGCGAATAGCCATGGTCGCTGTAGGTGACGACGCCGGCATCCTCGCCGTCGGCCATTACCCTGGCATCTGTAGCTGCCGGCTTATCGCCGTCGAGGATCAATCCGGTCCAGCGTTCGTCGAGGCCCTTGTCGCGGATTTTGAGCAAGGCTTCGCGGCCGATGAAATCGCCCTTGTCGAACTTGATCCAGCGGTCGAGGCCGACATGGAACGGGGTGCGGGTCTCGTCCATGTCGATGCCATGCGCGGGATAGGCCTTTTCCAGGCCGAGCGTGAACATCGCCAGCACGCCATAGGGTTGCAGGCCGAAGTCCGCTCCTGTCCGCATCAGCACATCCCAAACAGACACAGCCTCGTCTGCCGGCACGAACAGTTCGAAGCCGAGTTCACCGGTCACGCCGGTGCGTGAGATCAACACCCGCGTGCCGTTGATCTGGCCTGAGGTGAATGCCCAGCGTTTCAAACCGTCCAGATCGGCATCCCTGACCAGCGCCTTCAACAGGTCGCGCGAGCGCGGGCCCTGAATGGTCGGGAAGGCGACGGCAGCGGTGATGTCGGTGACATAGGTTTTGCGCCCGTGTGCATGATGCTGCAGCCACGGCAGCATCTTCAGGCGATTGACCGAACCGGTGACCAGCATGAAATGCTCCGGCCCAAGCCGGAACACGGTGAGGTCATCCATGATGCCGCCGTCCTCGCGGCAGATAGTCGAATAGCGGACCTGGCCCGGCTTCATCGCCGCGGCATCGTTGACGATGACATGGTTGACCAGCGCCTCGGCGTCCGGCCCCTTGATGTCCATCTTGCCCATGGTGCTGAGATCCTGCACGCCGACATTCTTGCGGGTGTTCAGGTGCTCGTCTTCAATGCCGGAATAGTATTTGGCTGAGATGAAATCGCCGCCGACCCGACCCATGGTCGCGCCGAGCCCGACGATGCTGCTGTAGAAAGGGGAACGCCGCTCGGCCAAGAAAGTCTCCATCACTCAAGAAAAACGGCAGCGCCAGGCAGCGCTGCCGGAAGGCATTCGTTGTCGGTCTCAGTTGCCGTAGACGTCGAAGGCAAAATACTTGTCGTTGATTTCCTTGTATTTTCCGTTGGCGCGCAGCGCGTCGATCGCCGCATTGAACTTGTCGGCCAGTTCCTTGTTGCCCTTCTGCAGCGCGATGCCGACGCCGGGGCCATGGATGGCCGGATCGGCGGTCAGCGTGCCGAGCAGCTTGCAGCAGGCGCCGTCGGGCTTCTTCAGCCATTCGGTCAGGATGATCGAGCCGTCCATCATCGCATCGAGGCGGCCATTGGCCATGTCGGTGCGGGCGTCGTCGCCGGTGGGATAGGCTTTGATGGTCGAGCCTGAATATTTCAGCTCGGCGAATTTCTGGTGGATGGTGGCGGTCTGCACGCCGAGCACCTTGCCCTTCAGATCGTCCGGCGAGGTGCCCGCGATGGTGGAATCCTTCGGCACGGCGATGGCCGGCGGTGTCTGGTAGTATTTGTGGGTGAACTCGACCTTCTCGGCCCGTTCCGGCGTGATGGTGATGTTGATGATGGCGTCGAACTTGCCGGCCTGGAGTGCGGGTATGGAGCCGTCGAAATCCTGCACGATGAACTCGCAATCGGCCTTCATCTGAGCGCACAATGCCTTGCCGAGATCGATGTCGAAGCCACCCAGCGTGCCGTCGGCATTGGCATAGTTGAAGGGCGGATAGGCGCCCTCGGTGCCGATCCTGAGCTTCTTGTCCTGGGCGGAAGCTGTACCCGTGGCGAGAGCCAGGGCGACAGAGGCGGCAAGCACGAAACGACTGAAAAGACGCATGTTCCAGATCCCCGTTGAGCACGAGAAGTCTACGGGCTTTGGTGCTTTCGGCGGAGACGGAAACGACATGTGCTGCGGCGATCACGGCGCGATAGCGTGCTAACCGTCCGGCTTCTCCAACGCGTCCAAGGCGGCAAGCCCGCGTGGGCGCGGCTCTTCGGCTTGCAGATATGCCTGGATTAATTGTTCGTCCTCCGCGCCTTTGTATGGCAGCGGAATGCCTCTGACTTGCATGGGCATGTTCCAGTCGAGCGGTCGGTCCTTCGGTGAGAACCACGCGCACCGCCCGACCTGTACCCAGTTCCGCCGCACCAACAGGCAGTTTTCAGGGCTGTCGTCTTCGTAGCCGAACTCCACCCCACAGCACGAGCATATGGCATGGTTGGGCTCTTTGCCGTTCTCGCCCCACGGCAGATCAGGTGATTGATCGAGGCCGCAGACACGGCAATTGAACATGTCTTGTGGGTTCATGTAGGCCCGAACAAATCCTTGGCTTGCTCAGCTGTATAGTAGCCAAGCCTGACGTCCTCGGCGACCAGTTTCGGATCGCGCTCGCGTGGATCGCCATAGCCGCCGCCGCCCGGCGTGCCGACGCGCACGCGGTCGCCGGCCTTCAGCGGGATGTCCTGCTCCTTGGACAGATGCGGGGGCACATGTTCCTCGCCATTGCGAAAGACGGTGACGGTGTTGACCGCGCCATCGCCACCGCCAAGGGCGCCTTGCGGGCCGAAACGGCCGTGATCCATGACGAAGGAGGCTCGCGCATCGCCACGCAGAATCTCGACCTCATAGGCCAGGCCGAAACCACCGCGATGCTTGCCGGCGCCACCGGAGCCTTCACGCAAGGCATAGTGGCGATAGAGGACCGGAAAAGCCTGTTCCATGATCTCGACCGGCGGCGACTTCGAAATGCCGATGGTCGAGCAGCCATTGGTCAGCCCGTCATGGCCTGCATTGCCGCCATAACCGCCGCCGGAGATCTGATACATGACGTAGTCGCGGCCACGCACCGGATCGTTGCCGCCAAGCGCGAAATTGCCGCTGGAGCCGGCGGGAGCCGCCGTCACCTTGTCCGGCAGCGCCTGCACCATGGCCGCGAACACCGCCTCGGCGATGCGTTGCGAGACTTCGGCGGCGCAGCCCGAGACTGGACGCGGATACTTTGCATCAAGGAAGGTGCCTTCCGGACGCTTGACGATCAGCGGCTCGAAAGCGCCGGCGCTGATCGGTACATCCGGGAAGATATGGCGCATGGCGAGATAGACCGACGAAAGGGTCGTCGCCAGCACGCTGTTCATCGGCCCGGCGCAAGGCTTTGACGAGCCGGAAAAATCGAAGGTCAGCGTATCGCCCTGCTTCTCGACGGCGAGTGCGATGGTCAGCGGCTCGTTGACCACGCCGTCGGAATCGACAAAGGCCTTGGAATGATAGGTGCCGTCGGGAATAGCCGCAATGTTGGCGCGCATCTGCTCGGCGGCGCGGCGGCGCAGTTCGGCGATCGCCTCGACAACGGTTTCGTCGCCGTAACGATCGAGGATTCCATTGAGCCTGTCCTGGCCGATCAGCAACGCCGCGGCCTGCGCCCTGATATCACCGATACGCTGGTCTGCGACGCGGATGTTGGAACAGATGATGGCGTAGATCTCGGGATCGAGCAGGCCCTTCTTGAACAGTTTTACCGGCGGGAGCCGCAGGCCTTCCTGCTCGACCGCGGTGGCAGAAGCCGAAAATCCGCCCGGCACCGAGCCGCCAATGTCGGGCCAATGGCCAGTGTTGGACAGCCAGCAGAAGATTTTCCCGCCCCGGTAGACCGGCATAGCGAAGCGCACATCCATCAGATGGGTGCCGCCGAGATAGGGGTCGTTGACGATGTAGATGTCGCCGGGCTCGGGCGGCAGGCAGCGGCCATCGGCGATCATCTCGATCACCGTCCTGGTCGAATATTGCATGACGCCGACGAACACCGGCAGGCCCTGGCTTCCTTGCGCGATCAGCGAGCCATCGACGGCCGAGTAGATGCCATCGGAACGGTCATTGGCTTCTGCGATGACAGGCGAGAAGGCAGCGCGGGAAAAGGTCAGGTCCATCTCGTCGCAGACCTGCTGCAAGGCGGCCTGGAGGACGGAAAGGGTGATGGCGTCGAGCTTTGCCATATCAATGTCAGGCATCTCAGGCCTCGCCAATGTCGATGATGATGTTGCCGTCGGCATCCGATCGGGCGTGGTCGCCAGGTTCGAGCACGGTGGTGGCGTCCATCTGTTCGAGGATCGCCGGACCCTCGATGACCGCATCAAGCGGCAATTTTTCGCGCGCGTATACCGGTGTGTCGTGCCACTGGCCCGCATACCAGACCGGCCTGATTTCGCGCCGCGCTTCGTCCAGCGTCTTGGCGCGCCCGGCCGGGTCGATCAGGCGCGACAGGTCGATCGCCGGGCGCACGCCGGTTATCGAGGTGTTGAGGTTGACGAGGTTGGCGCGGATTTCCGGCAGCTCGACCTTGAAGCGGGCGAAATAGGCTTTTTCGAACAGCGCCTGCAATTCCTGGCGGGTCACGGACGAAGATGGCAGCGGCACGTTGATAATGTGGGTCTGGCCGACGAACTGCATGTCGGCGGAGTGGGTGACGCGGATCGTCTCCGGCTTCACCGCTTCCTTGCCAATCAGCTCCTCGCCTTCGTTTCGGTGCCGTTCCAATACAGCGTGAAGCTGGCTTTCATCGAGCACGGCAACCGGCTGGTTGATGGTGTTGACGAAATCATGGCGCAGGTCGGCGACGACGCAGCCGAGCGCGTTGGTGATGCCGGGACGCGCCGGCACCAGCACACGCGGCAGGCCGAGTTCGCGCGCGAGGGCCGTAGCATGCAGCGGCCCAGCGCCGCCGAAGGCAAACAGCGCGAAATCACGGGGATCGTGGCCGCGCGACACCGAGACCATGCGAATGGCACCGGCCATCTTCATGTTGCCAAGCCTGAGCACCGCACCCGCCGCCTCGACACCGGACAGGCCGGTCGCCTTGCCGATCTTGTCTTCGAAAATGCCGGTGACACGTTCTGATGTGACCGGGTTTTCAACCGCCAGCAGCTTCTTTGGTGCCAACCGGCCGAGCACCAGATTGGCGTCGGTGATGGTCGGCTCCAGGCCGCCGCGTCCATAGCAGATCGGGCCGGGATTGGCGCCCGCACTTTCCGGGCCGATCTGGATCAGGCCGGCCGCATCGACGCGGGCGATCGAGCCGCCGCCGGCGCCAACCGTGTGCACCGCCACCATCGGAACATGGATCGGCATGGCATATTCGATCTCGATCTCGTTCGAGACCGCCGGTTCGGCGTTGCGGATCAGCGCCACGTCGGTCGAGGTGCCGCCCATGTCGTAGGTGACGAGGTTTTCGAAGCCGGCGCGCTTGCCCGTATAGGCGGCAGCGATGACGCCGGAGGCCGGGCCCGACATCACCGTCTTGGCCGATTCACGTGTGACGAAGCGGGCCGAGATCATGCCGCCATTGCCGTTCATGATCAGGAAGTCGCGCGCATAGCCCTTGGCAGCCAATTCCTTGCGCAGCCGCTCGACATAGCGCTCCAGGATCGGCTGCACCGAGGCGTTGACCGATGCCGTGACACCGCGCTCGAATTCGCGCGCTTCCGACAGCAGGGCGTGCCCCGTAGTGATGTAGCCGTTCGGCCAGAATTCAGCGGCGATTTCAGCCGCGCGCCGCTCATGCCTGGGGTTGGCGTAGGAATGCAGGAAATGGATGACGAGGGATTCGCAGCCGGCGTCGATCAGCGTCTTCACCGCTTCGCACATTTCGGCTTCATCGAGCGGCGTGCGCACCGCACCGGAGGCCTCGACGCGCTCCGACACTTCGAGCCTGAGATTGCGCGGGATGATCGGGACGAAACTGCCGGTCATGCCATAGGGCTGCGGCCGCGTGCGGCGGCCAAGCTCGATCACGTCGCGAAAACCACGTGTCGTGATCATGCCGGTCTTGGCCAGCCGGCGCTCCAGCACTGCGTTGGTGGTGGTGGTCGTGCCATGCACGATGAGGTCGATGCCGTCGATCGGAAAGCCGGTGGCGCCGAGCGCCGAAACCACGCCGAACGCCTGGTTGTCGACCGTGGTGGGGGTCTTGGCGATATGCACCTTGCCGCCGTCCTTGCCGTCGATCAGAAGCAGGTCGGTGAAGGTTCCGCCGACATCGATGCCGGCAACGACATTTCCCAGGGAATCGCGCGCTTGCGCTGGAAAATTCTCTTTCATCGTCGAAACCCGAAATGCTGAGACTACGGATATGCATCAGTTTGGAAAGGTGTTTTAAGGTACCACCTTGACGCAAATATCGTTTGTATACTAATAAATTCCGGACACAAGAGCTTACCGCTTCCGAGTGTGCGAACAGCACGCCGGGACCTGAATGGTCCGGGCGTGCAGGTGAAGGTTTGGCGCCCGCATCCACAGCTGGGCCAGAAAGTTGGATTTGATGAACACCACATCCGCTCTCGATACCGCCGGCGCCCGCCCGCTGCAGTTTCCGATTCCGGCCAATGTTTATGCCGAGACCGTCGTCTCGGTGAAGCACTACACCGACCGGCTGTTCTCGTTCCGCATTACCCGCCCGCAGTCGCTGCGCTTCCGCTCCGGCGAGTTCGTCATGATCGGCCTGCCTAATGCCGAGAAGCCGGTTTACCGCGCCTATTCGGTGGCGAGCCCGGCCTGGGACGAAGAGCTCGAATTCTTCTCGATCAAGGTGCCGGACGGCCCGCTGACCTCGGAGCTGCAGAAGATCCAGGTCGGCGACACCGTCATCATGCGCCAGAAGTCGACCGGCACGCTGGTGGTCGACGCGCTGACCCCGGCCAAGCGGCTGTTCATGATCTCGACCGGCACCGGCATCGCGCCCTTCGCCAGCCTGCTGCGCGATCCCGACACCTATGAGAAATTCGACCAGCTGATCCTGACCCATACATGCCGCGACAATGCCGAGCTGACCTATGGCCAGGAATTGGTGGCAGCGCTCGAAAGCGACCCGCTGATCGGCGAGCTGACCGCTGGCCGCGTCACGCTCTACAACTCGACCACCCGCGAAGATTCGTCGTGCATGGGCCGCATCACCGCGCTGATCGGCTCGGGTAAATTCTATTCAGACCTCGGCATCGAGAAGCTCGATCCGGAAACCGACCGCATCATGATCTGCGGCTCGATGCATATGCTCAAGGATGTCAAGGAACTGGCCGAAAGCCTCGGCTTCCAGGAAGGCTCGCTCAGCCATCCCGCGACTTTTGTCGTCGAGCGCGCTTTCGTCGGCTGAGCCGGCGGCGATGTCGTCAACTCTGCATTTTGACCGCACGGTCAAAAATTAGCTGCTTTTGCGGCCTTTTTCAGCTATCGCTCGCTTGAGGACTCGTGAAGCACGACATCACGGGCTATCTTTGTGCATGTCGGGAAACGACGCGCACCAAGACAGAGGCGCAAGTCGCTGAATGAAAGGGCAGGAGATGAGCAGCACAATCCGCGAAGCCGATCTTGGCACCAAGGTGACGCCGCTGCCCGCGCGTGCCGCCGCCAACACCCCAGTCCCGGTAGACCATCGCATTGCCCGCAATCCCGGCATGAAGCTTGATCTCGGCTTCATGGAATCGGTGCGCAGCGTCAACCGCTCAGCACTGGAACGCCGCGTCGCCAGCCTGACCAAGCGGCGTTCGATCAAGGCCGACAACCAGGCGGCATGGCTGCTGCGCGCCGTCGCCTGCATGGATCTGACGACGCTCAATTCCAACGACACCGAAGAGCGTGTGCGTCGGCTCTGCGCCAAGGCGATCAACCCGTTCCGCCGCGATATCGTCGAGGGCCTCGGCATTGCGGGCGAAACCATCCGGCCGGCCGCTGTCTGCGTCTACCATCCCTTCGTCGCCACGGCCGTGGACGCCGTGCGCGGCACCGGCATTCATGTCGCCGCTGTCTCCACCGCCTTCCCGCATGGCCTGGCACCGCTGTCGACCCGCCTGCAGGAAATCGAGGCCTCGGTGCGCGACGGCGCCGACGAGATCGACGTCGTCATTCCGCGCGGGCTGGTGTTCGGCGCCAAATGGCGGGAGCTCTACAACGAGATCGTCTCGATGCGCGCCGCCTGCGGGGATGCGCATCTGAAGGTCATTCTCGGCACTGGCGACCTCGCCACGCTGCGCAATGTCATGCTGGCCTCGATGGTGGCGATGATGGCCGGCGCCGACTTCATCAAGACCTCGACCGGCAAGGAAAGCGTCAATGCGACGCTGCCCGTTGGGCTGGCCATGGTGCGTGCCATCAGGGCCTATTTCGAGGAGACCGGCTATCTCATCGGCTTCAAGCCGGCTGGCGGCATTTCCACGGCCAAGGCTTCGCTCGACTGGCTGGTGCTGATGAAGGAAGAGCTTGGCCGGCCCTGGCTGGAGCCGGAGCTGTTCCGCTTCGGCGCATCGAGCCTTTTGACCGACATCGAGCGCCAGCTCGAGCATCATCTGACCGGGCACTATTCGGCCAATCACCGCCACGCAATGGCTTGAGCACCCCACCCCGATCGGCTTTGCCGATCGACCCTCCCCACGCGGGGGAGCGTGAAGGAGGCACCTGATGAACATTCTCGACCGCTATCATGCCATGGAATACGGCCCGGCGCCGGAAGCCCGCAACGAGGCCGATGCCTGGCTTGCCGGGCGCGATTTCGGCAAGGCGCTGTTCATCGGCGGCGACTGGAAAGCCGCTTCCGGCGGCAAGACTTTTGACACCAGCGAGCCCTCTTCCGGCAAACTGCTGGCCAAAGTCTCCGACGCAAATGCCGTCGATATCGACGCTGCGGTTGCGGCTGCCACCAAGGCGCTGCCGAAATGGGCGGCGTCCACGGGCTACCAGCGCGCCAAGGTGCTCTATGCCATCGGCCGCGCCATGCAGCGGCACCAGCGCCTGTTTGCGGTGCTGGAGTCGATCGACAATGGCAAGCCTATCCGCGAGAGCCGCGATATCGACGTGCCACTGGCCATCCGCCATTTCATCCATCATGCCGGCTGGGCGCAGGCGCTGGACAGGGATTTCCCCGGCCATAAGGGCGTCGGCGTCGTCGGCCAGATCATCCCGTGGAATTTTCCGCTGTTGATGTTGGCCTGGAAGATCGCGCCGGCACTCGCCGCCGGTTGCACCGTGGTGTTGAAGCCGGCCGAGTTCACGCCACTGACCGCCATCCTGTTCGCCGAAATCTGCGAACGTGCCGGCGTGCCGAAAGGTGTCGTCAACATTGTTCACGGCGGCCCGGAAGCGGGTGCGGCCATCGTCAACCATGCCGGCATCCAGAAGATCGCCTTCACCGGCTCTTCGGAAGTGGGCAAGATCATCCGCAAGGCGACCGCCGGCTCGGGCAAGAAACTGTCGCTGGAGCTTGGCGGCAAGTCGGCCTTCATCGTCTTCGAGGATGCCGATCTCGACAGCGCCGTCGAAGGCCTCGTCGATGGCATCTGGTTCAACCAGGGCCAGGTCTGCTGTGCCGGTTCGCGGCTGCTGGTCCAGGAAGGCATCGCCGATGCCTTGATCGCCAAGGTCAAGACGCGGATGAGCCGGCTGCGGGTCGGCAGCCCGCTCGACAAGAACACCGACATTGGCCCGCTGGTCGACGCCACACAGCTCGACCGCGTCAAGGGCCTGGTCGCCGAAGGCGCCAGACAGGGCGCCGTCTGCTGGCAGCCGGATGCGGCGCTGCCAGCCTCCGGCTACTACCATCTGCCGACACTTGCCACCGGTGTTTCGCCGGCTAATATCTTGGCGCAAGAGGAAGTGTTCGGCCCGGTGCTGGCGACCATGACCTTCCGCAACACGGAGGAAGCGATCGAGCTTGCCAACAACACGCGCTACGGCCTTGCGGCGAGCGTCTGGAGCGAGAATGTCAACCTCGCCCTCCATGTCGCGCCGCAGCTGAAGGCCGGCGTCGTCTGGGTCAACGGCACCAACATGTTCGATGCCGCCTGCGGCTTTGGCGGCTACCGCGAAAGCGGCTTCGGCCGCGAAGGCGGGCGGGAAGGCATGTTCGAATACCTCACAGCAAAACTGCCGCTCGGAGCGGTCATCAAGCCGGCTGTCGTCTCGGCGCAACCTGTCGAGCAATCGGACGGCGACAGCATCGACCGCACGGCAAAGCTGTTCATCGGCGGTAAGCAGGTGCGGCCGGACGGCAATTATTCGCTGGCCGTCGCCACCGCCAAGGGCAAGCTTGCAGGTGAAGTCGGGCTTGGCAGCCGCAAGGATATCCGCGATGCCGTTTCGGCCGCACGCGCCTGCAAAGCATGGCCGGAAGCGACCGCCTATAATCGCTCCCAGGTGCTCTATTATCTGGCCGAGAACCTTTCCGGTCGCGCCGGCGAGTTCGCCGTGCGTCTCAGCGAGTTGACCGGTGCCACGCCCAAGGCCGCGCGGGAAGAAGTAGAACAATCCATCGAACGACTGTTCCTCTATGCCGGCCTTGCCGACAAGTTCGAGGGCCGCGTGCACCAGCCGCCGGCGCGTGCAGTGACACTGGCGCTGCATGAGCCGGTCGGTGTCGTCGGCATCGTCGCGCCGGACAACTCGCCGCTGCTCGGCCTGATCTCGCTGGTCGCACCGGCTTTGGCCATGGGCAACACGGTGGTCGCGGTGCCGTCCGAGCGCCATCCGCTGCTCGCCACAGACCTCTACCAGGTCATCGAATATTCCGACGTTCCGGCCGGCGCCATCAACATCGTCACCGGCCGCACGGCGGAGCTTGCCGGCGTGCTGGCCAAGCATGACGATGTCGACGGGCTGTGGGTGTTCGCCGATGCCGAGACCTGCGCCAAGGCGGAAGCCGAGTCCATCGGCAACCTCAAGCGCGTCTGGAGCGGCAATGGCCGCAGCCTCGATTGGGCGTCCGACGAGGCGGCTGGCGATGTTTTTCTGCGCCGCGCCATCGAGGTCAAGAACGTCTGGGTGCCTTACGGAGACTGACATTGCCAGACTGTCGCAATGGTGATCGTGTTCGGGCTTGACGCCCGGACGCATGTTCTTTAACGAGAAAAAACATCTTTATCTGTGAACTGGCTGCGACACAGGCCGCATAATGGCGCCCGACTGGCACATGACGCCTAGGCTGGGCACCGATAAATCCGGTTGACCTGAGTGCGCGAGGAGAAAAGCATGGCGGATCTGGCAGGCAAGGTCGTTGTCATCACGGCAGCGGCGCAAGGCATCGGCAAAGCGAGCGCTCTGGCCTTCGCCAATGCTGGCGCCACCGTCTACGCCACCGACATCAATGAGACGCTTCTGGCGGAACTCGCCAAGACATCTGACATCAAGACCCGCAAGCTGGATGTACTGAACGACGATGCCGTCAATGCGGCCTTTGCCGAGATCGGCCCTGTCGACGTGCTGTTCAACTGCGCCGGCTTCGTCCATTCCGGCTCGATCCTCGAGATGAAGGATGGCGATCTCGATTTCGCGCTGAACCTGAATGTCCGCGCCATGGTCCGCACCATCAAGGCCGTGCTGCCCGGAATGCTGGAGCGCAGCGACGGCGCCATCATCAACATGGCCTCGCTGGCGAGCTCGGTCAAAGGTGTGCCGAACCGCTTCGTTTATGGCCTGAGCAAGGCCGCGGTGATCGGCCTGACCAAGGCGGTCGCCGCCGACTATGTCGGCAAAGGCATACGCTGCAACGCCATCTGCCCCGGCACGGTCGAAAGCCCGTCGCTGCAGGACCGCATGCATGCGCAGGGCGATTATGAAGCCGCGCGCGCCGCCTTCATTGCCCGCCAGCCAATGGGCCGGCTCGGCACGCCGGAGGAAATCGCCGATCTCGCCGTCTATCTGGCCGGCGCCACCTACACATCGGGGCAGGCCTACAATATCGACGGCGGCTGGTCGATCTGAACCCATTCTGACTGAGGAGAGAACATCATGAAACTGCTGCGCTATGGCGAGGTCGGGAGTGAACGTCCCGGCCTGCTCGATGCGGATGGAACGATCCGCGATCTCTCCGCTCATGTCGCCGACATTGCCGGCACTGTGCTGCATCCGGCTTCGCTGGAGATGCTGTCGAAGGTCGATCCGAAGTCGCTGCCGGCGGTTGCCGGAAAGCCTCGGCTCGGCCCCTGCGTTGCCGGCACCGGCAAGTTCATCTGCATCGGCCTCAACTATTCCGACCACGCCGCCGAAACCGGCGCCACCGTGCCGCCGGAGCCGATCATCTTCATGAAGGCAAGCTCGGCCATTGTCGGACCCGACGATGACGTGCTGATCCCGCGCGGCTCCGAGAAGACCGATTGGGAAGTCGAACTCGCCGTGATCATCGGCAAGACGGCCAAATATGTCAGCGAGGCCGATGCGCTGGATTATGTCGCCGGCTATGCCGTTGCCCATGACGTCTCCGAGCGCGCCTTCCAGGCTGAGCGCCAGGGCCAGTGGACCAAGGGCAAGTCCTGCGACACATTCGGCCCGACCGGCCCCTGGCTGGTGACCAAGGACGAAGTGGCCGATCCGCAGAACCTGAAGATGTGGCTGACCGTCAACGGCAAGACCATGCAGAACGGCTCAACCAAGACCATGGTCTATGGCGTAGCCTTCCTGGTGTCCTATCTCAGCCAGTTCATGTCGCTGCACCCCGGCGACATTATTTCGACCGGCACGCCGCCCGGCGTCGGGCTCGGCATGAAGCCGCCGGTGTTCTTGAAGGCTGGCGATGTGGTGGAACTGGGCATCGAAGGGCTCGGCCAGCAGAAGCAGATGTTCAAGGCTGACGTCTAAATCTGTAGGGCTGCCGCCGATACCTACCTCAAAGGCCCCTCATCCGGCCGCTTCGCGGCCACCTTCTCCCCGGTGGGGAGAAGAGAAAGACGCGGCGCTCGTAGTCTCCTCTCCCCCCGGGGAGAGGTCAGCCGAGCGAAGCGGAGGCTGGGTGAGGGGGCCGCGCCGCGCTACTTCAGCACCTTCCCATCAGCCCCAAACCGGTACGTCTTACCAAGCTCCGGCGTCGCATAAAGCGTGGCGCCCGGCTCGGCGTCATACACACCAAAAATCCGCACCGTAATCAGCCCGGCCTTCTCGCAGTCGAGGTAAAGGTTGGTGTCGGCGCCCAGATGCTCGGCATGCACCACCGTGCCCTTCCAGCTGCCCGACTTCGTATCGACCGTCAAATGCTCCGGCCGCACGCCGATGGTCTTGGCCGTCTCGCCAAGCCTGGCGCCGTCGATGAAGTTCATCTTCGGCGAGCCTATGAAGCCGGCGACGAACTCGTTTGCCGGCGAATTGTAGAGCTCCATCGGGCCGCCGATCTGTTCGATCCGGCCGGCGTTCAGCACCACGATCTTGTCGGCCAGCGTCATCGCCTCGACCTGGTCGTGGGTGACGTAGATCATCGTTGCCTTCAGCCGGCGGTGCAGCTGCGCAATCTCCAGCCGCGTGTTGACGCGGAGCGCCGCATCGAGGTTAGACAGCGGTTCGTCGAACAGGAACAGTTTTGGCTCGCGCACCACGGCGCGGCCGATGGCGACGCGCTGGCGCTGGCCGCCGGAGAGTTCGGCCGGCCGCCTACCGAGATAGGGCTCCAGCGACAGCATCGACGAGGCGATACCGATGCGCCTCTCGATCTCGGCCGCCGGCGTACCCGCCTGCTTGAGGCCAAGGCCCATATTGTTCTTCACCGTCAGATGCGGGTAGAGCGCATAGGTCTGGAACACCATGGCAATGCCGCGTTTGGCCGGCGGTATGGTTGAGACGTCCACATCATCGATGACCACCCGGCCCGAGGTCGAATCCTCCAGCCCGGCGATAACCCTGAGCAAGGTCGACTTGCCGCAGCCGGACGGGCCGACGAAGACGACGAATTCGCCATCGGTCACTTCGAGGTTGATGCCTTTCAGCACCTCGACCGGCCCGAAGGCCTTCTTCACATTCTCGATCTTCAGCGAGCCCACGGCAGTCCTCCAAATTGATGAGCGAGCGCCAAGGCGCCCCCCTCTGTCCTGCCGGACATCTCCCCCTCAAGGGGGGAGATTGGCAGCTTCAAACCTTGGCGCCACTTTGAGGCGCTGATAATTGGCGAAGGCTGTACCGACATCCGATCTCCCCCCTGTTTGGACCGGAGACATCGCGAACAGGTGTGCGAAGACATCGCGAACAGTTTCGTGCGCTTTGCGCGGGGAGGTTCGTGTTGCCATTCGAGGCCAGGAGCGTGATGAACCAGAAGGAAGAATTTGTGCGCCTGGCGCTGGCGCCGGGTGCGAATGTGAGTGCGCTGTGCCGTCGCTTCGGGATCGGCCGGACCTGCGGGCACAAGCTGATCGCGCGCTTTCGCGCGCAAGGCGAGAGCGGGCTTGCGG
>NZ_AXAL01000017.1 GCF_000472785.1 Mesorhizobium loti CJ3sym
CAAGCCCGCTCTCGCCTTGCGCGCGAAAGCGCGCGATCAGCTTGTGCCCGCAGGTCCGGCCGATCCCGAAGCGACGGCACAGCGCACTCACATTCGCACCCGGCGCCAGCGCCAGGCGCACAAATTCTTCCTTCTGGTTCATCACGCTCCTGGCCTCGAATGGCAACACGAACCTCCCCGCGCAAAGCGCACGAAACTGTTCGCGATGTCTTCGCACACCTGTTCGCGATGTCTCCGGTCCAAACAATAACCTGTTGTCCGCATCAGTGGGTAAATGCCGGACGGCGGTGTACCCGCCGATAACAATCTGGCGGACAGGCCGGGCGTGTTTCCGCGTAGTGGTATCTACGCCACCTTGAGCCGGTAGCGGAAAACGGTGTGGTCGAGCAGCAGCCGGATGCGCGGTTCGGCCTCGGTGGCCACTAGCCAGCTTGCCGCGATCATGGTCGCGCCGACGATTGCCATCGACAAGAGATAGGGCACTCCGGCACGGACCATCGGTCCCAGCATTGCCGCACCGACGACGTCGTGGATCAGGTAGAGCGGATAGGTCATCAGGCCGATCCGCCGCCACCCGCTCCAGTTGAGGTCGAGCCGCAGCGACGATGCCATCAAGGCGATGGCGACGAGAAAGACGAGGATTGGCGGCGCGAACAGCAACTGCTGCCCGACCTTCAGCATATGAACGTCGACCGAACTGACCATCTGCAACACAGCGCCGCCAAGGAACAGGGCGCAGAAAGCCAAGCGAGCAGTCGTCACCGCCTTGAACCGCATCAGCCAGAGCATGACGCCGGTTGCGAAGAAGACGCCATGATGCACCCGTAGCAGGTCGAGCAAGCGTGTTTCGGCGAAGCCGGACCAGCCGAGCGGGTAGTAGAGGCACCAGAAAAGCGAGCTGACCAGGCCGATGCCGATCGCCACGGCTTCCATCTGGTGGAACCGGCCGAGCCGCAGCACAGTCCAGACGACGGCATAGAAGGCAATCTCGATGCCGAGCGTCCAATAGACGCTGTCCACCCAAGGTGCGTAAGGAACGAACAGGCTCGTCCGAACGACCTTGATGACGGCGTCGGTTGGCCAGGTGAGACCGACCAGCAGCAGCACAGCCGCCGTGATGGGGGCGCAAATCCATACTGCCGGCGCCAGCCGTTTCACTCTTGCCTCGAAAAACCGCAGCGGCGTCGAATTCTCGGCGCTGAAGGCGATGACGAAGCCGCTGATGACAAAGAATATCTGGACACCGACCCAGCCGAATTCGACCCAGGCGCCCATTTCGGGCTGCGGGGGGACGCCGCCGGAGACCCGGGCCGACATGCCATCGGGATAGGCCCACACCCAGAAGCCGTAGTGATAGACCATAACCATTACGGCGGCGAGAAACCGCAGGATGTCGACACCGCCAAACGTGATCTTTTTTTGAGCCATGCGACCTTGTCGATGCCCCCCGACCCTGACTGTATTTCGGATTGCTGCATTGCACAATGAAAGTATTGCTTGCTGATGCGGGCGGCCCATCATCAAGCAAAGGCGGCGAACAACTACCGGGCGTGCCAGCGACTCAAAGCCCGAATCCGCGCTCCTTCAGGATTGCGGTAATCTCATCGAGAATGGCCGGGTCGTCGATGGTCGCCGGCATCGTCCACGCTTCCTTGTCGGCGATCTTCTGCATGGTGCCGCGCAGGATCTTTCCCGACCGCGTCTTGGGCAGGCGCTTGATCGTCACCACGGTCTTGAAGGCGGCAACCGGGCCGATGCGCTCGCGCACCAGTGCGACGACCTCCTTCTCGATGACGTCGCCGTCGCGCGCGACACCGGCGTTCAGCACCACGAAACCGAGCGGAATTTGCCCTTTCATAGCATCGGCAATGCCAACGACGGCGCATTCGGCGACATCGGGATGCGCCGAGAGCACTTCCTCCATGGCCCCCGTCGACAGGCGGTGGCCGGCGACATTGATGATGTCGTCGGTACGGGCCATCACATAGAGGTAGCCGTCCGCGTCGATCATGCCGGCATCGGCCGTCTTGTAGAAGCCGGGGAACTCGTCGAGATAGGCTTGCCGGAATCGCTCGTCGGCGTTCCACAATGTCGGCAGGCAGCCGGCCGGCAGCGACAGCTTGACCACCACATTGCCGAGCGTGCCGCGTGGCACCTCGTGGCCGGCGTCGTCAAGCACACGGATGTCGTAGCCCGGCATCGGCACTCCGGGCGAGCCGTATTTCACGGGCAAGAGGCCGAGCCCGGCCGGATTGATCGTCATTGGCGAGCCGGTCTCGGTCTGCCACCAATGGTCGACCACCGGCACGTTGAGCTTCTGCTCGGCCCATTTGATGGTTTCGGGGTCGGCGCGCTCGCCGGCGAGGAACAGCGTGCGGAATTTCGACAGATCGTATCTGGGAACGAATTCGCCCTTGGGGTCCTGCCCCTTGATCGCCCGGAACGCCGTCGGCGCTGTGAACAGCGCGACGACGCCATGGTCCGAGATGACCCGCCAGTAGGTGCCGGCGTCGGGCGTGCCGATCGGCTTGCCTTCGAACAGGATGCTGGTGCAGCCATGCAGCAGCGGCCCGTAGACGATGTAGGAGTGGCCGACCACCCAGCCGACATCGGAGGCCGCCCAGAACACTTCGCCCGGCTTGACGCCGAACTCGTTTTCCATCGTCCATTTCAGCGCGACCATGTGGCCGCCATTGTCGCGCACGATGCCCTTGGGCTGGCCGGTCGTGCCTGAGGTGTAGATGATGTAAAGCGGGTCGGTGGCGAGCACCGACACGCAGTCGACATTGGCGCCGGCCGCCCGCTCGCGGGCGACGGCATCGGCATAGTCGATGTCGAAATGATCCTTCAGGTCGCAGCGCAGCTGGTCGCGCTGCAGGATCAGGCAGGCGTCCGGCTTGTGGCGGGACATCTCGATCGCCTTGTCGAGCAGTGGCTTGTAGGCGACGATCCGGCCTGGTTCCAGGCCGCAGGAGGCCGAGATAATCAGCTTCGGCTTGGCGTCGTCGATGCGGGTGGTCAGTTCGTGCGAGGCAAAACCGCCGAAGACGACCGAATGCACTGCGCCAATGCGGGCGCAGGCGAGCATGGCGATGGCCGCCTCGGCCACCATCGGCATGTAGATGATGACGCGGTCGCCCTTGCCGATGCCCCGGTTCTTCAGCACCGAGGTCAGCGCCACCACTTCGCGCTTCAACTCGGCATAGGTGAACTTCTTCACCGTTCCAGTGATGGCGCTATCATAAATCAGCGCGATCTGGTCGGCGCGCCCGCCGGCGACATGCCGGTCGAGGGCGTTGTAGCAGGTGTTGCAGGTCGCGCCGGTAAACCAGCGGCCATAGACGCCGGCGGTGGCATCGAACACCTTGTCCCAGGGCGAATACCAGTCGATGGCGGCGGCCGCGTCCGCCCAGAATTGTTCCGGGTCGCGTTTCCAGCCGTCATAGACCTCGTGATAGCGTGAAGCCATCCGTAACCTCCCCGGGAACTATTTGCCGTCTTTGCAAACAGCCTATGCTGTTTTTTCCGGCGCTGTCTTGCCTGATTTTCGTCTGACGGGTCTCGTATTGACCCGGATCAGTGGTGTCGTGAAGTATGCGACGAGGGGGAGATGTCAACCAATGCGCCATCCATGGTCGATTGTGGCAAGCCCGGCGCGGGCCTTGATGATCGGCGCCATGCTTCTGGTCACGTCCGCAACCGCTCAGGCTGGGACGCGGCCGCACGTCGTATCATCGGTTTCTCGCCCGACGGCGCCTACTTCGCCTTTGAGCAGTATGGCGAACTCGATGCCGGCGCCTCGGCTTCCGGTTATTCTGAGATCGACATCATCGACACCCGCACCGATGAATTCGTTGGCGGCAAGCCGATCCTGGTCGTCGATGAATCCGAGGAGTCGACGCTGACGCTCGAACAGGCGAGGGCGCAAGCGGCCGCTAAGGCTGCCCCCATCGTTGCGAAATACGCCATTGCCATGCGCGGCCAGCAAACGGCCTCGGACAAGTTTACTTTCCCGGGCGAGATCGTCGGCTACAGCGACATTTCCCGCCTCGAACAGATATCGCAGAAATGGCTTTCACCGCTCTATGACGAAACCGAGGTTTCGACGATCCAGCTTGATGAGATTCTGGCCAACAGTTCAGCCGATTGTTCAGCGAGCTTTGAAGACGCTCAGCAGGGCGACCAGGCTCTTCAAGGTGATAAAGCAGGTAAGGCTCTTGGGTTCAAGCTGACGCTGCAGGGCCAGGACGGCAAGCCGTTCAAGACCTTGCATGAAGACAAGGCCGTGCCGGGCTCAAGAAATTGCCCGACCTCTTACAGCCTGTCGGAATCCTACGAATACACACCTTCCGGCAAACCGGCGGTGATTGTCGTTCTGGTGCAGCGCTTCAGCCAGGGCTTTGAAGGGCGCGATCGGCGCTTCATTGCCGTGACCGGCCAGCCACGCTGAGAGACCGGTCGATAGCCGCCTAACGACCGGTAATCATTGGACAAAAATCGATCGCACTATATCGGCAGAGCGACAAGCATGAGGCCTACGCCACCGAAGATCAAAATGGCTGCCGCCAGGGCTTTTCGATGACGTTCGAAAGTCGTCGGAGCCCGCTCCCAATTGTAACGCATACGCTATCTCCCCAAAACCCCAGGAGTCCTTACCTTACTCTGGGGAAGAAAGGCAACGGTCCTGCCGGTCAACATGCATGTCCATGGCGTCATGGTGACGACTATTTCTGGGATGATTTTCGGCCGGGAGCAGGTGGCGGTGCATCTTTCGGCCGGGCAGGAATCCCTTGCAGGCGCAAAGCCGTATGGGCCATCTACCCCCGCCGGCAGATAGACAGCGTCCCATCACCGCGCTATCTCATTTCGGGGTTTGTTGGGGGTCGAGATGGAAATTGTCTCTGGAACTGTTTTGCGGCTGGCGGACGACGCCTCGGTCCAGCACGTCGGCGACGGTGCCGTCGTACTCCTGGCACGCAGCGGCCAGCTCTATACCTGCAACGCCACGACCGAAGCCTTTCTCGACAAGGTCGACGGCGCGCGTAGTCTCGACCAGATCGTTGGCCTGCTTTGCGCGGAGTTCGAGGTCGACAAGGATACGCTCGATGGGGACATGGCGGCACTGGCCACCGAACTGGTCTCGGAAGGTATCCTCGCCGCGCCGGTTGCCTGATGGCCGACGGTCCGCTCCTGCGTGCCCTGTTTCGCTGCCATCTCTGGGCAAGCGCGCGGCTGATGCCGCTTTTGATTGCCAGGCGCAGCTTCGAGGGGGTACTAAAATGGGCACCGCTCGCCTCCTCGACACCCTATCGCGGCCTGCCGGCCATCTACATCGTCGCCCGCGTCAACCGCACCGTGCGCCATCCCTGGCTGATGCGCGACCGCAGATGCCTCAGGGAAGGCCTGCTCGGCCATCGCTTCCTGCGCCTCGCCGGCTTCGATCCGGAGCTGCGCTTCGGTGTCGATCCGAAATCGCTGCAGACGCCACGCGTTTCGGCTCATTGCTGGGTCTGCCTCGACGGCAGGCCGGTGGTTAGTGACAGCCTTCCCGGCATGGTCGAGATCTATCGCCACCATGCCGATGCTGCAAAGGTGCGTCCCGCTTGAGCAGACCGTCTGTCGCCTATGGCCTCAACGGCCAGGTTCTCGGCATATCGGCCGAACGTCCCGAGCTGTGGCAGGATTTCGACAGGATGCTGGGCATCCTGCGCCTTGAAGGTGCTGTCGAGCCGGGCTTTCGCCTCGATATCGCGGAGACGGAAATCCTGGACGAGGCACCCGGCGGATCGCTCGTCTTCGACGGCGAGATTCCGGAAGATGGCTACTGCCGGATGATCGTCGACGGTGCCACCGTCCATCTCATTTTTCCCGAACGTCAGACCGTTGCCATCAATGACGTGGAGGGCTGGGCTCAACTGAGGGTTCGTCGCGGCAGCAAAACCGCGTGGACACCATCGATGCTGGTGCTGGACGCCGCACTCGACGCTGGCGGTCAGCATATGCTGCACACGGCCGGGCTGACGCTGCCGGACAACGACACCGTCGTGCTCATCCATGCGCCAAGCGGCACCGGCAAGAGCACGACATCGCTCGCCCTGGCAACGCAAGGTTTCGGCCTCTGTTCCGACGATGCCATGATCCTGAATGTCGCTTCGGATCGACCCATGGCATGGGGGCTGCCACGCCACGCCAAGATCCACGAGAACACCGCCCGAATGATCCCGGAGGTGTCGCCATGCCTTGGTCCATCATGGGACCGCAACGGCGAACAGGCCGTCTCGCTGGAACGGTTGAGTGAAATTATACGCATCGAAAGCCCGGTCGCCAGGCCGGTAGCCGCGCTCCTGCACCTGGCGCGCTCCGCCGACAGGGAGACCCGGCTCGTGCCCATGGCCCGGACCGACGCGATGGTGGCGCTGGCCATGGACAATGTCCGCACCGGCATGACCGGCCTGCTGCCGTCGCAGAAACGCCGGCTGGCAACGATCGGCAGACTGGTCTCGTCGGTGCCGACCTTCACGCTGGAAGTCGGCGCACGCCCGGCCGACGCGGCGGCGCTGATAAGCGCCACATTGACCGGGCAGGACTGAACCGGAGGTTCAGGCTACGTATGGCTTGGCCTTGGCCAGCCGCTGGATCCAGCGGAAGGCATCGCGGCGCAGGCGCGAGCCGATCTTTTCCCGGGAATTGACCCTGAGCAGCGTGTTCGTTGTGATCAGCCGCTTGGCCAATCGGATCGAGAGGTCCGGCTTGATCCGCCCGGCAAGCTCAAGCGCATGCTGTTCGTCGAACAACTGGCCGGTCACATTGAGCACGATCGCGAGTTCGAGTTCGATGCCCGTCATGCGCGCCGCGTCGAGCAGGCGAGTTTCCGATTCCGCCGATTGCAACGCCCGCACGCCTTGCAGCACGTCGACGCAAAGCTGCAGCCGGTGGAATTTGTGCCCGCCCGCGGCGTGCACGATGGCGATCGTCAGCAACGCGGCAGGGGTGTCCGTCGCGTCGCCGTCGATGATGCCCAGTTCGCGAAAACCCAGCGACAGGCGCCGGCGCATGCCGGTGTCATGCACCAGGTCGCCATGCAGTTCGACGAGCAGGCTGGAATTCTCTTTCTCCAGCCATTTGAATTCCTGCAACTGATAGGATTCGGCCTCGTTGCTGCCGAGCTCGAAACCGCATGCCGCGATGACCTGGTTTGCCGGTGCAAGATTGGCGGGCTCGACGAGGATATCGATATCGGTGAATGGCCTGTCGGATACGTTGCGGTAGAGTTTTCGCGCGAAGACCGGTCCCTTGACAATCCGCGCCGGGATGCCTTGCGCCACCATTCCCTTCATGATGCGGTCGCCATGATATTGCAGCAGCATCGACTGGCCGGTGGCGATCGTCGCCTTATCGCGCAAATCGTCGAGCTTCTCCCGCAAACCGGCGTCTGGCGGCAGACGCGCGTCACCGCTCTCCTGCAATTTGCGCAGCATGATCGGCAGGATGCCGTGGAATTCGGCATTGTCGAGCAGCGCCGACAGAGCCTTTGCCGACAGATTGTCCTCGACCGCCGCGGCCTCCGGATCGGCGAAGCGCAGCAGCAGTCTTTCTTCAGCGGAGGTGAGGGATGGCAGCATCAACCGGACAAATGTTTAAGTGGATTGTCTGGAATGGTTGCAGAAAAGCGCTGCTGAAGCCAGCTTTACATGCCCCGGCGGAAGGCCGCAGTGTGGACAGGTGCATCCCACCAGCCGGTCATCTCGTCATCGAGCATGGTCAGCGTGATCGAACAGCCGGCCATGTCGAGCGAGGTGACATAGCTGCCGACCAGCGAACGGCTTATCGTCACGCCGCGTTTCTCGAAAATCTTTCGCGCGCTGTTGTACATCAGATAGAGCTCCATCAGCGGCGTGCCGCCGAACCCGTTGATGAACAGCAGCGCCGGGCCATTCGCCCTTTCGCCGAGATCGCCTGATATAGCGGCGCAGATCTCCTCGGCGATCGCGTCGGCGCTTTTCAAGGTGTCGCGCCGGCGGCCGGGTTCGCCATGGATGCCGACGCCGAATTCCATCTCGCCGTCACCGATGTCGAAGGTCGGCCTGCCGGCGGCCGGTACGGTGCCACTGGTCAGCGCCACGCCCATCGAACGGGTGGCGGCGTTGACGCGTTCGCCCAAAGCCTTCAACGGCTTCAACGCGAGGCCATGCTCGGCGGCCGCGCCGACGATCTTTTCGACCACCAGCGTGCCGGCGACGCCGCGCCGGCCGGTCGTATAGGATGAATTCTCGACAGCGACATCGTCATTGGTCACCACTTGCAGGATGCCCTCAGACATTTCGGCCGCCATGTCGAAGTTCATCACATCGCCCTCATAGTTCTTGACGATGAACAGGCAGCCGGCACCAGTGTCGACGGCCTGTGCCGCTGCCAGCATCTGGTCTGGCGTCGGCGAGGTGAACACCTGGCCGGGGCAGGCGGCATCCAGCATGCCATGGCCAACAAAACCGCCATGCATAGGCTCATGGCCGGAGCCGCCGCCGGAGATCAGCGCCACCTTGCCCGGTCGCAAGGTCTTGCGACGGATGAATCTATGCTCCTCGCCAAGCACGAGGATATCGGCGTGGGCGGCCACGAAACCATCGAGGCTCTCGGTTAGCACCGTGTCCACCGAGTTTATAAATTTCTTCACGGCCGTCTCCTCCCGAAATAGGCCCCAGCCAGACGATCAGCCACCTTTCCCGGTGATGCTTGTGATCTTCTGGATGAATTCGTTGATCGCCCGGTCGAGCGCCGCATTCTGCCTGTCGTCGCCGAAATCCGGCACGATGAGCGAAACATGCCGCGTCTTGCGCATTCCCGCGGCGATCGACATCTTGCCCGGATGCGCCTGGTGATAGGCGGCCAGAAACTGGTCGCGCTCAGCCGGGCTGAAATGGCAGACGGAAAAGATCGCCGGCAGATGTTTGGACGGGATAGGGATCGAATAGGTGGGGCTCGAAATCTGCGTGACGAAGCTGCGGTGTTTGCCAAGCGCATCGGCAAGGCGCTGGCGCATGCCGGACGGACGCTGGTCGATGACCTGCGACAGGATCGTCTTGTAGGCACGGATCGCCTCTTCGGAACCGGGTTCTGGTGTCTTGCCAGCCATGCCTAGACCGAAACATCCGCGATGGCCGCCTTGGCCATGGCAAGTTGCGCCGGTGCGACGGAAAGGTCGCGCAAGCCGGCCGCGAGCAGCGCCGGGATCGCGTCGGGATCGCCGCCGGCGTCGCCGCACAGGCTTACGGGAATTCCATTCTCGCGTCCGAAAGCGACAACCGAGCCGATCAGCCGCAGCACGGCGGGGTGGCGGACCGAATTGAGATGGGCGACGGCAGCGTTGTCGCGCGCGGCTGCCATCACATATTGCGTCAAATCGTTGGAGCCGACCGAGAAGAAGGCGACGCCGGCGAACGCCTCCGGCGCGATGGCCACCGACGGCACCTCGACCATGATGCCGAGCGGCGGCATCTTGTGCGCGACGCCGCGCGCGGCAAGCGCCGCCTGCTCCTCCGCAAACAAGGCGGCTGCGCGTTCATACTCTTCGGCGACGGCGATCATTGGAAACATGACCCTGAGATTGCCGTGCGGCGCGGCGCGCAGCAATGCCCTGATCTGTTGGCGAAAAATGTCGAGCCGCGCCAGCGACAGCCTGATGCCGCGCAGGCCAAGGAATGGATTGCCCTCCTCGACAGTGAAGCACGGCACCGGCTTGTCGCCGCCGGCGTCCACGGTGCGGATCGTCACCGGTTTGTCGCCGGCCCATTCCAGCACCTTGCGATAGGCGCGAAACTGCGTCTCCTCATCCGGCAATGTCTTGCCGAACAGGAATTCGGTGCGCATCAGGCCGACACCGTCGCAGGTCGCGATGGCGATGGCGTCGACATCCGACGGGTCGGCGATGTTGACCTGCACGCGCACCGCCGTTCCGGTCTTGGTCACCGCAGGCCGCGCCAGAAAACTCCGCGCCTCGCCCTGGCGGGCGGCGAAGGAAGACGACGACTGCCGGAACGAGCCGATCTCCGCCGGCGAAGGCGCCAGAACGATACTGCCGTGCTCAGCGTCGAGCAGTACCACGCCTGTGAGACTGGCAAGGGGTTCGCGCAAACCCACGACCATCGGCACGCCACGCGAGCGCGCCAGCATGGCGACGTGGCTGGCGGTGCTGCCCGCCTTCAGCGCGATGCCGCCGCCATGGCTCCAGTCGGTTTCGAGGAAGCGCGTCGGCGCGATGTCCTCGCCGCAGAGGATGGCACCGGACGGTGCTGTGCTGCCACCGTCCTCGGTCAGGGCGCGCAGCACCTGGTCCCTGATATCGCGCAGATCGGTGGCCCGGGCGCGGAAATAGTCCTGGTCCGAGGCCTCGTAGCCGGCGATCTCGGCATCGAGTGCCTGCCGCCAGGCCGCGTCCGCTGTCTGTCCGGAGGCGATCGCCGCGAAGGCCGGCCCGCTCAAGGCGTCGTCCTCCAGCATGGCGATGTGGAACTCGAGTATGCCGGCGGCATCGCTGTCGACGCTTTCGACCATTGCCGAAAGCCGGCTCACGGCCTTGCCGATCGCGACCTCCAGCGCAGTCTTCTCTTCCGCTGATGTGGCTTTGCCTGCGTAGACGGCCGGCGGCCGGTCGAGGTCGAACAGCGGTCCTTCGGCATAGCCGGCCGAGGCCGGAATCCCCTCAATCCGCATGGCTCGCATTCCCCACGGGCCGCCGAGGGCGCGCGCCACCTTCAGGCCGAGCGGACATGACCGGCGTCCTCGTCGAAATCGCGCTGCACCAGGTCGATCAGTGCGCGGACGGCGTCGTCGGCGCCATCACCGCTGGCCCTTATGTGCAGCACGGTGCCTTTCGGCGCCTTGGCCGCCATCACCTTGACGATGCTCTTGGCGTCGAACCATGGACCGTTGGCGGCAAGCGCGATTTCCACCTCGGCGGCAAAGCTCTTGGCCAGCTTGGTGAACTTCACCGAAGGACGCGCATGCAGGCCCACATCGTGGGTGATCAGGACGGTCGCTTCGGCGGCTGCGGACATTTCAGAAATCCCGTTCACTCACGACGGCGACAATTCGTGCGCCGTCGCCACCACTTCCCTGAGCGAGGCGCCGCCGGATGCCTCGGTCGCCGCCATCACCGCGCCCTCGACGATCGGTGCGTTGCAGACAATGATCTTCTGCGCGCGCGGCTCGCCGATCATCTCCACCGCCATTTCCGAATTGGTCTCGGCGCCGCCGAGATCGACGAGGATGGCGACACCGGCTTCCGACCAGGCCTTGTCGATGGCGCCCATGATCGCCTCGACATTGGTGCCGAGCCCGCCATGGCCGTTTCCGCCGCACCACGCAAGCGGCACTTCGTCGCCCACCATCTGGCGTACCATGTCGGCCGTGCCCTCCGCGACCAGCGGCGAATGCGAGACGATCACGATGCCGACATTGCTCATGCGTTGTCCCCGATCGCTTGCCCCAAGGTCCGCACCAGCAGCGCGGTCGAGCGCGCGCCAGCATCCATATGGCCGATCGAGCGGTCGCCGAGGAAGGAGGCGCGGCCACGCAGCGCCTTCATCGGCACGGTCGCTTCTGCCGCGGCGTCGGCGATGTCAGCGATTTCCGCTGCCGTCTTTCCGCCGGACAAGGCGTCATGCACCGGCTGCAGCACATCGAGCATTGTCTTCTGGCCGACCTGTGACTTGCCGCGCGCGGCCACCGCTTCGATCGCCTTGCCGAAAGCAGCAGTCAGACTGGCACGGTCAGGGTCCGCCGAAATCTCCTTGCCGAGCGCCAGGAACAGCGTGCCGAACAGCGGGCCGGAGGCGCCGCCCACCGTCATCACCAGCTTGGTGCCGATCGCCTTCAAGGCGTCGGGCAGCGGTTTTGCCGAGAACGCCTCGGCCTCGGCCCGCACCGCCTCGAAGCCACGCTTCATGTTAAGCCCATGGTCGCCGTCGCCGATCGCCTGATCGAGCGCCGTCAATTCCTCTGCGTGAGCGGCGATCGTATCAGCGGCGGCCGCTATCAGCCCGGCAAGATTTAACGCCGCCATGTCGCCCAAAGTCCCGGTTTCCACCTTGCCGGCAGTAGCGAAAGAATTTTCGTTCGACAACTGCAGCATGCCATCAGGCCGCTGTAAGCAGCGCGGCGGCGGCCGCGAAGACTTCGGCAACCGCATGGGCGCCGGGGTCGACCACGCCTTGCAGCTTGCTGCCGACATAGGCGGATCGTCCGGCCTTCGCCTTCTCCATGGCAGCTGTAGCCTCGGCGCCGCGCTGAGCGGCGGCGGCTGCCTTTTCCAAGCCATTGGCATCAAGCGCTTTCAAGGCAGGCTCCAGGGCATCGACCATCGTGCGATCGCCAATTTTTGCACCGCCATAAAAAGTCATTCGCTCTAGGCCGGCAAGCAGCGCCTTGGCCACCTCAGCGCCGCTGTCCAGGGCCTGTGCTGCCGCCGTGAAGAAGATCGACAGCAGCACCCCGCTGGAGCCGCCCATCGATGCGCTCAGAATGTCGCCTACAGCGCCAAGGGTCGCCGCGGGGTTGGCCAGTGGCAGCGTATCGAGTCGTTCAAGGATGCTGCGCGCGCCGGTCGCCACCGTCGAGCCGGTGTCGCCGTCGCCCGCCTTGGCGTCGAGTCCGTTCAACGTTGCTTCGAGCGAGATCAGCTTCTCGCAGACCGTAACAATCAGGCACCGGGTATTGGCATTCTGGCTGGCCTTATGTGCAGCACTCTGCCCGGCTGCTTTCGCCATCGGCACGATAGCAGGTGTCACGACCGGCTTTGCCGGCATCCAGGCATGCGGGCCGACCGGCGCCAGCAGGGCTGTCTCGCGGGCTGCGTCGAGCCGGATCAGCGACAGCGAGAAGCCATTCATGTTGAGCGCCGTCATCAGCGGTCCGGGACCGATCGTCAACTTGAGCGTCTTGGCCAATGGAGAAACAAGCACCGCATTGGCAACCAGCGACATTTCGAGCGGCGGCGCCGAGCCGAGATTGTTGATCAGCAAGGCATAGCTGGCCTTCGGGTCGAGCCGTGACGAGAGGCGCTCGGCCATGATCGCCACCAGCTTGTTGGCGCTTTGCACCGCGATGCGCTCGACCCCCGGCTCTCCGTGAATGCCAAGGCCGAGCTCGCCGTCATTGTCGCCGAACCTGTCTTCGTGCGGCTGGCCGGGGATGGAGCAGGACGACAGCGACATGCCGAGCGAAAAAATGTCCCTCGCCGCTGCCCGCGCCGCTGCTGCGATATCAGCCAGGTCATGGCCGGCTTCCGACAGATGGCCTGAAATCTTGTGCACGAACAGAGTGCCGGCAACGCCACGCGGCTGGGCGATGTCGGGCAGCGCGATGTCGTCGGCGACGATCACCATCTCGACGGCAAACCCCTCGGCGCGCGCCTTCTCGGCCGCCAGGCCGAAATTGAGGCGGTCGCCGGTGTAGTTCTTGACGATCAGCAGGCAGCCGGCCGGGCCGGTCACCGCGCGGATGGCCGCCAGCACCGCCTCGACGCTTGGCGAGGCAAAGATCTCGCCCGACACCGCCGCCGTCAGCATGCCCTTGCCGACGAAGCCGGCATGCGACGGCTCGTGCCCGGCGCCGCCGCCGGAGACAACGCTGACCTTCGACTTGTTCCAGTCGGCGCGCAGCACGACCTTGATCTCGGGATAGCCGTCGAGGCGCGCGAGATCGCCTGAGCCAATGGTCCGCAAAAGGCCGTCCAGCGCCTCGGTGACGATCGTTTCCCTGCGGTTGAAAAAGTGCTTCATCGAATTCGTCCCGTATTCGTAATCGTCAATCAGAGACCGGTGCTCACCCTTCGCAGGCGAACAACCGAAAACCGTTCACATCAGCCTTTGTCCATCGGCGCCGAAATAGAGCGGCGAGCGATAGCGGATCACCACCTTGTCGCCTTGCGCAAGATCGGTGTCCGGGTCGGTCAGCGTCACCAGTTTCTTCGCCCCCACCGTCACATGCAGATGGTTCTGGTCGCCCAGGTGCTCGACCCAGTCGACGACGCCGTCGGCGTGGCCATTTGTTGCCTTCTCGATCGCCAGATGCTCGGTGCGCGCGCCGATCGTCTTGGTTCCGGTGGGCGCGCCGCCATCGGGCAGCAGGCCAGTCGGCAGAAGATTGATCGCCGGCTGGCCGAGCCTTGCCGCGACATGCAGGTTTGCCGGCTCGGAATAGATCGTGCGCGGCGACCCGATCTGCACCAGCACGCCATCGGCAAGGATGCCGATGCGGTCGGCCATGGTCATCGCCTCGATCTGGTCATGCGTGACGTAAAGCATGGTGGCGCCGAGTTCGGTCTGAATGCGCTTCAATTCAAGCCGCAGATCCGCCCGCAGCTTGGCGTCGAGTGACGACAGCGGTTCGTCCATCAGGTAGATCGAAGGCTTGCGCACCAGGGCGCGACCGATGGCGACGCGCTGCATCTCGCCACCAGACAGCTTGGTCGAGCGATTGGCGAGCTTGTGATCGATGCGCACCATCTTCGCCACCTCCTCGACGCGGCGCCGGATCTGGTCTTCCGGTATTTTCCGCGCCGGCGAGCGCAGCGGGAAGGCGAGATTGTCGAACACCGACAGATGCGGATAGAGCGAATATTGCTGGAACACGAAAGCGGTGTCGCGCTCGGCCGGCGACAGGGCCGTGGCATTTTGGCCGCCGATCTCGATGGTTCCGCTGTCCGGCCGTTCCAGCCCGGCGATCAGCCGCAGCGTCGTCGTCTTGCCGGCTCCGGTTGGTCCGAGCAGCACGACGAATTCGCCGTCTGCGATATGCAGGTCGAGACCGTTGACGGCGACATGCTCGCCAAAGCTCTTGGTTACGTTCTTGATGTGCACGTCAGCCATGCTGCGCTCTCCCCTGAGAGGCGGTATCGTGGACCGCGGTTCGCACCGCGCGGCCGGATCCCTTGTCGAACAGCGACAGCCGCGCGCTGTTCAGTGTCAGGCCGACATGATCGCCGGCATTGAGCCGGATCTCGGCCGGCACGCGCGCCTTGATGATGCCGTCCGCCGTCTCCACCGCGACGATCTGCGTGGTGCCGAGATATTCGGTGCCGTAGATGGCGCCGCGCAGCTTCGAGGCGTCGTCGAAGCGGATGTGTTCGGGCCGAATGCCGAGCGCCATATCGGCCGGCGCAATATCCTCGCGCACCTCCGGCACCGCCACCGTCGCGCCCTGCACGACAATCTCCTTCGCGCCCTTGGTGAGCCCGCCGCCGAATCCCAGAAAATTCATCGGCGGCGAGCCGATGAAGTCGGCGACGAACATGGTTGCGGGACGGTCATAGATTTCGCGCGGTGTGCCGAACTGCTCGATGATGCCATGGTTCATGACTGCGATCTTGTCGGCCATCGACATCGCTTCCATCTGGTCATGGGTGACATAGACCGTCGTGGCGTGGATGCGGTTGTGCAGTTCGCGCAGCTCATGGACCATCAGATCGCGGAATTCGGTGTCGAGCGTGCCGAGCGGTTCGTCCATCAGGAAGCATTTTGGCCGCCGCACAATGGCGCGGCCAAGCGCGACGCGCTGGCGGTCACCGCCGGCAAGGCCTGAGACGGATTTGTTGAGCAGATGGTCAATGCGCAACAGCTTCGCCGTCTCCTCGACGCGGCTGCGGATTTCGGCCGACGGCATGCCTTGCGCCAAGAGGGGAAAGCCGATGTTCTTGCGCACATTCATGTGCGGATAGAGCGCAAACAGCTGGAAGACGAAGGCGATGTCGCGCTCGCGGGCCCGCAGCATGGTGACGTCGTCGCCGCCGAGCAGGATCTGACCGCCGGTCGGCAATTCCAGCCCGGCGATCATGCGCAGTGTCGTGGTCTTGCCGCAGCCCGACGGCCCGAGCATGACGAAGAACTCGCCATCCTCGACGACGAAGTTGGAATCCTGCACGGCGACGAAATCGCCGAAGGCCTTTCTCAGATGTTGGACGCGGATCTCGGCCATGATTATTCCGGGAACTTCGAGACGATGATGAACATCACGGTGCCGGCAAGCATGGTGATGAAGGAATAGGTGTAGAGCGACAGGGCGAAGGGTTGGAACAGCATCAGGAAGCCGATGGCGATCAATGCCGTGGCGATGTTTTCCATCAGCCCACGCCGCGCCCAAACCGGCCAGCGTGACTTGCGTTTGACTGATTTGGTCATGCTCATTTGCGCACCGCACCGAAGGTGATGCCGCGCAGCAATTGCTTGCGAAGCAGGATGGTGAAAACCAGAATCGGCACCAGGAAGATCGTCGTGCCGGCGGCGACCGCCGGCCAGTCCTGGCCACCCTCGCCGATGATGGTCGGGATGAAGGGCGGCGCGGTCTGAGCCGTGCCGGAGGTCAGGAGCGCGGCGAAGGCATATTCGTTCCAGGCGAAGATCAGGCAGAAGATGGCGGTTGCGGCAATGCCGGTGGTCGCCTGCGGCAGCACGGTGCGCCAGAACGCCTGCAGCCTGGTGTAGCCGTCGATCATCGCCGCTTCCTCATACTCGCGTGGGATCTCGTCGATGAAGCCTTTCAGCAGCCACACCGCCAGCGACACGTTGACCGCCGTGTAGAGCAGGATCATGCCAAGCGCCGTGTCGGAGAGGCCAAGCTCGCGGTACATCAGGTAGATGGGAATCGCGACCGCGATCGGCGGCATGAAGCGCGTCGACAGGATGAAGAACAGAAGATCGTCGGCGAGCGGCACCTTGAAGCGCGAAAAACCATAGGCCGAGAGCGTGCCGAGAAACACAGCGCAGAAGGTCGAGCCGAAGGCGATGATCAGCGAATTGATGAAGCGCGGCAGGAAGTTGGACTGGCCGGCGATCACCATGTTGCGCTTGCGCACGGTCTCGTCGCAGAAGCCGGTCGCCGGTCCGAGCGAGTTGATGTATTCCGGCGTCTGCCGCGTTCGCGTCGTGAACAGGTTGCAGTAACCCTCGAGGCTCGGCTGGAACAGGATTTTTGGCGGATAGGCGATCGAATCCGGTGGCGTTTTGAAGCTGGTGGCGAAGATCCACAACAGTGGCACGATCGAGATCAGCGCATAGGCGATGATGATCGCGCCGGCGATGCGCTTCGAATTGTCCGAAGGGGCGACGACCGAGTGGGCAGTGGTCAGGCTCATCTCTGCTTCACCTTGTTGAGCGCCTTGACGTAGATGTTGGCGAGACCAAACACCGCGACGAACAGGATGATGGCGAAGGCCGAGGAATAGCCGGTACGCCAGCTCTCGAAAGCCTGCCGCTTCAGCGTGATCGAGGCGACCTCGGTGGTCGAGCCAGGCCCGCCGCCGGTCAGCAGGTTGACCATGTCGAACATCTTGAAGTTCTCGATGCCGCGAAACAGCACCGCCAGCATGATGAAAGGCAGCGCCATCGGCAGCGTGATCGACCAGAACTGCCGCCAGTTCGAAGCGCGGTCGACCTCAGCCGCCTCATAGATATATTCGGGGATGGAGCGCAGGCCGGCGAGGCAGATCAGCATCACGTAGGGCGTCCACATCCAGGTATCGACGATGATGATAGACCATGGCGCCAGCGACACGTTGGAGAGCATCTGGATGCTTGTCGGCGGAATGCCGCTGACGAACGAGATGACATAAGAGAACAGGCCGATCTGCGGCTCGTAGAGGAAGCGCCAGAAATTGCCGACCACCGCCGGCGACAGCATCATCGGCACCAGGATAAGCGTCGTCCAGAAGGCGTGACCGCGGAACTTCCGGTCTATCAGCCAGGCCAGTGTGAAGCCGATCAGCGTCTGCAGAAGGATGGTCCAGAACACGAAATGCGCCGTTGTCTGCATCGCGATCCAGACGTCCTTGTCGCCAAGAATGCGCTGGTAGTTGGCAAAGCCGAGGTTCTTGACCACTTCGTTCGGCCGGTTGGCCCGGTAATTGGTGAACGACAGATAGATCGCCCAGAACAGCGGGAAGATGTTGATGGCGAGCAGCAACAGGATCGTCGGCGAGATGAACAGCCAGGCGAGGCCCTTGTCGCTGATGCCCCGAACCTTGCGGGCCAACGGTTCCGGGGTCGCCCGGGCAACGTTCTCCGCGGTCCGATTGAGCATGGTCAGTCCTGCTTCGGTCACTTGGGTCGTCTCTGTCATGGAATTTATCTGAACTGCGTCCCGTGCCAAGAGCGGCACGGGACGCCTGGGTCGGGCTCGGGAGGAGCCTTACAGTTTGCCGTCGTCCTGGAAGACCTGCGTCCAGTCCTTGACCAGCCCGTCGAGCGCGTCCTTGGCCGAACCCTGGCCGGCGACGACATAGTCATGGAAGCGCTTCTGCGAGGCTTGCAGCAGCGGTGCGTAGCTCGGCTCGGCCCAGAAGTCCTTGACGATGGCCATCGAGTCGAGGAAGGCCTGGGCGTAGGGCTGGCTGGCCGGGAACTTCGGATCCTTCACCACCGCGTTCAGGCAGGAATAGCCGCCAAGCGACCACCACTTGGCCTGCACGTCCTTGTTGGCGAACCACTTGATGTATTTCAGCGCCGATTCCTGCTTGTCGGAATAGGACACCACCGAGATGCCCTGGCCGCCGAGCTGGGCGAACTGGGCGCCGCCGGGACCCTTCGGATTGACGAAATAGCCGATCTTGTCGCCACCGACATTCTCGTCCTTCTGCAGGCCGGGCCAGGTGAAGGTGAAGTTCATGTGCATCGCCACTTGGCCGGATTTGAAGGCATCGACGCCCTCGCCCATGTAGCTGTTCGAGGCGCCAGGAGGCGTGCAGCAATCATAGAGTGCCTTGTAGAATTCCAGGCCTTTGACCGCGTCGGGCGAATTGACGAAGCCTTCCATGTCGTAAGGCTTCTTCGGGTTCTCGTACTGGAAGCCATAGCTGTAGAGCACGTCCATGGCGCCCATGGTGATGCCTTCCGAGCCGCGCTCGGTGTAGATCGAGGCGCCATAGACGGTCTTGCCGTCGATCTGCCGCTTCTGGAAGAATTCGGCGATCTGCTTCAGCTGGTCGAAAGTGGCCGGCGGGCCGAGATCCCAACCATACTTCGCCTTGAATTCCTTCTGCAGCTCCGGCTTGGAGAACCAGTCCTTGCGGTAGGTCCAGCCGACGACATCGCCCATGGCCGGCATCGCCCAGTAGTTCGGCGTGTTCTTCGGCCATTCCGAATAGCCGACAACGGTTGCCGGCACGAAGTCGTCCATGCTGATCTTCTCCTTGTCGAAGAAGTCGTTCAGCTTGACATAGTGGCCGTTCTCGGCCGCGCCGCCGATCCACTGGCTGTCGCCGATGATCAGGTCGCACAATTTGCCGTGCGAATTCAGCTCGTTGAGGAAGCGATCGGCATAGTTGGTCCACGGCACGAATTCGAATTTCATGCCTATGCCGGTTTCCTTGGTAAAATCCTTGGACAGTTCGACCAGCGCATTGGCCGGGTCCCATGCGGCCCAGCACAGCGTCAGGTCTTCAGCGTGCGCGACGTTCGAGACGGCTGTCGACGCAGTAATCGCCGAGGCCAGTCCCAACGCCAGTTTCAAGCTCGATTTCATGCCTTCCTCCCATTTGCGAAACGCGCCCGGATGACGGTTTCAAGAGCCCTCTAACCCCTCTCCTCAGGGGCCCAAACATGGCGGCGCGGTGCGTCGCGAATGTTTAGTAATTTGTTTAGTGATGCAATTTTTACTAAACAAGGCAAGCGAATTCGTTGCTGCGCCGCAGCATGTCGAAACGGGGGATTGAAATCGTTGGGAAATGATCGTCGGAGGGCTCGGCTGTCCGTCGTTCAGCCGGCGTCACCGACGAGGTTCGTCTGTGGCGTCACCGGCCGCACAGGCGGCGCGGGCGGCAACAAGGCGCGGATGTCGGCGAAGGGAAATGTCGGCTCGAAGCGAAATGCCTCGGCCAATGAACGAGGCGCGGCGTTGCATTGACCGGCGCGGAATTCGTTCTGGATGCGCGCCCTGTCGACATATTGCTCCGGCCGTTGCGAGCGGTGCGCGCGGATCGCCCGCGTCTTGATATCCCGGTAGGCGGAAATATCGACATAGTGCGTCGGCGAAAACCCTGTGCCGCCCATCGTGTCGGCGTGCAGCACCGCAACCGCGAACGAGGCGGCGATACGCACCCCGTCCGACAGCGCGCGGTGGTCGGCGTGATAGTCGTTGCGGGCATGCGTGATCACCAGATCCGGCCCGGTCTCGCGTATCAGCGTTTTCAGCGTGCCGATCAGCGCGGCATCGGCCACCAGCTCGCCGTCGGGAAAGTCGAGGAAGCGTGGCGCAGCACCTAGCAGCGCGGCCGCCGCCGTTGCTTCCTCTCGGCGGACGCGGGCAAGCACCGTGGCATCACTCTTGCCGCCCTTGGCACCATCGGTGGCCACGGCAAAAGTGAGCTCTGCGCCTTGCGCCGCATAGGCGGCCATCGTACCGAACATGAAGATCTCGATGTCGTCCGGATGCGCACCGAGCGCCAATATTTTCAAAGCCACTCACCCCCCGGAAATGAAAAAAGTGACGAACGGAATTCTGCTCGCCCTGATCGCCTACGCAAGCTATTCGGGCAGCGATGCCGTTATCAAGAGCCTCGGCGGACAGTTCACCGTCTTCGAGATCGGTTTCTTCGCGACCTTGTTTGCCGGCTGTTTCCTGTTCTTCACCCGCCCAGTGGGCGAGCGCTGGCGCGATTTCTGGCGCATGAAGCGGCCATGGGCCGTGCAGGCGCGGGCCTGGGCCGGCATCGCCTCGGGCGTGCTCAGCGTCTATGCCTTCACCCACATTCCGCTGGCCGAGGTCTACGCGCTGATCTTTTTGGCGCCCCTGCTGGTCACCATCCTGTCGACGGTCATCCTGAAGGAAAAGGTCGGCCCGTGGCGGTGGCTCGCCGTGGTCGCCGGCTTTGCAGGCGTGATGCTGGTGGTGCGGCCGGGCTTTCGTGAATTGAACCTCGGCCATCTGGCCGCCTTTGTGGTTGCCTTCCTCGCCGCCACCAGCATCATCCTGATGCGGTCGCTCGCCCAGCAGGAGAAGCGCACATCGATGCTCGGCGTGCTTGTCGGCTACGGCCTGTTGTTCAACGGGGCCGGCGCCGCCGCCACCTCGTTCACCTTGCCGAATGCCATGCAGCTTGTCTGGCTGGCGATGGCGGGCGCCTTCACCGCGGGCGGACAATTGCTGCAGCTGCTCGCCGCCAAATATGCCCCCGCCAACCGGATCGCGCCGACGCATTATTCGCAGATCGTCTGGGCGGTGATTCTCGGCGCCCTGTTCTTCCAGGAATACCCCGATTGGCTGTCGCTCGTCGGCCTCGCGGTCGTTGGCGGCTCCGGCCTGCTGACCATGGTGCGCGAGGAAGCGCGGCTCGGCACGGTGCGCTGGAACCCGTTTTCGCGCACCCGGCTTTAAGCCGGTACCGTTGCATGGCGACCGCGACCGCTGATATGCGGACGCGATGAAGACAAAACCCTTGCCCGAGCTTCCGGTATCCGCCGTGCTGCCGGCGCTGAGCGAAGCCCTCGACGCCGGCAGCAGCGCGGTGTTGGTGGCGCCGCCCGGCGCCGGCAAGACGACGCTGGTGCCGCTGGCGTTGCTCGATGCGTCCTGGCTGGGCACGGGCAAGATCGTCCTGCTCGAACCGCGCCGGCTCGCCGCCCGCGCCGCCGCCCGCCGCATGGCCGAATTGCTTGGCGAGGAACCGGGCGCTACCGTCGGCTACGCCATGCGCATGGAAAACCGCACCTCGGCCGCGACAAGAATCCTGGTCGTCACCGAGGGCGTGCTCGCGCGCATGATCCTCGACGATCCCGAACTGCCCGGTGTCTCGGCGGTCATTTTCGACGAGTTCCACGAGCGCTCGCTCGACGGCGATTTCGGTTTGGCCCTGGCGCTCGACGTGCAAGGAGCGCTTCGGCCGGATCTCAGGCTGCTGGTGATGTCGGCGACACTGGACGGCGCCCGTGTCGCCCGACTCCTGTCGGGCGCGCCAGTGATCGAAAGCGAGGGCCGCGCCTTCCCCGTCGACATCCGTTACGACGAACGGCCAGCCGGTGTTCCGATCGAGGACGCCATGGCCAAGGCGATCCGATCAGCACTTGTTGACGAGAGCGGCAGCGTGCTTGCCTTCCTGCCCGGCCAACGCGAGATCGAGCGCACCGCCGAGCGGCTGGCCGGCAAGCTCGGCGCCGACACAGATATGGTGCCGCTCTATGGCATGCTCGACGGCAAGGCGCAGGACGCCGCGATCAAGCCGGCGCCGTCTGGCCGCCGCAAGGTGGTGCTGGCGACCTCGATCGCCGAAACCTCCATCACCATCGACGGCGTGCGCGTGGTCATCGATTCCGGCCTGTCGCGGCTGCCGCGCTATGAGCCGGCCAGCGGCCTGACGCGGCTGGAGACGGTGCGCGTCAGCAAGGCATCGGCCGACCAACGCGCCGGCCGCGCCGGACGCACGCAGGCTGGCGTCGCCGTCCGGCTATGGCGGGCCGAACAGACGGCGGCGCTTCCCGCCTTCACGCCGCCGGAAATCCTCGAGGCCGACCTCTCCGGCCTGCTGCTCGACTGCGCCGCCTTCGGTGTCGCCGATCCGTCGGCGCTCGCCTTCCTCGATCCGCCTCCGGCTCCGGCACTCAACGAGGCACGGGCGTTGTTGCGCGCGCTGCATGCCATCGACGAGGCAGGGCGCCTGACGGAAGCGGGCGCTTCGATGCGCAAGCTCGCTCTGCCGGTGCGGCTGGCGCATATGGTCGCCGAGGCGGCCAGCAGCGGCCACGCCTTCGAGGCAACGATGTTGGCCGTGCTGCTCACCGAACGCGGCCTTGGCGGCGACGGCGCCGATCTCGAACGGCGGCTGATGCGCTTTCGCTCTGAACGATCACCCCGCGCCACCGCCGCACGGCAACTGGCTGAGAGGCTGGCGAGGCAGGTGGGCGGGGCGAAAAACGGCGAAGCCGCTCCTGCCGGCGCACTTCTCATCCACGCCTGGCCGGACCGCGTCGCCAAGGCGCGCGGCGAGCGTGGCCGCTTCGTGCTGGCCAATGGCTCCGGCGCCATGCTCGATGCCGCCGACCCGCTGGCGGGCGAGCCGTTTCTGGTCGTCGCCGACCTGCAGGGCAAGGCGCAGAATGCACGCATCACGGCGGCGGCAGCCATCGGCGAGGAGGACATCCGCGCCGCGCTGGCCGACCGGATCGAAACACGCCGGCAAACCAGTTTCGACCGCGAGCGCCGTGCCGTGCGCGTGCGCGAAACCGTTCGCCTTGGTGCCATCACCCTGGCCGAGCGCATGCTGCCGCCACCGGCCGGCAGCGAGGCCGACCGCGCCATCCTTGACGCCTTGCGGGAACACGGGCTGTCGCTGCTGACCTGGAGCAAGGAGGCCGAGACGCTGCGCCATCGGCTGTCCTGGCTGCATCGTGGCCTCGGCGCACCCTGGCCCGATATGTCGGACGCGGCCCTCATCGAGCGCCTCGACGACTGGCTGCTGCCATTCCTGTCGGGTGCCGCATCCCTGGCAGCGATCGGCCCCAATGTCGTTTCAGCCGGGCTGGCCTCGTTCGTGCCGCATGATCTGCAGCGCAAGGTCGATGTGCTGGCACCGACCCATTTCGACGCGCCATCGGGCAGCCACGTGCCGATCCGCTATGACGGCGAATGGCCGGTGCTGGCGGTCCGCGTTCAGGAGCTCTTTGGGCTCGATCGCCATCCATCGATCGCCAACGGCACGGTGCCGCTCACCCTTGAACTTCTGTCACCGGCACACCGGCCGATCCAGACGACGCGCGACCTGCCCGGCTTCTGGCGCGGCTCCTGGGCCGACGTGCGTACCGACATGCGCGGCCGCTATCCCAAGCATGTCTGGCCGGAAAACCCGCTGCTGGCCGCCGCTACCGCCCGTGCCAAACCGCGAGCATGATCCCAAAAAGTGGGAACCGGTTTTTGGAAAAGATCATGCTCAAACAATAAGTAAAGCTCCAATCCGACTTCATCGGATTGGAGCGGACCTAGCGTTTGCGCTCCTGCGGCTGTAATCCATGGCCATGATCAATATCCTGAACACGCCCGATTTCCAGCAGAGCCAGAGACTGCGCCTCAACACGCTGATCCGGCTGCGCTGGCTGGCCATTGTCGGCCAGAGCGTGACGGTGCTCGTCGTCGCCTATGGCCTGAAATTCCCGTTGCCGGTCAGCCTGTGCTTTGCGCTGATCGCCTGTTCGGCCTGGATGAACCTGTTTTTGGCCTTCCGCTTTCCGGCGGCGCACCGGCTCACCCCATTCGCGGCCTTCGGCATCCTGATCTTCGACAGCCTGCAGCTTGCCGGCCTGCTCTACATGACCGGTGGCCTGACCAATCCATTCTCGCTGCTGATGACCGTGCCCGTCGTCATTTCGGCGACGTCGCTGCCCCTTCGCCTGACAGCGCTCCTCGGCGGGCTGGTGATGACGGCCGCGACCTTGCTGGTCTTCATCCATTTGCCCTTGCCCTGGCATGAGGGCGCGCCGTTGGCGATGCCCTTCATCTATGTCGCCGGCATGTGGATGGCGGTGCTGTCCTCGATCGCTTTCACCGCCATGTATGCCTTCCGGGTAGCCGCCGAGGCGCGGCTTCTGGCCAATGCGCTTGCCGCCACCGAACTGGTGCTGCAGCGCGAGCAGCACCTTTCGGCGCTCGATGGCCTGGCGGCGGCGGCGGCGCATGAGCTCGGCACGCCGCTCGCCACCATCACGCTGGTCGCCAAGGAGATGGAAAAGGCGCTCGGCAGCGACCCGAAATATGGCGAAGACGTCAAGCTGCTGCGCTCGCAAAGCGAGCGCTGCCGCGAAATTCTCAAGCGCCTGACCAGCCTGTCGTCCGAGGGCGAGGCACATCTTTCCCGCCTGCCGCTGACCTCGCTGGTCGAGGAAGTCACCGCGCCGCATCGCGATTTCGGCATTTCGATCAAGCTTCGTCCCGGCGACCGCACCGGGCCGGAGCCGGTCGGGCGCCGCAATCCGGGCGTCATCTATGGCCTCGGCAATCTGGTCGAGAACGCCGTCGATTTCGCCCGCAAGAGCGTCACCGTGCGCTGGAGCTGGGACGATGCCGCCGTCACCTTCTCGATCATCGACGACGGGCCCGGTTTTCCCCCCGAAATCATCGACCGCATCGGCGAGCCCTATATGTCGACGCGCCAGGGCACGGAAGCCGGTGGTGGCCTGGGTTTAGGCCTGTTCATCGCCAAGACTCTGCTCGAACGCTCGGGTGCGGCACTCGATTTCCGCAATTCGAGCGGCCTGGGCGAGGGCGCCGTGGTGCAGATTTCGTGGCCGCGCAATGTCTTCCTGAACCCGGAAATGGCTCCAGCGACCATGTTTGACACTGCGTAAATTGGACAATAGCGGCGCGAAACTATATCTGCGTAAAATTAAGGCAGCAGGAATTTTCAAGACGATGACAGGCGATGAGAATATTGGCGCAATGGTTGAAGGCGAGGACACCTCGCTTCTGATCGTCGATGACGACAAGCCGTTCCTGACCCGTCTGGCCCGCGCCATGGAAACCAGGGGGTTCGTGGTCGAGACCGCGGAGAGCGTCGAGGAGGCGGTGGGCAAGGCCCGCGCCAATCCGCCGGCCTATGCCGTGGTCGATATGCGGCTGGGCGACGGCAACGGCCTCGACGTCGTCGCCGCCATCCGCGAGAAGCGCGAGGATTCCCGCACCATCATCCTGACCGGCTACGGCAACATCGCCACCGCGGTGACGGCCGTAAAGCTCGGCGCCGTCGACTATCTGTCGAAACCCGCCGATGCCGACGATGTCTTCGCCGCGCTCACACGTACGACAGGCGAGCGCGCCGCGCCCCCGGAAAACCCGATGTCGGCCGACCGCGTGCGCTGGGAACACATCCAGCGCGTCTATGAGATGTGCGAGCGCAACGTCTCCGAAACCGCGCGCCGGCTCAACATGCATCGCCGCACCCTGCAGCGGATTCTGGCCAAGCGCGCGCCGCGCTGAGTTTGAGCATCATCGCGAATGAAGCCCGCCGAACGGGCGGCATGACGGAGGTGACATGCAGGATTTGAAGCAGCGGTCCGTCTTCCGCGAATTTCTCGACAGCGAGGCGGCTGGTGGCATCATCCTCATGGTGGCCGCCGCCCTTGCCCTGATCGTCGCCAACTCGCCTCTCGCCGAAACCTATTTCTCCGTTCTCCACGCCTATCTCGGGCCGCTCAGTGTCTCGCACTGGGTCAATGACGGGTTGATGGCGGTGTTCTTCCTGCTGGTCGGGCTGGAGATCAAGCGCGAGATGCTGGACGGCCAGCTTTCGACCTGGCCACGCCGGGTGCTGCCCGGTGTTGCCGCCGCCGGCGGCATGGTGGTTCCGGCACTGGTCTATGTCTTGATCAACCGCAACAACGGACCAGCCCTTTCTGGTTGGGCGATCCCGACCGCCACCGACATCGCCTTCGCGCTCGGCGTGCTGTCGCTGCTCGGCAGCCGCGTGCCGGCCTCGCTGAAGGTCTTTCTTACCGCGCTCGCCATCATCGATGACCTCGGCGCCGTCATCATCATCGCCATCTTCTATACCAGCGGCCTGTCGCTGGCTTATCTCGGTGCTGCCTTCGCCGTCATTGCGGTTCTCATCGTCCTCAACCGCATGCGGGTGATGACGCTGGTGCCCTATCTCGTGCTAGGCGTCATCCTGTGGGTGCTGGTGCTGAAGTCGGGTGTCCATGCCACGCTTGCCGGCGTGGCCCTGGCACTCACCATTCCGCTCGAACGCTCCGCCGGCATCGGCCACGACCTCGATCATTCGCCGCTACATCGGCTCGAGCATGGCCTGCACGGGATCGTGCCGTTCTTCGTCATTCCGATCTTCGGCTTTGCCAATGCCGGCGTCTCGCTCGCCGGCCTCAGTTTCGGCGCGCTGATCGAGCCGTTGACGCTGGGCGTTGCCGCCGGCCTTGTGGTCGGCAAGCTGGTCGGCGTGTTCGGCTCCTCGGCACTTGCCATCCGGTTCGGCCTGGCCGATCTGCCGGCCAATGCTGGCTGGTCGCACATGGTCGGAATCTCGCTGCTCTGCGGCATCGGCTTCACCATGAGCCTGTTCATCGGCCTGCTCGCCTTTGCCAATGATGTGGCCCTGCAGGACGCGGTCAAGGTTGGCATCCTCGCCGGCTCCTTCATCGCCGCGCTGCTGGGCGCCGCCGTGCTGCTGATGGCGCCAACTGCTGGTGGGGTGGAGGAAGGCGAAGAGTAGAGTCCATCAACAAGCCGGGCCACCTCTCCCCACTTCGTGGGGCGAGGAACCAAGGTCTGCGAACTACTCGCTCTCACCCTCCAGCGCCGGCACCGACACGCCGGCCAATTCCGCCGCCAGCAGCCGCGAAGCACCGGCCCGCGCTATGCGAAGCATCAGCGCCTTGCGCGTCGCCGCCGCCATGCGGTGCTCGGGCGCATCGCGCAGAATCTCCGCGCCATACCCGTCGGAGAGGATGAAGCCGCATTCTTCCGGAAAGATCTCCGAGGGCACGCCCGGATGGGTGGCGAAGAAGAAGCGGTCGGAGTGCAGCCGGTAGTCAGGCCATTTGCGGTCGACCTTGAAATCCTCGATCGAAGATTTGATCTCGATGATCCAGATGTCGCCCTGCCGGGTGAGCGCAACGAGGTCGGCGCGGCGTCCTGTCGCGAGCGACAGTTCTGGCAGCACATGTGCGCCCATCTGCATGAGCAACCGCTGCACCCCGCGCCGCACCAGCATGGCGCGTTCGGACTGGCGGCCGTCGATGAGGGGATTGAGGGGAATCGGGGAGATGATCGGCATGGCAGGTACCATGCCAGATTTTGTTCACGGTTTGAACCCGGTTTTGGTGGGCGATCTTATATCTGTCAGATCCATTGTAAAGATAGGAACATAGTCCTGACAGGCCGGCTCGATTGTGCTATGATTTGCTACAGGTGTTAGAGTGGGTTAGCGGGATCACCATCCGCCCTTGTTTCGTGGCGAAAGTCCACCCTACGCGACTCCGAGATACGAAAGGGCTCCGCCCACTGCTGCGAGCGAAAATATTTTGTAACGGATTTTTGGAAATTCAGCGCCGAAGAGGTAAGTGCCTAACGGAGAGGCACGCGCCTCGTAGCATGTTTTTTGCGTTTTGGCAAGGCGTATTTACAATGCCCACACAACACCCTATTTGAAATCTCAGTAGACAGAGTACCGCTGCGCTCGCCGCTAACCCCGGTGGCGTGAGAGGATGGAGACCTAACATGTCCGCACAAAGGAAAACAAAAACAGTGAACCTTCGTATCGAGCCGGAGGCGCACGATTTGATCGCTCGCGCTGCGGAGGTTTGCGGCAAGAGCATAACGGCTTTTATGACAGAAGCGTCGGTCTATTCCGCGCAGGAAGAATTGCTTGACCAGAGGTTCATTGGCGTTACCTCCGACGTGTTTGAAGCCGTAAGCGATAAATTCGCCGCGCCAGGAACGGCACGCGACGAACTTGTCAGGCTGTTCGAAAGCAATGTTGAGTGGATGGACTGACACTTGCCATACCGGAAGCCAACACCAATCTCTGAACAGCATATTATTGACGGGTTCGATTGCGGTAAGGCGCCGCTCAATCAGTGGCTAAAGGATATGGCCCTGTATAATCAAGCGCAGGGCTATTCCCGTACATTCGTGATAGCCGACGAAGATCATCACGTTGTCGGCTATCACTCCTTGTGCGCCGGGATCATTCATCGGGACCATGTCTCGCGGTCGATCAAGGGCTCGCAAGCTCCAGCTGAGTTGCCGGTTGCGGTTTTGGCTCGGCTTGCCGTTACCAAAGAGCATCAGGGAAGGAGACTTGGACCGGCGCTTCTCAAAAACGCTTTGATTAGCATAGTGTCGGCCGCCCAACTCGTAGCGTTCCGGGGCGTCGTAGTGCACGCCATTGATGACGATGCCATGAGCTTCTACACAAAATACCATTTCCAGGAGACAACTGGTATGGAGCGTCGGTTGATATTGCCCTCGAAAGATATCGTGGCATCTCTTGCGAAGGTGACCGGCTGATCCTCTCAGCCTCGCACTCAGGCAGAGCGTGAAGCAGCTCTGTCGCCACCCGGCACAGCCCCCGCCATATCATCCAAAATCGGGCAATCCGGCCGCTCATCGCCATGGCAGGCATGAACCAGTTTCTGCAGCGTCGTGCGCATCGACTGTAGTTCGCGCACCTTCTCCTCGATTGCCGTGACATGGGCGGCGGCGATCTCGCGCACGTCGGCGCTGGCGCGGCTGCGATCCTGGTAGAGTGCCATCAACTGGCGACAATCCTCGATGGAAAAGCCCAGGTTGCGCGCGCGGCGCAGAAAAGCCAGCCGGTGGATGTCGTCGCCGGAGTAATCGCGGTAGCCGTTGGCGGCGCGCGCGGGCGCGATCAGGCCGATCTCTTCGTAGTAACGGATGGTCTTGGCCGGCAGGCCGGACCGGCTGGCTGCATCACCGACATTCATGGCTGGTCCTCGATTTCACGTAACCGTTTGATGTCGCCCGCATTGAATTTCCTTCACAATCCGGTGAAGTCTGTTGCCGAAATGCCATAGTGATACGCTTACCAGCAGGTGAGGCCACGCATATAGGCATCGCCCGCTTGGCAAGCAAAGCAAATGCCAGCATGAATGTGGCCAAGAAAGCGGCAGACTCGTGCCGCACAGGTTTGGCGGGGCACGGATCACCTTATGCGGATGAAGTCGCTTGCAATAATTGCCGCAATGGCGCTGGCCACTGCACTCGCCGGTTGCAGCACCATTGGCGGTCAGATCTTCTCCAACGACTACGGTGCGGTGACCGATGCCGGGTACCAGCTGCCGCGCATCCCGATCGAAAAAGTGCCGAGGCAGTTTCACCGGCAGGAAGTGAACTACGACAGTTCGGAAAAGCCTGGCACGATCATCGTCGATACGCAGAACAAGTTTCTCTATTTCATCGAAGGCGACAACCGGGCAATCCGCTACGGCATCGGCGTCGGTCGCGAGGGCTTCGAGTGGCACGGCACCGCCCATATCGCGCTGAAGCGCGAATGGCCGACCTGGACGCCGCCGCGCGAAATGATCAAGCGCCAGCCGGAACTGGCGAAGTTCGCCGACGGCATGGAGCCGGGCCTCAAGAACCCGCTCGGCGCGCGCGCCATGTATCTGTTCAACAAGGGCGGCGACATGGGCTACCGCCTGCATGGCAGCCCGGAATGGAATTCGATCGGCAAGGCGATGTCGTCGGGCTGCATTCGTCTGATGAACCAGGACATCATCGACCTCTATGACCGCGCCGAGGTGGGCGCCAAGGTCATCGTGATGTAAGGACCACGATCCCTCGCGGGATCATGGTCAAACGAGAAGACAAGGTTTCGTACGCGGACCGTCTAGGCAACAACGGACGTCCCAAACAGAAAACCGGGCAATTTGGCCCGGTTTTTTGTTGTTTGCGCGATGCGACGCCTGCTCGGCGGTCAGGACACCGCCGAGAACGAGGTGGGAACCAAAATTTGGTTGGTGATTGTCTCGGTGATCTGGCCATCACGCTCGGAATCTTCCCGCGCCTGCTTCCAGGCAGGGTCCTTCACGAACGCCGCCCAGCGCTCTTCGCGTTCGGCCAGCGATTCCCATGCCAGCATGTAGGTCAGTTCGTTGTTCGAAGCACCGATCAGCGTGGTGAAGAAACCCGCTTGGCGGATACCGTGCTTTTCCCACAATTTGAGCGTGATCTTGTCGAAGCGATCAAGAAGCGCCGGCAAGCGTCCCGGCAAAGCCCGGTAAACCCGAAGTTCGTAGATCATTTTGGAGTGCCTTCTGATCGATACGCCGGAACCGAAGAAAATCAGACCAGATGGTCAGCAGGGTAGAATCATCAAAGGGGCGTCAAGAGACCTGTTCGACCTGCTGCACTTCGGGCACGAAATGCCGCAACAGGTTCTGGATGCCGTGCTTCAGCGTCGCCGTCGATGACGGGCAACCCGCGCAGGCGCCCTTCATGTGCAGGAACACGGTGCCGTTCTCGAAGCCGCGGAAGGTGATGTCGCCGCCATCCTGGGCCACGGCAGGGCGCACCCGTGTGTCGAGCAACTCCTTGATGGTGACGACGAGTTCCTCGTCCGCCTTGTCGTAGAATTCGCCGGTCTCGCTGGTCTCGGCGGCAGGTCCGGCCTTTGTCATGACGGGCGCGCCCGACATGAAATGCTCCATGATGGCGCCAAGAAGCGCCGGCTTCAGGTGCTGCCAGTCGGGACCGTCCTTGGTCACGGTGATGAAGTCGTAGCCGAAAAAGACGCCGGTAACGCCCGGTATTTCGAACAGCCGGCCCGCCAGGGGCGAGGCCGTGGCAGCACTGTCGGCATCGCGGAAATCCGCGGTGCCTTCGAGCAGCACTTCCTTGCCGGGCAGGAATTTCAATGTCGCCGGATTGGGCGTCGATTCGGTCTGGATGAACATGGCCGTCTCCGTGCCCGTTCCGGGCAGATAGTTTGGAATAGTTCTAAATAGGCTCTATCGGCTGGACATTCAAGCGAAACGCATCGCTGGAACGGCTGGCTGGCGGAATGTTTTTGCTGGCTGGGGAACAGAATCCCTGGCGGGCTCAGGCGAGACTATCGATCTCTTCGTCCGAAAGGTTTTGCGGCACCACTGTGACGGGAATAGGGAAAGCCGCACCCTTGCCGGCCACCGCGCCGACCAGTGGCCCCGGCCCCTCCTTGCCGGCGCCGGCCGCCAGCACCAGGATGGCGATGTCCTGGTCTTCCTCGATCAGCTTGTGGATTTCTTCCGTCGGCTTGCCTTCGCGCACCACCATCTCCGGCTCGATGCCGAGCTTCTGGCGCACTTTGTTGGCGTAGCTGTCGAGGGCTGCGCGTGCCGTGGCGGTTGCCTCCTCGCGCATGATCTTCTCGACGCCCAGCCAGTGCTGGAAATCGTCCGGCTCGATGACATAGAGCAGCACCAGCGTGCCGCTGGTGCTCAGCGCCCGTTTCGAGGCGTAGGCGACGGCGCGCTCGCACTCGGGAGTATCGTCGATGATCGTCAGGAATTTCCTGCGATGGCCGGCTTCGCGACTGAGGCGTTTGGAGACCATGTCTATCTACTCGGTATCTATTCGGCCGCAATCTGCCACTGCGGCAGACCGGCGGCAAGCCGCCGGTCTTAGGCCAGTATGCCTAGGCCTGTATGGCTTGGGCCAATGTTGGCGCAGTGCACGGCATCGCGATCAGCCCTGCAGCAGGCCGATGATGTCGCGCACCGTCTTCATCGTCGTTTCGGCCAGCACGCCGGCGCGCTCGCCACCGTCCTTGAGCACCGCGTCGACATAGGCGCGGTCGCCTTCGATGCGGCGCATCTCGGCGGCGATCGGCGCCAGTCTCTCCACCGCGAGGTCGGCCAGCGCGGGCTTGAACACTGAAAACTGCTGGCCGCCAAATTCCCTGAGCACGTCGGCCTTCGACATCTCGGCCAGCCCGGCATAGATGCCGACCAGGTTTTCAGCTTCCGGCCGGCTTTGCAAGCCGTCGACTTCGCTCGGCAAGGCTTCCGGATCGGTCTTGGCCTTGCGGATCTTCTTCGAGATGGTGTCGGCATCGTCAGTCAGATTGATGCGCGACAGGTCCGACGGGTCCGACTTCGACATCTTCTTCGACCCGTCGCGCAGGCTCATGATGCGCGCCGCCGGGCCGCCAATGACGGGCTCGGTGATCGGGAAGAAGCCGTTCACCGTCTCCTCGCCGATCTGCATCTCGACGCCGACGCCAAGCCTGGCGATGCGGTCGGAAAAATCATTGTTGAATTTCTGCGCGATGTCGCGGGTCAGCTCCAGATGCTGCTTCTGATCCTCACCCACCGGCACATGCGTGGCACGGTAGAGCAGGATGTCGGCAGCCATCAGCGAGGGATAGGCGAGCAAGCCCAGCGAGGCATTCTCGCGGTCCTTGCCGGCCTTGTCCTTGAACTGCGTCATCTTGTTCATCCAGCCGATGCGCGCGACGCAGTTGAAGATCCAGGCGAGCTCGGCATGCTGCATCACCCGCGACTGGTTGAAGACGATGTGCTTCTTCGGGTCGATGCCGGAGGCGAGGAAGGCGGCGGTGATCGAACGTGTCTGGTCGGCAAGGTCGTCATGGACGAGCTGCGCGGTCAGCGAATGCAGATCGACGACGCAGTAGATGCAGTCGGACGTGTCCTGCAGGGCGACGAATTTCTTGATGGCGCCGAGATAGTTGCCGAGATGCAGATTGCCGGTCGGCTGGACACCGGAGAAGACGAGGGGCTTGAAGGCGGACATGGGTTTCCTCATGGCTTGTGGAGGGCCGTTTCGCGCGCGGCGAAAGTCTTTTAGACGGCGCGCTTATGGACGAGAGTGCGGGGCGGATCAAGAGGTTCTGCGGAGCAGGTGCGGCAGGTCGGAATGCTTGTTCCCATCTTGTTGGGGATGGCGCTCATAGCGCTGGTCTCTTGAACTGCCAGGTTGGCGCTGCCCTCATTGTCCTGCCGGACATTTCTCCCCGTATAGAGACGGGGAGAAAGACGCTGCCGTTGCCGCCTCGCCAATCGCCAACGCTGCAAGGGAAGCGCAGTCGTCGCACTCAGCTTCTTTCTCCCCGTTTACGGGGAGAAATGCCCGGCAGGGCAATGAGGGGCGGCGCCGAGATCGGCATTTATGATATGGTGGGATCTCCCTACAGATAATTCTGACGAGAAAATGAATGCCTGTCACCTTCAACAACGAGGAAGCGCTCAAGCGCCGACGCGATCGCGAGACACCGCTGGAGACAGCGGCCCGGCTTCGGGCCGAAGTAGGGATCGAACTTGGCAAACAGGCCCACCAGCCACTGTCGCGCCAAGTCTACGACGAATTGTCAGGCGAAGACTGATGCTTGTCGGCGGCGTCGCCACCGTCAGACTCACGGATCTGGAGACTGTTCCTTAGGCGCCGGCGTTCCCTTGCGCCCGACATTGCGCCGGATCATGCCGAAATCGGCGCCGCCGGTGGCGAAGGCGGTGACAAAATAGAGCAGCGCCCCGCCGGCGACGAGGCCAAGCACCGTCGTGGCCTTGATGACCAGTGGCGAGCCTGGTCCGAGTCTTGCCGCGAAATAGTGCTCGGCGAAATACAGCGCCACCGCCATCACCGCCGCCGACAGCACCAGCCTTGGAATGCGCTTCAAAAGCGGCACGTCGCGGCCCCAATGGCCGCGCCGGATGAGCACGGCAAGCAGCATCACCGCGTTGACCCAGCCGGCCACGGCCGAGGCGACCGCAATGCCGGGCGCGCCCATCCTGGGAAACAGTGTCAGTGCGGTGGCAACGTTCACCGCCACCGAAATGGCGGCGAAGGTCATTGGCGTGCGCGTGTCCTCGCGCGCGAAATAGCCTGGGGTGAAGGCCTTGATCAGCACGAAGGCCGGCAGGCCAAGACCGAAGATCGCCAGGATCGCCGCCACCGTCGGCGTCGAATGGTTGGCGGCGAACGCGCCACGCTCATAGACCAGCCGTACGATCGGCTCGGCCATGACCCAGAGTGCGGCCGCCGCCGGCAAGGTCATGAACAGCGTGAACTCGACCGAGCGGTTCTGCAGATTGGCGGCCTCGATCAAATTGCCCGACTTCAGGGCCCGCGACAGTTCGGGCAGCAGCACGATTGCCACCGCCACGCCGACGACGCCGAGCGGCAACTGGTAGACGCGGTCGGCATAGGCAAGCGAGGACACGGCACTGTCCTGCGCGGAGGCGATCGCCGTACCGATCAGCTGGTTGATCTGGGTAATGCCGCCGGTGATCGCGGCCGGCAGCGCCAGGATCAGCAGCCGCTTGACGTTGGGCGTCATCTTGGGACGGCGAAAGCCGATCGCGATGCCGGCATTGCGCACCGCCACCCAGACGATAGCGAGTTGCACGAGCCCCGCCGCCAGCACGCCCCAGGACAGGCCAAAACCAACGGCACGCGCATCCATGCCGTGGTACCAAGCATAGCCGAGCACGCTGATGAGGATGATGTTGAGGAAAGCGGGTGCGACGGCAGCCGCGAAATAGCGGCGCAGCGAATTCAGCATGCCGGCCATCATGGCCGCAAGCGACATGCAGATCAGATACGGGAACATGATCGTCGCCAGCGTGACGGTCGTCTCGAACTTGCCCGGCGTGTCGGCGAAACCCGGTGCCACCAGATAGCGCACGATCAGCGGCATCGCCAGTTCCATGGCGATGGTCAGCACCAGCAGCGCCGAGAACAGCACGCCGAACACTTCCTCCGAAAAGCGCTTGGCGCCGTCAGTGCCGTGCGTCTCGATCTCCTTGGCAAACAGCGGCACGAAGGCGGCGTTGAAAGCGCCCTCGGCAAACAACCGGCGAAACGTGTTGGGAAACTGGAAGGCGGCGTTGAAGGCATCGGCCACCGGTCCGGTGCCGAGCGCTGCCGCCATCAGCATCTCGCGGCCAAAGCCAAGCGCGCGGCTCATCAGCGTGCCGGAAGCAACCGTTGCGAATTTCTTGACGAGGCTCATAAGTCTGGAAACTGCCTGCGGAATTGGGAAGGGGAAATTGTCGTCACTCGGCGGCCGCCTTGGCCTTGCCGCCGCGTTCGGGCGCGATGCCTTCCAGCGTCGCCATCAGCCGGTTGCGGATCGTGTTGATCCGGGCCGGGCTGTCGATCTTCTGGCCGGTGAGGTCGGTGACATAGAATGTGTCGATGACCTTTTCGCCGAAGGTGGTGATGTGCGCCGAGGCGATGTCCAGCGACAGGTCGGACAAGGTCCCGGTGATCTCCGACAGCAGGCCGGGCCGGTCGAGCCCCTCGACCTCGATGACCGAGAATCGGTTCGACAGCGTGTTGCGGATTTCGGCGCGCGGCGGGATCTTGAACACCTTGGATCCGCGCCTGGGCTTGGTGCGCTTCTCGATCATCTCCGGCAGCCAGCTCTTGCCCGACAGCACGTCCTCGATCAGCCGGCCGACACGCTCGGCGCGACGGCGCTCATCCTCGTCGCGGTCGAATTCCCTCGAGATCAGGATCGTGTCCAGCGCACGGCCGTCCGAGGTGGTGAAGATCTGCGCGTCGACGATGTTGCCGCCGGCGCCGGCGCATGCCCCGGCAATGACCGAGAGAAGACGGGGATGGTCCTGCGCCAGCACGGTGATTTCGGTAACACCCTCGAATTGGTGGGTCTTGACCATAGTGGCGAGCCTGTTGCCGGCCGCGTCCGCCTCACGGATGAATTCGGCGTGGCGCAGCTGATCCGGCAGGTCGACGGCCAGCAGATAGTTCTCGTAGTGCAGCCCGACATAGCGCTTGCGGTCCTTCTCGGGCCAGTCGGCAAGCGCTTCGGCCAGGCGTTCGCGTGACGCGGCCGTGCGCTGGGCACGCGAAACTTCCGAGAAGCCGCCGGTCAGGAGCAGTTCGGTCTCATAGTAGAGCGTGCGCAGCAACTGACCTTTCCAGCCGTTCCACACCCCCGGTCCGACGCCCCTGATGTCGCAGACAGTGAGGATCAAAAGCATCTTCAGCCGCTCGACCGACTGCACGATCGCGGCGAAATCCTCGATTGTCTTGCGGTCATTGAGGTCGCGGGTCTGCGCCGTCATCGACATGACGAGGTGGTTCTCGACCAGCCAGGCAACCGTTTCGGTGTCGGCGGGCGACATCCCCATATGCGGGCAGATGCGGCGTGCGATCCGGGCGCCGGCCTCGGAGTGATCCTCCAGCCTGCCCTTGGCGATGTCGTGCAGCAACACGGCGACATAGAGCGCCTCGCGGCTCTTCCTCAGGCCCGGCATCAGCGAATGCGACAGCGGATGCACCTTCTCGCCGTCGCCGCGCTCGATCTCGGCCAGCACGCCGATGCAGCGGATCAGGTGCTCGTCCACCGTATAATGGTGGTACATCGAGAACTGCATCATGGCGACGATCTTGCCGAAATCGGGGATCAGCCTGCCCAGCAGTCCGGCCTCGTTCATGCGCCGCAGATTGAGTTCGGCATTGCGGTCGGAGGTCAATATGTCGAGGAACAGCCGGTTGGCTTCCTCATCGCGACGCAGCGACTTGTTGACTAGGCCAAGCGAGCGGGTGAGCAGCTTCAGCGCATCGGGATGGAACTCCAGCCCGTGCTTGTCGGCGAACCAGAACAGTCGGAGCAGATTGACTGGATCACGCTCGAACACCTGGTCGTCGGCGATGTTGATACGGTGGTTGTCGACAATGAAATCGGACGTGCCGGCGAGCTTGCGCTTGCGGCGCTGGAAGGTGAGGAAGATGCGGTTGAAGCCCGGCACGTGCTTGGCCTGCTCCTCCTCGAGCGCGGCACAGAAGATGCGGGTAAGGTCGCCGACATCCTTGGCGACCAGGAAGTAGTGCTTCATGAAGCGCTCGACCGCCGACAGGCCGGGATGGGTTGTGTAGCCGAGCCGTTCGGCAATCTCGCGCTGGATGTCGAAATGCAGCCGCTCCTCGGGTTTGCCGGTGAGGAAATGCATGTGGCAGCGCACCGCCCACAGGAAATCCTCGGCCTTCTGGAATTCGCGATACTCGGCATCGGTGAAGACGCCCTTCTCGACCAGTTCCTCGCCGGTGCGCACCCGGTAAAAATACTTGCCGATCCAGAACAGCGTCTGCAGGTCGCGCAGGCCGCCCTTGCCGTCCTTGACGTTAGGCTCGACCAGATAGCGGCTCTCGCCGGCCTTGGCGTGGCGCTCGTCGCGTTCGGCGAGCTTGGCCTGGACATATTCAGGCCCGGTGGTGCGCACCACCTCATGGTCGAAGCGCAGCATCAGCTCGTCGTAAAGCTTGCGTTCGCCCCACAGGAATCGCGCTTCCAGGATCGAGGTGCGGATGGTGATGTCGGTGCGCGACAGCCTCAGGCACTCATCGATGTTGCGGGTGGCGTGGCCGACCTTTAAGCCCAGATCCCACAGCATGTAGAGCATGTATTCGACGGTCTGTTCGCCCCACGGCGTCTGCTTGTAGGGCAATAGGAACAGAAGATCGATGTCGGATCCCGGCGCCAGCGTGCCGCGGCCGTAGCCGCCGACCGCCACGACGGCCATGCGCTCCGCCGACGACCGGTTCTTAACCCGGTAGACATGGTTTGCCGCGAAATCGTAAAGCGCCCGGATCAGCTCATCCATCAGATGCGACAGCCGCTCGGCGCAGGCATTGCCGCCGCCGTCCTCCATCAGCATCGTCTCGGCGATCTTTCGGCCTTCGGCGAGCCGGGCCTTGAGAAGCTGCAGCGCGCCAGCACGGGCGGCCTTCCCGGAACCATCGCCGTCGGTGGCCGTCGTCAGCGCGGTCATCTCGCGTCGCAAGGCTTCGCCGTCGATCAGTTCATCGAGCTTCAGGGAGATTTTCGCCATAGGTACCGGTTGGCCTTGCCTTTTGGGCGGCGTCTATAGCGTGTTTTCGCGGCGCTGGGTATGGGGCCGGTCGACAGCGCCGCCTGTGGGCTGGTCTTCCGCCCCGGGCGCATCGAAAGGGACGATCGTAAATCGCCGCAGCCTGCTATAGTCGGCGACCCATTCGATGATCCGCTTTGTCTCTTTCCATACCTTCTCGGTGATCGGTCTTCGGCGTTTCGTGTTGAGCCCGCTTGCGTCCCAGGAGGCCTCCCTTTCCTCGTAAAGCAGGCTTGGAAATCTGTCGCCAACGAACTGATCCTGCACGCAGATCGCGGGAATGAGCTGGTAGATCGTCTTGCCGCTGGCCTTCGGGAACGCCGGATTGAAGACGGCATCATCGGCGACTACGTTGGCCTGTGCTGTGGCTTCGAACAGATCGCGCGCCATCTGCCTCGACAGGATGTAGCCGCCGGTTCCAACGTGGTTCCAGATCAGCCTGGAGAGGAAAAAGCCGTTGCCAACCGTAGTCCTTTTTCGCTGGATCATGGTTTTTCTGAAGAATGTTTCGAGCTTGACGACATCGGCGTCGGCTGGAATCCAGCTGATGTCGGCAAGCAGCGCACCGGCTTTTGCCGAAAACACCATGTCGTCCTCGAACACGGCGCCATAGGGGGCATTATCCTGAGCGATGATCGACCAGCAGGCGCGGTGGCTGTGCATGCAGGCCACCTCGGTGGCGGTCAAATGCCGGACGCCGCACAGCGCGTGCTGTGGTTGCAGCACCAGGTCAGGATGGTCACGGGCATCCGTTGCAACGATTCGCTCGAAGGCGATGCCGATGCGGGCAAACTCCGCCGTGATATGGGAAAGTCGGTCTGGAGACCGATCGAGATTGATGACCAGAAACTTCATTGTTTAAAGGAAACGGCACCATTTTTGGAATATCGGCACCTACTAGCACATGCTGTGCTCCGGCGTATGGGCTTTTTCCGAACGGCTGGCCCAGCCTGTTGCCGAAAACGAGAAAAATCCGAACAGCCCTTGACCTTCCAGTTACTGGAAGCACTACCTCTCCACCAGGCAGAGGCGCAAAGGCATTTTTGGAATGACGCATTCAGATCATGACCACCACGGTGACCACCACGGCGCCTATGGCGGCTGCTGTGCGCCGAAAGGCGCGGTCGTGGATGCGGTTCTGCGCGATCCAGTCTGTGGCATGACCGTGGATCCAGCCGCCGGCAAGCCGACATCGGAACATGGCGGCCGGCTCTATCATTTCTGCAGTGAAGGCTGCTGCACGAAATTTGTCGCGGAGCCGGAAAAATTCCTGACGACCACCGACCCCGTCTGCGGCATGAGCGTCGACCGGGCCACAGCTAGGCACTTTCTCCATCATGAAGGCCAGGGCTTCTATTTCTGTTCCGCCGGCTGCAAGGCGAAATTCGAAGCAGCACCGCAAACCTATCTCCGAGGCAGGCCGGCGCCGGTGCCGGCGCCAAAGGGCACGCAATACACCTGCCCGATGCATCCCGAGATCATCCGCGACAAGCCCGGTTCCTGCCCGATCTGTGGCATGGCGCTGGAGTCGATGGGCGTGCCAACAGGCGATGAAGGGCCAAATCCCGAACTGGTCGACTTCACCAGGTGGTTCTGGGTCAGCGCGGCCCTGTCGGTCCCGCTTCTGATCATCGCCATGGCGCCGATGGTCGGCCTGAGCTTCGAAAATCTGGTCAGCGACCGGACAAAGACTTGGGTTGAGTTGGCGTTGGCGAGCCCGGTGGTGCTGTGGGCTGCGTTCCCGTTCTTCCATCGCGGCTGGGAATCGATCCTCAACCGCAGCCCCAATATGTGGACGCTGATCTCGCTCGGCGTCGGTGCCGCGTATCTCTACAGCATTATCGCCACCTTCTTCCCCGACATCTTTCCGCACCAGTTCCGCAGCCATGGCGGTGCGGTGCCGGTCTATTTCGAGGCCGCCGCTGTCATTGTCGCTCTGGTCTTCCTCGGCCAGGTGCTGGAATTGCGCGCCCGCGAAAAGACCGGATCGGCGATCCGCGCCTTGCTCGACCTGGCGCCGAAGACCGCGCGGCGTATCGCCGAAGACGCTTCCGAGGCCGATGTGCCGCTGGACAGCGTCAAGGCCGGTGATCGCCTGCGTATCCGGCCCGGCGATGCCGTGCCGGTCGACGGCACCGTGCTGGAAGGTCGTTCCTCGATCGACGAATCGATGATATCAGGCGAGCCGCTGCCGGTCGAAAAGGCAGAAGGCGACGCCCTGACCGGCGGCACACTCAATAAGAACGGCTCGCTGATCATGCGCGCCGAGCGGATTGGCTCCGAGACCACGCTTGCGCGCATCGTCGAACTCGTCGCCAAGGCACAACGCTCGCGCGCACCCATTCAAGGATTGGCCGATCGCGTTTCCTTCTACTTTGTCCCGGCAGTGGTCCTTATCGCGATCGCCGCGTTCATTGCCTGGGCGGTTTTCGGCCCGGAGCCCAGCCTGATCTTTGCCATCGTCTCGGCGGTGTCGGTGCTGATCATCGCCTGTCCCTGCGCGCTCGGCCTCGCCACGCCGATGTCGATCATGACCGCCACCGGGCGCGGGGCGCATGTCGGCGTGCTGATCAAGGAAGCCGCCGCGCTCGAACGCTTTGCCTCCGTCGACACGCTGATAATCGACAAGACGGGAACGCTGACCGAGGGCCGGCCGAAACTGACCGATGTTCTCGCAGCAGACGGCTTTTCCGAAGACGAATTGCTGGCGCTTGCGGCCGGCCTGGAGAAGGGGTCGGAGCATCCGCTGGCCGAGGCCATCGTCGAAGGTGCTGCCGCGCGCGGTGTAACTGTCGCCGATGCCGGAGATTTCGAGGCAATCACCGGAAAGGGGGTGTCCGGGATGGTCTCTGGAAAGACTGTCGCTCTCGGCAATGCCGCCATGATGGCCGATCTTGGCATCGACATCGCAGCCATGTCGGCCAAGGTCGAGACGCTGCAGGTCGAAGGCAAGACGGCAATGTTCGTCGCTGTCGGCGGCAAGCTGGCGGGCATCGTCGCCGTTGCCGATCCGGTCAAGGCGACCACCGCCGAGGCGATCCGGGCGCTTCATGACAGCGGCTTGAGGATCATCATGGCGACCGGCGACAATGAGCGCACCGCAAAGGCGATCGCCAAAAGCCTCGGTATCGATGAGGTCCGCGCCGGGCTGCTGCCGGAACAGAAGGCAGCCCTCGTCGAAGAGCTGCGCGGCAGGGGTGCCGGCGTCGCCATGGCCGGCGACGGCGTCAACGACGCACCGGCCTTGGCCAGCGCCGATGTCGGCATCGCCATGGGCACCGGTGCCGATGTCGCGGTCGAAAGCGCCGGCATCACCCTGGTCAAGGGCGACCTCAACGGCATCGTGCGGGCTCGAACGCTGGCCCAGGCGACGATCCGCAACATCCGCCAGAACCTGTTCTTCGCCTTCCTCTACAATGTGCTTGGCGTGCCGGTCGCCGCCGGCGTGCTCTATCCGCTCACCGGCACGCTTTTGTCGCCGATGCTGGCGGCGGCGGCGATGAGCCTGTCCTCTGTGTCGGTCATATCAAACGCATTGCGGCTGAGAACGTTGAAACTCTGATCCAACCCCCCAAATACGACCCCCCCCAGATACGAAACCAAGCAACAGGAGACCATGAATGACCTTGGCTAAAAAACTCGTGCTTTTGCTGATGGCGGCCGGAATGCTGCTCGCCGTCTTCCTCGAAAGCGTTCCGGCACAGAGCGAAGAGATGAAACACGACATGGCCGGCATGGCGATGGGTGCGCAAAGCCCTGCCACCGTTGGCTACAAGAAGGCGATGGACAAGATGCACAAGGGCATGATGGTCAAATACACCGGCAATGCCGATGTCGACTTCGTCCGCGGCATGATCCCGCACCATCAGGGCGCCATCGACATGGCCAAGGTCGAGCTTGCCAATGGCAAGGACCCGGAAATCCGCAAGCTCGCCGAAGGCGTCATCGCCGCGCAGGAAGCCGAGATCAAGCAGATGCAGGATTGGCTCGCCGCCCATTCGGTGAAGTGAGCCTTTTCGCGACGAAGAATCGGGCGAGGATATCTCTGGATTTCCCGCCCGCCCTGTGATGCGATCCCGCCTCAAACGGAGCCTGCCATGCCATCGACCATCAGAACCACCACGCTACCCCAAGGCGAAGCCATTGCCGTGCTCGGCCAGGGCACGTGGAAGATGGGCGAGGATTCGCGCCGCCGGGCCGGTGAAGTGAACGCTCTAAAGCTCGGCCTCGACCTTGGCATCACGCTGATCGACACCGCCGAAATGTATGCCAGCGGCGGCGCCGAGGAGGTGGTGGCCGAAGCCATCGCCGGGCGCCGCGACGAGACTTTTTTGGTCTCGAAAGTGCTGCCGTCAAACGCTTCGCGCGCCGGTGTGCAGCGCGCCTGCGAAAACAGCCTCAAGCGGCTGCGCACCGACCGCATCGACCTTTACCTCTTGCATTGGCCGGGCAGCGTGCCGTTGGCGGAGACCGTCGAGGCTTTCGAGGCGCTGAAAAAGGCCGGCAAGATCCGCCATTGGGGCGTCAGCAATTTTGACACCGATGAGATGGAAGGGCTGGTCGGCGTTGCCAACGGCGGCAACGTCCAGACTAACCAGGTGCTCTACAATCTCATCCGGCGCGGCCTCGAGTTCGATCTCGCCCCCTGGAGCCGGCAGCGCGGCATTCCCTTGATGGCTTATTCACCGGTCGAGCAGGGCGCGCTGGCGCGCAACAGCCGGCTCGACGCTGTCGCCGCCCGCCACAATGCCACCCCTGCACAAATTGCCTTGGCCTGGGTGATACATCAGGACGGCGTCATCGCCATTCCCAAGGCCAGCAGCCAGGAGCATGTGCGTCAGAATTTTGCCGCGCTCGACATCAAGCTTACGCAGCAGGATCTCGCCGATCTCGACCGCGCGTTCCCGGCACCGACGCGCAAGCGTGGGCTGGAGATGATCTGATTACTTCCCGGCCAGCCCCTTCAGCCGGTACAGCGCCTCCAGCGCTTCCCGTGGCGTCATCTCATCGGGATTGATGTCGCCGAGTGCCGCGCCCAGCGCGTCGCTTTTCACCGGCTTCGCTGCCTCGCGCTTCACCGCCACTGAAAACAGCGGCAGGTCGTCGACCAGTCGATTGGTCTTGCCGGAAACCTCGCCTTCCTCCAACTGGTGCAGTACCTGCTTTGCGCGGTCGACCACGGCTTCCGGCAGGCCGGCCAGTCGCGCCACCTGCACGCCATAAGAGCGGTCGGCCGCGCCCTTGCCGACCTCATGCAGGAAGACGACGTCGTTTTCCCATTCCTTGACCCGCATGGTGACGTTGTGCAGCCGCGCCAGCTTGCCGGCGAGCGAGGTCATTTCGTGGAAGTGGGTGGCGAAGATCGCGCGGCAGCGGTTCTTCTCGTGCAGATATTCGACTGCCGCCCAGGCAATCGACAGGCCGTCGAAAGTCGCGGTGCCGCGGCCGATCTCGTCGAGGATGACGAGCGCGCGTTCGCCGGCCTGGTTGAGGATCGCCGCCGTCTCGACCATCTCGACCATGAAGGTCGAGCGGCCGCGCGCCAGATCGTCGGAGGCGCCGACGCGCGAGAACAGCCGGTCGACGACGCCGATATGAGCTGACGTTGCCGGCACGAAGGAGCCGGTCTGGGCCAGGATGGCGATCAGCGCGTTCTGGCGCAGGAAGGTCGACTTACCACCCATATTGGGGCCGGTCAGCAGCCAGATGGCGCCGTTCTTGGCGCTGCCCTCCGGCGACAGGTCGCAGTTATTGGCGACGAACGGGCCTTCGCCGGAGCGGCGCAGCGCCTGCTCGACCACCGGATGCCGGCCGCCGGAAATTTCGAAGGCCAGGCTGGAATCCACCACCGGCCGGCACCAGGCCTCGCTTTCCGACAGAAGCGCGAGTGCCGCCGACACGTCGATCACCGCAAGCGCATCGGCGCCGGCGCGGATTTTTTCCGCCTCGCCGACCGCCTCCACAGTCAGCGCATCGAAGGCGGCCAGTTCGATGCTCAGTGCCCGGTCGGCGGCATTGGCGATCTTGGTTTCGAGTTCGGCAAGCTCGGTCGTGGTGAAGCGCATGGCATTGGCCATGGTCTGGCGATGGATGAAGCGGGCCTTGGCGCCGTCGCTGCCGGTCATGATCGCATGATGGTTGGCGGTCACCTCGATATAATAGCCGAGCACATTGTTGTGCCGGATCTTCAGCGAGCGGATGCCGGTCTCCTCGATCAGCGAGCGCTCCAGCCCGGCGATCACCTTCCGCGATTCGTCGCGCAGCGCCCGCATCTCATCGAGTTCCGGGTGGTAGCCGCCACGCACGAAGCCGCCGTCGCGCTTGAGCAGCGGCTGTTCCTCGCCCAGCGCCTGCATCAGATGCCGGGCAAGCGCCTGGGGCAGTGTCTGAATAGCGTCTAGCGATGCCGTCAATTCCTGGGGCAAAGCGGTCGCGGCAAAGATTTCGGCGATCGCGCCGGCGGCCTCGAAACCGGCGCGCAGCGCACCAAGATCGCGCGGGCCGCCACGGTTGAGCGCCAGTCTCGATAGTGCGCGCGGCATGTCGGCGACGCTCTTCAGGCTCGCCCTTACCGCTTGGCACAGCCGGGTTTCGGACCGGAAAAACGACACCGAATCCAGCCTGGCGCCGATCGCCGCCGGGTCGGTCAGCGGCGCCATCAGCCGGTCGGCTAGCAGCCTTGCGCCGCCGCCGGTCACCGTGCGGTCGATCGCCTTGAACAGCGAACCCTCGCGGCTGCCGGACAATGTGCGCAAAAGTTCCAGATTGCCGCGCGTCGCCGGGTCGATGAACAAGGTCGATCCCTGCTCCTCGCGCTCTGGCCGCGACAAAGGCGGCCGCTCTGCCTTCTGCGTCTTCTCGACATAGGCGATGGCGCCCGAGATCGCCGACAGTTCGGCGCGCGAAAACGCCCCGAAACTGTCGGGCGTCGCCACGTCGAAGAAACGCGCGATGCGCCCGGTGGCCGAGGCCGAATCGAACAGGCTCGGCGGCTGCGGGCTGGCGACGCGGCCAAGCACGTCGAACACCGGCTTCAGCTCGGGATCATGAAACACCGGCTCGGCGACGATCAGCTCGCGTGGGTCAACGCGGAAGATGTCGGCCAGCAGCCGGTCGGCGGTGGTCTCGGCAACACGGAACGCGCCGGTCGAGATATCGATCCAGGCAATTGCAAAGCTGTGGTCGCTGCCGCCTTTCACCCGCCCCAGCGCCATCAGGAAGCTCGATTCCGACGGCGCCAGCAATTTGTCTTCGGTGATGGTGCCCGGCGTCACCAGCCGCACCACGTCGCGGCGCACGACGGATTTGCCGCCGCGCTTCTTCGCCTCGGCCGGATCCTCGATCTGCTCGCAGACGGCGACGCGGAACCCCTGGCCGATCAGCTTCTGCAGATAATCGTCGGCCGCATGCACCGGCACGCCGCACATCGGGATATCGTGGCCCTGGTACTTGCCGCGCTTGGTCAAGACGATGCCCAGCGCCCGGCTTGCCTTCTCGGCATCGTCGAAGAACAGCTCGTAGAAATCACCCATGCGATAAAACAGCAGAGAATCCGGGTTCGCTGCCTTGATCTCGATGAACTGCTCGATCATTGGCGTGGCGCCGGCAGTGGCGGCCGGCAACGGCGTCATGGCCTCAGGGGCGTCCGGCTCGTTGGAAATGTGCATGTTCATGCCGACACGCTAGCAGATGTGATGGCAGGGTTTAATGCCGGCGCCTCGAAAAGCAGGGGACGACTGCGTTGCCGCCACCATCGTTTGATGGGTTCACCAGCCTTGCAACGAGGTGAAGTCGCACCTAATCATCGCTGCGGACAAGGCATTGGCAGATGGACAGGTTTGGCCAGGAAGCATTCGAGGAGATGATCGGTGCAGTCCGTTCGCCCTTCGAGCGGCTGGACCTCGTACGGCGCGCGGCCAAGGTTCTTGGCAAGGCCCGGCTTTCGGCCGCCAAGCGCATACCTTTCCTTCTTCCGATCCATGGTCCGTTGCGGGATGTCGATGGGGGCATGGTCGTTTCGGTTTATGCGGTCAGCCACGATCCGCTGATACTCTACACGCCGATCGGTGGCGCCCGCCCGCTCTCGACCGTCGCCGCCATCGGCCGGCGCCTGGCCAAGCGGCGCGCGACCTTGCTGCTGTCGCCGAACTGGACATTGGAGCGGCCGCATGTGGTCGGAAGGATGGGCGCGGATCTAGCCTGGTACCGCGAGCGCTTCCCGCTTCACGAGCTGATTTTCCTTTGCAATACCGAAGAGGAGCGCCGCCTTGTCGCCGCGGCCGGCGGCACCGCGATTGTTTCCAACCACAATCTCATGGTCCCGGAAGACATGTTCCGCCCGCTGCCGGACGTGCCGGCCGTATTCGATGCCGTCCATAATGGCCGCATTTCGCACACCAAGCGCCATTATCTAGCGCTCGACATTGAAAGGCTGGTTCATATCACCTTTTCGATCGGCGAGGTGTCACCAGCCGGTGCCCGCGCCTTTATCCGCCGCCTGCAGGCGCAATCACCGCTGCACCACATCGCCAACCCGATCGTCGACGGCATGACCGCCAAGCTGACCACGCCCGAAGTCAATCGCGTCTACAACCAGGCCGCCGTCGGACTTTGCCTGTCGGCCGAGGAGGGGGCGATGTATGCCTCCATGGAATATCTGCTCGCCGGTCTGCCGATCGTTAGTACGCCAAGCCTCGGCGGCCGGGACGTCTTTTTCGACCCGGACTATTGCATGATCGTCGAGCCGGAACCGGCAGCCATCAGGCGCGCGGTCGAGCGGCTCCGGGACCGCGCCATCCCGCGTGAGGAAATCCGCGAGCGTACGCTGGAAAAGGTGCGGGCCGGGCGGCTGGACCTGACGGCCTATCTGTCGGCACTGAAGCAGCGCCTGGGCAGCAGCGACCCGCCCTTCTCGCAATGGCCATTTCAGGGTGCTGGAACCTTGATGCGCTGGGCGACGCTGCGCGAGCATGCGCGTGAGATCGCGGCATTCAAGTCAGCGCAGCATGGTTCCTGACCGAACGTGTCGGCTTTGACGCAGCTTTGCCCAGCTTGGCGGTTTACACGGGGCGGCGCGTGGTCTTAATTCGGAGCGAAACAAAGCACCCGCTTCAACGAGGTGCTGCACCGGCGAGGAAATCAAAAGCATCATGGCCAGGAAAACCGAAAACAGCGGTCCGTCCGTCAGCGCGCAGGAGGCGCTCGAATTCCACGCCATGGGCCGCCCCGGCAAGCTGGAGGTCGTTGCCACCAAGCCGATGGCGACGCAGCGCGACCTCAGCCTCGCCTATTCGCCTGGTGTCGCGGTACCGGTTCTGGCAATCGCCGAGGATCCCAGCCGCGCCTTCGACTACACGACGCGCGGCAACATGGTCGCCGTCATTTCCAATGGCACCGCCATCCTCGGCCTCGGCAATCTCGGCGCGCTGGCCTCGAAGCCGGTGATGGAAGGCAAGGCGGTGCTGTTCAAGCGTTTCGCCGATGTCGATTCCATCGACCTCGAGGTCGACACCGAAGATGCGGACGAGTTCATCAATTGCGTGCGCTTCCTCGGCCCTTCCTTCGGCGGGATCAATCTCGAGGACATCAAGGCTCCGGAATGCTTCATCATCGAGCAGCGCTTGCGCGAACTGATGGACATCCCAGTCTTCCACGACGACCAGCATGGCACTGCCATCATCTCGGCCGCCGGCCTGATCAACGCGCTGGAAATCACCGGCCGCGACATGAAGACCACGAAAATGGTGTGCAATGGCGCCGGTGCCGCCGGCATCGCCTGCATCGAGCTGATGAAGGCTATGGGCTTCGCGCCCGAAAACATCATCCTGTGCGACACCAAGGGCGTGGTCTTCCAGGGCCGCACCGAAGGCATGAATCAGTGGAAGTCGGCGCATGCCGCCAAGACAGAGTCGCGCAGCCTTGCCGAGGCGCTCGACGGCGCCGACGTCTTTCTCGGCCTCTCGGCCAAGGGCGCGCTGACCACCGCTATGGTGCAGTCGATGGCCAAGAACCCGATCATCTTCGCCATGGCCAATCCCGACCCCGAAATCACGCCGGAGGAAGTGGCCGAAATCCGCACCGACGCCATCATGGCCACGGGCCGGTCCGACTATCCCAATCAGGTCAACAACGTTCTCGGCTTCCCCTACATCTTCCGTGGCGCGCTGGATGTGCGGGCCACGACCATCAACGATGACATGAAGATCGCCGCCGCCCGAGCCCTGGCCGCGCTGGCGCGCGAGGACGTGCCCGACGATGTCGCTGCCGCCTATCAGGGCAACCGGCCGAAATTCGGCCCCAACTACATCATCCCGGTGCCGTTCGACCCGCGCCTGATCTCGGCTATCCCCCTTGCGGTGGCCAAGGCGGCAATGGATTCGGGGGTTGCCCAAAAGCCGATCCTCGACCTCGATCGCTATGCGCAGGAACTCTCGGCCCGCCGCGACCCGATCGCCTCCACCTTGCAGCGCATCTACGACCGCGTGCGCCGCCAACCCAAGCGTATCGTCTTCGCCGAGGGCGAGGAGGAGCAGGTGATGCGCGCCGCCGTCTCCTATGTGAACCAGCGGCTCGGCACCGCCATCCTGCTTGGCCGTGACGATGTCATCAAGGAAAACGCCAAGCACGCCGGCATCGACCTGAACAAGCAAGGCATCGAGATCATCAATGCAAGGCTGTCGCGCCGCAACGGCATCTACACCGACTATCTCTACGAGCGCATGCAGCGCAAAGGCTTCCTGTTTCGCGACTGCCAGCGGCTGATCAACAACGACCGCAACCATTTTGCTGCCTGCATGGTGGCGCTGGGCGATGCCGACGGCATCGTCACCGGCGTCACCCGCAACTATTCGACAGCGCTGGACGACATCCGCCGCGTCATCGACGCCAAGCCGGGCCACCGCGTCATCGGCGTCTCGATCGTGCTCGCGCGGGGTAAAACGGTCCTCGTCGCCGACACCGCCGTGCACGACATGCCAAATGCCGAGCAGATCGCCGACATCGCCGAGGAGGCGGCAGGCTTTGCCCGCCGCATGGGCTATGAGCCGAGGCTCGCCATGCTCGCCTATTCCACCTTCGGCCATCCGCAGGGCGAACGCTCCGAGCGCGTCCAGGAAGCCGTGCGCATCCTCGACAAGCGCCGCGTCGATTTCGAATATGACGGCGAAATGGCGGCCGACGTCGCGCTCAATGCCCGCGCCATGGCGCAATACCCGTTTATTCGACTCACCGGCCCGGCCAATGTGCTGATCATGCCGGCGTTCCACTCAGCCTCGATCTCGACCAAGATGCTGCAGGAGCTCGGCGGCTCGACCGTCATCGGCCCGCTGCTGGTCGGCTTGAACAAGCCGGTGCAGATCGTGTCGCTGAATGCCAAGGACAGCGATATCGTCAACATGGCGGCGATCGCGGCTTATACGGCGGGGACGTGACGAGCGGTCCTGGAGAGGGCGGAAGCCAACGATCTAGCTCTTCGAACGCGCGGCGCTCAAAACTCCGCCGGACCCCCACCCATAACATCTTGATAAGATTCAGCTGATATAGGGAAGCTCTTGCCGCATGCCGTAACGGCATCCACGGCGCGCTCAGACCGCCAAATGGGGGTGCGGCCATGAAGCATGACGGAGTTTCTCTATCCGTGGTCGGCGAGCGAGCCTACCACGACGAGCGATTGGATGCTTTGCTCAGCATCACCGGCCGCATGGATGGTTATCTCTACCGTTGCCGCAACGACGCGTCCTACACCATGCTCTATATAAGCGACGGCATTTTCACCGTCAGCGGTTATCGGCCGAGCGATTTCATCCACAATGCGGTGCGCGACTATGTCTCAGCTATCCACCCGGATGACTTGCCCTCGGTCTATGCCGCAGTCGACGCCGCGCTCGAGGCGCGCTGCAACTGGAATGTCGACTACCGTATCGTGCCGCAGGTCGGTGAACCGCTCTGGGTCCGCGAGATCGGCGGCGGTGTCTGGGATGATGCCGGCGAACTCGAATTTCTGGAAGGCTTCGTCGTCGACATCAGCGACCGCAAGGTCGTCGAGGATCTCAACGCCCAGCTGCTTCTGGATTTGAAGACAGCTAACGAGGAATTGTCCGCGCAAAAGCGCGAGATCGAAGTGGCGAAGCAGCAGAGCGACCATTCGGCCAACCACGATGCCTTGACAGACCTGCCCAACAGGCGTGCCTTCCACAACGAGCTCAAATCAGTGGTTGCCCGCTGCGGCGCCACCGGTGAGGCGGCCGGTCTTCTGTTCATCGACCTCGACCGGTTCAAGGAAGTCAACGATACGCTCGGCCACGAGGCCGGCGATGGGCTGCTGCAGCGCGTGTCGAGCCAGCTTCGCTCGATCCTGCGCAGCGCCGATTTCGTCGCCCGGCTTGGCGGCGACGAGTTCGCCTTCCTGTTCTCGGCCGACACAGATCTGGCACAGCTGAAGGCCGTGCGTGTCGCCGAACGCATCCTGGAAAGGTTGCGGATCAAGGTTCCGACGCCCAATGGCGCCATCCAGGTCGGCTGCACCGTTGGCGTGGCCATGTATCCGGCGGAAGCCGGCGATTCCGAAGCGCTGATCGCACTCGCCGACCGGCTGATGTACATCGGCAAGAAGAGCGGTCGCAACCGCCTGGTCACCGCCAGCGAAATGACGCCGCAACAGCCATCGTCCGGGCCTCACCTTCGCAAGACCGCGTAGAGCTATCGGTGCGAATTTAACGTCGACTCCGATATCCGACAGTGCCGGCTTCAGCCCGGCGCGAACACCCTTGCCGCTTCCACAACGTCGTCGATCTGGTCCGCCCGCAGCAGGTCGATCGGAATGCGGCCGTCGAGTTGCGCCGCAGGCCGTGTCAGCCAGAGCCAGGCGAGCCTCGGATTGCCGATCAGCGACAGCACGTCGCTGATGCCCGCCACTGGCCTGCCGTCGACGAACTGCGCCAGCGGGAAGACGTGCTTGCGGCCACCCTTGCGCAAGGCGATGACATTGTTTCGCCTTTGCCAGCGATGCAGGGTCGAGCGGGCAATATGCAAATTCTCTTCCAGATAAGTCGAGCCGGCGACGCGGCCGGCCCAGTCCTCGATCAGCATCGATTCGAGGTCGTCGGACTGCGAGGTAGGCGTCTCGTTGGCCCGCAATACTGTCGGTGGATTTCCGGCGGTGCCGGCTTCACTGCGGCGCGCGGCTTCCGCCGCCAGTGCACGCACGAATTTCGAGGCAAGGCCGGGAAGGTCGGCATGGATGGCGTCGATGGCGCGCTGATGCTTGGGCGACAGCAAGGTTACGGCGGAAGCTATGCCGGCGGCGATCTTGCCGAGCGAGACCACCGTGGATTGCTTTATAGCCTCGTCATGGCGGGCAAGTGCGCGCTCGACATCCTCGGCGACCATCTCCGCGAAGTCGTCCTGTCCGAGACCGGTGGTCTGAAATCTGCTCATGCATCTGTCTTCTGGCCGCGCGCGCTGCTCCCTCGGCTGCGGCCGATTGCTGAATTTCTAGCGCGGAAAACGGAAATCGCGGCGCGAACGAATACGTCCGCCCGACAGCTTGCTGTCTTGCATCTTTCAACACCCCATCTGACTGCGAGCGCCCCGAAATGTCAGTCACGGGACGCTCTCGTTTTCGTGTAGGAGCGATATATGACAATCACGCGACGGTGAAGTTGCCGATCTCCCCCCTCGTGGGGGAGATGCCCGGCAGGGCAGAGGGGGGCGCGAAGGATCGCTGCGTAGCAATGCTTGCGCCGTGCCCCACGCTCTCGGCGGGCGTCGCGCCCTGTGAAGTAAACATTGGAAATGCCGGCGGGACAGCGCCGCCCTCTGGCCTGCCGGCGTTCGTCGTTCGGAAAGCCAAGCAATTGGCTTTCCGCCCGCTTCGCGGACCACTCCTCAACCCCCACAAGGAGGGAGATCGGCAGTTGTCCCTACAGCAATCCAGCCAGTTCGGCCTCGCGTCGCAAATTCTGCCTTGGCCTTGGGCCGATCTGCTGGATCACCAGGCCGGCCGCCAGCGAGCCAAGGTCGCCGCAGGTCTTGAGGTCGCGGCCTTGCGTGTAGCCGTGCAGGAAACCGGCGGCGTAGAGGTCGCCGGCGCCCGTGGTGTCGACCAGTTCCCTGATGGTGGTGGCCTGGATGACCACGGTCTCGTCGCCGCGCACGATGACCGAGCCTTTTTCCGAGCGGGTGACGGCGGCGATCTTGCAGTCCTTGCGAATCCTGGCCAGCGCCTCGTCAAACGACGATGTCTGGTAGAGCGACTTGATCTCGTGGCTGTTGGCAAAGACGATGTCGACGGTGCCCGAACGCATCAGCTCGAGGAACTCGTCGCGGTAGCGGTCGACGCAGAACGAATCCGACAATGTCATCGACACTTCGCGGCCGGCCGCGTGCGCCAGCCTGGCCGTCTGCCGGATCGCCTCCTTGGCGCGCGGCGGGTCCCATAGATAGCCTTCGAAATAGGTGACCTTGGCGCCCGAGGCCTTGTCGGCCTCGACATCCTCGGGGCCGAGCTCGACGCAGGCGCCGAGATAGGTGTTCATCGAGCGTTCGCCATCAGGGGTGACGAAGATCATCGAGCGCGCCGTCGGCGGCTCGCCCTTGAGCGGTTTGGTGTCGAAGGCAACGCCCTGGGCATGGATGTCGTGCGCGTAGATTTCGCCCAGCGCATCGTTGGAAACCTTGCCGAAGAAGGCGGCGCGGCCGCCGAAGGAGGCGACGCCGGCCGCCGTGTTGCCGGCGCTGCCGCCAGAGGCTTCGATCGCCGGACCCATGCGGCTATAGAGCAGCTCGGCGCGCTGGGTGTCGATGAGGTTCATCGCGCCCTTGATGATGCCGTTGGTCTCGAGGAAATCCTCCTCGCATTGGGCGATGATGTCGACAATGGCATTGCCGATGCAAAGCACGTCATAATCCGGCATCAATGTCTCCACCAAAAACCTAGAGCAATTCCAGCAAAAGTGCTTAGCGGTTTTCCCACAGGAATTGCGTACAAAGAGAGAGCCGGCTTCCTGCCACGCCCGCGCGGGTCTACAGCATGACCCCGAAAATTGGCAACCGATTTTCTGTCGTTGCCGGCGTGGTGGCGATGGCCGGTGCGCATAAAAACCAGGCGCTACGACAATTCGACCGTGGACGAAGCATTTCTTCGCGGCGTTGCCTACAACGAGCCCGATCGCACCGAAGGCAACATCCATGTCGGCAAAAAACGATACGACCACGGACCTGGCGTTGCTCGGCGTGCTGGCGGTGCTGTGGGGCGCTTCCTACACCTTCATCAAGATCGGCGTCGAGACAATCCCGCCGGTCACCTTCATCGCCGCCCGCACCTTGATCGCTGGCGGCATCCTGTTCGCCATCATCCGCTGGCGCGGGCTCTCCATGCCGCGCGATGCGGCCACCTGGCGCCGCTTCGCCTTCCAGGCCTGCCTCAACAGCGTGATACCGTTCACGCTGATCGCGGCCGCCGAGCGCTCGGTCGATGCCGGCCTCGCCACCATCCTCAATTCCACCTCGCCGATCTTCACCTTCGTCTTCACCGCGCTCATCACCCGACATGAGCCGGTCACGGTGCGAAAGCTGATCGGTGTCGGCGCCGGCATTGCCGGCATCTGTTTCATCGTCGGCACCGAGGCGCTGGGTGGTCTCGGTCACGAATTGTGGGCGCAGATTGCCATCGTCGTGGCAACGATCTGTTACGCCGCTGCCGCGATCTTCGGTCGTGGCTTCAAGGGCCTCGATCCGATGCTGCCGGCCGCAGGCTCGATGCTATGCGGTGCCGTCATTCTGGTCCCACTCAGCCTGGTCGTCGACCAACCCTGGACGCTCACACCGTCCATGGCATCGATCCTAGCCCTGCTCGGCCTGTCGATCCTCTCAACGGCGCTGGCCTTCGTCATCTATTTCCGCCTCATCCACACGCTGGGCTCTGTCGGCACGACGTCGCAGGCCTATCTGCGCGTGCCGATCGGTGTCGGCATTGGAGCCATCTTTCTCGGTGAAAGCCTCGGGCCAGCTGTATGGCTGGGTATGGCCTTTGTCGTGGTCGGCGTCGCGGCCATGACCATCCCTGTTAGAAAGCCAGCTTTCGCTAAGTAGCGATACGCGCTTGTGCTCGCGACCTACGCTGCCTATCTCGGGAGCATCCCGCCTCCGGCGGCGCTGACCTGGGGGTGAAGCACCGTGATTTTCGACGCTGCCCGCAATGCGGCCCTGGAGCTGCTTTCGCCGCCGTTTCGTGCCGTGTTCATCAAGACGCTTGGCCTGACCGTACTGGCGCTGGTCGCCTTATGGTTCGGCCTGACAAGTCTGGGCGAGTGGCTGGCGCTGCCGTGGCTCCAGGCATTGCTGCCGGGCATGCCGTCCTGGGCCGGCTGGCTTGGTGGCATCATCGCGGCCATAGCGCTCGCCTTCGGCATGGCGTTGCTCATCGCGCCGGTGACGGCCGTGATCGCCGGCCTGTTCCTCGACGATGTCGCCGAAGTGGTCGAGCGCACCGACTATCCCGGCGACCCGGCCGGACGCGCCATGCCGGCATTGCGCTCGCTGGTGCTGGCGGTAAAATTCTTCGGCGTCGTCATCCTGGGCAATATCGTGGCGCTTCTGCTTCTGCTGGTGCCGGGCGTCAACATCGCCGCCTTCTTCATCGTCAATGGCTATCTGCTCGGGCGCGAGTTCTTCGAGTTCGCCGCCATGCGCTTTCGCTCCGAGGAAGAGGCCAGGGCCTTGCGCAGGCAGTATGCCGGCACGGTGTTTCTCGCCGGGCTGGTCATCGCGGCCGTCCTCGCCGTGCCGCTGCTCAATCTGGTGACGCCGTTGTTCGCCGCCGCGATGATGGTGCATCTGCATAAGGCGATTTCGGCGCGGGAGCGCCCTTCGCGGGCTTAAACCCGGTTCAGCGCAACAGGAAGCCGCGCCCCAGTTCGTCGTCGGGTTCGACAATGAATTCCGCCCGCCCGGAATAATAGGCCCGGCCGCCAACGCGGGCGATGATCGCCTCGTGCTGGCCGGCCTGCGCTGTGCTCGCCACGGCGCCGGAGAAGCGCGAGCCGGCGATGCTCTCGAAGGTACGCGTCTGCCCGATGCCGATCTCGCCCTTGGCATGCATGGCCGCCAGCCGCGCGGTGACACCGGAACCGGTCGGCGAGCGGTCGACTTCCGCCTCGGCGAAGACGCAGATGTTTTTGGTCTCCTCGCCGCAAAAGGCATCCTTTCCGTCGGTCAAAATGGTCCCATAGAGAAAGGCAAGATCGGCATGATCGGGATGCGACAGGCGGAAATCGGCTTTCAGCCTGTCCGTCAAGGCGGTCGCCGCGTCGACGAAATCGCGCACGCGGCTGCGGCCGAATTCGAGGCCGAACTGGTGGCAATCGGCCAGTGCGTAGAAGGCGCCGCCATAGGCGACGTCGAAACTGATGTTGCCATAGCCTGTCAGCTCGATCTGTTGGTCACGAGCGAAAAGGAAGGCCGGCACGCTTTCGAACGACACTGCACCGGCCTTGCCGTCCCTGACCTCGACCGAGGCGACCACGAGACCGCATGGCGCCTCGATGTTGACAGTCGTGACAGGTTCCTGTTTCGCCACCAGCCCTTCATCGATGGCATAGCGGCCGAGCGCGACGATGGCGTGGCCGCACATGGTCGAATAGCCCTCATTGTGCATGAACAGCACGGCAAGGTCGGCGCCGGGCAGGTCCGGCTCGATCAGCAGGGCGCCATACATGTCGTAATGGCCGCGCGGCTCGAACATCAGGATTCTTCTGAGATGATCGAGATGGTCGCGCACATAGGCGCGCTTTTCCAGGATGGTGCCCTTCGGGATGGCGGGATAGCCTGATGTGACGATCCTGAGCGGTTCGCCGCCCGTATGCATGTCGACGACGGTCAGCGTCATGCGACAGGCTTGCTGTACAGCGCCTGTAGCTTGCTGAACGGCATGGCGGCGCGGGTGAAGCCGAACGTGCCGTCCTGCTGGATCTCGCGCGCCGCTGTCTCCAGCATGCCATAGGCGAAATTGGTCAGCCATGGCCCTAGCGAAATGCGCTTCACGCCGGCCATGGCGAGATCGGCGATGGTGAAGCCGGGTTTTGCCATGACATTGACCGGCTTGCTGACCGCCGAACAAAGCGTGCGGATCATCTCGACGTCACCGATACCCGGCGCATAGAGCACGTCGGCGCCCGCCTTTTCGAAGGCCTGCAGCCGCTTGATGGTGTCGTCGAGGTCGGACTTGCCCCACAGAAAATTCTCGGCCCGCGCGGTGAACACGAAATCCCGCTTCAGGGCGCGTGCTGCCTCCACCGCCGCGGCCACGCGCTCGACCGCATGCGCAAAATCATAGATCGGCTTGTCGGGATCGCCTGTGTGGTCCTCGATCGAACAGCCGGCAAGGCCGGCCGCTTCCGCCGCGAAGATGGTTTCAGCTGCCTGCTCGGCGCTGTCGCCCTTGCCCTTCTCGAGATCGGCCGAGACCGGCAGGCTGGTCGCCGCCGTCACCTCGCGGCAATGATGGATCATCTGCTCGAAGGTCACCGCGCCGTCCGGCAGGCCGCGCGAAAAGGCAAAGCCGGCGCTCGTCGTCGCCAGCGCCTTGAAGCCGAAGGAGCCAAGCAGCTTGGTCGTGCCCGGATCCCAGGGATTGGGCATGACGAAGGTCGATGCATGCAGCTCGCGAAAGATCTTGCCTTTGCCCATGAATGCTCCCCCAGCAGAGTTGTGAACGAACTCTATCGCGCGTGCTTCGGTCGGGCAAACGAATGCGGCTGGTTCAGAATCGCTTCGCGTTCTCTGCTGCCAATTTTTCGAAAGCGTCGGAATCCGCGACATAGTGTGCCGCCGTTTTGTCCCAGCGATAGGTAACTGAAATGTCGTTGGAGGCGGCTTGTGGGGGCGTTTCGCCGCAATCCTCTTCGTTCGGCTCGGTCTTGTCGGTTATGGTGGCCTTGATCGCCGCATAGGGTTGGCCGTCGCTCAGCGACTGGAAAGCCAGGTTCTGCGAGCGTTTGTAGGAACAGACATTTTCGTCGAGCGTGTAGATGATGTCGATCAGTTCGAAACGGTCGCTACGCACCAGAATGACCGGCGTCGACAGGTAACCCTGGTTCGAATTGAAATGCGTGCTGGAGGCCATCAAGGCATCGTCGTCTGCGCCCAGGGAGAGTTTGCCGGGGTTGCGAAAGAAGGTGAAGCGGTCGGTCGCCACATTGACCGCATCGAGCAGTTTCGGTTTGCCGGTGAGATCATAAAGCGCCAGCACGGCATAGCCCTCGGCGCTGTCCGGTGACTCGCCGAGATCGACCAGCATGGCCAACCGGTCCTTGCCGCCGGCCTTTATGGCAAGCACGCCGGCGCTGAAAACGCTCGATGCTTCCGGCGGCGAGGTGTCATTGTCGGGACCGGCGATGTGTCGTATCTTGATCGGCGAGGAGCCGACAAAATAATCATCCTTCGCCGTCAAATCCGGGATGAACATCCGGACAAGATCGGCATAGGTGGTGTCGGCGTGGCCAACGATGGATTTGCCGAGGTCTGGATTGGCGGCGTCTTCAGCGCCAGCCGTGCCCCACAGCAATGGCAGCAGCAGCAGGGCGAGGATGAGGCGGGTGGATTTCATGCGTGGCCTCAAGTTGGCGGTGCCAAGTGATTGTGTAAGATCAGACGCTTGGTATCGCGCTGAACGGGCAATCCCACCGGCTCATGGATAGCGGCGCTATGGGCAGTTCGCGATCCATTCCGGACATTCCAAAGATTAGTCGGAGGCAAGGCGTTGCGTCTACGGCGTCGCGCGGTAGCGCTCAAGCAGCCGGAGGATCTCCGCCTGCTGCATTTTCGCCTCTGGCGAGCCACTGCCGCCACGGCCGGTCTGCCGCGTCGCAAGGATCATTGGCGTCGAACCGTTCCCGTTCTTGCGCAACGCATCGGCACCGCCATCAAGGAGTGCGCTCACCGCTGCCGCACTCCGGGTTCTAACGGCGCGATGCAAAGGCGTGACGCCGCTTCGGTCGATGGCGTTCGGATCGGCTCCTGATGCGATCAGCAAGGCGATGGTCGCGGACTGGGAGGCTGGATTCCATCGGGGCTCCCCCGGAATTCCGTCAGCCGCATAGTGGAGTGGCCTCGCGCCCCGGCGGTTTCGCGCGGTGACGTCTGCGCCAAGGCTGACCAGCTCTCGCGCGATCTCAGGCCGATGGGCCGCCGCTGCGACGTGGAGCGCGGTGTCGCCAGTATAAACGTAGTGCTTGATCTCGGTCAGAAAGTGATCCGTCGCCGCAGCCCCCGCCGCGCCTTCATTCAGGGCCGCGTTGGCGAGGGCAGGAAAGGCAGTCAGCAAGCCGTGCACCGCCGCGCTGTCAGCCGATGCGATTGCCTTCATCAGGCGCCAGAGTGCGGTATCGTCCATCATCGTTCGCTTCAAGCCCTCTGCTCGCGAATTCAGGGATGAAGTGTACGTCAGGCAACGGCAGCTCACCATCCTCATCGGAACTTCGTCAGGTTCGCTTGTCGGCGAAACCTCGACGCGCGGCGATCCCGATCGCTGGGGGAGCGCCACACCGGGTACCAAACGTCTGATTTCGACCACTGGCATGGACAATCGAGGCGCACCGCGTGACGGATATCAAATCAGTGGATCGGCACCAGCCCGGCCAGTTCGCGCATGTCGTCGAACAGGATGCCGCCAGCCTCAATCAGGCCATCGCGGTCGGAATAGGGGTCGCCATGATAGGAAAACACCCGCATGCCGGCCGCTATTCCCGCTTGCGTGCCGGCGACGCTGTCCTCGATGACGATGCAGTCGGCGGGCGCAAAACCCATGGTCTTGGCCGCATGCAGGAACAGGTCGGGGAACGGCTTGCCGCGCCCGACCATGGTCGCGGAAAACATCGCATGTTCGAACAGCGGCAAGAGCCCTGTCTGGCCAAGCGTGATGTGCATTTTCGACACCCTGGCCGAAGTGGCGACGCAATAGGGGATGCCGGCCGCGCGGACCGCCTCGATGAACTCGCGGACATAGGGGATCGCCTCGACCCCATGCGCAAACAGATCCGGCAGGCCGGCGTTCCAGCGATCGACGAAATCGGCGCCGAGCCGCACCTCGGTCTGCGCTTCGATCTCCTTTTGCACCGAGAGCATGCTGCGGCCGGAGAAATTCTTGCGGCAATATTCGAAGCTGGTCGCATAGCCGGCAGCGCTCAGCCATTCGGCGAGGCGCCGGTTGGCAAGATTCTCAGTGTCGACGAGGATGCCGTCGCAGTCGAAAATAACAAGTTTGGGGATTTGCATCAGGCGGTGCCGGTCGACCCGAACCCGCCAGAGCCGCGCGCCGTGCCGCCAGCCAAGTTGCGCTCTTCGACGGCAGCCTGCGTCACAACAGCAAATACGATCTGCGCGATGCGCATGCCGCGCGTCACCGCAAAATCCTCGTCGCCGAGATTGACCAAGAGCACCTTGACCTCGCCGCGATAATCGCTGTCGACCGTTCCCGGTGAGTTCAGGACGGTAAGGCCATGCTTGAAGGCAAGGCCGGAGCGCGGCCGCACCTGACCTTCCATGCCTTCCGGGATTTCCAGGATCAGCCCGGTCGGCACAAGCGCGCGTTTGCCAGGCAGGATCAGCAGCGGCCGGTCGTCCGGGACTGCGGCGCGCAGATCCATGCCGGCGGCGCCGGTGCTTTCATAGGCGGGGAGGGGAAGCCCTTCAGCGTGCGGCAATCTGACGAAGCCGACAGTCGGGCCGATGACGGAGGAGTTTTGGAGGGCTGCGCGCATAAAATCGATCCTATCGGCGCGATTGCCGATTCGGTCAATTCGCCCGCAAGCCTATCAACGGCTTTCTTTCGGGCATCACTATGACCTGACCATCGGAACCACCGTCGTCTCCTTGATCTCCTCCATCACGAAGGAGGCGGACACGTCAGACAGCGCCACCTTGGCGATCAGCCGTTGGTAGAGCCGGTCGTAGGCCTTCACGTCGGCGACGCGCGCGCGCAAGACATAGTCGAGGTCGCCCGACATCCGATAGACGCCGGTGATTTCGGGAAAGCTCGTCACCGCCGCCCGGAATTTCTGCAGCCAGTCCGGATCATGGTTCGACGTGCGAATCAGGATGAACACCGAAAGCCCAAGCCCGAGCTTTTCGGCATCGACCAGCGCCACCCGGCCGGTGATGACGCCATCCTCTTCCAGCCGCTTGACGCGCCGCCAGCAGGCATTGCGCGACAAGGCCACCCGTTCCGACAGCTGGTCGACCGACAAAGTGCCGTCCCGTTGCAATTCGCTCAGCAATTTTCGGTCAATTTCATCAATTTCAATCACCATGTGGGATGTTTGTCCCATGGAATGGCAGAATACAAGGATATTTTGAGACCGATGAACCGGCGAAGCGTGTCAGGATACTCATATCAGGAACGTCAAGCGCTGAAGGGGACCAGCATGTCGGTCGCAAGGATTTTTACCTCTCATCCGGCCAAGGTTGGCGAAACCTATTTCGGCCATATGGCCTTCGCCGCCTGGTTCTCGTCGCGCTTGCTGATGGCGGCGAGTGCCGCGCTCGTTCATGCTTTCTTGCCATTTCTGTTTGAGACTACCGCCAGCCGAATCGTTCGCGAGCTTTACGAGCGGACGCACAACAGAGGCACACACGCGACCAAGGAGCCTGCGGCTCTTCTGGATCGCGCCTAGAGGACGATAAAAGCGATGTGCCGGTGGGCGGCCTATCTCGGTGAAGCGGTCTTTCTCGAAGACATCCTGACGGCGCCCTGCCATTCGCTGATTGCCCAGAGCCATTGCGCCCAGGAGGCGAAATCGCCGACCAATGGCGACGGTTTTGGCCTTGCCTGGTATGGCGACCGGCCGGAACCGGGTCTCTATCGCGACATCCTGCCGGCCTGGTCCGATCCCAATCTGAAGAGCCTGTGCCGGCAGATCAAATCCGGCCTGTTCCTCGCCCATGTGCGGGCCTCGACCGGCGGCGCCACCAGCCGCATGAACTGCCATCCCTTCATCTCCGGCCGCTGGTCGTTCATGCACAATGGGCAGATCGGCGGCTTCGGGAAAATCCGCCGTGCGCTGGAGAATTCGCTGTCCGATGCCGTCTTCGACCAGCGCGAAGGCACCACCGATTCGGAACTCTTTTTTCTCCTTATGATCGACGAGGGATTGGCCGGTGATCCGCAAGGCGCTGTGTCACGCGCCACCAGCCGCGTCATCGAAGCCTCGCGCCGGGCCGGCCTCGAACCGACGCTGAAACTCACCGCTGCCTTCTCCGACGGGCAGGCGCTGCATGCGGTGCGCTACGCCACCGACGCGCATGCGCCGACGCTTTACACCTCTATCCTGCGCAAGGGCGGCCGCTGCATCGTCTCCGAGCCGTTCGATCGCGAGGGCGGCGATTGGCAGGCGATCCCGCCGGCGAGCTTCGTCACCATGACCACGGATGGGATCAGCATTCGCCCGTTTGCTCCGGCCGCAGCGAAGCTGGCGCTGGTCGGGTAGGTATTCGCCAGATCGCAAGGTTGCGGCCACGTCGCGGGACAGGGGGCGCCGTAGAGCGCAACCTCAATCACTGCAGCAGCGCAATTCTGATCAAGCACGACCGAGTTTCAAATGTTGAACTGCCTCGAAACGGCGCGGCAATGCGGAGCATTTGATCATGGATATCGCTTTTTCCTCGACCACGGATATCGCCGCCGCGATCCGTGATCGCAAGCTCTCCGCCGTCGAAGCGTTGGATGCGGCTCTGGAGCAGATCGACCGGCACAACAAAGCTGTCAACGCAGTCGTCAATCTCGATCGCGAAGGCGCGCACGAACGCGCCAAAAAGGCCGATATGGCACTCGCGCGCGGGGATATCCTCGGACCATTGCGCGGGGTGCCCTTCACGCTGAAGGACACGCACGAGACGGCAGATATGAAAACCACGGTCGGCTTCCCGCCCTTCGCCGGCTATCTCGCCAGCCACGACAGTCCGGTCGTAGCCAAGCTGAAGGCCGCGGGCGGCGTGCTCATGGCCAGGACCAATGTCGCGACCATGCTGTCGGACTGGCAATCGAACAATCCGCTGTTCGGCCGTACACGCAATCCGTGGAATCTTGAGCGTACGCCTGGAGGCTCCAGTGGCGGCGCCGCAGCTGCGGTGGCGACTGGCATGACACCATTCGATGTCGGCACCGATATGCAGGATTCGATCCGCCTGCCCGCCGCCTTCTGCGGTGTCTATGGCCTGAAGCCGACGGAGAACCGTGTCTCGCTGGCCGGTGCTTTCCCCAACCCGGGCGGTGCTGCGCGCAGCGTGCGGCTGATGTCTTGCCTTGGGCCGTTGGCGCGGAGCGTGGACGATCTGGCGTTGATCTATCAAATCATCGCCGGGCCGGACGGGCACGACACCGATCTCGCGCCAGTACCGGTCGAGGCTATGCCGAAGCTCGACCTCAAGACATTGCGCATCGCTTTCGCGCCATCCTTCCCCGGCTTCCCGGTGGCCGGCGAGATCAGCGCCGCCGTCGAAAATCTGGCAGCGCAGTTGCAAGGCGCTGGTGCGGTCGTCGAGGAGGCGAAATTGCCGAAGCTCGATCTGCACGACGATCTCGCGCAAGGCGGCGCGCTGATCGGTATGATGATGGAAGCCGCGCCGCCCAAACCGCCGGAGCAGCCGACGTCAGTCTCGCGCTGGTTCGAGGCGCTGGCCCGCCGCGACAGATCCATTCTCACCTGGGATAGTTTTTTCGACCGCCATGATGCACTGCTCTGCCCGGTTGCCATGACCGCGGCCTTTCCGCATTGCGAGCCGGGTACGCCGATCAAGGTCGACGGCAAGGAGCAGAATTACTGGATGCTGCCGGCCTATGGCGCGGTCTTCAACTACAGCGGCCATCCGGCACTTTCGATGCCATGCAGACAGGATCGTGATGGTCTGCCGATCGGGCTGCAACTGGTCGGCAAACGCTGGTCGGAATCGCGGCTGCTCGGTATTGCGGCGGCAATCGAGCCGGTCACTGGCGGCTTTCGCCGTCCGCCGGGTTATTGAGCGAAGCGCGACAACCCATAGGGTGCGAGCAGCGGGTCGCGCTCGCCGTCAAGGATTTCCCTTGTAGCAAACAGGCCGACGGCCGGCGCCAGCGTGATGCCGGAATGCAGGACCGCGACGTAGACACCGTCCATGCCTTCGGCCCGGCCGATGATCGGAAAGCCGTCGATCGGATTGGGGCGGTAGCCGATTGTGTGGAAATCGAGTTCCAGCCCCTCGGCGTCGCGCAACGCTGCCTTCACCATCGCGAACAAGTCGCGCGCCGTGACTTCCGGGTTCTCGCCGGGATCGCCGCCGGCGAAATCCGAGCCGGCGATGATGCGGCCCTCGGCCGTCTGGCGCATATGCAGCTTGTCGGCGTGCACCAGACCGTTGAGCAGCTTCTTGTAGGGCCGCGAATGGACGATCAGCCCGGGCGGCGTCTCGATCGGCAGGCTGATACCGGCCGTCGCGGCGATGTCCGGTGAGCCGACGCCGGCGGCGATCACCACCTCATCGGCGGCAAACAGCCCATGCGATGTATCCACACCCGTGATCCTGCCATCGGTCTGGACCAGAGCCGTCACCGTGCTGGAAAGGACGCGCGCGCCATGCCGCTCCGCTTCCGCCAGCAGCGCCGTCGCGGTGGCGACGGGCTCTGCGACACCTTCCTCGGCGACGTGCAAGGCAAAATCGGGAAACTCGGTGAGATTGGGCTCGATACGTGCCACCTGCTCCCGGCCAACCCGTTCGATGCCGTAGCCCCATGAATAATGCTCGGCCGCGTAGGCTTCGAGCCTGTCCGCCGGCAGGTCCCAGTTCAGGCCGCCGCACCAGGCCACCGGCAGGCCGGGCAAATCATTCGCGAGGCGCTTCCACTCGGCCATGGCGCGGATACGCAGCCGGAAATAGGGCTCCGGATTGCCCCAACTGGCGTTGATCCAGGCAAACGAGTTCGGCGTTGCCACGCCGCCAAGCGGGCTATCCGCGATGACCGTGACTTGGGCGCCGGCCTTGGTTAGATGCCAGGCGATCGACGCGCCGATGATACCGGCGCCGATGACGATCACATGTTTAGCCGCGGTCATGCTTTCGACTCCACTTCATGATCTCCCGAAAGAGGATCGTTCAAGTGCCATCCCGGCGGCCGCTTGCCAACATCGATCGCCAGAAATACGCAATTTGATGCGGTCCGCGGTCGACCTGCGCTTGAGTTGGATCTTCGGTTGGCTTGTTCAACTGGCGGCGCCCGCGCCGCCGGACCGGTCGACAGCCCGGCACTGCGCTGCTAGAAGCCCGGCCTGTCACACGGAAATCCCAGAGAATGCCAGAAACAATACCAGAGGAAGTGGCGCGCCGCCGCACCTTCGCGATCATCGCCCACCCCGACGCCGGCAAGACGACGCTCACCGAAAAGCTGCTGCTGTTCGGCGGCGCCATCCAGCTTGCCGGCGAGGTCAAGGCCAAGAAGGACAGGATCCAGACGCGGTCCGACTGGATGAAGATCGAGCGCGAGCGCGGCATTTCCGTCGTCACCTCGGTGATGACCTTCGAATATGAGGACAATGTCTTCAACCTGCTCGACACGCCCGGCCACGAGGATTTCGCCGACGACACCTATCGCACGCTGTCGGCGGTCGACTCGGCCGTCATGGTCATCGACGCCGCCAAGGGCATCGAGCCTCGCACGCTGAAACTGTTCGAAGTCTGCCGGCTGCGCGACATCCCGATCATCACCTTCATCAACAAGATGGACCGCGAAAGCCGCGACCCGTTCGAGATTCTCGACGAGATCGAGCAGAAGCTGGCGTTGGATACTGCCCCCATCACCTGGCCGATCGGCCGCGGCAAGAATTTTGCCGGCACCTATCATCTGGCGCTGAATGCCGTGCGCAGGGGCGACGCGGAGAAGGAACGCACGCCGGTCAACGGTCCCGATTCCAACCGCGTCGCCGGGCTGCTGCCGGAAAACGAGCGCGAGGCCTTCATCGAGGAACTGGAGCTTGCGCGAGAAGCGTGCAGACCCCTTGATATAGAAGCCTTCCGCGAGGGCCATCTGACACCAGTCTATTTCGGCTCGGCGCTGCGCAATTACGGCGTGCGCGACCTGATCGAGGCGCTTGGCGCCTTTGGTCCGCCGCCGCGCGCGCAGGAAGCCGATGTCAGAAAGGTCGAGGCGACCGAAGACAAGATGACGTCCTTCGTCTTCAAGATCCAGGCGAACATGGATCCCAATCACCGCGACCGCATTGCTTTCGTGCGCGTCTGCTCGGGCAAGCTCGAGCGCGGCATGAAGGCCAAGCTGGTGCGCACGGGAAAGCCGATGAGCCTGTCGGCGCCGCAGTTCTTCTTCGCCCGCACCCGCGTCACGGCGGACGAGGCTTTTGCCGGCGACGTCGTCGGCATCCCCAACCATGGCACGCTGCGCATCGGCGACACGCTGACCGAGGGTGAGGAGATACTTTTCAGGGGCGTGCCTAATTTCGCCCCGGAAATCCTGCGTCGTGTGCGCCTCGGCGACGCGATGAAGGCAAAGAAGCTCAAGGAAGCGCTGCACCAGATGGCAGAAGAAGGCGTCGTGCAGCTGTTTTCGCCGGAGGATGGCTCACCGGCCATAGTTGGCGTTGTCGGCGCGCTGCAGCTCGATGTGCTGAAGGAAAGGCTGAACTTCGAATACACGCTGCCGGTAGAGTTCGAAATGTCGCGCTTTTCGGTCTGCCGCTGGATCTCGGCCGACGACAAGGCCGAGACGCTTCGCTTCATCGAGGCGCATCGCGGCGACATCGCCCGCGACCTCGACAACGACCCGGTGTTTCTAGCCCAGCACGCCTTCTCGCTGAATTACGAAGCCGAGCGCTGGAAAGCGATCCGCTTCGAAACGATCAAGGACTACCAGGTCCGCGACAAGGCTGCGTAGGCTCCAGTTTTTCCTTCTCCCCTTGTGGGAGAAGGTGTCGCCGAATGCGACGGATGAGGAGTGTTCCAGGGAACGCCAACGCCTCACTCCGCTGGAACACCCCTTGTCCGTCTCAGCGCTGCGCGCCGATCCACCTTCCCCCACAAGGGGAGAAGGGAAGACCGCGCATCACTCACCCCTTCGTCGCCGCCTCCAACTTGGCGATATCGATCTTGCACATCTGCATCATCGCGCTCATCACCCGTCCGGCCTTGGCCCGGTCGGGATCCTGAAGCAGGCGCGGCAGTTGCTCCGGGACGACCTGCCAGGAAACGCCGAATCTGTCCTTCAGCCATCCGCATGGTCCAGGCTCGCCGCCGCCCTCGGTGAGCTTGCTCCAGAAATGGTCGACCTCACCTTGCGTCTTGCAGTCGATCGAGAGCGACATAGCCTCGGTGAACTTGTATTGCGGGCCGCCATTGAGCGCCTGGAATTGCACACCGTCGAGTTCGAACGAAGCGACCAGAACTTGGCCTTCCTGGGCGTGGCCCTGAGGCCAGCGCGTGACGCTCAGCACCTTCGAGTCCTTGAAGGTGGCGACGTAGTGGTTCATCGCCTCTTCGGCCTGGCCGTCGAACCACAGGAAAGTGGTGATCTTCTGCATTGTCATTCTCCTCATGTCTCTGTTGGGATGAAAAAAGGTCAGGCCGCGCCCTTGGCGGCGTCCCGCAGGGAAGCAAGATGGGCATCGAGCTGGGCGTAGCTTTCGGCCATGCCGCTCGTCATGCCGGTGCCAAGCGCACCATCGCGGGCCGCCTGCGAGGCGTAGAGCACTGTCTGCGTCAGCAGTGTTTTTCCGCTCTGGTCGGTGAAGATCACGGTCCCGATCGTCTCGCCGCCGGTCCAGTCCTCATCGAAGAGTTCCGTCGCAACGAGCCGGCTTGGGCGCATGATCTCGCGATAGGCGCCGCTCATGCCCATGGTCTGGCCATCCCTGTGCTGCCAGACATAGCGCGTCGCACCGCCGACCCTGAGGTCGATTTCGCAAACCGTCAGCCGCCAGCCGTCGGGACCATGCAGCCAGCCCTTCAACAGCTCCGGTATCGTCCAGCAGTCGAACACCATCGGGCGCGGCGCATCGAACACCCGGATGATTTGCACTTCGCGGTCGCTGGGCGTGGTGACGGTCAATGTGGCGACGGTCGACCCGGGCAATGTTGTGGTGCTCACGATGGTCCTCCTGTTGTTTGTCCAAGGACGTTCGGCCTGTTGGCAATCCGACACGGCTGTGGATTTTTGTCGTGGGGGTTCGATGCGCCGGGCTTCGGTTATTGCTCCGCGTCGCCGCTGGCCTTCTTGGCCTGCATGGCACCCAGCAAGGCGTCGAGGCGCTGAAAATTGCCCTCCCAGACCTTGCGATAGCGTTCGAGCCAGTCATTGGCTTCGCCGAGTGGTCTGGCTTCCAGCCGGCAAGGCCGCCGCTGCGCATCGCGGCCACGCGAGATCAGCCCGGCGTTTTCAAGTACTTTGAGGTGTTTGGAGATCGACGGCTGGCTCATGGCGAAAGGCTCGGCCAGTTCCATCACCGACGCCTCGCCCTCGATCAGACGTGCAAGGATGGCGCGCCGCGTCGGATCGGCAAGCGCGGCGAAGGTGGCATCAAGGTGGTTCATGAGACGTCCATAGCCAATAAGGTATATACCCGATTGGCTATATAATGGGATGCGCTGCCCGTCAACCGCTGCGGTGGACTTCCTGGCGCATTGCAAAAATCTGGCCAGACCATACTTGGCGGTCTATAAACCCTGCGATCCAAATTCAGCGCCGCCACGCTCCGTATCGAGCAGCCAGCCAGCTAAGGAAAGTTCATGCCCGCCTATCGCTCCCGCACCACCACCCATGGCCGCAACATGGCCGGCGCCCGCGGCCTCTGGCGCGCCACCGGTATGAAGGACTCGGATTTCGGCAAGCCGATCATCGCCGTGGTCAATTCCTTCACCCAGTTCGTGCCGGGCCATGTCCATTTGAAGGATCTTGGCCAGCTGGTCGCGCGCGAGATCGAGAAGGCCGGCGGCGTGGCGAAAGAATTCAACACCATCGCCGTCGATGACGGCATCGCCATGGGCCATGACGGCATGCTCTATTCGCTGCCGTCGCGCGAGTTGATCGCCGATTCCGTCGAATACATGGTCAACGCCCATTGCGCCGATGCCATGGTCTGCATCTCCAATTGCGACAAGATCACGCCCGGCATGCTGATGGCGTCGCTGCGCCTCAACATCCCGACCGTCTTCGTCTCGGGCGGGCCGATGGAGGCCGGCAAGGTGGTGCTGGCCGGCAAGACCCAGGCGCTCGACCTGGTCGACGCCATGGTTGCGGCTGCCGACGACAAGATCTCCGACGAGGACGTCAAGATCATCGAACGCTCGGCCTGTCCGACCTGCGGCTCCTGTTCGGGCATGTTCACCGCCAATTCGATGAATTGTTTGACCGAGGCGCTGGGCCTCTCGTTGCCGGGCAATGGCTCGACGCTGGCCACGCACGCCGACCGCAAGCGGCTGTTCGTCGAGGCCGGCCATCTCATCGTCGATCTTGCCCAACGCTACTACGAGCAGGATGACGAGACAGCACTGCCGCGCAACATCGCCTCGAAGGGTGCCTTCGAAAACGCCATGACGCTCGACATCGCCATGGGCGGTTCGACCAACACCGTGCTGCATATACTGGCCGCGGCACACGAGGGCGAGGTCGACTTCACCATGGAGGATATCGATCGGCTGTCGCGGCGGGTTCCGGTGCTTTGCAAGGTCGCGCCGGCCAAATCAGACGTTCATATGGAAGACGTTCATCGCGCCGGCGGCATCATGGCCATCCTCGGCCAGCTCGACAATGCCGGGCTGCTCAACCGCGATCTGCCGACGGTGCACACCGCAAGCCTGAGCGAAGCCCTTGATCATTGGGACATTTCGCGCACGACAAGCCAGAATGTCCGCGATTTCTTCCTGGCAGCACCGGGCGGTGTGCCGACGCAGGTCGCCTTCAGCCAGGACCGCCGCTGGGACGATCTTGATCTCGATCGTGAGAAAGGTGTCATCCGTTCGGCCGAGACGCCATTTTCGAAGGACGGCGGCCTTGCCGTGCTGAAAGGCAATCTGGCGATCGACGGCTGCATCGTGAAGACAGCTGGCGTCGATGAGTCGATCCTGAAGTTCACCGGGCCGGCGCGGGTGTTCGAAAGCCAGGATGCCTCGGTCAAGGCGATCCTCTCCAACGAGATCAAGGCCGGCGATGTCGTCGTCATTCGCTATGAAGGACCGCGCGGCGGTCCCGGCATGCAGGAAATGCTCTATCCGACCAGCTACCTGAAGTCGAAGGGCCTGGGCAAAGCCTGCGCGCTGGTCACCGACGGCCGCTTCTCCGGTGGCACGTCGGGCCTGTCGATCGGCCATGCCTCGCCGGAAGCCGCCGAAGGCGGTGTAATCGGGCTGGTAAGGGAAGGTGACACGATCGAGATCGATATCCCGAACCGCACCATCCGCTTGGCCGTCAGCGACGCCGAGCTTGAAGCGCGCCGCGCGGCAATGGAAGCCAAAGGCGCCCTGGCCTGGAAGCCCGAGGAAAAGCGCAAGCGCAAGGTGACAACGGCACTGCGCGCCTACGCCGCCTTCGCCACCAGCGCCGACAAGGGCGCGGTGCGGCACGTGCCGGAGTAACGTTTGCGCCAGCCCCTCATCCGGCCGCTTCGCGGCCACCTTCTCCCCGCTGGGGAGAAGAGACTGGCGCCGGCGTTGACGACCTCTTCTCCCCTCGGGGAGAAGGTGGCCCGAAGGGCCGGATGAGGGGGCTTGGCCCCTACGTCCGGCACACCCTCACGGCATCAACTGATATTCATAAAGCTTCTGGTAAAGCCCGCCCTGCCTGAGCAGCGCACGATGGGCTCCGCTCTCCACCACCTTGCCGCCTTCCAGCACCACGATCGTATCGGCCTGGTGCACGGTCGACAGGCGGTGCGCGATGACGATCGTCGTGCGTCCTTCGGTCAGTTGCTGCAGCGCGTCGCGGAACAGCGCTTCGGATTCGGCGTCGAGCGCGCTGGTCGCCTCGTCCAGCAACAGGATTTCGGCATCGCGAAGCATGGCGCGTGCGATCGAGATGCGTTGGCGTTGGCCGCCGGACAGCAGGCCGCCATTCTCGCCGACATCCGTCTCGTAGCCCTTTGCTTGCGCGATGATGAAATCGTGCGCGTTGGCGGCCTTGGCGGCGGCGATCACCTCCTTGTCGGCCGCGCCCTCTCGCCCGAGCCGGATGTTGTGCATGATGGTGCCGGCAAACAGGAACGTGTCCTGGCTGACATAGGCGATCTTTTCCCTGAGCGAAGCGAGTGTCGCATGGGAAATGTCCTGGCCGTCGAGCAACACCTTGCCGCTCTTCGGGTCGTACATGCGCATGATCAGGTTCAGGATCGTCGACTTGCCACCGCCTGACGGTCCGACCAGTGCAGTCATCTTGCCGGGCGCAAGGGTGAGGTCGAACCCTTCGAACACCGGCGGACCATCCTGGTAGGCGAAGCTGACGGCGTCGAACCGGATTTCGCCGGGCCCGGCCCGGAGCGGCTTTGCATCGGGCTTCTCGGCCAGCGTCAGCGGCGCGTCGGCCAACTGGAACATCATGCGCACGCCGACAATGCCGCTTTCCAATGAGATACGGACGCGCGCGAGGCGCTTTGCCGGTTCATAGGCGAGCAGTAGCGCCGCGATGAAGGCCATGATGTTGCCGGGCATCTGGCCGCCCTGCAGAACCAGCATGCCGCTGACCATGACGGCGCCGGCGATCGCCAGCCCGGCCAGCGTCTCCATCACCGGGCTGGTGACCGCTTCCAGTGCGGCGATGTTGTTGGCCCGATCCTCGACGTCCTGCACCGCCTTGTACATGCGCTTGCGCATCAAGCCTTCGAGGTTGAAGGATTTGACCACGCGCACGCCGATTGCGGTTTCCTGCATCACCTGCACGATCTGGCCGACCGAGCGGAACTCCATCGCTGCGAATTTGCGCACACGCTTCAGGATGCGATTGACACCATAGATTGCCAGCGGGCCGACGACGAAGCAGATCAGCGACAGCGCCGGCTGCTGCCAGACCATAACCCCGATCAGGGCAGCCAGGGTCACCAGGTCGCGCACATAGGAGGTGACGATCAGGTCGAGCACGTTGCGTGCCGCCTGGGCATTGTTGGTCATGCGGGTGATCAGGTCGGACGACGAGGTCAAATGGTAGAATTCGATGCCTTGCGCCAGGATGCGGTCGTAGATTTTGCGCTGACGGTCGGCAATGATGGCGTTGCCGACCCGGCTCATGAAATAGGCCTGCACGAAATTGGCGATGCCCTTGAGGATGAAAATCCCGGCGACCGCCAGGGCAATCATGTTGACGCGGTCGATCCGCTTGTCGATCACGAATTCATTGGTGATTTCGCGCAGGATCCAGGCGCTGGCAGCCGTCGTGCCGGCCACCACCAGCATCGACACAATGGCGGCGCCATATCCGAACTTATGCTGCCCGAAGGACTCTTTGACCAGCCGCACGATAAGGCGCTGGTTCTCCATCGAGCGTTCGTCGCGTTTCAGGAACGTCAAGTTCAAGTTCACACGGGGCTTCCATGGTTTGCGACATGGCCTTGAGTCCGAAGCCGATCGCTGCGTGGACGAAAGGCGGCTTATAGAGCGTGTTACCGCCAGAGGGAACCTTTCGCGACCGCCGAAAGAAACGGCTGCGGCAAGCTGTCTTTTGCGCCACCATGGCTGGGTGATTCTGGAAATAGGATGACGACAGATGGATTTCGACCTTATCGTTCGTGGCGGCACACTGCCGGATGGCAGGATTGCCGACATCGGCATCAGCGGTGAGACGATCGCGGCGATCGAACCGACACTGCCGGGTTCGGCACAAACCGAGGTCGACGCGCGCGGCAATCTGGTCTCGCCGCCCTTCGTCGATCCGCATTTCCACATGGATGCAACGCTGTCCTACGGCATTCCGCGCATCAACGCCTCGGGCACGCTGCTCGAAGGCATTTCGCTGTGGGGCGAGCTGAAGCCGCTTTTGACGCATGAGGCAGTGCGCGACCGCGCACTCGCCTATTGCGACTGGGCGGTGTCGATGGGCCTGCTCGCCATCCGCACCCATGTCGACGTCTGCGACGACAGGCTGCTGGCGGTCGAGGCCCTGCTCGACGTCAAGAAGACGATCGCCCCTTATATCGACCTGCAGCTGGTGGCTTTTCCGCAGGACGGCTTCTATCGCTCGCCGACGGCGCGCCAGAACACCATTCGGGCGCTCAACATGGGCGTCGACATCGTCGGCGGCATTCCGCATTTCGAGCGCACCATGGCTGACGGCGCCCGCTCGGTGACCGAACTCTGCGAGATAGCGGCCAAACGCGGCCTGATGGTCGACCTGCATTGCGACGAGACCGACGATCCGTTGTCGCGCCATATCGAACAGCTTGCCTATGAAACGCAGCGCCTCGGCCTGCAGGGCAAGGTCGCCGGCTCGCACCTCACCTCGATGCATTCGATGGACAATTACTACGTCTCGAAACTGCTGCCGCTGATTGCCGAGGCCGGCGTTTCGGCCATCCCCAACCCGCTGATCAACATCATGCTGCAAGGCCGTCACGACACCTTCCCGAAACGCCGTGGCCTGACCCGGGTCAAGGAGATGCAGGCGCTGGGCATCCGCGTCGGCTGGGGTCAGGATTGCGTGCTCGATCCCTGGTACTCGCTGGGCACCGCCGACATGCTCGACGTCGCCTTCATGGGCCTGCACGTCGCCCAGATGTCGAGCCCGACCGACATGGCGCGCTGCTTCGACATGGTCACCAACGTCAACGCCGCCATCATGAGGCTCGATCATCTGGGCCTGGCCGTCGGCAAGCGCGCCAGCCTTGTCGTTCTCGACGCCGGCAATCCGATCGAGGCCCTGCGGCTGCGCGCCGAGCGTATCTTTGTCATTGCCAGGGGCAAGGTGGTGGCGGAACGGACAAGGCAGGATACCAGGCTTTCCATGCCGGGCAGGCCGGGGCAGGTGAACCGCAGGCACATATCCAGCTAGATACAGCCGATTCCCGGCGCTGGTCTTACCCTTTGCCTGATTTTTCCTCGTCAAAGCGACCGCTAGCGTCTACGACGCGGCCTAAGCGAGGGAGGAATCGGGATCGGCATGACGCAGCCCGTAGCGCAGAATTCCACAATCAGGAACGTGCTTCTGGCCGGCATTCTGCTGATGCTGGCCGGCGATTTCCTGTTTGCGTTGAACGACGCCATGGGCAAGTGGCTGGTCGCCAGCTTCTCCGTCGGCCAGGTCGTGCTGATCCGCTCGATTGGCGCCTTTATCGTGCTCGGCCCGATGATCGCCAACCAGGGCGCCGGCAGACTGTTCCAGATGGAGCGGCCCGGGCTGCAGATACTGCGCGTGGTGGCAACGACGCTGGACACCGCTTTGTTCTACGCCGCCGTCGTCTATCTGCCGCTTGCCGATGTGATGAGCTTCTACATGGCCGGGCCGATCTATGTCGCGGCGCTGTCGCATTTCCTGCTGGGCGAAAAGGTCGGCTGGCGCCGCTGGCTGGCGATCCTGCTCGGCTTCTGCGGCGTGCTGATCATGCTGAAGCCATCGTCCGCGGCATTCTCGCTGTCGTCGAGCTTCGCGCTGGTCGGCAGCATTGCATTCGCCTTTGCCATCATCCTCAATCGGCGGCTGCGCGGCACCAGCGACACCAATCTGGTGACATGGCAGACCATCGGCACGCTGCTGGTCGGCGGCGTGCTGACCATCGGCGCGTGGCGCACGCCCTCGGCACTCGATTTCGGTGCCATGCTGCTGCTCGGCATCGTCTCCTGCGGCGCGCATCTGATGATCACCAGGGCGCTCAAGCTGGCGCCGGCCTCGACGCTGGCGCCGCTGCACTACACGCTGCTCTTGTGGGCGGTCGTGTTCGGACTGGTGTTCTTCGGCGACGTTCCAGGTCCGCGCATCCTGATCGGCTCCGGCATCGTCGTTCTGGCCGGCCTGTTCATTTTCCACCGCCAGAAAGTGGTCGAGACCACGGTGCCGCCCGAAAACGTGCCAAAGGGTGTAAACTAGGGCTCAGGTTTCTGATGCCTAACCCTTGCGTATGGCCGCCAGATGCCGGGAAAACTCCGGTGTCTCCATCAGCGCCTTGCAGCGTGCGAAGCGGCCATCGGCATAGGCACGGAAATCGTCGACCGGGTTGTTGTTGGCAAGCTGGATCAGTCCCCATAGCGTCCACAACAGGTCGCACATTGCCTTGTAGATGACGACTCGGCCGCGCTCGGCCGGCCTCGCCTCGCCGCCGAAATAGGCGCGCATCAGCTCCTCGTCCTGAGCCGCATCGAATTTCCCCTCGACGCTGAGATCGCCGAGATCCCAGAGCGGGTCGTTCATTCCAGAATATTCCCAGTCGACGACCCACATCCGCGCGCCCGTATCGAGAAAGTTCTCGCACAGCGGGTCGCAATGGCAGGCAACAAGCGGGAGCGGATGGGCGGCCAGCGCCGAGCGCACGCTGCCGGCTTCGCGCATCACATCGTGATAGCCGGCGGGCAAGGTGACGTCCTTGGTCGACAGCACCTTGAGATAGTCGTCGATCATCGAAAACAGTTCGAAGCGGAAGGGGAACACCGCACCGGAATTGTGCAGCTTGCGGAAGGCTTCGCCGGCGCGGGCGGGGCTGCCCGGCCGCGCCTTGAATTTTTCCGGCGACATCGTCTCGGCGCCCGCGATGAAGCGCGTCACCATCACGCCGGTGCCGGCATCGGCATGCAGCACTTCCGGGCTGACGCCGGCTTTCGCCGCCTCGCGCGCGGCCACCGCTTCGTTGTCGCGGTTGATGTACTCCTCGGTGCCCTTGCCTGGAATGCGCAGGCAGAAATCACCGGCCCTGAAGACGAGGTTGGTGAGACCGCCGAGCCTCTCCAGCGGCCCGGTATAGCCGGCCAGCATGGGAATGGCGGCAAGTCTTGCCCGCGCCTCGTCTGTCACCATGCCCGCGCCCCACGCTGTTATTTCTCACCGCAACGGTTCCACAATTTTCGCCGTTTGGCTATCATCCCGGCAAGACAACGGATTTGGTGGACACGTGGCGGACAGCAGACATCACGGCGCGCTTGGCGAGGCCTACTCGGCCAAACGGCCGGAAGAGGTGGCGGCACTCTATGACCGCTGGTCGCAAACCTATGACGCCGACATGTCGGCCGCCGGCTATCGTCACCCGACGATCTGCCTTGCCCTGCTGGCACGCCATTTGCCGCGTGGCGCGGCACCGTTGCTCGATGCCGGCGCCGGCACCGGGCTGATCGGTGAATGGCTTGATATTACCGGCTATCCCGAAGTCGAGGCGCTGGACATCTCGCAAGGCATGCTGGACCAGGCGGCCCGCAAGGGCGTCTATTCCGCGCTGCATTGCCTCGCGCTCGGCGGCAGACTGCCGTTTGCCGACGATGCCTATGCCGGGATCATCTCGGCTGGCGTCTTCACCTCAGGCCATGTCGGCGCCGAGGGGCTGGACGAGCTGATCCGCATCTGCCGGCCGGGCGGGGTCATCGTGCTGACGGTCAAGAACACGCTGTGGGAAGCCGGTTTTGCCACGCGTATTGCCGAACTCGAAGCGCAAGGCGTCATCACCCGGGTCGAAGAAACCCGTCCTTACGTCTCCATGCCTGGCGAGGCCGACACCGTGCCCAGCCGCGGCCTCGCCCTGCGGATATATTAGGCTTTCACTTTCTCGGCGGCGGGATCGTACATTGGCTCGAGATGGATTCTGGCCGGCGTCCGCTCCATTGCGACGACCAGTTCATAGCTGCCCGAGGCGAGAAAATCGTCGCTGACGCCATCGGCGTTGCGCACATAGCCGTAGCCGATGTTGCTGCCGATCGTGTAGCCGTACCCGCCGCTGGTCAGATAGCCGACCGGCTCGCCATTGCGCAGGATGGTCTCTCGACCGAGCAGTACGATTTCGGGATTGTCGACCGTGAAGCCGGCAAAGCGTTTCTTCAAGGGCGAGCCGCCGATAGCCTCAAGCGCGCGTCGTCCGACGAAATCGGTGTTCTTGCGCAGTTTGACCGCCCAGCCGAGGCCGGCCTCCTGCGACGTGTCGTTGGGCGTGATGTCGGAACCCCAGGCGCGGTAGCCCTTTTCCAGCCGCAGCGATTCCAGAGCCCGGTAGCCGACCGGTCGGATGCCGTGCTTTTTGCCCGCCGCCATCAGCGCGTCGAAGACTTCGCCTGTCGCCGCGATCGGCACATGCAACTCCCAGCCGAGTTCACCGACATAGGTGACGCGCAAAGCCCGAATTGTGTGGCCGGCAATGGCAATTTCACGCACATGGCCGAACGGGAAGGCCGCGTTCGACACATCCGCATCGGTCACATCAGAAAGCACATCGCGGGCGCGCGGCCCCATCAGCGACAGCGTGCCGAAGTCCTCGGTGACATCGATCAGCTTGGCATCGTGACCCTCGCCGATATGGTCGCTGATCCACGAGGCATCATGCGTGCGGAAACCGGTCCCGGTGACGATGTAGAACTTTTCTTCGGCCAACCGCGCCACGGTCAGGTCGGCTTCGATGCCGCCGCGTGTGTTGAGAAGCTGGGTGTAGGTCAGCCGGCCGACCGGCTTGCTGACGTCGTTGGCGCAGATCCAGTCCAGCGCCTTGGCCGCGTCGGGCCCGCTCAGCTCGTATTTGGCGAAGGAGGACTGGTCGAAGATGCCGACCTTCTCGCGCACATGCCGGTGCTCGTCGCCGACCGCCGCGAACCAGTTCTGCCGACCCATGGAATAGATGTCCTGTGGCTCGACGCCTGCTGGCGCGAACCAGTTCGGCCGTTCCCAGCCAAGCTTGGAGCCGAACACGGCGTGTTGCCGCTTCAGCCTGTCGTAAAGCGGCGAGACGATGCGCGGTCGGCCGCTGGCATATTCCTCGTGCGGGAAACCGATCGTGTAATGCTTGCCATAGGCCTCCAGCGTGCGTTCGCGCACCCATTGCCGGTCGCGGTGCAGGCTGGAAAAGCGCCTGATGTCGACCACCCACAGGTCGAGCGGCGCCTCGCCGTCGACCACCCACTGCGCCAGCACCCAGCCGGCGCCGCCGCCCGAGGCGATACCAAAGGCGTTGAAGCCGGCGCCGACGAACATGTTGGCGCATTCAGGCGCCGTGCCGAGGATGAAATTGCCGTCCGGCGTAAAGCTTTCCGGCCCGTTGATCATCTGCTTGACGCCAACGGTTTCCAGCGCCGGCACGCGTGCGATCGCCTGGCTCATATGCTGCTCGAAATGGTCGTAGTCGTCGTCGAACAGCCTGAATTCCCAGTCGTTGGGCACGTCGCCGCCGGGCAGATCGGTCGTCCAGGCCTGCGGGTTCGGCTCATAGCCACCCATCACCAGTCCGCCGACTTCCTCCTTGAAATAGGTGCGCCGGTCAGGGTCGCGCAGTGTCGGCGCATCGGTCGCCAGTCCGGCGATCTTCTCGGTGATGATGTACTGGTGCTTGACCGGCTGCAGCGGCACGTTGATGCCGGCCATGACGCCGACCTGCCGCGCCCATTGTCCGGCGCAGTTCACCACCTTGTCACAAGCGATATCGCCTTGATTGGTCTTCACGGCCGTGATGCGGCCGTTCTTCATCTCGAAGCCGGTGACGCGGACATCCTCGTAGAGTTTCGCGCCATGCATGCGCGCGCCCTTGGCCAGCGACTGCGTGATGTCGGAAGGGCTCGCCTGGCCGTCAGTCGGCAGCCAGGAGGCACCGACGAGATCGCTGGTTTCCATCAGCGGCCACATCGCCTTGATCTCGGCCGGAGACAAAAGATGCATGTCCATGCCGAAGCTTCTCGCCGTCGTCGCCAGCCTTTTGTACTCGGTCCAGCGGTCGGCATTGGTGGCAAGCCGCAGGCAACCGGTCATCTTCCATCCGGTGGCAAGGCCGGTCTCGGCCTCCAGCCCCTTGTAGAGGTCGACTGAGTATTTGAGCACGCGGGTGATCGAGGCTGACGAGCGCAATTGCCCGACCAGCCCGGCGGCATGCCAGGTCGAACCCGAGGTCAGCTTGCCCTGTTCGAGCAGCACCACGTTGGCCTTGTGGTCGCGCGCCAGATGATAGGCCGTCGAACAGCCGATGATGCCGCCGCCGATGACGACGATTGCGGCCTGGCTGGGCAAGGTCATGATTTCAGGATCCCGTATTTTGTCCGGTAGTTTTCCAGCGCCGCGTCGAGCCGCACCAGGGTTTCCTCGGTGTAGGCGATGTAATCGATGCCGGGCGCATCGAGATAGAGTTCGGACACCATGCTCCACATTGTCTCGCGCAACAGCGAGGCGCATTGCATGGCGGCATGCGAGCGGCGGATCGCCTCGTCCGGTTCCTTCATGAAATAGGCGGTCAGGAAGGCGAAGGATTCCGCGTCGCTCATGCCGGCGTTCGAGGCGACGCCGGCAAGGTCGAACATCGCCGTGTTGAAGCCGGCATATTCGAAGTCGATCAGCCACAGTCGGCTGCCGTCGTCAAGAATATTAGCCGGCAAAAGATCGTTGTGACCAAAGACGATCGGCAGCAATTTCTGTGCCCGCTCCAGCTCATCGGCCAGCGCCAGGAAGCGCGGCAGGTCGTTGCGCTTGCGGCTGCCGCCTTCGTCAAGCGTGCGCGCGTAGTCGCGGATGACGTGGAACACCCAGAACATGAAGCCGGCGCCGGAGATATGGTTAGGCATATCCCGGTGGAAACCGCGCATCAGGGCGGCGACGCGGCCGAGATTGGTACGCACGTCCTCGGCCAGGTAGGTCTTGGCGCCAAGAAACGCCGTCACCAGGATGCCCTGCTCGGCGTAATGGACCGCCGGGGCGAAACCGGCGGCATGGGCGGCCCGCGCGGTCATCACCTCGCGCTCGCGGAAGACATGATGGAATGGATAGTCCTGGCCGAAGCGCACGACATGTTTGCCGGCAGAGTCGGCGACCACATAATTGGCGTTGCTGAGGCCACCGGGCAGCGGGGCGATCTCGATGGCGCCGGTCCAGCAGGGCAGGGCACGGATGCGATCTTCGGCAGTCACAGAATCATCCCTGGTTTGCTGGCCTGGTTTGCTGGATTTCGACACGGCGCCATGGACAGCGCGACGACGGCGAGGAGAAACGCAAATGATCTCGTCGGTGCGGGATGCCAGGATCGGTATCCCGCACCGCACCGACGAGCCCCATGGCCAGGTTTTGGATCCCGGCATCCGCCCCCGCGGATCTCTAGATTCCTTGTGCCAGGCACGTTCAAGGCTGCCTGGGCAGTAAGTTGCGGCTCTGCCATCGCCCTCCCGTTTGCAGTTCCGAACCCTGTTGGTATCTGGATTTCACGCCAGGGTTGCCCTTCTGTCAACAACAGGATGTGACTTTTTTTGGGTGTTTTGCCCGAAACCAAGGGACAATCCCTTTAAAAGCATTTGGATTACCTTAAAATCGGTCAAAAAGGCCCAGCCGGGGAAACCAAATGGTCCATTCCAAACGCCACGGCGAAATCCTGCGGCTGCTGCAGGAAGAGGGAACCGTCACCATCGCCAGTCTGGCCGACCGGCTGGGTGTTTCGCTCGAAACCGTGCGCCGCGACGTCAAGCCGCTTACCAGCGATGGCTCGGTGCTGAAGATGCATGGCGCCATCGGCCTGCCGTCGATGATCGGCGAAGCGCCGTTCGAACGACGCATGCGCGAGAATGCCGATGCCAAGCGCGTCATTGCCCGCATGGTCGCCGCCACCATCCGCGACGGTGAATCGGTCATGCTCGACACCGGCACCACGACCTCGTTCCTGGCGCGGGAACTGCTCGGTCACCGGCGCCTGACGGTTGTCACCAATTCATCCGACATCGCCCGCACGCTGGCCACCATCAACGGCAACAAGGTCTATATGGCCGGCGGCGAATTGCGCAGCGATTCAGGCGCTGCGTTCGGGGCTTCGGCCATCGACTTCGTCAGCCGCTTTTCGGTTAGCCATGCCATCATCTCCACCGGCGCCGTTGATGCGCTGGCGGGTGTCATGGACTATGATCTGGAAGAGGCCGAGTTCGCCCGCATGGTGCTGTCGCGCGGCCAGCGTTCTCTCGTCATCACCGATCACACCAAGTTCGGCCGCCAGGGCCTGGTCCAGGTCTGCGGCTTCGGCGGTTTTTCCGAACTCGCCACAGACCAACCGCCGCCACGCGACATAGCCGCGGCTTTGGCGCAGGCAGGAGCGCGGGTCAGCATTGCCGGCGGCGAAGCCGGATTTTAGCCGAACACCGGTCATTGGTGGACGCACACGTCCGCGAAGATCCCGGCCGTTACGGCGAAGGCGATGTTGTGCACCGACAGGCCTATGCCGGCAAGGGGCGAAAACTCATCCGGAAGCAGGCGCCGCTTGGCTTACCGTCGAGGATCTCGATCCGCCCGCCATGCAGTTGCATGATTTCCTGCACGAGGTTGAGGCCGAGCCCGGCGCCGTGATCCTGTGGGCGCAGCCTGTAGAAGGGCTCGAAAATGCGTTCCCGCTCGGTCGGCGGCACGCCGTCGCCTTCGTCCCGCACCTCGATGACGGCGGGCGCTGTGACGCTGACTGTGATCTTGCCATTGCGGCCGCCATGCTCGATGGCGTTCTGGACGATGTTGGTCACGGCACGTTCGATCGCGGTGCGGTCGCCAGTTGCAAAAACCGTCTCTCTCTCAGGCTCGAACGACATCTCGTATCCGGCCGAGAATGCCATCGGTGCGAGGTCGACGATGACGCCGCGCGCGATCGCCACGAGGTCGACCTTTTCGAAAGGCGATGTCTGCCGGTCGAGGCGCTGTAGATCGAGCAGTTGGTCGGTCAGCGTCGAAAGCCGTGCTGCGTCCTGCAGCAGCCGTGCCCGCTCCGGTGTTGCCGGCAGCGAGGCCAGGCGCGTGTTGAGGATGGCGACCGGTGTTCGCAGTTCATGGGCGGCATCGGTCAGGAACCGCTTGTGACGCTCATAGCCTTTGTCGAGGCGCGCCAGGGCAGCGTTCACCGCTTTGACCAGCGGCGTCACTTCCTTCGGCACATCCTTGAGCGGCAGCTGTACGCCGCGCTGGTCGATGTCGATGCGCTCGGCCTCGGCGGCGGCATGGCCAAGGCCCGACAGCGCCCCGCGCACCACCCAGGGCGCCGCAAACAGCGTCGCCAGTGCCATCAGCCCGGCGAGCGGCAATATGCCTTGCAGAAAGAATTGCGGTGCCTGCCCGAGCAGGCGCAGCAGCGAAAGTCCGCCCTTGGTGCCGGTGAAGATCTGGACATTGCCGGCCGCCGTGTCGGTCCAGCGGATCTTCGCATCCGGTGGCGCGCTCTCGCCGATGGATTTGTCGATACGCGCGTCGCTGATGGTGTCCAGCAACCCGGCGAAGGGCTGGAAGATGGTCGGCACCGTGCCTTCCCTTAGCCACTGCCCCTGCTTGTCGCGGATGATGAACCAGAGGTCCGGGACCCCGGCGCGCAGCTTCGTCAGATCGGGGGTCTCGCGCAAGGTAAGCTCGCCGCCTGCGTCGCGCGCCACCGCATCCGCCAGCACGTCCATCGTGCCGTCCTCATAGTCGTGCGGAATGAGGCCGGTGGCCAGCATGGCGCCGAGAATGCCGACGATGATCAGCGTCAGCATCGCGCACTGCAGCAAGGCAATGCGCAGCACCAGGCTCCATTTGAGAGAGCGCGGACGTTTGAGGGTCATGTTGTCTCGCGCAGGAGATAGCCGACGCCGCGAATGCCGTTGATCGTCACACCGGCATCGGCGAGCTTGCGGCGCAGGCGCGAGACATGGGTGTCGAGCGCGTTGGACTGGATCTCGTCGTCGAGGCCGAAGACGGCCTCCATCAGCGCCTCGCGCTGCACCATGCGGCCGGTGCGCCGCATCAGTGCCTCCAGCACCAGCAGTTCGCGCCTTGGCAGGCTGAGCGGCTCGGCACGGATCGACGCCTCGCGGTGTCCGACATCGAGCACCAGATGGCCGGCGCGGATGAATTGCGACTGCAGCGGTGCTGGGCGCCGCAGCAGTGCACGCAAGCGGGCCAGCAGTTCCTCGAAGGCGAAGGGCTTGGCCAGATAATCGTCCGCGCCCATGTCCAGCCCGTCGACCTTGTCGGCCGTGTCGCCCTTCGCCGTCAGCACCAGCACGGGCGTGGTGTTCTTCGTCGAGCGCAATCTCGGCACCAGCGATAGCCCGTCGCCATCCGGCAACTGACGGTCGAGCAGGATGGCGTCATAGCTGTCGACAGCAATGAAACCCTCCGCCTCCAGCAATGTGCCGGCGTGGTCAACCACCATGTCATGGCGTTTCAGCGCTGCACGCAACGCCGAGACCATTTCGGGTTCGTCTTCGACCAGCAAGATGCGCATCCACTATCCCCGGGTAACGACATTTCTTCAGGCGCTACCGCGCCAACATTGCGCAAACATGGCAAAGCTGAACGGCCCGGGGCCGACAAGGTCTTTCTTTTCATCCGCCATATCGCGCAATGTTTATGCAATCCAGTCACGGCAAACAGCGCCGGTCGGCACGAACCGCCCTTGCCGGCATCAAGGCGTCGGGCCCGAATAAGCAACAGGTTCGGGCCCGGCGCTGAAACGAAATCAACTGGCCACCCCGAACCGGTTGGCATGCAGTGTGCGGGATTGAGGTTGTTATGCCTGCAAATGATGCCCTGTCTTTTCTCGTCGCGTGGACCGTGGCGCCGTTCAGAATTGGCTCCGTCACGCCGTCCAGCTCCAGTCTTGCGGCTTTGATGACGCGCGACATCGGCCCCGGGACAGGTCCCGTACTGGAGCTCGGTCCTGGAACCGGCCCATTCACACGGGCACTGCTGTCACGCGGGGTGAGGGAGGAGGATTTGACGCTGATCGATTCTGATCCGGATTTTGCAGCGCTGCTCATGCGTCGCTTCCCTGCCGCCCGGATTTTCGAAATGGATGCCGCCGGTCTGCGCCATCTGTCGCTATTCCCCGGGCCGGTGGTTGGTGCCGCCGTCAGCGGGCTGCCCTTCCGCCTGATTTCGCCGCGCAAGACGCTTGCCATTCTTGAAGGCGTCTTCGCAAACCTGCGCCCGGGTGGGGCGCTCTATCAATTCACGCTTGGCAGGCGCTGCCCGTTCGACCAGTCGCTGCTCGACCGGCTCGATCTCGAGGCCACGCGGGTCGGTCATACCTTCCGCAACTTCCCGCCGGCGACTGTCTATCGCATCGCCAGGATCAAGACGGTCAGGTCCTACGATTGGCGCTTCGCATGACGGGCCCGCTGGCGGCCGTTCTCGGCTTCGGTCTGTTCGGCGTCTTCTGCCTCGCCTTCACCGAAAAGATCCTGCCGGTCCCGCCGTCGCATGTCTTGCTGCTGTTCCTCGGCATGACGGCGGCGCCTGATAGCGCGCCACTGGCGATCCTGCTGGCGGTGACAACGCTTGCCTCCTTCTCCGGCTGCCTTGCCTGGTATGGGGTTGGCCGCCGGATCGGATTTGACCGTGCCGACCGGCTGATCGAACGTGTCGGCAGATATGTCTTCCTGCGCCCCGCAACCTACCGCAAGCTTGGTCAGGCCTATCGCCGCAATCATGTCCGGGTGTCCCTGCTGGCGCAGTTCATCCCGACCGTGCGCAATTACCTGCCGATTGCGGCCGGCGCGCTTTGCCTGCCAGCTCTGCCCTTCGCGATCGCGACGCTGCTCGGCGCCACCATCTGGAATGCGGTGTTTCTGCTGACCGGATATCTCCTGCGTGGCAGCGGTCAGGACACTTTCACGATAGGCTTGCGCATCATCGTCATCGTCGTGGCGCTGGAGACGGCCTTCATGCTGGCATTGCGCTATGGCCCTGCATGCCGGCGGCGCATCAAGCTGGTGCTCGGCTAAACGGGCGGGGATGTTGGCCGTCGTGGGATAAGCTCCGTCGTCGGCTTTCCTTCGCTCGGTCGCCGGTGTTTAGTCCGGCCATGGCCTTTACCATCCGCCAGTTGCAGTTCTTCATCGCCGTCGCCGAGCAAGGCACGGTGTTGGGCGCGGCGCAAAACCTCTCCATTTCGCAATCGTCGGTCACCGAGGCGATCAAGGAGCTCGAAAGCGATCTCGGCGTCGAACTGTTCGAGCGCCATCCGCGTGGCCTCAACATCACCCACAAGGGCCATCAGTTCCTGCGCCACGCGACCAAGATCCTCGCCGACGTTTCCGACGCGCGCCGCTCTTTTTCCGGCGAGCAGGCTGTGGCAGGTGGGCGGCTGCAGCTTGGCGTCACCTCGCTGGTCGCCGGCTATGTGCTGTCGGATCTGCTTGCCCGCTACCGCCGCGCCTATCCGGGCGTCGAGGTCTCGGCCATCGAGGACAATGGCGACTACCTTGAACATCTCCTGATCGGCGGCAAGCTCGATATTGCCGTCATGGTCACCTCCAATTTGCGCGACCGTACAGCACTGCAATCGGAAATCCTCGAGGTCTCGGCCTACCGCCTGTGGCTGCCGCTTGGCCATTCGCTTGCCGGCGCCGATATCATCGGCATTGGCGACATCGCCGGCGAACCGCTGATCATGCTCACCGTCGACGAGATCGAGGAGAACACGGGAAAACTGCTGGCGGCGATCGGCGCCAAGCCGCATGTCGCCTTCCGCACCCGCTCGGTCGAGGCTGTGCGCAGTCTAGTGGCCACTGGTGCCGGCGTGGCGCTTTTGCCCGACCTTGTCTACCGGCCGTGGTCGCTGGAAGGCGACCGCATCGAATCGCGGGATATTTCGGGCTCCTTGCCCGTGGTGCAAGTCGGTATGGTGTGGCGACGCGGCTCCGGCCTGCCGCAGGCGGCGCGTGATTTCGTCGGCCTTGCCCAGTCGCAGCGGACGGTCCGTCAACGCCCCTGACCGAGCAGTGCTGATCTATCGGAAAAACCGATATCGCCTTTCTGATAAATGAATTTGCGAAACCGGAATTTTCCAAGCACCTTCGCTTCCAGGAACCAAAGCCGCCAGCAGAGCGGCATCAAGTCCACAGGACGAACTGACAGTTTTTCAGTCCGCGTGTGATCTGGCGAAAACCGGAGCGGTTTCGGGATCATCCGCCAAAATGGGAGATCGATGATGAATTCATTCCTGAAGTCATGCACGGCGCTGACGGTCGCGCTGACCTTCTCCGGTCAGGCCATTGCTCAGGTCAAGGAACTCGGCAAGGGCGAAGGCCAGGTCAACATCGTTGCCTGGCCGGGCTATATCGAGCGCGGTGAGACCGACAAGGGCTACGACTGGGTCACTGCCTTCGAAAAGGAGAGCGGCTGCAAGGTCAACGTCAAGACCGCCAACACATCGGACGAGATGGTCTCGCTGATGAATGAGGGCGGCTTCGACCTTGTCACGGCTTCAGGCGACGCCTCGCTGCGCCTCGTTGCCGGCAAGCGCGTTCAGCCGATCAATACCGATCTCATCCCGAGCTGGAAGAATGTCGACGACCGACTGAAGGACGCGCCCTGGTTCACCGTCGACAAGGTGCATTATGGCGTCCCCTACCAGTGGGGTCCAAATATCCTGATGTACAACACCGAGGTGTTCAAGGAAGCGCCCAAGAGCTGGAACGTCGTCTTCGAGGAGATGAACCTGCCGGACGGAAAATCCAACAAGGGCCGCGTCCAGGCCTATGACGGGCCGATCCATATAGCGGACGCCGCCAACTACCTGATGTTCCACAAGCCGGAACTCGGCATCAAGGACCCCTACGAACTGAACGAGGCCCAGTACAAGGCAGCACTCGACCTGTTGCGCGTCCAGCGCACGCTGGTCGGCCGCTACTGGCATGACGCCGCCATCCAGGTTGATGATTTCCAGAATGAAGGCGTCGTCGCGTCAGGTTCGTGGCCCTATCAGGTCAACACGCTGGTCGCCGCCAAGAAGCCGGTTGCCTCGACCGTGCCGGAAGAAGGCGTCACCGGCTGGGCCGACACCACCATGATGGAGGCTGATGCCGCCAACCCCAACTGCGCTTACAAGTGGCTTGAACACTCGCTGTCCCCGAAGGTGCAAGGCGACGTCTCGGCCTGGTTCGGATCGCTCCCCGTGGTTCCCGCCGCCTGCAAGGGCAATGAATTGCTCGGCGAGGAAGGCTGCAAGACCAACGGCTACGACAATTTCGACAAGATCAAGTTCTGGAAGACGCCAGTCTCGAAGTGCGTCACCCAGAACGACCAGTGCGTGCCCTACTACCGCTGGGTGTCGGACTATATCGGCGTCATCGGCGGGCGGTAATTGCGCTTTACTGAGAACTTGGCGCTGCCCTCATTGTCCTTCCGGACATTTCTCCCCGTATAGAGACGGGGAGAAAGACGCTGTTATCAATGGCTTCGCCAACCAACAACGTTGCAGAATAAGCGCCAACATCGCGACCAGCTTGCTTCTCCCCGTCACTATACGGGGAGAAGGTGCCGGCAGGCGGATGAGGGGCAGCACAGACGCTTCAATTGAAGAGCCTGGCACATTGCAGGACAACCCATGACCTCCGCCGTCTCCTTCCAGAAAGTCTCGCGCCATTTCGGCAGCGTTCGCGCTGTCGACGCTGTCGATCTCGACATTACGCCGCGCGAGTTCTTCGCCATGCTCGGGCCATCCGGGTCCGGCAAGACGACATGCCTGCGTCTCATCGCCGGCTTCGAGCAGCCTACATCAGGTTCGATCTCCATCTTCGGCGAACGCGCCGAGGGCGTGCCGCCCTATCGCCGCAACGTCAACACCGTGTTCCAGGATTACGCGCTGTTCCCGCATCTCAATGTGCTGGACAACGTCGCCTACGGGCTGATGGTCAAGGGCGTCGGCAAGGCCGAACGGCACAAGGCGGCGGAGGAAGCGCTGTCGCTGGTGCGATTGCCCGGCTATGGCGCCCGCCGGCCCGGCCAGCTTTCCGGCGGCCAGCGCCAGCGCGTCGCGTTGGCCCGCGCTCTGGTCAACCAGCCCAAGGTGCTGTTGCTCGACGAGCCGCTCGGCGCGCTCGACCTCAAATTGCGCGAGAACATGCAGGAAGAGTTGAAATCGCTGCAGAAGGCGCTCGGCATCACCTTCGTCTTTGTTACCCACGACCAGGGCGAGGCGCTGTCCATGGCCGACCGCGTCGCCGTCTTCAACGACGGCAAGATCATGCAGATCGGCACACCGGAGGATATCTATCAGCGGCCGAAAACCCGCTTCGTCGCCGATTTCGTCGGCTCCTCCAACGTGCTGCCGCCGGACTTCGTCCAGCGCTATTCCGGCCAGCATCGCTGGGCAAGCCTGCGCCCCGAATCCATTCGCGTCGGCCGCGCCGCAAGCGGCGAAGGCGTTGCCGCCCGCCTCGTCTCGACCAACTATCTCGGCGCCACGACAAAACTGGCGCTCGATGCCGATGGCTTGAAACTGCATGCCATCGTGCCGGCCGGCACCGCGCTGCCCGTGGAGGGCGAGGCGGTCGTGCTCACCTTCAACCGCGAGCACCTGCATCTGATGGACGAGCCGGCATGAGCCTCGACGCCACCATGCCGCGCGCCTCGGCGCCAGCCATCCTGCCCGGCAGCGGCGGCATGCGCGGCGCGCTCTCCGACCTGTTCTGGCGCCGGCCGCAACTCCTGCTCCTGCTCATGCTGCTGCCGCCGGTTCTCTGGCTCGGCATCGTCTATATCGGTTCGCTATTTGCCCTTTTGGCGCAGAGCTTTTTCTCCATCGACGAGTACTCCGGCCTCATCAACCGACAGTTTACGCTGAAGACCTATGGCGACCTGTTCCAGGCGGCCAATCTCGACATCATCCTGCGCACGGTGACGATGGCCGCACTGGTCACGCTGGCCTCGGCGATCGTCGCTTTCCCGATCGCCTATTACGCGGCGCGCTATGCGCGTGGCCGCTGGAAGGCGCTGTTCTATCTCGGCATCATGCTGCCGCTGTGGTCGAGCTACCTGGTCAAGATCTACGCGTGGAAGCTGATCCTGGCCAAGGAAGGCATTTTGACCTGGCTGCTCGCCAAGCTGCATTTGCTGGGGTTGCTCGATGCCTGGCTGTCGCTGCCGGTCGTCGGCGGCAACTCGCTGTCGGTGTCGTTCACCGGCACCTTCATCGTCTTCGTCTATGTCTGGCTGCCGTTCATGATCCTGCCGGTTCAGGCAGCCCTTGAGCGCGTGCCCGGCAATCTGGTCGAGGCCTCGTCCGATCTTGGTGCTTCTCCGGGGCAGACCTTCCGCAACGTGCTGTTTCCGCTGGCGTTGCCAGGCATCGTCGCCGGCTCGATCTTCACCTTCTCACTGACATTGGGCGACTACATCATCCCGCAGATCATCGGCACCTCAAGGCTGTTCATCGGCCAGGCCGTCTATTCGCAACAAGGCACCGCCGGCAACATCCCGCTCGCCGCAGCCTTCACCGTCGTGCCCATCATCATCATGGGCTTCTACCTCTGGGGCGCCAAACGCATAGGGGCCTTCGATGCGCTCTGACCGTGGTCAATCCGCCCCTCTTGGCCTGAAGATCGCAGCCGGCTGCGGGTTGTTGTTCCTGCACCTGCCGATCCTGCTGATCTTCGTCTACGCCTTCACCACCGAGGAGAAGAGTTTCGTCTGGCCGCCCCCCGGCCTGACCACGCAGTGGTTCGCCGTCACCTGGAACCGGCCCGATGTCTGGCAGGCATTGTCGCTGTCGGTCCGCGTCGCAGCGATCTCGACGGCAATCGCGCTCATCCTCGGCACGCTGTGCTCGGCGGCGGTATCACGGACGAAATTCTTTGGCCGCGAAACCATATCGCTGCTGGTCATCCTGCCCATCGCGCTGCCCGGCATCATCACCGGCATCGCGCTGCGCTCGGCCTTCGCGCTGGCCGACATTCCGTTCTCGTTCTGGACGATCGTGCTCGGCCACGCCACCTTCTGCGTCGTTGTCGTCTACAACAACGCCGTCGCCCGCTTCCGCCGCACCTCCGGCTCGATGATCGAGGCCTCGATGGATCTCGGCGCCGATGGCTTCCAGACCTTCCGGCATGTCGTGCTGCCCAACATCGCGACGGCACTGCTTGCCGGGGGCATGCTGGCCTTCGCGCTTTCGTTCGACGAAGTCATCGTCACCACCTTCACCGCCGGCCAGCAGCAGACTCTACCGATCTGGATGCTGGAAGAACTGATCCGCCCGCGGCAGCGCCCGGTCACCAATGTCGTGGCCATGGTCGTCATGCTGGTGACGCTGTTGCCCATCCTGTTTGCCTATTACCTGACCCGCGACGGCGACCAGATCGCCGGTTCGGGCAAATAACTCAGTTCAAAGGGGAGAGATTTCGATGGACACCCAGATGTTGATCGGCTCGAAATTCGAGAACGGCACCGAGACCGAGGAGCCCGTCCTCAATCCAAAGACCGGGGCGACCATCCTCAACCTGCCCGAAGCCAGCCAGGCGCAGATCGAGGCAGCGGTGCTGGCGGCCGAGAAGGCGTTCGTCTTGTGGTCACGCACCACGCCGGCGCAGCGTTCGGGCTATCTCTTGAAGATTGCCGACCGTATCGAGGCCGATGCGAAGGAGTTCGCCACGCTTGAGGCGCTCAATTGCGGCAAGCCGATCAATGCCGTGCTCAATGACGAGATCCCGGCCATCGTCGACTGCTACCGCTTCTTTGCCGGCGCTGTCCGCTCGATGCCCGGCGTTGTCGCTGGTGAATACATTCCCGGCCACACCTCGATGGTTCGCCGCGACGCCATTGGCATAGTTGCTTCGATCGCGCCGTGGAACTACCCGCTCATGATGATGGCCTGGAAGCTGGCGCCGGCGATTGCCGGCGGCAACACAGTGGTCTTCAAGCCGTCGGAGCAGACCCCGCTGACGGCGCTGAAGCTGGCGAAAATTCTGGCCGAAATCCTGCCGGAAGGCGTGGTCAATGTCGTGCTCGGCCGCGGCGACAGCGTCGGCAACACGCTGATCAACCATCCCAAGGTCAACATGATCTCGATCACCGGTGACGTCGCCACCGGCAAGAAGGTGCTGCAGGCTGCCGCCAAGTCGGTCAAGCGCACGCATCTCGAACTCGGCGGCAAGGCGCCGGTCATCGTCTTCGACGACGCTGACCTCGGCGCGGTGGTCAACGGCCTGCGCGCCTTCGGCTACTACAATGCCGGCCAGGACTGCACCGCCGCCTGCCGCATCTATGCCGGCAAGAAGATCTACGACAAGCTCGTCGCCGACCTGTCCTCGGCGGTTTCGACCATCAAGTACAATCGGGCCGACGACACCGAGAACGAGATCGGCCCGCTGATCTCGCGCCGCCAACGCGACCGCGTCTCGAGCTTCGTCGAACGCGCCTCGGAGCTGAAGCACATCGAAATCACCACCGGCGGCAAGCCGGGTGAGGGCACCGGCTTCTACTACCAGCCGACCGTCATCGCCGGCGCGCTGCAGGAGGACGAGATCGTGCGCCGCGAAGTCTTTGGGCCGGTCGTCTCGATCACCCGTTTCACCGAAGTCGACGAGGCTGTGACCTGGGCTAATGACAGCGACTATGGCCTGGCGTCATCGGTGTGGACCAAGGACGTCTCGCGCGCCATGGCGACGGCGGCCCGCCTGCAATATGGCTGCACCTGGATCAACACCCATTTCATGCTGACCAACGAGATGCCGCATGGCGGTCTGAAACAGTCCGGCTACGGCAAGGACATGTCGCTCTACGCGCTGGAGGACTACACCGCCGTGCGGCATGTAATGGTTGCGCATGGGTGAGGAGCGGTCCGCGCAGCGGACGAAAAGCCAATTGCTTGGCTTTTCGAGCTTCGAACGCCCTGAGCCTGCGAAGGGCCGGGAGACCGTATTCCCTTCTCCCCATAAACGGGGGCGAAGACCACTACTCCACGATGCGATAGATGTTCCACAGGCTGGTGCCTGACACGACGTATTGCTCCATCTCCTTGCCCCATTTGGCGTGCGCGTCGATCTTGCCGATCCTGGCGAAGAACGCCTCCAACTGGGCCAGGCTCTCGACCTGATGGTGCGACTCGACCGTCGCCTCTCTGGCGCCGATCGATCCCGTCATGATCTGGAACTTGAGGTCAGCGATACCGACCTGCGAGCCGATCTCGCGTTCCCATTTCTTCAACAGCTCGAGCACGGTCTGCTTGTGCCCGAACCTGGCGTCGATCTGCCATCTGGCGCTGAACATGGCCGCCTCACTCGTCCCAGGCCTGCACGACGGTCTGCCGTGCGATGCGCCCGTTCTTCAGCTCCAGCATCGCTGCGGCGAACACCTTGGTGCCATCCGGATAGGCGCAGGCCTGGGTGAAGGCGAGGCTGTTGCCGTCAGCGATCGTGGTGTCGACCTTGTGGGTCATCGCCCGGCTGCAGATGTCATCCCAGAAGGTGGCGATCGCCGCGCGCCCGCGGACTTCGCGCGGCTTGCTCGGTGGGTTGTTGCGGTCGATCACCCGCACCACCGCGTCGTCGGCATAGAAGCTCGACAGCATTTTTCCATCGCGGCCCTCGATCGCCTTCTTGATCGCGGCGCCATCAACGGCTTGGGTCTTGGTCAGCATTTCATCCTCCATGGCCCGTCTTCGGGCGGTTGATGTTTGGAAATCTGCCCGGCACTTATCGACGGGCAGTGCCTTTCACTGCGACTTCGCCTTGACGGCCGCGAAGACGTCGTCGGTCTGCTTCTTGAAAGTGGCGAGATCGACCTGGCTGCCGTTGAGCATCGTCGACCAATGGCGCACGATTGCCGCCATCGCGATCGTCTCCTTGATCTCCTCGTCGCTGGCGCCGTTGAGTTTGGCGGCTTCGGTGTGGAAGTAGATGCAGTACTGGCATGGGATCTGCGATGCGACAGCGAGGCCCATCAGCTCCTTTGTCTTGCCGTCAAGCGCAGTCTTGGGGTTGAGCTGCACGCCTTTGATCTCGGCCCAGGCGCCGGCGATGGCGACGTCGGGCAAGGTCTTGAACATGTCCGGCACCGAGCCGAGCGTGGCCTGGATGTCTTTGTAGGCGGCCGTTGCCGACGCATCCTCGGCCTTTGCGGGAGTGATCGTGAACAGCGCGCCAATGCTTGCCGCTATCACAAGTGATCTGACGTTCAGCTTTGACTTGAGCATTTCATCCTCCGTCCGCAGCGCCTTCCCGGCGATATCCGCCTTGGCCTGCTTGGCGGAATTGATAGCGCTTACCTCGGCATGGCCGCTTCGCCCGAAAGCGCCATGGCTCTCATGGCCCGTCCGGGCCAGGGTGACGGGCCGAAAACGCCGCCGCCGCCGCCCGCGACGGCAGGTCGAGCTTGAGCAATATGTTGGCGACGTGGCGCTTGACCGTGTGCTCGCTCAGCCTGAGTTCGGCGGCAATCGCGGCATTGCTCTTGCCGTCGGCAATCAGGCTCACCACCTCGCTTTCCCTCGCCGTCAGCACGGCCGGTTCGGTTGTTTTGGTTCTGGCTCGACAGTCGGGCTCCAGATGCTGTTCCGACATTGCCCGCACCAGCGCCATCGGCTCGTCCAGATCGTCCAGCGTGACCCGGCTGGCGTCTTCGAAATGCAGGCCAGAGCCAGTTGCCAGATCCGCGACCAGCCGCGAGGCGAGGATATCGCCTCGGCTGGCGTGCGCGGCGAGCTGCATCGTCACCCGCGCCGTCAGCCCAACGGGCGGCCCGCGCAGTTCGATCTCGCCGACATGCGCGCCCTGCGCGCTGGCCACACCAATGCCTTGCGCCGCCTCGCGCAGCGCCGCCGCGCAGCGTATGGCGCGGGCCGGCCCGTCGAAGCGCGAGATCATCATTTCGCCCTGCGTACCCAGCGCGCGGCCGCCATGGCGCCCGACCAGCGAGCGCCAGGTTTCCTGGAAGCGCTCGCTGCGTTCGCTCCACATGCGGTCGCCCATCCGCGTCGTATCGTAGATACGCGTCACCAGCAGGGCCGCCAGCACGCGGTCCGCTTCGGCGACGGCGCGCTCGCCGGTCAGGAACTCCTCGATCAGGTCTGCGACGCGGTCGACGTCTCCGGTCCAGATCGGATGGTCGCGCCCGGGAATCTCGACCAGCCGCGCATTCGGGATTCTCTTGGCCAGGAAGCGGCTGGCGTCGGGATCGACCCGCGCATCGTTGCGGCGATGGATCAAAAGCGTCGGCGCGCTGATCGCCGCCAGTACGCCACGCACGTCGATTTCCGCATTCATTCGCGCCAGTGCCGCTGCCGCCGTCGGGCTCGCCGACAGCCGCTCAAAACGCGCCCACCACTGGGTAAAATGCGCGTCGTCGATCCGGCCCGGCGCGAAATTCGGCAAGGTGGCTCCGGTGCCCCAGGCCGTCTCGGCGGTCAAGATGAAGGCGTTGAGGCGTTCCGGCGGCATCACCCATTTGTGGAAATGCGCATAGCCGCCATAGAGCGCCAGGGCTCGCGTCCGCTCGGGATAGGTGGCGGCGAACAGCATTGCCATCGGCGCGCCTTCGGAAGCACCGAGCAGTGCCGCCCGGCCACTACCGACCGCATCCATCACCGCGCGCACGTCGTCCATTCGGGTTTCGAGGCTGGGCAGGTGATGGGCATCGACACGATCGGAAAGACCGGTGCCGCGCTTGTCGAACAGGATCAGCCGCGAGAACGCCGAAAGCCGCTTCAAGAGCCTGGAATAGCCCTCGTCTTCCCAATGCAGGTCGAGATTGGAAATGAAGCCCGGCACGAAAACGAGATCAAACGACCCCTGGCCGACCACCTGATAGGCGATCCGCACCTCGCCACTGAGGGCATATCGGGTCTCGATCGGCCTCACGAGTTGTTTCCGCCCGGCCAGACGATTTCTGATCGTCAGATATAGCAGAGCCGCGTCGACAGCGGCAGCTTAAACTTTAGCGGAAAGGAATATGAGCCCGCGCGGCCGGCCGCGGCTACTTCAGTGAGGCGGCGGCGTCGGCCGGGGAGGGTTTGAGCCCGAGCTTGAGATCGGCCTCGGCCGGCGTGATCGGCCGCTTGATCCTGGCGGAGGCCACCACGACCAGTTCATCGAAGCCTTCGCCACCGCTGTCCAGCAGTTCGAAGAACTGTCGCCGCATCCTCGGCTCCCAGAACTTGTTGATATGTTCGGCGACGCCGGCGACACCTTCCTCGCGCGGCCTGGAATGGAAAAAGGCCGCGATCTGGTTGGCCATGCGCACCAGCTTCTCGCTGGTGCTGGTGATGTGGTCTTCGTCATGCGACATGCTGGGCAACTCCCAAGACCACCCGGTCAGGGTGGGTGAAAACATCGAAATCATCACCGCGCACCAACGCCACCAGCGTCATGCCGGCCTCATCAGCCGTGCGGATGGCAAGAGCGGTCGGCGCCGAGACGGCAATGATGAAGGCCGCGCCGATCGCCGCCGTCTTCTGCACCATTTCGACCGACACGCGCGACGTCATCACGACAGCACCCGAAGTGCCATCAATGCCGGCTTTGGCCAACGCGCCGGCCAGCTTGTCCAACGCATTGTGACGGCCGACATCCTCGCGCGCCATGACGACACCCTTGCCGGGGATATAGAAGCCGGCGGCGTGCACGGCTCCGGTTTCCTGATGCAGCGGCTGCACCTTCGACAACAATTTGACGGAGCGCACGATATCGTTGGCATCAAGAGTAAGTTTTGACGCACCAACAGCATCGACGGAACGCATCGCTTCCTCGATGGATTCGATGCCGCACAGCCCGCAACCAACCGGTCCGGCCAGCCTGCGCCGCCGCGCCTCGAAGCGCGTGTTGGCGGTGTCCCTCAGCCGGATCTGTATATCGATGCCGGCGCCATGATCCTCGACCTCGATCGCCTCGATTTCCTGCGGGTCGGCGATGATGCCTTCGGTCAGCGAGAAGCCCAGCGCGAAATCCTCGAAATCGGCGGGGCTCGCCATCATCACCGCATGCGTTGTGCCGGCGAAGGAAAACGCCACCGGCGTCTCCTCCGGCACCATGCGGTTCGCGGCCGCCGTGCCGCCGGCGCGGCGCGCCAGCCGCGATATTTGCGTCGTTGCTTTGCGGCGCGCGGCCAAGACTACTCCGCCGCCTGCAACGTCGCGATGCGGCGGCTCTGCTCGGCCTGCTCGTTATAGTCGCGCTGCCAGTCCGACGGGCCGTTCGAGGCGCCGACCTGCACGGCCGTGACCTTGTATTCCGGACAGTTGGTCGCCCAGTCGGAGAAGTCGGTGGTGATGACGTTGGCCTGCGTGTCGGGATGGTGGAAGGTCGTGTAGACCACGCCCGGCGACACCCGGTCGGTGATCAGCGCCCGCAGCGTCGTCTCACCCGAACGGCTGGTCAATCGCACCCAGTCGCCATCGCGCAGGCCGCGGTTCTCAGCATCGTGCGGATGGATCTCCAGCCGGTCCTCCGAGTGCCACATGACGTTGTCCGTGCGCCGCGTCTGCGCGCCGACATTGTACTGGCTGAGAATACGGCCGGTGGTCAAAAGCAGCGGGAAGCGCGGTCCGGTCTTTTCGTCCGTCGCCACATATTCGGTGCGGATGAACTTGCCCTTGCCGCGCACGAAACCGTCGACGTGGACGATCGGTGTGCCTTCAGGCGCCTTATCGTTGCAGGGCCACTGCACGGAGCCCATCTTCTCCAGGTAATCGTAGGAGACCTTGGCGAAGCTCGGCGTCGTCATGGCGATCTCGTCCATAATTTCGGACGGATGCCGGTAGTTCCAGTTGAGCCCCATTGTCTGGGCGAGCTTCTGCGTCACTTCCCAGTCGGCCAGGCCATTCTTCGGCGCCATCACCTTGCGCACGCGGTTGATGCGACGCTCGGCATTGGTGAAGGTGCCGTCCTTCTCGAGGAAGGTCGAGCCGGGCAGGAAGACATGCGCGTAATTCGCCGTCTCGTTAAGGAAGAGGTCGTGCACGACGACGCATTCCATCGCGGCAAGGCCGGCGGCGACGTGCTTGGTGTCGGGGTCCGACTGCAAGATGTCCTCGCCCTGCACATAGAGGCCCTTGAAAGAACCGTCGACGGCGGCATCCAGCATGTTGGGGATACGCAGGCCCGGCTCGTCGTCGATCTTGACGCCCCACAGGGTCTCATAGATGTCGCGCACCGCGTCGCCGGAAACGTGGCGATAGCCCGGCAATTCATGCGGGAACGAGCCCATGTCGCAGGAGCCCTGCACATTGTTCTGGCCGCGCAGCGGATTCACGCCGACGCCCGGCCGGCCGATATTGCCGGTGGCCATGGCGAGGTTGGCGATGGCGATGACGGTGGTCGAGCCCTGGCTGTGCTCGGTGACGCCGAGGCCGTAATAGATCGAGCCATTGCCGCCACGGGCGTAGAGCCGCGCTGCGCCGCGGATCAGTTCCGGGTCGACATTGGCAGGCTTGCCGACGACTTCGGGGCTGTTTTCCGGCAGCGCCACGAACGAGGCCCAGTCCTGGAATTCATCCCAGTCGCAGCGTTCGCGGATAAACTTCTCGTCGAACAGGCCTTCAGTGACGATGACATGGGCGAGCGAGGTGACGACGGCGACATTGGTGCCGGGCTTCAGCGGCAGGTGATACTCCGCCTCGATATGCGCCGACTTGACCATCTCGGTGCGGCGCGGATCGAGCACGATCAGCTTGGCGCCCTTGCGCAGCCGCTTCTTCAGCCGCGAGGCGAACACCGGGTGGGCCGCCGCCGGATTGGCGCCGATCACCATCACCACATCGGTGTGTTCGACAGAATCGAAATCCTGCGTGCCGGCCGAGGTACCAAACGTCTGGCCAAGGCCATAGCCGGTCGGCGAGTGGCAGACGCGGGCACAGGTGTCGACATTGTTGTTGCGGAAGCCCTGGCGGATCAGCTTCTGTACCAGATAGGTTTCCTCATTCGTGCAGCGCGACGAAGTGATGCCGCCGATCGATGTGCGGCCATACTGGTACTGGATGCGGCGGAATTCGTTTGCCGTGTAAGTCAGCGCTTCTTCCCACGACACTTCGCGCCAGGGGTCGGTGATCTTCTCGCGGATCATCGGGTTGAGGATGCGATCCTTGTGGGTCGAATAGCCATAGGCGAAGCGGCCCTTGACGCAGCTATGGCCACGATTGGCCTTGCCGTCCTTGTAGGGCACCATGCGCACCAGCTCGTCGCCGCGCATCTCGGCCTTGAACTGGCAGCCGACGCCGCAATAGGCGCAGGTGGTGACCATCGAATGCTCGGGCTGGCCGATCTGGATGACCGATTTTTCCGACAGCGTTGCCGTCGGGCAGGCCTGCACGCAGGCGCCGCAGGAGACGCATTCCGAGTCGATGAACAGCTGGTGCATGCCGGGCGAAACCCGGCTGCCGAAACCACGGCCCTCGATGGTCAGCGCGAAGGTGCCTTGCACTTCCTCGCAGGCGCGCACGCAGCGTGAGCAGACGATGCATTTCGACGGGTCATAGGTGAAGTACGGGTTGGACTCGTCCTTCGCCATCCATTTGAAGTTTTCCGCGCCGTCGTTCTTCTTGAAGACGTGGTTGTCGCCTTCATAGCCGTAACGCACGTCGCGCAGGCCGACGACACCGGCCTGCGTCTGCAATTCGCAGTCGCCATTAGCGGCACAAGTCAGGCAGTCGAGCGGGTGGTCGGAAATGTAGAGCTCCATCACGCCGCGGCGGATGTCCTTGAGCTTGCCGGTCTGCGTGTGCACCACCATGCCCGGCGCCACCGGCGTCGTGCAGGAGGAGGGCGTGCCGTTGCGGCCGTCGATCTCGACCAGGCAGAGCCGGCAGGAGCCGAAGGCGTCGACCATGTCGGTGGCGCAGAGTTTCGGGATGGCGATGCCCGCTTCCATCGAAGCGCGCATGATCGAGGTGCCTTCCGACACCGTCACGGTGAAGCCGTCGACCGTCAGCGTCACCTGCTTCTGCGAGGTCGAGGCCGGCGTGCCGAAGTCGATTTCCTGAATGAGACCCATGGCGAGGTTCCTATTCTGCTGCTTCGGCGACGGGCGCCGGCTTGAAATCATCGCGGAAATGGTTGAGCGCGCTCATCACCGGGTAGGGCGTGAAGCCACCCAGCGCACAGAGCGAACCGAATTTCATCGTGTTGCAGAGGTCCGTGACCAGCGCGATGTTTTTTTCCGGCTCGATGCCGCCGGCTATTCTGTCGATGGTCTCGACGCCGCGCGTCGAGCCGATGCGGCAGGGCGTGCACTTGCCGCAGCTCTCGATGGCGCAGAATTCCATGGCAAAGCGCGCTTGCTTCAGCATGTCGGCGGTGTCGTCGAACACGGTGATGCCGGCATGGCCGATCAGCCCGTCCTTGGCGGCGAACGCTTCATAGTCGAACGGCGTGCTGAACAGGCTACGCGGGAAATAGGCGCCGAGCGGCCCGCCGACCTGTACGGCCTTCACCGGCCGGCCGGTTGCGGTGCCACCGCCGATATCGTCGACGATTTCGCCCAGCGTCATGCCGAAGGCCGCTTCGAACAGGCCGCCGAACTTGACGTTGCCGGCGATCTGGATCGGGATCGTACCGCGTGAGCGGCCCATGCCGAAATCCTTGTAGAAGGCGGCACCCTTGTCCATGATGATGGGCACGGAGGCTAGGCTGATGACGTTGTTGATCACCGTCGGCTTGCCGAACAGGCCCTGGATGGCCGGCAGCGGCGGCTTGGCGCGCACCACGCCGCGCTTGCCTTCGAGGCTGTTCAACAGCGACGTTTCCTCGCCGCAGACATAGGCGCCGGCGCCGACGCGGATTTCCATGTCGAAGGCATTGGGCGAACCCAGCACATTGACGCCGAGCACGCCGGCCTTGCGGGCGACCTCGATAGCCTTGTTCATCATGGCCACCGCATGCGGATATTCCGAGCGGATATAGACGAAACCCTTGGTCGCGCCGGTGGCGACACCTGCGATCGCCATGCCTTCGATCAGCACGAAGGGATCGCCCTCCATGATCATGCGGTCGGCGAAAGTAGCGCTGTCGCCTTCATCGGCGTTGCAGACGATGTATTTGCGGTCGGATGTCGTATCCAGCACCGTCTTCCATTTGATGCCGGTCGGGAAGCCGGCGCCGCCACGGCCGCGCAGGCCGGACTCGGTCACCTGCTTGACAATATCCGCCGGCGCCATCGCCACCGCGTTCTGCAGGCCCTTCAGCCCGCCGAGCGACTTGTAGGCGTCGAGCGACAGCGGGTCGTTGATGCCGCAGCGGGCAAAGGTCAACCGCGTCTGCTTGGCCAGGAAGGGGATTTTGTCGGGTGCACCGAGCCAGCGCTTGTGATGGCCGCCGGTGAGGAAGCCGCTGTCGAACAGGCTCTTCACGTCGGATGGCTTGACCGGCCCATAGGCGACGCGGCCCTTGGCGGTTGCCACTTCGACCATCGGCTCGAGGAAATAGGCACCGCGCGAGCCGTTGCGAACGATCTTGGCCTCAATACCGCGCTCGGCGAGTTCGCTTGCAATCGCCTTTGCGACCTTTTCCGCACCCAGCGCCAGCGCACCGGAATCGCCGGGAATGTAGATGCGCGGGATCATGAGCGGGCCTCCGCCACGATCTCTTCGATCTTCTCGTCATCGAGGCGGCCGATCACCTCGCCGTCCAGCATCGCCGATGGGGCGCAGGCGCACAGGCCCAGGCAATAGACCGGCTCCAGCGTCACCAATCCGTCGCGGGTCGTTTCATGGAAGCCGATGCCCAGCAGCTGCTTGAGCTTGGCGGCAACCGCATCCGAACCCATCGACTGGCAGGCCTCGGCCTGGCAGACCTTGAGCACATGCTTGCCGGCCGGGTGGCTGCGATAGTCGTGGTAGAAGGTGACGACGCCGTGGACTTCGGCATTCGAGATGTTCAGCGCTTCGGCGATGGCTGGCAGCGATGCCTGCGGCACATGCCCGAACTCGACCTGAATCTCATGCAGGATGGGCAGCAACGGGCCTTCGAGGCCTTTCAGCTCGCGGATGATCGCGGCCGTGCGCGATGCGATCTCGGTACTTGCAGGCTGCATCGTCATGCAGCGCCCTCCCTGGTCGGTAGCGTTCTAGCGCTAAGTCGTTACAAAAACAGAGGAAACCCACGAAATCAATAAAGCTGATCCGTCGCTTGATAGAAATTTTCTATCGAGCGCGTCCAGCCACCAGTCTCTAGCCTAGCGATGGCTACGGAAATCGTCTGCCAGCGCCATTGCCTCGTCCAGCAGCGCCTGCACCAGTGGCGTGTGCGGTTCTCGCGGCGTGGCCACCAGGCCGACCGTGTGGCTGGCATCGGGCTCGACGATCGGAATGGCCCGGATCGGCTCGGAAAAGCCGAATGTTTCCGCGAGGTTGAGCGGCATGATCGACGACCATTTGCCAGTGCGGATGTGCGAGAACAGCACGATCATCGAGTTGGATTCGAGTGTCGGCCGCACCTGCACGCCGGCCTCGGCCAGATGCTGGTCGATGATGCGACGGTTCTGCATGTCGGGCGTCAGCAGGCAGAGCGGCAACTGGCTGATCTCGGCCCATGTCACTTTGTCGCGGTCGGAATAGGGGTTTCCGACAGCCGTGATCAATTGATAGCGCTCGTCATAGAGCGGCACGCTGGTCACCCGCCCAAGCGGCTCGTTGTCGAGATAGGTGATGCCGGCGTCGATGTCGAAATTGCCGAGCAGCGACAAGACCTCGATCGAGGTGCGCGACAGCACCGAGAAGGTTACGCCCGGGTGCTTTTCGCGAAACGGCGTCGTCAGCCGCGCCACCATGGCGAGTGCGGTCGGGATGGCGGCAATACGGATACGGCCGGAAAGGCCGTGGCGCGCCGCCCGCATTTCCTCGCGCATGGTCCTGGTATCGCCGACGATGCGGCGCGCCCAGACCAGCACCTGCTTGCCCTCCGGCGTCAGCCCCTGGAACCGCGAGCCGCGATTGACCAGCATGACACCGAGCTGCCCCTCCAGCTGCTTGATGCCGGCGGACAATGTCGGCTGGGTGACGCCGCATGCTTCCGCTGCCCGGCCGAAATGCTCTTCCTTGGCCAGCGCGATGAAGAATTCGAGTTTGTCGATCATGCCAGTCTATCTACCATGCCAGTCTATCAATCCATGATTGGCACGCTGCCATAGCGGCAGGCGCCTGTCAGCTTCAAAGCGATCGCTTGGTTCTGTCAGGAAACTGCATTATCTCAGGCCAGCCGCCGTCTTGGGTTAGCCAACGTCTGAGGAAATACCGTCATGTCCGTCACCAAGGAAATCGTCACCGAACGCCTGAAGACGGTCAATGGACCTGACTTCACCAGCAACATCGTTGACCTCGGTATGGTTTCCGAGATTTTCATAGCCGATTCAAAAGTGTTCTTCTCGATCACCGTTCCCGCCGCGCGCGCCCAGGAAATGGAGCCGTTGCGCGCCGCCGCCGAGCGGGTCGTAAAGGCGATCCCGGGTGTCGCCGGCGCTGTCGTTGCGCTGACGGCGGAGAAGAAGGGTGGCGGCATGGAAGCGCCGGTTCCATCGCGGCCTGCGCCCAGGCCAGCACCGCCGGCTCCGTCCGCAGCCCCGCGCGCTGCTCCGCACGCGCCAGCCTCGCAGAGTTCAGGCAAGCGCGGCGTGCCCGGTATCGAGGCAATCATCGCAGTCGCCTCGGGCAAGGGCGGCGTTGGCAAGTCGACCACCGCCGTCAACATCGCGCTTGGCCTCGCCGCCAACGGCCTCAGGGTCGGCGTGCTTGATGCGGACATCTACGGCCCGTCCATGCCCAAGCTGCTCAACATTCATGGCCGGCCGCAGACGGTTGACGGCAAGATCTTGAAACCGATGGAGAATTACGGCCTCAAGGTGATGTCGATGGGCTTCCTCGTCGATGAGGAGACGCCGATGATCTGGCGCGGCCCGATGGTGATGTCGGCGCTGACGCAGATGCTGCGCGAGGTCGAATGGGGCCGGCTCGACGTGCTCGTCGTCGACATGCCGCCCGGCACCGGCGACGCGCAGCTAACCATGGCACAGCAGGTGCCACTGGCCGGCGCCGTCATCGTCTCCACACCGCAGGACCTGGCGCTGATCGATGCCCGCAAGGGATTGAACATGTTCAAGAAGGTCGACGTGCCGCTGCTCGGCATTGTCGAGAACATGAGCTATTTCATCGCCCCGGACACCGGCAAACGCTACGACATTTTCGGCCATGGCGGCGCGCGCCGCGAAGCCGAGCGCCTCGGCGTCACTTTCCTCGGCGAAGTGCCGCTTGAAATGGGCATCCGAGAAAGCTCGGATGCCGGTGCACCCGTGGTGGCGTCGAAGCCCGATAGCGCTGAAGCCAAAATCTATCGCGACATTGCCTCGAAGGTCTGGGACCGGGTCAATGAGGAGCGCGGCGCGGCCGAAGCGGCGGTGCCGAGCATCGTCTTCGAGTAAGGGCCGATACCCTACCTCCGTAAGAAGAGGGGCTTAACCGCCCACCTTCTCGCCGAATGAGGAAAAGAACTGGCCGGCCAGTTTCTTTGAGGTGGATTCTATCAGCCGGCTGCCGAGCTGGGCGATCTTGCCGCCGACATCGGCCTTGGCCGCATACTTCAACACTGTCGCATCCGGACCGTCTTCGGTCAGCGTCACATCCGCGCCGCCCTTGGCGAAACCGGCAATGCCGCCCTTGCCTTCGCCCTGGATGGTGTAGGAATGCGGCGGCTTGAGGTTTTTCAGCGTCACTTCGCCGTTGAAGGTCGCCTTGATCGGCCCGATCTTCAACACCACCGTCGCGGCCATCTCGGTCGGCGACTTCATCTCGAGGCTCTGGCAGCCGGGAATGGTCGCCTTCAAAACCTCGGGGTCGTTCAGCGCTTCCCACACTTTTTGCAGGGGTGCGGCAATGCGCTCCTCGCCTTCGATCACTAAAGCCATGAAAACCTCCCGCACAAGACTTCACGAAGGCCTAACGCACGGCCGGGTGCGTGTCTATCGCACCAAAGTCCCGATTCAGATCACGCGTCCCCTTGCTTGCATTGACGCGTTGTCATATCGATTTGTCATACAAATACGGAGACCGTGATGGCAGGCGCCCCCACCAGAAAGAAGAAATTTCGCTCGCAGGAGTGGTTCGACAACCCCGACAATCCGGGCATGACGGCGCTCTATCTGGAGCGTTACCTGAACTACGGACTGACGCGCGCCGAACTGATGTCGGGCAAGCCGCTGATCGGCATCGCCCAGACCGGCTCGGATCTGTCGCCTTGCAACCGGCACCATATCGAGCTCGCCAAGCGCGTGCGCGAAGGCATCGTCTCGATGGGCGGCATCCCCTTCGAATTCCCCTGCCATCCGATCCAGGAGACCGGCAAGCGCCCGACCGCCGCACTCGACCGCAACCTTGCCTATCTCAGCCTGGTCGAAGTGCTCTACGGCTATCCACTCGACGGCGTCGTGCTGACCATCGGCTGCGACAAGACCACGCCGGCGCTGCTTATGGCGGCGGCCACCGTCAACATTCCGGCCATCGCACTGTCGGTCGGCCCGATGCTCAATGGCTGGCACAAGGGCAAGCGCACCGGGTCCGGCACCATCGTCTGGGAATCGCGCCAGCGCCTGTCGGCCGGCGAGATCGGCTATGACGAGTTCATGGACATTGTCGCCTCGTCGGCGCCGTCCACCGGTTATTGCAACACCATGGGCACCGCCACCACGATGAACTCGCTGGCCGAGGCGCTGGGCATGCAACTGCCGGGCTCGGCCGCCATTCCCGCTCCCTACCGCGAGCGCGGCCAGATTTCCTACGAGACGGGAAAACGCATCGTCGAGATGGTGCATGAGGATCTGAAGCCGTCCGACATCATGACGCGCAAGGCTTTCGAGAATGCCATCGTCGTCAATTCGGCCATCGGCGGCTCCACCAATGCGCCGATCCATCTCAACGCCATTGCCCGCCATCTTGGCGTGCCGCTTACCAATGACGACTGGCAGCAGATCGGCCTCAAGGTGCCGCTCATCGTTAATCTGCAGCCGACAGGCGAATATCTCGGCGAGGATTACCATCACGCCGGCGGCGTGCCGGCCGTGGTTGCCGAACTGATGAAGGGCGGGCTGTTGCCGCATCCCGATGCCCTGACCGCCAATGGCAAGTCGATCGGCGACAATTGCAAGACAGCGGTCGTGGAAAACGCCGACGTCATCCGCAGCGTCGACAACCCGCTGAAGGCCAATGCCGGCTTCATCAACTTCAAGGGCAATCTGTTCGATTCGGCGATCATGAAGATGAGCGGCATCTCGCCGGAGTTCCGCGAGCGCTATCTGTCCAACCCCAAGGACCCGGAAGCTTTCGAAGGCAACGCCATGGTCTTCGACGGCCCCGAGGATTACCACGCCCGCATCGACGATCCGGCGCAAGGCATCGACGAGCACACGATCCTGTTCATGCGCGGTGCCGGCCCGGTCGGCTATCCCGGCGGTGCCGAGGTCGTGAACATGCAGCCGCCGGCCTATCTCATCAAGAAGGGCATTCATGCGCTGGCCTGCATCGGCGATGGCCGCCAGTCGGGCACGTCGGGCTCGCCATCGATCCTCAATGCCTCGCCGGAAGCTGCCATTGGCGGCGGACTGGCGCTGCTCAAGACAGGCGACCGCGTCCGCATCGATCTCAGGAAGGGCACCGCCAACATCCTGATCAGCGACGACGAGATCGCCAAACGGCGCGCGACGCTGCAGAGCGATGGCGGCTACCACTATCCCAAGCACCAGACGCCATGGCAGGAAATCCAGCGCGGCATGGTCGACCAGTTCGATGAGGGAATGGTGCTGAAGCCGGCGGTGAAATACCAGGATGTCGCCCACACCAGCGGCGTCCCTAGGGACAATCACTGACTGCTCCGGGGACAATCATTTGATTGCTCCGAGGACAGTGTCTGTGCGCAAGTACTTACATTAACGACAAACGGCGGCTTGATCCGGATCAAGCCGCCGTTTGTCATCCTTGACAAGCGCGCCCAACAAATCCACGATCATGACCAAGGGGTGCATCGCGACGACCCCGTGAGGCGTCAGCCCAACGTTCGCGTCCAAGCTTCTCTATCAGGAGGTGGACGCCATGCCGTCAACAACCGCTATCACCGTATCGCAACTGTCCCGGCTGGTCGGCCTGCCGGGTGCGCCTGCAATCATCGATGTTCGCATCGATGAAGATTTCGACGCCGATCCGCGCCTGCTGCCGGCTTCGAGCCGGCGTGATTTCAAAACCGTTTCGACTTGGGGATCCGAATTTGCCGGCAGGCAAGTCTCGATCGTCTGTCAGAAAGGTCAAAAACTCTCGCAAGGCGTGGCCGCATGGCTGCGGCACGAAGGAATTTCCGCTGAATCTCTCGAAGGCGGCTTCGAAGCCTGGCGCGAGGCAAATGGGCTTTTGGTCCGCACCGAAAACCTGCCGCCGCGCGATGAAAAAGGCCGTACCGCGTGGGTGACGCGATCCCGCCCGAAGGTCGACCGCATCGCGTGTCCCTGGCTGATCCGGCGTTTCGTCGATCCGCACGCGGTCTTCCTGTTTGTCGAGGCGGCCGAGGTGGCTGCCGTGGCCGACCGCTTCACGGCCGTGCCCTTCGACATCGACACTGTGTTCTGGAGCCATCGCGGCGAACGCTGCACCTTCGACACGATGATCGAGGAATTCGGCCTGCAATCCGCGGCGCTCGATCGCCTTGCCGTGATCGTGCGTGCGGCCGACACGGCGAGCCTCGATCTGGTGCCCCAGGCCGCTGGCTTTCTGGCTGCCTCGCTTGGCCTGTCGCGGATGTTTCGCGACGATCTGGAACAGCTGGAAGCAGGCATGCTGCTCTACGATGCGTTCTTCCGTTGGTGTCGCGACGCCACCGAGGAAACGCACAACTGGCCCGCTGCTGGCGCGGGCAAACCGTCGTGAGCGCTCTTGCCCCGGAAGATAGAGTGGTGACCATCGAGGCGCCGGCTGCACCGACTTTTGCCGAAGCCTTGAAGGTCTGGGCGAAGATCGGATTGCTCAGCTTCGGCGGACCGGCCGGGCAGATCGCCCTGATGCATAAGGAATTGGTCGAGGAGCGGCGCTGGATCGGCGAACAGCGTTTCCTGCATGCGCTGAACTACTGCATGCTGCTGCCCGGCCCGGAAGCCCAGCAACTCGCCATCTATATCGGTTGGCTGCTGCACAGGACGATCGGCGGCCTTGTCGCCGGCATCCTGTTCGTAGTACCCGGCGCGCTCGTCATGCTCATCTTGAGCAGCCTCTACGTGCTCTATGGCGACATGCCGCTCGTCGAGGCGCTTTTCCTCGGGGTGAAGGCGGCGGTGCTTGCCATCGTCATCGAGGCGGTGATCCGCATCGGCCGGCGCGCCCTGAAAAACCCAGCCATGGTGCTGATCGCGGTTGGCGCCTTCATAGCCATCTATGCGTTGAATGTGCCGTTTCCGCTCATCATCGTGCTGGCGGGCCTGACAGGATGGCTGGGAGACCGCGTCGCTCCCGGCCTGTTTTCCGGCTCCGCGCATGGCAAGGGCGATGTTGCCGACATCAAGGGAGCGGTTGACCTGATGTTCGAGCGCGGCGAGCTGACCCATGTCAAACCGACCAGATGGCATGCGCCGCGCACGGTTGCGATCTGGCTGCCGATCTGGCTCGGGCCTGTTCTCGTGATCTGGTGGTTCACCGGCTCTGCCAGTGTATGGACCGAGATAGGCAGGTTCTTCAGCCTGATGGCGGTCGTCACCTTCGGCGGCGCATACGCGGTGCTGGCCTATGTCGCGCAGGCAGCCGTCCAGTCCTTCGGCTGGCTCGCCCCCGGTGAAATGGTCGATGGTCTCGGGCTTGCCGAGACGACACCAGGTCCGCTCATCCTGGTGTTGCAGTTTGTCGGATTCATCGCCGCGTTCCGTCACTCCGGCTCACTGAACCCGTTGCTTGCCGGATCGCTTGGAGCGCTGCTGACCTTGTGGGTGACGTTCACGCCGTGCTTCTTCTGGATATTCCTCGGCGCGCCCTATATCGAGGCGCTGCGCGGCAACAAGGCATTGTCGGCCGCGCTCGGCGCGATCACCGCAGCAGTTGTCGGCGTGATTATGAATCTCGCTCTGTGGTTTGCCTTGCACGTCGTTTTCCGTGAGGTGCACGCAATGAGTCTGGGCATGAATGTGCCGGTGCTCTCGTCGATCGACTGGCGTGCGGCGCTGCTTTCCTGCGCCGCGATGATCGCCATCCTGAAGCTCAGGATAGGCATGCTGCCGACACTCGCCGGATCGGCTCTTGCCGGTGTCTTGTTGTTGGCGGTAGGAGGCTAGATCTTCGCCTGCCTTTGTATTCCGCTTGCGCACCACCTAAGTGGCTGGAAACGGATTGGACCATCATGGCGCAACGACGCTCTTCCCTCGGCTTCCTCGGCATGTTCGGCCGCTCGGGTGATCTGAGGCAACTCGACGACGCCTTACGCGGCGCCGACTTGCATCCTGCCCTTGTGCCTGAGGGGGTAAAACTCACCATCGTCAATCTGATGAAGGATCGCTGGCCCAACGAGCCGCCCAGCCAGGCCTATCCGGACGTGGCGCAACTGTTCAGCTATTGCGTTGCCGGGCCGGAAACCTTCGAAAGCTCGCATGGCTTGCAGCTTCGGCAGGGCGTGGAACGCCGGATCGAGGCCGCGGTGGAGGCCGGCGACAGCTTCGACGCGCAAATCGTGCTGATGGCGCTGCACGCCAACCTGATCAATGCCGAAGTCGTCGAACGCTACGGGCTGAGCATGGACTAATCTATTTTGACGGGAAGGGGCCTACCCGCCCATATTGGCGCGCGGCAGCTTGATCATGTCGCCGAAGCGGGCGCGCAGTTTGTCGTCGAGCGGCTTCGGCACATGGCGCGGGAAACGCTCGGCAAGGACGCGTTTCTTCTCGATGATCGCGCGCTGCAATATGTCGGGCCGACCCTTCTCGTTCCATTCCTTCGGTGAAAAGCGGTCGCCGACGGCCGGATAGAAATACTCGGTCTGCATCAGCCGCAGCGTCTGCTCGTTGCCGAGATAGTGTCCAGGCCCCTTCAGGCAGACGTCAGTGATGGTGTCGATCGACAGCGATTCATCAGACACTTCGATGCCGCGCACGCAGCGCAGGCAATGGCCGAGCATGTCATTGTCGATGATCAGGCTTTCCAGGCAGAAGCCGAGCAGCGAGGCATGCATGCCGGCGGATTCATAGACCAGGTTGAGCCCGGCAAGACCGGCCATCACGTCGGTGATGCCTTTCTCGTAGCCGGACTGGATGTCGGGCAGTTTCGAATCCGTCATGCCGGCGGCCGAACCGCCCGGCAGATCGTAGAACTGCGCCATTTGTGCGCAGGCAGCAGTCAGCACCGCCTGTTCGGCCGAGCCGCCCGACATGGCGCCTGTCCGCAGATCCGACACGAACGGCCAGGTGCCGAAGATCGCCGGATGCCCTGGCTTGATGGCATTGACATAGACCAGACCGGCCAGCACTTCGGCCACCGCTTGCACGACGGCGCCGGCAATTGCCGCCGGCGCGGTGGCGCCGGCCTGTCCGGCCGACAGCAGCAGGATCGGGATGCCGCCCTCGACACAGGCTTCGAGCACGCCGCAGGCGTCCTCGGCGAACTTCATCGGCGGCACGACGAAGCAGTTGGAGTTCGACACGAACGGCCGGGCGCGGAAATTCTCCTCGCCGCCGGCAATCGCATAGAGCATCTCCAGCGCCGGCTGCACATTCTCACGCACCGTGAACGAGGTGCCGACATGCTTGGACGTGCCCATCACGCAGGCGTAGAGCGTGTTGAAGTCCATTTCGAGCGGATCGGGAATGTCGCGCGGCACCATCGGCCGCTGGAAGAAATGGATGTTGTCGAGCCCTTCGACGAGGCGGGCGGCATCATAGATGTCCTGCAGCAGCGATTCGCGATATTCGCGCTTCTCGACATCGACCAGATGCACCGCGGCGCCGGCCGTGCCGTAATGCACACGCTTGCCCTGGATCAGCATGTCATGTTTCGGATCCTGGCCGTGCAAGGTGAAATTCCGCGCTGCCTTCTTGATCGTGTCGAGCACCAGTGCGCGCGGAAAGCGAATACGGCCATCATCGCCATAGGTGGCGCCGGCCTGGGTCAGCGCCTCGATGCAGGAGGGGATGGCATTGGCGAAGCCGACGGTCTCCAGGAGCGTCAGCACCGCCCCGTGGATGCGTTCCTGGTCGGTGTGCTTCAGCGGTCCGTAGCTGCCGCCTTCGAGGCCGGCGCGCACAGGCTTGATGTCGTCGGCCAGGGGCGCTGCCCGCATGGCACGACGCGCTTCGCGTCCACCGGAGCGGCGCGAGCGCTGATCCGCCGCCGCTTCCTGCTTTTCAAGAACTACTGACATGGAGACACTCCACCTTTTCTCGGAAACAGGGCGGCGGTTGGTCCACCATCGGCTGCTTCTTCCCCTTTGTGCCCCGACTATGCCGCCGGCATTGGCACAGACTATGGGCCAGCCGGTCTGGTTGCATATGCCAGTGCTAAAGGAGTCGAAGCCGCACCCGTGCGACTCCGGTCAAAGGATCGAGCGAATGGATCAGGCAGCTGCCGGCCTGCGACCGGCCGCGGTGGCGAGTTCCCGTATGCCTGGCTCGATGTGCTGCAGCGCGATCGAGGAAATGCCCAACCGCATGAAACGCGAGGGCTTTTCGGTGCGGTCGAAAAAGCGGTCGCCGGGCTCGATGATAACGCTGCGCGAGGCCGCGGCCTCGGCAAGACCGCGGGAATCGGTGCCGCGCGGCCCCTCGAGCCAGAGCGACGTGCCGCCGGCCGAGTCGGTCGAGCGCCATTCGGGCAGGAAAGCCGAAATCGCATGGACCAGACGCTTGCGCCGCTCGTCGAAGGCGCTCGACAGTCGCCGCACCAGCGCTTCGTGATGGCCGAGCGACAGGAACAAGGCGACGGCACGCTGGTTGTTCGCCGGCGGATGCCGCAGCATGAAACGACGCAGCGCCCTGAGCTCGGAAATCAGTCCAGCAGAGGCAACGATGTAGCCAAGCCGTAGGCCGGGAGCCAGCGTCTTCGACATCGAGCCGACATAGACGACGCGGCCGGAACGATCGAGGCTCTTCAGCGCCTGCTGCGGCGCCTCATCGAGAAGCTGGCTGTCATAGCCGTCCTCGATGATAATCTGGTTGTGCCGGTTGGCGCGCGCCAGCAGATCCTGCCGCCGCTCCGCCGAAAGCGGCACCATGGTCGGGCAATGGTGGCTGGGCGTAACGAATACGAAGCCGGAATCATTGGAAATAGAGGAGGTTACGATGCCGGACTGGTCGACCGGCACCGGCTGGATCTCGGCGCCCGCAAGCCGGAAGATCGAGCGTGCGTCGGGATAGCCGGGGTCTTCCATCGCCACCTTCGAGCCTTTGGTCATCAAAAGCGTCGCCAGCATATAAAGCGCGTTCTGGGCGCCCAGCGTGACGATGATTTCGTCCGGGTTGGCGAAGATGCCGCGCCGGGGCAACAGCCGCGCCTGGATCTGCTCGATCAACAGCGGATCGTCGCGGTCGACCATATCGGACGCCCAGTTGCGGATTTCGAGCACGGCCAGCGCCATGCGGTTGCACTCGCGCCACTCGGCGGTCGGGAACAGCGTCGGGTCGAACTGGCCGTAGACGAAGGGATAGGACGACTTGATCCAGTTCTCGTGCTTGGCCGGCGGCGGCATGTCGCTCGCGGCAATCTGCCGGCGCGCCTTCCAGTCGATCTCGTTGGCCTGGTCGGGCGCCTTCTGGTGCGGCTTGGCCGGCGTCGCCAGCACGTCGGGATTGACGAAATGGCCGCGCCGCTCGCGCGCCACCAGGAAACCCTGGTCGACGAGCTGCTGGAAGGCCAGCACCACTGTTCCGCGGGCCACGCCGAGTTTTTCGGCCAGGATCCGGCAGGAGGGAAGCGGCATCGAAGCGGCGATCTGACGGTCGAGAATGGCGGCCACGATGGCTTGGCGGATCTGCGCCTGCAGGGTCTGGCCGGATTCAGCCGAAATCCGGAACAGGCCGGACCATATCGCCGTGTCGTTTCTCTGTGGCATGGAAGATGTTCCTCGATGGCCAGCTTTTTTCACTTGGCTGGACCAGTCGAATGTAACGGTGGCACAAGGGGTTGCGCCAATCAATTTTTCTGATCTTTGGGATTTATGCCAGTGATCCTTCCGCCGAAGTCAGGCGCTGAAATCCTCTTCGATCGACACATTGTGTCATCGCATCGTGATGCGATGCGGCATCGCCGCGTATTGACCGCACGGAGTTCGGCTCAATAGTTGTGCCGCGACGACACGCGCCGGAAACATCCGGTCTGATATGGTGCGTCGAAAACGCCAGGAGCCCCCCGCCAGTGGATCACTCAGCCTTTCAGAAACAGTTAGCCGCGTTGCGCGATCATCGCACTGCTGCGCACGCCTCAATGCGCCAGGCCTTCGCCGCCGATCCGCAACGGTTTACGACATTCTCCGCCACCGATGACAATCTGTTGCTCGACTGGTCGAAATGCGCCGTCGACGCGACCACCATGGATTTGCTGGAGAAGCTCGCTGGAGCCGCCGATCTCGAAGGCCGTCGCGCCGCGATGTTCGCCGGCAAGAAGATCAACATCACCGAAGATCGCGCGGTGCTGCACACGGCACTGCGCAATCTCAGCGGCAAGGGCGTCACGGTCGACGGCCAGGACGTCAAGGCGGACGTCCTCTCCGTACTCGATGCGATGGGCGCCTTCGCCGACGCCATCCGCTCCGGCAAGGCGGCTGGTGCCACCGGCAAGAAGATCACCGACATCGTCAACATCGGCATCGGCGGCTCCGACCTTGGCCCGGCCATGGCGACGCTGGCGCTGGCGCCCTACCATGACGGGCCGCGCGCGCACTATGTCTCCAACATCGACGGCGCCCATATCCATGACACGCTGAAGGATCTGTCCGCCGAAACCACGCTGTTCATCATTGCCTCCAAGACCTTCACCACCGTCGAGACGATGACCAATGCACAGACGGCGCGTGACTGGGTGCAGAAGGCGCTCGGCAAGGAAGCGGTCGGCAAGCATTTCGCCGCCGTCTCGACCGCACTCGACCTGGTGGCCAAGTTCGGCATCGTGCCCGATCGGGTCTTCGGCTTCTGGGACTGGGTCGGCGGTCGCTACTCTGTTTGGGGCGCCATTGGCCTTCCCGTCATGATCGCTGTCGGCCCAAGGAATTTCCGCGCTTTCCTTGATGGAGCGCATGAAATGGACGAGCATTTCCGCACCGCACCGCTGGCGAAGAACCTGCCGGCGCTGCTGGGGCTGGTCGGCTGGTGGCATCGCGTCATCTGCCAATATCCGGCCCGCGCGGTCATCCCCTATGATCAGCGCCTGTCCCGGCTGCCGGCCTATCTGCAGCAACTGGATATGGAATCGAACGGCAAGGGCGTTACCCTCGACGGCACGCCGGTGGCGACGCCGACCGGGCCGCTGGTCTGGGGTGAACCCGGCACCAATGGTCAGCACGCCTTCTTCCAGTTGCTGCATCAGGGCACCGATTTCATCCCGGTCGAGTTCCTTGCCGCGGCCGTCGGCCACGAGCCGGAGCTCAAGCACCAGCATGACCTGCTGCTCGCCAATTGCCTGGCGCAATCCGAAGCGCTGATGAAGGGCCGCACGTTGGACGAGGCACGCGCGCAGATGCTGTCCAAGGGCATGAAACCGGCCGACGTCGATCGCATCGCGCCGCATCGTGTCTTCTCCGGCAACCGGCCCTCGGTGACCATCCTCTATCGCAAGCTCGACCCGCGCACCTTCGGCCGGCTGATCGCGCTCTACGAGCACCGCGTCTTCGTCGAGGGAACGCTGTTCAACATCAATTCCTTCGACCAGTGGGGCGTGGAGCTTGGCAAGGAACTGGCGACCGGCCTTCTGCCCGTCGTCGAAGGCAAGGAAAGTGCGGCCAAGCGCGACGCGTCGACCGCTGGCCTTGTGGGATACATCCACCAATTGCGTGGTTCGGAGTGAACGATTTGGCAGACATCAAGGGGATATTGTTCGACAAGGACGGGACACTTGTCGACTTCAACGCGACCTGGCTTGGCGTGGCCGACTTCATGGCCATGGATGCCTCCGATGGCGACCGCTGGAAAGCTGACAGGCTGCTTGCGGCGGCAGGCTTCGATTTCGCCAACCGGCGCTTCAAGCCTGACTCGATCTTTGCCTCCGGCACCAATCTCGATGTTGTCGAATTGTGGTTTCCGCGGCTGTCCAACGAGGACCAGATGCTGGCCGTCGCCCGCTTCAACGAGATCACTTCGGTGCAGGGCTCGGCGATGGCGGTGGCATTGCCAGGTGTCGTCGACTCCTTGGCGGCGCTACACAAAAGATCCTACCGGCTTGGCGTCGCCACCAACGATTCGACCAGCGGCGCGGAAAAGACCCTGGCCGCGCTGGGCGTCGCCCAGCTCTTCGATGCCGCCTATGGCTACGACGCGGTAGCCAACCCGAAACCGGCGCCCGACACCATCCAGGCCTTTTGCGACCTTACCGGGCTGAGGCCGTCGGAGATCGCCATGGTCGGCGATAACCGCCACGATCTCGAAATGGCGCGCGCCGGCGGCTGTGGCCTGGCGGTGGGCGTGCTCTCCGGCACAGGTACGCGGGAATCGCTGGCCGAGATCGCCGACGTCATCCTGGATTCGGTTGCCGACCTGCCGGATTTCCTTTCGGCGCGGGTCAGGGAGACGGTTTGAGGGGGAGGCTGGAGGGCAAGTAAGCTCTGGCTTTCTCCCAAGTCACCGGCCTCGGTCTGGCATGGCTGCGAGGGCGAGGCGCAGAATATCTCCCATCCGAACATCGTCTATGCCGTGATCGACTCTCGCCGATCTGTGCACGACGACGAGATCAAGCGTTGGAACAACGACGATGTACTGCCCGCCGAAGCCGCTCGCATAGAAACTCGGCGCACGGACACTCATGCTGTCGCCGGGCGCATTGGCCGCTGCCGTCCACCAGAGGTAGCCGTAGCCTCTCCCTTCTCCGATGTCCGATTGTGGGAGAGTGCTTTCCCGAACCCAGCTCTCAGGGACGAGCTGGCGCCTTCCCCAGCGGCCACCGCGAAGGTAGAGCAGGCCAACTCGCGCGAGGTCACGGGCGGTCATGCTCAACTTGTAGACGGGGTGCAGGGATTCCCGGCCTCCGAGGTAGTAACCGTCCCCCCTTTCGAAGTCTTGCATTCCGAGAGGAACCGCTACTCGCGTGGCAAGCGCCTCGAACACGGTCTGGCCCGTCTGGCGCTCCAGTATCGTTCCGAGCACGTTGAAATCCCAGTTGTTGTAGAACCAGTGCGAACCGGGTGGATGGCTGCCGCGTTCCGGTCGCCCATGCTCCGTATTGTAGACCGAGGGCAGATAGACGCCTGACCGGGCGCGCAGGAGGTCCGCGACCGTGGCTTGTTGCTCAGTTTGTGTGAGCGGCTGAAAATCGTCGATATGCAGATCCGCGAGCGTCGCGTTCAGATCGATCCTGCCTTCCGCGATATAGATGCCATAGAGGACGTTGATCAGGCTTTTCCGCACGGAGGCCACGCTCGACTTCCGAGCCACGTCACCCCATTGGAAAATGACGCTTCCGCCAGCGATGACCATCAGGGCTGTTGAGCGATCGTCGGCCAAATCGTGGGCAAGAGCGGCGAGGCGCTGGGTGGACCAACCGAGGCTTGCCGCTGATACTTCGGCCCACTCCATCTCCGGAAAAATCTGGCTATCCCTGGCGGACAGTGCTCGGTCCCCTGCCATTTCTCCTCCGAATCGTCACCCTCGGCCGGATTTTACATTGGAGAACAAATTCGAACACAGCGCATAACAAAAGGTGAGCGTATGCAGACGGTCCACCCCAGTCATCGGCAGCGACTGGGGCTTCGCTTCCAGCGTTAATGCCCTTCCTGCTCGAAGCGAAAAACACCGCTCGGTCTGGTCGCAGCACCCTTCGCGTCGCCAAAATCCGGCACCTGATATTCGGCCAGCAACCGCAACCGCGTCAGCGGCAGGTCGACGCGACGGGGATCGCCGACCAGAACCTCGATGCCGGCTGCCAGGCAGCGATCGAGGAACGGGATAACCCGCAGAGCAACCTCGTGGCCGTAGAACACATCGCCGGCAAGCACTAGGTCGACCGCTGGCGGCGGACCCGCTGTGATGTCCTTGTCTAAAATGGCGATCTCGACCCCGTTCGCAGCCGCATTGAGTCGGATCGCGGCGATGCCGTTGCGGTCGATTTCGGCGGCGATGACTTCGCGCGCCCCGGCCTTCGCGGCGGCAATCCCGACAATGCCTGAACCCGCCCCCAGGTCCAGCACGCGGCGGCCCGCCACCGTCATCGGATGGTCGAGGATGTAGCGTGCGAGCACGGTGCCGCCGGCCCACGCATAGGCCCAGTAGGGCGGCTGCGGTTCGGGCGTGCCCTTGTCGGTATCGTTGTCGTCTTCGAAGCCGAGAAGCCGCCTCAACCCGCTGCCTGGATGGGCCGTGTAGAGCCGGATTTCTGGAAGCGCCGGCACCGGAGCAAGCCGCAGATTGGCTTCGATGAATTCCGCGGGATCGAGGCGCAAGTCCCCGTCCGAGGCCCCGTTGCCTGGTGTATCGTTGTCGGCAGCCCTCACTATTCGCGCAGCGCCCGCCGCAAAATCTTACCGACCGGCGTCTTCGGCAATTCGGTCCTGAACTCGATGTATTTGGGCCGCTTGTAGCCCGTCAGGTTCTCGCGGCAGAAAGCGACGATGGCTTCAGCGGTCAGGGCGGGGTCCTTCTTGACGATGAAAAGCTTCGGCACCTCGCCGGAATGCTCGTCCGGCACGCCGATCGCAGCCACTTCGAGCACGCCCGGATGCATCGCCACGACTTCCTCGAGTTCGTTCGGGTAGACGTTGAAGCCCGAGACCAGGATCATGTCCTTCTTGCGGTCGACTATCTTGGTGTAACCGCGCTCGTCCATGAAGCCCATGTCGCCCGATTTGAAGTAGCCATCCTTGGTCATCACCTTGGCGGTCTCGTCAGGCCGGTTCCAGTACCCCGACATCACCTGCGGTCCCCTGATGCAGATCTCGCCGACCTCGCCCAGCGGCAGATTGTTGCCGTCATCGTCGCGGATGGCAATCTCGGTCGAGGGCAGCGGCAGGCCGATCGTGCCGGTGAAATCGCCGGCGCTGAACTTGTTGGCGGTGGCCACCGGCGAGGTTTCGGAAAGTCCGTAACCTTCGGTGACAGGACAGCCGGTCAACGCCTTCCAGCGTTCGGCGACGCCCTTCTGCACCGCCATGCCGCCGCCCAGCGTCAGCACCAGCGGCTTGAAGTCGAGCTTGCGGAAGTCCTCATTGTTGAGCAGTGCGTTGAACAGCGTGTTGAGGCCGGGAAAAACATGGACCGGATATTTCTTCAACTCCTTGACGAAGCCCGGAATATCGCGCGGGTTCGGAATGAGCACGTTTCGGGCGCCTTGCTGCATGCCCATCAGCGCGTTCACCGTCAGCGCGAAGATATGATAGAGCGGCAGCGCGCAGATGAAATTCGGGTGCGCAGGTTTCGGCTTGATCGTATAGGCGTCTTCCATCCACTGCGCGTTCTGCACGACATTGGCGAGCACGTTGCTGTGCAGCAGCGTGGCGCCCTTCGAGACACCCGTGGTGCCGCCCGTATATTGCAGGAAGGCGACATCGCTGGCCTCGACCTTGGCCGGCTTGAAGTTGCCGCCGGATCCCGCCTTCACGGCAGCGTTGAACTTGACGTGACCGGGCAGGGACCATGCCGGCACCATCTTCTTCACGCGGCGCACGACCAGATTGACGATCGTGCCCTTGAGGCCGCCGAGCATGTCACCCATGGCCGCCACCACGACATGTTTGACCGCTGTCCTGGCGATCACCGCCTGCAAGGTGTTGGCGAAGTTTTCCAGGATGACGATGGCCTGTGCGCCGGAATCCTTGAGCTGGTGCTCCAGTTCGCGCGGCGTGTACAGCGGATTGATGTTGACCACGACATAGCCCGCACGAAGCACGGCCATCATCGCAATGGGATATTGCAGCACATTCGGCATCATCAGGGCGACGCGCGCGCCCTTCTGCAGACCCTTCGACTGCAGATAAGCGCCGAACGCCGCCGACAGCCGCTCGACATCGGTGAAGCTGACGGACTTGTCCATGCAGGTGAAGGCCGGCTGGGCGGAAAACTGCTTGCAGGCGGCGACCAGGAAATCGCCGATCGAGCTGTAGGGCAAGGGGCCGATTTCGGCCGGTACGTTCTTCGGATAGCTCTTCAGCCACGGCTTCTCCGGTAACCCGGCGGCAAGCTCGGTGAGCGCCTTCGGCAGGCGCTTGGCGGTGGCCTCGACGGGCTTCGCGGCTGGCGAGGCTTTCGCTGCACTGTCTTTCGATGCCACTGCGTTGGTCGCTAAAGTTTTCGCCATCGGCTTTGCAGCGGACGTCGTCTTTCCGGTCGCAGGTTTGGTCGGGGCTTTTGCTGCCGGCTTTGTGCTCGTCTTCACGGGCAAGATGGCTGCCTTCGGCTTGGCCGCGGCGGCTTTGGCGACTGGCGCTTTCGGCTTGACGGTTGCGGCAGCTGCTTTTGGAGCTGCCTTGGCCGATGATTTCGCTGGCGCCGTCGTCTTTGATGCTTTTGCCAACAGTCCCTCCCTGGGTCGTTCTTGTTTGCCTGCGCCGCGCTCGCCCTGAGATAACAGAGACGTCCTCCGCTGCCGCCAGCATGTCCATCTATGTATTGCCTCTATCGGCGACGGTGCAAGTCTTGCCCTCGCGGCAAGGCGCCGAAAGATTTGCCGCCGAAATCTTTCCCGCCGGCGACGCTTGGAAAGGCATCTTTCCCCATCGATGTCGGATGGAGACGCCGCGCGTCGTCGATGTCGCCAGATGCCAGATCAATAAAAAAATGCAGTCGTTAACAATCCCGTGAATGGAAAAAACTGCTAATTTATTCTGTCATTTAGCAAAATCGCGGATTTTTTTCCTGCTTCCCGAGGGGTAAGCAAACGGGGTGTTCCAAAGCCGGAAAAACGGTGCTTATATGCGCGCTTCGCGAGCCTGATAGAGGGGCTTGGAAGAACATCAGGGAGTGCTCAATGAAAAAGAAACTCGCTTTTGCGGCCGCGTTGCTGGCTGCAAGCGTCCTGGGCGGCATGGCCAATGCGAAGACGCTTGTCTATTGCTCGGAAGCGTCACCGGCCAATTTCGACCCGGGTACGACGACCGGCGGCAACGATTTCGATGCCTCGTCGCGTACCGTCTATTCGCGTCTTGTCGAGTTCAAGCACGGCGGCACCGAGGTCGAGCCTGGCCTCGCCGACAAGTGGGAAATCTCGGACGATGGACTGGTCTATACTTTCCATCTGCATCCGGGCGTGAAGTTCCAGACCACCGACTATTTCAAGCCGACCCGCGATCTCAATGCGGATGACGTGGTCTTCTCCTTCGACCGCCAGTTCGACAAGCAGAATCCCTGGAACGGCGACAAGTACCTGCCGAACCTGACCTGGGACTATTACACCGGCATGGACATGCCGAAATACGTCGCCAAGTGGGAAAAGGTCGATGACCTCACCGTCAAGCTGACGCTGACCGAGCCGAACGCGCCGATGCTCGCCAATCTAGGCATGGACTTCGCGTCGATCGTATCGAAGGAATATGCCGACCAGCTGGAGAAGTCCGGCAAGATGGCCGATTTCTCCACAAAACCGATCGGCACCGGTCCGTTCCAGTTCGTCGACTACCAGCTGGATTCGGTCATCCGCTATGCGGCCCACCCGGACTACTTCAAGGGCAAGGAGAAGATCGACGATCTCGTCTTCGCCATCACGCCAGACGCGACCGCCCGCATCCAGAAGGTGTTGGCCGGCGAATGCGATATCGCGCCCTATCCGAACCCGGCCGACATCGGCACGATCAAGGCCAACAAGGACGTGACCCTGATGGATCAGGCCGGCCTGAACATTGGCTATATGAGCTACAACACAACCATCCCGCCGCTTGACAAGCCCGAGGTTCGCCACGCGCTCAACCAGGCGATCGACCGGGCATCGCTGATCAAGTCGCTGTTCCAGGATGCTGGCGCCACGCCTGCCGAAAACCTGATCCCGCCGACGATGTGGTCGTGGAACAAGGATGTGAAGACGGACGCCTACGATCCGGATGCGGCTAAGAAAGTTCTGGCTGCTGCCGGTCTGACGGACATCCAGCTCTGGGCTTCCGACCGCGTTCGCCCATACAACCCGAACTTCCAGCGCGCCGCCGAACTGATCCAGGCCGACTGGGCCAAGGTCGGCGTCAAGGCGGAGATCGTCAACTACGAATGGACGAAGTATCGCTCGGAAGGCAAGAAGAAGGACCGTCCAGGCGCCTTCCAGATCGGCTGGACCGGCGACAATGGCGATCCGGACAACTTCTTCGCCACGCTCTTCGCCTGCAACGCAATCGGTGTGTCGAACTACTCCAGCTGGTGCGACAAGGACTTCGAGGATCTGATCCAGAAGGCCAAGAAGACCAGCGACCAGGGCGAGCGCTCGAAGCTCTATGAGCAGGCGCAGGTCGTCTTCCAGAAGCAGGCTCCGGCCTTCCTGCTGGCACATAGCCAAGTCTACGCAGTCGTGCGCAAGAATGTCAGCGGGTTCATGATGGACCCGCTCGGCATTCACCGCTTCGACGGCGTTGACAAGGCCGAATAAGACTATAGAGCGGGGCGGCGCAATGAGGCGCCGCCCCCCTACATCATGCTAAAATATATCCTCCACCGAATTGCACTTTTGATCCCGACGCTTGTCGGCATCACGATCTGCGCCTTTGCGTTCGTCAGGCTGCTGCCCGGCGATCCGATCCTTGCCATGGCCGGCGAACACGGCGTGGCGCCGGCGCGTTACGAAGAGCTCAAGGAGCAGTTCGGCTACAATCTGCCGATCTGGCAGCAATATGCGCGCTATGTCGGTGAGGTCGTGACCGGCGATTTCGGCGTCTCGATTTCGTCCAAGCGCCCGGTGCTCGAAGAGTTCAAGACGCTCTTCCCGGCGACGTTGGAACTCTCATTTTTCGCCATGATTTTTGCCATGGTGCTCGGCATTCCGGCCGGCATTTTCGCGGCGATCAAGCGCGGCTCGTGGTTCGATCAGTCGCTGATGGGCACGGCGCTTGTCGGCTACTCCATGCCGATCTTCTGGTGGGGCCTGCTGCTGATCATCTTTTTCTCCGGCTATCTCGGCTGGACACCGGTCAACGGCCGCATCGACCTGCAGTACTTCTTCAAGCCGATCACCGGCTTCATGACCATCGATACCTTGCTCTACGGCAAATGGGACGCATTTCGCTCGGTATTGCGCCATCTGGTGCTGCCGACAATTGTGCTCGGCACCATTCCGCTGGCAGTGATAGCGCGCCAGACGCGCTCCGCCATGCTCGAGGTGCTGGGGGAGGATTACGTGCGGACTGCCCGAGCCAAAGGGCTTTCGTCGGCCCGGGTCATCGGTGTGCATGCCCTGCGCAATGCACTCATCCCGGTGGTCACCACTATCGGCCTGCAGGTTAGTACGCTGCTCGCCGGCGCCATCCTTACCGAAACGATCTTCTCCTGGCCGGGCATCGGCAGATGGATGGTCGAATCCATATCCAAGCGCGACTATGTTGTCGTGCAGTCTGGCCTGCTCCTGATCGCGCTTATCGTCATGGCCGTGAACCTGATCGTCGACGTGCTCTATGCCGTTATCAACCCACGCATAAGGGCGGCGTGATGAGCCAGTCGACCGAAATCGCCTCGATGGCCGCCGGCAACCCGGATCGCCTCGCCGGTCTCAGGACCTTCTGGTTTTATTTCTCGGTGAACCGCGGCGCCGTCATCGGCCTGTTTGTCTTCATCCTGCTGGTCCTGGCGGCGCTGTTTGCGCCGCTGCTCGCGCCCTATGCACCCGACATCCAGGACAAGACCGCATTCCTGCGGCCTCCGGCCTGGCAGGACGGCGGCTCGACGCAATATGTGCTCGGCACCGATGCGGTCGGGCGCGACATCCTCTCGCGCCTGCTCTACGGCGCGCGCTTCTCGCTGCTGATCGGCGCCGTCGTGGTCACGCTGGCGCTCACCGGCGGCATCACGCTCGGCCTGCTGGCCGGCTATTTTCGCGGCTGGGTCGACGTGGCGATCATGCGCGTCATGGACCTCATCCTGGCCTTCCCGTCGCTGTTGCTGGCGCTGGTGATGGTCACCATCCTTGGCCCCGGCCTGTTCAATGCGATGCTGGCCATAGCGCTCGTCCTGCAGCCGCATTTCGCCCGGCTGGTGCGGGCGGCCGTGATGGCGGAGAAAAGCCGTGAATATGTCGTCGCCGCCAAGGTCGCCGGCGCCGGCCATATCAGGCTGATGCTTCGCACCATCCTGCCCAATTGCCTGGCGCCGCTGATCGTCCAGGCGACCTTGTCGTTCTCGAACGCAATTCTCGAAGCGGCAGCCCTTGGTTTTCTCGGCCTCGGCGCGCAGCCGCCCACACCCGAATGGGGAACCATGCTTGCCTCGGCGCGCGAATTCATCTTGCGCGCCTGGTGGGTGGTGACCTTCCCCGGTCTCGCCATCCTGATCACCGTGCTCGCCATCAACCTTGTCGGCGACGGCCTGCGCGACGCGCTCGATCCCAAGCTCAGGAGGTCATGATGGCGTTGCTCGACATCCAGAACCTCGTCGTCGAATTCCAGACTGCGTCCGGCCCGTTCCGCGCCGTCGATGGCGTCTCGCTGCATGTCAACGAGCGCGAAGTGCTCGCCATCGTCGGCGAATCCGGCTCCGGCAAGTCGGTGTCGATGCTGGCCGTGATGGGCCTGTTGCCGTGGACAGCCAAGGTTACCGCCGACAAGATGAGCTTTGGCGGACGCGATCTCCTGAAACTGGGCCCTGCCGAGCGGCGCAAGATCGTCGGCAAGGATATGTCGATGATCTTCCAGGAGCCGATGGCCAGCCTCAATCCGTGCTTCACGGTCGGCTTCCAGATCGAGGAAGTGCTGCGCTTCCACATGGGCATGGACAAGGCCCAGCGCCGGGCCCGCGCCATCGAGTTGTTGAAGCAGGTCGGCATTCCCGAGCCGGCCGAACGGCTGAGCTCCTTCCCGCATCAGATGTCGGGCGGCCAGTGCCAGCGCGTCATGATCGCCATCGCCATCGCCTGCAATCCGAAGCTCTTGATCGCCGACGAGCCGACGACTGCATTGGACGTCACCATTCAGAAGCAGATCCTCGATCTGCTGGTCTCGCTGCAGGCCAAATACGGCATGGGCCTGATCATGATCACCCACAATATGGGCGTGGTGGCGGAGACCGCCGACCGCGTCATCGTCCAGTACAAGGGCCGCAAGATGGAAGAGGCCGACGTGCTGTCGCTGTTCGAATCGCCGAAGAGCAACTACACGCGCGCGCTGCTTGCGGCCTTGCCGGAAAATGCTGTCGGTGACAGGCTGCCGACCGTCTCCGACATGCTGTTCGAGCCGGCGCCTTCCGGAGCCAGCGCATGACCATTGTTGTCGAAGGCAAGGACATCAAGCGCGACTACCATGTCGGCGGCGGGCTGTTTCGCGGCGCGCGCACCGTGCATGCGGTGAAGGGCGTTTCCTTCAGCGTCGAGAAGGGCAAGACGCTCGCCATCGTCGGCGAATCGGGCTGCGGCAAGTCCACGCTCGCCCGCATCATCACGCTGATCGATCCTGCGACGTCAGGCGAGTTGTTCATCGACGGCAACAAGGTCGACATCGCCAGGGATGGGCTCTCCAAGGAGATGCGCCGCAAGGTGCAGATCGTCTTTCAGAACCCTTATGGATCGCTGAACCCGCGCCAGAAGATCGGCGACGTTCTAGGCGAGCCGCTCTTGATCAACACCGACAAGTCGGCCGCCGAGCGGCGCGACCTGGCGATGAAGATGCTGAAGAAGGTCGGTCTCGGACCCGAGCACTACAATCGCTATCCGCATATGTTCTCGGGCGGCCAGCGCCAGCGCATCGCCATTGCCCGCGCGCTGATGCTCAACCCCAGCCTGCTGGTTCTGGACGAGCCGGTTTCCGCGCTCGATCTCTCGGTGCAGGCGCAAGTGCTTAACCTGCTCGCCGACCTGCAGGACGAGTTCCAGCTGACCTATGTCTTCATCAGCCACGATCTGTCCGTGGTGCGCTACATCGCCGACGACGTGATGGTAATGTATTTCGGCGAGGCGGTCGAATACGGCTCGCGCGAAGAGGTCTTTTCAGACCCCAAGCACAGCTACACCAGGACGCTGTTCGCCGCGACGCCGCGCGCCGATGTCGCCTCGATCAAGGCGAGGCTGGCCAAGAAGAAGGCGGCCTGATCTCCGCCGTTGCCCCCCTTCTGGCTAAGGCAAGCTAGACTGGCGCCTCAGGCGCCAGCGTCTTTGCAAGCAGGACATTGGCGTGACCGCGCGGAAAGTCCTCAAGTTGCACAAGCCGCTGAAATCCATGCTTCTCATAGAAGTCCGGCGCCTGGAAGGTGAAGGACGCGAGGTGGATGACATGGCACCCACGTCGCCGCGCCTCCTGTTCAGCCTCGGCGAGAAGGCGTGAGCCGAGGCCTTTGCCGCGCTCGCTGTCGGCGATCCATAGCGTCTTGATCTCGCATACGCCCGCCCAACTATGGCCGTGGAGACCGGCATAGATCGTGCCGTCGTCCCTCTTCAGGAATATCGACAAATAGCGGCCGTCATCTATGCCGGTCGCGGCAACGTTGAAGCCGTAGAGCTGATCCTCGAGCGCGGCGATATCATCTGGCGTGGGGTTGCTGAGGACAACCAGAGGCCTTGCCCCATCCGTGTCCAGATCATCGGAGCCGCCAGGACCAGCCATTTCACGACAGCTTGGCGATGATGGTGCGCAGTGCTTCGCCGAAGCGGCGGATCTCCTCGACCGTGTTGTAGTGCACAAGCGAGGCGCGGATGGCGCCGCTGTCCATTGACAGGTTGAGGCGCTTCATCAGCCGTGGTGCGTACATGTGGCCATCGCGGATGCCGATCTGCATCTCGGCCATTTCCTCGACGATGCGTTGCGGTGAAAGCTTGCCGATGTTGAAACAGAAGGTCGGCACGCGTTCGTTGATGCGGGTCTCGTCGGCGACACCATAGATGGTCGCGCCGCAAGCCTTCAGCACGCCAAGCATCTCGCGCGCCAGAAGCAGCTCATAGTCGCGGATGGCGCCCATGCCGGCAACGATGTTTTCGCGCCGGGAACGGTTGTTGGAGGGGGCCAGATTGCGGCCGATCAGTTCCAGATACTGCACCGCCGCATCCATGCCCGCCACATTCTCGTAGATGAAGGTGCCGGCTTCAACCTTGTAGGGCGGCTCGTTGGGGATGAAATCCTCGCGGAAAGTCGGCAGCCGCTTCAGCGTTTCGAAGCGACCCCACAGGAATCCCATATGCGGCGAGAAATTCTTGTAGCCGGAGCAGACGAGGTAGTCGCAATCCCAGGCCTGCACGTCGATCAGCCCATGCGGCCCGTAGTGCACGCAGTCGAGGAACACTTCCGCGCCAGCCGCGTGTGCGATGTCAGCCACGGATGCGACGTCGACGATCGAGCCGATCGAATGCGCGGTCACCGTGCAGGCGACGAGGCGGGTGCGGTCGGAAACAAGCGGCCTGAGATCGTCGACATGCAGATTGCCGTCTTCGCGCATGCGCCACCACTTGAACTTGGCGCCGGCGGATTCCAGCGCCAGCCAGGTGGCGATGTTGGCGTCATGGTCCATGTCGGTGATGACGATCTCGTCGCGGTCCTCATCTGTGTCCTTGGCAAGCATCTGGCCGATGCCGAGGCTGACCAGGCGGATGAACGAGGTGGCGTTCATGCCGAAGCAGATTTCCGCCGGGCTGTAGGCGTTGATCAGCAGCGCTACGCTTGTCCGGGCGTCGGCGACCGACTGGTCGACGGTGACGCTGCGGCCATAGCGGCCACCGCGTTGCACATTGTGCGAAACCAGATGGTTGGTCACCGCGTCGAGCACGCTCTGCGGGATCTGCGCGCCGGCGGCGTTGTCCAGGAAAATGAAATCGCCAGCTCGCTGCAAGGCGGGGAACATGGCGCGGATGGTGGCAACCGGGAAGTCGCCGGCGGCGGTCTGGGGATTGCTCAAGGGTGGTCTCCTGCGAAGTGTTTTTTGCGGATGGTTGGCGGGGTCAGCGCGTCTTCTCGGTCTGGAAGCGGCGCTCGAGCAGGCTGACGAGGCGGACCATCGGCCAGAGGAAGATGAGATAGACAAGTGCGGCGCCGATCAGCGGCGAGGGGTTGGCGTAGAGCGACTGCGCGTTGGTCGCTTCCTTCAAGAGTTCCGGCAGCGCCACGGTGGAGGCGAGCGAGGTGTCCTTGAACATCGATACACAATTGCTGGTCATCGGCGGGATGACGACGCGGATCGCCTGCGGCAGCACCACCTTGCGCAAGGTCAAAAGGAACGGCAGGCCAAGCGCCTGCGACGCCTCAAACTGGCCGCGCGGAATGCTTTCGATGCCGGAGCGGAACACCTCGCTCGAATAGGCCGACATGATGAAGGCAAATGCCGTCACCGCCGAAGCCCAGGACGACAGGCGTATGCCGAGAAACGGCAGGGCGTAGTAAATCAGGATCAGCACCACCAGCACCGGCAGGGCGCGAAAAATGTCGGTGTAGCCGACTGCCAGCCACCGTACCGGCTTCGGCCCATAGAGCCGCAGCAGGCTGATCAACAGGCCGACGGGGATGCCGATGCCGATACTGAGCAGGCCGAGCAGCAGCGTGTTCAGGAAGCCGCGCAACAGCGCCGGCAGGCTGGACATGATGACATCGGGATTGAAGAAGGTGTCGATCAGCGACATGGGAGCGTTCCCGAACCCTGGAGCAAAAGGGTGCTCAAGTTAAAACCAGTATGCTGCGCCGAGCGCGGAGCGCTCTTTGCGAAAAACCGTCGCCGCTGGTGCATGAAATGAAACGTGCCGGCCTGCAAAGCCGGCACGATCTCAGCGCGGAGTGTCGCTCAGGCCTTCGGCAGCGGCATTTCCTTGACGGTCGACGAGTCGGCCGGCGCGTCGCTGCCGAACCACTTCTTGTGGATCGCGGCCAGCGTGCCGTCCTTCTTCATCGCGCTCAGCGCGTCGTTCAGCTTGCCGAGCAGCGGATGGTCCTTGCTCAGCATCAGGCCGTACTGTTCGCCGGTCTTGATGCGCTGCTTGACGGTGAGATCCTTCATCTTGGTGAAGGAGTACTGCATGCCAGGAATGTCGCTGACGGCGGCGTCGACGCGGCCGGCGCTCAGGTCGAGCAGAAGATTCTGCTGCGTGTCGTAGCCCTTCACGTCGCTGTAGCCGTCAGCTTCCTGATGCGCCTTGACCCAGGTTTCGCCGGTCGAACCGGACAGCACGCCGACGACCTTGCCCTTGAGGTCGGCCTCGGTGTTAACGGCGCTGTCGGTCTTCGTCGCGATGCCCATGTCGGAATCATAATAGGGCTGGGTAAACGACAGCGATTTCAGCCGCTCCGGCGTGATGGTGATCGACGAGATGGCAACATCGATGCGCTTCGAGCTGACAGCGGCGAACAGCGCCTGGAAACCGAGGTCGGCAATGTCGGTGGTCATGCCGATGCGCTTGGCTGCTTCGTTGACGATGTCGACTTCAAAGCCCTCGAAGGTGCCGCTCTCGTTCTTGTACTCGAAGGGCGGATTGGTCGGGTAGGCGCCGACATTCAGCACATCAGCGGCGTAAGAGGTGGCAGGGCCGGCGGCGATGCCGATGGCGGCTGCGAGCAGGATGAGATTGCGACGGTTGAGCTTCATTGGTGTTCCCTCTGGGGTGTTCCCCTCTGGTTGTTGATCGGGCGGAGCTGGCCCCGCACGGTTTCTTGCCGCCCCACCTCCCAGCGGGGCGTCAATTCATGGCGGCGACCATGTGCGCGCGGACGATGTTCTCGGTGTGCAGATGACGAATCCGGGCACGCACGCCATCGAAGCATGGCGCGCGCTGGACGATGACTGGGGCAGCATGAACGACAAGGACTGGACCCTTCCCACCCGGAGCATCACGATGGACTGGCCGGCAAGCCCCTCCGGCATGGCAGTCGCCATCGACTTTGAATGCTTATCCAAAGTGCGGCGCTTTTCAAGGCGAAAGTTTTAAGCTTAAAAAGCTTGGCCAACCTGTTGCTCCGGCGACAGGCCTTTTTTGCCTGACGGCGTCCGTCTCATGCCAATTCGTCGCGTGCGGCGGCAGAGTTGGCCGCGGCGCCGGCGCCCAGAAAGATCGTATCGCTTGCCAGCACGAAGAAACTCGCGCCGATGGCTGCCCATCGGCTGACAGTCTGTGGGCTGGCGCAGAATATGCCGGCTGCCTTGTCGTGTGCGATCGTCGCGCCGATGATTGTTGCGATCGCCGCATTGAGCTTGTCGGCGCCTTGCGGTCCGACTGCATCGATCGACACCGAAAGATCGCCAGGGCCAACGAAGATCACATCGACGCCGTCGACGGCCGCGATCGCGTCGATGTTGGCCAGCCCCTCCGATGTCTCGACCTGGACCGCGACGACGGTTCTGTCGTTGGCGCCGACAAGATATTCGGGAATGCGATAGCCGTAGCCGGCAGCGCGGCCGGGTCCGACGCCACGCTCGCCCAGTGGTGGATAGCGTGAGGCTTTGACGGCCATCGCTGCCTGGGCGGCGGTCGAGACGCGCGGCACCAGCACGCCTTGCGCGCCGCTGTCCAGTGCCGCCTGGATGGCTTCAGGCGCATGGCCGGGAACGCGCACCATGGCCGGAACACGATGGACGTCGGCGGCGCGCACCATGGCCTCGATCATGTCGCGCGAAATCTGGGCATGCTCCCAGTCGATGCAGAGGAAATCGAGGCCGGCCTGCGCCATCACTTCGACCGCGACGGGATGCGGAATGGCGGCGAAGGAACCGACGAGGTTTGTCCTGCCTATGCATTTCTGACGAAACTCGCTCATGCCGATCCCTTTCTCATTCCGCCGAATTCATACCGGCAAACCATCGCAAGGCGAAGCTATTTCATGCTTGAAATATTTTCGCGGAGCCGTAGCGTGCGATCTTCGCCGGGAGGTCGCGACATGAACAAACCACATCCCTTGCATGGCCCGAACAAACTGAAGCTCGGCGTCTTTTCGACCAATGCCGATGGCGGGCTTGCCATCACCGATGTTCCAGAGCGCTGGACGGCTAGCTGGCAGGACAATCTGACGGCGGCGCAGATCGCCGATCGCGCCGGGCTGGAGTTCATGCTGCCGATCGCACGCTGGCGCGGCTTTGGCGGCCGCAACAAGGTGCGCGAATGGTCGTTTGAAACCTTCACCTGGGCAGCGGCTCTTGCCGTGGCCACCGAACAGATCGGACTGTTCATGACCGTGCATGTGCCGCTGGTGCATCCGCTCTATGCCGCCAAGGCACTGGCGACGGTCGACCACATCAGCCAGGGCCGCGCCGGCCTCAACATCGTCTGCGGCTGGAACCCGAAGGAATTCGGCATGTTCGGCACGCCGCTGGTCGAAAAGGGCTATGAGCAGGCTGCGGAATGGATTGAAATCCTGGAGCGGCTCTATGCGTCGAACGACCCGCTCGACTATGAAGGCGTCTATTATCGCCTGAAGGAAGCGGTCAGCCGGCCGGCCAGTCTTCAGGTTCCGCGTCCGGTGACCATGAACGCCGCGTTTGGGGGCCCCGGCCGCGATTTCGCCGCCGCCCGATGCGACTATCTGTTCACGACCTTTTCCGAGATGAGCGATGCCGGCAAGCATGTCGTCGACATCCGCGAACGGGCCGACAAGGTCGGCAGGAATGTCGGCGTCTACACCGTGGCGCATGTCGTCTGCCGCCCGACGATGGAAGAGGCGCAGGCTTATTACACGCGTTATGCCCTTTCCATGGCCGACCACGATGCGGTCGATGCCCATATGGCCGGCAAGAAGGAATTCTCGCAGTCGCACGACCCGCACGCCTATGACCGCTACCGCCAGCGCTTCGCCGGCGGCGCCGGCACCTATCCCTTGGTTGGAACCCCGGAAACGATCGCCGCCGACATGGCCGCCATTGCCGGACACGGCTATCAGGGCATCGCCTTGTCCTTCGTCAATTACACGCAGGAGCTGCCCTATTTTTGCGACCACGTGTTGCCGCTGCTCAGGCAGGCCGGGCTTCGCGGACAATGACCGCAGATTACTCTGGAATGACGGCCGTAGCCTGGATCTCGACCTTGGCGCGGTCTTCGACCAGCGCCACCACCTGCATGGCGGCCATCGCCGGAAAATGCCGGCCGATCACCTCGCGATAGGCTTCGCCGATACCCCTGAGGTTGGCGAGGTATTCGGCCTTATCGGTGAAATACCAGGTCATCGAGGTGATGTGCCGCGGCTCAGCACCGGCCTCGGCCAGCACCGCCACGATGTTTTGAAGCGTCTGCTTCACCTGGCCGACAAAGTCGTCGGTTTCGAACTGGCATTGCCCGTTCCAGCCGACCTGTCCGCCGACGAAGATGAGCTGCCCACGCGCGGCGACGCCATTGGCATAGCCGACCGGTTTGGCCCAGCCTTCCGGCTGCAAAATCCTGTGCATTTCAAGCCTCCCGGTATTTCCAAAAACAAAGTCTCAAAAATCGAATGCCGTCGATGTCTCGCCGTCAGGCTGCGCCCATCACTTGCCTAGCGATCACCACCTTCTGCACGTCGGAGGCACCCTCGTAGATGCGCAGCGCGCGGATCTCGCGATACAGGCTCTCGACGATGTGGCCTTTGCGGACGCCGTCGCCGCCATGCAGTTGCACGGCCTTGTCGATCACCTCTTGCGCCCTGTCGGTGGCGAACAGCTTGGCCATCGCCGCCTCGCGTGTTACCCGCGCCGCACCCATGTCCTTGGTCCAGGCCGCGCGGTAGACCAGCAAAGCCGCCGCGTCGACGTCGAGAGCCATGTCGGCGATATGGCCCTGTACCATCTGCAACTCGCCCATCGGCGCGCCGAACAGTTTGCGCTCGGCCACCCGTTTGATGCTCTCATCGAGCGCCCGGCGGGCAAAGCCGAGTGCCGCCGCGCCGACGGTCGAGCGGAACACGTCGAGCACCGACATGGCGATACGGAAGCCGTCGCCGGGCTTGCCAATCAGGGATGAAGCCGGCAGCCGAACCGCATCGAAGGACAGTCGCGCCAGCGGATGCGGCGCGATCACTTCGAGACGCTCGGCAATTCCAAGGCCACGGGCATCGCCAGGCACGAGAAAGGCGGAAAGCCCCTTGGCGCCCGGCGCCTCGCCGGTACGGGCAAAGACGATGTAGAGGTCGGCAATGCCGCCATTGGAGATCCAGGTCTTCTCGCCCGTGAGAATGTAACTGTCGCCGTCGCGCGTCGCAGTCATCTCGGTGTTGGCGACATCCGACCCGGAACGAGGCTCCGACAAAGCGAAGGCGGAGATAGCCTTGCCGGCCCGGGTCTTGGCCAGCCATTGCTGCTGGTCCGGCGTGCCGAACAGGCTGAGCGCGCCGGTGCCGAGCCCTTGCATGGCAAAGGCGAAATCGGCGAGCCCGTCATGGCGGGCAAGCGTCTCGCGGGTAATGCACAGAGTGCGGACATCGAGTGGTTCGGGATTGTCGGTGTCAACAGCTGTCGGCTTCAGCCAGCCGTCGCGGCCAAGCCTTTGCACCAGTTCGCGGCAGGCGGCATCGACGTCGTGGTGATCGACGGGGAGGTTTTTAGCGCACCAGGATTCCAGTTGATCGGCGAGCTGGCGATGGCGGCCTTCGAAGAAGGGCCAGGAGAGGAAGGACCGGTCAGGCATGTTGGCCTCCGCAGTCCAAGGAGCATTGCGCTCTACGGCGCCCCCCTCTGTCCTGCCGGACATCTCTCCCACAAGGAGGGAGATTGGCAGCTTCGGCGCCGGTGCCTCTCTTTCGACGCTGGAGATTAGCGACAGCGATGATGACAGCCGATCTCCCCCCAAGTGGGGGAGATGTCCGGCAGGACAGAGGGGGGCGCTGTCCCGCCGACGTCTCTATCAAAGCGCGCATCCTCAATTCCCCTCGAACACCGGCTTCTCCTTGGCCACGAATGCCTTGTAGGCGCGCTCGAAATCGCGCGTCTGCATGCAGATCGCTTGCGCCTGGGCTTCGGCCTCGATCGCCTGATCCAGCCCCATCGACCATTCCTGGTTGAGCTGCGTCTTGGTGATGCCGTGCGCGAAAGTCGGGCCGGAGACGATGCGCGCCGCCATGTCGAGCGCGTCGGCTTCGAGCGCCGCGGCATCGACCAGCCTGTTGTAGAACCCCCAGCGCTCGCCTTCCGCTGCCGTCATGGTGCGGCCGGTGTAGAGCAGTTCGGCGGCGCGGCCCTGGCCGATGATACGCGGCAGGATCGCGCAGGCGCCCATGTCGCAGCCGGCGAGACCGACGCGGGTGAACAGGAAGGCGGTCTTGGCTTCGGGTGTGGCGATGCGGATATCGGAGCTCATGGCGATGATGGCGCCGGCGCCGACCGCGACACCGTCAACCGCCGCGATGATCGGCTTGCCGCAATTCAGCATCGCCTTGACGAAATCGCCGGTCATACGGGTGAAGGCCAGGAGCTGCTTCATGTCCATCTTGACCAGCGGGCCGATGATGTCGTGGACGTCACCGCCAGAGCAGAAATTGCCGCCATTGGAGAGGAACACCACGGCGTCGACATCGTCGGCGTAGACGAGGTCGCGGAATGTGTCGCGGAGTTCCGCATAGCTGTCGAAGGTCAGCGGGTTCTTGCGCTCCGGCCGGTCGAGCCGGACCTTGGCGATCTTGCCTTCGACTTCCCACAGGAAATGCTTCGGCTTGAGGTTGGCCATCCCCGTCATTCGCGTCCCTCCCAGTTGCTGCGGAACGAGGTCAGCATGCCGGTCAGCCGGCGTGCATCCTCCTCGCTGACCTTGCCCAGCAATTCACCGATCCAGCCCTCATGCGCCGCGGCAATAGTGGCGAAGGATTTGGTGCCTTCGTCGGTCAGCCGCACCATCGAGGTGCGGCGGTCGCCATTGCGGCGCGCGCGCGCCACAAGCCCTTCCGAAACCAGCCGGTCGACAATGCCTGTCACATTGCCGTTTGACACCAGCAGGAAGCGTGACAGGTCGCTCATCAGCATGCCTTCCGGCACGCGGTAGAGGGCTGCCATCACGTCGAAGCGCGGCAGCGTGGTATCGAATTCTTTCTTCAGGCGCTCACGCAGTTCCGCTTCGATCGTGCGCGAGGCGCGCAGCAGCCTGATCCACAGGCGCAGGCGGTCCTTGCCGGGTCCCGACGGCGCGGGCAGGGGGCCGGCTACCATGTCTCGCCTCCCGAGATGGAGATCGCCTGTCCGGTAATCGATTGAGCCGCGTCGCTACACAGCCAGAGCACAGCGGCGGCAACTTCCTGCGGCTGGATGAAGCGGCCCTGCGGGTTGGTCGAGGCGAGGCTTGTCCGCGCCTCTCCGGCCGAGCGGCCGGTCTTTTCGATGATGCGCTGGATAGATTCTTCCAGCATGTCGGTCTCGACGAAGCCCGGGCAGACAGCGTTGACGGTGACGCCGGATTTCGCCGTCTCGGCGGCAAGTGCCCGCATCAGGCCGACGACGCCATGCTTGGCCGCGACGTAAGGCGCAACATAAGCGTAGCCTTTCAGGCCTGCTGTCGAGGCAATGAAGACGATCCGCCCCGCCTTGCGCGTGGCCATGCCGGCCAGTGCCGGCTTCACCGTCAGGAAGGCGCCGGTCAAATTGACGTCGAGCGTCCTCTGCCAGTCGGCGAGCGTGGTCTTGTGTGCCGGCGTGCTGCCGGCCATGCCGGCATTGGCAACGACGATGTCGAAGGGCCCGCGCGCCGCTTCCGCCGTTTCGTAAAGCGCGGCCATCGCCGCCTCATCTGTGACGTCGGCGCTGATGCCGAAGATGCGGTCGCTCTCGCCGGCCACCTTGGCAAGTTCAGCCTCGCGGCGACCACAGATGGTCACGTCAATGTCCGCGCCAGCCAACGCCAGCGCGATGGCGCGGCCGACACCGGAACCGCCGCCAGTGACCAGCGCATGCTTGCCGGGGATTGCTGTTGCGGTCGTCATACTTTCAGCCCCGCGGCGGCATCACGCTCGGCCAACCGGTAGAGCTGGTCGCGCCCGGGCAGATAGGGATCCGGCCACTTCACGCCACGGTCGCCGAGCATCACCGCCGCATGCAGCGTCCAGTAGGGGTCGGCAAGATGCGGCCGTGCCAGCGCCACCAGATCGGCGCGGCCGGCCATCAGGATCGAATTGACATGGTCCGGCTCATAGATGTTGCCGACTGCCATCGTCGCCATGCCGACCTCGTTGCGGATGCGGTCGGAAAACGGCGTCTGGAACATGCGGCCATAGACCGGCTTCGCCAACGCTGAAGTTTGCCCTGCCGAGACGTCACAGATATCGACGCCGGCCTCATGCAGCAGCCGCGCGATCTCCACCGCGTCGGCCGGTGTGACGCCTTCGATGCCGACCCAGTCATTGGCCGAAATGCGCATCGAGATCGGCTTTCCCGCTGGCCAGGCCGCGCGCACGGCGCGGAATATCTCGAGCGGATAGCGCATGCGATTATCAAGCGAACCGCCATACTCATCCGTGCGCCGGTTGGTGACCGGCGTGATGAAGGACGACAGGAGATAACCGTGCGCGGCATGAATCTCGAGCATGTCGAAGCCGCAGCGATCCGCCATCTCGGCCGAGGCGACGAACTGGTCGCGCACCAAATCCATGTCGGCGCGGTCCATCGCCTTCGGCACCTGATTCTGCGGCGACCACGCCACGGCCGATGCTGCCATGATCGGCCAGTTGCCCGAGGCCAACGGTATGTCGGTCCCTTCCCAGCCGAGCCGGGTCGAGCCCTTGGCGCCGGAATGGCCGATCTGGGCGCAGAGCTTCGCCTCTGTCTCGGTGTGGACGAAATCGACCAGCCGTTTCCACGCCACCTCGTGTTCTGTTGCATAGAAGCCGGGACAGCCGGGCGTGATGCGCCCTTCCGGGCTGACGCAGGTCATCTCGATATAGACGAGGCCGGCACCGCCCTTGGCGCGCTCGGCGTAATGGGTGAAATGCCAGGCGGTCGGGCAGCCGTCGACGGCCTTGTACTGCGCCATCGGCGAGACAACGACGCGGTTGTTGAGCCTCAAATCGCGCAGCTTGAACGGCGCGAACATCGGCGCACGCCTAAGGCTATTACCGCCGGCACCCGCCTGGCGCTGGAACCACTCCTCCGCGCCGCCCAGCCATTCGGCATCGCGCAGTCGCAGATTCTCGTGGCTGATGCGCTGCGAACGGGTGAGCAGCGAATAGTTGAACTGCACCGGATCAAGACCGAGATAACGCTCGACCTCCTCGAACCATTCCAGCGAATTGCGCGCCGCCGATTGCAGCTTCAACACCTCGGTGCGGCGGGCATCCTCATATCTGCGGAAGGCGGCTTCAAGATCCGGCTCGGTCTCGACATACTCGGCCAGCGCCACGGCACTTTCCAAGGCGAGTTTGGTGCCGGAGCCGATCGAGAAATGCGCCGATGCCGCCGCATCGCCCATCAAGGCCAGGTTCTTGTACGACCAGCGTTCGCACAGCACGCGCGGGAAATTGATCCAGGCCGAGCCACGGATATGGTTGGCATTGGTCATCAGCGCGTGGCCGCCAAGATGCTTGGCGAAGATGCCCTCGCACACCGCGATCGATTCCTGCTGCGTCATCGCGCCGAAGCCGAAGGCAGCCCAGGTCTGTTCGCTGCACTCGACGATGAAGGTCGCTGTGTCGCTGTCGAATTGGTAGGCGTGCGCCCACACCCAGCCATGTTCGGTCTTCTCGAAGATGAAGGTGAAGGCGTCGTCGAATTTCTGGTTGGTACCGAGCCAGACGAACTTGCATTTGCGGGTGTCGATGTCGGGCTTGAAGATGTCGACGAAGGTGTTGCGCGCCCTTGAGTTCAGGCCATCGGCCGCGACGACCAGGTCATGCGTCTCCATATAGGGGCGAGGGTCGGCGATATCGGTCTCGAACATCAGCTTGACGCCGAGTTCGCGGGCGCGGCGCTGCAGCAGGACCAGCAGCCGCTTGCGGCCGATGCCGCAGAAACCATGGCCTGACGAGACCGTGCGCACGCCGTCATGGATGACGGCGATGTCGTCCCAATAGGCAAAATGCTTCTTGATCCAGACGGCGCTGACCGGGTCATTCTTGGCGAGGTTCTCGAGCGTCTCGGCCGACAGCACGACGCCCCAGCCAAACGTGTCATCGGCGCGGTTGCGCTCGAACACCGTCACATCATGAGCGGCGTCCCGCAGCTTCATAGAGATGGCAAAGTAGAGGCCGGCTGGTCCGCCGCCGAGAACCGCAACCTTCATGTCTGCGATCTCCTCTTCGCTTGCTGCATCTGCGAGTATCGCGCCGGTGGTAAGATATTTCAAGCTTAAAGTTTTATGTCGAAATCATTATGCGGATATCGGGCGACGCGCTTGCGTGTCGTTGCGCAAGCGTGCGCCGGCCGATCATTTGTCCGGGTTCTTCGGGCTCCATAGCACCGTCTCAGCACCCTTCTCATAGGCCATGCCGTCGGGATAGCTGATCGCTTCCAGTTGCAGCCCCCAGGGCGCCTGGAAATAGAGTATGGTCTGGCCGGCGGCCGGCCCTTCCTTCACCGGCAGAGGCCCCATTCGTGTCTTGACGCCCTTGCCGTCGAGATAGGCTTTGGCGGCAGCGACATCATCGACATAGAAGGCAAGGTGAAAGCCGCCAATGTCGCTGTTCTTCGGCGTCAAATCCTTCTGGTCGGGCGCGGTGTATTTGAACAGCTCGATGTTCGATCCATAGCCGCAGCGAACCATGGTGACCTGCTCGATGACAGCCTTGGGATCGACACCCAGAAGATCATGCATGAACGTGCCCTTGTCGTCGGCGAACGGGCCGAACGACATTGCCTTCTTGCAGCCGACCACTTCGGTGAAGAAGTCGACCGCCTGCTTCATGTCGGGAACGGTGATGCCGGTATGGTCGTGGCCGCGCATGCCGGGGATCGAATCCGCCGAGGCCATGCCGGCACTGCCAAGGACAGCGGCGGCGAGCGTTGCAAGTGCGATTTTAGTCTTCATGTCAGTCCTCCTCATTGGCGGGACCTGTTCATTTGGCGATCGCACGTCCGAGGCCCGCTTGTCGGCGTGCGTATTCATTCATGTCGGCGCCTTGCCGGCGGACGGAATATCCAGCCAGCCCGCGTCGATTTCAGGCAGTGGAATGGCCGCGATCAAATCGCGCGTGTAGGCCTGCCGTGGATTATCGAACAACGCATCGGTAGCGCTGGCCTCGACGATGACGCCTTCGCGCATGACGATGACCTGCTGGCACAGCCGCCGGACCACCGACAGGTCGTGGCTGATGAAGGCGACTGTCAGCCCCATCTCCGCCGCGAGCTTCTCCAGCAAGGTGAGGATCTGCGCCTGCGTCGAGACGTCGAGCCCGGAGACGATCTCGTCGGCCAGAACGAATTTCGGCGACAGCGCCAGTGCGCGCGCAATGCCGACGCGCTGGCGCTGCCCGCCCGACAGTTCGTGGCGGTAGCGGCTGGCAAAACTCTGGGGCAGGCCGACCCGTTGCAGCGCCTCTGCGATCCGGCTCTTGAGATTGTCGCCAAGGCCGTTCTGTTTGAGCGGTGCCGCGATGATGCTGGCAATGGTGCGGCGCGGGTTGAGCGATGACATCGGATCCTGGAAAATCATCTGCAGGTCACGGCGCAACGGTCGCAACTCCGCCTCCGGCAGGTGGGTGATATCGCGGCCCTCGAAGCTGATGCTGCCGGCGCTCGGTTGCAGCAGGCGCACCAAAGCGCGCCCAAGCGTCGACTTGCCGGAACCGGATTCGCCGACAATGCCCGTCACCGAGCCGCTGGGCAGGTCGAAGTCGAGTCCTTTCAGGATCTCGGCCAAAGGTGCGCGGCCGATCAGCGGCTTGCGCGTCATGTCGGGCAGCGCCACCTTCAGTCCGCGTACGGAAAACAGGGGCTCAGCCATGCGGCCGCCTCCACGCCTTGTCGGCAGCCGTGATCTCTGCGGCAAGCCCGGCTAGCACCGCCTCGTCCACCGGCTTCAGCGAAGCGAACGGGTCGGTGTAGCGCGGCGTCGCCGCCATCAGCGCCCGCGTATAGGGATGTTGCGGCGCGGCGAAGAGAGTTGCGGTTTCGGCCTCTTCCACCACCTTGCCGGCATAGAGCACCGACACCTTCTGGCTGATCTTGGCGACAACGCCGAGATCGTGAGTCACGAACAGGATCGCCGTGCCGTGCTCGCGCTGCAACGCAGCGATTAGCCGCAGGATCTGCTTCTGCACAGTGACGTCGAGTGCCGTAGTCGGCTCATCGGCGACGATCAGCCGTGGCTCGGCGGCGAAGGCAGCGGCAATCAGCACGCGCTGGCGCATGCCACCGGAGAGTTCATGCGGATAGCTTCTCAGCACCCGGTCGGGGTCGCGGATCTGCACCTCATCCAGCAATTGCCGGACGCGTTGATCGGCCTTCTCGACGGTCCAGCCGAGAATGCGCACCAGCCGGTCGGTCATTTGCGGGCCGATGCGTCGCGACGGGTTGAGCGCGGTCAGCGGGTCCTGCGGGATCAGCGCCGTGCGGGCACCGATCAGCGTGCGTCGTGCCTTGGGCTGCAACTTGCCGAGGTCCTCGCCCTCGAGCAGCATGTCGCCTTCGACGATGCGCACGCTTGATGGCAGCACGCCAAGCACCGCCTTGCCGATCATTGTCTTGCCGGCGCCGCTCTCGCCGACCAGCGCGCGGACCTCGCCGGGTAGCACGGAGAGCGATACCGAGCGCAGCACGCGCTCGCCATTCGGCAGCACCGCGCTCAGATTGGTGATGTCAAGACAGGTGCTCATCGCAGCACCGGGTCGAAGCGCGTCTTTAGCGCCTCGCCGAACTGGCTGAACGAGAGCACGGTGAGGATCAGCGTGATCAGCGGAAACACCAGCACCCACCAGGCCTGATGGATCGACAGCCGCCCCTCGGCGATGATACCGCCCCAGGTCGGGTCGTCGGTGGAAATCGACAGATTGACGAAGGACAGGATCGCTTCGACGATGACGGCGATGCCCATTTCCAGCGACAGCAGCGCCACGATCGACGGCACTACATTGGGCAGAACCTCGCGCAGCATGATGCCGATGCGGCCATAGCCGGCGATGCGCGCATTCTCGACATAGTCCATGCGCGACTGGCCCATCGCCTCGGCGCGGATCACCCGGCAGAATCGCGTCCAGTCGATGATGGCGATGGCCAGGATGACAGAGCTCAAGCCGGTGCCGAGCACTGCCACCAGCAGGATGGCGAACAGCACCGGCGGAAACGCCATCCAGACATCGACGATGCGCGAGATGATGCGATCAGCCCAGCCGCCGAAATAGCCTGCGATAAGCCCGAGCGTCGAGCCAACGAGGCAGGCTGCTATCGCGGCGGAAAAGGCGACGATGAAGGCGATGCGGCCGCCGAAGATCAGCCGGGAGAGGAGATCTCGTCCGAGGCTGTCGGTGCCCAGCCAATAGCCGGGCTCGGCGCCATCGAGCCAGAACGGCGGCAGCCGCTCCAGCATCAAATCCTGCGCCAGCGGATCCTGCGGCGCGATCAGCGGCGCGAAGATTGCCGCCAGCAAGGCCAGCAGCAGCCAGCCGCCGGCCAGCCACAGCCTGGGGCTCAGTCCGCGCCTTGAGGTGCTTGGCTTATCCACGGCGCAGCCTCGGATTGAGCAGCGCATACATCATGTCGACGGCGAGGTTGATCAGCACGAACAGCAGCGCGAAGACCAGCACGATGCCCTGGATGAGCGGCAGGTCACGGTTGATGACGGCATCGATCGCCATGTTGCCGAGGCCTTCATAGGAAAACAGCCGTTCGACGATGACGGTGCCGCCGATGAGGAAGGTGAACTGCACGCCGACTAGGGTCAGCGTCGGCAAGGCGGCGTTCTTAAGCGCCTCGCGCAGGATGACTTGCGTTTCCGAAAACCCCTTCACCCGCGCCAGCACGACGTAGTCGAGGTCAAGCACTTCCTTGAGCGACTGTTTCAGCAATTGCGAGATGATCGCCGCCAGCGGCAACGCCAGCGCCACCGCCGGCATGAGCATATGTTTGAGGAGATCCCAGGTCAGGTCGAGGCGCAGGCGCAGAATGCTCTCGAACAGGTAGAACTGGGTGACGAAGGGCAAGTCGAGCTGCGGCGAGACGCGGCCTGAAATGTCGAAGATCGGCACCAGCACACCGAACAGCAGGATCAGCACCAGGCCCCACAGGAAATCCGGAATGGAAAGCGCCGCACCACTGGCGATGTCGATGCCGGCCTCGACCGCCGTGCCGCGTTCGCGCGCGCCGATGATCGCCGTCGTGCCGCCAAGCGCCACCGCCATGAGCAGCGCGACGATGGCAAGTTCCAGCGTTGCCGGCAGCCGGTTGAAGACAAGGCCGAGCACGTCTTGCCTGAGCGAGATCGAGGTGCCGAAATCGCCCCGGACAACGCCGGACAGCCAGATGAAGAATTGCTGCACGATGGTCTTGTCGAGCCCGTAGAGCGCGCGCAGCCGTGCGATGTCGGCATCCGTCGCGCCGGGCGGCAGCATCATGGCGATCGGATCGCCGGGCGCGACGCGGATCACGACGAAGACGACGACGGCCACGCCGAACAGCGTGATCAGCATCGTCAGAAGACGGATCAGAAATCGTTGCAGGAGCATGTAAATCTTTGCAGGAGCCCGTGGGGCTCGTATGCCCGATGGAAATGCGCGCCGTCAGCAACGACGGCGCGCGGCAATTCCAGGCCGATATCAGGCCGGCGTCATCAGTGCCGGCAGCAGCGCGCCGGAAAGATGCTGCACCACCTTGACGCCCTTGGCATGCACGACCGGCTGTGCGAACTGCAGCACCGGCAGCACATAGGCCTGCTCGGCGATGTACTTGTCGACGGCCTTCCAGCCGGCAATGCGCTTGGCTTCGTCCTTCTCGCCCCAGAGCGGCCCGATCTTGGCATCGAGGTCGTCGGTCTTCCACGACGAGTGCGGCGACGGCCCGAACATGGCGAAGCCGGTCGACGTGGTCGGATCGCCGATGGCATTGCCCCAATTGTAGAAGGCCGCCGGTGCCAGCTTGTGGGCGGCGCGCAGTTCGTAGTGCTTGGCGATCTCGTAGACTTCGATCGTCGCCTCGATGCCGACCTTGCGCCACATGCCGACGATCGCCTGCACCATCTCGTAATCCTTGGGCTTGAAGCCCTTGGTGGTCTGGATGGTGATCTTGGCCGGCTTCTTCGGTGAGTAGCCGGAGGCTGCGAGCAGTTCCTTGGCCTTTTCCGGATTGTGCTCGACCTTGATCGACGGGTCGTAGGCGGCGTATTCCGGCGTCTCCAGCGTCGCGATCGGCTGGCCATAGCCGCGCAGCAACCGCTTGACCAGAAGCTCCTTGTCCACCGCCATCACGGCTGCCTGGCGGACATTCTTGTCCAGCATGGCGTCCTTGTTGTTGAAGAAGATCATGCCGATGTCCGAGACGTTCTTGCATGAGCCGGCCAGCCCGTCCTTGGCGATCAGCCGGTCATATTCCTCATACGGGATTTCGAGCGTCACCTGCGAGGAACCGGACTCGATTTCGGCGACGCGGCTCGCCGCGTCGGTGACGAACTTGATCGTCACATTCTCGAAGGCCGGCTTGCCGCCCCAATAGGTCGGATTGGCCTTCAGCCGCAGAAACGCGTTGCGCTCGAACTTCTCGACCATGTAGGGGCCGGTGCCGATCGGCGCCTTCTCGAAACCTTCGGCGCCGACCTTCTCGTAATAGGCTTTGGGCAGAATGTAGCCGGTCAGGAACGACATCCATTTGAAATAGACCGGGTCGAATTGCACGACGTCGCCGGTGATCTTGTTGCCGTCGATCTTGAAATTTTTGACGTTCTTCCAGACGAACTGGATCGGGTTGCCGGTCTTTTCGTCACCCGCCCGCTGCAGCGACCAGACCACGTCCTCGGGCGTGAAAGGCGAGCCGTCATGCCAGGTCACGCCTTCGCGCACCGTCATCATCACCTTGGTGCGGTCGTCGTTCCAGCCCCATTCAGTGAGCAGGCCCGGCGCGAAGGACAGGTCCGGCTTTTGCGGGATGAACTGGTCGAAGACCGACTGGTAGAGGCCCTGGATCGTCGGGTTCACCGCCGAGGGTCCGGTGGTCGGATCCCAGGACGGCAGGTTGACGTTGTAGGCGATGGTCAGTTCACCGGCCGCCGCCTTGGCGATCTGTGGCAGGCCGACTGCCGCCACACCAAGTGCCGCGGCACTGTATCCCAGCAATTCGCGTCTGTTGATTGTCATGGTCGTTCCCCTTGTTGTTTGTTGTCTTTGCGCGGCAGTGTCAGGCCATTGGTTCAGGCTTCGTGGGCAGCAGCGCCTTGCCTCTCGTCGCCTTCATGAAATCTTTGGAGCTACCTCCCGCCAAGCTGTTGCGCGAGCATGAAGCCCGAGGCGGCACCGGTGCCGGCACCCGGCCATGTCGCGGCGCCCGTGAGATGCAGATTGGCGACCGGCGTGTTCCAGCCGGCATAGCCGCGCGCCGGGCGGAACAAAAAGTTCTGCGCCAGATGGTGGCTGCCGCAGACCTGGTCGCCACCGACGAGGTTCGGGTTCTCGCGCTCCAGGTCGATGGGCGAGAACACTGAACGGCCGAGGATCTTGTTGCGCAAACCGGGCGCATAGGTGCCGATAATATCGAGGACACGGTCGGCGTAGGCCTCCTTGACCTTGTCCCAATGCGCGGGCGCAATCTTGCCCGCGGCATCGCCCAGGATTTCGGAGGGCAGCATGCGCACCTGTACCCACAGCACATGCTCGCCCTGAGGCGCGCGCGACGGATCGATCGCGGTCGGCTGGCCGACAACCAGCACGGGCTCGTCCGGCAGCATGCCCGCCATCGCCTGCTGATAGGTGCGCGACATGGCATCGAGTGAGGGCGACAGATGCACGTACGCGAACTGCCGAAGCTCAGGCCCGGCGCGCCAGTTCGGCAGATCGTCCAAAGCCAAGTGGACCATCATCGTGCCCGGCGCGTAGCGGAATTTTTGCATCGCCGTGTCGAAGCCGGCGTCGCCCGAACCGTTGGGCAGCAGTCCGCCGGTCAGCGCCTTGGGCGCGACACCGGCGATGACCGCCCTGGTCGCGGTATGCGTCTCGCCGGATGTGAGCCGCACGCCGGTTGCCTTGCCGCCGGAAACCGTGATCTCCGCAACCTCGGCGCCGGCGACAATCTTGCCGCCGGCCGATGTGACCATGCCCGACAGGGCACGGATGATGGTGTCGGCGCCACCCTTGCCCAGCACCATGCCAAAGCTCTGGTTGGCCATCGATTCCAGATAGGGGAACACCGCACCGCCGGCGATGTCGGGGGCGAAGTCGAGATGCATGCCCCAGGTGGCGAGCGTCGCTCGCACGTGGGGCGACTCGAAATTTTCCTCCAGCCAGGCGCGGGGTGAGGACAGCAAAAGTCGGCCGGTGTCGAGCGCGCCGGACATGCCCTTCTTGCGCCACAGGTTCCAGGCGGTGCCGGCAAGCGCGCGGGCGCTCATCGGCGAGCCCAGCAGCCGGAACAGATGCTCGGCCTCGGCCGGGAAGGCGGCAACCAGCTTGCGCCAAGTCACGGCATCGGCGGCTGAAAAGGCAGCCATGCGCGTCGCGGTTTTTTCCAGATCATTGCTGACGCCGAACCAACGTCCATCCGGGAAGGCGCTAGCGAAACAATCGGCGACGGGCGCGAACTCCAACCCCTGCGCTTTCAATTCATTTGCATATTTCCGGTGGAAGGCCGAGCCCGCAAACAGGCTCAGATTCATCGCGCCGAAATCGTGACGGAAGCCTGGAAGGGTGAATTCGCCGGTCTGGACGGCCCCGCCGATTGTTGCACTGCGCTCGAAAATCCCGGTTTTCCAGCCTTTGAGCGCCAGATGCGCGGCGCATGCCAGACTGTTGTGGCCCGCCCCGACAAAGATGGCGTCGAACTCGCTCACGCCCCGTTCCATTTTCCTTTATGCTTAAAGATAATTGCAGATGCATATGTTTTCGTCTAGTAGGATATTAAGGGCCGAGACGAGCCTTGATCATCACTGACAAAGAGGGAACAGAGACAATGGACACCCAAAAACTCCTCGGCGAAGTTGCCGGCCAGCTGCTTTCAGGCGCCATCAAGGTGGTCGACCTGTCGGCGCCGCTCGGTCCTGACACGCCCTTGATCAAGCTGCCGCCGGAACTCGCCGTCGACACGCCGAAGGTCGAGATCCACAACATCTCCCGTTACGACAAGAACGGTCCTTGGTGGGCTTGGAACTGGCTGAAACTCGGCGAACATTCGGGCACGCATTTCGATGCGCCGCAGCATTGGATCAGCGGCAAGGATTATCCGGACGGCGCCACCGACACCATTCCGGCGCAGAATTTCGTTGGCCCGGTCAACGTCATCGACTGCTCCAAGGAAGCTGCAGCCGATCACGATTTCCTGCTCACCGTCGACCACATCAAGGCATGGGAAGCCAAGCATGGCGCGATCAACGCCGGCGAGTGGGTGGTGATGCGCACCGACTGGTACAAGCGCAACGGTTCGGAAGCCGAGTTCCTCAACGCCAACGAGACCGGCCCGCACACGCCGGGCCCGACGGCGGAAGCGATCCAGTTCCTGATCAGCAAGGACATCAAGGGCTGGGGCTCGGAGACGATCGGTACCGATGCCGGCAAGGCCGGCGGCATGGAGCCGCCATTCCCGGCACACACGCTGATGCACAAGGCCAACCGCTATGGGCTTGCCAGCCTCTGCAACCTCGACCAACTGCCGCCGAAGGGCGCCATCCTGATCGCGGCGCCGCTCAAGATCGAACACGGCACCGGCAGCCCGATCCGCGCGCTGGCGCTCGTCGCGAAAGGTTAAGCGAAAGCACGCCGAGGTGAGCCAGCCCGATCACATCATCGTCGGCAGCGGCATCAACGCGCTGGTCTGCGCGGCGATGCTTGGCGCCAAGGGCGCCAAGGTGCTCGTGCTTGAGCGCAACGACCGCATCGGCGGTTGCATGCGCACCGAGGCGATCACCGCGCTCGGCTTCATTCATGATGTGATGGCGACGACCTTCGTGCTGTTCATCACCTCGCCGGCCTTTGCTGCATTGGGCGGCGATCTGGCCCGGCACGGGCTGGAGTTCTGCCACACCGGCACGCCGACCGGCGTGCTGCGGCCGGACGGCAGCCATGCCGTGCTCAGCACGAACCGCGCCGCCAATATCGCCGCCCTCAACGCGTTCGCCGCCGGCGATGGTGATAGGCACGCGGACGATGTCGGCGGCATCGAACGCAATGCCGGCCTGCTGTTCGGTCTGCTCGGCGGTAGCCTGTGGTCTTATCCCACAGCGAAGCTGCTGGCCGGCGACGCCTGGAGGCGTGGCCCGCGTGGCCTTGCCGCCTTTCTCGGCGAAGCCCTCGTGCCGGCGCGCGCCTGGCTGGAAAGTACCTACCAGTCAGAGACCATCCGCGCGCTGTGGGCGCCCTGGGTGCTGCATGCCGGACTTGGCCCCGAGGATACCTTCTCCGGCCAGATCGCCAAGGTCATCGCCTTCGCTTTAGAGGCGGCCGGCGCGCCGATCGTCAAGGGCGGTGCCAAGAACCTGCTCGCCGCCTTCGAAGCCCTGATCCGGGAACGTGGCGGCGACATCCGCACCGGAGCCGATGTCGCCTCAATTGTTCAGATCAATGGCCGCGCGACCGGCGTTCGGCTGGCGTCGGGCGAAATCATCACGGCGAACAAGAACGTCATCTGCTCGGTTACGCCGACACAGCTTTACGGCCGGCTGCTCGGCGCGGATGCTCCCAAAGCCGATGTCGAGGCGACGCGGAAATATCGCTACGGCAAAGGCAATTTCCAAATCCACTACGCGTTGGACAAGCCGCCGGTTTGGCGCGGCAGCGAAGGGCTGGACAAGGTGGCGCTGCTGCACCTGACGCCTGGGTTGGATGGCGTTTCGAAAGCCTGCAACGAAGCGGCACGCGGCATGCTGCCGGAGGTGCCGACCATCTGCGTCGGCCAGCCGCACGCGCTCGACCCGTCGCGTTGTCCGGAGGGAAAAGCGATCCTGTGGCTGCAACTCCCCGAGGCGCCCCGGCATATCAAGGGCGATGCCGCCGGCACGCTGCAGGCGCCTGCTGACGGGCAATGGAACGAAGCACTGCGCGAAGCCTATGCCGACCGCGCCGAAGCGATCCTCGCCAGCCACATCGATGGCTTCGAGGACAGCGTGATAGGGCGCCGCGCCTACTCGCCGGCCGATCTGGAAGCGATGAACATCAATCTGGTCGGCGGCGACCCCTATGGCGGTTCCTCGACCCTCGATCAGTCTTTCCTGTGGCGGCCGTTCAAGACCAGTCGCAACCACCAGACCGGCATCAAAAACCTCTATCATATCGGCGCCTCGACCCATCCGGGCGCGGGCCTCGGCGGCGGCTCCGGCTTTCTCCTGGCGGGGAGGCTCTGATGGACCAGAAGCCTCCGGAAAAACGCCAGCGCATTTCGACCCTCGGCCAGATCGGCCTGCAGCAATTCGCGCCCTATCTGATGAACCGCATCATGGGCCGCTACAACGCCACCTTGCGCGACGATTTCCGCAAGCAGGGCCTGACCATTTCGCAGGTCCGCACGCTGGCTGTCCTGTCGGTCACTGACGGCGTCACCGTCAACGATCTTTCTGTCTATACGGTCATCGAACAGTCGACCTTGAGCCGCACGCTCGACACGCTGGAGGGGCAAGGCTTCGTGCGGCGCGAGCAGGGCGTCACCGACAGCCGCATCCGCCATGTGTTCCTGACAGACGAAGGCCGCGCCGAGTTCACCCGCGCCTGGCCGGCCATGCATGACGCGTTCGAGGCGATGTTCGACGATATCGACGATGCCGAATATGCGGCACTCATCGCCACGCTTTTGAAGATGCTGAAGAACATTCGCAAGCACGACATCTAATGCATGTCGCCCAAAAGTGGATCCGGTTTTGGGGAAACGACATGCATAAACAAGGACTCTAGACGTACGCGCCGGCCGCATCGGTCGGCAACGGAAGGTTGGAAAAATGGCCGAACGGTCTTTTGCCAAGGAAGTCGAAAAGCTCCGGCTCGGCGCCGGTGAGGAATTTGCTGGCGAAGGCATTCTCGCCATCACCAAGGCGCTGCTGCAATGCGGCGTCGGCTATGTCGGTGGCTATCAGGGCGCGCCGATCAGCCATCTGATGGATGTGCTGGCCGACGCGCAGGATATTCTGAGCGAGCTCGGCGTGCATTTCGAGGCGAGCGCCTCGGAAGCGACCGCCACCGCGATGCTCGCCGCCTCGGTGCATTACCCCATTCGCGGTGCCGCCACCTTCAAGTCGACCGTCGGCACCAATGTCGCCTCGGATGCGCTCGCCAACCTTGCCTCCGGTGGCGTCACCGGCGGCGCGCTGATCATTGTCGGCGAGGACTATGGCGAGGGTTCCTCGATCATGCAGGAGCGCAGCCATGCCTTCGCCATGAAGAGCCAGGTCTGGCTGCTCGACCCGCGACCGAACCTGCCGTCGATCGTCAAGGCGGTGGAGGACGGTTTCGAACTGTCCGAGATTTCCAACACGCCGGTGATGCTGCAGGTCCGCATCCGCTGCTGCCACGTGCACGGCCATTTCATCGCCAAGGACAACAAGCGCCCGCCGATGACGGTGGCTGATGCGCTCGACGCGCCGCGCCGCGACACCGGCCGCATCGTGCTGCCGCCAGCCTCCTTCCTGCACGAGAAGGAAAAGGTGCAAAGACGCTGGCCGGCTGCGGTCGATTTCATCCGCAAGAACAAGATCAACGAATTCTTCGGCTCGGATCATGGCTCGGTCGGCATCGTCATGCAGGGCGGCATGTACAATTCCGTCATCCGCGCCTTGCAGCGTCTCGGCCTTGCCGACACCTATGGTGAGACCGACGTGCCGCTCTACGTGCTCAACGCCGTCTATCCCCTGATTGACGATGAGTTCCTCTCTTTCTGCGAAGGCAAGCAGGCGGTGCTCGTCGTCGAGGAAGGCCAGCCCAATTATATCGAACAGGCTTTCGCCGCCATGCTGCACAAGGCGGGGCGCGGCACCAGGCTGGTCGGCAAGGAGTATCTGCCGATGGCCGGCGAATATACCGGTCAGGTCATGCTCGACGGCATAGGCACCTTCCTGCGCGCCGAGGCGCCGCATCTCTTGCCGGGCGAGGTGCGCGCGCCCAACAAGGTCGGCGACGGCGTCGACACTGCGGATCTGATCAACGTCGTGCCGGGACGTCCGCCAGGCTTCTGCATCGGCTGCCCGGAACGGCCGATTTTTGCCGCGACAAAGCTGGTCGAGCAGGAACTCGGCAAGCACCACATTGCCTCCGATATTGGCTGCCATCTGTTCTCGATCATGCCGCCCTTTGAACTCGGCGCCACCACCATGGGCTACGGGCTCGGGCCGGCTTCTGCTTCGGCGTTCAATTCGCCCGATGCCAAGCGCCGCTCGATCTCCTTCGTCGGCGATGGCGGCTTCTGGCACAACGGCCTGACCTCCTCGATCGGCAACGCGGTGTTCAACAAGAACGATGGCGTCATCGTCATCGTCGACAATTTCTATTCAGCCGCCACCGGCGGCCAGGACATTCTTTCCTCCCGCGCCGGCAACAAGACCAAGTCGACAAAGCATCCAATCACCGAGGCGGTGAAAGGCATGGGCGTCAAATGGCTGCGCCATGTCGATCGCACCTATGACGTCACCAAGATGCAGGACACGCTGCGCGAGGCGCTGACGACGGACGAGAAGGGGCCGAAGGTCATCGTCGCCTCGTCCGAATGCATGCTCAACCGCCAGCGCCGCGAAAAGCCGCTGGTCGACCAGGCGATCAAGGGCGGGACAAGGGTCGTCAAGCCGAAGTTCGGCGTCGACGAGGACATCTGCACCGGCGACCACGCCTGCATGCGGCTGTCCGGCTGCCCGTCGCTGTCGGTGAAGTCGCTCGACGATCCGCTGCGCGATGATCCGGTCGCCAGTATCGACCAGGGCTGCGTCGGCTGCGGCAATTGCGGCGAGGTTGCCGATGCGGCGGTGCTCTGCCCCTCCTTCTACCGCGCCGATGTCGTGCACAATCCGAGCCGCTGGGACCGCTTCCTCGAATCCGCGCGACGCGCCACCATCGGCCTGTTGCAGCGCCGACGCGAAAGCCGGCGCCTGACCTTCGCCGATGCTTGACGCTGTCCCGCCCTTTCGCGCCCGGGCCGGCGCCCAGAATGATGAGCGCGTCATCAAGCTCGCCGTGCTTGCCGTAGGCGGCCAGGGCGGCGGCGTGCTGGCCGACTGGATCACCGACGTCGCCGAGCGCAATGGCTACGTTGCGCAGTCGACCTCGGTCGCCGGCGTCGCCCAGCGCACCGGTGCGACGATCTACTACATCGAGATGGCCCGTGACACCGGCCGGCTGCCAGTCTTCGCGCTGTCGCCCTCACAAGGCGACGTCGACATCCTGATCGCCGCCGAATTGATGGAGGCCGGCCGCGCCATCATCAGGGGCTTCGTCACCCCGGAACGCACCACGCTGATCGCTTCCTCGCACCGCATTGCCGCCGTGTCGGAGAAGATCGAGCCGGGCGATGGCCGGGCCTCGTCGTCCAAGGTGCATGCAACGGCTGAGGCCGCATCGAAACGCTTCATCGCTTTCGACATGGAAAAGATCGCCGCCGACAATGGCTCGATGATTTCGGCCAGCCTGCTCGGCGCATTGGCCGGTTCCGATGCACTGCCGTTCACGCGTGAAAGCTACGAGCAGGCGATCGGTGCCGGCGGCCGAGGCGTCAAGGCCAGCCTTGCTGCCTTCGGCGCCGCCTATGATCGCGCGCGCGGCACTGCGGCGCCGGCGCAAAAGGTGGCAGAGCCGGCGATTGTCGAATCCGCCCTGGGCGCGGGGCGTGTGACCGGCCCGCAAAACCTGTTGCAGGGCTGGCAGGCCCTGGCCGCCCGCATCGACCTGATGCCCGTGGCCGTGCGGGACATGGCGCTCCGCGGCCTGCGAAAGGTCGTCGACTATCAGGACATCGCCTACGGGCGCGAGTATCTCGACCGGCTGGACAAGGCCGTTGCGCTGGAGAGCACCGACGATGCCCATGCGCTGTCCATTGCTGCCGCCAAGCATCTCGCCAACGCGCTGTGCTACGACGACATGATCCGCGTTGCCGATCTGAAAACGCGTTCGACGCGCGACAAACGCGTGCGCAAGGAGGTCGGCGTCAAGGACGGCTCGATCCTGCAGGTGACCGAATATTTCCATCCGCGCATCGAGGAATTCTGCGGTACGCTGCCGGCGGGGCTGGGCAGCTACATCGAGAACCGGCCGAAACTTGCCGCCTTTCTCGACCGCCGCATCAACCATGGCCGCCGCATCCGCACCGACAGCTTTGCTGGTTTCGCCGCTTTGTGGTTCATCGGCGGCCTGCGCCGCTGGCGCCGCAGCCTGCTGCGCCACAAGGTCGAGATGACCCATGTCGATCGCTGGTATGCCTTGGCACTTGGATATGTGGCCCAGGACTATGCGCTCGCCGTCGAGATCCTCAACTGCCGCCGGCTGATCAAGGGCTATAGCGACACCCATGTCCGCGCCCAGTCGAAATTCAACCGGGTGCTGTCGGCGCTCGATCTCGTCAAGGGGCGTGCCGACGCCGCCGACTGGATCCGGCGTTTGCGCGAGATGGCACTGAAGGACGAGAAGGGCGACATGCTCGACGGCGCGCTGAAGACGGTGGCGACGCTCGGATCAAATCCGGCCACTGGAGCGCCCTAACCCTGACAGATATCACCGGCCGCAGGCTTCGTTTTCAGGCGAGGTGAACGCTGTTCATTTTCCGCTTGAACAATGTTCAAAATCTGATAGGGTGCAATTGTGAACGATGTTCATTTCTGGTCAACAGAAAGCCATGGATGGGCATCAAGCGCAGTAAGGAAGTTTAACCAGCTCAAGACTATCACTGAGTTTGAAACAGCGCCTTCAACCCGCAGAGCCCAGGCACACCGTCGCAGGGTTCCGCCAAATGGAAATCGCCATGAACACGCATCTGATGTTGTCCCGGCGCTTTGCGCCTCTGTTCTGGACGCAGTTCCTGTCCGCCTTCAATGACAATTTTCTCAAGAACACGCTGGTGTTCCTGATCCTCTTCACGCTGGCGGCCGGTCAGGCGGCCTCGTTGGTCACCTTGGCGGGGGCCGTCTTCATGGCTCCTTTTCTGCTTCTGTCCGCCCTTGGCGGCGAGATTGCCGACCGGTTCGACAAAGCGCTCATCGCGCGCAGGCTCAAATTCGCAGAGATTGCCGCCGCTGCTGTCTCCGTCGCCGGTATCGCGCTCTCGTCGATCCCGGTGCTGATGACGGCGCTGCTGATGTTCGGCATCATCTCGGCGCTGTTCGGACCGATCAAATACGGCATCCTGCCCGATCACCTCGAGCGCAAGGAACTGCCCAAGGCCAACGCCTGGATCGAGTCGGCTACGTTTGCCGCCATCCTCGGCGGCACCATTGCCGGTGGCGTGGTTTCAGCCGACGGCATCGGCGTCACGGTGTTCGGACCGATCATGATGGCGCTCGCCGTCGGTTGCTGGTTCGTCAGCCGCTACATTCCGTCCACCGGTTCGGCGGCGCCCGAGCTTGTCATCGACAAGAACATCTTCCGTTCGACATGGCGTCAGGTCTCAGAATTGCGCACCGACACGCGCATCTGGCGCGCCGGCCTGATGACCTCATGGTTCTGGCTGATCGGTGCCATCGTGCTGTCGATCCTGCCGACGCTGATCAAGGATTCCCTCGGCGGCGACGAGATCGCCGTCACCGTCTATCTCGCCGTGTTTGCCGTCTCCATCGCGATTGGCTCCGCCATTGCCGCATGGATGTCGCAAGGGCGCATCGTGCTTCTGCCCGCACCGGTCGGCACGGCGCTGCTGGCGCTGTTCGGCCTGCATTTGGCCTGGACCATCTGGAGCATGCAGCCTTCGCCAAGGGCCGAGACGCTTGCCCTGTTCTTCGCCGGACCGAACACGATCCGTGTTGCGATCGACCTTGCCGGCATGGCCATCGCCAGCGCCTTCCTCGTGGTGCCGACTTTCGCCGCGGTACAGGCCTGGTCGCCTGAAGCGCGCCGCGCCCGCGTTGTCGCTGCCGTCAGCATCGTCAATGCCGGCTTCATGACGGTCGGCGGTATTCTTGTCGCCGTGATCCAGACGAAAGTCTCCACCGGCGGCATTCTGTTCGGGCTCGCCGTGGCCAACGCCGTCGCCGCCTGGCTGATGCTGAAATTCCTTCCGACCAATGCGTTCCGCGATTTCGTCTCCATCCTGTTCCGCGCCTTCCTGCGCCTGGAGGTCGAAGGCATGGACAACCTCAAGGCGGCCGGCAAAGCGCCGATCCTGGCGCTCAACCATGTCAGTTTCCTCGATGGCCCGCTGGCGCTGACGCTGACCGATGAAGAGCCGGTCTTCGCCATCGACTACACCATCGCCCAGGCCTGGTGGATGAAGCCGTTCATGAAGCTTGCCCGCGCTCTGCCGCTCAATCCGGCCAAGCCGATGTCGACCCGCACGCTGATCAAGGTCGTGCAGGGCGGCGATCCGCTGGTCATCTTCCCCGAAGGCCGCATCACCGTCACCGGCGGCCTGATGAAGGTCTATGACGGCGCCGCCATGGTGGCCGACAAGACGGGCTCGATGGTCGTGCCGGTGCGCATCGACGGGCTGGAGAAGAGTTACTTCTCGCGGCTGTCGTCGCAGCATGTTCGCCGCCGGCTGTTCCCGAAGGTCAAGGTGACCATTCTGGAACCGGTCAAGCTCGAAGTGCCGCCGGAATTGAAGGGCCGCAAACGCCGCGCCGCGGCAGGGGCGGCTCTCTATCAGGTGATGTCGGACCTCGTCTTCCGCACCCAGGATATCGACAAGACGGTCCTGGAAAAGATCATCCAGACAGCGAACGAACGCGGCATGGGAGAGCTTGCGGTGCAGGATCCGGTCACCGGTTCGCTGAGCTACGGCAAGCTGCTCACGGCCGCTGCCGTGCTTGGCGAGAAATTCCAGAACCTTTATGCCGATCAGCAGACGCTCGGCATCATGCTGCCCAATGCCAACGGCTCATGCGCCACGCTGCTTGGTGTGATGTCGGCCGGCAAGGTGCCGGCGATGATCAACTTCACGGCTGGCGCCGCCAACATCCTGTCCGCTTGCAAGGCCGCCGAAGTCCGGACTGTGCTCACGTCCCGCGCGTTCGTCGAGCAGGCAAAGCTCGGCGCGGTGGTCGAGGAAATCGGCCGCTCGGTCGACATCGTCTGGCTCGACGATCTGCGCAAAACCATCGGTCTCAAGGATAAGCTGCTCGGCCTCTTACGCAAGTCGACGCCGCGCGCGCGGCGCTTGCCCAACGACCCGGCGGTGATCCTGTTCACTTCGGGTTCGGAAGGCACGCCGAAGGGCGTGGTGCTGACGCATCGCAACATCCTGGCCAACGCCGCCCAGGCTGCCTCGCGCATCGATTTCCATTCGGGCGACAAGGTGTTCAACGTGCTGCCGATCTTCCATTCCTTCGGCATGACGGCTGGCATGGTGCTGCCGCTCATCTCGGGCGTGCCGGTCTATTTCTACCCGTCGCCGCTGCACTACCGCATCGTGCCGGAACTGATCTACGCCTCCAACGCGACGATCATCTTCGGCACCGATACGTTCCTCAGCGGCTATGCGCGCACCGCCCACCCCTACGACTTCCGCTCGATCCGCTATTGCTTTGCCGGTGCGGAACCGGTCAAGGCGTCCACGCGTATGACCTATATGGAAAAGTTCGGCGTGCGCATCCTGGAAGGTTATGGCGTCACCGAGACCGCGCCGGTGATCTCCATCAACACGCCGATGTACAACCGTTCCGGAACCGTCGGCAAAATCATGCCGGGCATGGAATACCGCCTCGACCCGGTGCCCGGTGTCGACGATGGCGGGCGGCTGTTCGTGTGCGGCCCCAATGTCATGGCGGGTTATCTGCGCGCCGAGAAGCCGGGCGTGCTCGAAACGCTGCCGGACGGCTGGCATGACACCGGCGACGTCGTCTCTATCGATGAGGGCGGCTTCATCACCATTCGCGGCCGCGCCAAGCGTTTCGCCAAGATCGGCGGCGAGATGATTTCGCTGGCCGCGGTCGAGGCGCTGGCGGGCGAAATGTGGAAAGGCTCGTTGTCGGCCGTTGCTTCTGTGCCGGATGCGCGCAAGGGCGAGAAGCTCATTCTGATTACCGAGGCCGCCAACGCGACCCGCGCGGACTTCCTGGCCTTCGCCAAGGCGAATGGCGCCATGGACCTGATGGTGCCCGCCGAAGTGCGCGTCGTCCCGAAAGTGCCGGTGCTCGGTTCGGGCAAGCTCGACTTCGCCGGCGTGACCAAACTGGTGCGGGGAGAGGACGCGCCCGCCGCCAAGGTCGAGGTCGCCTGATCGAGGCGACGACGAGGCGACGCCGCGCTGAGGACCGTGGCGTCGTCGCTTGGCGAGCGCTCTGTCCGCTAACGAATATGTGATGGAACCACTCGCACGGCTTCAGCCTGCGGGGTGCTATAACGTTCTCGTGAATGTGGAACCTTGGAGGACAGACTATGCTCACCAGATACATTCTGCCAATCGCAGTCGCAGCAGGCACATTGGCGCTTTCGAGCGTCGGCTCGCAGGCCCTGCCCATGGCAAAGCCTAGCGCCGCTCCGTTGCCAATCGAAAGCGTCGGCTGGAGATGCGGCCCCGGCTGGCACGTGAACCGGTGGGGAAATTGCGTGCCCAACCGTCGTCGCGTGATAATAGTCCGGCCGGGACACTGGCGGTACCATCACTACCACCACTGGCACCACCACTGGTAATTACGGAGCGGATCGACGCGGCGCCGCCTCCAAAGCGGTATCGGCGTTTTCGCCAAAGGTGGCGTCCCCTGTGACGCCACCAGGGTTCCATTGCGCCGTGTTAACGGGCGGCGGCCACTGATTGAAGCTGTTGGGCACGGACACGCAGTGGGGTGGCTTGCGGGAACAGATGCAGTAGGCCTGAATCGACGCGCCGGCGCAGATGCGCATCCACTGCGGCGCGATCCGTGCAGCCATGGAAGCTGCCGGCGCAATGGTCGCGCAGGCGCACGAGGTCGGTCATGACAGGCGACATCGGCAGGCCGGCGGCATCGAGCAGGCTGGCGCTGAGGAAGCCGACATCGAGCGGCGCCATCTCAGGCATTGGATGGCTGAGCGGGTGGTTGAAAGTGGTGAGCGTGTAGAAGGTGCGGTAGGCAATCGAATCCGGCATGGCCAGGGCGTCGTCGCCGGCGATGGCATCGACAAACGGCTTGGTCGCCGACGACTGGTGGTCGCCAAACTCGAGCACCACGGCGCCGCGTTTGCCGGCATCCGCCTTGCGGTCGTCGAGGAAATCCTGGAAGTCACCACGCGCCACAGCTATCCGGCGCAGATATTCGTTGACTTGGAAATCCCCCGAGAAAGGCTCGTCGGCGACCTTCAGGTCGGGCTCCATCCGGCCCTCATAGGGCGAGTGCGGGAACATGGTCTGGATTTCGAGGAACAGCGGGCGGCCGTCCTCCTTGCGATGTCTGGCGATGAACGCCTCGGCCGCATGGTAGTAGAAGACGTCGCGCAGATGATAGAAGGGCGCCGCGATGTCCTTGATGTCGAGCACGGTCTCGAAGCCGATCGATTTCAGGAACGGCCCTTCATTGACGAAGGTGAAATCCATCGGCGTCATGACGGCGGTTCGATAGCCACAGCGCGACAGCACCTCCGGCAGGGCGCCGGCCACCTTGTCCTGCAGCGTGATCGTCAGATACGGGCTTCGCCAGCCGAAATCGGCGGCTGAAAGGCCAGTCATCAGCGACAGATTGGTGATCCAGGTGCCGCCGCCAAAGGTCTCGACCTGCATTGGATGCGGCGTGCCTGCCCTGGGGGCGAACCTCTGCAGGAAGCCTGCCCCGCTGCTCACCTGAGGAAAGTTGCCGGGATCGGACTGGCTTTCGCTCAGCACGAAAAAGATATCCGGAAGGTTCGCCTCATCACCGCAGTCGACCGTGTCGGTGAAAGGTGTTTGCGGGGCAACGGCCTGCAGGCGCTTTTCGAATGCCTGCTCGACAACCAGGTTGCGCAGATCGAGCAGCGAGACGAAGAAGGCCGACATGTGCCGGCCCTGCATATAGTAGAAATAGCGGTCCTTCGACGCCTCGGCCGGAAAGGTCAGTGGCACCAGAATGGCGAGCGCGACCATGACCAGAACGCGTGCCGACACCGGCCAGCCAATCCTTCGGTCGATCCGGAACAACAGGATCGCGGCCGCGATGCCGAGCACCAGCGCAATGACAACCGGCAGGATCAGATAGAGGTAGGAGCCGAGCAGGAAGCGGTACACTTCCGGATCCCTCGACACGAAGACCGCGTCGTAGAAGTGCAGCGAAAAACCCTTCATCCTGAACTTGATCGCCGAAACCACGGTGACGAAGGCGATGCCCATCCAGGCGAGATAGACGGAGAAGGCAAGGCGCCCCGATGACAGGAACAGAAGTCCGGCAAGGGCCGCCACCAGCGCCAGCGAGAAGGGCACCGAAAGCCATTCGTGCTCGGCCCGGTTGGCGGCGAAGACACCAGCAAGACTGATCACGGCCAACGTCACCGGATGGCAGAGTAGCCAAAAGAGACGTTGAAGCTGAGCTGCAAATTTTCCCATTGATATGCCTCAGCATAGTTTTGGGAAACTCTTCGATTATTTGCGCTGCAAGAACAAATCTATAGTGAATTTAACCTTAATGCCGGACCATGCGGCGTGAGTTTCAAGTTCGCGGTGGCGCTTCAGACAATGAGGCCTCGCATCGGCGTCACCGCGGCGGACTCCGGAAACACCTTGTCGCCAAGAACGGCAGCCGACAGCCCGAACTGGTCGGCGAGCAGCCCTTTCAGCACCGCCCTGACATCGCTGGTCGGGGCGAGATCGCGTTGCTCGTAAAGTTGTGCCGGCTTCAATCCCGGCCAGTCGGCGATGACGCGGCCGCCCTTGATCGCGCCGCCGGCGAGCAGCACCACCGTGCCGGTGCCGTGATCGGTGCCGACGGTGCCGTTGACCTGCGCCGTGCGCCCGAACTCGGTGATGGTGACGATTGCCGTGTCTTTCCAACGCTCGCCGAGGCCCTTTTCGAACTCCTCGAAAGCGCCGTCGAGGCCGCCGAGCAAGGTGGCGAGCCGTCCGGTCGCGCCGCCCTCATTGACATGCGTGTCCCAGCCGTCGAAGGCGAGTGCGGCAACCCGTGGCCCATCATCGGCCGCGATCAGCCTGGCGGCGCCTTGCGCGGCCTGCCGCATGCCGGCGGCGCTGTCGAGGCCACCCTTCGGCTTCATCGGTTTGGAGCCCATCTGGTCGTCGAACGCCATCTTGTCGGCGTCGAGGCCTTTTCGCAGGGCCACCGCCAGCACCGGGTCGCGATGCTGGTAGAGGTCGAGAACCCGGGTCGCGAGATCGCCGGCCGGCGCCGGCAGCGATTGCGGCGCCCAGCCGAGCACGGGCGCTGCGCCGCGGATCACCAGCGGCGTCGAAGGCCCGACGGCCAAGCCGCCAAGCGTTGCCACGCGATCACCCGCCGGCAGGTTTTCCAGCGCCCGGTTGAGCCAGCCGGTGGCGACATGACCGGGGCCGGCAAAGCCGCTTTCCAGCACATCCTGGCCGTCGAAATGCGAGCGTTCGCGATAGCCCGTCGCGGCGGCGTGCACCACCGCGGCCTGCTTTTTCTTGAACAGCCTGGCGAACACCGGCATTGCCGGATTGACCGCGAAGAAACCATCCAGCGGCAGCGCCGCATGCGGGCCGGTGAGCGAGAGAGCGATATCGCCATGCAGGCCGGCATAGTCGGGATCACCGACCGGACCGACCGCCGACAGGCCGTCAAGCGCGCCGCGCAGGACAATGACGATCAGGCGCGGATCGCGATTGTCGGCGGCCCGGGCGAAACGCGGCAGATAGGCCCAGGCAAACAGCGCGCCGCCGGTCATCAGCATGGCGCGGCGGGACGGGTGAGGGGTTTCACACAGCAGGCTCATGACGTGGTCTCCACTGGAGTTGTCGGTGCCGGGGGTATCTTGGCGGGCACTATCGTCTCTGGAATTCCGGCGCCATCAGCAGCAGCGCCAGGCCTTGCTGCTTGGACTCGGCGCGGGCGATAGCTTGCCGTGTCTCCGGCGAGGCGGAGGGGCCGACGACGGCGTCGAGCATGTCGTTGGGATTGCCGATGTCCTTGACCTGGCGGGCCGCCTGCCAGGCGATATCGAGGCGGATTTTCATGCCTTCGGCAGATGCCCAACTGTCCGCCTGGTCGGAAAAGCCGTTCGGCCCCGGCGGCTGCCAGAGCGGCTCGCCGAGCGCGTTGAGCCAGTTGAGCGACTGGCCGGGATCGATCGCCGGACCGGGGCCAGTTGCCCGGCGGATGGCGGCGATATAGTCGAAGGGCGAACGCATCTTGGCCAAGGGCGTCGACCACGCCTCCGGCATGTCGATGAGGGTCGACGCCAGTGCCCTGAGATTGCCGTCGCTCTTGGTGAACACCTTGGCGAGCCGCGCGACCACCGCCGGCGGCGGCTCGTCCGATATGAAATGGCGGGCGAGCTCGGTGGCGATGTGCTGTGCCGTTGCCGGATGACTGGCGATGTCGTTGAGCGCGGCCTCGGCCTGGCCCATGCCGCCGGCTGGATAGGTCTTGCCCAGCAGCACCGCGTCGCCCGGCTCATGGGCGTTGGCGTTGAAGACGGAACTGCCGGGTTCGCCCAGCCGTCCTTCCCGTCCGGCCATCGTCCAACCGGTCAGGATGTGGGCGAAGCTGGTGACATCGGCCTGGGTATAGCCGCTGCCGACGCCCAACGTATGCAACTCCATGATCTCGCGGGCGAGGTTCTCGTTGAGCCCGCGCTGGCGGTTCTTGCCGGCGCGAGAGTCCGGCCCGACCGATTGCTGGTTGTCGAGATAAAACAGCATCGCCGGGTGCCGCTCCACCGCCATCAGCATGTCGGCGAAGTGGCCGAGCACGAAGGGGCGGATGGCTTCCCGTTCGAAGGCACCGGCGCTGGCCCGCACAATGTTGTCCTTCGCTACCGAGACGCAGAAATGGTTCGACCAGAAATAGACGAGACGTTCGACGAAGCCGGCCTCGGCACGCAAGGCCTTGTCGAAGCGCGCCTGGGCCTCGGCGCGAAACAGCGTGGCCTCGATTGGCGGTGCCGGTTTGGGCGGAGCTGCGGGCGGCGGTACGGATTGGGCCGGCGTAACCTGGGCCGATGCGGCCTGGGCAGACATCGCCTGCACGCTCGCCGTCGCCGGCTGCGCTGGGGCAGTGGCCATATGCTCGCGGTCGAGCTTGCGTTGGAAATTTGCCGCCATGCTGGCGTGGATGGCTGACGTGCTGCCCAGCAGGCCGGCATAGGCCGGATCATCGAGCGAGATCAGCGCGATGTCGGGCTGCCGCAGTTCGGCCTTCAGGTAGCCGCGCGGGTCGCCGGCAATCCTGGCGCGGTCGCCCGGCCTTGCTCCAAGCCCGAAGCGGTTGGAGGCAACGAGAGCTGGATCTGGCGGGGAATTGGGCGCCGGGATAGCCAAGTCAGCTCTCCATTGCTGGGGCTTCCTGCACAACACGCAAGAAGCCCGTTCGAGCCGTTTCGTGCTTGTTCAACTGGGGTCGTGGGGGCCGGCGTGGCCGGCCCTGTAGCCCTTACCAGTGATGCCAGCGATGCCAGTGGTGATGCGGATGCCAGACGTAGAAGGCGGGGCCGGGCCCATAGTAATAGTGCGGGTAGACCACCACACGGTTGGGGACACAGCGGCCCCAGTGATTGGGATGCCAGCCAGGCCCGCAACCCCAGGCGACGTGCTCGACCAGAGCCGGGCCGGCAAGCGGCGCCAGTGGCATTGCCGAGGATGCCGCAACCGTAGCAACCGTTCCGGTCACCGCGAGAGCGGCGGTGATCGCGTATTTTGTCAGATAGTTCATGACCATGCTCCGAAGTTGTCCGAGATTGAAAACCTGTCGGTGCCAGATGGTCCGGCAGGTTCTGCCCTTCATTTGTTAAACGGGCCCCGTCGGCATTTTCCGTCGGTCGTCAGGGCGATTTTTTTGGCGTCGTCGATGGCTGCGTCCCGCCGCGTCTTGCGAGCCCCTCCGCCAGCACGTTCCGATCGTCGGCGGAACCTGCCGCCGCGAACTCTATGATGCGCTGCTCCAGCCTCGTGCGCACCGTGATGTCGGCGTTGCGGGCCCGCTCCAGCGCCGCCGACAGGGCTGCGGTGTCAAGGACGGGCTGGCGCAGCAAATCGGCCGCCTCGCGCCTGGCCTGCTGGCCGTCGAGGATGATGTCGCGCGACTCGCGGCGGATTTCGCGCAGTGCCTTGCGGAACAGCATGCGCTGCTGGTCGGGAAGCCTGCCGCCGGCCGCTTCCAGCGAATAGCCCTGGCCCGATTTGCCGCTTCTTATCCAGACAGCCCCGCCGGCAAGCGCACCGGCCAGGAAGACATTCAGCACCACCGACGCGATGACGAGGTTACGGCCTGTGCTCATAGGTCTTCCTCGATCGTGTCGGCCTCGGGTCCGGCATCGCCGAACGCCGTCGCATTGGCATCGAGCACATAGTGGTCGGGCTGAACCTCGGGCGTGACGACGGTCACCAGGGCCAGTCCGGCGATGGCGCCGGCCAGGCCAACACCGGCAAGTCCCAGGCCCAGCCACCAGAACCGCTGTCGCCGGCGCTGGACGAGGTGCCGGTCGGCGACGCGCAGGATCGTGTCATGCAGCGCCTTGCCGGGATGTGGGACTTTGTGGCTGTCGAGCTGGGTGTCAAGCCTGCCGGCTTGCTTCAAGATGGCCTGGCCCGCCTCGTCTGAAGCAAAGGTCGTGGCAGCTTTACGCTCCGCTTCCGGCCAGCGCCGCAAATCGCCGCCATAGGCTTCGGCGAGCGCCGCGAAACGCCTGGCGTCCATTGCCGGTCCGTCTTCAGTATCCTCAGCCATTTGTCTTCCCCTTGCCCATTGGTTCCGCGTGCCCACGCGGTTTGGAAACGCGACAAACCGGCCCCCAGCCGGCGCTTGCAAGGCGCGATGAATGGCTGGCATTGATGGTCGCGCTCTTCTCAGTCACGGACGCCGTCCTTGGCCAGGATCATCTGCAAGGCCCGCCGGCCGCGCGAAAGCAGGCTCTCCAGCGCATCGACGCTGATCTCGAGCGTTGCGGCCGCCTCTATGTTGGACATCTCCTGATAGTAGACCAGGATGATCGCCTCGCGTTGGCGCGGCGCGATTGCCTGCAAGGCCTGCTCGATCCGATGCGGCTCTTCGCCGGCGTCGGGAAGCGGGGCAGGGTCGACCATTTCCGGCAATTCGTCTGTCACCCATTCGCGGCGCCGGCGCAGCCGGTCGTAGCACAAATTGAGTGTCACCCGGTGGATCCAGCTGTCGAAGCGCGCATTGCCGCGCCGCCAGCTCGAGGCATGACGCCAGATACGCACAAAGGTTTCCTGCGCGACGTCCTCGGCCTCCGCCGCGTCGCCCAACATGCGCACGGCAAGCGAAAGGATGCGCGGCAGCTTGCGCGCGACCAGCGCCTGCACCGCCGCGGGATCGCCAGCACCGACCCGACGAACAAGCTCCTCGTCCGGATCGGCGCTCATCGGCTGGCGCACTCCCGATATCCATTGCGCGTCATAGCCTCTTGGTCATTGCGCCGGCTTGAGAGCGGATTTGTGGCTTGGCATCTCGTCCGGCGTCAGCACGCCATCGCCATTCTTGTCCAGCTTGGCGAAGCGCTTGGCGAAAAAGGCATCCAGTTCGGCGCGATCGATGAAGCCGTCATGGTTCGAATCGATGCGCGCGAAGGATTTGGCGGGGTCACCCTTGGCGTCAAGTTTGGCCCGAGAGGCCTCCCACTCCAAGAGGCTGATCTTGCCGTCGCCGTCCGTGTCGGCGGCCATGATCGCCCTCTCCCGCCGCTTCTGGAACTTGGCCAGCGTGAGTTCCGACTTGGCTTCTGGCGCGGCAGCGGCGGGGGGCGTGGCGCCAAGAGGCGTGGCAGCGGGAGGCGTGGTGACCGGAGGCTGTGTCGCTGTCTGGGCGAGAGCCGCGACGGTCAGCAGGCTCAAGGCAGCGGCAAGGATCAAACGGTATTTCATGCTTCGGCATCTCCGGTTGGCGCGTTGGCCACAGCCTTTGCCATGGTCACGCTTCAACCGTTAAACGCCGCAACGGGGGAAATCCGTCGGTCGCCTGGGTCGATCGCCCCGATTTACGTCGATTGGTCGGCGGCTACCAACTGTTCCGACTTGAAGCCCGCATGCTGCGGGGTCCACACGTCGCCATCCTTGTTGAACCAGTGGCAGAGATACATGCCCGAAGCGGCGCCATCGCTGACCGTCATCTTCGGGCCTCCCGACTTCAGCTTGACGACGTCTCCGGTCTTGAAAGTGTTGGGCATTTTGGACCTCCCGTGCTGAGGCCAGGGAGTGTCCCACCAAACCCCGGTCTCGACAATGCCGGATATGATTTGCCGGCCTTGAACGCGCGCTATTAGGTATAGCCCGCCGCCTTCTCCGGATACTGCACGGCCAGGAGTTCCTGATCCGCATGGGATGCGAACAAATCATTGGTCTTGATGGCATCGAAACGCGATCGCCGTTTCAGCTTTTCGTCCTTGGTCAGAAAGCCGATCAACGGATCGAACGTCCGGCCGAACCGCTTGATGAAATTCCCGACATGACAGGCATGCCGGTCGAAGCGAGGTGACCATGGCGTCCCCTTCGCCAACCCGCGATAAATAGCCAAGGCTTCCGGCTCGACACCAAGAGGCTTGTCCGACCATGGCTTTCCCCAGCTGAAATGCCTGGCACAGGCCTGACGGAAGGGAATCTGACCACTGAAATTGGTCATGACATTCCAGGTAGGGTGCATGGTTTGCCATTGCCCTTCAAAGGCAACATTCAGGGCATCCTGATCGAAGGCCTGGCAGAGCTCGGGATGGTCGACGGCAAATCGCCGGGAGCTGGCCAAAAAGCCACCGCTTCGCACCAACGGCATGTTGAACACCAGCACGCCGGAATTGAACTTGGGGGCACCCGGCCGCAAGGGCAGCCTTCGCCGATAGGTCATATCGAAATAGGACGGAATATCATGTGCGGCGAGAAGCGGCGCCTTCAGTCCGGTGTCGGCCAAATCCGTGATCGAGCGGTTGAAAAGGATATCGCAGTCCACATAGACAATGCGGTCATAGGACGCGAACTCAGGCAATTCGTCGGTAAAAAGGCGAATGTAGGCGGAAAGCCCAAGCCTGCCATTCTTTGCGGCGAAGTCGGACAGGTACGTTGAAACGTCGATAAAGCTGATCCGGTCACCAAGCAGCTTTCGCGCGATTTCGAGATCGTCGCGGCCGACGCCCATCTGCAGGATGAACCCGTCGATCGGGGCAGAGACATTGGTTACGCGCAGTGCCGCGAGGCAGGCATACGGGAAGTAGTTGCTGTCCGCAGCGAAGAAGAAACACGACTTTTGCAAACTGACCAACCCCGTCTGGCATCGTGCATATCGCTGTGCGTTGGATGAGGAGTCAAGCTGCACGCATTATCCGCATTGCAGCAGCGCCATGCGCGGGACGCTGCAGCAGCCGTTCGTACGGACTGTTGTGCAGTAACACATCAATCCGCGATCTTGCCCAACGTGTCGGCAACGACAGCGCCGCGCTTGCCCATCGGCCGGGCCGGGCCGGTGGTCGAATCGACTGCCGTCTGATGCTCCATCTCGGCATTGATTGCCGCGCCGGCGATGAGGATGATGACCGAAATCCATGTCCACATCATCAGGCCGACAACGGCGCCAAGCGACCCATATGTGGCGTTGTAGTTGGCAAAATGCTGCAGGTAGAACGAGAACAGCCAGGAAGCCGCAATCCACGCCACCGTCGCAATCAAGGCGCCCCAACTCAGCCATCGCCATTTCGCGTGTTCGCGGCTCGGCCCGAAGCGATAGAGCAGGGAAATGCCGGTCAGCATGGCGCCGACCAGGATCGGCCATCTCGATACCGCGACAAGCGTCTCCTTCCAGGCATCAAGGTAGAAGAAGCGCAAAAGCGCTGGAACCACGCCCACCGTCAGCAACATCACCATACCGATCAGCAGCGCTCCGACCGTAAACAGGATCGACCTCAGGTTGAGCATTATGAAACTGCGTTTCTCGCGCTCCTCATAGGCGATGTTCATGGCATCGAAAAGCGCCTTCATCCCGCTGTTGGCGCTCCACAGCGCTATGCCGAGGCCAACAAAGAAACCGGTGCCGAGAGTGCCGGATTTCTGCCTGGCCAGGGCCTGCAACTGATCGCGAATGAGGTCGAGCCCGCCCGACGGCAGCAATCCGCTGAGATAGGCGACATGGTCGGCAACCGTGACCGGATCCGCGACAAAGCCGTATATCGAGATGAATGCGGCGAGCGCTGGGAACAGCGCCAACAGCAGGTAGAAGGTGGCCCCGGCAGCGACCAGCAGGACGCGGTCCTTGTTGAATTCTTCCCAAAGCCGCCAGAAGATATCTTTCCAGCCGAGTGCCGGGATTTGTGACGGCCAGGCCGCGTCGCGCCCACGATCTCCGTGCTCCGACCGCAGGGTCGCCTTGTCGTCCTGCGTCGTTGACGCGGCGCGACTGACCGCTTCTGCGTCGATCAACGAGGATCGCATGCCGGTCGGCTGCGGGCTCCTTGTCGCCTTCGAAGCCACGCGGCGCTCCTTACTCAATTTCGACTGGAGTGCTGGATGCCTCGCCCGTCATAGCCCCGCTCCTTGCTCGGAAAGATATCCAAAGCGTGCCCTGTAACGCTGCGAAAGGACGAACTGTTCCCCGCGATGCAGTGTTGGCACCCTCGGAATTGAGAGCCCGACACGAGAGACGGTGATTTTTCGCCAGCCCGATGCATCTTTTGGCGGCCCGTGAACGTTGCAGCCAAGTCCATTTTGAGGTGAGTCCCATGAAGGCGTTGACCAAGGATGATCTGAAGACCGAGGCGGACCTTTCCGAAGACGCCGACCTCATCGTCAACCGAGCCGCGCATTTCGTCGGAGATTGGATCGAAGAACACGTTGTCGAACAGCCGACCCTGGTCCCGGCTGGCGTTGACGTCGCGCAGGAACTGGCCAGCCAGTGCATCGCCGATGCGAAGAACCAAGGCATCGCGGCTGAGGACATTCAAGAGGAGGTCGGTGACCTCAGGGAATACATCGCCGAGGCAATCGATGAGGAAGGTGGATCACTCGGGTCGGCAAAGCCTTAAGAATTCTGGTGCCGCTTAGGTGACTCGAACACCTGACCCCCGCATTACGAATGCGGTGCTCTACCAACTGAGCTAAAGCGGCCCGGGAGGCCAGAGCCTCCAAGATGGGCTGGGTGATAGACTCAACCGGCCACGAATTCAAGATGCGACTTGGCAAATCATGCATGAGCGTTCGCCGCGATCGAAACCGGGGGGTTGCGCGTCTCTGCGGGCTGGAATCGCCGACGTAGCCCGATTTTGTTTGCCGGAACATCGCCAAGATGGACTTTGGACGGCCCGTCGAGGCAGAATGCGCCGCCCGCCCGTTGATTGATTGGTCGCCTACCGCTAACCATCAGGGAAGTTGGGGAATTTGCAGAGGGACTTCGCTTGGACGCGATCGAAAAAGCGATCCGGAACGCCATGGAGAAGGGCAATGCCGAGGACCGCGCGTTCCGCGAGAGGGTCTATCGGTCGGCCTTTGCCGCGCTCGACCGTGCGCTCCAGGCCAATCCCGGTGTGACCGTGGAAGTCGCCATCAAGCGCCGCAAGTCGATCCAGGAGAAAATCACCGAAATCGAATCCGAGTTCCTGCCGGCGGTGCCGGATGGCGGCCCGCAGGTCGATTCACCGGCGGCCGGGTCTTCGGCCACTGCGGCGCCCGCGATCGAGATCGGTCAGAAGACGCCATCGCCCGCTGTCGCTGTCGACGGACCCGGGCAACCCGCATCCGACGCGGCGCGCTCGCGCGTGCTGCCGGTCGTTCCCGACATCATGCCGGACGCGACCCTCCCCGGTGCGCCGGCGATCGACATGTCCACGCCTGCCGCCACGGGAGTTGCGAGCGAAGTGGCCCCCGATCGCGATGAGCGCCGCATTCGCGGACGCCGCCTGCCGCTGACCGCCATCTTCTTGACGGTGACGCTGCTTGCGGCGATCGGCATCGGCGTGTTCTTCGCCATACAGACCGGCGTGTTCAAGACAGCGGCGCAGCTCGACACGGCACCGCCGGAGGCGCCGCCAACCGTCGAAGGCGACGATTTCACGCCGGCCGACGGCGCCAACGCGCCGGCCAAGCCCGGTGCGGCGGACCAGTCGCGCGACTGGATCAATGTGTTTTCACCGACCGACCCGACACATGTCGCCGCGCCGTCGGATGCCAAGGCCGAGGTGATGAAGGACGACGGCGGGCCGTTCCTGCGCATCCAGTCCGGCCCCTCCGGTTCGGCGGTCGCTTTCGATGTCGGGCAGGGCGTGCTGGAGAAGCTCGCCGGCAAGCACGCCGTGTTCGATATCATCGCCCGTGCCGAGGACGGCAAGGACACGCAGATCTCCGTCGACTGCAATTTTGGTGAACTCGGCGATTGCGGCCGCAAGCGCTACGCGGTCGGCCAGCAGCGCAACGAATATCTGTTCGACGTGCAATTCCCAGACAAGCATCCGGGTTCGGCGGGAACCATCGCCGTCAATTCCGATTTCGACAAGCAGGGCAAGGCGGTCAACATCTACGAGATTCGCGTCTCGATCGAGCCGTAAGGACGTCCGCCTCGGGCGTCTAGCGGTCGAGCAGCGCCTGCAGCGTCTCGATGCGGTCGGCCTCTTTGGCCGGCTTGTCCCAGCGCAGCCGTGAAATGCGGGGAAAGCGCATGGCGACGCCGGATTTGTGCCGGGTCGAGCGGTTGAGCCCCTCAAAGGCGACTTCCAGCACCAGGCCATTGTCGCGGTCCGCCCGTACCGAACGCACCGGCCCAAAGCGTTCGACCGTGTTGTCCCGGACATATTTGTCGATCTGCTTCAGCTCCTCGTCGGTGAAGCCGAAATAGGCCTTGCCGACCGGCACCAGTTCCTCCTCGCCCTCAGGCCCGGACCAGACCCCGAACGTGTAGTCGGAGTAAAAGCTCGAGCGCTTGCCGTGGCCGCGCTGGGCATACATCAGCACGGCGTCCACCGTGTGCGGATCGCGCTTCCACTTGAACCAGGGTCCTTTCGGCCGGCCGGCGACGTAGGGCGAATCCCAGCGCTTCAGCATCACGCCTTCGATGATCGGATGCGGTGGCGCGCGGCGCAGCGCCTCCAGCGCCTGCCAGCCCGTGAAGGTGACGAAGGGCGACAGGTCGAAGCGGCCGGGGTCGAGCGTTTTCATGAAGGCTTCGAGGCGGCCACGCCGCTCGCGGAAAGAGAGCGCGCGCAAATCCTCGTCACCGATCTGCAGCAGGTCGTAGCAGCGCATGAAGGCCGGATATTGCTGCTGCATCTTGGGTGTCACCGTCTTGCGATTCAGCCGCTGCTGTAGGTCGGAGAAGCTTCTTGTCGCCTCTCGCGGATCGCCGACGAGCAATTCGCCGTCCAGCGTTGCGGAAAAATTCATCGCGTCGGCGAGGTCGGGAAAGGCGCCGGAGACGTCGTCGCCGGTGCGCGAATAGAGACGGCGGATGTCACCTTCCGCCACCGCCTGGACGCGGATGCCGTCCCATTTCCACTCGGCGGCATAATCCGCCGGATCGAGTTTTTCGAGATCGCCGTCGCCAACCGGGTTCGACAGCATCACCGGCCTGAACAGCGCCAATGCCGTATTCCGGGGTTTGTCGGCCTTGCCTTCCAGCCATGCGAACAGCGCCGCATAGGGCGGTGACAGCCCGTGCCAGAGTTCCTCGATCTCGGCGACATCGACCTTGCCGAAATCCGCCAGCGCCTGTTTGGCGAGCCGCGCCGAGACACCGATGCGCAGGCCGCCGGTGACCAGCTTGATGATGGCAAAGCGCGACGAGATGCCGGCACTGTCAAGCAACCCCGCCAGCACCTTCGGTCCGTCGGAGCGGCTTGCCGCCTGCAGTTTTGCGACGACCTCGCTGAGCGTCGGCTCGCGGTTCGGGATATTTCCCGGCGTTTGCGGCCAGACCAGCGACACCGTCTCGGCGAGATCGCCGACATAGTCGTAGGAATAGCCAAACAGCACCGGGTCCATGCGCTCGGTGACCAGCGTGCGCAGCATCGCCGGCTTGACCGCGGCGATATTGAGATCGCCGGTGATGGCGGCCAGCGTCAGGCCGCGATCCGGATCTTCCACGGAGCGGAAATAGTCGACCAGCAGCGTCAGTTTGCCGTTGCGCGACGGCGTCAGCACCAGCCGGTCGAGAAGTTCGGCGAAGCGGTTCATGCCATCAATCGCCCTCGTCCTCGTACCCCACCAGATGCAGCGGCCTTGCTGCGATGCCTTCCAGTTCGCACCAGCGCACCAGCGCTTCCTCGCGGCCATGCGTCACCCAGATCTCCTCGGCCCCGGTCTCCTTGATGGTGGTCGTGAGTTCGTCCCAGTCGGCATGGTCCGAGATGATCAGCGGCAGCTCGACGCCGCCTTGCTTGGCGCGCTGGCGGATGCGCATCCAGCCCGACGCGAAGCACGAGATCGGGTCGGGAAAGCGCCGCGCCCAGCGGTCGGCGAAGGCTGATGGCGGGCCTACCACGATGGCGCCGGCGAAATCTTGCTTGCCGCCCTCCACCGTCGCTGGTTCGAGTATCCCCAGATCGATGCCCTGGCTCTGATAGTACTCGCTGAGCCTGGCCAGCGCGCCATGGATGTAGAGCGGCTTGTCATAGCCGGCGTCGCGCAACAGCCGCATCACCCGCTGCGCCTTGCCCAGCGCATAGGCGCCGACCAGATGCGAGCGTTCGGGAAACTGCGCCGCCGATTTCAGCAGGCGGGCGATCTCTTCCGTATCCGGTGGATGGCGAAACACCGGCAGGCCGAAGGTCGCCTCGGTGATGAACACGTCACAGCGGATCGGCTCGAACGGCGCGCAGGTCGCATCCCTGCGCCTCTTGTAGTCGCCGGAGGCGACGATGCGCATGCCCTGATGTTCGACCGATATCTGCGCCGAGCCCAGCACATGGCCGGCCGGATGGAAGCTGACACTGACGCCGTCGAGGGCGATGGTCTCGCCGAGGCGTGCTGCTTGAGTCGTCCCGGCAAAATCCTCGCCATAGCGCAGACCCATAATGTCGAGCGTCTGCTGCGTCGCCAGCACCGAGCGGTGGCCGGAACGCGCATGGTCGGAATGGCCGTGCGTGATCAGCGCCCGGTTCACCGGCCGCACCGGGTCGATGAAGAAGTCGCCCGGCGGGCAATAGAGGCCCTCGGGCCGGGGATGAAGCAGGTCGCTGGCGCGCATTATGCCAAGATAGGATATAATTCCGCGGCGGGAAGCCTGTTGTCAGAGACTGCTGACACCCGCATACAGCACCGTCGGCTCCATCCGCCGGCAGGACCCATCGCCATGAAACCGCTCCAGGCCTCGTCCGGTGACTTGAACGCCGATCGCCGCGCCGACTATGCCGAGATGCTGCATGCCGATGGCGATCACGCGGCGGCGGCGGAATTGCTGCTCAGTGCTCTGGAACTCACCCCGCAATGGGCGATGGGCTGGTTCCGCCTTGGCGAAATGCAGCAGGCGGCGGGTGCTTCGGATCTGGCCGCGCAGGCATGGACGGTGTCGCTGCAACTCGATCCGACGGATCGTCAGGGTGCTGCGCTGAACCTGCAATTGATCGGCAAGGCGCCGGCGTCCGACGCGCTCCCCAGCGCTTTCGTCGAGACACTGTTCGACCACTATGCCGAGAGCTTCGATGAATCACTGGTCGACAGGCTGGGTTACCGGCTGCCTGAGTTGCTGGATCAAGCCATTCGAACGGCAAGGCCAGGTCGCTTCCCGCTGGCGCTCGATCTCGGCTGCGGCACCGGCCTGATGGGGCAGAGGCTGCGGCCGATTGCCGACCGGCTGGAAGGCTATGACATTTCGACTGGAATGCTGAAGCAGGCGCGGACCAAGGGCGTCTACGATTTCCTGGGCAAGGCCGATCTGCGGGATTTTTCCTATGCCGGCCCGAAAGCCGAGCTGGTGACAGTGGCCGACGTCTTCATCTATGTCGGCGCGCTCGACGGCATTTTGAAGACGATTGCCGGCTTGCTTGCCGGGGATGGTCTGTTCGCCTTTTCCGTCGAGAGGTTGGGTGGCAGTGGCGACTTCTTGTTGCAGCCATCGCGCCGCTACGCTCATTCGGAAGCCTATGTGCGTGAAATCCTGGCCGCCAACGGGTTTTCGATCCTATCCTTGGAAACAACCGTGATCCGGCAGGATCGTCGGGAACCGGTCGACGGGCTGGTCGTTGTGGCCGGCAAAGTCCACGCAGCCTGAAGCGTTCACAATCGGGCCAATGCGGCGATCCTTCCTGCCCCCAAAAGGGGTATGGTCCCGCCAGTCTCTGCTAAGCATCTGCTGCGAAAAAGCCCGATTCGCGTGCGCGGGTAAAACGGGGCGCGCGGGATATCAGGAGGGAGCATATCAGATGCGCTGGAACATGATGATCTTGGCCTCTTGCCTGGCAACCGCCGGCTGCGTGGGCAATTCGATGTCCGAGCGGCAGGACGCCAACGTAGAGTCCTCGCTGCAATACGACACGATTCCATGCGATCAATTGCTGGCGCAGCGCAATGGGTTGGCGCAGCAGAACAACCTTCCGGTGACCGCGAAACCGGCCTTCAACAATCCGGCGATGGGTTTCGGCCCGTTCACGCCCGACATGCGTTCCAAGGCGCAGCGCGACAGCGACAAGGCGTCAGGCGAGATCGATGCCATGAATCGGTCGATCGAGCGCCGCGACTGCGGCAAGCCGGACAAGCAGAAGAAGTTCACCCTGCCTGGCTAAGACAGGCCGCTCCAGAAACTTGTTGGCGCCAAGCTGCATCCTTGTACGGGCAACATCGGATGAATCTTTCGGATCTTGGAAACCGCATATGCATCCTCGGGCCTTCCAACAGCGGCAAGTCGACCCTGGCCGACGCGATTGCCCGCAAGCGTGGCCTGGAGCCCGTCCACCTCGATCTGCTTTACCATCTGCCCAACACCGACTGGGAACCGCGTCCCAAGTCCGAATTCATCGCCTTGCATGACGCAGCGATCGCCGGTGAGCGCTGGGTGATGGACGGAAACTACTCGATCTGCATGCCGCAACGGTTCCAGCGGGCGACGGGACTGATCCTGCTGGACATCTCCACGCCGGCCAGTCTGCTGCGTTATCTCAGGCGAACCCTGTTCGAGAAAGAGCGGCGCGGCGCTTTGGCGGGCGGGCGCGACAGCATCAAATGGGACATGATCCACCACATCGCCGTGACCACGCCGAAGAACCGCCAGAAATACCAGGCGATGTTCGAGCAACTCGATCTGCCAAAGCTGCAGCTGCCTTCCTTGAAAGCGATCAAGCACTGCTTTCAGGAGTGGGACCTGGCCAGGTGAGAGCCCTTTCCTGGCCACCTCGGAGCGAGAGCAATTCACCACCATCAAAGGCGCGGTGTTCGAGACCAACTCGAAAACGACGCGAAAGGCACGCGGCGCCATGGGGGCCGCCGGCCCTGGCGTTTCATACAGAATATTAACTCGTGCGGCGGACTGCTTAACGCTAATTCCCTCTCCTGAATCACCGGAACGCTTGGCTGCCGAGAGCCACAGGCCGCGGCGAAAGACGCCATCGACAAGGGAAACAAGCAGATGAGCCCAGCGTCTATCGAGGCCATCGCGAACCTGCCGATCCGATACCACTGGGTACAACGGCTCGTACATTGGCTCATGGCACTAGTCATAATCGCGGCTTTGGCGCTCGGACTTTACTGCTCCTATCTCGTACCCGGATCTGCCGAACGGCAGTTCTTGCTGGACATCCACAAATCGCTCGGGATGACGGCTCTGGTGCTCATCGTGCTTCGCATACCGCTGCGCGCGATGCTGGGGGAGCCGCCTCGGACGATCGCGCCTCCACGGCATGAACGGCTGGCGTCCCACATGGTGCACGGCACGCTCTATCTGTTGATGGCGGCGATGCCGGTGTCCGGCTATGTCACTTCGGCGTCCGAAGGGCGCAGCTTGCCGTGGTTCGGACTGTTCAACTGGCCGAATCTCTTACCCGAAAATCGACATGTCGGGCGCTTGCTGGCGACGGCTCATCACTACGGCGCCTATGTCTTTTTCGCCGCGCTTTCGTTGCACCTGGCCGCGGTCGTTTGGCATCATATAGTCAAACGAGACGAAGTGCTCTCCCGCATGATCTAGGCTCAGGACTCATTGATCAGAGCCAGAAGATTACGGTTGCAGCGATGCAGATCGCGGACATGAAGGTGTGGGCGCAGCGGTCATAGCGTGTGTGGATGCGCCGCCAGTCCTTGAGCCTGCCAAACATGTTCTCGATCTTATGGCGGCTTTTGTAGAGCAAGGTGTCGTGCGGGATCGGCAGATTGCGGTTGGCTTTGGACGGGATACAGGCGA